>OMYA01000018.1 GCA_900315175.1 uncultured Bacteroidales bacterium
AACAAGTGGATTTCGAACAGGGTATGCTTCTTGATATGGGACAGTTGCTGAGCATTCCTTTAGTGCTTGTGGGTTTATGGTGTATGATAAAGAAGTGAACATGAACAAGAAAACAATCATAATCATTGGAGCAACCTCTGGCATTGGCAGGGCACTCTACGAAAATTATGCCGCCGACGGTAACCTTATCGGCATCGTAGGACGACGGGCAAATCTGCTTGACGAATTGCGGCAAGAGTATCCTGATACGACCGTCACCGCCACGGCAGACGTCACCAAGCAGGACGAAATTGCGCGAGCCATCGACGCCCTCCGTGCCGAACTGAAAGACATCGACCTTGCTGTCGTCTGTTCTGGAACGGGTGACATCAATACCCCATTGGATTACGCCGTAGAGCGTCCGACTATCGACACTAATGTTACTGGTTGGACGTTCGTTGTCGATACACTTTACAACATATTCGAGCAACAAGGCCACGGCCACCTCGTCGCCATCACCTCGGCCGGTGGACTGCGTGGCGAGTCTATGGCTCCTGCCTACAGCGCGTCGAAAGCCTATCAAATCAACTACATGGAAGCCATGCGTAAGAAGGCTTATAAGAGCGGCAACCATATCGACATCCGCCCCGGCCTTGTCGATACAGCAATGGCAAAAGGCGAAAGACTCTTCTGGGTGATGCCCGTCGAAAAGGTCGCCAGTCAGATTATCGCCGCCATCCGCAAGCAGAAATCCAAGGCATACGTCACCAAGCGCTGGCACGTCCTCGCCATCATCAACAAGAATCTTCCGTATAGCATATATAAGAAGATGTGACCCATTCACTTTATGTCGAACTTTCAAAAAACAGTAAGGATTATGGAGAACCCGACATTACCTACAAACCGCGGATCATGGGGTCGGTTCTTCTGATCATTTTTCAAATTAAGTGAAATGCGAATGAGACAGGTAATAAAGCATAGAGATATCAGACTCTTGAAAATGATCAGGAGAACCGACCCCGTGATTCCGTTACAGAGAACAAATTAACTCATTTTATCCAGTCCTCTATATCAAGACCCTCGATATGACTAAAGTGCTTCACATTGTGAGTTACTACCGTCAGACCGGCAGCTTTCGCAGCACAGCCTATGAGAAGATCGAAATCCTCAATGGGTTTTCCACTATCCTTCAAGCGCAACTTCTCTTGGGCATAAACATCGATACTGTCGGCAAAAGGCAGAACCTTTATTTCCTTTACGAAATCATCTATCAACTTCAGATTCTCCTCCGTACGATTACTCTTGTATGCGCCGTAACGCAATTCGGCCAGCACTACGTCGCAGATGAAACAACGTTCACGACCTATCTTGTTCATCCGTTGAGCCACATCATGATTATCGCGGAAAAGGAACACACAAATGCTCGTGTCAAGCAGATACTTTTTCATAATTCAAACTCTCTGCTATTAGCTGTTCTACTTTCGCGAATATCACTGATTATTTCTTCTGCTGCAAAACGGTTAGCCCAATCTGATTCCGTCTTCGTTTTTTTCGCAGGAACCAACGACTTCACAAAAGCCAGCATCTTTGTCATTGCCGACTCATTGTCAAGAAGGGGACTCATCTCACGGAACAATTCCGCACGTAACTCTATTGCTGTCATAATCGTAATCTTTTTGTTCTCGGCTGCAAAATTACGAAATTAATTCGAAATAAACATTCTAAACAGAAAATATTTTTATGAACAAGCAAAACATCATTACCATCATGCTCGCCCTTATCGCTGTGGCAGGTATATCAAATGCGTTTGATTTCAGCATCGACGACGAAGATGTCACCATCGCGGTCAACAAGGACGTTGCGGGGAATGACATCCCAAACAAGAAAACTGCCGTTGGAGAAGCGACCTTCGCCGTCCACTTTCTCGAAACCGAGGGCGGCCGTGTAGGTGTCAATCATAATAAGGGTGTCACATGTGCTTGGCCAGTTCCACGTTGCGTTTCATATAGCTCGCAGCGTCGGCGGAGCTCATCGGTGATTGCTTCGATTCGGCTATTTTCCGCATCTTGCGCTCCGTCACTTCCTTGTGAAACTGATTTAAGAATGTCATAGTCCATACCGCTTAAATGATTTCCGCGACAAAGTTACAAAAAGTTGAGAACAAAACAAAGAAACTCGTTCCTTTTTTGTCGAGACGGAGTAATTTCGGCGTAGCCAGAGTTACGAATAATTTCTGAATAAACAAATTTTGGAGCAGCGAAAAATAAGAAGTATTCTACGGATATATACATCTTCATAAAAAAATGTCGTTTTAGGGTTTAGTAAATCGATTTTCATGTGTAGTATAAGTGTATGACAGATCAAAAGAAACTCGAAAAGCTGTTTAAACAGCATTACCGTCAGATGTATCGGC
>OMYA01000017.1 GCA_900315175.1 uncultured Bacteroidales bacterium
ACAAAAAACCAATTATGCAAGTTTTTTGTTGATTTTTTTCTTCAGCCGCCGCACTGATACCGAGCATGCTTACGCCCTCGCGGCTGATGTGGCTTTTCTTGCGCAGGCTCTCAAGGGTGTAATGTCTCCCGTAGTGCTTCGCTATCATGCGGAGACAGGCCGGACCGCAGTCCATTGCGTCGTGCTGGGGGAAGAAGGGAAAAGATATTTTCATGGTTTATCTGTCTAAATAGGTTTGTTTTAGGATGCGAGAAGTTGGTTTTTTTATCGCCAACTTCTCGCTGTTGGACAAATGCTAATAATTATATAGGTTTACCAGCATTGGCAAACAGAATCCAGTTTTGTGATGCATTTGATTGTTAAAACAGGGAAACAAACAAGAGACTCTATAGGAAGGATAGGGTCAGTGCCTTCGCCGCAATCATGTGTTGGGGCATAACCGCCGTTAATAGTATTCAAATTTGAAACCACCTGCTTGTTAAGATTTAATTTTTTTGTTTTCATTTTTTTAGTATTTTAATTGTTAATAATTTTTTTTTGAATTTTTTTCTTTGTGTTTTAAGTTTTACACCCCAATTCTAGTTGTGACTATGAATTTAGGATGCCAGTTCATGTGAATTTGTTTTTTCCTAATTTCCAGATGTTGTTTTTCATAGGGTTAAGTTAATTGGTTGGTACAATATTTATTTTTTGCCACTTCTGAACGGTAATATCTCTCCAAGAAACCATATAAAACAACCTCATGTTTGCGCTGTTGGGCCACAAAAATGCGGTTCATCGTCATGTGGATGAGGCTGTGTACGATGTTTTCAAGACGTTTTCGGTCGGGACACATATCAAGCATCTGCCGCACGATGTCTTTTGTCTTTTCGGATCTTTGATTTATCAAGCTGTAAAGGCCGCCAGACTGCTCATCACCGCCATGCATGAACTTGAAAATATTGTTTTTTGATGTGCGGTATATATTGCTGAACTGCTGTATTGTCGATTCGTTGATATTAAACTCTTTTCCAAAGCCGTCGGCCAATGATTTGGCCAACGTATGACGCTCTTCGAGCGAATAGCCGAAATCAGAGAGCATGGTGTCGATGTCTTTCAGGGAGAACAGCCATCTGTATGTTTCTTTCTCCGGAAGGTATTCGATGGTGGAGAGCATGTCGGTTACCATCTCGCTGTCGTGACGGAACAGTTTCTCGCAAAGCTCGATAGTCGTCTCACCGTAACGCTCAATCTCACGTTTGTAAGTATCGATCATGATTCTGTTGACCTGTCCGGTCTCAAAATATGGCTGCAATGCCTTTGTCACTGCCATCATGACTTTACCGATATTTGAAAGGTCGCTGAAATGGTATCTCAGCCGGATATGGGGATTCGGATCGGCATATCGGATAAAAAACCAGCTGTCGACAAGACCATTGTCAATGAAATGCTTTGACAGTTTGCCAATCAATTCGACAAGCAGTTCATCGGCAGTGCCGTAACCGCAATAAATCTTATAAAATAGCCACTCGCTACCTGGCGGGAAATTTCGTGTCATTGTTCTTTTCCGTTTTTATAATAAGCAAATATTATTTCATTGGCATAACACCCTTCTGCTGATTTCACAGGACTGTTTTCATTGGCAAAAGGAAATTCCTTAAGAGTGAAGCTGAAACGTTTCTTTATGTAGTCAAGAAGAGCCTTCACGCAGAAACGGTTGGTCAGATTGAAAAAGAGCTCGTTATCATTGTCTTCAAGCAGCACCTCTTTAGAAATGTTTTTTTTCTTGGCCATCTCCATGAATTTGTCGATGCGTTCATCTGTGTCTTTTATTTTGTTCAGACCGTCAATGTCTTTTTTGAAAAAATTCCATGTTTCCAACGACAGTATGGCATCACCATAAACAACTCTCGGCAGATATGGCATGGTGTTCTCGATGGATCCCCACGAGAAATTGAAGCCTCCGCGTTTCTCATAGTTTTGCATGTCGCACAAAAACTGGTAAACTGGCAGAGCGTTGAAGCTGTAGTTGTGGGCCGTCGTCAGACGAGGTATCACCAGTTTGTTGTGTTTCTTCGAACGGAGCAGTATTTTGTCGTATCTTACCGAGACCATCAGATCGTCAAGATCTATCTGGTTTTCTGTTGGGAGCGACGACTGTGCCAGATAAGGTATTTCGTATTGTCTTATTGTCGGGCGATGAAGTATATTTCCCACGCGCGACTCCGGGAGATGCACTATCTCGGCATAGATGCAGTCTTTGTTTGCCTCGTCTCTTTGTATGATTTCCTGGGTGAGACCAAGGATTTCCTTGTCAAGATGGCAGAAACGTCCGATCAGATAAGCCGCACTGGCGCCACCGGCAGTCTTGACAACAAAACGTTTGTCGTCGATCATCTCGATGAAAGCGGAAAGTGTTTCTTGGGTGTCGTCCCATTTCGCTTCGAAGATATTCAAATCCGATTCATCGAGAGAGACCTGTCTTTCACCATGTTGCAATGTGTCGGCAAGTTTCTGCTGCATCATAAGATGAAAAGGCAGGGCTGTTGAGCTTTGGTAGCTTTGCTGTGCTGCGGGAAACACTATGTTATCGACTAAAGGTGTTATACCTGAATAGGTGTTTTGCAGGTATCCGACGCCTGTCTCGTTGTCGAGAGCTTGTGCAAGCGGTATCTCCTCATCTTCGTAGCGCGCATAAAAAGCCTCTTTAAAACGGCGCAGATTCTCGTTTTCAAAATATGGCGTGACGCGGTTTAAGAATGTCACGGCTTTAAAGACCTTGTCAGGAATGTCTGGGCTTACAGTGTTCACTGCGGGTTTCAGCAGCATGTCGGCTTGGAACAGGAATTTCTCGTCATAAGCGGTGGTGAATGCCGATAGAAGCTGTTTGATATCGTTGTATCGCTTGGGTTGTTTTATTAACTCGTTGATGCCGATAAGCTTGTTTTTGATATCTGTCGCGACAGCGTTATCGGTATATTTGTCAAGAACGGCAATCATCTGCTCCAAAGGGTCGGCGCCGATGACAGTCGGCTCGAGCTCGGCTGTAAGAAGCTGTGAAGCCACCACCTCATCGATAAAACCTTTGGCGTCGTCGATGGTGATTTCGTCATCGACGATAAGTTGAGCCAGATGAATAAGTCTTCGTCCCTGTTTGGCTTCGGTTATGATTTTCATCAGGTATTCCGAGGCATCGACGGCCGAGATATGATGGCTGCGGCGGGCGTTGTTGAAAGAATACTCGACATAGCGCATTTTCTCGCCGATACGGTACATGCTGTTATTTGGATAGAACAGGATTTGCTCTTTTATTTCAGGAATCTCGGCGATGTCTTTGGCGAGGGCGCAGACATAGTTCATGTCGAGTCGCACATTCGTGATGTTCGTTTCTTTGGGCGACATTTTTATTTCTGTCTTATCGGCGACTGTGCCTGCGGTGATGCCAGCGAACATTCCAAAAGGCGTGCAACGCGTGCACATTCTTGCGATATATCGGTACACTCCCTGCATCACCTTGTCTTCTTCCTTGCTGTTGGGCAATTTGCCTTCACGCCATTTCTGCACTTCCCTGTAAAATGACGGCGACGCGATGAACAATGCCTCCATCACGGTTTCATCGTCACACATGTTGAGCAATGATTCTTTGGTGATGACACCGTCTTTCACCAGCTGCCTGATGTTGTTTATCGGAAGCAATGGCGTTCTCAAAATATATTTTTGAAAATTCGTGTAATACTGTTCTTCGTTCATAACACATC
>OMYA01000015.1 GCA_900315175.1 uncultured Bacteroidales bacterium
GTGTTTTCGGTAAGCGACACCAAGACTGTGCGTTTTTCTCCCGGCAACCTTCAGTACAAAGAAGGCGAGGGGTGGCGTTTCGCTCCGAACCAGTGGGATTTTTGCCAAAGTACTGATGTTACATGGGACACATCCGACTGGGTTGACCTCTTCGGTTTTGGTACATGGGGCGAAGGCAAGGACCCGTTGTACACATCAGACAATGCCGAGGACTACACGTGGAGCACTGACTTCCAGGGCACTCTCAATGGTCATAACGACTGGTACACACCCTTAGCCACAGAATGGCGATACCTGTTCGAAACCCGCAGCAATGCCGCCCAAAAGTTTGGCTATGCTACCGTTGGCGGTAATAATGGCATCATCATCCTTCCTGACGATTTCACCGATCCGATGAAAAACAATGGCAGCGGTGCTTTTGTTCCGCAAGCCACAACTGGATGGACTGCAAATGTTTACACTGCAGGTGACTGCTGGGATGCCATGGAGGCAGCTGGCGCGGTATTCCTTCCGGCTGCTGGCAACCGGATTCCTATTAAGGTCAACGGTGCGGGTGTCACCGCGTTCTACTGGTCGAGCACTCCTGGCCATAGCGGCAGCGCTCTCTACGTGTACTTTAATTCGAGGGTTGTCGAACCTTATCGCAATTTCGTCCGTAGCCGCGGCCAATCTGTGCGCCTCGTGCGATAGCATTGTTAAGGAATTTGTCTTTTGCCCGAGAGATAATGTTTTATATTTTGAAAATTAAATAGTTTTCTTTTTTAGTTAATTGGTTAGGTGGGTGCGCCGCGCAGCGGCGCACCCTGTTTTATTTTCTCAGCATCAGAATAAAAATAAAATCATTCATGTGGCCGGTTTTTGATTTTTTTTTTATTTTTGTCCCCACTATTAAAATGATTTTACTATGCTTAAAAACATCACGAAACGCTGCGTCTTAACGCTTGTCCTTGTCGTTGGATTCCTTTGGAATGTCAGCGCTCAGAGCTATCAGCCGACTACGTATTTCACTACCGAGGAGTTGCCTGATTTGATACTATGCCTGCCGGCACCGCCCGACAGTACGTCGGAGGCCTTCAGCTACGACATACTTCGTTACATGTGGGGCAAACTGCAACGTTACGACGCTGAGCGCGCCGACATGGCAAAACGCGACGCCGTGTGGAGCTACGAGGCATTGCTGGCTGAGATGAGCGTGCCGTTCGGACTTGAGATTTCTGAGAAAGACACTCCAGAGATCTGGAAACTCATCACCAACAGCCTCGCCACCGTCGACCAGATGCGAGTGGCACCAAAGGCATATTACCACCGCACACGCCCGTTCGTGTATTTCCATGAAGAGCCTCTCATGGAGAGCGACAAAGAGTTCGCCAATGAGGGCAGTTACCCGTCGGGACATACCATGCGTTGTTGGACCACTGCATTGCTGCTCTCGGAAATCAACCCTCAGGCATCCGGCGCCATCTTCAGCCGCGCCTGGCTGTATTGCGAAAACCGCGTCATCACAGGAGCTCATTGGCAAAGCGACATCGACGCGACACGCTCCGGCGCAAGCATAGGATACGCACGCCTTCAGACAAGCCCCGACTTTCAAAAACAGATGGCAAAAGCACAAAAAGAGTTCAAGAAATTAGTAAAGAAAAAATAACAAGTCTAAAACTTTTTACTATTTTTGCAAAAAAATAGGATTTAAATCTTTGAATTTTAAATCTTTAAATTTTAAATTTTGAATCTTTAAATTTTAAATAAAAACAACACCTTGTATTATTATGGTCACATTAGACAGCATAAAAGAGCTAAGTAAGAGGATTGATGCCTTGAGGAGGTATCTTTGACATCGACACCAAACTGTCGAAAATAGCTGAATTGGAAGAGAAGACGAAGGCCGATGGTTTCTGGGACGACCCGAAAAACGGCAAGGTCATCATGCGCCAGATCCGCGACGTGAAGAGTTGGGTCGTGTCGTACGACGAGATAGTTAAAGCTAACGACGACCTCGGTGTTTTGTACGACTTTGCCAAGGAAGGCGAGGCGACGGAAGAGGAAGTCGACAAGCAGTATGCCGACGTGATAAAGCTCGTCGAAGACCTGGAGTTCCGCAACATGCTTCACGACGAGGCCGACTCGATGAGCTGCGTGCTGAAAATCAACGCGGGCGCGGGCGGCACAGAGTCGCAGGACTGGGCCGACATGCTCATGCGTATGTACATGCGCTATGCCGAGGCTCATAATTATAAGGTGAGAATAAGTAACATCCTCGAAGGCGACGATGCCGGCATCAAGTCGTGCACCATGGAAATCGACGGCGACTATGCCTACGGCTACCTCAAAGGCGAGAACGGAGTGCACCGCCTCGTGCGAGTGTCGCCATTCAACGCCCAAGGCAAACGCATGACGTCGTTCAGCTCGGTGTTCGTGTCGCCTCTCATCGACGACACCATCGAAATCGTCATCGACCCGTCACGCCTGACATGGGACACCTTCCGCAGTGGCGGCGCTGGCGGCCAAAACGTGAACAAGGTGGAGTCGGGAGTGCGTCTGAGATATCAGTACAAAGACCCTTACGACGGTCACGAAGAAGAGATTCTGATTGAGAATACCGAGACTCGCGACCAGCCGAAAAACAAGGAAAACGCCATGCGACTGCTGAAGTCACAGCTGTACGACAAAGAGCTGCAGCACCGCATGGAGGAGAAAAACAAGATAGAGGCGTCGAAGAAGAAGATAGAGTGGGGTTCGCAGATCCGCTCTTACGTGTTCGACGACCGCCGCGTGAAAGACCATCGCACCAACTACCAGACCAGCAACGTGCAGGCCGTGATGGACGGTAAAATCGATGAGTTTATCAAAGCTTATTTGATGGAATTCGGACAAAAATAACAGAATATGATAACTTTTTTCATAGCTCTTGCCGTCTTGATTGTCGGCTATCTCATTTACGGAAAGTTTATCGAGAAGCTCTTCGGCGCTGACCCGAAACGCGAGACACCGGCTGTCACCATGGCCGACGGTGTCGACTATGTGCCTATGCAACCTTGGCGTATCTTCCTGATACAGTTCCTGAACATCGCCGGTGTCGGCCCTATCATCGGCGCCATCATGGGAGCTCAGTTCGGAACGGCGTCGTTCCTGTGGATCGTGCTCGGCACAATCTTCGCAGGTGCTGTCCACGATTACCTCTCGGGAATGATTTCTTTGAGAAACAAAGGAGCCAGTCTGCCCGAGATTCACGGCATGTTTCTTGGCCACGGCGTGAAACAGTTCATGCGCGGCTTCACAGTCTTGCTGATGATTTTGGTCGGTGTGGTGTTCGTCAACACTCCGGCTACATTGTTGGTCAGCAACTTCACTCCGAGCTGGAACACTTACATTTGGGTCGTCATCATCTTGGTTTATTATCTGATAGCGACTTTGTTGCCAATCGACAAGCTCATCGGCAAGATTTACCCTGTTTTCGGTTTGCTTCTGTTGGGTATGGCTGTCGCTATCTTTGTGGCGTTTATCATGTATCAGCCTGAGATTCCTGAGATTTGGAGCGGATTGCAGAATCGTCATCCTGGAGCGGCGCATACCCCAATCTTCCCGATGATGTTCATCAGCATCGCATGCGGCGCGATTTCCGGTTTCCATGCCACTCAGTCGCCGCTTATGGCACGTTGTATGGTTAACGAGAAACAAGGCCGTACGATTTTTTACGGTGCGATGATAACAGAAGGCATCGTTGCTTTGATTTGGGCAGCAGCTGCGGCATATTTCTTCAGTCCCGACAGCGTCGTTGACGTCACAGGCAAGAGCGGAGCCGCCATCGTGGGAATTATTGCCAACACTTGGTTTACCCCGGTTATTGCGGTGATTACCATCCTTGGCGTCATCTCGGCAGCAGTCACATCGGGCGATACAGCTTTGCGTTCTGCTCGTCTCATTATAGCTGATTTCATGCGTTTCGACCAGAAATCCATAAAGAACCGCCTCATCATCGCCATCCCTATGTTCGCTGTCACAGCCGCCATATTGGTTTACAGTCTCGCCGACGCTAAAGGCTTCGATATGATTTGGCGTTATTTCGCTTGGGTGAATCAGGTTTTGGCGATGGTAACTCTTTGGGCTATAACGGTTTATCTCGCCAAGGAGAAGAAATATTATCTCGTCAGCCTCATCCCTGCGATGTTCATGACGATGGTCACAATGACATATATTATCGAATTCCCTGCCGGGAAATACATTGAAGGCGTGGGCTTTTCGGGTACTGTCGCCACGATAATAGCAGGCTGCATCACGATGTTGTTCACGGTTTTGTTTTTCAATTTCCGTAGGAAAAACAATAACGTTTTGAAAAGCTGATGAATACAGCAACCCGGGATTTCATTGAGTCGCATCTGAAGGATGACGTGCGCCAGCTGGCGTTGCAGAAGTTTCCTAATGATGTAGATAAAACATTGGTACTCAACCAGATAGAGGCTCGGCGGCTTCTTTCGAAGAAGGTGCCGTCGTGGGCTTCGAATCCCGATTTGCTGTTTCCGAGACACCTCTCGATAGAGCAATGTTCTTCCGAGCTTACCGCGAAATACAAGTCCTCAATCATCGAAGGTGGCGATACTTTCGTCGATTTGACAGGCGGTCTGGGTGTCGATTCATATTTCCTATCGGAGAAATTCAAAACGTCGTATTACGTTGAAAATCAGAAGGAACTATGCGATTTGGCGGAGCATAATTTTGCTGTTTTAGGACGAAAAATCACGGTTGTTAATTCCGATGCGGAAACATTTTTATCAAAAAACCAAACTTTCGATTTGATATTCATTGATCCCGCCCGCCGTGATATTTACAACCGCAAAATGGTCTCGTTGCATGATTGCAGTCCAGACGTGGTCGATTTGCAAAATATTTTGTTAAAAAATGCAAAAAATGCATTAATCAAAGCCTCCCCGATGCTGGATATTTCCTTGATTACCAACGAATTGCAAAATATCTCGGAGATTCACATCGTGTCGGTGAAAAACGAATGCAAGGAGGTTTTGGTATTGTTGCGGCCGGATTACGATGGTGAGATAATGATTCATTGTATTAATTTAAGACAGGATTTACAAGATTTACAGGATAATTCTCCTAAAGTGAACAATCTATCAGTCATTTCGACCGAAGCGCAGCATAGTGAAGACCCGAGCGCAGCGAGAGCTTTCGCCGCAGGCGAAAAAATCCTCTTTAAATTTAAACAAAATGACGAATCCGTTGCCATCCCGACCTTTGCCACCACCATCAAAAAATACCTGTATGAGCCCAACGCCTCCATTATGAAATCCGGCGCTTTCAAGCTGATTTCGCAGCGTTTCGGCATCGATAAATTGCACGTCAACAGCCATTTATACACCTCCGACAACCTGATTCCCGATTTCCCGGGTCGAGTTTTCGAGGTGGTCGGTTGTGCGCCTTTCAGCAAAAAAATCAAGAAAGAATTATTAAACGACATCACCGAAGCCTCTGTCGCCACGCGCAATTTCCCATTGACTGCCAATGAGTTGCGCAAAACATTGAATCTCAAGGAAAGCGATGAGAATTTCGTTTTCGGCACGACGATTACAGGGGAGAAGAAGGTGGTGATTTATTGCAAAAAAGTATGAAGATGAAAAAGAAAATCTACTTCGCCGGTTCCATCCGAGGCGGTCGCACCGATGCCTAATATGCTCACGGGTAATCCGTATTTCCAGATTCATCCTTACGAGAGGGAAGAGGAGATTTATGAGGTGATTGATGAAATTTTGAAATAGTGTTGTCTGTAAAAAATATTTTATGTATTTTTGCAGATGAAAATAATAGTTGACTTATGCTTAAAGACCAAATAAACATATCTATAAAAGATGATGGATTCTCTGAGCATACACTCAAGTTAATTGACGAATATACAAACGCAATACTCAATGGAAGAACAAATCTTACTCGATTTAATCAACAAGAGCATGCGGGACTCTGCACTGCAGGTGCGCCGCTCATTGGGGCGTATGTCGTATGCGACTACGCGCGAAGAAGCATTGAGTCAGGTGGCGATGTTGCAGAAAGCAAAGGAAGCCCAGCAAACTGGGAAATAGATGCCAAACAGGAAGAATTGGTGCAACAATGGGCTAAAGCAAAAGGTCTCTGGTTCTCCAATCCGGAAAAACTGCTGACATCTGTTTATGGACCAATGATTGCTCAGGGCGCAGAAGCCAAAGTATATTACAAAACGGGCGACACATCTGTCGTTAAGGAACGCACTTCGATTTATTCCACACTCAGCAAAGCTTTTGAAGCTATTGTTTTGCATAATGCGCTCTTTCCTGAAACCCCGATGAGTGTAATTGGTTTTACACGTGATTCCGATGAATTGTTTCGAATCATTCTCACACAACCATACATCGGTTGCAAACGATTAGCCACAAAAGAAGAAATTGACAAAATGGTTGCTGCTAAAGGTTTTCGTGACAACTACAATGGGAATGGTGTAAATTACATTGGTGACCGTCTTTACCTTGAAGACATGCATCCTGCCAACGTTTTCATTGATACCATTTCGGAACAACCGATTTGTATTGATTGTATCGTAAAGTTTATATATAAGTAAAATACCGGCCACCCGTATTTCAAGATTCATCCATACGAAAAGGAAGAGGAGATTTATGGGGTGATTGATGAAATTTTGAAAAGAGCACAATAATATAACTATAAGATAGTTAACATATTATTAACGTACATTTCCCGATAGAAGATATTTGAAACAATGAAGGTTAAGATGATTTTGCCAGCATTAGAAGAGGCTGAAAGCCCTTATTGGCGACCAATAAAATATTCATTGTTTCCTCCTATAGGATTAGCAACACTTGCTGCATATTTCTCTGATGATGACTATGTGGAAATTCAGGATCAGCATGTGGAGAAGCTGACACTTGACGATACACCTGACCTTGTGTGCATCCAAGTGTATATCACCAACGCTTATCGTGCATATAAAATCGCTGATGATTATCGACAAAGAGGTGTATATGTGGCAATGGGAGGTCTTCATGTAACAAGTCTTCCTGATGAAGCTGCACAACATGCCGATACCATCTTTTTAGGACCAGGTGAGGAGGCATTTCCTCGTTTTATTAAGGATTTGCGCAATGGACATCCTGAAAAACGTTATATAGCTAGTTGGAGAAGTCTTGAAAATATACCACCTGTTCGTCGTGATCTTATTAAAAGGGAAAAGTATTTTGTTCCGAATTCTCTTGTCGTTTCACGAGGATGTCCTCATCATTGTGATTTTTGTTATAAAGATGCATTTTATGGAGAAGGAAAGTCTTTTTACACACAAAAGGTGGATGATGCATTAGCAGAAATTGACCGGCTTCCTGGCAGACATCTCTATTTTCTTGATGACCATCTATTGGGAAACCCTCGTTTTGCTGCTGAACTTTTCGAAGGAATGCGTGGAATGGGTAGGGTGTTCCAGAGCGCGGCGACTATAGTCTCGGTTTTAAATGGTAATCTTATAGAAAAGGCGGCAGAAGCAGGTTTGCGTAGTTTGTTTTTAGGTTTTGAGACTTTTTCGCCGGAAAACCTTCGTTCAAGCAATAAATTGCAAAATCTCTCGAAAGATTATGTGGCTGCAGTAGAACGTTTACACAGCCTTGGCATTATGATCAACGGCAGTTTCGTGTTCGGTCTTGATCACGATGATAGCGATGTATTTCGTAGAACTGTGGATTGGGGTATTGAACATAGCATCACAACTGCAACCTTCCACATTTTGACACCATATCCTGGCACACGTCTATTTAAGCAGATGGAGCAAGAAGGTCGAATATTATCACACGACTGGAGTAAGTATGACACTCGCACAGTTGTCTATAAGACAGTCGCTCTGTCTGCTGAAGAATTGAAGCAAGGTTACGATTGGGCTTATAAAGAATTTTATTCGTGGAACAATATTTTAAAAGCTAGTTTTGGTCACGACAATCTGAAACAACAATTATCACATCTCTTTTATATGGGAGGATGGAAAAAATTTGAGCCATTTTGGAATTTCATGATTCAGTATGGCAATCTTAATCGTATGTTGCCAGTGCTGGAAAAATTACTAGCAAATACACGTAGTCGCAGAGATAGAGTAATTAGTACAGAACCTGCTTTATAAATCTCAATTACTTCCAATTACAGGAATTCCTAACTGCTTGCAAATCTTTCTGCATAGCATGTCATCAATTTCATTATGCATTGGAACAATAGTCGATTTCATCGTTTCGGTATTTCTGAACTGAGCATGGCTGCCTTTTTGTCGTCCAGTGGCGTAACAGCTGTGTTCGTTAAGGTATTTAATAAATTTGGTTTTTTTCATGCTGGAATCGTTATTTTACGGTGAAACACCTTTCGATTTCGGTATTGCTCTCGCAAATCTTCTTCTCGGCATTCTATTGCAAGTTCTATCGCTTCCTTCATATTTTCCATAAGCTCGTCAAGGGTTTTCCCTTGGCTTAAAGCTTCCGGAAGCTGTTTGCATTGCCCGCAATACCACCCTGTTTCGGGATTTTTTTCTATGATAATGCTATATTCCATTTTAACTTTAATTTGTTTTGCAAAAATAATGAAAAATATTTTTCCATCAGCCCGTTTTTTAAACTTTTATCTTTTATCTCTTATCTTTTATCTAAATTTTGTATTTTTGCAGTTTGTAAATCTTTCAAAAAATGGCACAGAAACCGTCTATTCCTAAGGGCACGCGCGACTTCCTTCCGGATGTCATGATGCGCCGTAACTATATCTTCGACACCATTAAGACCGTGTTCAAACGCTTTGGCTTTCAACCGATTGAGACCCCTTCGATGGAGAACCTCTCCACCCTGATGGGCAAATACGGCGACGAAGGCGACAAACTGCTGTTCCGCATCCTCAACTCCGGTGACTTCATGTCGGGCGTGGAGCAGAACGGCCAGCCGCTTGACTCCCAGAAGCTCTCAAGCAAGATATGCGAAAAAGGCCTTCGCTACGACCTCACAGTGCCGTTCGCGCGCTTCGTGGTGCAGTACCGTGACCAGATCGCTTTCCCGTTCAAACGCTACCAGATGCAGCCGGTGTGGCGCGCCGACCGCCCTCAGAAAGGCCGTTACCGCGAGTTCTACCAGTGCGACGTCGACATCATCGGCAGCGACTCACTCCTCAACGAAGCTGAACTCGTCCAGATAGTCGACGAGGTGTTCAACAACCTCGGCATCAAAGTCGTCCTGAAGATAAACAACCGCAAAGTCCTCGCCGGAATAGCCGAATATATCGGAAAACCTGACGCTCTCGTCGACATCACCGTGGCAATCGACAAGCTCGACAAGATAGGAATCGATGCGGTGAACGCCGAACTCGCCGATAAAGGCCTCGACAATGAAGCCATCGCAAAACTGCAGCCTATCCTCTTCATGCAAGGCAGCGCCCGCGAGAAGATGGCACAGCTTAAATCGCTGATGAGCGGCATCGAAATAGGCACCAAAGGCATCGAAGAATTGGAAACTCTCTTCAATTATCTCGATGTTTTAGGTTTGAAGATTGAATATGAGCTTGATTTGACATTGGCTCGCGGCCTCAACTACTACACCGGAGCCATCTTCGAGGTCAAGGCGAAAGACGTGGCGATGGGCAGCATCTCGGGCGGCGGACGTTACGACAACCTCACCGGAATCTTCGGCCTGCCTAACGTCTCAGGCGTGGGCATCAGCTTCGGAGCAGACCGTATCTACGACGTCTTGAACGAGCTCAACCTCTTCCCGGAGAAGAACGCCGAGAACACCGAGGTCATCTTCTTGAACTTTGGCAAAAACGAGGAGCTTTACTGCCTCCCATATCTGCAACAGCTTCGTCGTCAAGGCGTTAACGCCGAGATTTATCCCGACGCAAGCAAGATTCAGAAGCAGATGAAATATGCCGACCAACGCAATATCCCGGTGGTGGTGATGGCAGGCGAGACCGAGGTCAACGATAAGACTTTCACAGTGAAATGGATGAAAGAAGGCCGCCAGGAAAGTGTGAAAGCCGCTAATTTATTGGAAATAATCAAAAAATAACATACAATGAAGACACATTATATCTCAACAGAAACCCTCACATTTGAGGAAGTAAACCGAATCATCAGCGAGCATTATCAACTCGCATTGTCAGACGAAGCAAAACAGCGCATCCAGAAGTGCCGCGACTATCTCGACAAGAAGATGGAGACACAGAAGACCCCGATTTACGGCGTCACAACAGGCTTCGGCTCACTCTGCAATGTCAACATCTCGAAGGAAGACCTCAGCACTCTCCAGAAAAACCTGGTGATGTCGCATGCCTGCGGCACTGGCGACCTTGTCCCGGAAGAAATCATCCGTATCATGCTCCTGCTGAAGATTCAAAACATGTCGTACGGCAACTCGGGTGTGCAACTCGTTACAGTCCAGCGACTTATCGACTTCTTCAACAACGACGTTCTGCCTGTCGTCTATGACGAAGGCTCACTCGGTGCTTCAGGCGACCTCGCACCTCTCGCCAACCTCATGCTGCCATTGCTCGGCCTCGGTGAGGTGCATTACAAAGGCGAGATCCGTCCGGCTGCTGAAGTCAGCAAGATCTTCGGTTGGGAGCCTATCACCCTTCAGTCGAAGGAAGGTCTGGCACTGCTCAACGGAACACAGTTCATGTGCTCATACGGCACCTACGTGTTGCTCAAGGCATTCCGTCTGCAGTACCTCGCCGATATGATTGGCGCAGTATCATTGGACGCTTTCGACGGCCGCATCGAGCCGTTCTACGACCAGATTCATCAGATCCGTCATCACCGCGGACAGATTGTCACCGCTGAGCGTTTCCGTAACTTCCTGAAAGGCAGCGAGATGATAGCCCGCGAGAAGCAGCATGTGCAGGACCCTTATTCGTTCCGTTGCATCCCGCAGGTGCACGGCGCTTCGAAAGACGCCATCGCCTACGTGTCGCAGATCCTCGGTGAGGAAATCAACGCCGTCACCGACAACCCGACAGTGTTCCCTGACGAGGACATGGTCATCTCGGCAGGTAACTTCCACGGACAGCCTCTGGCATTAAGCCTCGACTTCCTCGCCATCGCCATGGCTGAGCTCGGCAACATCTCAGAGCGCCGTACCTACCAGCTCATCGCCGGAAAACGCGGTCTGCCGTCGTTCCTCGTCGCTGAGCCAGGTCTTAACTCAGGCTTCATGATTCCTCAGTATGCCGCAGCAGCCATCGTGAGCCAGAACAAGCAGCTCTGCACACCGGCATCTGTCGACAGCATCGAGTCGTCGCAGGGTCAGGAAGACCATGTGAGTATGGGTGCCAACGCAGCAACAAAGGCATTGCGCGTCGCCAACAACCTCGAGCGCATCCTCGCCATCGAGCTCTTCAACGCTGCACAGGCCCTCGACTTCCGCAAGCCTATCAAATCGTCAGCATTCATTGAGAATTTCGTGGCCGAATACCGCAAGAAAGTCGAATTCGTGAAAGTCGACAAGGTGATGTACACTGAAATCGCTAAATCAGTCGAGTTCTTGCAGAACTACAATCTTGGCGAAAAGATTTTTGAGAAATAAAAACACAATTAGATATGGAAGAATACACTGAAAATCAGCAGTTTAACGACTTTGAGAACCCGGAGCCACAGCGCCCTACAGGTCTCACTATCGCTTGCGTGCTGTCGTTTATTAATGCAGGATGGCAGTTTATCGGAAACATTTTCTCATTCCTCGCATATAATGTGATGCAGGGACTCGGGAAAGATGAAGACTACCTCGAGATGATGGAGAAATTTGTGCCCGACATCGACGAGTTTGAGAACATCATGTCGGCGCAACTCGCCGTGAGCCGTGTGAGCTATCTCATTCAGGCTCTGCTGTTTGCACTGTCGTTCATCGGCGTTGCATATATGTGGAAACTGCAGAAAAAAGGCTTCCATATCTACGCTATCGCACAGATTCTCATCCTCATAGCCACAGCGGTGATGGTCACCAGCGTCACAGGTGCGTCGATAGTGTCGCCAGCCGTCATGACAGCCATCTGGATAGGAATTTATTTCATATATTACAAAAAAGCCTTACAATAATGACAGAAGAACAGGTCGTAAAGGAGAGACAGAGCATTTTTAAGGAGCGGAAGCATATCACGCTGGGAATAAAACTGGTGTGTACCTTCGCCGTCACCTATTATATATTGTTTTTCGCCTTTACGACCTATGTCTGGATAAGATACAACACCGTTTTTCAGGAGGGCTATATCGACAAGAACCTCAGCGAGGTGGTGGCATCTAACCATTACACCCTTTTTGTGGTAAAATGGGTGCTGCTTGCCTTGATAATTATCAGCCTTTTCATGGTGTTTTTCAAAAAACGTCTCGGCAAGTTCCTCTTCATGATTTTCACCATTTTACTCGTTGTGTGTCAGTTTTATACGACATATCCTCCGGTGTATGAGGTGTATATCCTCGAGCTTCTCATCGTGCTGATAATCGCACCGTTGAGGGTTATCTCGAAATTTACCGAAAAGATTCAGATAGAAACAAAAAAAATCAACCCTTTTAAAGAAGAAAAATGAACCACATCACATTGTCGGGCGAGCTCGGTAGCGGGAAGAGCACCGTCGCCAATTATCTGATTAGTAAAATGCCTTTCAAAATCGTTTCAGCGGGCTTGCTGTTCAGACAATTAGCCGCCAAACACGGCATGTCGGCAAAGGAGTTCAACGAGTTTATCGAGAGTGACCCGAAGTACGACCACTACGTCGACGACACCATGGCAGAGCTGGGCCGCACCGACGAGAAAATCATCTTCGATTCGCGCATGGCATGGCATTTCGTGCCTTCTTCGTTCAAGATCTACCTTTATGTCGATGTGGACACCGCAACCGAAAGAATCTTCAATGATGTGGGCCGTGTGAGCGAGTCGTATGCCGACAAGGCGACAGCACGCCAGGAAATCATCGACCGCCGCAAGAGCGAGCTGCTCAGATACCAGAATTTCTACCACTGCAACCTCGACGACTACAGCAACTATGACCTTATCGTCGATACCAGCCACGCCACAAGAGAAGAGGTTAATGAATTGGTTTTCAATAGCTTCAAGGCTTTCGACGAGGGAAAAGAATACACCAAGATATGGCTTTCTCCAAAGTCATTAATAATAAAAGGTGATGCCGGAAACGATGCCGACGAAGAAGTCGTTATCAACAAAAAAGACGGCCAATTCCTCGTCGAAAAGGGTGCCGCGAAGGTGAAAAAAGCACTCGAAAATGGCAAAAGCCTTGTTGCTGTTGACGTTGTGAAATGTTGATATTTTTGTTGATAAAAAGATAAAAATTTGCGCTCCAGACCAAAAAGTTTTATATAAATTTGCAATGACAATAACAGTGAGATTGTGATGAAAATTTCAACATTAACCATTGTTGAGGATCATAGATTTTACTAATTATAACGAGCAATAATATATAAAACAACAAAGTAGTATGGAGTTTAACCAGGTCTTTATTATCAAGAGAAATGGTAAGCGCGAGCCTTTCTCAGTCGATAAGATTAAAAATGCAATTCAGAAAGCCTTCCTCAGCGTCGGTAGCTTCGCTCCGCAGGAGGTTCTCACCAACATCATGAGCCGTGTCAGCATCCACGACGGGATTTCTGTTGAAGAGATTCAGAACCAGGTGGAGAACGCTCTCATGGCTGAACGTTATTACAACGTCGCGAAATCGTATATCCTTTACCGTCAGCGTCACTACGAAGACCGTGAGGTGAAGGACAAACTCGACTTCCTCATCAATTACTGCAACGCACAGAATGCGGCGTCAGGCAGCAAATACGACGCAAACGCCAACGTGGAGAAGAAAAATATCGCCACACTCATCGGCGAGCTTCCCAAGTCAAACTTCATACGCCTCAACCGCCGTATGCTCTGCGACCGCATCAAAGACATGTATGGCAAAGAGGTGGCCGACAGATATATCGAGTTGCTTAACCATCACTTCATCTACAAGAATGATGAGACAAGCATCGCGAACTACTGCGCAAGTATCACCATGTACCCTTGGCTGCTCGAAGGCACCAAGTCGATAGGCGGCAACGCCACACGCCCGACAAACCTCAAGTCGTTCTGCGGCGGATTCATCAACATGGTGTTCATGGTGTCGTCAATGCTGAGCGGCGCCTGCGCAACTCCGGAATTCCTGATGTATCTCAACTACTTCATCGGGATGGAATACGGAAAAGACTACTACACTCGCGCTAATGAAGTCGTCGACCTCTCGACACGCAAACGCACCCTCGACAAGGTCATCACCGACTGCTTCGAACAGATAGTGTACTCCATCAACCAACCGACCGGCGCACGTAACTACCAGTCGGTGTTCTGGAACATCTCATACTACGACAAGTTCTATTTCAAGAGCCTCTTCGGCAACTTCTACTTCCCGGATGGCAGCCAGCCTGACTGGGATTCGCTCAACTGGCTCCAGAAACGCTTCATGAAATGGTTCAACGCCGAACGTCTCAAGACCGTCTTGACATTCCCTGTCGAGACCATGGCTCTCCTCTCGGAAAACGGCGATATCGCCGACAAGGAATATGCCGACTTCACCGCTGAGATGTACGCCGAAGGCCATTCGTTCTTCACCTACGTCAGCGACAATGCCGACTCCTTGAGCTCATGCTGCCGTCTCCGCAACGAGATTCAGGACAACGAGTTCAGCTACACCCTCGGCGCCGGCGGCGTGTCGACAGGCTCAAAGAGCGTGCTCACCATCAACATGAACCGCTGCATCCAGTACGAAGAACAAAACCGCCTGCCATTCCTCAGCTTCGTGGAAGAAGTCGTCGACCTCATGCATAAGGTACAGATGGCTTACGACACCAACCTCCGTTACCTCCGCGACAAAGGCATGCTCCCACTGTTCGACGCAGGCTACATCGCAATAGACCGCCAGTACCTCACAATAGGCGTCAACGGCATCGTCGAAGCCGCCGAATTCAAAGGCATCGAAATCAGCGATAACCCTGAATACCAGCACTTCGTGGAAGAAATCCTCAGCCTCATCGAGAAATACAACAAACAGTACAAACAGCCAGGCCTGATGTTCAACTGCGAAATGATTCCAGCCGAAAACGTCGGCGTGAAACACGCCAAGTGGGACAAGGAAGACGGATACAAAGTGCCTCGTGACTGCTACAACAGCTACTTCTACGTCGTTGAAAACCAGAACACCAACGTCCTCGACAAGTTCAAACTCCACGGCGAACGCTACATCAAGCACCTCACAGGCGGCTCGGCACTGCACTGCAACCTCGAGGAACACCTCACACAAGACCAGTACCGCCAGCTCCTCAGAGTGGCATCAAAAGAAGGCTGCAACTACTTTACCTTCAATGTGCCTAACACAGTGTGCAACGACTGCGGACATATCGACAAACGTTATCTTAAGAAATGCCCGAAGTGCGGCAGCGAACACCTCGACTACCTCACACGTGTTATCGGTTACATGAAACGTATCAGCAACTTCTCAGCCGCACGTCAGGTGGAGGCAGGCAAACGTTTCTACGCCAAATTTTAACATAAAAGATGCTGAAATACTATAACTATGACGTCGTCTTTCAGGAAGTCCCTGATGAAGTGAGTCTGGCAATAAACCTTACCAACTGCCCGAATCACTGCCCCGACTGTCATAGCCCGCATCTGTGGGAAAACATCGGTGAAGAACTCACAGAAAACGAACTGAGCAGACTCGTACAAATCTATCAAGGCGACATCACCTGTGTGTGCATCATGGGTGGTGACGCCTCGAAATACGAGGTGGAACAACTGGCTCATTACATAAAGAATATCTTAAACCTTAAAGTCGCCTGGTATTCCGGAAGATATGACAAACCGGTGAATATCAACGACTTTGATTATATCAAATTAGGTCCTTATCTCACCGATAAGGGAGGACTGAAATCACCCGACACCAATCAGCGTTTTTATAAGGTCGTTGACGGTGAGCTGGTGGATCAGACCCACAGATTCCAGAGACATTAACAATGGAAGGCAAAGCGGTAAACCATATCGACCTCGCCAAGGTTCTGGCATCAAAGGGCATAAAGCCGCGACGTTGGATAGTGCGCCTGCTCAACCGTCTGCTGCACGTCAAGGATATCAACGACACCCTCGACATTTGCGGCGACAAGGAAGGGGTGGAGTTCGCCAAGGCTGTGATGAATCATCTCAACATCACTGTCGAGCTGATTAACTCCGAGCGTATACCCAAGGAAGGCAACCCCATCATCGTCGCCAACCATCCTTTAGGCGGCCCCGATGGCATGGCTCTCATCGCCGCCGTGGGCGCGGTGCGCGACGACATCCTGTTCCCGGTTAACGACTTCCTGATGTATGTCGAACAGCTGAAGCCTGTGTTTGTGCCTGTCGACAAGGTCCATGGCAACCGCAACACCGCCAGCGGCATCAACGAGGCATTCGCCGGACAGAATGTGCTGCTGTATTTCCCCGCTGGACTATGCTCGCGTCGTGTCAAAGGCAAAATCGTCGACCTCGAATGGAAACCGACAGTGATAAAAAAAGCCATACAGCATCATCGCGACATCATCCCGGTGCACATCGAGGCATACAACCGACGCCGTTTTTACACCATCGCCAACTGGCGCAAACGTCTGGGCATCAAATTCAACTTCGAGATGGCACTGCTTCCTGGCGAGATGTTCGCTCAACGCGGCAAGACCTTCCGCATGACGGTGGGCGAGCCAATACCGTGGCAGACCCTCGACGACGGCACCATCGCCTATGAATGGGCACAACGTCTTCACGACAAAATATATACCATCAAATAAATATAAAAAAAACGACAACCATGGACTTATCCTATATCATCCCTCCGGTATCTCGCGAGCTTATCAAAAAAGAGCTGAAAAGAAAACATTTCCTGCGTAAGACCAACCATGGCGACAAGGAGATATACATCACCACGGCGGCTCTCTCGCCGAACATCATGCAAGAAATCGGCCGTCTGCGTGAGCTCTCGTTCGCCACAGAAGGCGGAGGCACAGGCAAACCTCTCGACATCGACGAGTTCGACCTCCTGCCGGAACCGTATTGCTTTAAACAACTCATCGTGTGGGACCCGGTGGAGGAGGAGATAGTGGGCGGCTACCGTTTCATCCACGGCAGCAACATGTTCCGCTCTGTCGACGGCTCTATCTATACCCCGACATCTGAACTGTTCCACTTTACAGACACTTTTATCGAGAAATACCTGCCTTATACCCTTGAACTCGGACGTTCTTTCGTGCAGCCGGCATACCAGCCGAGTGCCGACATACGCAAAGGCATGTATTCGCTCGACAACCTCTGGGACGGCCTCGCCACACTGGCACTGGAGATACGCAACACGAAGTATTACTTCGGCAAGATCACCATGTATCCTCACATGAACCGTCAGGCGAAGGACATGATTCTTTATTTCTACCAGAAACATTTTCCTGATAAAGACGGCCTTGTGTGGCCTAACGAACCTCTGCGTATCGAGACCGACTACAACAAGCTGCATGACCTCTTTTCAGGCAGAAACTACAGGGAAGACTACCAGATTCTGCAACGCTCGGTGCGCGAGCTCGGCTCCTATGTGCCACCGCTCGTCAACGCCTATATGAACCTCTCGTCGACCATGCGCTCGTTCGGCACAGCCTATAACCACGCTTTCGGCGAGACCGATGAGACAGGCATCCTAGTCGCTGTCGACGACATCTACCCGGAGAAGAGCGAGCGCCATCTCAAATCATATATCATACGCAACCCGCTGTTTATGAGGCGCACGCTTTTCAAAATCAACCGAAAAGCCGTCAAACGCCGCGGAATCCTCCTCAAAAACGAAGATAATAAGTAGGGACGCACAGCACGCGTCTGATAATAAATGTAGGGACGCGCACTGCGCGTCCCTACATTTTCCTAAACTAAAAATATGGCCTGTTTTTGTCATTCATTCTGATTGCAAAAATATACCATATCACCGACATGACATCTCCCCATAATCGGTGATTTTACAAATTTTTAATACCATGTTTTAGTTATTGTCTGGCAGCATCTTATATCTGCGCAATCCCTCGCTTTAGCGAGTAAATTCTACGTGTAAGAAGGTTTCGGTAGAAAAATTTGTGATGGTCTGTGCAATCTGCGAGAGACTTTTATTATCTTTGCAAAAAAATAATCATTGCAATGAAAAACATCTTTTCCGAAAATATGAAAATGGCCGACCTCATCGTCGGCAACTCCAAACTCCTGCTGATGCTTCCACGTTTCGGCATGGATCTCGGCTTCGGCGACCACAGCATCGCTGAGGTGTGCGAAAAACATGGTGTCAATCCGCAGTTCTTCCTCATGATTTGCAACGTATACTGCAACGACGACTACACCCCGTCAGCCGAAGATATCAAATCCGTCGACCTGAAAGCGCTGGTGAGCTACCTGCTCGAATCGCACAAATACTACCTCCACGAGCGCATACCGCATATCGAGGAGCACCTCAACCACATCATCGAGGCATGCATCCCGAAATACGGACACACCCTGCGCCGTTTCTTCGACGAATATAAAAACGAGGTCGTCGACCATTTTATCTATGAAGAGAAAAACGTGTTCCCGTACCTTCAGCAGATAGTTGACAACAACGTCAAATCCGATTATAAAATCAATGTTTTTCACGAAAACCACACCAACATCGAAGATAAGCTCCTCGACCTGATGAATATCCTGATAAAATACCTTCCTGCCGATGTGTTCCCTAAGGAACGTATCGAGATAGCATTGGATATCAATGAGTTATCAGCTGACTTGATGAGTCACACCCTCATTGAGGAACGCGTTCTCATTCCTTTTGTCAAAACTTTGGAGGCTTAAATCATGAAATCTGACAACAAAATCATCATAGTTGAGCCTTCGCCTATGCTCAGTGCCGGCCTTGCACAGTATTTCGACGACTGCAAGCAGATTGCCATCGTCTCGCAGCTCGACAGCCTCGACCGACTGGAGGAAAAACTCGCTTCGTATAACCCTGATATATTGATAATCAATCCGTTGCTGGTAGCTTTCGATGCTAACGAGACGTTCCAGAGGCTCCTTCGCGATTTTCCAAATATTGTGCCAGTGGCACTTGTGAGCTCCTTTATCGACAAAAACATCCTCAAGCAGTTCAAGGAAACCATTGAGATGACCGACAACAAGCAAAAAGTGGTTTCAAAGGTGTTTAACTTATTGAGTGACAATAATGTGTCTCAAGAGAAATCCGAGAATGTGGAGCTCTCCAACCGCGAAATCGACGTCCTCGTCGCTCTTGCCAAAGGCCTCACCAACAAAGAGATAAGCGACCAGCTGTTCATCTCCGTGCACACCGTTATCACGCACAGAAAGAATATCATTAGAAAAACCGGCATCAAATCGGTCTCCGGCCTCACGGTATATGCCTTGCTGAACAATCTGGTTGACGAAAGCGAGATTTACAAATAGTCTTTAGTTGCTAGTCTTTAGTCGTTTTTTTATTATCTTTGCACCGTGAAAAAATATGTGATAATATTCCTCGCGCTCCTCTTTGCGTTCACGTCATGCGACTCTGATTTGCGTCGCGCAAAACGCTATTACCAGCAGGCACAGGAGGTTGCAGCTTCCGACCCTGACAGTGCCCTTATCCTCATCGACAGCGTGCTCAACATCAGAGTGTTTCTTGACGACGACATCCGCATGAACATGTCGCTGATGCAGGCGGAGGCACTCTTCACCCACCCTGACGGCGAGCGCCGTGAACTATCACACCGCATCAAGGAAAAGAAGATTCCCACCATGCCCGAACTGGAACACTCCGCCGAATATTTCGCCGGAAAGGATGACTATTGCAAGGCCTCCTATGGCGCACTCTACAGCGGATACGTTTTAAGAGAACTTCGCGACGACGCGGCTATAGTGTGCTTTAAAGACGCCGCAAAATATGCAGAGTTTACTGGTGATTCTCTGACTTATGCAAGAGCCAATTATAATGTGGCGAGATTGCTATATCAGAAATTTCTTGATGATGAAGCATGGCCTGCTATAATAACAGCTGACGCATATTTCGGCACCAAATATGATGAACGTGCATTGGCTAAAAATTTAATGTCATTGTCTTATTTTGATCAGCAGGATTTCATCGGCGCTGAAAAATGTCTGGAACAAGGCTTGGTTTATGCTAATAAAAGCAATTCAAACTACGCATGGCGTAAAATCATGAACAACTATTCAGTCTGTTACCGCGAACAAGGTAAATTTGATGAGGCAATAGATTGTTTGAGGCAGATAAAAACATGCGATACAGCAACCAAGATCTTGCAATATTTGAATCTGGCGAATACATTTGCAAAATTTGATAAATATGATTCTGCTGGTATATATTATCAAAATGTCCTTGATCTTTTACCTCTATCTGATATCAAATTTGAGACAACAGTGTCGACATATGCTGCTTTATCAAATTTTGCTGAAATGAAAAAGGATTATCAGCAATCATTGGAATATATGAAAATATTTAGATTGTTTGAATATCAACTCCAAGATTCACTGCGAAAAGATAACTTGTATCATATTCAACGTCAATACGATTACGAGACCTTGCAAAACGACATGAACCGCCGTATAATTTTAAATTATCGGATTGAGATAATGCTGGCTGTGGTGATAATCATTGTTTTAGCGGTAGCCCTTGTTTTGTATTACCGGATTATTCAAAATAACAAGAAAGAGGCTGAGGTGAAAGCCACTCTTTTGAAGGTTATGAAAGACAACGAGAGTCTCATCCAGGACAAGTCGGATAACCTTGCGGAAAAACTGAGGTCGATGCAGCGTCTTGAGATTTTGACAAAAGACCAGAAAGACAAATATCTGCTTGCCAATCTCGAAAAGGAGATGTTTGGCGACAAGAACCACTGGGAGGTGATGACCGATTTGTTCAACGCCGTATATCCCGGTCTTTACGACACCTTGAAAGAGAAGTATCCCGACATGAGCGAGATAGAGTGCCGGGTATATATGCTCTCCAACTTCGATCTCACGCGTCTCGACGAGGCGTTGCTTCTCGACGTGAGCACCAGCGTTCTTGACAAAGCCCGCGGCAAGGTGAAAAAACTCCAGGAACAGGAAAACCTGTTTGACTCTGTCATTTCGACCGAAGCATAGCGCAGTGGAGAAATCCTCTTTTTAACGATATTATTAATTCAGCTGAGATTCCCCGCCTGATGGTTGTCATTCCGAACCACGAAGTGGTGAGGAATCTCAAAAAATCCGTGCAAATCTGTTTAATCTGTGAGAAAACAGTTTGGATTTTTTCAAAAAAAGTTTGGATAGCCCAAATCACATCTTATTGCAAATCAATTCTTTACAAAAATTTTGCATCTATTGGATACTTTTGCTGTCGAAATCAAACGTAAAAAAATTTTGACAAAAAAAGTATCAAAAAATGAAAAAATTATTACCATTTATTTTAGCAGGCTTCTTGAGCACAGGTGCCATTGAATCTTTGGCGATTAGCAATCAAAAAAATCCCATTCAGATTGAAACACATGATAATCCACCGACAAGCAATGTGGTTATTGAATTACGTGGTGATTTGGACTATGGTGCCGGTCATAATTCCGTAGAGGCTTTTGCATCGAAAAATTCGGTTCAGGTGTATTTCCATCAGAATTTTGGTAATGTGAACATCACGATAATGAGTGAAAGTGGCAGCGTGGTTTATAACAATACGGTTAACACAGCCGTTCAGAGGACGTTTAGTATTCCTCTTTCAAACACGTCAAGTGGAAATTACACCTTAATATTAGACAACGCCAACGGCTATGCCGAAGGGGAGTTTGCAAGATAAGGCTTGTCATTTCGACTGGAGCGAAGCGAAATGGAGAAATCTCATTAAACAACTTAAAAAACATATTTATTAACAACTTAAAATTTTAAATTATGGTAAAAAAATCAAGAATCGTTGCCACAGTGGCAACATTGCTCATCGCAGCAGCAGGAGTAATCACATTTGAGGCCTGCAACAAGAAAAACGAAGTCGTTAACAACGCACCGCAGATGGCACTGAACAAAGGCATCGTCTATCAAAACGAAGTACCAGACAGGGAGGCTTATATCCTTGAATTTGAGAAAAAACTTCAATCTGGCGCTAAAAGCGACGAGGCTTTAACTGCTGAAAACGCCAATGCGTTTATGTTCGACATTCTTAACTTCGACTTTTGCAATATCAATGGCGACGGTCCGGATAAGACTTATGAGACATCTACCTACACTTTGAATGTGTCGGACGGCATGATTAGTCTTAGCGAGTTCGCAAATCTTTATTCGCAGATTTCAGCACATGTTTACGATTACTATCACAGTCTCAACCTCGACAACAAAAACTATTATTGCATAGAGCCAGAGATTGCCGAGTTTGACGCAAGTGCTACTACAACAACCGTAACTGTAAACACAACATTGACAAGTGGTCAATTGTTAAGGGATAGAAGTGTTGACCCATGTGAGTATTTTACAGAACCATCTTATCAATGGGAAGATGCCGCTGACACATTGACAAGATATTTGAACATGTTCAGAACGCCTTGTACGTCAGATGAAACAGGCAGATGCTATTTAACAAATTTCAGGTCGCATACGTTTTATTTTATGGATAATTATTTTACCATTCATCCACAAGTGCCACGATTGTTCTATTGTTTGAATTGTTCATATAACGCACATATATCTCAAGACGAAATGTGCCAATATTATTGGAACTATCGTGAGATAGCCCTTGTATATTATCACATATCTTGTGTATTGCATTATAATGTTAGAGGAGAAAAAGGTTATGTGAGTAAAAATGATGCAGCACCGCTCCCCATTCACCATATGTTAGATGTTGATTATGCAGATGTTATGTGTACGCCTTTTGAACCAAGATTATAAATATTATTTATGGTGTGCCTGGAACCATGCACACCATAAAACATCAAAATAATATTAAACTATGAAAAAACATATAGTAACACTCGCATTGATGATCATCACATTATTATCATCAGCCCAAAACTACAACACCTGGCTTCATCACGGCAACTATCCACTCAGCCAATGTGATAACATCCTTGAGATGAGCGATGGGAATTTAATTGTGAGGGAAAGTGTTTTTGATGAAAACCAGGAAGATATCGGCTATAATCTCTACAAAATCACCCCAGATGGCGCTTTGCTCGATTCACTATTCATAGAGGATCATAATATCTATAGCCTCAACCCCATGTTGCGCGACCCGGTGAATGCCAATAGTACAATCATGACGTCGTTTTACACGTTGGATGATATGAATTATTATAAAGCCACGTATATCAATGACAACCTTGAGATAACAGATGAAGTTGAGACAATGCTTCCGGAAGGCAGCCTTATACCGACAAAGTTTTTCGTTGACAGCAACAATGACATGATATGCCGGGCAAAAATAGACAACAACAATTTCTTTCTCATGAGGATAGGGCTCGACGGCACCCTGAAATTTCAGTCTGATTCCATATCAACGGCAGGGTCTGAATCGGGTATAGTGCTGGAAAACCCTGTTTTTCAGATTTCTTCGGAGCCTTTGAAATATGGATATGTTTTGTTCAGAAACAATGATATAACCATTGATATATATGATGAATGGTTCAACAAACTGGAGAGAAAAACAATCAAGAATTATGATGGATGGAATCTTCGCACGTCTGTATATACAAATGCTTGCGGTACGGGTGATGGCGGTTTTATCATTACGACTGAAGTAAGAAAATGGCAGGGTTCTCAAGGTGTCATTGCTTTGCTGGTGCTAAAAATCAATTCGGATTATGAAATTGAAAAGGCATATAACATAGGGGAATACACATATGACAGTTATCCGCAGTATGACTATCAGAACAGGAATCTTTGTGTGACTGAGAATAACATCTTTCTTGTATATGAGGAAAAGAAAGACAGACAAGAAAAACTGTCAGTGCAGACACTTTTTGTATCATGTCTGGACATGAATCTTGATCCTGTTTGGTCAAAACCATGTATGTACTTATTGGATTACGGAATGTTCGGAAACTATGGTTTAACCCCCCTCTCAAACGGAGGAGTTGCCATAGCTGGCTGGCTTTCTGACGAACTATCATGGTATGAGTCGAAGGATATCTATGCCGTTGTCTTCGACAACTATCTGTCAACCGATGAATTGTCATCTTCAGAAAAGCCATTCCTCTGCTATCCTAACCCCGCCAAAGACATTGTCAGCATCAGCTTTGCTGAGAACTCAACCTGTAATTCTGTTGAACTCTATGCTATCGATGGTCGCTTGGTGAAATTACAGAATTTCAACTTCAGCACGATAGTTATCTCTAATCTTAATCCAGGCGTATATGTGATGAAATTGAGGATGAGCGACGGGAAGGAGTTTTCGGAGCGAATTGTGAAACAATAGGAAGACAACGAAACCCTGAAGAAGGGAACTTCATGGCGGCGGCTTTAAGGCCCTTAACGGCGTTAAAGCCATTAAGGCTGCCGCCAATTGTTCTTTCGAACCACGAAGTGGTGAGGAGTCCGCATCCGAGGAATCTGTTCGCTTGCGAACTGAATATTTTGGACGAAAAATCCGTGCGAATCTGTGTAATCTGTGAGAAAACAGTTTGGATTTTTTCAAAAAAAGTTTGGATAGCCCAAATCACATCTTATTGCAAATCAATT
>OMYA01000014.1 GCA_900315175.1 uncultured Bacteroidales bacterium
TGTTCCTGCGCCGAGTTATGTGTTTTCGGTGAGCGACACCAAGACTGTGCGTTTTTCTCCCGGCAACCTTCAGTACAAAGAAGGCGAGGGGTGGCGTTTTGCTCCGAACCAGTGGGATTTTTGCCAAAGTACTGATGGTCCATGGGACACATCCGACTGGGTTGATCTCTTCGGTTGGGGCACATGGGGCGAAGGCAAGAACCCGTTGAACACATCAACCGATGCCGAAGACTACCCGTGGAGTACTGACTTCCAGGGTACTCTCAATGGCCGTAACGATTGGTACACACTCTCAATCACAGAATGGCAATACCTGTTCTATAGCCGCACTAATGCAAGTAACCTTTATGGTTCGGCAGTAGTTGATTACATATCTGGCATGATCATTCTTCCAGACAACTGGACATTACCTTCAGGTAGTTCGTTCAATTCAGGCATGAAAGGTTGGGACAACAATACTTATGATGCTTCACAGTGGGCAACCATGGAATCTGCTGGTGCTGTGTTCTTGCCTGCCGGTGGCTGCCGCTACGGTACGAATGTGTCCAGCATTGGAGTCCAGGGCGAATACTGGTCTGCTACGTCTCATAACAGCGGCACAATAAACAACCTTAGCTTTCACGCATACTACGCGTACCTGCAGATCCTCCCGTGTGTCTACGCCCAGCACGTGCGCCTCGTGCGATAGCATTGTTAAGGAATTTGTCTTTTGCCCGCGAGATAATGTTTTATATTTTGAAAATTAAATAGTTTTCTTTTTTAGTTAATTGGTTAGGTGGGTGCGCCGCGCAGCGGCGCACCCTGTTTTTTGTTGTGATTTCATTCAAAACATGAATCATTATCTGAACGTAAACAGCAAATTCGCGAAAAAGTTCCACAACGTGGCCGCTCCAATGGCGAAGATTTTACTTAGGTAAAAGTTCCATTTCAGTTTGTCGGTCAAAAGATAAAGCGTCAACGAATTGATTCCCAATCCGATAGCAGAGACAAGCATAAATTTTCCGTACTCAGTGGCAACGTCGGCGTTCTCGCTTTGGAACGTCCATATGCGGTTTAGAATGTAGTTGGAAGTGGCGGCGCACACAAATCCTATGGCGTTGCTCACGTATTTGTTGAGCTTAACCTTCTCCTTGAAAAGCCATGTTATGCCGAAATCAACGAAAACACCAGAGAATCCTACGACTCCGAACTTGAGGAATTTTAATATGAAGAGCTTGTCTATGATCATTTATTAGTTAAAAGATAAAAGATAAAAGTTTTAAGTTTATAGTTAGAACAAATCCTGTTAATCTTGTCAATCCTGTCTGATATAGGAGTTTTGAATTAGTTTATTAGCTTAATAGCTTAATAGTTTAATAGCTTAAAATGTATCCTGTCGTTTGGAGAAACGATTGCAAATTATAAATATTGCCACTGTCGCGACCAAACTTAAAACAATCAGCAAAACATTGTCGGTGCTGCCGAAATGCTCAACGTCGATATCGGTGAAGCCTCTGGTGTTAAGGTAATATAACATCACGATGGTGGCGTTGTTGACAAAATGCATCAGCATGGATGGGAAGATTGACCCTGACATCCAGAAGATGTAGCCGAGCATCAATCCGAGGATAAATCTTGGGAAGAAGCCGAAGAAGTCCATGTGGAAAGCTGAGAAAACAAAGGCTGTAACGATGATGGCGACATGTACGTTTTTGAATAGTCTCATCAACCACTTTTGAAGCACCGAGCGGAATAAAAGCTCTTCGCTGACGGCCGCCAATGCCGCGATAATCAGCATGCTTGAGAAAAGCGAGCCTTGTGATATAAACATCTTGATGACTTCTTCCGACTTTTGCTGTGTTAAGCGGAGCTTTGCCTCTAATGCGCGCATCGATTCAGGGAAAACGATGCTGTCGTTCCAATCCGTCACCCAGCTGAGGAACGGGATTATTGTGAAAAGCGCCGCGATTCCGAGCAAAGACCAAGCTGGTATCTTGCGGAATCCCAGATAGTTGAGAGGCCTTTCATACACCAGCATCACATAAAGCACTGCAGGCAACATAAAACCTATTACCTGGTTTAAAACCTGAATGATTTGGAGGTTATTCAAATCAGTGATTTCACCTCCGTTTATCATGGCAACAAAAACGCCCAACACGCTGCTGAAAAGTATTCCGAAAATCAGCAAAAGCATGAAAGTCAGGAGTCTGGTGCCTTGGGTGGTGTTTTTTATCAAAGGGAAGTTCATGTCCTATAATTTTTAGCCATTAGCTGTTGTTGGAAGATTAATGCTGACGGCTATATTTTCTTATCATATTCTTTAACGTCAATATCAGTTTTTCATTGTTCAAGAGTGCCTCCAAACTCTGGTGCATGCGGTATTTCCACTTCCAGTTGGGGTCGGAGGGCTCGTTGATTTGTTCGTCCCAGGTGTTGTCCCAGCGGAAGTTGCCGTCCATTGCGATGTAATCCTGGATGGGAAGGATGACCCATTGCGAGCTTGAATTCATGTGTTGTTCGACGATTTCCTGGCACACCCACGGCTCGCAGAAATACGGTGCATTGTCGGTGTGATGCAGCATCTCGTGATAATAACGTGCCGAGAGTTCACGGTCTTGTTCCCACCATCCGCGGATTGTAGGCATGTCGTGTGTTCCCGTAGTGTCGACGCTGAGATAAGGGTTCTCGCGCGGGTCGCTGAACGGTCGCGTGCTGTTTTTCGGCATGCGTTGCACCTCGAGGCTCAGTATGCCCAGTTCGCGCATCACGCCTGGCACACATGGAGCCCCCATACCGAGGTCTTCGCCACAAATCAACAGATTGTCATTCCGATCGACCGTAGGGAGTGGAGAAATCCCTATTTCATCAAAACTTTGTATCAAAGAGGATTTCTCGACTCCACATCGTTTCGCTCGAAATGACAAAGAGAATATTTCGGACAACCGTTTCCGTCCTTCGATCTCCCACATTTTCGGGTCTTCGGGTGAATAATGCCCGTAGCTTGCGTCGGGACTGCCTTTCGGGATCTCCCAGATGCGGAAGAAGCCGAAGATATGGTCGATGCGCAAGGCGTCGAAATATTTTTTGAACCAAGCGACGCGTTCTTTCCACCACTGGAAGTTTTCAGCTTCCATCGCTGCCCAGTTATATGTCGGGAAGCCCCAGTTTTGGCCCTTAGGCGCGAAGCCGTCAGGCGGAGCGCCGGTTTCCATGTCGAGGTTGAAAAGATGCGGATTCTGTTTCACGTCGTCGCTCTCGCGGTTCACCCCAATGGGCAGGTCGCCCTTGAGCATGATGCCTCTCTCTCGCAGATAGCCGACGGCATCGGTGAGCTGCATGTCGCAATGCCGCTGCAAAAACTCGTAAAACCCATCACATTGGCCGCAGGCAATCACATTCTGCGAAGCAGCACATTCAGCCGCAGGCTGCACATTGAAAGAATCGTAGATTCTTCGAAGATACCACATTTTTGTCTCAAAAACCTTCGGATAATCCACAAACTCCTTGGCGTTAAGCTCTTTTTTCAGCTCCTCGAAACGCTTTTTGTCAGCTTTATCTTTTAACGCTCCGACTTTTTCAACATTGAGATAAATCGGATGTAACGCCTTGGTGCTTATCGACTTATAAGGGTATGAATCGCCCCAGCTGCCGTCGGTGGTGGTGTCGTTGACAGGTAGAATCTGAATCATTTTCAAACCTGTCATGACGCACCAGTCGGCGAGTTTCTTCAGGTCGGGAAACTCACCGATGCCGCAGCTGTCATCGCTTCGCAGCGAAAATACGGGAACAGCTACGCCAGCATGGTATGACGGGTTTTGCGACATTATTTTAATTTTAGACAGGATTAACAAGATTAACAGGATTTGGACAAAAAAACTTGTAAATCTTGTTAATCCTGTCTTAAAATTTATAACCTGTCAATCTTGTCGCACAGCGCCTTAAAGATGTCTGAAATCTCTCCGACGCCGTTGATTCCCACGAGGTTGCCTTGTTTCTTGTAGAAATCTAGCACTGGGGCGGTCTTCTCGCGATATTCCACAAAGCGGTGTTTGATGCTGTCGATGTTGTCGTCGGCGCGACCGCTGGTCTTGCCGCGTTCAAGCATACGGTTGATGAGGATTTCCTCAGGCACTTCGAGGCTGTAAACAGCATTGATTTTCAACGAGAAACCTTTCATGATTTCGTCGAGCATCTCGGCCTGTTTCACCGTGCGCGGGAAGCCGTCGAACAGGAATCCTGCTGATTTGAGGTTGGCTGCGACTCTTCCTTTGATAATCGAAACCACGATTTCGTCTGACACCAATCCGCCTTTGCTGATGATGTCTTTCACCTTTTTGCCGATTTCGGTCTCGGCAGCCATCTCTTCGCGAAGGATGTCGCCCGTTGAGAGGTAAGTGAGACCGTATTTTTCCTTAAGTTGTTGTGACTGAGTGCCTTTACCGGCACCTGGAGGTCCGAAAAGTATGATATTCATTATTCAACAATTTTATAGATTTCTTTAAGATTTCTTCCGTATTCGTTGTAGTCGAGGCCATATCCGACGATGAAGTCGTTGCCGATGTTCATTCCGATATAGTCGATTTTGTAATTGTATTTGAAAGCGTTGGGTTTGAACATCATGGTGGCGATTTTAATGCTTTTAGCGCCTTTGTTATTGAGGTCTTTGAGCAGCTCGCTCATGGTGAAACCCGAGTCGACGATGTCTTCGATGATGACAATGTTGCGGTCATTAACCTTCTCCGGCTCTATGCCTAACAGTTCGTTGGGCTTGCCTGTGCTGTGCGTCCCGACGTAGGTCTTGTATTTCACAAACGCCATCTCACAAGCTATGTCGAGGCTCTTGAACAACTCGGCTGCGAACATGAACGCCCCGTTGAGCATTACGAGGAAAAGTGGGTCCTTGTCTGCCATGTCCCGCTTGATTTCGCTAGCGATTCGGTGAATCTCGTTTTCAATTTTCTCTTGTGGGATAAAAGGTGCGAACTCTTTGTCGGAAACTTTTATGATGCTCATAATCAACAAGTTAGAAATTTGTGATAAAAATCATTAACTTTTGCAAATATAAAAATTAATTTAGTAACTTTGCAAAAAATAAATTTTTAAAAAAATGAATCCTTTAGTAAGTGTTATAATGGGAAGCACGTCGGACCTTCCGGTTTTGGAGAAGGCATTGGCGTTTTTCGATGAGATGGAGATTCCGTTTGAGATGAATGCCTTGAGTGCGCACCGTACTCCGGAATTGGTTGAAGAATTTGCCAGAAACGCGCAGAAGCGTGGCATCAAGGTGATTATTGCTGCAGCGGGAATGGCGGCGCATCTTCCAGGTGTGATAGCAGCCATGACTCCGATACCGGTCATTGGAATACCAGTGAAATCGGGCAATGACGGCATGGACGCACTTTTCTCGATAGTGCAGATGCCTCCAGGAATACCAGTGGCGACGGTGGGTATCAACAACTCCTTGAATGCAGCTATCTTGGCGGCTCAGATCCTTGCGGTAGGCGACCCTACGATAGCAAAACAGGTTGTTGAATACAAGGAGAATCTGAAGAAGAAGATCGCTAAGGCCAACGAGGAGCTGAAGGAGATTCATTACAAATTCAAGACTAATTGATGAGTGACGTCGAGGTCAAGGAGGAGAGAGCCCGCCTTTTGCGCAGTTTCATAGTGCCTGTGGCGTTTGTCGCCATCTGCTGGATTGTGAAAGGCATAGAGGTGATTTTCCATCTTGACTTCTCGTTTCTCGGTATCAAGCCGTTGCAGGCCGACGGCATACCTGGCATTTTCCTGTTCCATTTCCTTCACGGAAGCTGGAGCCATCTTTATGCCAACACATTGCCAATAATTGTGTTGGGGGCATGTCTTTATTATTTCTACAAGCCGATAGCCACCAAGATATGGCTGCTTTTGATGTTTTCCTCGGGCTTGCTGACGTGGTGCGGCGCGCGTGGCGGAGTCCACATCGGAGCCAGCGCCTTGATATATGGCTTGGCGTATTTCCTGATGATTAGCGGCTTCATCAGGCGTAACAGAAACCTCATAATCGTCTCGTTGCTGGTGGTTTTCCTCTATGGCAGTCTGATTTGGGGCATTTATCCGAAATACGCCATCGAAAACCATATCTCATGGGAAGGACATCTCGCAGGACTTATTATGGGCGTAGCCCTCGCCATCGTTTATCGACATGAAGGACCTCAGCGTGAGGACGAAAACGATAACGAAAACGATAACGATAACGAAAACGAGGATGACGACCGCTATTGGGACGTTCCCGAGCCCCCGAAAGAAGAGCTGACACAGCCGAGATATTTCAGACATTGAATGTCAGTGTTTACTGTAAATTCCATTGATTTACGACAGATTTCTTAAATAATTGTCGTTTGTATGACAAATTGTTGTAATTTTGCATTTACAAATTGATTTATTAAAACAAATAATACTATGAAAATAAAATCATTTTGGACATTAGTCCTGTTTTTTGTTGCATTAAGCATAATCACTTTTTCCTGTAAAAAAGACAAGAATTCAGCGTCAAACGAGCCTGAACCAGAGGTTTATTATGAAGAACCTGAGAATCCGGTAATTGTCAATCTTCTGAATGATGAAGGAAGTTATGTGGTTATTCTGGGATGTTATGTCAAGATTAGCGAGGCGAATAATTTTTATAGAATCAATAATAACAATCATTATTTGAGTTTTTGCAACGTTGGGGAAGTCGAAAATCTCGGCTATGTTTATCAGGTGCCTCAAGATGGCTGGAGCGACCAAGTGGCTGTTATTCCAGGGAATGGCTATATTTTGAAAGATTATGAAAATGATAATTACGGTCTGAATAACATTAAATACGCTCGCATTTATGTGGTTGATTACATTTATAATTCCAGTAATGAGATTATTGGCGCACAGATTGTATATCAAGATAAATGGTGTTATCAGCCAATGGTAGACATATATAACGTACAGGAAGTGACCAATACGTCAGCTGTTTGTAAGGGCTTTGTCCGTTTTCCTGACAATACCATTACTTCAAAAGGTTTCTGTTGGAGTAAGACAAACTATTATCCCACTGTTGAAGATAATGTTGCAACTACTAACGGGGATAATGATGGTTTCATGTTGGAGTTGAATGGTCTTGAAGCCGGCACAGAATATAGAGTAAGGGCTTTTATCGAGAGCAGGCGGTTTGGAGTGCTTTATAGCATTATGGTGGAGTTCAAAACATTGGAAAATCCTAGTGTTGCAACGGTGAAGACATTGTTGTTGGCAAATATCACCGAAACATCTGCATCTTGTTTTGGCTCTGTCGTAAACGACAACGGCGGCACTGTTTCAGAACGTGGAATCTGTTGGAGTACATCGCCCAACCCAACGATAGAAGGCAATCATCAGCCAAGTGACATGGAAATCAATAATTTCCATGTTAATATCACAGGACTGACTCCTGAAACCACATATTATGTAAGGGCGTACGCTACGAACGAATACGGCATAGCATACGGCGATGTGTTAAGTTTCAAGACTATAGCCCAAGGCCCGACGGGTTCTATAAACGGACAGTTTACTGTAGGGGCAGACAAGCGCGTCTATTTTTCGGGAGGCAATCTGCAGTACAAGACATCGACAAACGAATGGAGTTTCGCCGAAAGCCAGACTTATTACTTGGGACATACTGATGAATATCTTAATTACATAAAATACCAGATGGATTATGAACATATTGAGTTATTTGGATGGGGGACAGGCAACAATCCGACCAACACTTCAACCGATGACGATGATTATAGTACTTTTACTGATTGGGGAATTAATCCGATAAGCAATGGCGGTGATCCCGCAAATTCTTGGCGTACATTGACTTCAGATGAGTGGGACTATCTTTTGAATACAAGATATACTTTGACCGGAATACGTTATGCAAAAGCCAATATAAACTCGGTTTTTGGCTTAATGTTGCTTCCGGATGATTGGAATAATATTGCTGTCGTGAATAACGCTAACACTCCTATGGGAAGTTATATGGATAATGCCATAAGCGATGCGGATTGGCTTGAGAATTATGAGGCACGTGGCGCAGTGTTCCTCCCTACTGCAGGTCACCGAGTCGGCACAGAGGTAGACAATTATCATCGTGATGGTTTTTATTGGACATCACCAGCCAACAACAATAGCAGTTCATTCCTTTTGTTTGGATATAATGATTGTAGATGTATTTTAAACGCAAACGCTCGCCATTGCGGCTATTCTGTGCGCCTCGTCAGTGATGCGAATTAAATTTGGGTCTACTGATAATCAACATAATACCTTAACTTCGGATTGATTGCGTCACCGACAACTTTTGTGAGTTGCTCCCACGATGCAATCATTCCTTTCTGCTCGCGATGGTTCACGATTTTCTTCACGTCATCGTATTCCAAATAAGGATGTTTTACCATCATCTTGAAAGCATCTGAGTTGATTTTCAGTTTGTTAGGGACGAATAACGAGTCGATTTTCACATAATCTTTGATTTCGTTATAGCGTGCGGTATCCATACGGTAAACCTCCAATAGTTGCACGGTCTCGCAGTATCCGCCGAGCTTCTCGCGATATTCCACAATGCGTTTTGCAAATGAGCTTCCGATGCCAGGCAGCCGCTTCAAAAGTGTGGTGTCGGCGGTGTTGAGGTCAACGCCATCCAGATAATCCTTTTTTTTCAGTTGCTTTGTGCTATTGAGGATTTCTCCACTACGCTCCATTTCATTGCGCTTCGGTCGAAATGACGCCCCCCTGTCATTCTGAGCGTAGCGAGGAACCTCATTGTGCTTAGCACTCGCTCTCTCTATCGAATCGGCTCTTCTCACCGAATCCATCACAAACTCCCGCCGTGCAATTATCGAATCCAAATCATGTTTGAAATAATCCCTTTTAGGCGGGTTGTTGATTATTAAATATTTGGCAATCAAAGAGATAGCAATCATCGAGACGATGGTGATGACCGCTATGCGCTCGCTGCGCGAAAAGGTCATAAAACGCTTGAAATTGTCGGTTTTCATAAATTTTGTTTAAGGTTCTGTCGTTTCGAGTGGAGGTTATTTAATGAATTGTGTAATCAAAATTATCAGAATTGCTACTGGTGCCAGGAATTTAATAATGATGTACATGATGTTTCTAATTCCCATGTTGACTTTACCGCCGTTGGTATATTCGTCCATGAAATGGGCTTTCTTCATCTTCCAGCCGATGAAAACCACAGTCAGCAAACCTCCGATAGTCATCAGGAATTTTGAGGTGAACGCATCGAGGGCGTTGAAGACATTCAAGCCGAAGAGCTTCAGCGGTGTGTTGTCGTGAAGACTCTCACTTGAGATTACGCACAGGATAAACACTGCTATTGCTGAGTAAACAGTGGCTTTTTTGCGGCTTATATTCAGTTGTTCGGTGAGGTACAAAACTGGCACTTCCAGCAAAGAGATGGAGGATGTGAGTGCAGCTATTGTCAAGAGCAGGAAGAAAAACAGGCAGAAGAAATAGCCGCCTGCCATCTGGTTGAAAAGCATCGGCAGTGTGACGAACGCCAGCTCATTGCCTGCCTCAGGCTTGATGCCGAAAGTGAATGCTGCCGGGAAAATCACGATACCAGCCAAAACCGCGATGAGAGTGTCGCTGATGCATACCGCGAATGCGGTGGAGGTGAGGTTGTCTTTCTTCGAGATATACGAACCGTATGTTATAAGAGCACCCATGCCCAGGCTCAACGAGAAGAACGCCTGGCCGAGAGCGCTGATGAGCACCTCGCCCGTTATCTTTGAGAAATCAGGTTTCAGAAAAAACGCGATACCTTTACCGGCAGCAGGCAAGGTCAGCGATTTGACGCAAAGCACGATGAGTATGCCGAGCAGTACAGGCATGAGTATTTTCGAGTATTTCTCGATGCCTTTTGTCACACCTTTTACAATGACAAAAGCGGTGATGAAGACGAAAATGCCTTCGCTGAGGATAGGTTGCCATGATTCATTCATCAAGTTGTTGAAATCCGTCAGGATGGTGTCTTTGTCCAAGCCGTGATAATAGTTGATGATGGATTTGCCCACAGCGTCGATGGTCCATCCTGCCACGGTGCAGTAAAAAGCGAGGATGAGGAATGCGCATAAAACACCCATATAACCTATTATTCCCCAGCTTTTTGATCCTGGGACCAGTGCATGGAACGCGCCCACAGGGTTCTTGCCCGAGCGTCGTCCGATGACGAATTCCGACACCATTAGTGGCAATCCCATGAGCAGCACAATGCCGAGATATACGATGAAGAACGCACCGCCGCCGTTGGCTCCCGCCTCACAAGGAAAACGGTAAATATTACCTAATCCGATGGCAGAACCCGCTGCCGCAGCTATTATCCCAAACTTGGAACCAAAACTCTCCTTCTTACTCATATCTTTCTCTAAACTCTAAACATTAAACGGTAAACAGTAAACAGTAAACTACTCCTTCTCCCCATAAGCGAGGTCACCGGCATCGCCCAACCCCGGCACGATGTATGCCTTAGCTGTAAGCTCGTCGTCGATGCTCCCTACCCATAATGTGGCATCGTATTTCGACAGTTTTTTCTTGACGTAGTCGACACCTTCGGCACTTGCGATGATTGACACGAGATGAAGTTTTTTCGGTTTCATCTCTCCGTGAAGCAGGCCCTCGAGACATTGCACCATCGATGTGCCGGTGGCGAGCATAGGGTCGACGAGAATAAGAACACGACCGTCGATTTTTGCAGCTGAATAGTACTCGATACGAATTTCGTAATCCTCGTTTTTGTCATATTTTCTATACGCAGCAATGAAAGCGTTGTCAGCCTTGTCGAAAACGTTCAAAAAGCCTTGGTGCATAGGCACTCCCGCACGCAAGATGGTCGCCAGAACAGGCTGGTCGACGAGTATGTTGGCCTCTTTCTCGCCAAGTGGGGTGGCAATGGCAACCTTCTCATAATCAAGGGTCTTGCTGATTTCATAAGCCATCAGCTCGCCTATGCGCTCGAGGTTTTTGCGGAAACGCATCCTGTCGCCCTGAACCTCCACATTTCTCACTTCCGCGACGAAATTGTTGATGATGCTGTTGAATGCATCAAACTCTACTACTTTTACCATGGTTTGTTAATTTTTATGTTTTTTTAAAAATATTCAATGCAAGTTTTGTCAAGCCTTTCGCCTTGTTGAAACGAATACCCGCATATGTCGTCTCTTCTCCTCCAAAACCCTTGTAAAATCTGGCCAATCCATTGTTGTCAGAACCTTCGAAGTCGAGGATGTTTTGCGTGCCGCTGTATTTTTCAATGACGTAATCGAGCAAAAACGTGAGCCCATGGTTTTCCTTATTCGACTTGTCAGAGCCTGAAAATAGAAACACTATTTTATTGTGACTCATCATGAAAAATGCTCCTGCAACAATCTGATTATCAGTGTTTTGTGCACTTAAAACCAGACATCTGCCATGACTTTTCGCCGTCTCGACGAGATCCAGCAGCCTTTCATATTCCGTGTCGCCCCAATGCTTGATGTCTTTTCCTCTGTTTTTCCTGAAAAGCTCAATAATCACTGATGGTTTGGCATCTTCTACGATTGTCAGGCCTTCTTTTTTCGCTTTCGCGAGATTGCGCTTGGTGTTGGAGTTGTAGTTTCCTGCCAAAACACTATATTCAGGGCTTAAATCAAGTTCAATATTTCGGTGGTTAATGCCCTTAACGCCATTAATGCCCTTAACGCCCTTAACGCCATTAAGGCGGAATTCCGCAAACTCAAATGTCGCCGGAATTGCCTCCAAAAACTCCCTAATTTTAGCTTCTGAAACCTCTTTTTTGGAAAAAACACCGAATTTTTGTGTAAAAAAAGGCTGAAACAGATAGTTTATGCCGAATTTCCTGTTACCGGTAAGCGGCATGACGGCCTCATAATCGTTTTCGACCAAAGCTTCCCAATCCGGATGGACCACGTCGAGATACCATGACCAGGCATAGACCAAGCCGTCGCGGCTTTGTGCCAAACACTCGTCCCAACGTTTCATATCTATCTTATTATGAGTTAAATAGCGTATCATGACTTATCTAATGCGTAGTTGAGGATTCTTCTATATAGTGCCTTCCAGCCCGTCCAACGTTTTTCGTCGCTGAGCGTCTCGTTGTGCCACAAAAGTATGAATGTCCCGTTCACGTTTTTCACTTCCTGGATGATTCTTGTAGTCTTCTCATAAGCCTCGTCGGTGTTAAGGTCGAGGTAGTCGCGCAAGGTACCGTCCATCACTGCGAACGGGTGTATGTTGAGGTTGGTGACGTTGTCGTGTTCGAGGTCGAAGAAACGGAAAGTGTCGGCGATGCCCGCGCGGAACCCGGTCAGTGTGGCGTAACCCATTGTGTAGTCGTCGGTTACGTCAAGGTCGAGCAGAATCTGATAGCTCAAAGGCAGGCGAAGTCTGAGGAAATGCTGACGGCTGATGGTGATTTCACGGTTCAGCACCTTAGAGAGGTTTTCAATCTCTATTCTGACTTTTTCTTTGTTGAGATACGAGTTATATGACGGGTGAATGCCTACTTTTGCGTAGTCACCGAGGCGTTTTATCAGGTTTTGGAAATTAGTGTTTCTCAGCGAGATATTCTTGTCGTTGATGTCGTATTCTCCGCAAAGGATGAAATACAAAGGACGCAGATTCAGCTCTTTCTGCAGCTGAAGCTGATAGTCGAAAGTGTCAAACGGGTCGTCTGTCTTGCCGAAAATGACTTTCCATCTCTTTTTAAACTCTTGAAAATCAAAGTTTAAGATGTCTCTCATCGATGATGCCAGAGTCCTGAAGATGCCTTTGTTTTTGTAAGCCCAAGCCGCATCGACATCGTAAGTGGGGATGAATGAGAAAGTCTTCTTTTTCAGCTGAAGCTCAGGATAAATGGCGGTCAGAATGTTGCCAAGTTCCATCGCCCAAATATTGATTAAAGGCTTATCTAACATATTCATTTTGAATAGGATAGAGTCCTTTGCCTGGTAGCGGTTGTGTTTGTCGGTGATGTGCGGCAGGTATTCCTCATAACGTGTCACGAGGTAAAACGAGGCCGCGAAGATGTCGAATGGAAATATTGACTTGTCGTTATAAACCGGGAAAAATGCCTTAATATCTTTATAATCAATGATTTTCAGTTCTTTCTCGGTGATGTCGTGCTCGAAAAGCAGGTTTGTAGCCTTCTGAAAAGGCTCGTTCCAAAACTGGTTGTTGCCGTAGTGCATCTTCGGGCCGTTAAACGATGCAAAAGTCTCGTTGTCGGTCGTTATTTTGAAAGAAATACCAAGTAAGTCTTTGATTATCAAGTCAAAGATATAATGTAGACGGTTAGTCGTTTTCGGTACCAAAATGAGCATATCCATAATGCAAAATAACGTAGATTTATTTAAAAAAGCAAATTAAATTTCAATTTTTTCTTTCAGACGTATGTCGTCAGATGAGGCGCCAACCATGATGGTGAACTCGCCAGGCTCGAGATTTTTTGTCGGGATAGTAAACGTAACATGTTGAGTTTCATTGATTAAGATGAAGATGCGTTTGAACCCTTTTAGCAGTTTCTCGGCTGGTGTGATGGTGGCGTATTCGTCGCGGAGATAGAGTTGCACCACCTCACTGCCGTGGTAATCGCCAATGTTTTTGACATCGACGGAGACTTCTATTGTATCGTTTAATTTATTGACAATCAGATTACTATATTCGAATTTTGTGTAGCTCAAGCCATGGCCGAAGCAGAACAGAGGTGAGCTCTCACATTCGACGTAGTCGTGCGGTTTCGGTTGTGAATAATACACTGGAATCTGGCCTGTGTTGCGAGGTTGCGATATCGGCAGACGTCCTGCTGGGTTTTGGTTTCCGAAGATTATGTCGGCGATGGCACTGCCGCCTAGTTCGCCAGGATAGAATGCTGTCAAAAGTGCGTTGGCGACCTCGTTGGCTGTGTTTTTAAGCAGTGGACGACCTTCTATGTAAATGATAATCAAAGGTTTGTGAAGCTTTGCTATCTCTTTGATAAGGTCTTCCTGCAGACCGGAGAGCTCGATGGAGACGCGGTCGTAGCCTTCGCCGCAGTCCATGTCGGAGATGTGGTCGTTGACGACGGCGGCACCTGTCGACTCGTATGAAGTCTTGAAGTCACGAGCGCTTGAGCCTCCGACCACCAAAATGGTGACATCCGCTGATTTTGCTGCCTTTATCGCTGATTCAAAGTCGGCATCATTGGTGTCGCGGATGGAGCAGCCTTTGGCATAAAAAATCTTTGTTTCAGCGTTAGCGCGAGCGCGAATGCCTTCCAACACTGTGACAATCTTGTCGGGGTCTTGTGGCGCGGTATAATCGCCTAATTGATTGTATATGTTGTCGGCATTCGGTCCGATGACGGCGATGGATTTCACATCATGTTTCAATGGCAAAATGCCGTCGTTTTTCAATAAAACCACGGATTTATGTGCCGTTTGCAATTGTAGAGACGCGCCATGGCACGTTTCTACAGACGGATTTTCATCCGTCTCTACAGGGGGTACGTCGATATACGGATCATCGAACAACCCGATTTCGTATTTGAACCGTAAAACCCTGCGAACCGCTTCATCGACGTTCTCGATTGGCACTAATCCGTTTTCGACGGCGGTTTTTAGATATGTCCCGTAATTCGATGCACCCAAATCGATGTCAACACCGGCATTTATCGCCTGAGCGGTGGCATCTAATTGATTTTCAGCGGTGCGATGTGTGCTGTGGAGGGCCCAAATGCTGCCAAGGTCGGAGAACACTACGCCTTTGAACCCCCACTGCTCGCGCAAAACATCTTTTAAGAGCCAGCTGTTTGATGTACAAGGCACTCCGTCGATGGCGTTGTATGATGTCATGATGCTTTTTGCGCCGTTTTTCACTGCTATTTCGAAGTTGGAGAGGTAATCTGACGACAGAATATTTGCTCCTGTCTGTGCGGCGGCGCCGTTGTGCCCGCCTTCAGGGATGCCGTATGCTGCGAAGTGTTTCACGGTAGCGCCCACGTGGTTTTGCATGCCTCTTATCATTGCAGCGCCTAATGTTCCCGAGAGATAAGGGTCTTCGCCGAATGTCTCTTCCACTCTCGACCAGCGTGGATCTCTTGCTATGTCGAGCACCGGACCGTAAGCGAATCTGGCGCCTCTGCTGTAAGCTTCCAAGCCTATCGCGTCACCTAATGAATACAATAACTCCTCGTCCCAAGTCGCCGCCATTCCAAGTCCAGTCGGATAGACTGAGGCACCCACAGCCATCAAGCCATGCGGACATTCTTCGGCAAAATAAATCGGAATACCGAGGCGCGTGTTTCCCACAGCATATCGCTGCATTTCCTTGAAAATCAACCTTGATTTATTAGCGTCAGGACCAGTCTCAAGTGTCTTCTGTGACCACGGGTCGGCACGAAAAACGGCCCAGAAACCACCGCATGGCAGGGTGTCCATCAAACGATGATAAGCCTCGTCGTCAAGATTGAATCCTATCGGACAACACAGCTGCCCGATTTTTTCTGTTAAAGTCATCTGACTCAATAAGTTATCAACCTTGATGTCGATGTCGTCTTTCTTCGATGTCGAGCACGACACCAAGAGAAACAACGCAATGATTATGTAATGCTTCGTTTTCATACTACAAAAGTACAAAGAAATCAATATGAAACGTTATTTTTTTGAAAAATTTGCACCTTATTTATAAAAAACTTGTACCTTTGCAGACTTTTGTGATTATTCATCAAATTTTTATAATATGAAAAAATTAACGTTACTATTAATCTTATCAGTCGTGAGTTTGATCACTTTCGCTCAGACAGTTGAGAAAACCTATCATTTTGATAACCCGAAGGTTACAGAGCTTCGCGGATATCAACAAATCAACTTTGACGGCTGTTTGCAGACCGCTGTGGCTGGAAATCCTTCATTGCCTTACCAGTCGGTGAGCCTGTTGCTGCCACAAGGTACTGAGGCAGAGTCGGTTGAAGTGGAACTCTCTGATTTTCAAGAAATTGAAAGCAGTTTAAACCTTTTCCCATATCAGCCTTCAAGAACAATTGGAGATAATGAAAAGAAAGATTTGGTTGTCAATGAGGCAATTTATGCGTCAAAGAGCGTGTATCCTGTTGAAAATCATGGTGTTGTGACCACACAATACAAAAATGGCTATGGCTTCGCATTCACCTCGTTCACTCCAGTGCGGTATATCCCTTCGGAAGGCAAGGTGATGTATGCTAAAACAGCGAATGTGCGTGTAAACGTTAAAGCCTCCAGAGCCGACAACAACGCAAATCTTTGGGGAACCCAGGAGGTTAAAAACAGCGTGAAACGCCTCGCTCAAAACCCTGAGATGGTTGATGGCTATGAGACAAGAGGCCGTGAAGTGACAGCTTACGATGTCTTGATTATCACAAGCTCGGAGTTCGTCGATGCTTACAGCGAGTATTGCGACTATTACAACTCAATCGGTTTGCGTAACAGAATCGCTTTGGTGTCAGACATTTACGCTAACATGACTGGCAATGACAACCAGGATAAGATTCGTAACTACATCATCCAGGAATACCAGAACAACGGTATTTTGATGGTTGTTTTGGGTGGCGACATCAATATTATCCCTTACCGTGGATTCTATTGCTATGTGACATCTGGTGGTGGTGACAAGGAAAGCAACAACATCCCGGCAGACCTTTATTATTCGGGTCTCGACGGCACTTGGAATGACAATGGTAACAACCGTTACGGTGAGCCGGGTGAGGACGACCTCCTCCCGGAAATCGGTGTCAGCCGTATGTCGTTTAAGACCGTTGCGGAACTTCAAAATATGATTCACAAGACCTTGTCATATCAGCAGACTCCTGTCATGGGCGAGTTCCAGAAGGTTATTTTGGCAGGTGAGCATCTCTACGACAACCCGACATCAAACGGTTCGGATTATCTCGAGCTTCTTATCGGTTTGCATGATGATAACGGATATACAACTTTAGGTTATCCTGCGACTTATAACTTTACCAGACTTTATGAAGAAGAAGGTACTTGGAGCGGTTCGGCATTGAAACAGGCAATCAATGCAGGAACAGGATATGTGCACCATAATGGTCACGCCAACTCGAATTACGTGGCTGGCTGGTATGGCATCTCAAACAGCGATTTCTCTGGCGCCAACGGCGTTAATCACAACTACACGTTCTTCCATTCGCAAGGCTGCGACTGCGGCGCTTTCGATGAAGATTGCATCCTTGAGAAGATGGTGAAGATTGAGAATTTCGCTGTTGCCGTCATCGGAAACTCACGTTACGGATGGTTTAACGAAGGTCAGACTGAAGGTCCTGGCACACACCTCGAGAGAGAGATGACCGACGCTCAGTGGAACGACCGTCTGGGTTGTCTCAGTATGGCTCATTCTGAAGGCAAATGCATGACAGCACCATGGGTCACGGCTCCAGGTCAATGGGAAGAAGGCGCATTGCGCTGGAACTTCTACGATATGAACATCCTCGGTGATGGCGTGGTCAACGTGTGGCTCGACGAGCCTTTCACAGCAACAGTTAATGCTCCCGGACAAATCGTCGTGGGCACTCAATCAACAGAGGTGACAGTTACCGACCCTAACGGCAACGGCTTGAAGAACTTCCGCTGCCTCATTTATATGGATGACGAAGTCGTCGCAATGGGTGTTACCGATGAAAACGGTGTCGCAGAAATCGCATTCGAAGGCGGACTCCAGAGCGTTGGCACAATGATTATGAAAGTCTATGGCGTGAGCTCATATCCTCAGAATGTCGAGATGATGGCAGTGCCAAGCAACACTCCATACGTGGTGTATGAGAGCTACACCTTGAACGGCGGCTCACAGATTGAATTCAATGGCAACTATTCGTTCAATATGGTTATGACTAATGTCGGAAGTGTCAGCGCAAGCAATGTGACAGCGACAATTTCATGCGACAGCGAATATGTGACATTTAATGAGACATCGGCAACGGTCGGCAATGTGGCAGGCAACCAGAGCTCAACACTCGAAAATGCCTTCGCTTTCACAGTGCGCAACGACGTGCCTAACAACACCAACGTGCGTTTCAATGTCGTCTGCACCGATGGCACAGAGACATGGGAGAGCCATTTCAACGCAAAAATCTATGCTCCTGAATTTGAATTGGTTAGCGCAGTGCTCGAGACACCTTCAGGCTCATCTCTGAACCCTGGCGACAGCGGCACGGTGCATTTTGTCTTTAGAAACAACGGTGGAGCGGATGTGCCTTCAGCAACATTTGTGATTTTCAACTCACACGATGTGATTACAATACCTACAACAGAATGGCAATATGGCGCCGTTGCAGCAGGCGAAGAGTTTACAGCAGATATGGCGTTGACATTGAGCGAAAGCGCTGTTATTGGTAATATGTATGAACTGCTCTATTCGGCATATTATGGCAATTATATGCTGCAAGACTCATATTATGTCTCTGTTGGCCAATCGATGGAAGGCTTCGAAACAGGCGACTTCAGCGCATTCGACTGGCAAAGCATTAGTCCGGTTTATGCATGGACAGTTGTGACCGAGAACCCTTATGAAGGCATGTATTGCGCCAAGTCATCAGCTATTTCAGACAGTGAGACAACAGCATTGTTCATAACTATTGAAACCAGCTCTGAAAGTGAGGTGAGTTTCTATTATAAGGTGTCGTCTGAAAGTAACTGGGATAAGCTGTGTTTTAAGATTGATGGAACAGAGAAAGGCGACTGGTCGGGCATGGTCGCATGGGCACAGGCTTCATACACCCTGACCCCCGGCTCTCACGAGCTTAGATGGGAATATAGCAAAGATAGCTCAATGTCGAGCGGCAGCGACTGCGCATGGATCGACAACATAGTGTTCCCGGCAACAACAATTATCACTGGTGTTTACCAAGTTGTCGAAAAGAACAATGTCGAAATCTATCCTAACCCGGTGAACGATGTGTTGAATATCCAACTCGGTGAAAATCACTCGGATGTTGAGATTTACAACAGCTTTGGACAGGTTGTGAGACGTTATGAAAACGTGTCAGGCGACATGCAAATCAACGTCAATGACCTCAACGCAGGAATCTATTTCGTGAAAGCGAACGGTGAGGTCACCAAGGTGGTGAAAAGATAAATAGCCTTAATCACATTAAAGCGGCAACCCTAAAGGCTTTAAAGCCATTAATGGCATTAAGGTCTTTAAGGCTGCCGCTTAATTTTTTAAGGTCTTTATCCTCTATAGCAAACTACCGAAAGCAAAATATAGAATAAGAAAACAAACGGCAGCGCCACCAGTTTCAGGATAATGAAAGCGACGATGGCGAAAAGCACCACGAAATAGCGCAGGATGTTTTCTTTGAACTGTAAATTCTTGATTTTGAAGGAGAAAAACGGCACCTCGCTGATCATCAGCCAGCTGAAGACGGCTACGATGGCGAGCAGGAAATATGGGTTTACAACAAAAGCGTAAAGAGCGCTCTCTGTCGGTATCTGCGAAAGCATCAGAGGCAGCGAGGCGACGAAAAGGCCTACTGCAGGCACCGGAAGTCCGATAAACGACGAGCTTTGACGTGTGTCGATGTTGAACTTCGCAAGACGCACAGCGGCAAATGCCGCCAATATGAACGCCAGCATAGGGAAGATGTTGACGTCGGCAACCATCCAGCTGACGCCGGTTTTACTCAGAAGCATGGCAATGATAAACGACGGCGCCACTCCGAAAGAGACGACATCCGACAAGGAGTCGAGCTCGCCTCCGATGGGCGATTTCGCGTTGAGCATACGTGCGGCAAAACCGTCGAAGAAATCAAAAACGGCAGCGACAAATATCATCGCCGCAGCACCTGTAACATGATTCTGACAAAGTAAAAGTATTGACACACAGCCGCTTAACAAGTTGCAGCATGTGATGGTGTTCGGTATGTGCTTGACTATCGACATGACTCAAATTTTTGCAAAAATAGTAATTTTTTATTTCTGACGATACGAATTTGGCGTGCAGCCGGTGTGCGCCTTGAAATATTTGTAGAAAAACGACTGGTTGGGGAAATAGAGTTGGTCGGCTATCTCTTTGACACTCAAATCGGTATGACGCAGAAGATGCTGCGCCTCGAGTATCACATACTTATTAATGATTTCTGGCGCCGAGAAACCGCTCACTTTTTTGATGATTTGCGAAAGATATTTCGGCGTGATGCACAACCTGTCGGCGTAAAAACTGACCGAGCGCTCCTTATTATGATATTTCTCAACGAGCTTAATGAAGCTTTCAAACACTTGTTTATGTCTCGTCGAAGGCGCTTTTTCATCCTCATCCGCTTCAGCGTCGAGGCGTTTTTTAAGCATTCCGCCGATGAGATGAAAAACAGATGTTAGCAGATAGCTGACACTGATATTGCGATACTCCGAGTCAATTTTCATGACATTATCAACAAGTGTGAAATATTCCGTCGCAATACTGACCTCTTCGGGAGTCGTTGTCATGATAGGATTTTTAAGCATGCTTATCGCATCGATGAATATCCTGTCAAGATCGCTGCTTAATGCTGTCATATATTTCGGGGATGCAGCGATAATCGTCAGTTCGACAAGTTCGTTATCCTGATTGACAGGCTGCAGCTGAATAATATTATTCGGCAGGTTTATCACAAGCATGCCGTCATGAATCTCATATTCCGTAAGGTTAATGGTGCATTTGAAATGCCCTTTTCGACAATATGCTGCCACGAATCCGTCGATACGGCTCGGAAACTTCAGCATCTCCCAGTCGACAGTGTTGTTTTGTCGTGCAAAGATGAAATCATCACCAATGCTTATAATGTCGTCCTTCAGAAAAAGCTCTTTTATTTTCGATAGGGTGAACCTGTTGTAAGACCTATTATCCATTTCGAAATATTTTCGACAAAATTACACTAATTTTATGATATAATGTCACTATATTTGCAAAAATTCGACCAATAGATATATTTTAGTCCAAAATTGACCTTTACAGGTATCTAAAAGTGTTGTTATTTTGCATCGTCATTTCGAGCGTAACGAAGTGGAACAAAAAAATGCTTTTTTAACTTTCGTAATCGAAAGATAATAATTGATAAAAACATATAACAATGCAAATTAAAAGATTAAGATTCGCAATTTTGACCGTGGTTTTGGCGGTTGTTTCTCCCGTGATGGCGCAGCAGGTGCTTTCGTTGCAGAACTGTCGCGACATGGCGATGGAGAACAATAAGAATCTCAAGATTTCGCAGGAGAAGGTCAACATGGCGAATTACGACAAGAAAATCGCTGCCGCGAACTATTTCCCGTCGATTTCGGCGCAGGGGACTTACATGCACAACGAGAAAGAACTTCAGCTGTTGAGCGACGACAAGCTTAACACCATAAGCACTGTCGGCACTTCGCTTCAGAACGGCGTGAACGGTTACATCGACCCGATCATCCAGAATCTGATGGACAATCCGTTGATGTATGAAATAATCACGCACAGTCCGGAGCTGCAGTCGATAATCAACAACCTGCATCACATCGGGGCGTTTGAGACCATCGACGCCATCGGTCAGGAGATAAGCAAGAACTTCATCCTCGACACCCGTAACGTGTATGCGGGCATGATTACTGTGATGGAGCCTGTGTACGCCGGCGGCAAGATCCGCGCTTACAACAAGATGGCACGTTACGCCCAGGATCTCGCACAGATGCAGCTCACCACCGAGCAGCAGGAAATCATTGTGGCGACAGACAAGGCCTATTGGCAAATCGTCTCGTTGGCCAACAAGCAGAAACTCACCGAGAGTTATGTTGAACTGCTTCGTACCATGTCGGACAACGTCGAAAAACTCGTCAACGAGGGCATGGCAACCAATGCCGACAAGCTTTCCGTCAAGGTGAAACTCAACGATGCAGAGCTGTCGTTGATAAGAGTCCAGAACGGTGTGGCGCTTTCCAAGATGCTCCTTTGCCAGAGCTGCGGACTGCCTCTCGACACTGAGATAGTGTTGGAAGACGAGAACCTCGACGACGTGACAGTGCCGGTTTACACCAACGAATACACCGAAGATGACATCATGAACAACAGACCTGAGCTTCAGAGTCTTACACTCGCCACCAAGATTTACGACAAGAAAGTAAACATCGCACGTGCTGAGTTCTTGCCTACAGTGGCTTTGTATGGCAACTACATAGTGACCAACCCTTCGATGTTCAACGGCTTCGAGACCGAGTTCCGCGGATTCTATAACTTCGGCGTGGTCGCAAGAGTGCCGATATTCCATTTTGGTGAAGGCTACAACAAAATACGCAAAGCGAAGTCTGAGGCTATGATAACCCAGCTTAAGTTGGAAGACACCAAGGAACTCGTCATGCTTCAGGTCAGCCAATATGAAAAACAAATCAAAGAGGCGGAACAACGTCTGCAAATGACCATTGAAAAGATGTCGGATGCCGAGGAAAACCTACGCATGGCGACAGTAGGCTTCAACGAAGGCATGATACCTTCGTCGACACTCGAGGCGGCACAGACATCGTGGATGCAGGCTCATTCAGAATACATCGACGCAAAAATCGATGTCATAATGGCAAATACATATTTGAAGAAATCAATAGGAGTTTTGAATTAGTTTAATAGTTTAATAGCTTAATAGTTTAATAGGTTTAAGATTATGGCAACAGAGAGAACACAGAGAATCAACACTATTATCTCATTGACGGTGTTGGGTATTGTTATAGCCATCGTTTGTGTCATAGGCTCAATAACATACGGCAAGACAAACGAGATTATGCAGGGTCAGATGGAAGTCGCGGAATACCGCGTGTCGTCGAAGGTCCCTGGAAGAATTTTGGAATTCAGAGTAAAAGAAGGGCAGATGGTGAAGGCTGGCGACACCTTGGCAATCATCGAAGCGCCTGAAGTGAAGGCTAAGAAGGCGCAGGCTGAGGCTGTGAAGACTGCAGCTGTGGCGTTGAACGACAAGGCGGAGGCGGGTGTCCGCGAGGAACAGATCCAGGGCGCTTACGAGATGTGGCAAAAAGCCATTGTCAACCGCGACATCTGGGAGAAATCGTTCAATCGCGTGTCGAATCTTTTCAAAGAAGGCGTGGTGAGCGAACAGAAATATGATGAGACCAAGGCACAATACGATGCCGCCGTCGCCACCGAAAAAGCCGCCAAGTCACAATACGACATGGCAGTGAAAGGCGCTCAGAAACAAGACAAGGAGATGGCGGCAGCCCAGGTCGAACAGGCTAAAGGCGTCATCGAAGAAGTCGATTCTTACATCCAAGAGACCATCTTGCTTGCCTATGCTGACGGTGAGGTCAGCGACATCTTCCCGCACATCGGAGAGCTCGTCGGCACTGGCGCTCCCATCATGAACATCGCCATGATGGACGACATGTGGGCCACCTTCAACGTGCGTGAGGACCATCTCAGCAATATGCCTCTCGGAACACGTTTCACCGCTGAGTTCCCGGCATTGGGCGGCACAAGCGTCATCATGGAAGTCACCTATATGAAAGACCGTGGTGACTATGCCGCTTGGAAGGCCACAAAACAAACCGGACAATACGACCTCAAGACCTTCGAGGTGCGTGCCGTGCCGGTGTCTGATGTCCCTGGCTTGAGACCAGGCATGACTGTGATTTACAGAATTGGCGAAGAAAGAAGATGAATGGACTGCAACAGATAGCGGCTATCGCGAAACGTGAGCAGAAGAGAATGCTTCAGCGTGGAATCTATACGTTCTGTATGGTCATCGCGCCTGTCGTGGCGTTCCTTTTCTTCACCACGCTGATGGGCGAAGGACTGCCCGCTGAACTGCCGGCTGGCGTCGTCGATGAGGATAACACCTCCACCACACGTGAGGTCATCCGCAACCTTGACGCATTCCAGCAGACCAACATCATCGAGCATTATCCTGATGTCGCCGCAGCGCGAAAAGCCATGCAAAGAGGAAAGATCTACGCTTTCTATTATATCCCGAAAGGCACTACACAGTTGGCCATTAGCGGGAAGCAGCCTACGGTGTCGTTTTACACCGCAGCGTCGTATCTCATCCCTGCCTCACTGGAATATCGCGACATGAAAATGATGTCGGAATATGCCTCGGGAGCCGTCGGACGTGCCACGTTGTATGCCAAAGGATATACCGAAGACCAGGCTATGGCAGTGCTGCAGCCCATCAAGATGGAGATGCACGCCGTCAACAACCCGAGTCTGAACTACTCTGTCTACCTCTGCAACACCATCCTCCCGGGAATCATAATGCTGCTCATCATGCAGGTGTCTATTTACTCTATCTATGTTGAACTGAAGGAGGAGACATCGAAAGAATGGCTTGCCATGGCCGACAACGACATCGTCAAGGCATTGTTAGGCAAGCTGTTGCCACAGATTGTGACATGGTCGCTGATGGGACTGTTCTGCCTGTCCCTGTTGTATGGTGTGTGGCATTTCCCATTGAACAGCGGTATCTGGCCGATGGTTTTGAACATGTTCTTACTCATCAACGCCTCGCTGGCGCTCGGCGTCTTCTTCTGCGGAGCCCTGCCGTCGTTGCGTTGGGCATTGAGTCTCGCCACCCTCTGGGGCGTGCTCTCGTTCCCAATATCAGGATTCTCGTTCCCGCAGATGTCATTCCCGGCACCTCTGAGAGGCCTGTCATGGCTATTCCCGCTGCGTCATTATTTCCTGATATATGTCGACCAAGCACTCAACGGACTGCCATTGTACTATTCGTGGCTCAATATAGCCATCCAGATAGCGTTTTGGGCATTGCCTGTATTGGTGTTGGGCCGTTTGAAGAAATTCTTGTTAGAATACCATTATACGCATTAATATGATGAAAATGAAATGGTTGAAAAATATGATTGAGGTGTGGACGTATGCCATGAAAAACACCTTGTTTGATGAAGGCGTAGTGGTCTTTTTCGTCATAGTGCCTCTGTTATACCCGCTTCTTTACGCATATCTTTACAATAATGAAAACGTCAGGGAGGTGCCTACTGTCGTCGTCGACAACAGCCATTCTCAGCTGAGCCGCGAGTTCACACGTCGTGTCGATGCCACCGCCGATGTGGAGATAGTGTCGCATTGCCAAGACATGGAGGAAGCCAAAAAGATGATTCATCATCGTGACGCTTATTGCCTGATTTACATCCCGAAAGACTTCGCAAAAGACGTGGCAGAACATCGCCAGACCGTTGTGGAACTGTATTCCGACATGAGCGGAATCCTTTACTATAAAGCCGTATATAGCAGTTGCACCGAGGTCTCGTTGGAAATGAACAAAGAGATTAAGGCACAGCTGATACCTGGAGCTACCGAACAGCAGATATCGGCATTCCAGTATCCTATTGAATACAAATACGTCCCGATGTTTAACACCCAGAGCGGCTTCGCCACTTTCCTCATTCCTGCCATCCTGATGATGATTATTCAGCAGACGATGGTGCTCGGCGTTGGCATGATGGCTGGCGAGGAACGTGAAGAGGTGCGCAAACACATCGCATCGCCATATGTCATCGGGAAAAAACCTATCGAGATGCTTATTGGCAGGTCGACGGTCATCTTCACCATCTACGCCGTTATATCCGTGTATCTGGTGTGTATAGTGCCTTATCTGTTCGACCTCGTCCATATCTGGCATTGGCAGACGCTGCTGGCATTCATGGTGCCGTTCATCACATCATGCGTGTTCTTCAGCATCGCGCTGTCGTCTATAGCGCACGACAGAGAGTCGTTCATCATCATGTTCGTGTTCATCTCGATACCGTTGCTTTTCGCCAGCGGCATCTCTTGGCCTTCAAGCAATATCCCTATCTTCTGGAAAGGCTTCTCCTGGCTCTTCCCGTCAACATTCGGCATCAACGGATTTGTGCGAATCACCGAGATGGGAGCCACGCTGGCAGACGTACAGCATGAACTCAATGTGCTGTGGATACAGACAATAGTGTATTTCATCATCTCTTATATCGTTTATAAGAGAACTTATGGAAAACAATTGTGGGCGTAATCTCACACTCCGTCATTTCGACCGACCAAAGGGAGTGGAGAAATCTCAGGCATCTGAATATTACTGATTAAAATTTGTCGGAGATTTATTCATTTCGTTTCACTTCTGCCGAAATGACGATTTTTTTTGCAAACATTAAACAATAATTCCTATTTTTGCATTTTATATCAATTGCAAATTATGTGGAATAGAATAGCCGATTATATTTTAAAACATCGCGTTTTAAATCTTGTAATAACTTCTATCTTATTGATATTCTTGGGTTTGGAAGCGTTGGACGTTAGGATGGGGCATAACCTCGCCAACACCCTCCCGGAAAACGACTCCACCATGGTGGTCTATCGCCAATTCCTTGATAAATATGGCGCAGACGGACGCGCTATCTTCATCGGGATGTGCGATGAACAGCTTTTCGACCTTGAACATTTTCAGGATTATTACGACCTTAACGAAAAGATAAGGGCAATTGACGGAGTGACCGAATGTCTCTCTGTGACAAGGGTTTACAATATCGTAAAGAACGACAGCGTCAAGAAATTCAACCTCGTGCAGGTGGTTAATCGCCGCCCGGAAACGCAGGCTGAAGTCGATTCTATAAGAGAGGTGATAGAAAACCTCGCGATGTACGAAGGACTGCTTTTCAACTCCGAGAAACATTCCACAATGATGCTCGTCACCCTCGACGAAGTACATGCCAACAAGTCGGTACGCAAGTATTTGGTTGATGATTTGACAACCATCCTAAACGCATACAGCAGTGCCCGCGGAATCGAGATACATGTCTCAGGAATGCCTTACATCCGTGAGATTACCACGCGGAAGATGGTGAAAGAGATTGTAGGGTTCACCATCCTCTCAATTTTTGTTGCGGGACTCATACTGTTTCTCTTCTTCCGCTCATGGCGCCCGCTGGTGTCGGTGGTCTCAATCGTCTTGTTGTCGGTGATTTACATGTTCGGAATAATGGTGTTACTCGGCTATGAAGTCACCATCCTGACAGGTGTTTTGCCACCTTTGTTAATAATAATAGGCGTGGAGAACTCCATCTTCATGCTTAACAAATATCATCGCGAATATGATGTCTGCCACGATAAGATGCAGGCCCTGAAAAACGTGATTGTGCGCATCGGACCTGCCAATTTGCTGACTAACATGACGACAGCGGTGAGTTTTGCCTCGTTCATCATCACACGCAACGCGCTCCTGGTTCCTTTCGGCATACTGGCCAGTATCTGCATTATGCTGACCTACGTACTGACAATGGTGCTCCTGCCAACGTTTTTCAGCTATCAGAAAAAACCTGAGGGCAAGAGTGTCAACTACATGAACAGTCCGCAAATCAACTACATCATGGACAAAATCTCGTCCTTTGTGTTGAGTAAGAAACGTATAATTTATGCTGTTCTTGTAGCGCTTTTGATTGTTTGCGGCATTGGCGCGGTGAGGATTTCCACCTCAGGCCGTGTGGTCGATGACATCGCGAAGAGCGACAAACTCTACAAAGACATCATGTTTTTCGAGGAGAATGTGGGTGGTGTGATGCCTTTCGAGATTTCCATCGACACCCACAAGCCTAAAGGTATCATGAACGCCGCTTTCGTACGCAAAGTGCAACAGCTGGAAGACACTCTGGCACTTTATCCCGAGTTTAGCGAGCCTCTTAGCATCGCTGAAGTGGTGAAGTTCGCACGACAAGGCTTCTACAACGGCAAACGCGACCAGTTTAAGATTCCGAGCAACAACGAGTTCGGTTTCATCATGAAATACATGCCTGAAACCAAAGGCGGCGAGCTGCCCAACATAGTCACACAGTATATGGACAAAGATATGCAGTGCACACGCGTGTCGGTGCAGATGGCTAACGTCACCACACCTGAAATCGATGCCATAAGCAAGTCACTGCAGCCGAAAATCGACAAGATATTCCCTAAAGACAAATACGACGTGGTGATGACAGGCAGCGCCATGGTGACGTTGCAAGGCACCAACTATCTGATTGTCAACCTGTCGCACTCACTCTTGCTTGCATTCATCGTCATCGCCCTGCTGATGGCGGTAACATTCCATAAGTTTAAAATGGTGGTTATCTCATTGATACCCAATCTGATACCGTTGCTGTTTACCGCTGGCGTGATGGGTTATTGCGGCATCCCGCTGAAGATGTCGACGATATTGGTGTTCAGCGTCGCCCTCGGTATCAGCGTCGACAACACCATCCATTATCTCGCAAGATACCGTCTGCAGATGAAAATGAACAACTACGATATCAAAAAATCAGTGATGGCGGCGATTCTTGAGACGGGTCCGAGTATGATTTATTCGGCGAGCATCCTCATCTGCGGCTTCCTCATCTTCGCTTTCTCGTCGTTCGGCGGCACGAAGATTGTAGGCTTCCTGGTACCGTTTACTTTGCTCATCGCATTGATAACCAATATTTTGGTGTTGCCAGCATTAGTTTTGACATTTTATAGAAAAAAGATATGACATCTGTTGAGAATATTCAAAATTTGATTACTCAATTCATTGAGAATCAGGATTTTATGGGGGCTCCGAGCGAGTTGTACGCTCCCATCGAGTATACCATGAGCCAGAAGGGCAAACGTATGCGTCCGACCTTGGCGTTGCTTTCGTGTGAGATGTTTGGCGGCGACATCGACGAATGTATGAAACCCGCAGTGGCTGCCGAGATTTTCCATAACTTCACCCTCATTCACGATGATATCATGGACGAGGCACCGCTTCGCCGTGGACTGGAGACAGTTTATCACAAATGGAACTCCAATATCGCGCTGCTTTCGGGCGACACCATGCTTATCAAGGCATTCCAATATGCGCTCAGTACCAATAAGGCATATTCTCAAAAGATTTTGGCAGAGCTTTGCAAGGTGGCGCTTGAAGTGTGCGAAGGTCAGCAATATGACTTGAACTTTGAGACTCGCGACGATGTCACCATCGATGAATATATCGAGATGATTCGCCTGAAAACCGCTGTTCTGCTCGGCTCAGTCTTGAAAATAGGAGCTATCGTGGCAGGTGCGAACGAGGAGAATATGAAGAAGATTTATGACTTCGGCATCGCCATCGGCATAGCGTTCCAACTTCAGGACGACCTCTTCGATTGCTATGGCGACGTGAAGGTCTTCGGCAAGATGCCTGGTGGCGACATCGCCGACAACAAGAAGACATATCTCTATCTTAAAGCCCTTGAACTCGCTTCAGCCGACGACAAGAAACGTCTCGAAGGCTATTTCTCAATGCCCAAAGGTCGTGACGACAAGAAGATGCAGGCTGTCCTCGACATCTTTACAAAGTATAACGTGAGAGAAATCGTCAACGGCGTGATGACCGATTATTACAACAGCTCATTGAAACATCTCGATGCCATCGCCATTCCGGAAGAGAAGAAGGCGGTGCTGAGAAATTACGCTGATTATTTGTATAACAGAATCAAATAAATTGCCGCTTACGCGGAATGTGTTGCTGCGCAAAATGTGCCGTTGCACAGAATGTGGTCTCGCTTCGCGCACATTAGCCGAAGGCTATCACATTCAGCCGAAGGCTGCACATCTCACGACCGAAGGGAGTGACACATTTTTTAAGGGATAAACAAACACGAATCGCCGTAACTGAGGAACCTGAAACCGTGTTCCAGCGCAAATTTGTAAGCCTCTTTCCATCTTTCACCAATTAATGCTGATACCAGCAACAAAAGCGTGCTTTTCGGCTGGTGGAAGTTGGTGATGAGCGCCTTTGTTATCATGATAGGGCAGGAGGGGGCTATCATCAGTGCTGTGGTGGCATGCAAAGCGTCGAGATGATGCATTTCCAGATATTTTAATATGGCTTCAAGACTTTCTTTTGCGGAAGGCAAAGCCGTTCTGTCCTGATACGGAAACCATTGGTTCACATGGAGGTTGCGTTCTTCAAAACCTTGTTCGAGCAGCATCACTCCGATCCAGTACACCGACTCGATGGTTCGCATGCTGGTGGTGCCGACTGGGATTATCGTCCTTCCTATGTTATCGTGCAGATGTTCAATGCATTGGCGTTTCACGATTATGGATTCTGAGTGCATCTCGTGTTCTCCTATGGTGTCTGTTGCCACTGGTCGGAACGTGCCGGCGCCGACGTGCAATGTCACTTCTTTTATGGTGTGTCCCTGCTCTTTCAGTTTGGCTATCAGCGGCTTGGTGAGATGTAGCGATGCAGTCGGCGCCGCCACAGAACCCTCATATTTCGCGAACACGGTCTGATAGCGGTCCCTGTCGCTCGGCTCCGCCTCGCGATGCAGATACGGCGGCAAGGGTATCTCGCCTGCGTTTTCAAGTACCTCCGCAAAACTGATATCTGCCGGCTCCCACGAGAATCGTACCACCGAATAAGCATCGTTTTTTTCGATACGTTCGGCTTTCAAGACCACATCTTTTCCTTTGATAGTCAACGGCATAGCCAGTTGGCCGTCCTTCCATCTTCTGGAGTTGCCCACCAGACAATGCCACTCCACCGGTGACCCTGCCGAGAATGCCAGCTGATAGTCACCGTTGCCGGTAATCGGCTCCAGACAGAAAATTTCAATGGCGGCACCGGAGTCTTTCACAAACTGCAGACGCGCGCGGACGACCTTGGTCTCGTTGAACACCAAAACGGATTTCTCCGGAAGGTAACCGCCGATATTGCGAAAATGGTCTTCGCCTATCTTATTGTTTTTCAACACTAAAAGCTTCGACGCATCACGCTCTGCCAGCGGATATTTTGCAATCCTCTCATCCGGCAGCGGGTAGTCGTACTCCGCGATGTTTATATTCTGAACGTTCGAAATCATCGTAAAATGTCATTTTTTTTATTCTTAACATTAATTGTCATTAATTGTCCATTAATTATTCATTAATTTTTTCTTTCGACAAATCTCTGTTTTTCAATCTAAAATAATTAATGAAAAATTAATGATAAATTAGTGGTAATTAATGTTTAATAACGGTAATTAATGTTTAATCAATCTTCTCCTTTGAGTTTGTCGAGTATTCTGCGGTCTTTCTTTGTCGGGCGGCCGGCGCCTCTGTCGCGGTATTCGGCCTTGTAGGCGTGCATGAACTCGATGCGCTCGTATTCTTCCGTCGGAGTTCTGTCAACGTAGATGTTCGGCACGTCTTTCGGCGAAACGCGGCTCTTCGGGATGCTGAGCACTTCGACGACTTTATGCAGCTGTCCGAGCTGTACGCCAATGACCTCGCCGATTTTTACGTCATGCGAAGGTTTCATCGAGACCTCGTTGACCTTCACCTTGCCGCCTTTGCAAGCATCAGCAGCCAGCGTCCTGGTCTTGAAAAGCCTCGCGCACCAAAGCCATTTGTCGATTCTTAATTCTTCGTTATCCATATTATTTTTCGGGTCGCCTTACGGCTCAAAATCTTTCAAAATCTTTTTAAAAATCTTTCAAAATATTCTTCCCCAATAATCCCAAAATCTCTCTTTTAACTTTTAACTCTTCACTCTCAACTCTTAACTCTCAACTCTCAACCCTCAACTCTTATCTTATTCGGGTCGCCTTACGGCTCAAAATCTTTCAAAACGTTCTTCCCTTGTCATTTCGAGCGAAACGAAATGGAGTCGAGAAATCTTTTGTATTCGTTAACAATCGAATAATTTCGTTAAACAAGGGTTTCTCCATTACGTTTCATTTCATTTCACTTCAGTCGAAATGACAAATTGGCTATTTCTCTCTGAAGAACAGCTGTATCGGCACTCCGTGGAAGTCCCAGATGCTCCTGATTTTGTTCTCCAGGAACCGTACATAGTTGTCCTTCACATCCTTGGGCAGGTTGCAGAAGAAGATAAACTGTGGGGTTGGGCTCTTCAGCTGTGTGATGTATTTTATCTTGAGATAACGTCCACGTGAAGCGATTTGCGGCGGCTGGCTGTTGATGATTTCGAGCATGGTGTCGTTCAGCTCGCGCACCGAGATCTTACGTTCGCGGTTTTCGTAGACTTTCTGTGCCATCTCAAGCACCTTGAACGTGCGCTGACGGTTGATTGCAGAGGTGAAGATGATAGGATAATCGACGAAAGGCGCGGTTTTCTCGCGAATCATGTTTTCGAAGGCGAGGTGTGTGTTGCTGTCTTTCTCCACCAAATCCCATTTGTTGACGACCAGAACCATGCCTTTTTTGTTTCTCTCGATGAGTCTCAAGATGTTCATGTCCTGCGCGTCGAAGCCTTGTGTGGCGTCGATGATGAGGATTGCCACGTCGCATTCCTCGATGGCGCGGATGGAACGCATCACAGAGTAAAACTCGATGTTCTCATACACCTTGCTCTTCTTGCGCAGACCGGCGGTGTCGACAAGCATGAAGTCCATGCCGAAAGCGTTGAAACGCGTGTTGTTGCTGTCTCTTGTGGTGCCAGCTATATCTGTCACGATGTTTCTCTCCTGGCCAAGGAATGCGTTTATCATCGACGATTTTCCGACGTTAGGACGCCCCACCACTGCGAATCTTGGCAGATCCGAATAGTCTTCAGTGGTGTCGTTGGGCAGATATTTCACCACCTCGTCGAGAAGCTCGCCTGTGCCTGTGCCTGTCATGGCTGAGAAAGGATAAATCTCACCCAAGCCGAGGGCATAGAACTCCGCTGCCTCGCCGAACTTGCTCGGGATGTCGGTCTTGTTCACGCCGAGAAGCACTTTTTTCTTGCACTTGCGAAGAATCAACGCCACGTCTTCGTCCAAGACATGCACTCCCGCCTGTCCGTCGACCACAAAGATGATGACATCAGCCTCATCGATAGCCAAGTCGACTTGTTTCCTAATCTCTTCCTCAAAGATATCATCTGATCCGACCACATAACCGCCTGTGTCGATGACGGTGAACGACTTACCGTTCCAGTCGCTGTGTCCGTAATGGCGGTCGCGTGTCACGCCGCTGCTTTCTTCCACAATCGCCTGGCGTTTCTGCACCAAACGGTTAAACAACGTCGACTTTCCGACGTTTGGTCTTCCAACTATTGCTACAATATTACTCATATTTATTATTTGTTTTGTCATTTCGAGCGAAACGTAACGAAGTGAAGTGTAGTCGAGAAATCCTTTTTTAACGTAAATGATTGAATGATTTCGAATAACAATGATTTCTCCATTCCGCTTCGCTTCAGTCGAAATGACAAGTGATTATTTACGCCTCATATCCAAAATGTTTCAATTCTTCTTCATTATCACGCCAGTCTTTGTCGACTTTCACTCTCAGATCCAGGAAAATCTTCTTTCCGGTGAACTCTTCGATGTCGGCTCTCGACTGAATTCCCACTTTCTTGATGGCGGCGCCGCCCTTACCTATTAATATAGCCTTCTGCGACTCGCGTGAGGCGAAAATCGTCGCCTTGATGTTGATGAGCTTCGCACTTTCTTCGTAAGCATCGACGACAACCTCAACGGAATAAGGGATTTCCTGCTGATAATTCAGCAAAATTTTCTCTCTGATGATTTCCGTCACGAAAAATCGCATCGAGCGGTCGGTGAGCTCGTCTTTCGGGAAGTAAGGCGGACACACTGGCAGTTTCTCGATGATGCTCTCAAACACGAACTGGATGTTGGCCTGATGCATCGCCGAGATAGGGAACACCGTGGCTGTCGGGAGCGCGTTCCTCCAGAACTCGACGGCTTTTTCCACGTCTTCCTGGTTCGAAAGGTCGATTTTATTCAACAAAACGAACACCGGGACCTCCATTTTCTTGATGCGTTCCACCGTCTCCTCGTCGATTTTTTTGTCGGTGATGTCGACCACATACAGTATCAAGTCGGCGTCGATAAACGCCACGTTGATGTACTGATTCATGATTTCGTGCATCTTGTAGGCTGGATTTTTGATGATTCCAGGGGTGTCGGAGAACACTATCTGGAAGTCATCGCCGTTCACGATGCCCAAAATGCGATGTCGGGTGGTCTGTGCCTTCGATGTGATGATGCTTATTTTCTCGCCCACCAAATCGTTCATAAGCGTTGATTTTCCGACGTTTGGCTTGCCAATTATGTTGACGTAACCTGCTTTATGATCCATATTTTAAAAATATTTCAAATTTTTTTCAAAAAACACTTGACACGAGTGCGAAAATGTTGTATTTTTGCAGCCCAATTCACGATGCGGGGTGGAGCAGTCCGGTAGCTCGTTGGGCTCATAACCCAAAGGTCGGTGGTTCAAATCCGCCCCCCGCTACTAAAGGAGGTCAAAGGGCCTCCTTTTTTTATTTTATCTTCGTCTCAGCAGCCATCAGCACCTCTTTGGTGTCGTTGTCGGTGATGAATGCCACGATATAGAACTGATCTGGGTTATAGTCATCGTTTAAGATGAACTTCATATTTGTGATGAAGTTCTGTCCTGCATTGATGATATCAGAGCTGCTCAACAGTCTGCCCCATGTCTGTCCGTCGGCAGTGCCTCTGAAGACATGACGGTGCATATAAGCGGTGTCAATGCCTGTCGGCGTCACCTGTTTGCCAAGAATGTTGTCCTCCATCAGACAGGTGGTGAGTCGGATGTCGGCTCCTTCAAACTTTTGCAGGAACTTTGAGTGGATGCTGACCTTCAGCTCTCGTGTGGCATCGTCGAACTCGGTCTTGACGATAAGTCTTATCGGCGCTGGTGAGTCCATGTAGCTGCTCACTGCTGTCGCCCATTGTGCCGAACCGAGAACGCCTCCTGTGCGGTTCACAAGACCGTTAGGATATGCTGCGATGTTGAATGTGTTATTCCATTCGTTGCCGTCGTCGGTCCTGAAATCCGGGAAACCGCCTGCAGGATTCTGCAAAGCTCCCTTAGGATGCACGCCTAACACCACAAGATGCCCCTCGTACTGCTCCTGAAGCTGAAGCGCCAAAGCGCCGGCCTCCGGACAGTTGTTGCATTTCACGCCGGTGTAGTCTTCCAATAGCGTCACCATCTTGCCATCGAAATTGATGGTGTCAGCTGCCACCAACGGAATGGTGTCGCTTTCAGTCACTATTGATTCGACGATATACGGCTCTTTTAATTTATCACACGACATCATTCCTAAAACGACTGCCGCTGTTGTTAAAATCAAAGAAAATCTTTTCATTTTTTTCTATTTTTATTTTCTATTCTTTTTTTCGGTCGCCTTACGGCTCAAAATCTTCTTCCCCAATAATCCCCAAACCTCTCTTTTAACTTTTAACTTTTAACTCTTAACTCTCAACTCTTAACTCTCAACTCTTACCTAAAAGGATGTTGTAACCGTTAGCGATAAACCACTTGATGCCGGCACTGTGCGGCAGACACCTCCCACGCATACCAAGCCCTCGCTCTGACGGCCGCCGCTGATGGCGATACGCGTCTGGTCTTTGATGTAGCCGAACGACCCTGTGATGTAATGGTCGCGGTTGTCGGCGATAGGGTTGCCGTAGTTGTATTTGTCAGCGACACTCACAAACCACTTCGGGGCGATGGTGTATTCCAAAAGGAAGGCGAACCAGTTGCCTCGTTTGGTGTAGTAAGACTCATGTCCCGGCTCGATGGTGTGGTTAGGACCGATATTGTCCCACATGTGCTGTAACTCCAGGCGGATGCTGTTGTTTCTGTTGATTTTATAAATCGCCTCGCCGAAAGCTATGTTGGCCTCGACAGCCTCTGCGCCAGGGTGGTTCTCGATGGTCTCCATGTCGTAATACAGGTTGATGTACATCAGGGTGAGATGCCATTTGGCGCTGATTTTCTTCTCAATCTCGAAATTCAAGTCACGATAGAACATGCGGTCGCCGACAGCGAAGAAATCTGATTTGTAGCCCTTTGTTCCCGGCTGGTTGAGCATGTTCACGCCGTTAACGTTGATGGAGTCGCGTTTGATGTCGTTTACCTGGCTGTAGTTGAATGCCAGCTTGGTGCCGTATTTTCCGCCGAGGACGGTCTTCTTCGGGATGGTGTAGTTCACCTGGAACTGTATCCCCATCTCGCCCAGCGGCTGCGTGGCGTATGAGAACATCGAAGGAAGGCTGTGCGTATGCGTATAATTCAAAGGCGGGATGAACCCGATGTCGAGGTCGTTCTGGGTGGCGAGTCGGTTTGACTTGAAACTCATGTTGTCGACGCGTTTCACCTGCAGCACCATGCCCAGTCCTTTCTGTGAATAGGCCAATGATGCCAGCAGCTCCTGGCCATCCTTATAAATATAATTGTTGAACTCCGACGGGTCGTTGATTTTGCGTGCATACTCTGTCGAGAAGGTGAAACGGCCGTATCCGAGGTTGAGTCTTCCGGAGTATGATGCCACGTTTTGTGGCATGACAAGTTCCTCTCCATTGACAAACAGGGTGCTGGCGTCTTCGTATTTGCTTACGAAGCTGGCTCCCACGGTGGCGCGGAACTTGCTGTTGTTCATCGAAGCGATGCTGCTGTTGAGGTCCCATTCGCCGTCAACGCCGCGCACCAGGCCTCTGTTTTCCGATGTGGGGACATTCTCACCGTATCCTGCCCAGTAAAAACGCTGTTTTCCGTAAAGTCCTTTGAGTGTCACGCCTTCCCAAGGATGATACACGGCACGGATGCCTCTCAAGGCATTGTCGAAGCCGAGGGTCCATTCCTCATAGCTGCGGAAAACCAAGCCGTTGCCAAACTGGTCGTAGATGTCGCCCACGGTCACTCCGATGGTGCCGTCGTCGTAAGTGGCGAAATAGTTGGCGATACCCATGCCCTTGACTCTGCTGTCGAAGCCCGACATCGGAGTGGTCTGATATGCCTCAAAACGGAATCCCGCAGTGAAGTTGCCAAGCTGATACTGCAGCTTGCCGAAACCGTAGGCGCCGAACTCCTCACCGTTGATGTCCTCCTTGGTGATGCCGATGCCGTTGTCTTCCCAATAGTAGTTGCCGTCCATCTGGAAACTCCCGCTGACCTTCGATTTCTTCAGGAAATCCTGGCCATATACAGCGGTGACTCCGAGTACGAGGACTATTAATAATGATAATTTTTTCATGTTTGATTCTTTTATTCGTGAGATTTCTCCACTCCGCTTCGCTTCGGTCGAAATGACGATAGGAGAAACTTCTAACTTCAAACTTTAAACTTTAAACTTTAAACTTTTAACTCTTAACTCTTAACTCTCAACTCTTAACTCTTAACTCTACACTATTTAGAAATCTTAAGGATTTCCTGGTAAAGATCCTCTTCGCCACCATCGAGATAACCTGTGTGTTGCCACACTATCTTGCCGTCACCGTCGAAAAGGAAGGTGTGAGGCGGGTTGTTGACGTTCATGGCACGAGCCAGTTCCTTGTTCACATCGAGCAGAATCTCGAAAGGCCAGCCTTTGCCGTCGACGAAAGGCTTGATCTTTGCCGTCGAACGGGCGTCGTCGATAGAAACTGAGAAAATCTTCACGCCGGTTTCCTCTACCCAGTCGTCGTAGACGTCGGTGAGGGCGTTGTGCTCCTTAACGCACGGACCGCACCAGGTCGCCCAAAATGTCATAACAAACGGTTTGCCGTCGTTGCTCAACTCAGCGATGTTGATGGATTGACCGTCAAGGTCTTTCAGTGTGATATTCGGCAAATCTGATTTGTTTTGGGCGTTCAAGCCGAAAAACATCAAGCCGAAAAGTAAAAATGCAAGAAATTTTTTCATGATATAAATTTTTAAATGATCAAACAATATAAGTCTCTAATATTTTACAATCTTCTAACGCTTTTATCTCCACTTTATTGATAATATTCGGAATTAAAATGCATTCGCCGATGCCGACGATCTCTTCGCCTCCGTCGTATTTCAGGGTGAAGCTGCCGCCGACGCTCATAAGGATGACGAAAGAGTCGAGTTCCGAATAGTCTTTTGCCAACGCCATCCCTTTTTCAATATTGATGAAATTGGTGGTGAAATAAGGGCATTCCACCATCTTGACGGTGGCGTCTTTCTTGTCGCGGTCGTATTCGGTGCGGTAGTTGTCCTCGTGTTTGTAGTTTAAGGTGAACAGCGACTGCGGGATATGCAGTTCGCGGTACATCCCGTGCTGGTCGAGGCGGTCCCAGTCGTACACACGGTAGGTGGTGTCGCTGGTCTGCTGTATCTCAGCCACCATGCAGCCCGGACCTAAGGCGTGAATCCTTCTTGCCGGGATGAAAAACACGTCGCCGTCGTTAACCTTTTCATAGTTAAGGACTTCCGATATTTTTTTATCATAGATGAGCTTCTCCACTTCCGCTTTCGTCACCTCGCGGTTGAAACCTGAGACGAGTTCCGCGTCCTTGTCGGCGTGCATCACATACCACATCTCGGTCTTGCCGTTCTCGAGGCCTATCTTCTGTGCTATCTCATCGTCGGGATGCACCTGCACCGACAGCCATGTCAGCGGGTCGATTATCTTGATTAACAATGGGAAAGTCTCGCCGTATTTGTCGAAAACGTTGTCGCCCACGAGGTCGCCCATGAAGGTCTCCACGAGGTCGTTGAGCTCGTCGCCCTCAAACTGGCCGTTCGCCACTATGCTGTTCTGGCCGTCGACACCCGACAGCAGCCACATCTCGCCACAGTTCATCAGCTTGCCGAAGTCCTTGTGCAACAACGACTTGACATTCTGCCCGCCCCAGATTTTCTCAAGGAAAATAGGCTTAAACTTCAAAGGATATAACACGTTCATTTCTAAAAATAGAGTCTAATCCAACTGCAAAAATACAAAAAAATGTTTTAAGTTGAGCGATGTTTAAAGATTTTAACAATAAAAACAAGAGCCAACCTATTCGGCTGACTCTTTTCGTTTAGCACTAAATATAGTGCGCTACGCAAGATGTTGCTCCCAGGCGTAGTATAGGCGTAGCGTATACGTAGCGCTATTGTTAAAAATTTTCAAAAAACCGGCTGCGCGATTAAAAAAAGTTTGTATCTTTGCAGCGTGAAAGTCAATTCCGTATGTGGTTCCCTTTGTGGGTAATTGCTTGGTACGGTTGACTTTTTTTATTTCACCTCTATTTTATTAACACAATACTGTACATGTTTTTCGTTTGCTTTAATTCCAATGGTTAATTTAACTTTGAAATTTAAATAATCATATTCATTGTTGGTGAAATCATAATACAAAATTGCCATGTTTCTGTAACCATTATAAGATTGTGTGCCAGTTTTTATATGGTCATAAACTGGCTTGTTCACATCTCCAATTGCATCCTTTACGATAACTTCCAAATATTTCACGGCATAAGTCGATTGCCAGTTTTTTGATGCTGTATTAATGGTTTTCTTGTCACTTTCATTCTCAACAATAAAAACATTAACGCCAAGATAATCATTATAGATCATATTCCCTTTGCCTTCTCGCTGAAGTTTTTTCCAAAGGTTTGAATAATAAATCGTTATCAGACTTCTTCTTTCTCTACTGCGGTGTTTTGCTGTCGGAATACCTTTAATGAACTCCGGTAATATGTTGTTTTTGTTATTATAATCAATAGTTTCCATATTGTTAAACATTAAAAAATCAATAAATTAAACAATTCCAACAAGCAATCTGGCGATTACTTTTGGTGGTAAAAACTGTTTCAAAATGCTCAGTGGGAGGGAAGATTCAAAATCTGCTTCAAAAATACAAAAAAGTTCTTTTCGTGTAGCTTGCTCTTTTAAAAAATTACAGCCTCGCCTATATTCTTCATAAGGTAAATCGCTATGATATAATTGCCGATGAAACAACTCGCAAACGTGAGTTCGGAAATCTTAACTCAATAAACGATAATTACCCCAAATATGTCATTTCAATGACTCCGTTAGCCCTGTCATTCCGAGCGAAGCGAGGAATCTCATCTGAATAATTCAAAAGCAGCAATTTTTTTCAATTTTTTACAAAAAATTTCTTTTATAAAAGATAAAATTATTATTTTTGCAAAAAATTTCTTTTATAAAAGATAAAAATGTTATGGAGACTATTTTAAGACAACGTTATTTGGAAAGCATCGAACGCTACCTTGGAAAAGATACCATTATAATATTGACCGGACAACGTAGAATCGGAAAGAGTTGTGTTTTAAGGCTTTTCAGAGATAAAATCAGTAAAATCAACAAAACAAATGTCATTTTTATCGACAAAGAGAAATATGAATTTGATGATATCAAGACATATAAGGACCTGAACGCTTATATTGGAGCGCGACGCGATAAAAACAAGACAAACTATATTCTTGTCGACGAGATTCAGGATATTGAAGATTTTGAAAAAAGCTTGCGCAGTTATTATGAGGAGCCTGATATAGAGATTGTTGTCACTGGCTCAAACTCAAAAATGCTCAGCGGCGATTTGAGCACGCTCATTGGCGGACGTTATAAAGAGATTTATATCCAAGCCCTTAGTTATGAAGAGTTTATGCTGTTTCATAAGCTGCCGGACTCAGACGATACATTGGTAAAGTATATTCAGTGTGGAGGTTTGCCGGGATTGGTTAAGATGGGACTTGAAGAACAGGATGCGCGCGAATACCAAATGGATGTGTATCACACTGTTTTGCTTAAGGATATTATAATGAGGAACAATATCCGCAACGTTCCTTTTCTTGAAAATCTTGTGCGATTTTTAGCGGACAATACTGGTAAGATAATATCAGCCAACAGTATCGCCAATTATATGAAGTCACAAGGCGAGAATATTACTTCGACGGTTATCATAAACTATATCAAATATCTATGCGATGCCTATATTCTTCATAAGGTAAATCGCTATGATATTCATGGGAAAAAGCTGTTTGAGAGCAACGACAAGTATTATTTTGAGGACAACGGCATTCGAAATGCCCTCGCTGGCGGCTCGCGTGAAGGCGACATTGAAAAAGTGATTGAAAACATCATTTACAACCATCTGATTCGCCTCGGTTATGATGTTACAGTGGGACAACTTCAGGCTGGTGAAATAGACTTTGTCTGCACAAAACCGGAAGGTCAGCGCATTTATGTGCAGGCATCGTATATAATTGCCGATGAAACAACTCGCAAACGTGAGTTCGGAAATCTTAACTCAATAAACGATAATTACCCCAAATATGTCATTTCAATGACTCCGTTAG
>OMYA01000016.1 GCA_900315175.1 uncultured Bacteroidales bacterium
AGTTTTCGGAGCGAATTGTGAAACAATAGAACGAGATTCCTCGCCTTGCGGCTAGGAATGACAACGGAACCCTGAAGAAGGGAACTTCATGGCGGCGGCTTTAAGGCCCTTAATGGCGTTAACGGCGTTAAAGCCATTAAAGCTGCCGCCACAATGATAAACAAACAAAATTGCCATGAAAAAACTCCTGTTATTCTCTATTCTCTTAACTGCTATGGCCTGTTCGCACAAGCCGGACATCGAGGTCATCGTCACAGCAAACACCAACCTGTGCCCGAACTGCTACAACGAATACCGCTTCCTCGACAGCATAAGCGAGGATTGCAACCTGCATCTGCTGTTCGAGACAACAAACCCAAACGAGGCGCAAAAGTTTGCGGACAAATTCCTGAAAATCAGCCGCAATTACGACATCATTTGCGATGACACTTTGTTTAAATCGTTGTCGCACAACATCTTTCCTTGGCTGTACCTTTACAAAGACGGCGAACTTGTTTTTGATGCCGAACTTAATCAAAGCAAAAAATGGATTCCTGTTTTAAAAAAACTTCAAAACACTGGCTCCTTTGGATTAGTTACGGCAAAGTTGCCCGATGATGTGGTTTTGTCGGAACAAAACAGATGTATCTCATTGAACGACAACAATTTATTTATGGATTTCGCCTATCATGAATTGCATCTTTTTGATAAGGACTTCAAGCATGTTGCCAGTCAGGATTTCTCGAAAACCGATCTTGAGAAGCTTTATTTCAACATTTTCGGAGACAAGAAGACTTTGAGAGAGGTTCGAAGATATTCCGACCAAATTAGGCCCTATATCCCCGATTTCGGCAAGATAAAAATCGATAACGGCTGCGTTTTTCACGACACGCTGTTTCTGCTGATAAATGTGAATTACACGGAAACGTATTTCAACGAGGAGCATCAGGACTCAACTGTCAGGATTTTGAATGAGACGGCCATTGTCGGGCTGGATAAGAATCTGGAAATCACAGAGGTTTATCCTTTGCGGTTCCGCGACTCGTTGCATTTCAACGATTTCGAAGTCTGTGCCTGGCAAAACTGTGTGTTTTTAATCAAAGACTGGGACAATATCGTTTTGGGCGTTTCGCAAAAGGAAAAAAGCGAGAAACGGATTCTTTGCCGTATGGAGCGGCGTGATGGCGAAATCAGGTTCAAGTCGTTGGTTGACAATGCCTTTATTCCCGAGTTTAACGAAAAACACGGTCTCGGGACGCGACTTTGTCTCATCAAAATCGACAGCCAGAACGCCTATTTCAATGCGGCGCCAGTGATAACGAATTACGAAAATGGGAACCAAATAGAGTTGCCATTCCCGAACGAAAACGCTCATTTCGACTTGAGGTACGGCATCGCTGAATCCGACTTCGTCCTTGCCGACGCCGTTCATAAATCAGACGGCGATTTCCTCCTCTCCTATTACTGGAAAAAGGACAGGAAGCTGAGCCTCATCGACAGCTCCGGCAGTCTGATTTGGACGATTCATCTTCCGAAAGGCTATGACAAGGTTTATTTAGTTGATGAGGACTGGGTGGTTTTGTAAGTAAAAATCATAAAACCATTCATTTTTTCGAAAATTAATGTCATCTTTGCAAAAAATCTTTTGTAACTTTGCAAGGATATTAACTCCATTTAAACTTAAAAATTTAAAGCTATGAAAAAGATTACCTCATTAATCATCATTTTATACGGAATAATATTTTCCGTTCAATCTCAAACGTGGGTAGTCATCAACAGTTCCTCCCCAGAAGAAATAAGTGCATATGTAACTGAAAGTAACAGCCAAACTATCAAAGTGAAATTTGACACACATGGGTTTTACTCAAACAACGCTTTTCCAAAATGCAATTACAACAAATTCATTGGCAACGACAATGAGAACTATTGGATGTATTATGAATCAAAAACAGATCACCTGCTTTCAACTTTGCCTCATATAATAACTTCCGATAATAATTGGGACACAAAACAAGCATCTGGAGAATTCTATTCTTACACAGGATGGCTTACACCATCGTATGAAAGCATCAGGTGTTTTGCTCATTTTACCGAACATGGGAAAAATGTTGAACTGCCATACATCTACAATACCAATTCAACTAATGTTATGAACGTTGGAGACATAATCCCAGACTGCACGCCCGGTATCGTGTATAACCACGACGATAAGTTGTATAGAACAATGGATTACGGACGAACATGGGATCCAACAAATTCCACAACCAACTTGATGAACGGATACTGGGTTTTTAAAAACGAGCCAGGAACTGTTCTCGAAAGAAACCCCGATGAGGGCATGCGTATCAGTTACGACTACGGTGAAACTTTTGAGATCGTAAATATCCCGTTTATTGATTCATACAGTGTTGCGGGATTGCACAGTGGTGAGTTTTTCAATCTATTATACACCGATGACTGGGAACTATATCTTACCCATTCTCTTGATTTCAACCAAACAGCAGATACAACTTATTTACCCCAGTTTAACCATTTTGAAATGACGGCGGGAGCCACAGATGGAGAACTATACATCCATCAAAGATCTTATGACATGACTTCATATTCGGTGTTTTTCAGTTCTGATTACGGTCATACTTTCAGGCCTTTGATAACCGTCGACTCGATAACCGAAGGAATGCTTTCATCGAGATATTGGGAATTTGCAGCCGACCGCGAGCCAGGTGTTTTTTACTCCATAACAAGAGAAGCATCAATGCTTTTGGATTACGGCGGTAAAATGTGGGTTGATTATTATAGGGCTTATGGCGACACTCTGGTAACCACATATTTCCATCATTTTACACACGAATGGTTTAATCACCACACACCGGTGATGGATTGTGAGATTGTGGATTGCGATGGAGCCAGTGTAACTCTCCGATGGAGTGAGCCACAACTCAAACCAGGAGAAGAGCTTATGGGTTATCAGGTTTATAAAGGGGAAGCACTCATCAGTCAATCATTGATAACGGAAACAGAATATACCGACTATAACTCAGGAAATGGGCCCTCAGAATATCATATTTTAGCTGTCTATAGCGACAATGACGTTTCAAAATCATATAATATTGTTTACTGCAATAAGTATGACAACATTGATGAATCAACTTGTAATACAAGAATTACAGTTTGGCCTAATCCATCAAATAATATAATTAGTATTGATGGAACAACTGTCGCTGAGTTACAGATTTATGATGTGCGAGGTCAACTCATCAAAACCATCTATAACACCAACGAAATCTGTGTTTCGGATATACCCGACGGTCTGTATCTTCTTAGCATATCCGACCATAATGGCAAAACCGTCACAAAACGATTTATCGTAATCGACTGATGCAGCATCAGGAAGCATGTTGACAGGCTCAGTGAGAAATCTGTGAAGCCATATCAAACAAATCAACAATCTAATGTAAACAAACCGAAGACGGGTGGTTATATGAAACGTGGTTGTAAATACAAGTATTATGACAGGCATGGCACTTGTTGGAGTACAATGAATGGTTGTAGATCAACGGGGTATGCTTATGTAATCTGTCACATTCAAGATTAAGCAAAAAGTTGGCGGCAAGCAAAGCTTGCCGCCAACTTTATTATTTCAAAAAACTTTAGAACGACATTATCGATTTCTTGATTCTCTCGATAGCGTCCATCAATTCGGCTTCGGTGATCACTAATGGTGGAGCGAAGCGGATGATGTGCTGGTGGGTTGGCTTGGCGAGGACGCCGTTGTCGCGCATCTTCAAGCATACATCCCATGCCTCTTTGCCGTTCATAGGCTTGATAATCACTGCGTTCAAGAGGCCTTTACCGCGCACCTTCTGAATCATCGGGTGGTTGATCTTCATGATTTCCTCACGGAAAATCTTGCCGAGACGCTCAGCGTTCTCCATCAGGTGTTCGTCTTTGATGACCTGCAATGCAGCGATAGACACTCTTGCTGCCACTGGGTTGCCGCCGAATGTTGAGCCGTGCTCACCCGGTTTGATGTTCATCATGATGTAGTCGTCGCAAAGCACTGCCGACACTGGCACCACGCCGCCGCCGAGAGCCTTACCGAGGATAAGGATGTCAGGACGCACGCCTTCGTGGTCACAAGCAAGCATCTTACCTGTACGGGCGATACCGCACTGCACCTCGTCGGCCATGAACAAAACATTGTATTTCTTGCAGATGTCGTAGCATTTCTTCAGATAACCCTCATCCGGAACGTAAACGCCAGCCTCACCCTGGATAGGCTCCAACAGGAAACCTGCTATCTTCTTGCCATCCTTGGCGAGAACCTTCTCCAATGCGTCTGGATCGTTGTAAGGGATACGGATGAAACCAGGTGTCAGAGGACCGTAATTTGCGTATGAGTCAGGGTCGTTCGACATGGTGATGATGGTGATGGTGCGGCCGTGGAAGTTACCTTCGCAGCACACGATGGTGACCTCGTCATTCGGGATGCCCTTGCACACTGTACCCCAACGACGTGCGAGCTTCAGAGCTGTCTCGTCAGCCTCAGCGCCGGTGTTCATCGGCAAAACCTTGTCGTAACCGAAGTATTCTGTAACGTATTTCTCCCATGGACCGAGAGCGTCGTTGTAGAATGCACGTGAACTCAGAGTGAGTTTCTCAGCCTGCTCCGCCATAGCCTTGAGGATTGCCGGATGGCAGTGTCCCTGGTTGACAGCTGAATATGCCGACAAAAAGTCATAATATTCCTTGCCTTCCACGTCCCAAACTTTTGCGCCTTTACCCTTGGCGAGGACTACCGGAAGCGGATGATAGTTATGGGCGCCATATCTGGCTTCCATTTCCATAAAATCTTGTGAAGTCATTTTTTCTGACATAGAATCCTAATTTTTATAGTTAATATTAAATCGATTTAGAAATATTCAAAACAATCCACAAAATTAACGAAAATAATTGATGATATTACATTTTTATGAAAAATAATTTTGCCCTTGTCATTTCGACTGAAGCGGAGCGGAATGGAGAAATCCTTTTTAATACAATGCATTCGTAAAAAAAGGATTTCTCGACTTCACTTCGTTGCGCTCGAAATGACAAGTGAATGAAATTTTTATTACTTTTGCAAAAAATTATTTTTAAAGATGATTCGTTCGATGACAGGCTACGGCAAAGCCGAGCAGATTTTTAAGACAAACAACATCTCAATCGAGATTAAGACATTGAACAGCAAGCAGTTAGACCTTATCATGAAGCTTCCACAGGAGCTCAAGGCCAACGAATTCGACTACCGCAACGAGATTGCGACACGCCTCCAGCGCGGAAAAGTCGACGTGATGATTACCATCACCAACACCGATGTGGCGCAAAACACCCATATCGAGAAGGAAGTGGTGGCGTCGTATCTCGAGCAAATTAACAATATTTCAAAAGAATACAACATCCCTGAGTCGAAGGATGTGGCTGCAATAGTGTTCCGCATGCCGGGCATTTTCAACTCACCGCAGCAGGAATACGACGACGAGTTTTTGGCGAAAATCATGGAGACTTTGGTGGAAGCCATCAATATTACTGACGATTTCAGAGCCAAGGAAGGCGCTGTTTTGAAGAAAGATCTTCTGCAACGTGTTGACTTGATTCTCGGATATTTAGGAGAAGTTGAGCCTTTCGAGAAGAACCGTCATGAGACCATCAAAGGCCGTCTTATCAAGAATCTGCAGGAGCTCACGAACGGTGAATACGACGAGAACCGTTTCGAACAGGAACTCATATTTTATCTTGAAAAGCTTGACATCACAGAGGAAAAGGTGCGCCTCCGCAAACACTGCGACTACTTCAAGGAGACCATCGACGAGGAAGGCGCCGGCAAGAAACTCGGCTTCATAGCACAAGAGATGGGTCGCGAAATAAACACCCTCGGCTCAAAGGCTAACGACGCTGACATTCAGCGACTTGTAGTCAAGATGAAGGATGAACTCGAGAAGATTAAGGAACAATTGTTTAACATTTTATAGTTAAAAGTTAAAGGAGTAAAGTTAAAGGAACGCGAAGCGACGATAATCTAATCTCTTTTATCTTTTAACAAAAAACATCATGAAAACAAAAATCGGCTTGTTCTTCGGGTCGTTCAACCCAATTCACAACGGTCACCTGATGCTCGCCAACTATCTGGCGGAATATGGTGACATGGATGAGATTTGGTTTGTGGTGTCGCCACAGAACCCGTTCAAGGACAAAAAGTCGCTGCTTGCCGACCGCCATCGGATGTATATGGTGGAGATGGCAATCAAAGACGACGAGCGTTTTCATGTGTGCGACATCGAGTTTTACATGCCGCAGCCGTCGTACACCATCGACACCCTGACACGTCTGGCCGAACGTCATCCTAACACCGACTTTTACCTTATCTGTGGCATGGACAGCCTCGAGAGCTTCCCGAAATGGAAGAACTACGAGATGATTTTGAAGTATCACCACCTTCTCGTTTACCCACGTAAAGGTCACAACAACAACGAGTTAGCAAAACACCCGTCTGTAAAAGTGATAGATGCACCGGAGATTGAGATTTCATCCACATTCATCAGAGACGCCATCGGCGAAGGCAAAGATGTGCGCTATTTCATGCCTAAAGAGGTGTACAAATACATTATCGACATGCATTTCTACGAAAGGAAATAAAAAAAGGAACCATCTCTTGAGCGGAGATGGTTCCCAGAACCAAAAACCAAAATTTATGAAACCTTTTACGAACAATGTAAATTCCCTGGATAGGGAACTATGGATGTACATCGTTACGCGTTGCAAAGATACACATTATTTTTGATATAAATGCGTTTTTTTGTAAAAATTTTTTAAGATTTCTTGCAAAAAAATGAAATTTATGTTAAAAATCACTAATACTGAATGATTTAGGATCTCATTTTTTTATCAAAAAATTATATTTTTCCTACTTTTGTGATGAAATTTTTTTCATCTTAAAAAGTACTAAACATGTTAGAACTAAAGATTCTTTTAGCGGAACAGGACAAGGATTTGGCTTCGATTACCAAAAACTACCTTGTCTCGTGTGGTTATCACACACAAATCTGCCTCAACGGGGAAGCGGCTTTACAGCATTTCCGGAAGGAGCAGTTCGATTTCGTGCTCATTGATATCGACATCACGGTCATCAGCGGGCTGGATTTGGCGAAAGAGATTCGTCACAAAAACAGATTCGTGCCAATCATTTTTATCGGCACCAAGCCTAATCAGAACGAGATTATCAGGGCGTTTAACGCTGGAGCCGATGACTTTATCTCACGCCCTTTCAGCATGGAAGAACTCGGTCTGCGCATAAAAGCCATTCAAAAAAGAGCAAAAAGCCTTGAAAACAAACAGCATTATTTCACTGTCGGCGCCTGTACCCTGGACACCTTGCATAATGTGCTGACTTGCAACGGAAAAGAGAAACGGCTGACTGCCAAAGAGTTAGACCTTTTATATCTCTTGTTTGAATACAAAAACCGTGTTGTGGAAAGGCCTTTGGCGCTGCAACGCGTGTGGCATTCCGACAATTATTTCAATGCGCGAAACATGGATGTTTATGTGAAACGGCTGCGTAAGCTTTTGTGTGAAGACCCAAGCGTGAAGCTTGAAAACGTGCATGGTGTAGGTTACAAACTCGTCATCGAACCATTATAAATCATCGGTTACGGTATGATGAGCAAGGAAACCTCAGATTGTTTTCAAGTTCCAAAACGGGTATGTTGATAGAAGCTGGAGCTAATGCCATGCTATTGTCTTTCAACAATTTCCAGAAAATATCAGAGTTAGGACCTTTGTCGGTGTTTGTCAAGACGATGATGGTGCGGTCGTTTTGCTTGTCGAACAAGAAAAACGACCGGTAGCCCTTCCACCAGCCATAATGATAGTAACAGTCGGGATATTTGCGCGAGATGCGCCATCCGAAACCATAGTTGTCTTTTCTCTTTGAATACTTGGGGCTGCCCGGCTTTAAAGCCTCGGCCTGTATGGAGTCGGGGACAAACAATCCATAATCGATGGCGACCTTGAAACGGTACATGTCCTCGACGTTTGAAAACATGATTTTATCGCCTTTGACACCGTTGAGATACTCGTTTTGCGCCTGACGCGGACGACGGCGACCGACATAATATCCCTGAACACAGTCAGGGAGATACAACGATACCATTGTGTCTGTAGGCATGTCGTAGATATACGAATCATGCATGCCGACGGCGTCAAAGACGTCGTCGCGCATGAAATCAACAAAACTCTTGCCAGAGACACGCTCCACTATGCTCGCCAACAAAGCGTAATTCACATTGCAATAATGAAAACCATTGTCAGGCCTGAAATACGGAGCAGGCTTGTATTTGATATAGTAGTCAATCATGTCTTTGTTGGTGAACGGAATCTTCTTGTTAGGCCAGTGATTATCAGCAAGCGTCTCATAACGCGACAGCCCCGAACGATGCGTCAGAAGCATCCTTATGGTGATGCCATCGTATGGAAACTCCGGAATATACGTCTTTATATCTACATCATAATCAATGAGCTGACGACTTTTGAGAATCATTATCGCCTCAGCAGTGAACATCTTCGAGACAGAACTGAGCTGGAACACATCGTCGACGGCCAAATCACCTTTTTTCGTCTTAAGATTGCGCACTCCATACGCCTTTTCAAGAACTATCCTACCCTTCTCGGCATATAAAACCGTACCGTTGAAGGTGGTCTTTTTCTTCAGATTCAGAAATGACTTGTCAATCTGCGCAGCTTTCTTATCAAGAAAAGGCTTGTCCAAGTCATTGAATATCATGTCAATGTCAACAACAGGCCATGATTGCACTTCTTCTACTGTATATCGCTTTTCATCTTTCGATGAACAGGAAATCAAAAACAATGATAAAACAAAAAATAAAAGCAGCTTTCTCATCTTTAAAAAAAATAACCTGCAAATATAGTAATTTTTTGTAATTTTGCAGCCTCAATTTCATTATATGTTTCAAGATTTCAATTTAAACCCTGCAATCCTAAAAGCCATTGATGAATTAGGATTCAAGGAACCTATGCCGATACAGGCGGAGGTTTTGCCAGTGTTATTATCACAACGTACTGATTTAGTGGGACTTGCGCAGACAGGAACAGGAAAGACCGCTGCATTCGGATTGCCACTCTTGCAGAATATCGACCCGAAAAACCGCAGCGTTCAAGCCTTGGTTTTATGTCCGACACGTGAGCTTTGCATGCAGATCACCAAAGACCTGCTCAGCTATGCGAAATACATCCCAGAAATCATGATTGTGCCGGTATACGGTGGCGCGAGCATCGAACAACAGTTCAAGAGCCTCGCCAAAAAACCGCAGATAATAGTGGCAACACCAGGTCGTCTGCAGGATATGATACGCCGCAACCGTGTCGACTTCAGCAATGTGCAGTGGATGATTCTCGACGAGGCCGACGAGATGCTCGACATGGGATTTCAGGAAGACGTTGACGCCATCTTGGAATATATGCCTGAACAGAAGAACACACTGCTGTTTTCGGCGACAATGCCTGCCGAAGTGGAACAGATTCTCAACAAATACATGAAAGACCCCGTGCGCATCAGCATTGGTCAGAAAAACTCCGGCACCGCCAACGTACGCCATAACTATTATATGATAAAGGCAAGCGACAGATATCTCGCACTGAAACGCTTAATCGATTATTACCCGTCGATTTACGGCATCGTCTTCTGCCGCACAAAACTTGAGACACAGGAAGTTGCCGACAACCTCATCCACGACGGTTACAACGCCGCATCGCTGCATGGCGACCTCTCGCAGGCACAGCGCGACCTCGTGATGAACCACTTCCGCCAAGGTTTCACACAGATCCTGGTGGCTACCGACGTGGCGGCAAGAGGTCTGGATGTGAACAACCTCTCCCACATTATCAACTATAACCTCCCCGACGACATAGACACCTACGTGCACCGCAGCGGCAGAACCGGACGCGCCGACAAGACAGGCATCTGCATCAGCCTCGTGCACCAGAAAGAGAAACATAAAATCAAAGCCATAGAGAAACAACTCGGACAGCCCATGGAACGCTGCCTCATCCCGACAGCACAGCAGGTGTGCGAGAAACAACTGTTCCGCCATATCGACAACCTCGAGAAAGTCGACATCATGCGCGACGACATTGACGACTACCTGCCAGTGGTGTTCAAAAAACTCAGCTGGCTCACGCGCGAAGAACTGATAACACGAGTGGTGGCGCTGAATTTCAACCGTTTCCTCGATTATTATAAAGACGCTAAAGACCTTAATATCGACGAAAACAGCAGCAAGGAAAAACGTGAGAAAAAAGAAAAGAAAGTTCACGACGACTCTCACATGGTGCGCCTCTTCTTCGGATTGGGCAAACGCGACCATATCAAACCTAACTCATTGATAGGCAGAATCAACGATGTGACAGGCACCAAAAATATCGAGATCGGCCATATCGACTTGATGGAAAACTTCTCATTCGTTGCCGTCGACGGCGACAAGGCTCAGTTTATCGTCGACTGCTTCGCCGACCCGAGCAAGAACACAGAAGGAATCCGCGTCGAAATCACTACCGGCGAGCCGAAATCAAAGGATAAAAACGTCATTTCGACCGGACATCGGACGAAGAGAGATGGTAGTGGAGAAATCTCCTCCAAAAAAGAACGCAAATCACGCGACAACTTCCATGAAGACCGCCGCCGCCGCGACCGCGAAGAGGAAAAACACGAACGCAGAAGCAGAGCTAAGGATAGGAAAGACAAACAGATAAAAGATAAAAAAGATAAGAAAAAGCGTTCAAAAGAGAATGAACGCCCTGAGAGAAAACACGGAAAGAGGGTGAGATATTAAAATTTCAGATAGCTTTTTCTCTCCTCTTCTGGAAACTTTTCTATTGCATACCTCAACATAGTACGAGGCATTGTCTCGTAACGTGTTGTCAGCCAGTCTTTGAGGCGTCGCTCATCACGCTTTCCCGCCTCACGCAGCAGCCAGCCCACAGCCTTCTGAAGAAGGTCGTGAAGCGGTTGCGGTTTCGCCAAAAAGATCTCAGCAATATTATAAGTGTCGTCAAGCTGCCCATGACGCAGAAACTGCATGGTGCTCACCATCCCGATACGCTGCTCCCAGATGGTCTTTCCGTCGCGGGCGAGGTCGTATAAAAGCTCGCGGTCCTTGTCGAGGAGCCAGCTGCCAAGCAACTCGTAGCACGAAAGATCGACCAAGTCCCAATTGTTAATATATTGAGTGTGAGCGAGATAGAAGTCGACGCATTGTTTTTGCATCTTAGCGTCTTTCTTCGCATGTTTGAAAATCTGCACAAGGGTAAGCAGTGCCGCAAGGCGCATCTCGTGATATTCGGAGGTGACGCATTCTTCCAAGTCATCGAAAGTAGCATTCAGCCATTGGTTTTTCACCACTTCCCTCACCGTCGGCACCTTTATCCCAAGGAATTTGTCGCCTTCGCCATACTGTCCCGGACCGGTTTTGAAGAAACGGGAGAGGCCAGGGACGAGAGCGGAGTCCTGTTTTGAAAGGATTTCAGAATATAAAGTGTTGGTTTTCATAATTTTACACAAATTTTATCATATCAGCAAGTTGCAAGAAATAGTCGTTGGACCAGATATCGAGTTCATGCTGGTTTGTGATAAAATCCACCACATCCAATTTCACCATATTTATATCCGCCGTTGCCAATCTTTCCCGCAGCTGCTTCAAAAATGTTTCTTTGTCAACATCCTGACCACTAAACTCTTTGATTCGAGCCTGGAGATGATTGAAATCCAATGGTATACCATTGCGAACATACCATTCAAAATCGTACCAGTCACGACCCTTGATACGCCGTTGCCAAGCTCTATAGACAAGTGCGTGCATCTTGCCGGCATAAAGGTCAGGCAAGGTAAAACAGCGGGTCATAAAAGAATACGGTTGTAGCAACAATTTTTGTTCTGTGTTGAACTGCAACGGAGGGTCTGTATCAAGTTCAATCTTGATTTTCACAGTCTTTTTTGTTTGAAACTTTATCTCGTAAGCTTCAGTATTTTCTTTCAAAAATGCCGATTCCACCCTGCCGAAAATCTTTTTTTCTTTCTTCGTAATAGTAACATCCAATCCAGAAATATTAAACTCCTCAACTATCGATGGAAAATAATTATAGAGATGAATATCATCACGCTTTTCAATCAATGAAAAGTCCAAATCCTCCGAAAAGCGAGGCAAACCATGGAAAATACGCAGACACGTTCCGCCATAAAAAGCCGCATGCTTGAAAAATCCTCCTCTATTCAAGCCGGCTAATACCAGTTGTTGCATCACTTCATGAGAGGCATTTGGTGTCGCAGTTCCGTGCTCTTCATTATACTGAGTGAGCATTGTTTCATAAATAGTCATTGCTTCAAAATTTTTATCAAGTTATTAAATATCAATTTCTTACCGCCATATTCGGCACATTCTTCTATTATTTTCACATCAAAATCAGCAAGTGCATCCATATCAAAACGGATATCCTCTTCCAAATACTGCACCAATCGCTTAACTGATTGATTAGGAACGTGTTTATCAAGTAAAATCATATCACAAAGAGCCTTTTCTGGTGTCGCAATCAGGAAAGTGGTATCATTTTCCTGTTGCATTTTAATTCCGATTCCCAAATAATTCCCCGGCACTCTGTGATAATCGAAAACACCTAATGGAGTTTCAAACAGCCTTGCATGTCTCGTTGTCATTGAAGTCATCCTGAAAACACGCTCAGGAATCAATCCATACCATCTCAGCGCCCATCTTAGCGACACGTATGACGGACCATATAAATGATTGGCGCACAATGGTATACAGATTTCTTTCCCGCTAATTTCCTGACTAACAACATAAAGGTCACGCTTAAGGCGAATAATGTCGCCGTTCTTCTCCAAAGCCTGCACCTTCTTGTTTGGTGCATCCAACTCAGGAAAACACGATTCCAGCATCGCAGCAGACACCGGTACATTTCCAAATTGCAATAATGGATTTGTCTTTGCCATATAAAACTATACTTTTAGGTACAGATAAGGAATTTTTTCTTCCTTTTCTGTACCGCAAAAATAGTAAAATTTTGTATACCTAATTGAAAATTTTTCAATTTACTATGTAAAATTTTGCTGTTTTTCGGAAAAGCAGGTACATAGTATATATAATAAAGCCGTCATAAAATGACGGCTCTATTGTTAGGGTTGACCACCTAAAACGGTATTATCATCAATGACAATATTTGATGATGTAGAATATACTGTTTGAACCCAACCAATATCAAAAGGCAAATCCACATATAATTTTACTTTTTTAGATGAACTTTGGGCAGTAAATGATTTTGCACTACCTTTATAAAATGTACCCTTATGATGATATACTGGATTTCCACTATCATCATACTCAAATACTGAAATGGTTGCATAATTATAATGACCATTATAAGTTATTGTGTATTCGTTGTTCGGTTTTGCTGAATCTTTCTTACATCCCATCAGTAGAAATAAAGATGAGACAAGTAGCATTACTAAAAGTTTTTTATTCGCATAAACATATACCCTAATACGTGACGGGCACAACTTTTATGTCCTTCCAGCACCTATAAGAACAAAATGGCAAAAGAAGCGTGGCACTGTATACCACTTCTTTTGATAGAGGTCGTGAGATAACCTTTGAGGAAGATGTAGCAAAACAGCCCACGCTATGTGCGTGAACCATTATACTCTCTTGCCTCTTTGAAATTCTCATTAATACAAAAAAATCTCGTCCGCAGACGGCCATGTCCACTCAAGAAAAAATGACAACTTTTAACAAAAGTGTCTATAAAAAGCCTCCTAAATTATTGAAGATTTCTTCTGTTTTCCCACTTCTCTGGAATCTTATAACTTTTACTGCCGTCAGTAACAATATCAGGCATAATAGCATCAATGAAACGACGTTCATTCTTTATCATCAAAACAGGCTTGCTACTATGATGTATCAGATTGTCTTTCAAATCACTACTAAAATTTGAAGGAGGAAAATACACTTTGATACGCTTGTCAGGATAAGTCTTTTGAATAAATTCCAATGGTGGAACCAAATCACTGTCAGCACTTACGAGAACCAACGTGTCTGTTGAATCCAGAACACAATCCGCAATCATTCTTACAGAGATGTTAACATCTGTCTTCTTTTCCTCAGGACGCGAAATTGCATAATGACAATTCGGACATTGTATCTGTTTGTCCAAATATTTACCTCGAACTATCTCAAAACTATCTCCATTTAAAAATTTGTTTGCATTGAGGAATGCACTCTGGCGACTACTCTTTTCTGGATTTAATGGCGATGCTGTAAAATATATAACTTTTTTAACTTCTGGCCTTCTCCAAGAAAACCACCACATAGTTTCACCATGTCAATCCAATAATAATTACTCCATTTAGGCTCGCTATGCCTTGCCCTGCGCAAACCATAGTAGAAGTTGAATCCATCAATATAAAATGTCACTCTTTGTTCCATAAACTCCAAGTTTTTATTCATAAAATTTAAAAATAAAGCCGTCCGCAGACGGCCATGTCCATTCAAGAAAGAATGGCGGTGCTTAATAACTTTTTGCAAAGATAAATGTTTTTTCCTTAGAGTGACACAAAAACACCTATTTTTTTCAAAAAAATTTAGGGACGCATTTCTGCGTCCCTTTTTTAATCCCGTAGTTTATCTTTTATCTATTATCTTTCAACCAATTTTTAACGTTGGTTTCTATCCTCGCCTTCACATCTTCGGTCTCAGCAGCTTTCTCAAACTTCTTGCCTGTCACCTTTTCATACAATTCGATGTATCTGTCGGAGATGCCGGCAACGATAGCTGGTGTCATCTCAGGGACCTTCTGTCCTTCCTTGCCCTGGAAGCCGTTCGCCATCAGCCACTCGCGGACAAACTCCTTCGAGAGCTGTTTCACCGGCTCGCCTTTCTTGAAGCACTCCTCGTACTGGTCGGCAATGAAATAACGCGATGAGTCCGGGGTGTGGATCTCGTCCATGAGGTAGATCTGGTCGCCAATCTTGCCGAATTCATATTTCGTGTCAACCAAAATCAGGCCGTGTTTTGCAGCGACTTCAGTACCTCTTTGGAACAGCTTACGTGTGATGACCTCTATCTTTTCATAGTCTTCCTTGCTGATAAGTCCTTGACGGATAATCTCTTCCTTCGAGATGTCCTCGTCGTGGCCTTCTTCTGCCTTCGTTGTCGGGGTGATGATAGGCTCGGCGAATTTCTGGTGTTCCTTCATGCCGTCAGGGATGTTCACGCCGCAGATGGTGTGCTGACCACTCTTGTAGGTGCGCCATGAGCTTCCTGTGAGGTAGCCACGGATAATCATCTCCACCGGGAACGGCTTGCAGAGCTTGCCCACGGTGACCATCGGGTCGGGTGTTGCAATCTTCCAGTTCGGCACGATGTCGGTGGTCATATCCAGAAACTCAGCAGCTATCTGATTGAGAATCTGGCCTTTATAAGGGATGCCTTCAGGCAAAATGACGTCAAATGCCGAGATGCGGTCGGTGGCGACCATCACCAGGTATTTGTCATCGATGAAATAAACGTCACGGACCTTGCCGTGATAAACCTTTTTCTGACCTTCGAAATTGAAATCTGTTCTTGTTAATGCTTTCATATCTAATATCTTTTAACTTTTATCTTTTAACTCTCAACTCTTAACTCTCAACTCTTAACTCTTAACTCTTAACTCTCAACTCTTAACTCTCAACTCTTATCTTTAAACTTCTTCCCGCAGGGCTCCCGTTATTCAGACGGATGGCCGTCCGTCGTCTCTACAGAGTCATCATCATTATCATGATAAAACTTCTTGTACGCGTTGACGATATCCGTCACGAGTTTATGGCGGACCACGTCTTTTTCGTCCAGGAATATGAATTCTATGCCTTTCACGTCGCCGAGGATATCCACTGCTTGCGGCAGTCCCGACGGTGTGTTCTTCGGCAAATCTATCTGTGTCACGTCGCCTGTGATGACGAACTTAGCGTCGCGTCCCATGCGTGTGAGAAACATCTTGAGCTGGGCTCGCGTCGCGTTCTGTGCCTCATCCAGAATGACAAAAGCATGGTCCAAAGTCCTGCCTCTCATGAATGCCAGCGGCGCTATCTCTATGGTGTCGTCCTCCATATATGCCTGTAACTTCGCCTGCGGCAACATGTCACGCAAGGCATCATACAACGGCTGCAGATACGGGTCGAGCTTCTCCTTCAAGTCACCAGGCAAAAAACCGAGGTTCTCGCCAGCCTCCACCGCCGGACGCGTCAAAATGATACGGCGCACCTCACGGTTTTTCAACGCTCGCACCGCCAACGCCACCGCGGTGTATGTCTTTCCGGTACCAGCCGGACCGATGGCGAAAACCATGTCTTTCTTGCCTATCGCCTCCACCATCCTCTTCTGATTGACCGTTATCGCCTTGATTTGCAAGCCATTACGGCCATACACCAGCACGTCGCTGTCGTTCATGCTCTGCACATAAGCCGTCTGCCCGTTAGATACCATCATATCCTCTATCACCTGCGGATTGATGCTCCCAAAACGCTCCAGATGATTCACCAGCATGTTGAGCCTGTCGAGGAAATAATTCACCTCATCCTCGCCACCAATCACCTTCACAAAATCACCTCGCGCAATAATCTTCAGCTTCGGAAACAAGTTCTTAATTATCGTAAGATGTTGATCCTTAGCACCATACAAATCACTCGGGTTTACATTTTCTATCTGGACAATCTGCTCTGCCATCTATTTTTTAACTAATTTTTTACCTTTTTTTTGATATGCAAATATAAAAAATAAAAATTGTTCATAACTTTTTTATTTCAATAAAAATTTTTCATTATAAAAATGTATTTTTGCATTTGGGAATTGAGCGTTAAAACGGAAACGGCAAAAACAATGGCAATCATAACACTTACAAGCGATTGGGGACAGTCCGACTATTACGTCGCGGCGGTGAAAGGCACCATTTTGTCGGCAATTCCAGATGCCACCATTGTCGATATCACCCACAATATCGAGCCGTGGGATATAGCCTCGGCGGCGTTCATCATCCGCAACTGCTACCAGAGTTTCCCGGAAGGCACCATCCACATCATTGGAGTGGAGACGGAGGAATCGTCCGACAAACCACATATCGCACTGAAAGCCAACGGGCATTATTTCATCGGCACCGACAATGATATCTTCTCGCTCATCCTCGGCGACACTCCTTACGAAGCCGTCATCATCGACGTGATTCAGGACACCGACTATTTCACCTTTACAACCCGCGACCGCTTCGTGAAAGTTGCAGCAATGATTGCTAAAGGCGTACCGTTCAACAAAATCGGCGGCCCTTATCCTGAGATTAGAAAATGTATCACCTTCCAGCCCACCATCGACGCCAACTCCATCCACGGAATCATCACCTTCGTCGATTCCTATGAAAACGTGGTGTCGAACATCACCAAAGAACTGTTCGAAAAAATTAGAAACGGCAGGGCTTTCGAGATTAGAGCCGGGAAATATATCATCGACAAGATATGCCGCAGCTACACCGAAGTGATGATGCCCGACATCGTGGCACTCTTCGGCACACACGGCTTCCTCGAGATAGCAATAAATCACGGGAAAGCCGCGTCATTGCTCGGACTCTCCCGTGATTCTTCAGTCGATATTATCTTCAAATAATATTATTTGTCACCGTACGACGAACCGTCGAAGCAGTGTGTGCATTGCTGACATTTCGGCAAACCGACAGCATTGCAGACGTTCTCCAAAGTGTTGAATTTCAGCGTGTCGACACCGATATGCTTGCGCAGAAGCTCAACGAGGTTGGCATATTGCTTTGTTGAAGCGTCGCAGTAAAGCTCCAGATTCTTGGTGCTGTCGCCTTCAAGCTCCTGTATGCAACGACGTGTGATGAGCTCGAGCTCGTTCTTCGAAGCACTGAAGTTCAAGAAGTTGCAACCGTAAAGCAATGGAGGACAACTGATTCTGATATGCACCTCTTTCGCACCATAGTCGTAAAGCATCTTCACGTTGTCGCGAAGCTGTGTGCCACGGACGATACTGTCATCGCAGAAAATGACACGTTTGTCTTTCAAAAGAGCATGGTTCGGAATGAGCTTCATCTTTGCCACATGTTCACGCTGCGACTGGTTGACAGGCATGAAACTGCGCGACCATGTAGGAGTGTACTTCACAACGCTGCGCACGTATGGGATACCTGTCGCATGCGAATAACCGATAGCCATTCCGATACCTGAATCCGGAATAGGCGCCACATAATCAGCCTCCACATCGTCCATCTTACCCATAGCGTAACCGCCACGATAACGCATCTCCTCCACGTTGATGCCTTCGTAGTCAGTTGCCGGGAAACCGTAATAAATCCACAAGAACGAGCAGATCTGCATCTTGTCGTTAGGTGCCTTCAGCTGGTTCACACCGTTTTCAGTCACCCTCACAATCTCGCCTGGACCGACAAAACGTTCTGTCGAATAGTCGAGGTTGATGTAGCTGTGACTCTCTGACGCCAGCACATAGCCAGTCTCATTCTTGCCAATGACGATAGGCGTTCTGCCATACAAGTCGCGAGCTGCGATGATGCCGTCGTTGGTGAGGATGAGCATCGAGACAGAACCTTTCACTTTGCTGTAAACATTCTGAATGCCGTCGACAAAGTCCTTGCCCTGAGTGATGAGCAACGCCACAAGCTCAGTAGGATTGGTGTCACCATGACTCAACTCAGCGAAGTGCTGCTTGTTGTCCAAACACTCCTTTTCCAACTCTCTCAGATTGGTGATTTTTGCCACCGTGACGATAGCGAACTTGCCGAGATGCGAGTTCACCACGATAGGCTGCGCGTCGGTGTCGCTGATGATGCCGATGCCGCTGTTGCCACTAAACTTCGGGAGTTCCTCTTCAAATTTTGTTCTGAAATAAGAGCCTTTGAGACTGTGGATGGAACGGTTGAAGATGTTGCCGTCGAATGTGCAGATACCGCCTGCAGAAGTTCCTAGATGTGAATGATAATCAATGCCATAGAAAAGGTCTGTGATACATGGCCTTTTTGATACGATTCCGAAAAATCCGCTCATTTTGTCCTTAATTTTGAAAATTAAGGCGCAAAGATACTAAAAATATTTTTTCCGTTATATATTATTTTTTATCTTTTTTTTTCGCAAAAAATATCCCGCTCCCAACACCGTTAAAATCAAAAAACCATCGCCAAGAGGGGTGTCGTATGCGTTAACATCATTAATTATATTACCTACAACAAATGGAGGAATCCACGGCATGTCACTCAACGCCGAACGGTATGGCTCATTCCA
>OMYA01000013.1 GCA_900315175.1 uncultured Bacteroidales bacterium
CAGCTTCTTCAATGTCAACTACCTCGCGGGTTCTCAGATCCGGATTCTGGCGATGGGCCTGAACCGCTTTGTTGAAATTGAGGATTCTTTCGATGTCGGGTCCCTGTTGCATGGCTGTTACAGGAGTGATTCCGTTGTTGTTTTTTACAATTTCGTTTTTCTTGCACTGGCTCAATACGAGCATCATAGCAACTGCAATTAATAAGATTGATTTTTTCATGATTTTAAAATTAAAAATGTTTTAAATGATATTTTCTGCTCAAAATTACAATAAAAATCCGATGATGTCAACAAAAAAGTAGTGAGGAATTTTTGAGGCTTGAATGTATAAGAGTATCAATAAATTAAGGTGTTTTGAGACGTTTTTTCAGCATGCCGCTGATGCCGTTACATCAAAAAAATGATTCCAATTTTTGTTTTTTGGTAATTTTTTCTTTTCCTTTGTCAAATAAAAAAAGTACCCTTCCTTTTTTCAGGGAAGGGTACAATTTTTTGTTTAATCTGTAACACAAAACATCCCATAGTAACTGCTTCCGTCTACAAGTATGATGGTCACGGTGTAAAAACCTTCGTGATTAATTAATATGTTGATGTCGTCTGGCGTGTCATAAATATTTACGAAGTCAATGTATACGCCATTCTGGTTGGTGATGAGAATGCGCGTTACACCGACGTTCTCGTTGACTGAAACCGACAATGAATGCCCGTTAATAAACACCGAGAATGGAATCTCTGACTGACCGCGGTTTCCTTCACCGTTTCCGTGCGCTCTGATGTCAACAGGATTGTTGTCTGCCATTGTAGGCATGGCTAATGCAAGAAGCATCGTTAGGAATAAAATAAACTTTTTCATACAGTTGATTTTTTAATGATTACACACAAATTTAATCTTAAAAAACATTTTGTCGACAAAAAAGTAGTGAGGAATTTTTGAGGCTTGAATGTATAAGAGTATCAATGAGTTAAGTGTGATTTTGCGTATTTTTTCAGCATAACACTCAAGTCGTCCTGCCTGAAAAATGACGCTATTTTTTTTGTTCTGTCTCTTACGCTGTTGTATTGCACACCCATCAAAGCCCCAATCTCTTTGTTGTTCATCCCAACAAAAATCAAACCACAACACAATGTGTCGTCATAACTCATCTTGGTGTATTCCTGTGCGAGCGCTATTAAGAAATCGCCAAAATACCGGTTTACATTTTCAATAAAAGCGTCCTTCTCCTTTTTGGTCAGCTTCAAATCGTCATAAGTGTTGGTTTGCGCGCTTTTTATACTGGTTTTCTTTGCCAACTCCATTTTTGCAAACGACGGATCGTTCACTATCTGAACCATGCCTTCCTTAAACCACTTGTCCACATCGGTATATTCCCTCTTCTTCAAAATCTTAATCTCATTAATCAAATCACTTATTCGCTTTTTGTGCTTGATATTCAATGCAGTAATAATAACAAATGTAAGAAAAACGCAAGCAAAGAATATCAAAACAATCCTGAAAACGTCGCTCTTTTTGTTATGACTCGTCTTCTTTAAGAAATCCTCATAAAGACTTATTATCTCAGCTTTAGCCGACGAGCGTTCGATTTCTTTGAAATAGTTGTCAGAATAAAGATTTTTGTAATACAAACTCTTGGTTTCATCGCCTAAAACCGAATATATATCCGATAAATGCTTGGCAGCTGAAATACAGGTGTATTCATTCTTACTGGTAAGACAATCGCTGAGATAAATGATTGCCGAATCATAAACCTTGTCGGAATGAAACATGTGCGCCAACGCTATTTTGTTGTATGACAGCTCCCTCTCCGACGAATGCCTGACGAGGTCTCTTATCATTAAATATGCTGAGTCTCTCTTGTTATTCTTATGATAAATCGTTGCAATACAACGCTTTGAATCAGTAGCAGTGCCGTTTGCTTTACCTCCAGTCAATAATATTGCCTCTTTGTAATAAATTATCGCGCTGTCAAGGCTGTTGTCCATATAATAACAATAGCCGATTTGTTTGCGGTTAATGGCCAATGCAACGCTGTCGTTGAGCGTATGGTAACACTTGAAGGCCCTATTGAATGCGTCTTTCGACTGCCTGATGCAGTTTTCGTTATACATGATTTCGCCTAACCGCTCATAAATCAATCCGTTGAATTTTATGATATGATGGTCAGAATACTCGTTTTCCTGCATTATTTCGGCTGCCGTGAGATAATCCTTGCAGGCCGGCACAATATTGTCTTTTTCCTGCTCTCCAATAGCTTTGTAATAATGTGCTCTCGCTGTTTTATACGCCAAATCAGCGTCTTTTGGATATATGGATGATAAACTGTCGAAATAGGCAGCGGCTGCTATTACAGCGCTGTCGTTGCTCTGCGGGAGATAGTTTTTATATAATGAATCGGCAACGATAACCGCCTCATATTGCTTCAAATCGTTGCTGTCCAATGATAATTGCGCTTTAACCGCAAAAGGGTCGCTATCTGATGTCTTGGGCTTATTCCCGCAATTGGTGATAACAAAAGCTATCACTATTAAATATAGTATATATAGTCTTTTCACGATATATCGGTAATTCAATTGTGCAAATATACAATTATTTTCTCAATAATAAAAAAAGGATGCCAAATTTTGGCATCCTTCAACCATAAACCGTAAACGGTAAACAATTACTTCACCTCCTCAAAATCCACGTCAGTCACATCCGGGTCTGAACCGCCGTTGTTGCCGCCGTTTCCCGGGTTCTGTGGACCTTGTTGGCCGCCGAATGGGCCTTGTGGACCGCCCTGTGCACCGGCGTTCTTGTACATCTCTTCCGATGCCTTCTGCCAGATGCCGTTCATCTCTGCCATGGCGGCGTCGATGCCGGCGATGTCCTGTGCCTTGTGAGCTGTCTTCAGCTTCTCGAGAGCGCTCTCTATCTCGCCCTTCTTGTCGGCTGGCAGCTTGTCACCATATTCCTTCAGCTGTTTCTCAGTGTTGAAAATCATGGCGTCGGCAGCGTTGATCTTGTCGATGCGCTCACGTTCTTTCTTGTCGGCATCAGCATTTGCTTCCGCTTCTGCCTTCATCCTCTTGATTTCGTCGTCGCTCAAGCCTGACGATGCCTCGATACGGATGCTCTGAGTCTTGCCTGTGGCTTTATCCTTAGCGCTCACGTTCAAGATACCGTTGGCGTCGATGTCGAATGTCACCTCAATCTGCGGGACACCTCTTGGCGCTGGCGGGATGTTGTCGAGGTTGAATCTGCCGATGGTCTTGTTCTGGTTGGCCATCGGACGCTCGCCCTGCAACACGTGGATCTCCACCGATGGCTGGTTGTCGACAGCTGTCGAGAACACCTCCGATTTCTTGAACGGGATGGTGGTGTTGCTCTCGATGAGCTTTGTCATCACGCCGCCGAGGGTCTCGATACCGAGTGACAACGGTGTCACATCAAGCAACAGCACGTCTTTCACCTCGCCTGTGAGCACGCCGCCCTGGATTGAAGCTCCGATAGCGACCACTTCGTCCGGGTTCACGCCCTTTGAAGGCTCTTTCTTGAAGAAGTCGCGGACGATGTTCTGGATGGCAGGGATACGTGTCGAACCGCCCACCAAGATGACGTCGTCGATGTCGCTCACGCTCATGCCGGCATCCTGCAATGCCTTGCGGCAAGGCTCGATGGTCGCCTGGATGAGGTCGTCGCACAACTGCTCGAACTTGGCTCTTGAGAGCTTGCGCACCAGGTGTTTAGGTCCGCTCTGTGTTGCTGTGATATATGGCAGGTTGATTTCTGTCTCTGTCGATGCTGACAACTCAATCTTTGCCTTCTCAGCGGCCTCTTTCAGTCTCTGGAGTGACATAGGGTCCTTGCGGAGGTCGATGTTCTCGTCGTGCATGAACTCTTCTGCCAGCCAGTTGATGATTCTCTCGTCGAAGTCGTCGCCGCCGAGGTGGGTGTTGCCGTTTGTCGATTTCACCTCAAACACGCCGTCGCCGAGCTCGAGGATTGAGATATCGAATGTACCGCCACCGAGGTCGTACACCGCAACCTTCACATCGCTCTTCTTCTTGTCCAAGCCGTATGCCAAAGCTGCCGCTGTAGGCTCGTTGATGATACGGCGCACGTTCAAACCTGCTATCTCGCCAGCTTCCTTAGTAGCCTGACGCTGTGAGTCGCTGAAGTATGCAGGCACCGTGATGACGGCCTCTGTGACAGGCTGTCCGAGATAGTCCTCTGCGGTCTTCTTCATCTTCTGAAGCACCATTGCCGAAATCTCCTGCGGTGTGTAAAGCTTGCCGTCGATGTCGATACGTGGTGTGTTGTTGCCGCCCTTTACCACTTTATAAGGTACACGGCCAATCTCGCTCTGCATCTTGTCGTAGGTCTCACCCATGAAACGCTTGATAGAATAAACGGTTCTCAACGGGTTTGTGATGGCCTGACGTTTTGCAGGCTCGCCAACCTTGCGCTCGCCATTGTCGGTGAATGCCACAATTGACGGGGTGGTGCGGTGTCCTTCACTGTTTTGAATAACTACCGGCTCACTGCCTTCCATAACTGAAACGCATGAGTTTGTTGTTCCTAAATCGATACCAATGATTTTTGACATAATTTTGTTCTCCTATATTTTTATTCTACTTTTTGTCATTTTGCGACAAAAGCGGAACAAAAATTATGCCAAAACTAAGAAATATGACAAAATGTCACTTTTTATCTGTTCGGGTTGTTGATAAAACCGAATTGTTCGAAGTCCTCGCAGATTTTTATTCTGGAGTTTTCCATTATCGTGACGAACTTGCTCTTCGACACTCTCGACGACATTATGCCGTTGCCGTTTGTCACGTTGGTGTAATTTGGCACATCCTGGATGGCACTGCTTGAATTGGTGATGAGGTGGTAGTTGTACAAATCTTCACCGATAGCGAAAATTCTGAACTCAAACTCGTCAAACCAGCGCTGCACACCGACAGGACTGTTGTTTATAAGATAATTGTCGTTTCCTATTAAAGTGAAAAGTGCATTAGGCGTGTAATTGATGGCATAATACATGTCGTTGTTCGAGGTTGTAAACAGATTTGATTCCGTCCCTTCGCCCAATGTCCATTTTATCGAACGTTTAACGGTGTCTTGCGAGCCCGGCATCAATTCTGAATAGTTGAAAAAGCCATACACTTCAAAATATGAAGCTGTGCTGTGATACATGGTGCTGGCGTCTCTCACTCTCCATTCCACACTCGCCGACTGACCCGTAAACCCCACTGTGTTGACGACAGGTTTTTTGAAAGTGAAACCGTTGATGGTCGTGGTGCTGGCAGAAATATTGACATCGTCAGCTTTTCTTACAACATTAAGAGTGTATTCATTACCTTCAACCAATTTTTTTGTTGTGTAATAGTATCTTTGCCAGCAATTGTTGTAGAAAGTGGCGTCCGGATCGTATGGAATCCATATCGAGATGGTGTCAAGCGGAATAGTCTGAGAAGCAGGACTACCTTCAAAAACACCTGTAAAAGTCACCTCAATCTCATCGTATTTGTAGTTGTTCGCATCATAATCATAGGCCAACACGTTGGCATTACCGATGAAACTATGGGTAATCTTAAAGAAATTGGTGTCCGCACCAGGATCAAGCATGGCATAAACAATAGTGGTGTCACCTTCATCGCTGTAGAGGTTGACTTTATTGCTGCAAGAACTCATAATCAAAGCAGCCACAACAAAAATTGCAAAAAATATTTTTTTCATATTCAATAATTTAACTTTTACCACATTCCTCATCTCGACCGAAGCGTACTAATGCTGTCATTTCAAGCGAAGCATACCCCAACCGTCATTTCGACCGAAGCGAAGCGGAGTGGAGAAATCTCATTCAAACTTGCAAAAATACATTTTTTTTAATTATCAGCGTAAAATATTTTTACAAATTCGGATCGTATATAAACCCGTAAGGATAGTCTTCTGAAATCCTTTTTCTGCAAAGCTGCTCTATCACATGGAAGGTGCTTACCGTGGTACGCGACGACAAAAGCCCTACGCCGTTCTCGACATTTGAGTAATTTGGCACTTCAGGAATGACACTCGTGGCATTGTTAATGATATGATAATCATACAGTTCCTCTCCGTAGACAAAGAGTTTGAACTCAAACGGCTCAAGCCAGCGCTGCACGCCATACGGACTGTTGTTTTTCAGATAATCGTCTTTTTCCAATAAAAAGAAAAGCGTGGATGGGGTGTAATATGTCGAATAATAATGGAATGTCGTGTTTTGCCATTCGTCTGCCTCTCCCGATCCGAGTGTCCATTGCATAAAACGCTCAACGGTGTCGGTGGCGCCTGGCATCAATTCCTTATAATGAAAATAGCCGATGACAGTGAACGAGCCGGCATTGATATTCGGAGCCTCCGGATGGTGTGCGCCCGCCCATTGAACCTGGTTTACGACATTTGACCTGAAATTGATATATTTCCCCATTGGCCTGATAAAACTGATGTCGCAAATGGTCCTGGCTTTGGAAGTGACTGCGACATTGTCGGCTTTTCTCAAAATGATAAGCGTATATTCCTCATTGGTAAGGAGTCTCTTCGTTGTGAAATAATACTTCTTCAGCAGTCCGTCAGTCATCAGCGAGATGGTGTCAAGCATGATGGTGTCGGGTAGGGGCTCGTCTTTGAAAAGCCCGGCAAATCTGACATCCAAATCATCAAAATTGTACTCATATTCATTTTCCAATGACGATTTCGAGATGCGGAAATAGTTGGTGTCGGCATTGACATCAAGCACAGTATATACTATTGTCGTGTCGCCATTATAGCAATACAAGTCGAAATCCGTCGTGCATCCGATGAGAATAGTCATCGCCAGCACTATGATTGGTAAAAACTTTTTCATATTAGGTTAATATGTGCGCAAAGATATGTTTTTTTTGTCTATTTTTGCAAAAAATTTTAAAAAATGTATTTGTCACATAACGTTTCTTTGGTCACGACACACGTGCTTCAGGAAATGAAGAACAGAGGCGAGAAGATTGCCATGCTTACCGCATACGACTACACGATGGCGAAGATTCTCGACCAGTCAAATATTGATGTAATCCTTGTTGGCGACAGTGCTTCCAATGTCATGGAAGGCCATCCTACCACATTGCCGATAACCCTTGACGAGATGATAATCTACGGTGCTTCGGTGGTGCGTGCCGTGTCGCATGCCATGGTGGTGGTCGACATGCCTTTCGGAACATATCAGGGCAACTCGAAGATAGCTCTTGAGTCGGCAATCCGCATCATGAAGGAGACGGGTGCCAACGCCGTGAAGATGGAAGGCGGCCGCGAGATCCTCGAATCTGTTGAGCGTATCCTCTGTGCCGGCATCCCGGTGATGGGCCATCTTGGACTTACTCCGCAGAGTATCAACAAGTTCGGAACGTATGTGGTGCGTGCTAAAGAAGAATATGAGGCCAACAAACTGCGTGAGGATGCGATCCTGCTTCAGGAAAAAGGCGTGTTCAGCATAGTGCTCGAGAAGATTCCGGCAGCCTTGGCAGCAGAGGTGTCAAAGTCACTCAACATCCCGACCATCGGCATCGGTGCCGGTAACGGATGCGACGGACAGGTGCTGGTTTTGCAGGACATGCTCGGCCTTTCAAACGACTTCTCACCGCGTTTCCTGCGTCGCTACAACAACCTGTACACGAGCATCAAAGACAGCGTTCATTCATACATAAACGATGTGAAAGAGGTCACATTCCCAAATGAAAGTGAACAATATTAATTTTTAACCCGTAAGGACAAGGCATGCCTTGTCCCAACAGGATATGAAAATAAACGACCGTATTCTTTTTGAAGATAATCACTTGATTATAGTGAACAAGCTCCCGAGCGAAATCGTCCAGGGTGACAAAACCGGCGACGTGTGCCTCCTCGACGATGTGAAGGCATATATCAAAGAGACGAAAAACAAACCCGGTGAGGTGTTTGCGGGCCTCGTTCACCGTCTCGACCGCCCTGTCAGCGGAGCGGTGATATTTGCTAGAACCAGCAAGGCACTCAGCCGCATGACGACGATGGTGAAGGACCGTAACTTCCACAAGACTTATCTCGCCATCGTGAAAAACCGTCCTCCTAAAGACGCCGACGAACTCAACGACTATATGGTGAAAAACGAGGCTCAAAACAAGTCATACATAGTGAAAGAGGGGACAAGCGGAGCGAAATTGGCGACTTTAAGATATCGCGTGGTCGGGAAATCCGACAACTACTATCTTCTTGAGGTCGAATTGGTTACAGGCCGTCATCATCAGATTCGGTGCCAGCTGGCACATATCGGCTGCCCCATCAAAGGTGACCTCAAATACGGCTATCCGCGCTCCAATCCCGATGCCTCGATATGCCTGCACTCGCACAAAATCACGTTCGAGCACCCTACATTGAAAACCCAGATGACAGTCACCGCCCCAATGCCACAAGGCATGCCATGGGACGCCTTCGTCATTTCGACCGAAGCGTAACGCAGTGAAGCAAAGTGGAGAAATCTTCTTTTAACGAAATCATCATGAAGTTCCCGTTAATAAAGGATTTCTCGACTTCACTCCGTTCCGCTCGAAATGACGATATTACATTAAAAAATTATCAAAACTTCCCGAGGCTTGCTCAAAAATTCGATTTCCTCTTCTGTCAATTCAAACAGATTGTCTCGCACAATCAGAAACTGCATGCCAGGCTTGAAAACCAGTTTCCAAGGGAACTCCTCAAGCAGGTTGCCTTCACAGTTGAGTTCAATAAGTGAAGGCATCTCCGACATGTCAGGCATCGAAATCAGCTTGTTGTAACCGACACCGAGGCGCTCCAAAGAATCCATTTCCACAATCCAATCAGGAATTGTCAAAATTTTGTTATGATGAATGTAAAAATATGTCAGATTCTTCAAATTTCGCAGCGTATCAGGAATGGCATCAATCTCATTATAAGATAAATAAATATATTTTAAACTATCTAAATTGCCAATAAAATCAGGTATTTCAGTGAGTTTGTTCTTATAGAAGTCAAGATGTTCCAGTTCTTTTAGAGTTTTGATTTCTTCTGGGACACTCTCAAACTCATTTTCATAAAAAATGAGATGATGCACCTGTTTCAAATCGGCAAAAGATTTCGGCAAATCCTTTAATTTATTCTTCCCCAAATTCAGATTTGTGCATTGCAAATCACCAATGTTTTCGGGCAGTTTCTCAATATTATTGCCTCCAATCGAAAGTTTTTTAACCTTCGCGGCATGCTTGATGTCCGACTCGGATAGCTTTAATCGGTTATGATTCAAATCCAGGCTCCGCAGACTGTCGAGTCGCGCGATGAAACGAGGGATATGTTTGACTCTATTGTGCTCTAAATCAAGATGTTCGAGGTTTTTGCAATGTTTAATGCTCGGCGGAACGCGTTTGAAGTTATTGTCAAACAGTTTTATCGATTCTATCTTGTTGCCTCTCGGAAATTTGATTCTTCTCAGACCGCATTTCTCGATGATGACGTTGCGCAAGCTATCTGATGCCAGCAGCTTTTTATCGATTTTACTGATGTTTTCGTTGGTTATCATAAGTGTGCCATTTTCAATTTCCGCAGAAAATGAAGAACTGGCAGAATGCTGAGTGCCGCAAGATAAAAGCAGCAACACAATCAGAATGATGATTCCTATTCTAGTGTATGGTTTCATGTTGTATTCCGTCATTTCGACTGGAGCGTAATGAAATGGAGCGTAATGGAGAAATCTCCGACAATTAAACAGTTACTCTGTTTGCAGGAGATTTCTCGATTCCGCTTCGCTTCACTCGAAATGACTAGTTGCGTGTTTATTTTTTCACAAAAGTAATCTCCTCGATGCCGCAATCGTTCTTGAAGTCATAGAAATTGACAACGATGCTCTTCTCTTTTACCACGAAACCGTACGGTGGCTGGGCCTCTCCGAGGTCGCTGCCGTCAGGATTCTTCGGCTGGATAGAGCCTGTCGACTTGCCGTCGAAGGTGTACTTGAAGTCGAGAGCCACATCTTTGAATACCACATTCTTTTTGCCATTTTCTTCGGATACGAGTTTCATCACAAACAAACCATCGTAGTTGTCGTAAAAACTCATTGTCATGAACATGTCGTATGTCACTCCGTCCATGACACCTATGCCTCTGCCTTCCCAGTTTGTTCCCGAAAGGGTAGTCATGGTGGACTCGCCATTAAGTTTGAAAGCAATTGGCAGTGTGTACTGCACCCTGACAGGCTTGCCGCCATGCATGCCAGGTGTAAACTTAGGCAGGGTTTTCACCACTCTAACCGCTTCATTGTCAAGCTCTTCGCATACACCACGCATGACGCTTACATTGGAGATACTGCCGTCTTTTTCAACGACGAAGCTGACAAAGACTCTGCCTTCCTGTTTGTTTTTCTTCGCCGATTCAGGATATTTGAGGTTGTTTTGCACATACTTCACCAAAGCGTTGGGCCCGCCAGGATATTCCGGCATCACCTCAATGGGGCCTTTTAGGACTTCATCTTCATCACCTGATACATCTGTGTCATCTAATATCATACTGACAAGGTATTTAAGGTCAAATGGCTTGCCGTCGACAGTGACAGTGTAGCTTTTGCGCTCGTCATTGTTGTTTTTGGCAACAACTTTGTGATCGCCAAGCTTGAAGGTCTTTTCCTTCTTGACACTATTGATGTCGAGAGTGTAGTCTTTCCCGTCAAGGTTGATTTCCATAGGGTCGGCAAACGTGACGTAGGACTCTTCACCTATTTTAATTGTGGTCCTGCTTTCGTTTGCCACGTTGTTTTGACCAATTGATTTGCAGTTCGCGAACAATAACAGGGCGAACAATGGGAGGGTAAGTAATGCCTTGATTACCACGCCCTTTGCTTTTTTGCTTTGAGTTATCATTTTGATTCTTTTTTTGGTTAATAAAAAACTGAAGTTATTGCTCATGTTGCTGAAATCGACGGCCGTGCACTGCTGCAAAATCAACATCATGTAGTTCTGTTTGTCGATACCGGTGGCGACCACGTCACGGTCGGCCATATATTCATGGAGGCTCTGTAACTCCCTCTTATACAAGTAGATAAACGGGTTGAACCACTGGATAATCATCATCAGCTCCACAAAAAGGATGTCGGCTGAATGGTGGTGGGCGATGTGGCTCATCTCGTGCCGCACAATCTCCGCATTCACGTTCTCGTTAGGGAAGAAGGCGTAGTTGAAAAACGAGTACGAGCCATGTTCCTTCCCTGTGAAGACGGCAGTATATCCTGGCATTTTCTTCTTAGGAGATTTTATTATGATGACGATAATCTTTCCTAATTTGAAAAGGAACACCAGCGCCGCGCCTATAGCACCTATAAGCCATATCTTCCATAAAAGTCCTGCAAAGTTGAACGTTCTCTGGTTTGTCGCCACCACTGGTGCGGCTTTAGATTCATCAATCTCCTCAACCTGAGTGTTGATTCTTATGCCTTCTGCTGTAATAATCACCTCGTCGAGCATGATGCCTTGGAACATGTTCTGACGGTAACTCACAATCTGCGGGGTGCTTCGGCCAATATACAGGCCAACTGTCGGCAATAAGAGCGAAAAGCCGAGCGCGACAATGAGAAAGGCACGGTTGAAAGTCAACCTGTTACTGTTGATAAAAAGCACTCTGTACGCTACCCAGAGGACAGCCACCGCTATTGCTGTTGAAATGATACTTGTTGCCATAACAATTTGTTTTAATGTGTCACTTCGTGAAATATGCTGCTTCGCAGAATTTGCCGCTTCGCGGAATGTGGAGGCTTCGCCTCATTGGCCCGATGCCACACATTGCAACCGTAGGGAGCACACATTCAGCCGAAGGCTGCACATTTGCCGAAGGCACACATTTTTATTAATCAATTTTTTCAATCATCTTTTTAAGTTCTTCAATCTGCTCCATGCTGAAGTTTTCCTTCTTCGCGAAGGCTGAAACCAAATCCAAATAGGAGTTGTTGAAATAATTCTCAACCAATCCCTTCAATGAGCTTTCCGAATAGTCCTCTTTACTTATCAATGGGTAGTAGCGGTTTGCCTTGCAGAACGTCTCGTGTGCCACAAACCCTTTCTTCTCCAGGATTCTCACCACCGTCAAAACAGTGTTGTATGCCGGTTTCGGCTCCGGATACGCCGCCATTATCTCGTTGGCAAAACCACTGCCAATCTTCCAAATCACCTGCATTACCTGCTCTTCAGCTTTAGTTAACTCTTTCATGTCACGTCTTTTTTATGTAATTAACGCTGCAAATATACAACTTATTTTGTAATGTTGTAACTAAAAATTTAGTTTATTTTTGCAAAATAATATAATTGATTGAAAATCAATAATTTAAAAAATGTAGGAGATTTATTCACCAAAGGTGAATGCTTTCGCAAGCTCAGGTTTCCATTCCGCTACGCTTCAGTCGAAATGACGGGGCGTTGAAATACAAAAAACCCCACCTTTACACGAAAGGCGGGGAAAAACAATATAAAGATTATGAAAAAAATTTCTTTGTTTAATTATTTCTTTGCTCCTTCCATGACAAGTTTTCCTTTGTAATAAAGGTCGCCGTCAACGTAGTATGCTCTGTGGTAAACGTGAATTGTGCCTGTTACTGGGCATGTTGCCAATGTTGGAACCTCAGCTTTGTAGTGAGTTCTTCTCTTCGCGCCTCTTGTATGAGACTGTCTTCGTTTAGGATGTGCCATTTTACACTATTTTTTAATTATTACTTATCTATTTTATCTTTCAAATCTTTCATCATTTGTTTCCAAGGATTCTCTTCGTCATCCTCGTTTTCCGCCTCCGACTGAGAGAAATTGTGCAGTTTTGCCAGGACTTCCTGGTTGCACAAGCTCTCATCGTCGTGCGTTCTGTGAATCGGGAGCGACAAGATGATATATTCATAAATCAAATCACTCAGGTCGAACTCACTGTCGTTTTTCGTGATGATAATCACATCTTCATCGTCGTCGTCTTTTTCGGCACCGTATTTCAGGTAAATTTCTGCCGAATCCGCTATTGCCTGTTCATAATCATCACCGCATCTGTCGCATTGAAGAACCACTTTCCCTTCAAAATTCATCGACAAAACGAACATTGTCTCCATTTTTTCGATGCCTAAATGAAGGCTCACAATTCCTTTTTTCACCTCCGAATAGTCTCTCTCTTCGAAGAAGCTGTCGTTCATAACATATTGATAATCAGTATGTCCGAACGGCAAGCCTGCCAATGGAATCGTGAATTTGTTTAACTCGTTCTTCATTTTATCCAATTCGGGGTGCAAAAATACACATTTTTTTGTTACGATTTACAAAAAATTATTAATTTTCAAATACGTCACTCCCTTCGGTCGTGAAATATGCTGCTTAACAGTATGTGTGTTGCTTCGCAAAATGTGTTGCCTTGGCAACCATATTCAGCCGAAGGTTGCACATTGCCCCAAGGGCATCATATCACGCGTTAGCGTGCCATATTAAGAATCTCGTCAAGAGATTCGTAAAGCGGATAGAACGCTTCGTCGCCGAAAATGTTCCTTGCCACATAAGCCTTGAAGAGTTGTGCTGTCATGCGTTTCGCCACTTCTTTCTGTTCGTCAGTGCCGGTAATCTTCTTTTTCTTCGCCTCTTTCAGAATATCGTTCCACATGGCGTTGGTGAACTTGAAGTTCTTGTCGAAATTTCTCTCGTCGCCATATTTCAAGAGCTCGTCGCGATGTGCGTCGGAATAGTCGAATGCGTACTGGAACACTATGCTTGCATTGACGATTTTATTGAAGAAATACTCTGTCGAATCATTTTTCAGTGGCACGTAGACATCTGGCATGATGCCACCGCCACCATAGACGGTCTTCCCGCCTGGGGTGATGTATTTCAGCGAGTCGGCGAAGTGTATGCTGTCGGCATTGAACATCTCGCCCGATTCGTATCTGTCGTAAGCTTCGAGGATGTATTTCTCTTTGTCGCCGTCATACGGTTTCTGGATGCAGCGTCCTGTAGGCGTGTAATATCTTGCCACAGTGAGTCGCAGTCCTGCGCCGTCGCCGAGGTCGAACTGTTCCTGAACCAGGCCTTTGCCAAACGAACGGCGTCCGACTATGGTTCCGCGGTCGTTGTCTTGAAGCGCGCCGGCGACTATCTCACTTGCCGATGCCGAGCCTTCATCAATGAGTATGGTCACGGGGGTGTCCTCGAGCATACCGCGCCGGCGCGCGAAGATGTACTGCCTGTCGCGGTGCTCGCCCTGAGTGTATACTATCAGACTGCCCTTGGGCAAGAACTCATCGGCGATGTCGACGGCTTCTACAAGATAACCGCCAGAATTGCCTCTAAGGTCGAAGACGAGCTTCTGCATGCCCTGCGCCTGCAGCTTCTTCACGGCTTTCACAAACTCCTTGTGTGTGGTCGCGATAAACTTCTCCAGCTTGATATAACCTGTGGTCTCGTCAAGCATATATGCCACATCGACGCTGTATGTCGGTATGACATCTCTTGTAATTGTGAAATCAAGTAACTCCGACACTCCACGGCGGAACATCTTTACGTCGACTTTGGTGCCGCGGGGCCCCTTGAGAAGCTTCATCACCTTGTTATTATTGACACCCACGCCTGCGATGAGGCTGTCGCCAACATACACAAGCCTGTCGCCAGCTCTTATGCCGACTTTCTCCGAAGGTCCGCCTTTGATGGTGTTGATGATAGTGACGGTGTCTTTTTCTATCCTGAACATCACACCGATGCCCTCGAAGCTGCCTTGAAGGTCCTCGTTGACCTCCTCCAGAATCTCAGGCTCGAAATACTCGCTGTGAGGGTCCATCTTGTCGATGACACTCGTCACCGCATCCACCTGAAGCTTGCCGATGTCGACGGTGTCAACATATTCATGTTCAATGAGATAAAACACCTTGTCGACGAGGTTCATGTTGCCGCCTTTATTAATAAAGGTGTTGGAAGCGTCGTTCGACCTCGCGATAACCACGCCCAGCAGCACGCCAAAAGCCACTGCCAAAGCAAGCCAAATCGGTGTTAAGTGCTTCTGTCTCATTATATTGCTGCACTCGACAATTCGATGGTGCCGTTCATTCTCTTGAACAATCCTTGCAGCACGGTGCCGGGACCGACTTCAATCACCTGGTTGACGCCGGCAGCTATCATGTTCTCCATGGTCTGTGTCCAGCAGACAGGTGCTGTGAGCTGTTTGATGAGGTTGGATTTGATAATCTCAGGGTCGTTCACTGCCTGACCTGTAACATTCTGATACACAGGGCAGATGCCGCGCACGAACTTGGTTTTCTGGATAGCCTCGGCGAGTTCCTCGCGTGCCGGCTCCATCAATGGGCTGTGGAATGCACCGCCGACTTTCAGCGGAAGGGCGCGTTTTGCACCAGCTTCTTTCATCTTCTCGCATGCAATCTCAATGCCTTTCATGCTGCCTGAGATGACTACCTGACCAGGACTGTTGAAGTTGGCCGGCACCACCACCTCACTGATGGAATTACAAATCGTCCTGATCTTGTCATCCTCAAGGTTGATGATGGCTGCCATAGTGCCCGGGTTGGCGTCGCAAGCCTTCTGCATTGCCATGGCACGCTGCGACACCAGCTTCAGACCATCTTCAAAAGTCAAAGTCTGGTTCGCAACCAATGCCGAGAACTCTCCCAAAGAGTGACCTGCCACCATGTCAGGCTTGAAATCGTCAAGCATGGCTGCCAAAATCACTGAATGAAGGAAGATGGCCGGCTGCGTGACCTTGGTCTGACGCAAGTCTTCGTCAGTGCCCTCAAACATTATGTCTGTGATGTTAAATTTCAAAATTTCATTAGCCTTGGTAAACATCTCCTTGGCCTTTGGGAATCTGTCGTAAAGATCCTTACCCATTCCCACAAATTGTGCTCCCTGTCCGGGAAAAACGTATGCTTTCATAGTTATTTTTTAATTTCTTTTTCCAAAAAATCTCAATAAATAAAGGAATAAATTGATAAAATCAAGATAGAGGCTGAGTGCCGCAAAAATCGAAATCTTGGTCATAGTGTCGTTGTTCTCAATGCCAGTCATTCCGATTTGTTTGATTTTCTGCACGTCGTAAGCTGTTAATCCTGTGAAGATTACGACTCCGGCTATACTGATGATGTAGTCAAGGCTCTCGCTGTGCATGAACATATTGACCAGTGTGGCGAGGATGATACCAAGCAACGCCATAATCAGTATTGAGCCGAGCTTGGTGAGGTCGGTTTTTGTGGTATAACCCACAACAGCCATGATACCGAACATTCCAGCTGTGATGATGAACGTCTTGAATATTGACGCTGAGGTGTAGGCTAAGAATATGAAACTCAAGCTCATACCCATCAAAACGGAATAAACGATGAAGAGAATCACCATGGTGGAGGCTTTCATTTTTGCCACGCCCATCGACATGACCAGCACCATGATGAAAGGTGCCAGCATCACTATCCAACCGAGCAGGTTCATTGAAGCGCTGCCGTCGGCTCTTACAGAGAACATTGTCATGATAAGACTAGGGTCGGTGCCGAAGAGATATGCTGTCAATGCTGTGATTCCTAGTGCTCCGAACATCCACATGAAGACATTCGACACAAATGAGTTCGACAATACTCTTGTCGAGTTCTGATATTCAAAATTGTTTTCCATATTAGTGTAAATCTGTTCCTATTAAATTTAAAAACTCTGCTCGTGTTTCGCCGCGTTCAAAGGCTCCCACGAAATCTGATGTCGTTGTCACTGAATTGAGTTTCTGCACACCTCTCATGCACATGCACAGATGTCGTGCCTCGATGACGACGGCGACTCCCAGCGGATGCAAAGCCTCGTTGATGGCTTCTTTAATCTGTGTTGTCAGGCGTTCCTGCACCTGCAAACGGCGTGCGTAGACCTCGACCACCCTCGCAATCTTGCTCAAGCCGGTGATATAGCCGTTCGGGATATATGCCACATGAGCCTTTCCAATAAACGGAATCATGTGATGCTCGCACATCGAAAACAGCTCTATATCCTTGACCACCACCATCTGACGGTAGTCTTCCTTGAATCGTGCTGAGAGCAGAATCTCCATCGGGTCCATGTTATAGCCCTGGGTCAGAAACTGCATCGACTTCGCCACGCGGAACGGGGTCTTAAGCAGCCCCTCACGATCAGGATCCTCTCCCAAAAGCTGTAAAATAGCCCTGTAGTGCTCCATAAGCTTCTGCGTGCGCTCAGGGTTGTAATGCTCAATCTTCTCGTAACCAATCAGTTCGTTATTGTTGTCCATCAGTTTTTTTATCTTTTTTTGTAAGTTTGTATGTCTCAAAGACACTGTAAATCAAATAGTAAGCAAGAAAAGTTATGGCAAAGCGCTTGCCGTCCTCTCTGAAGTTGAAGGCGTATAAGAAAATGATACTCAGGTAAACCATCATCTTCACAACTGTCGATGCCATGTAGAAATTGGCAAACCTGCGCATGTCTTTCTGCTTCGCTTTCCCGCTTAAATAAAACATCACAATACTGACGATGAAGAAGAAACCAACGATGGCTGGCCACCATATTGTCAGTATGTTGCGCGCAAAGACTGATGCCACGATGATGACAAGCGTCAGTATGCACAATTGTTTTATGAATTTGTTCATTTCGCCGGAGTTTCAGTGACTTTCTGCGACATGTCGCATTTACCTGTAAAGATGGAACCCACTTCGATGAACAGTTGCTTTGTGTAAAGCTCGGCTTCCATGCGTGATGTCGATTTGAGAGATGTCAGTTCCTCAACTCTTACTATGCCTTTGACGCGTCCCGAGATGTCGGCGCTGTTGCATATGACTTCACCTTCCACGACACCTTGTTGCCCGATGACAACCTTGCCGGTCGTTTTCATTGTCCCGATAATTGTGCCGTCAACACGGACGTCGCCGGTAGCACTGATCTCACCTTTAATTGTAGTACCGTTACCAATGAGGTTGTTTCTTACAGGTACTTCCTGATTGTTTGAACTCATATTTTTATTTGTTGTATTGATGCCAGAAATCCAGATAATCGTCAATGTTTTTCTCTTGATAGAATATCGGATAATTCGACACCGAAATAATTAATACTTTATAATTCTCCTCGTCGATTCCTCCAAAGACATAGTCGTTGAGGAACAAAGCCGTCTGATAATCAATGGCTCTGTCGACATTTTCGAATTTCTCAACTGTCAGCATGGCGTCATCTTTGTTAAGCATGAGATTCTTTATTTTCAGCTGATCCATGCGGAAATTGTTCTTGTTGAAGTCGCTGAGGCGCACTTTCAACGGGTTGATGCGCACTTTCTTGTTGCAAATCACAAGTATGAAATATTCGTCGTTTGGACGGAATGTGTAAGGTGATTCTTTTTCAACAACCTTATCGTCTTTCGGACGAGCGCTCTCGATGTTCAGTCCGAGGTTGTACATGTCGTTGGCCTTCAGCAGCACGTCCAAGGCAAATGGTTTGATGCTGCTTTCAGGATATGTCTGGATGAGCCGCAGCAATGAATAAGCCATGGAATCGACCACTTCGACATATCCCAACGAGATGGCGTTCAAAAACTCGAAACGCGGCATGTAGAGGGTGTCGCCATCAAATTGCTGGCGTGCCTTCTTTACGTTCATCATAACACGTTGATACTGACCGTTTTGATAAGCCTCGAAGGTCTTGGCGTAAAGCTGTTCCGCTTCAGCGCCTTTCTCATTTGCTTTGATGAAATATTCAGGGTCGATGATGATTTTAGCCTGATTTGAGTCGGGATATTTCGTCAAGACGAGGTTTTTATACTTCTCGGCATCAGCGGTTTCTTTGCGGCTGCTGTGCATCTTGTAAAGATAATACCATGCCGACACCTCATTGGAGTTGTCAGGATAACGCTCGGTGAGCTCTGAGTATGCCTCGATGGAGCGCGGGTAGTCACTCAAATCGTTGTAATAAATGAAGCCGACATTGTTGAGAGCCTCCGCAATCTGTTGATTTGCCTGGTCTTTAGCACCTTGTGTGAAAGGTATCTGCTTCAAGTAATAGCCGCGGTCAAGCGGGGTGTATTGCGTGGTATCCTTGCTAATCTCGAGAGCCTTGAGATAACTCTCACGTTCCTCTTCGCTCATCAAAGCAAGTTCTTCTTCAGTGAGCTCTTTCTGCGGTTCTTCCTGAGCGAAACTCTGTTTGTTGGAGATAAACCAATAGTCTTCAAGCATACGGTTGCCCCATTTTATCTTGAAGTCGTTCATGCCACGATTTCTTGTGGTGTTATTGTAGAAATACCAGTTGCCGTCGTTGCCCGTTGGCACTGCCGATCCCGAGTTGTCGTTACCTCCGTTCAAGGCTATCTGCTGCTCAATCTCACGCTGTTTCTCCAGACGTTTTTGCTCCTCTTTATATTCCTCGATTATCTGGTCGATTATCGCATTGCGATGGATGGAATCCATGTCGGCAAGACGCAGCAAACTGTCTTGCGTGTAATACACCGTGAGGTTGCTTACGAGGTCGGTGAGCATGACGGAGAGGTTGAGCAAACTGTCGTAGCCCGGATAGGTGCGGTCCATCGTCATGACAGCAGTGTCGAAATAAGCCTGACTGAGGACATAGTCGTTGTCGCCGAACAAAATGTTGGCGCAGTCGAGCGACGATTTTATCTTCTGCATGTCGTTGGTGGTGCTCGTCGCAACCGATCTTCTCAAGTATTTCACACCATCGTCGACATTGTGGTTTTCCAATGCCACACCGGCCATAGCATAATAAATACGGTCCTTGAAGTCGGTGTTCTTGTTGTCCTTGAGCATGCTGTTCAGCATCTTCATGATGGTGGTGGTGTCAGCGTCATAGCATCTTGCAAGGTTCATCTTCGCCTCGAAAGTCATCTCATATGACGGGTGTTTCCTGATGACGTTCTTGAACTGCTCTGTGGCACGTGGTTTGTCGTCCTGGTTTTGATAAATCTGACCGAGAATAAACATCGCACGAGTCTTGTTGTACTTGCCTTTTGCGGACAGAAGGGCGCTACGCAGGTACTTCACGGCATCGTTTTCCTTGCCCATCGCGATGTAATAATCGGCATAAACAAGGTCGATGTTGGTACGTACGTATTTTGGTATTTTTTCGTTTTCGTTTTCGCTTGCCACGAGTATCGCCTGCAGCATCGACTCGGCTTTTTCATACTGTTTTGTGGCGATGTAAGTCTTTGCTAACCAAAGTGTTGCGGTGAATCTGTCGGGGCTTTTGCGAAATTGTGTCGCTGCGTAGTCAAAGGTGCGTCGGGCAGGGACGTAGTCCTGTTTGTAGAAATGAGCCTTGCCCATGTCGATGAAGGCGTCGTCAATCCAGCGGACGCGCTCCTCGTTGTTGAAACGCATGGAGTGTTTCTGTATGCAGATGGCGTCCTTCTCAATGGTGCGGTCCATCGGCTGGTTCAGCGCCAAAGCATTTTCTTTCGTGCCATAATTGAACACAGGCAGCGTCTTGGTGTAGTCGTCTTTCACGTTGTCGCGGAGCGTTTTTTCACCATCTTTCATGCTCTGATTCCCGTTCCACCACACGTTGTAATGGCTGGTCATATTGTGCCATGCGCGCCGGTTCCACTTGTTTTTCTTTGTGGAACATGACGTTAACACAATGATAGCCAATAAAATAGCTAAAATGCTGAATATTTTGTATGATCTCTCTCTCATTTCTTTCTTTGCCTAATATCCGAAACTGCAAAAATAACAAATTCGTCTGTATAACGTGTTTTTTTTTAAAAAAATTATAAACAGGTATAATATTTTGACGAATTTTTTGTAATTTTACAAGCTGAATAAAAGGCTATTTTTGAATGGAAAATTTTATTGTATCGGCACGAAAATACAGGCCTTCGACCTTTGAGAGCGTCGTGGGGCAGCAAGCCATCACCTCGACTTTGCAGAATGCGATACGCAACAACACCCTTGCGCAGGCGTTTCTTTTCTGCGGGCCTCGAGGCGTGGGCAAGACCACATGCGCCCGCATCATGGCGAAGACCATCAACTGCCTGCATCCGACTGACGACATGGAGGCATGCAACGAATGCGAGTCATGCGTGAGCTTTAACAACAACGCGTCGTTCAACATCTTCGAACTCGACGCGGCGTCAAACAGCGGTGTTGACGACATCCGCGCCCTCATCGACCAGGTCCGTATTCCCCCGCAAATCGGAAAGTACAAGGTCTACATCATAGATGAGGTCCACATGTTGTCGGGCGCGGCGTTCAACGCCTTCCTCAAGACCCTCGAAGAACCGCCGGCGTATGCAAAGTTCATCCTCGCCACAACAGAGAAACATAAAATCCTCCCGACAATCTTGTCGAGATGCCAAATATTTGATTTTAAACGTATTACAGTCGAGGATATAACCAAACATCTGCAGAATATCGCCGCAAAAGAAGGCGTGACGGCAGAGGAGGAGGCCCTCAACATCATCGCCCAGAAAGCCGACGGCGCCCTCCGTGACGCTCTCTCGATTTTCGACCAGATGGTGAGCTTCTCAGGCAACAACATAACATATAAAGATGTAATAGCCAACCTCAACGTCCTCGATTATGAATATTACTTCGGCATGGTCGAGAATATCCTCGCCAATGATATCAATTCTATACTCCTGCTTCTTAACGAAGTGATTAACAAGGGCTTCGACCCGCAAAACTTCATACAGGGCATGGCAAACCACCTGCGCAACCTGCTTCTCGGCAAAGACCAGCGCGTTGTCGACCTGATGGAAGTCAGCAACCAGCTCAAAGCACGCTACACCAAACAAGCTGAACGCTGCAGCACCGAGTTCCTGCTGAAATCACTCGACATCGCCAACGAATGCGACATCAACTTCAGAAGCGCGAATAACAAACGGCTACATCTGGAAATAGCGCTGCTAAAAATGGTGGCAGTTCCAACCGCTAAAAAAGAGGAGATTAATTCACTCCCTCCGGTCGGTCGTAATGACATGACAGAAAACGTCCGCCGAAATGACAATGTTCCCGCAAACAATCCTAATGGCCTAGTAAATAAAAATCCTGTAAATCCTGTAAATCCTGTCAACAATAATCCTGTAAATCTTGTAAATCCTGTCAATAATAATCCTGTAAATCCTGTCCAGCGAGTGAAACGAGCTGGCACGATTTCCATTCTGGACGAAGCAGAGAAAAAGAAAACAGAAGAAGCTCCTGTCGAGGTTAGAAACAACCCTTTTACGCAGGAGATGCTGGTCGGAGCGTGGACGAAATTCGTTGAGGATAACAAAAACACCTCTCCTAATTTCGTGGCTGGCATCGGAAAGTATCAACCAACGCTGAAAGAGAATAACGAGATTCATTTTGAAGCCGATAACATATTGGTAATCAAAGATGTAAACAATATGGGCAGGCTCCGTGAACATCTGTCGAAGTCGTTAGACAACAACCAATTCACGCTCGTACATCATGTGGTGGAGACGCCGAAAGACGACATCGCCTACACCGACCGCAGCAAGTTTGAGAAAATGGCAGAGATGAATCCTAATGTTTTAACATTGAAAAAAGGTCTCGGACTTAATATAGACATATGAGTTTTAAAAAATGGTTCGGTCGTAACTACCTCAAAATGAGGGGTTTCACCTTCGTCGGTCAGTTTCCTGAAGGAGTGAAGAAGAGTATTGTCATTGAGGCACCGCACACCTGCATCGAGGACTTCGTGATAGGCCGCTGTTTCTTCTGGATGGAAGGCCGTCAGGTTAAGTTTCTGGTGAAAAGGGAGTTTTTCAAAAACCCCATATTACGCTGGTGTTTGAACAAAATGGGCGGCATACCTGTCGACCGCAGCAGAGGCAACAACATGGTGGTTAAGACTGCCGCCATTTTCAGGCAATACGACGAGCTGAATATTGTTATCACTCCAGAAGGCACCCGCAAACGCATCGAGAAATGGAAACGTGGATTCTATTATATCGCTGAACTGGCGCAAGTGCCTGTGGTTCTCGGATTTATAGATTTTAAGACGAGACGCTGCGGCTACGGACCGTGCTTTATTCCATCGGGCGATTTCGACAAAGACTGGCCCATGATTGAGGATTTTTATCGCGGAATGCAAGGAAAAACACCGGGAAGATTCAATTTGGAATGATTTTGGAAGATGAAAGACTGGTATAAAAACTTCAAAAGCAAATTCAAGATAGTCATCGTACATCCTGAAACGTACGAAGAAAAAGGCCGTTTTAACATGAGTAAGATGAAATTCACCAATATGGTGATTGTTTACTCATTGATACTCATAGCGATAACGACATGCGTGATATTTTTCACCTCCATCCGCGAACTGATTCCAGGTTACACCGACGTCACCCTTGACCGACGCGTTTACTACATGGAACGCCGCGCTGATTCACTCGAACAGGTCTTTTATCACCAAAACCAGTATATCGAGAATCTGAAACGCATCATCAATGGCGAGGAAGTTGATGTTGACATCAAAAGGACGACAATTTATCCCAGCCAACCACAAATGAACGTGACCAAGATACTGACATACTTTGTGCCTGTTAACGGATTGGTTACCAATCACTTCAATAGCAACAACAAGCATTATGGAGTCGATGTGGTGGCAAATGCTGATGCCGTCATCAAAGCAACTGCCGACGGTACCGTGGTGTTCTCCGATTGGAGCGTTAATGGAGGTTATGTCATTGGTATTCAACATGATAATAATATTGTCTCGGTTTATAAACATAACGCCTCGGTGCTCTGCCATGAAGGCGATGTGGTGAAAGCCGGTGATGCCATCGCGATACTCGGAGACAGCGGGACGACGTCAACAGGACCGCATCTGCACTTCGAGCTGTGGGCCAACGGAAGAGCCGTGAATCCGGAAGATTACATTTCTTTTGAAGGAAAATGAAAATTTCTTAAATGATTTCCATTATTTTTTAGTATCTTTGCACTTTTAATTTTTAATATTGAAAAATGGTAGTACTTATTAAAATAGTTCAGCTGATTTTAGCTCTTTCAATCCTCGTAATCATCCACGAATTCGGGCATTTCATCGCATCAAGGATTTTTGGGGTGAGGGTTGAAAAATTCTATATGTTCTTTGACTGGAAATTCTCTATTTTCAGATGTAAAAAAGTCAACGGAGAGTGGAAATTCAAGTTTTTCTGCAAGAATGAGCCGGAAAAATACATCACTCACGAGAAAATCGACCCTGTCACTAAGAAAAAAGAATATGAATACGAGCCAATTGACTTGAACACATTGCCTGAAGACGACTGGCGCAGGGCGGAGGACTCGACGGAGTTTGGTCTCGGTTGGGTGCCGCTCGGTGGTTATTGCAAGATTGCCGGAATGATTGACGAGTCGATGGATCAGGCGCAGATGGCACAGGAGCCGCAAAAGTGGGAGTTCCGCACCAAACCGGCTTGGCAGCGTCTCATCATCATGATCGGCGGCGTGTGCATGAATGTCCTTCTGGCTTTCGTCATCTACATCGGACTCATCGCAAGCTACGGCGAACAATACATTTCAACAGAGGAAGTCAACAAATACGGTATCGCTGTGGATAGCCTCGGATACAACCTCGGGCTTCGCGACGGCGACAAAATCCTCACCGTGGGCGGTGAATATATCGAAGACTTCAGCCAGATTCCTATGGCTCTGATTCTTGAAGACACGAAATATATCGACGTTGAACGTGATGGTCAGGAAATGAGAGTGGAGCTGCCTGAAGACGCTGTCAATCAATTGATTAAGGCTCGCTCGATGTTTATAAGCACAAGGATGCCGTTCGTGGTGGGCGGCTTCTCAAACGGCTCGTATGCCGAGAAAGCGGGAATGCTGCCGAGCGACCAAATCATCGCAATCAACGAGGTGAAAACGCCTTATTTCCAAGACTTTAAGAAGAATATCACAGATTATAAAGACCAAGATGTCGACATGATGATAGTGCGTGAGGGCGACACCATGGTGATGCCGGTGCATGTTGGCGGCGATGCCACGATAGGGGTGTATGCCGCACAAATGCTGGAGATCTCGACAAAAGAATACAGCTTCTGGCAGTCGATACCGCGCGGCTTCAAGAAAACCGGCAAAGAACTGAGTGACTACTGGAAACAGCTGAAACTCATCTTCAACCCGAGCACCGGAGCTTACGAGAGCCTCGGAGGCTTCATCGCCATAGGAAGCATCTTCCCCGAATCGTTCATCTGGGAACAGTTCTGGCGCATGACAGCCTTCCTCAGCATCATCCTCGCAGTGATGAACATCCTACCGATACCGGGCCTCGACGGCGGCCACGTGCTGTTCCTCATCTGGGAAGTGGTGACAGGCCGTAAGCCAAGCGACAAATTCCTCGAAAGAGCCACAACAATAGGATTCATATTCCTGCTTATCCTCATCATCTACGCGAATGGCAACGATATCATAAGGCTCTTCAGGTGATTAATATTAATAAGGTGTTGAAAAAGTGTTGAAAACTTTTGGATTTAGACAATAAACTGATAAACAAGGCGTTATAAAATTCAATGCGTAAGATAAAATACATATTGTTATTGATGGTTAGCATATTGGCAATCAATGTGTTGAAGGCACAACAGATGCCGCTTTTCACCAATTACAGTAATTCTTACGCGATAATAAATCCTGGTTATTACGGTTTGAGCGAAGGCGTGAATGCAATGGGTATATACCGTAACCAATGGGCTGGATTCAAAGATGACATGACTGGTGAGATTGTTTCGCCGGTGACGTTTTTTGCGTCTGCCGACCTGCCAATCAAGGTGTTGAGAGGCGGTTTGGGACTTTCTTTTATGAAAGACCAGCTCGGTTTTGAGAACAATGTGGCGGTTAACCTCGGTTATTCATATCATTTTGACCTTGGCGCCGGAACATTGGGAATGGGTTTGGCTTTCAGTTTCGACAACCGTAAAGTCGATTTTGGAAAGGCTAAACCATTGAATGACAACGACCCTGTCATCCCGACGAAGGAACAGAGCGACATGCTTTTTGATTTTAACTTTGGCTTGTTCTACATGGTTCCTGAGACGTTTTACGTGGCGTTGTCAACCACAAATCTGATGGAGGCGAAGGGCAAGGCACTTGAAGGAAAATCCTCGACAAGTGCAAGTTTTGTTGGCGATAGGACGTTTTATCTGGCAGCCGGATACGAGTATCAGTTCTTTAATCCCAAGTTTATGCTGAACCCGTCCATGCTGATATTAAGCGACATTGCATCGACGCAATTTAACCTCAGCGCACGTCTTTGGTACAATAATAAGATGTGCTTTGGCGTTAACTACAGGTATCAGGAGTCAATAGATATTTTGGTTGGCTTCACTATTAAAGGAATACAGATCAATTATGCATACGATATCAACACCATGGGCTTGAAACTGCCTGGCTCGCATGAGGTTTCCATCAGTTACAACTTTAAGTTGGATTTGGATAAACAGCCTCGTATATACAGGAGTATCAGATACTTATAAAAAATGTTGATAAAAAAATGTAAAAGTTGAAATGTTTTTGTCGGAAATAATGAAAAATAATATACTTTTGGAAACTTTTTTAAAAAGGAATAAAATGAAGAAGTTTGTGTTAATGGGCCTAATCGCATTGATGTTTGTCGGCTGCAGTACCAGCGGCGATCAAGGTGAATTGGTAGGCGTTAGAAAGAAATCAAAACCGTTTTATCAGCCGGATCCGTACGGCATGGTGTTTGTCCCGATGGGAAGCTATACCATGGGAGCAGGTGGTCAGGACATCGTAGGAAGCAATCTGTCGCAACCTATGACCATGTCTGTGTCGGCATTTTACATGGACGAGACAGAAATCACAAATAACGAGTACCGTGAGTTTGTGAACTACGTTCGCGATTCTTTGGCTCGTACATACCTTGGTGAAGTTGACCCTGACAAATATCTCATTTCTCAGAACAGAAAGACTGGTGAGGTTTATGATCCGCCATATCTCAACTGGGAAGAGAAGATTGACTGGCGCAGTGACAATCAGGAGTACAGAAACGCTCTTGAGCAGCTCTATATCCCTGAGAATGAGCGTTATTACGGCAAGAAAGAGGTTGATGCGAGAAAGCTCGTTTATCACTACAGCTATATCGACCTCAGAGCTGCTGCCAAGAAGGAGTTCAGAGAGGGTGCTGACTATCGTCAGGGCGCTTTCGCAAACCGTCCGCAGGGCTCGTCAGACCGTTCGGTGTTCGTGCACAATGAGGAAATCAACATCTATCCTGACACATTGGCATGGATTTACGATTATTCATACGCTTTCAATGACCCGTTGACAGAGAAATATTTCTGGCATCCGGCTTACGACCACTATCCTGTTGTCGGTGTGAACTGGAATCAGGCTAACGCTTTCTGTGTGTGGCGTACCGAGAAGCTCAACAAATACTTGGCGAAGCACAAAGGTCAGACAGGCTTGTCGGAGTTCCGTCTTCCTACCGAGGCTGAGTGGGAGTGGGCGGCACGTGGCGGCCATCAGCTCAACCCATATCCATGGGGCGGTCCTTACACACGTAACGAGAGAGGCTGCCTGAAAGCCAACTTCAAGCCTATGCGCGGCAACTACATCGCCGACGGAGGCCTCACCACAGTCATAGTGGCTCATTATCCGGCTAACGACTGGGGCTTGTACGATATGGCAGGCAACGTGGCAGAATGGACATCAAGCGCATTCGACCCGTCAGCATATAACGTGATGTGGGATATGAACCCTCAGTTCACATACAACGCCAGCGAAAACGACGACCCGATCATGAAGAGAAAAGTCGTACGCGGCGGCTCATGGAAAGACGTGGCATACTATCTGCAGGTGACCACACGCGCCTACGAATACCAGGACACAGCGAAGTGCTACATCGGATTCCGCTGCATCCAGCCATTCCTCGGCAGACAGAAAGGCGATACCCCAAGCAAGTCGTCAAGGGTTTATAATTAATGAGATTAATGAGATTCCTCGCCCCTTCGGGGCTCGGAATGACAAAACAGGAATAATAAATTAAAAAATATAAGGTAAAATGACATTCAAAGAGTTTTCAGAAAGTAAGAAGTACAAAAACTTCATGGCTAAAGTTTATGGTATTGGTGCTTCCATCGTTTTGGTCGGCGCATTGTTTAAACTTACCCATATGTCGTTGTTCGGCTGGTCGGGCGCAGCTAACACAATGTTGACACTCGGTCTGTTGACAGAAGCTATCATTTTCTTCTTCTCAGCATTCGAACCTGCTCATCTCGAGCCAGATTGGAGCTTGGTTTATCCTGAATTGTGGGACATTTATCATGGCGACGGTCCGGCACCACAGGGTAAGAAGCCAGCTGCAGGCACCAAGAGAAACGAAGGCGGCAACGTCAACAACGATGTAATCGCAGACAAGCTTAACGAGATGTTCGAGAAAGCCAACATAAACTCAACCACAATGGAAAGACTTAGCATGGGTCTGACCAAACTCGGCGAGAACGCATCAAAAATCGCTGACGTGAGCGAGGCTGTGGCAGCAACAAGCAACTACACCAAAGCTATGAATAAAGCTTCTGAAACTGCTATGGAACTCGACGCTCAGATGTCGAAGACAGCCACAAACGCAGCAATGTTCTCCGACACAAGCAGAAAGATGAACGACACAATGGCTCTCTACATCGAGAAAGTCAACGCATCTGCAACATCAACAGAAACTTTAAATCATCAACTCAACGACCTGTCAAAACGCATGACAGCAATGAATACCGTTTACGGTAACATGCTCAATGCAATGAACATCAAGGCATAAGATTTACGAGAAATGGCAGCAGCAAAAGAAACACCAAGGCAGAAGATGATCGGTATGATGTACCTGGTCCTCACAGCCCTATTGGCATTGAATGTCTCGGCTGACATTCTCGATGCTTTCGCCATCGTGAACGACGGTCTGGAGAAGACAAATGCCAGCGTTGAGAGTAAAATAGAAGACTATTACAACATCTTTGAACAACAATATATCAGAGAACCTGAAAAAGCAAAGGTATATTGGGATAAAGCTAATGAAATCAGAGTGAAAACCGATGAAATCATTAACTATATCGAGAAGGAAATCAAGGTGCCGTTGGTCCTCGAAACAGAAAGCATTACCGAACAAGAGCTTATTTCGAGCAAAGATACGAAGAAGTCACTGATTAGAAATGTTGAAAAGATCAACCCTGAAAACCGCCGTGTTTTCTATGAATTTGACCTTAACAACATCGGCGCCAAAGACAAATACGACGCTGCGACAAACTTCATGATTAACAAAGGCAACGCCACAATTCTTAAAAACAAGATTCAGGAATACCGTGAATTCATTGTGAACACAGTGGAAGAAGCCGGTCTTGCAAATTACAACAAATATGTGGGACTTCTCACAGATTATGACTTCGACGGTAAGAAAATCATCTATACTGATAACGATGGCCAGGAATTGAGCTGGGAAAACAAGAATTTCGACCACATCATCCTTACAGCCGAGATAGCTATCCTTAACAAGATAGTAGGTGAGATTCAGACCACTGAATATGACGCCATCACAGCTTTGATCAAACAAATCGGCTCATCGGACTTCAAGTTTGAATCAGTGCAGGCACGTGTCATCCAGAAGAGCGACTTCATCATCAAAGGTCAGAACTACGAAGCTGAGATTTTCATCGCCGCAGCCGACACTTCAAAGGCTTTCGACGTGAAATATTATATGGGTACAGACGACTACAATAAGGCAAAAGGCGAGCCTGTGAAACTTAACAGCAGCGCAGGTAAGGTTATGCTGAGATTCCCAACAAACGCAGTGGGCGTTCAAAAGTATGCCGGCCGTATTGAGATTCCTCGTCCGGACGGAACAACAGCCTACTATGACTTCAACGAGACATTCCAGGTTGTGGCTCCATCAGTGACAGTGGCTCCTATCAATATGATGGTCATGTACGAAGAGCTGCAGAACCCTATCTCGGTGTCAGCTCCAGGTTTCACAAGCGATGAAGTGTCAATCACCGTGGAAGGCGGCAAATACACCAAAGGCGCCAACAACGGCGAATATTTCGTCGAGGTGAACAAAGGCACCAAGTTGGTGAAAGTCCACGTCTCGGCAAGAGACGACAACGGCAAGATGGTTGACATGGGCTGCCAGGAATTCCGCGTGAAAATGGTCCCTGACCCGGTTGTGAAAATCGGCGACATCACTGGCGGAAAAGTCGATAAAGAAGTGCTCCTCAGCATCGGCAGAGTGATGGCCGTGATGAAAGACTTCGATTTTAAAGACTTTAACTACACCGTTGATTCTTATACAGTTTCAACATATAGAGGAACATTCATTGACAAACAAAATAAAGGACCTAAGTTCTCCGACGAAGTGATAGCTCTTATCAGCAACGCACAGACGGGACAGAGAATCCAGTTCCAGGACATCTGCGTGAAGAGTCCTAAGGGCGAGATAAGAAACGTAGGTTCAATTAACATTCAAATAAAATAATATGAAAAAGTTAGTTTCAATAATCGTAGCAACAGTAGCATGCCTGTTCTTAGGCGCTCCAGAAGCGTCGGCACAAATCACCAGCGACACATATAACGACGGTTTGTATGTTGAAAACGCCACTGGCATGAAGAAAATCATCCCTAATCCGGAGATTCGTGAGGCTGACATTTTATGGAAGAAAAGAGTATGGCGCGAAATAGATTTCCGTCAGAAAATGAACCTCCCATTCTACTATCCAAGAGACAGTCACCAGAACTGGAGAAGATTCATCGACGTCATTATGGACGCTTTGAAGGAAGGCAGATGCCAGGCCTACGAAGTGACAGTGACAGGCGAACTCAATAACCCATTGCCATATTCAAAACTCATGACAGGTCTGAATTCGGAGAAACATCAGGCAATTTACGACGACTACGGCAACAAGGTCGGCGACACCGTCATCTCAATCTCTTTCAAGCCTGAATCAGTGACACGCCTTCGCGTGATGGAAGACTGGTATTTCGACACACACAGAAGCCAAATGATGGTGAGAATAGAAGCCATCTGCCCTGTGACAATGCGCGACATCAACGACTCAGTGCAGATGCCTAACGAGCTGTTCTGGATTCCGTTTGATGAGGCTACCCGCACAGTGCTGTCAGAAGCCCCTGTCTATAACAGAAACAACTCAGCAGCACGCTTGTCGTACGACGACGTCTTCATGAAACGTCAGTTCGACAGCTATATCTACAAAGAAGAAAACGTTTACGACCGCAGCATTCAGGACTATGCCACTGGCATCGACGCTCTTAAGGAATCGGAGAGAATCAAACAGGATATCATCGATTTCGAGCAGAATATGTGGGAGTATTAGTTTATAGTTTATTGTTTATAGTTTATTGTAGAGATGGATTTTTATCCGTCTCTACAATTTTTTTCTTGTTTATTCCAAAAACACTTCGTATCTTTGTAGATTGTTAAAACATAAAAAATTATGACTGATATTAAGGTTGAATTAAGCCATATCAAAGGCTTTATCTCTGAAAATCAATTAGATACATATAAGAAGAAAGTTGCTGCGACTTTCAGCACGGTTTATTCGCGCACCGGAGCGGGTAATGACTTTCTCGGCTGGGTGAATTTACCTTCGTCGATAAAGGCTGATTTTATCAAGGATATCAAGGCTAAAGCTGATGAGCTTCGCAAGAAGTCAGAGGTGTTTGTCGTCGTCGGCATCGGCGGTTCATATCTTGGAGCACGCGCCGTCATCGAGGCGTTGTCAAACCATTTCGCGCAGCTCGTCGATACAGGCAGTCCGAAAATCATATATGCTGGCCATAACATGAGCGAGGATTATATGCATGACCTTATCGCTCTTTTGGATAAAAAAGACTATTCGATGACTGTCATCTCTAAGTCGGGAACCACGACGGAGCCTGCGGTGGCATTCAGGATTTTGAAGAATCATATCGAAAAGAAATACGGCAAGGAAGAGGCTCGCACACGTATCGTCGCCATCACCGACAAGGCTAAAGGCGCTTTGAAGGTGCTGTCGGACAGCGAAGGCTACAAGACATACGTGGTGCCTGATGATGTGGGAGGTCGTTACTCAGTTCTGACACCTGTCGGTTTGCTGCCTATCGCGGTGGCAGGCGTTGACATCGAGAAGCTGGTGATGGGCGCACGGCTGATGGAACAATATTGTGTTGACAATCAGAACGACAGCAACGAGGCTGCAAAATACGCGGTGGCACGTCAGGCGTTGTATCATGCTGGCAAGACCAACGAGATTCTGGTGAACTACGAGCCGCGTCTGTGTTATTTCAGCGAGTGGTGGAAGCAGCTTTATGGCGAGAGCGAGGGCAAGGACGGCAAGGGAATCTTCCCGGCAAGCGTGACATTTACAACGGATTTGCATTCTATGGGACAGTACATCCAGGAAGGCCTGCGTAACCTTATGGAAACCGTCATCAGCGTTGAGAATCCAGCCAACGAGGTGAGGATCCCGCAAGACGATGCCAACCTCGACCAGATGAACTACATCGCGGGAAGGAGGCTCAACGAGGTCAACCAGACGGCAGAGAAAGCTACTATTCTGGCTCATGCCGACGGTGGCGTGCCGAATATCCGCATCGTGGTGCCGAGAATCGATGCCAATGTGCTCGGACAGCTTATCTACTTCTTCGAGATGGGATGCGCGCTGAGCGGCTACATGCTTGAGGTCAACCCGTTCAACCAGCCAGGCGTCGAGGCATACAAGAAAAATATGTTCGCACTCCTCGGCAAACCGGGATATGAAGAATTGAGAGAGAAATTATTAAAACGATAAAAACAGTCATTTCGACTGAAGCAAAGCGGAATGGAGAAATCTCCGATGAACTACAATGACATTGAAATCATGGCCCCTGTGGGCTCGTATGAAGCCCTTTCAGCAGCAATTCAGGCTGGTGCCGGAAGCGTATATTTTGGCATAGGCAAGCTCAACATGCGCTCAAAATCGACGAAAAACTTCACGCTCGATGACCTGCACACCATCTCTGAGACCTGCCACGCTCATGGAGTGAAAAGCTATGTGACCGTAAACACTGTGGTTTTCGACGAGGAGATGGACGAGATGCATGCTCTTTTGGATGCCATCAAAGCCAACAATATCTCCGCTATCATCGCATCCGACCAGAGCGTGATACAATATGCGCGCAAAATTGGCGTGGAGGTGCACATGTCGACACAATGCAACATCACCAACCTTGAGGCTGTGAAGTATTATTCGCAGTTTGCCGATGTGATGGTGACAGCGCGCGAGCTCAACATCAACCAGGTGAAGCATATCACTGAAGAGATTGAGCGTCAGCATATTACAGGACCAAATGGTGAGCTGGTGCGCATCGAGGTGTTCTGCCACGGCGCCCTGTGCATGGCGGTGTCTGGCAAATGCTATCTGAGTCTGGATAACTTTGGAACGAGTGCCAACCGTGGTGCCTGCGTTCAGCCTTGCCGTCGTGGATATGAAGTCACCGACCGTGACAAAGAAATTACGTTAGCTGTTGAGAATGAATATATTATGTCGCCAAAAGACCTGTGTACCTTGCCATTCCTCGACAAGGTGTTGGCGGCAGGAGTGAAAGTGCTTAAAATCGAAGGCCGTGGCCGCTCGCCAGAATACACCAAGCTGACAGTGGGCGTCTATCGTGAGGCTGTCGATGCAATAAATGCCGGCACATTCACACAGGAGAAGATAGAGAAATGGACCGAGCGTCTGCGGAGCGTATATAACCGCGACTTCTGGGATGGCTATTATCTCGGCAGAAAAATGGGCGAGTGGACCAAGAAATACGGCTCGCAAGCCACCAAGACCAAGCTTTTCATTGGCACGATAACCAATTTCTTCGCAAAAATCAACGTGGCGGAAATCAGGATGGAGACGCACGACCTCAACGTCGGCGACGAAATCATGATAATCGGTCCGACCACGGGCGTTTACGAAGATACCATAAAAGAGATACGAGTTGATTTATTGCCTGTAAATCAGACAGTTAAGGGCGAACTTTGCTCGATTCCGGCACACGACATTGTGCGCCGCGGCGACAAAGTTTATAAGATTATTGAAGCGACAGAAGACGATGCAACACTTTAATTTACATACACATAGCACTTTTTCCGACGGCAAGTCGCTGATGGAGGAGACCGTGACGGAAGCCATCAGTCAGGGTATGCACACCCTGGGATTCTCCGACCACTCCAGCGTGCCGTTCGAGAGCCGTGTCTCCATCCCGATGGATAAAAACGACGAGTATGTCGAGCATCTTAATAAATTGAAAATCAAATACAAAGACCAGATAGACATCCTCGCTTCAATGGAGATGGAATTCATTCCCGGCATTGTCGTCGATTTTGAAAAAACAAAAGAAAAATACAAGCTCGATTATCTCATCGGTTCAGTTCATCTTGTGGGCAAAAGCCCTGATACTCTTTGGTTTATCGACGGGAAAAGCATCGAGCCTTACGACGAAGGACTGAAAAAATACTTCGTAGGCGACATAAAAAAAGGTGTTCGTGCATATTTCAATCAGGAAAACGAGATGATAGAGACCGAGAAATTCGACATCATCGGGCATTTCGACAAGGTGAAGATGAATGCTCGCGGACGTTATTTCCAGGAGGAGGAAAAGTGGTATCGCGACATGGTTTTGGAGACCCTCGACCTCATCAGACAGCACGATTTGATAGTGGAAGTCAACACTAGAGGGCTGTACAAGCAGCGTTACAACGGTTTTTACCCTTCGGAGTGGCTGCTGCCTCGCATGAAAGAGTTCAACATCCCGGTAGTCATCAGTTCCGATGCACATCAATACTGGGAACTCACATATTTCTTCAAAGAAGCGGAAGAAGCGTTGAAAGCAGTGGGATATAAAGAGACTATGTGTTTCAAAAATGGAAAATGGAATGCTGAACCATTGATGTAATTAAATCATTAGAGATGAACACGATAATCCTAGCTTTAGCAATTCTGCCTGTCATCGTTTTGGCTTGGTATATCTATAAAAAAGACAAATACGAAAAAGAGCCGTTTTCGATGCTGGTGAAGGCGTTTCTCCTCGGAGTTCTGGCAATCCCGATGGATTTGATAATTGTTGCCATCATCAACACATTAATTCCCGGTGGCACCGTGTTCTACACTGCCTTCTTTGAGGCAGGCATCCCCGAAGAGTTCTGCAAATGGGCACTTTTCATGCTGTTTATATGGCGTAACAAGAACTTCAACGAGCCTTTCGATGGCATCGTATATGCATGTTTTATTGGGCTGGGCTTCGCTGGCATTGAAAATATCATGTATGTCTTTGGTAATGAGACGATTGGGGGAGCTCTGTCGACAGGAGTGATGCGGGCTTTGCTGTCGGTGCCGGGTCATTTCCTCTTTGCTGTGATAATGGGATATTTCCTCGGCATGGCAAAATTCAGACCTGAACAACGCAGCAAGTATCTGACACTCAGCCTTGTATGTCCGATGCTGGCACATGGACTGTTCGACTATCTGCTCATGCTCTCTTCAGCATTTTCAGAGAATGATTTGGGATGGATTGGTACAATATTGTTTGTACTTTTCATCTATCTTGATTTAAAAATGTGGAAAATCGGAGTCAGACATATTGCCAAAATGCAGGAAAATTCACGCATTGAACATAACAACAGAATCTTTAGAGATATATTTAAATCTTAAAAATATGAAGAAGTTATTTTTATCTATCGCATTGATTATTAGCGTTTTATGCGCTAAAGCAGATGAAGGCATGTGGCTTCCATACAACCTTAGCGGCCAGAGTCTTCAAGAGATGCAGCAGCTTGGTTGCAAGCTTACTGCCGAACAGATTTTCGACCTCAACCAGCCGAGTCTGAAAGATGCCATCGTGCAGTTTGGCGGTGGCTGCACTGGCGAACTCATCTCCCCGGAAGGTCTTTTGCTCACTAACCATCACTGCGGCTTGAGCTATGTGCAGAAACATGCCACCGTGGAACACGATTACCTCACCGACGGTTTCTGGGCATACAGCAAGGCTGAAGAGCTGCCTAACCCAGGTCTGACAGTGTCGTTCCTCGCTAATGTGGAAGATGTTACGGATTTGGTTCTCGAAGGCGTTACTGACGAAGAGACACGTAGCGAAGTCATCGACGCAAATATCGAAAAGATTATCAAAGAACGCATGGGCGAACGCGATGTCACCATCGAAATAGTGCCGTTCTACTCTGGTAATCAATATATTATGTTTGAATATGACGTGTATCGCGATGTGCGTCTCGTGTGCTGCCCACCATGGGGTATCGGCAAATACGGTGCTGACACCGACAACTGGACATGGCCACGCCACAAAGGCGACTTCAACATCTTCAGAGTGTACACCGACCGCGACGGAAAGCCGGCAAAATATAGCGAAAACAACATCCCGATGCAGTCGAAACACTACTTGCCAATCAACATCAAAGGCGTGAAACAAGGTGACTATGCGATGATTATGGGTTATCCGGGCTCAACCGACAGATACTCAACGTCTTACACTGTTAAGAATTTGATTGAATCTGATTGCCCGGCTATTATCAACTGCCGCACAACCAAGCTCAACGAGTACCGCAAGCACATGGATGCCGACCAGGAGGTGTTCATCAAATACGCTTCAAAACAAGCTGGCGTTTCAAATTATTGGAAATATGCCATCGGTCAGCAGAAACAGCTGGTGCGTAACCATGTGTACGACAGACGTTTAGAGCAGGAAGAAGACTTCCGCCAGTGGGTGTTTGAAGACCCGTCACGCCAGATGGTTTATGGCGATATTTTTGATCAAATCCAAGAGAAATGGGCTATCTTGGATGATATCATGATGCCTATGACATATCTGCGCGAAGCCGGATGGAACGGTGGCGAGGCAGTCTCTTTCTCACGTAGATTTATCAGAATCAATAACATGCTCAACGACAAAGCCTCAAAAGAAGAGATTGCTAAGGTTGCAGAAGGCTTGAAAGCACAGACAACCACGTTCTTCAAAGACTACGACAAGGCTCTTGACATGGATGTGACGATTGCATTGCTTAACTTATTATACAAAGATATCGACAGATATGTCCCATTGATGATAGAAGAGATAGGTGCCAAAAATAATGGCGACTTTACCGAATGGGTCACAAAAGCATTCGATAAATCTATCTTTGTTGACCAGGCCAAACTCGAGAAATGGCTTGATAAACCTAAGAAACTCGACAAAGATCCTATCTTCGCTTTGACGATGGATATCATCAACACGTATGCTAACGTGGTTTATCCTTTGTATGAGGAGGCGGGAATTATCGGCAATGCCGGCGAGCGTCTATACATGAAAGGTCTCATGGAGATGCAGACTGAGCGCAACTTCTATCCGGATGCCAACTTCACCATGCGTCTAACCTACGGCACAGTGGAGCCTTACAAAGGTGCCGACGCTGTCAATTATAATTATTACACTACAATGGACGGCGTGATGGCGAAATACATCCCTGGCAACTGGGAGTTCGACATCCCGCAGGATGTGCGCGACCTCGCCGAAGCCCGTGACTATGGCCGTTACGCTGACGAAAATGGCGACCTCATCGTGAACTTCATCACCACTAACGATATCACAGGCGGTAACTCAGGAAGCCCTGTCATCAATGGTGAAGGCGAGCTCATCGGCCTTGCTTTCGACGGCAACTGGGAAGCCATGAGCGGCGACATCATGTTCGAACAAAAGGTGCAACGCACCATCTGCATGGATGCACGCTACCTGCTCTGGTGCCTTGAGAAAGTGGGAAAGGTGAATAATATCATCAATGAATTGGAGATTATAGAATAGCACGCTATTGTCATTTCGAGCGTAACGAAGTGAAGTCGAGAAATCCTTGTCTAACGTTAACAATTGTATGTTTTCGTTAAACGAGGATTTCTCCATTTCACTCCATTTCATTTCGCTTAGGTCGAAATGACAGGATTATTTCGAAAACCAATTTTTGAATTCGGAAACCTTAGCCTTGCTGATTATTATCTGCTCAGGTATCTTAACCGTCAGATTGAGCGACAATTTATTACCAAACCATATTGTCAAGTCTTTAACGGCTTTGCGCGAAACGATAAACTGCCGGTTGGCACGGAAAAAGTCGTCGGGATTGAGCTGCAGCATGATGTCGTCCAAAGTCTGGCTCATGTAATAGGTGTGCTCGTCCAAAGTGATGGCTTTCACCGTCTTTGTGTCGATGTAGAAATATGCGATGTTGGCGGTCGCTAACGGAATGAGTTTGTCGCGTTCAGGCACAAGGAAACACGATTTGTAGCTTTTTTTCATCCCAATTTGGCGTAAAAGAGCGTCGATGGCCTCGTTGTTATTCGATTTTTCACCTACAAAAGCGTTGAATTTGTTCATCGCGCGTGTCAGATCATTGCGGTTGATAGGCTTCAAAAGATAGTCTATACTGCTAACTTCGAAGGCTTTAAGTGCATATTCGTCGTAAGCGGTGGTGAAAATGATAGGGCAGGTGATTTGAACCTGTTCAAAGATAGCGAACGATGAGCCGTCGGCGAGGTGTATGTCCATGAAAACCAAGTCAGGCATGGGGTTCTCGTCAAACCATGCCACGCTTTCCTCTATCGACTGCAAAGTGGCAATGACCTCAGTGTCGGGTGCCACTTCGGTTATCAGTTTTTGCAGCGACTGTGCTGCCAAGACCTCGTCTTCGATAATTAAAGCCTTCATAATCAATAGTTTTTATACTAATGGGAGCTTCACGCAGAATGTGCTTCCGTTGTTAGTGATTTCAACAGTTTTATTCCATTTCAGACGATAACGCTCCGACAGGTTTGCTAACCCGATGCCATTGCTTTCCTCAGGTGTCGCCTTCGCCTGTATCGGGTTCGAGACAGAGACGCTGTTGTCGCCCGTAGTCACCGTCACCACAAGAGGCTGCTTTGATGAAATCACGTTATGCTTCACCGAGTTCTCTATCAGTGACTGTAATGATAACGGTAAAACGCTGCAATTGTTATATTTAGCATCAATATTAAACTCGAATTTCAGGTTCTCGCCGTAGCGAATCTGCATCATCTCGCAATAAGCATAGACGCATTTCAGTTCTTCTTCCAAACTGATAACTTCCTTGTTTTGCAAGGTGTGGCGAAGCACTGACGACAGTTGCTGAAGGTAGTGCTCAGCTTTTTCGGTGTCAATGGTGATGAGCGACTGAAGAGTGTTTAAAGAATTGAACAGAAAATGCGGGTCGAGTTGGCTCTTCAGTGCCTCGAAACGAGTAAGGAGGTTTTCCGAACGCAACGCCTCATTTTCAACGGCTATGGTTTTCTGATAATACTGCGACCTAAGTAATTGAACCACAATGAGAACCACGGCCGACATGGTCAAGTCTCTCACCAAACTGTCCTTCATCACGTTATATAAAAACTCAGGTTTAGGATGGATTGGCGCTAATGCCGCTCTGGTGTAAACAAATCCGATACCGAATACCGCCGCGATTAGCAATGAGCCTAACACGATGAGTGTCAATTCGATATATTTATTTTTATATGAAAAACTTAAAATCCTTCTATTGTAAATGAGTATCAGAAAAACTATTATATAGCTTGTTGTGGTGAAATAAAGGAATCTCCAGATGTTGAAATGATGTGGGTATAAGTTGACTATCTCGCTGGAAAACAGTGTATTTCCAAAGAAAAACGACAACATCATGATGACGTGGAAGCCAAGGCTGATGATGATTGCCACGATGGCAACAGTTTTCATCGGGAGATACTCAGGTGCAATTTTTTTCTTCATAATTATAAACTTATCGGACACAAAAATAAGTTTTTATGTCCGATAATGCAATTGTTTACTAACTGAAATGACATTTTTCGATGTTGAAACGTCTTAATGGTTTTCCATCAGGAAGCGTTCCACTTCGATACCTGCCATTGCGCCGGTGCCTGCTGCCACGATAGCCTGTCGGTAGGTTTTGTCCTGGCAGTCGCCTGCTGCGAAGATACCTTCCACGTTTGTCGCTGTCGACTTTGGCTTGGTGATGATGTAGCCGGTTTCGTCCATTTCGAGTATTCCCTTGAAAACGTCGGTGTTTGGCACATGGCCGATAGCCTCGAAGAAGCCGTCGATTTTCAGTGTGCGTTCTTCGCCGGTCTTATTGTTGACTACTTTAGCGCCTTGCAGTGTGCTCATGAAGCCTTTCACTTCGCCGAAGAGTTCTTTGGTGTTTGTGTTCCAGAGAATCTCGATGTTAGGTGTGTTCATCACGCGGTGTTGCATTGCTTTCGAGGCGCGCAGCACGTCGCGGCGCACTATCATATACACTTTGTTGCAGAGATGTGCGAGGTATGTCGCATCTTCGCATGCTGTGTCGCCGCCTCCTACCACTGCCACATCTTTGCCGCGGTAGAAGTAGCCGTCGCATGTGGCGCATGCCGACACTCCGCCGCCTTTGAACTGTTCTTCTGTCTCAAGGCCGAGATAACGTGCTGATGCTCCTGTTGCCACCACTATGGTGTCAGCCAAGAGTTCGTCGCCGAAGTCCGACTTGCAGTGGAAAGGACGTTTCGAGGCATCGACTTCGATAATCGAGCCCATGCGGAACTCTGTCCCGAAGCGTTCAGCCTGACGGCGGATATCGTCCATCATCTGGCCGCCCTGCACTCCTTCTGGATAGCCCGGGAAGTTCTCAATTTCTGTTGTCTGCATGAGCTGGCCTCCTGTGAGCGGACCCTCATAGATAACGGTTTTTATATCGGCGCGGCCGGTGTAGATGGCTGTGGTGTAGCCTGCAGGGCCTGAGCCAAGGATAAGGCATTGAATGTGTTCCATATTAATATAATAAGGTGTTGTTTTAATTTTTTTGCAAAGATAGTATTTTTTTTGACGTCATTTCGACCGAAGTGGAGAAATCTCAAAAAAATAAACAATGTATGAGGTTTTTATGGACATTTTTAATGCCCTTCTTGAAAAACTCACAGTACCCTGTGGTAGGTCGTTTTTCTGCGAAGGACATTAAAAATGTTTAATTACAAATTCTATATTCGAATTGTTCTCAGTACCCTGTGGTAGGTCGTTTTTCTGCGAAGGACATTAAAAATGATTAATATAGTGATTGTATTCAAAAAAGTTGTATTTTTGCAGTGCGAAAAGCGTTCGGGGCATGGTGCAGTTGGCTAGCATTCTTGCATGGGGTGCAAGCGGTCGCCCGTTCGAGTCGGGCTGCTCCGACGACTTTAAAAAAGCTGTAATCAGTATAAAACTAACTTTTTATGGTCTGATTATAGCTTTTTTCATTTTTTTTTAGTATCTTTGCATTATGAAGATACGATTTGTTATAATTAGTTTTATTATTTTGGCACTTTTTGCTTGTGATGACAAGCACGGAAATTGGCGTGAAGCCAAAGCTTTTCGGTCTGTTAGGAAAAAAATGAAGAACAGCCCTTCAGAGGCGCTGGCACTGCTTGAATCTGATACCATGCTCGACCTTAAATCGGAAGACGTTGCGTATTATTCTGAATATCAATTACTTAAAGCCGAAGCCTATTATCTGAATAATTGCTGGAAGGATGATGTCGACTTCCAAACTTCGACAAATTACTACGACAGCATATCAAATTTATATCCAAAAAATGAAAGATTATCGTACCAAAAAGCGAAACTGTATTATTATTTTGGAATTTATGAATTTGAAAACGGTAACTATCAGGAAGCGGTGTCAAACTACCTTCAAGCTTTGGAAAATTGCGAATCAAAAGCATTGAAAGCACAGATACACAATGAATTAAACAAATGTTTTTCTTATGTTTTTTATAATAATGAACTTGTTGATGAGGAACAGTTTAGAAAAAAGACGTTGAATTATTATGTCTTGTGTGCCGTGTTGGTTTTTGTTGCAGCTTCTCTTTATATATCAATAAGGTATAGAAAACGTAAGGATTATGAAATTGATCTGATAAGGAAAAGTATAGAAAGCCATACAAACTATATTGAAAAAGCAAGAGTGAAGGGCGAAGGCGTATCTTTTGCCGCGCGTTTGAACGATTTTGAGAATTGCGAGATATGCATCGCGTTGAAAGAAAGACTTTCTAAACGTAATGTGAGCCGCAAAACCATTGCCGATTGTTATGATTGTGCCATGGACAATCGGGAAAATACACTTTTGAATAATAATGCCAACCATTGTTTCCCCGATTTCTCGACTCTGCTCATTGAAGATTTGGGCGTAAAAGGCGAAAATATTACATATTGCTGTCTCTGTCTGCTCGGTTTTTCTATCATAGAAATAGCCGTTTTGATGAAAATATCGTATCAGGCGACGCACAAAAGACTGGCTCTTATCAAGGAAACTCTGAAAATTGAAGGTGATATCAGGGAGTTTTTGATGGGATATTTCGCTGATGTCTATTGCTGAGGAATTATCTAACCTGCTGAAAACCAATTTATTAAACCCCAAAGTTGCTCAAAATTGCCAAATAATTTTGGAAAGGTGTGATTTTTTGCTATATTTTTGTAGCCTGAAGATCTTCAATAAACTTTAGTATTAATTTAAATTTGAACAGAAATGAAAAAGTTAGTTGTAATGCTCGGCGCGTTCTTTTTAATGTGCGGCATAGGATTTTCTCAGGAAATCAAGTTCAACGAAACCGTTTTTGATTTCGGAGAGGTTATTATTAATGGTGATGCTTCATGCGAATTCTATTTTGAAAATACAGGAAGCGAACCGCTCATGTTGACCAACTTGCAACCATCAGTTGGTAGTATTGCTGTCGAAGGTCCAATGGAACCAATAGCTCCAGGCCAGACAGGCAAAATCAAAGTTGTGTACAAAGACACTCAAAAACCAGGTGCGTTTACCGAAACCGTCACTGTGTTCTCCAACGCTCTTGAAAATAAAGAGGTGAAACTGACCATTATGGGGATAGTTTCTGAAGAGAACGAGTAGTTTTAATGACCATGCGAAAAGCGGTATGGAATTCTAATATCAAAAATCCGCTTTTTTGCATGGTCTAAAAACCACAAAATATTTTCAGAAAATATCGATTTTTTCATCTTTTATTATTATAGTGGCGTAAAAATTCCTGTTGGGAGACGTAAAATCAGGCCTTTGAGATGCTATTTTCAGACTGATTTCTGCCTTCCTGCAGGAATTTTTCATTTCCAACCCATTGACAGTCAGCGTAGAAAAAATAATTGAAAATTTTTTTCAAAAAAGTGTTGCGCGGAAGAAAAAAGTGTGTACTTTTGCATCCGCAATCGAGAGGGAATCGAGGTTGCAAGTTCTTTGAAAGCAATGAGCC
>OMYA01000012.1 GCA_900315175.1 uncultured Bacteroidales bacterium
ATGGTGGGTTTGACTGCTGACTATGTCATTATTCCGGCTGAAAAATATGGATTGTCCGTTCAAGCATCCCTGATGTACTCGCGCAAGGGATGTTGGATGTTGATAGAAAATGGATGTTGCATGTTGATAGAAAATGTACTTAGGGAAGTAGTCGCATATTTTCACTATATGGATATACCTGTTGAATTACGAGGCAAATGCCGCATATCAAAACGAAACTATCTCGTGTTAGGAATCGGTCCGACATTCAACATCGGTATAAGTCAAGTTAATAACATCACAGAATACAGATCTCACGAAGCCAATAAAACTTTCAAAAAGAATGTTCAATTCGGTAATAGTGAAGAAAAAAACGGTCTACATCGACTTGATATTGGCGCCAATGCCACTTTAGGAATAGAGTCAACAAGGTTTGAGATTTCAGCATCAGTAGGATATATGTTTTGAATTTTATAAAATTCCTCCGAGCCGCTGATGCGAGTTGGATGCTTCATGTGTGACAATGTTATTGAAATCACTAAACCTATGGTCATTGATAATCCTGAAGTTCTTAAAATGTTAAATCGCTACAAACTCGGAGCTATCACTGTTGAAGGCAAATACGAAGTCTATCAGGTCATTTATGTTGACATGATGTACGATTCAAGAGGAAATCTGTTCAGAAAGAGTCTCCCTTATGAAGCTGGCAACTCTCCTGAGGGATATATCACTTATCAATATGATAACTTGCAGCGACTTGTCAGCAGCAAAGAGACTTTCAGCGGAGTGACATATTCATCGTCATACACTTATGATGATTACGGACGCGTTAGTTCAGAAACTTATCCGAGCGGTTTCACCGTCAGAAACAGATACAATGGCGGCGGATATCTTATTGCCGTCAACGATTCGGACAACAACACGCTCTGGCAGGCCGACGAGCACGACATATACGGGCATCTCACAGAGTTCCACACAGGCAACGGTCTGACAACTTATCGTGATTATGACAGCGAAAATGGCAGACTTCTCGGCATTATCACAGGTAATGACAGAAATATTTTCCAGAATTACACTTATACTTACGATGATTTTGGTAACTTTGCATCGAGAAACAAAAATGCCAGCACCATGCTAAGCGAGAACTTCACATACGACTTTCCCCTTTTTGTAAACTTCCCCTTTTTAGGACAGTAACTAATTAGACTGCAAAAGAGGCCTCTCGTAGTTGCAAAATTAAACTTTTTTGTCTAATCCTCAACTGTCCTTTTTTTAGGGAATGGGACATCTGCACAATGTTTTATATTTTCACCATCTCCTCCACCAAATTCCACGCCCCTTGATATACGTCTTTCAACCTTGCATTCAACATGAAGCACGGCGTTGAGAATATCTTGTTTTCCTTGTCGATTGCCACGCCACCGTGAGTTGTCTCAGTGTGTCTGCAGCCAATCATCGCGAGTTCCTTCGCTTGACGGCACTCGCCGCTTCCCATCGTAACGTTAACATTACCAAGCACCTTCGCCACCATCAAAGGTGCGATGCACATGGCTCCTATTGGCTTGCCCTGGGCGTGGATGTCTTTTATCGCCTTCTCAACCTCTTTATTGACCTTGAAATTGATGCCGTCGTAGGCGTATGTGAAGATGTTTTTCGCCGCGCCGTTGCCGCCTGGGAACAATAATGCATCAAAATCATCGGCATTGAATTTGTTCAAAGGCAAGATGTTTCCTCGAACAATGCGAGCCGATTCCACAAGCATGTTACGACGCTCTTCCGAACGTTTCCCCGTTGCATGATTGCAAACCTCAGATTGGTCTTCATCTGGCGCAAATACTTGATATTCAATATTATGCTGGTCGAGAGCCAACAATAACGTAACAGTCTCATTGATTTCAGAACCGTCCATGGTGCCGCATCCGGCAAGAATTACAGCTACTTTTTTCATATCACATCGTCAATTAAATCGTCAATATCGTCATCATCTTTTTTGAATTTTTTCTCTATTTTATCGTATTCTTTATCAAGTTTGTTAATCCAACCGTCTTTGTTGTCGTAAATCCATGTCGCCACATCCTCCGAATACTTGTAAAGCTTTGAGCCTTTGCGGGTTTCCTCATTCAAAACGTCTTTTATTCCGAAGAAATCAAGAAGCAAAATCAATACACCAACAAGCAAAAATCCTTTTGCGATGCCGCAAACAATTCCTCCAATTTTATCAATAAAACCAAGATTAATTGATTCCACCACCTGTGCCAGCCAGTTGCCTAACCAATTTATTAACAATGCCAAAGCGACAAAAACTATGATAAACGAAATCACAGACATCCATTCCGGACTGACGTTGATAATTTTTCCAAGCCAATGCCCGACAACATTCGAAAGCTTTATCGCGCCATAGATGCCACCGATGAAAGCCGCAAGCGAAAACGCCTCTCTTATGATACCGTTTCTCAATCCGCCTATAGCAAAGAGAATCAGTATGATACCAATGATAATGTCTAAATAGTTCATGATTTTTTAGTCTTTTTTAAGTTAATTCAGGGTGTAAAATTACAATTTTTTTAAAAAAATTTGTAAAATTTTTTCAGAATTTTTTATTTTTGCGATTTAAAAATATTCACTTTGCGTCATTTCGAGCGAAACGAAGTGAAGTCGAGAAATCTCAAACAATCAAATATGTCACGAAACATCATTGGCGGAGATTTCTCCATTACGCTCCATCTTATTACGCTTCAGTCGAAATGACAAAAAAATAAAAGCTTATATTATGAATCTCGAAGAAGCTGAAAAAGAAGAAAAGAAATCGCTGAATTTCATTGAAGCGAAAGTTGAGGAAGATTTACGAAACGGCAAGAACGCCAAACGAATCCAGACACGTTTTCCTCCGGAGCCTAACGGCTACCTTCACATAGGTCACGCCAAGGCTATATGCCTGGATTTCGGTATCGCCAAGAACTACGGCGGCGTTTGCAACCTGCGTTTCGACGACACCAACCCCACCAAGGAGAACATGGAGTATGTGGATGCCATCAAGGAAGACATCCAATGGCTTGGTTATCAATGGGGTAACGAGTATTACGCTTCCGATTATTTCCAGCAGCTTTGGGATTTTGCTATCGAACTGATAAAACGTGGCAAGGCATATATCGACGAGCAGTCGTCGGAGGAGATTGCAGCCCAGAAAGGCACTCCCACGCAGCCCGGCACTGAGAGCCCGTACCGTAACCGCCCGATTGAGGAATCACTCGAACTCTTCCATAAGATGAACTCAGGCGAGATAGAGGAAGGCAAGATGGTGCTTCGCGCAAAGATTGACATGGCGAACCCTAACATGCACTTCCGCGACCCTATCATCTACCGCGTGGTGAAGACTCCGCATCATCGCACAGGCACAAAGTGGAACGCCTACCCGATGTACGATTTCGCTCACGGCCAAAGCGACTACTTCGAGGGCGTGACCCACTCGCTCTGCACCCTTGAATTCGTGGTGCACCGCCCTCTCTACGACTTGTTTGTCGACTGGCTCAAAGAGATCCGCGGTGAGGGCGACAACATGGACGACAACCGTCCGCGTCAGACCGAGTTCAATAAGCTGAATCTCAACTACACCTTGATGAGCAAGCGTAACCTGCTGATTTTGGTGAAAGAAGGCGTTGTCAACGGCTGGGATGACCCGCGTATGCCTACGATTTGCGGCTTCCGTCGTCGTGGCTACACTCCGGAATCAATTCATAAATTTATCGATAAGATTGGATATACCACATACGACGCCTTGAACGACTTCGCGTTGCTCGAGAGCTCAATTCGTGAAGACCTCAACGCCCGCGCTACACGTGTGGCAGCCGTCGTAAATCCCGTTAAGCTGGTGATTACCAACTATCCTGAAGGTCAGACCGAGGAACTCGAGGCTATCAACAACCCTGAAGATGAGTCGGCAGGCAGTCATAAGATTGAGTTCAGCCGCGAGCTGTGGATCGAGAAGGAAGACTTCATGGAATGCCCTCCGAACAAATATTTCCGACTCACTCCAGGCAAGGAAGTGCGTCTGAAGAACGCCTACATCGTGAAATGCACAGGCTGCAAGAAAGACGAAAACGGCGAAGTTGTTGAGGTTTACGCCGAATACGACCCTATGACACGCAGCGGCATGCCTGAGGCTAACCGTAAGGTTAAAGGCACCATCCACTGGGTCAGCCAGGCTCACTGCATCAAGGCTGAAGTGAGACTCTACGACCGCCTCTGGAACGTGGAAAACCCTCGCGACGAGTTGGCACGCCTGCAAGACGAAGGCAACACCCCAATCGAGGCAATGCGTAAGATGATGAATCCTAACTCATTGGAAATCAGGACAGAATGCTACGTCGAGAAATATCTCGCCGAAGCGAAACCACTCGACCACTTCCAGTTCCAGAGAATAGGATATTTCACCGTCGACAAAGACAGCACGCCTGAACATCTGGTGTTTAACAGAACTGTCGGTTTGAAAGACACTTGGGCAAAAACGAATTAATAATCCCACGCAGAAACAGCAGAAATAATATCTGCAATTTCCTCAATTTCTGCGTGAAAAAATAACATTATGAAAATAGAAAAAGGATTTATTGAGGGCTTATATGAGGCTTTGCCGGAAGAGACAAGGCATTATCTCGATATCGCTATCGAAAAAATAGTCGAGGCAAAGAAAAAAGGCGGAAAAGTGGTCGTTGTGACTGGTTCCGGCCCTAACATCCACGAAGGCGTGACAACTCTCATCGCTGAGTTCATCAACAAAGGCCTGATTGATGGTGTCACAACAAGTTCGGCTGTCGTCTCTCACGAGATGGGCGGTGTTCTCGACAAGGTGAAACGTATCAATATCCACGACGTCGGCGAGGAGTTCCTCGATTTCGACAAGATGCCTCGTGGCGACATATTCGAGCTCACCGAACTCACTGACGCTCAATGGGCTGACCTTAAGAAAGAGATGATTATCGACGATGCTCTCGTGCAGCGTTGCAACGAGAAAGAAGGCACCGTTATCATCAAGGCGGCGGCTAACATGGCTTACCCGATGGGCCTCAGAAACGAGACTTTTGCGGCAAGCATCATGGAGATAGCCCACACCAAACACGTCCCGTTTGAAGAAGTCGTGGGTTGGGGCTGCGATGAGCGTACCATGCTCGGAGCGGGCGTCCGTAACAACGTCCCGGTGCTCGTCAGCGTGCCACAGCTTATCGGCGGAGGTCAGGTCGGCATCAGCATCGCCGACAGTATCCCGGTGAGCGACAGAACGTTCCGCATCTCAAAGATGTTGGGAAGTGCCGACGTCATCATCGAATCAGCAGTGGCATTGACACAGGAGATTCACGACGGTCCGTTTGAGACATACACCGGTCACGGCATCTGGGCAAGCTGGAACGGCTATCCTACCTACAGCCTCAAAGACAAGACCTTGATCCGTTTCGACCTCGACGAGAACCTCAAGAAAGCCTGGGATCTCGATAAGAAATCAGGCGACGTCCAGGCTGCTATCGACAAGGGTCTGCCGAAGACGAAAATGTCGAAAATCCCATTCAGAATGGAGATGTCGGCATTCTCACGTCTTGAGAAGTCAATCCCGGTTGTGGGCGACATCGGCGTGCTCTGGTCGGTGATGGCACTTAAAGTGTCGCAGGCACTCAACATAGAGCTCGACTACATCAGCTATCCGCAGCAGACCGAGCCAGGCAAGGCAATGCGTGAGTGGATTGTCGACAACATCGATTACATGAAAATGGATAAGATTAAGCAGTGGCTTAATAGTTAAAAGAGAAAAGAGTAAAGTTAAAAGATAAAAAGATGAATACTACCTCAACAGTAAAGCTCTATAACCTTGATTTTGACCAGGTTAAGACTTATTTGTTCGCGACATTGTTCGTGGCTGGCAACATGATTCTGCCTCAACTCTGCCACCTCATCCCTAACGGCGGTCACATCTTCCTGCCAATCTATTTCTTCACTTTGATTGCCTCTTACAAATACGGCATGAAGGTCGGATTGATGACAGCAGTTTTGTCGCCTATCGTCAACAGCTTGCTTTTCGGAATGCCTCCTGCGGCAGTGGTTCCAAGCATACTCATCAAGTCGATTTTCCTCGCAGTGTCAGCTGCTTGGATTGCTGAGAAGACCAAGAAAGTGTCGCTTTGGACCATCCTCGCTGTTGTTTTGGCATATCAGATCTTCGGCTGCCTCGTGGAATGGCTCATCGAGGGCTCATTTGTGGCAGGATTCAACGATTTCCGCCTCGGTATCCCAGGAATGCTCATACAGTGGCTCGGCGGATATCTATTTGTAAAATATATTAATTAAAGGTTCTCGCAGATTTCGCAGACTGGACTTTGGAAGAATAAATCTGTTTAATTTGCGGTATCTGCGAGAGACAAAAATATGTCTTTAGAAAAAGCGAAATCAATATTGCTATCCTCTGCGAGCACCATTGCGGTGGTTTCAGACGGAGAGATTTTCACTTCGCAGGAGCGGGGTGTTAAGCCGCTTTTGTTTCTTCTTAAAGAGAAAAAAGGCTTCCTGAAAGGTGCCTCCGTTGCCGACAAGGTCATCGGCAAGGCAGCCGCGCTCCTCATGGTTCTCGGCGAAATCAAAGAAGTCCACACTTTGATAGTATCAGAGCCGGCCATAAAGGTCTTTGAAAAGCACAATATTCCTTGTTTTTACGATAAAAAAGTCACCCGCATCGTAAATCGCACGGGTGACGGCTTATGTCCGATGGAAACGCTCTGTCTGGATGTTGAAAATCCGCAAGAGGCGTTTGACCGCATCACTTCACTTTGATGTCAAATCCCGACCAGTTGTCGCTCTCCGACAGCAAATCGTAGTAATGACAGATGTTCTCCTCGGTGATTTTCTCGCCATTTACTGAGACTATCCTATCTCCAACCTTAAACGTTTCACTGCCGTCGATGAGACGTGTCAAAATCTTCAGTTTGCCGTTATCGACAATGAGTTTGTAGCGGACAGCGTGAAATGGCTTGACATCATTATTGACATGAGGCTTGGCATATACTTTAGGTGGATCTGACACCATAGAAATTATCCAGTCGAACTGCGAAATGGCCTTGAGACCCATGTTGTTATGCGGAAGGTTTTTCACATAGATAATATCAGTCTCTTTGTCAGCTTCAGCGATACTGAATCTTTCTTTCGGGGCATCCACAAATCGCTGCTTGTTAGTCTGACCGTTAATACCAGTTCCGTACGAGCCCTCATATACATAATCATTCGTTTTGGGGTTTTCAACCCTTTGCTCACCTTTTAAAACAAAACCGGCGCGTCCGTTTCCAGTGTCAAAGATGCATTTGTATTCCACCCCGTTGATTTGAGGATAAACCCACAGCACTCTTTGTTCATACGTGCACTTAACAGGAACAAATCCAGTGGTGTCAATGGGCTCTTTATAATTGACAAATCGTATCTCATTATTAGTGAAATCTAAAAATTCATGACCAATGTTTAGGCTTTCTAAACCTAATAAGTGATGGTCGGAAATTGTATAATTCTCACAAAGAGGCCGTTCTGGAAACAAGACAGCCTGACCAATATCTGTGTTATAAATCTTCTCAGTCCCGACTTTCGCATACAGCGTCGTGATTTTGACACTTGATTTTTTTTCGACACCAGTCACCCGAACACGATAAAACTTCATTTCTTCGGGGCGTGTGCCCGGCGTATACATCAGCGTAATAATCGAATTGTCACCCGTATCGTAAATCAACGAATCCGGCTTTCCATTCAACTCAGCCTTGAAAACAATATGCTGCCCGTTGTTTTTGAAATGTATGGTGTCGTCAAATAGAACTTCTGCCTCGACAATTTCATCAGTACGCACCTTTAATGAATGAACATACAATCCTACAGGGAAAAAATAGGCAAAAACGGCACACGACACCACTATTATTGCCAAAACCACAGCCAAAACTATGCGCAAAACTCTCTTCGTCTTCTTTTTCATAGTATTAAAAATGTCAGGTTAATTATTTGACTGCAAAATTACAAAAATTAGGTACAAAACCATTGTTTTGTGGGTAAAATATCCTCAAAATAAGGAAAAATATAAAAAAAATTGGTTTTTCCCCCGTTGCCGACTGGAAAATTTTGTATATTTTTGCATGGTGAATTGATGGTTAAACTAAAATCATAGCGCTATGAAAAAACTATTACTTATAACGTTGAATTTGCTGGCATTTTTGTCACTTTCTGCACAGAGTTATGTGATGATTGACAACAAAGGTAACCGCAATCAGACGTATCCTGTGGTTACAGAAACAAATCCTGAAATCGAAGCGATGATGGCGCAAGTCGATACCATGAATTTATATCATAGCATCGCCTGGATGCAGCAGTTTGTCCGTAATGCCTATTCGCCCGAAGCTATGATTACCCAAAACTGGCTTTTGGAGCAGTATGAGGCAATCGGATTGGAGCCGTCGGTGTTTTATTTCTCTACAGAATGGACGCCCAACGACACTCTTGATGCCGGTAATGTGCTTGCAATTCAACGGGGTACGCTTTATCCCGACGAATATGTCATGGTTTCATCTCATTACGATCATCCTGACGGTCCGGGGGCTGATGACAATGCTTCAGGAACTGCCGGAGTGCTTGAAATAGCTCGGATTTTGAATCAATATTCATTCGACAGGTCAATCATTTACATCAACTTCAATGCAGAGGAGGATGGGGTTTTAGGAAGTCTTGAATTTGCCAAGGAATATGCCCGTCAGGATAAAAACATCCTTGGTGTTTTCAACCTCGACATGATTGGCTGGTATCCTCCTGAGCTTGACACTATAAAAATGTACACTGCATGTTACCATATGACGCAGAATCTGTATGATTATTATACCTCTGTAGCGAATCTTTATCTGCCGGAAACCCCAACACTATGGCTTACAAGGGGTGAATATGGTGCGGGTGACCATGAGCGGCTTTTTATTTATGATTATCCTGCATTATATCTTGGCGACATTGAGTATCTTGACCAGCATCCGTGTTATCACAGGCCTTGCGACACAATTGGCAGCGGCGTTAACAATTTCGCTCTTGCGGAAGCTTTCGTAAAGGCTGCTATTGCAGCGACAGCCGAACTCGCCAGCGGGAAACTGCCTCCTCAAAACTTCGCAGCTACTTGCGATGAGACGAAAATATATCTGAAATGGGACGAGATGAATTATGCACAAAGTTATAAGATATTCAGAGACAATGAGTTAATTGCCGAAATTAATGATAATTATTATGAAGATAATAACGCCAACGATGGTCTGATTCACGATTATTTTGTGAAAGCTGTTGGCGCAGACGGCTTTGAAAGCAATGAGTCGTATCATGAAAAAACAAAGGTGTCGCCGCCTTTGACAATTCCATATTTTAATGATTTCAATGAAAACACCAATGGATTGAGATTCTTTGATGACTCTTGGAATCATGGCAATAACATTAAAATCATTAATATGCCGGAATGCACGATTCTTGAAACTGATTGGTTTTCAATCCCTTCCGATGCGCCTCATGCCACATTTTGTTTTGATTATTCAGCAGATGGTGTTTTTGATTTTATACCAATGCATTCAGCCCGAATTCTTGTTGAAGCCACTACCGACCGCATTTATTGGCATAAACTGGATTGGTTGAAAAAATCAAACAGCTGGAAGCATAGGGAGATTTCTCTTAATGATTTTATCGGTGAGCCATTTGTGCAGATTCGCTTTATTGTCGAGGATACAGAGCGTTGGACTACAGGTGCAACAAAGGAAGCATCAAAAGATTGGGTGGTATTGGACAACTTCACCATCGATTTCTCTGGTTTGGATGTCCCGGAGGTCCATTATGAAACGTTCAATTTGCTTGAAATATGCCCTAATCCTGCTTCTTCAACAGTAGAAATCAAAACTGATTTAGATGATGAATACAATATTACAATTTATAATATGATGGGAATCAAAGTGTTGGAAAGACAAGAATTCACCAATGGAACTCTTGATATCTCAGCATTGCCTACCGGAATTTATTTTATCAAAGCGACAAAAGACGGAAAAGGTATAGCAAAAAGAATCATGAAAGAATAAAAGTAGGGACGCAAAACTTTGCGTCCCTACTTCTATAACCAACAACCTATTTCTTCCCGCGTTTCTTCGACGCATTATCCGGATTATTCACGATATCCAAGCAATCCTGATATGTCAGATTGTTTGCGTCGTATGTGCGAGGAATCTTGTAATTTGCCTTTTTATATGAGATATAGATTCCGAAACGGCCGCGAAGCACCAACATGTCTTTGTCTTCAGGATAAGTTGTCACAACGTTGTCGGCATCCGATTTGCGCTTGTTCTCGATGATTTCAACGGCACGCTGGAATGTCACCAACGACGGGTCATCGAGCTTCGAGAGGCTGTAGAAAGCGTTTTTGTGCTTCAAATACGGACCGAAACGACCGATTGCAACCTGAATCTCAGCGTCTTCGTATTCGCCTAATGAGCGTGGGAATGCGAACAAATCCAACACTTCGTCGAGAGTGATTGTCTCGATGCTCTGGTCTTTGTGCAAACCTGCAAACTTAGGCTTCTCCTCTGATTCTGTGTCACCGATTTGTGCAACAGGGCCGAAACGACCGATTTTCACGTATACGTTCTTGCCTGAGACAGGGTCAACGCCAAGGAGTTTTTCACCGCTGAACTTGCCTGAGTTATCTGATGTTTCCGTGATGGTCTTGTGGAATCCTTTGTAGAACTCCTTTATCATCTTGTTCCATTCGCAGCGACCTTCGGCGATCTTATCGAATTCTTTTTCAACGTTAGCGGTGAAGTTATAATCAATGATAGTCTCGAAGTAATTGATTAAGAACTTGTTAACGAGAATTCCTATATCTGTCGGGACGAGTTTGGCTTTCTCGTAGCCGATGTTTTCCTTGCCGGTCTTTTCGGTGATTTTATTCTTTTTCAGAGTGTAAATCTTGTATGTACGTGTCTCGCCAGCGATGTCTTTCTTTTCGACATATTCTCTTTTCTGGATAGTTGAGATTGTCGGGGCGTATGTTGAAGGGCGGCCTATGCCGAGTTCTTCCATTTTCTTGACGAGAGAGGCTTCGGTGTATCTGAATGGCTTGCGTGCGAAACGCTGTTGTGCCTCCATCTTGTCCAAATCGAGCACCTGACCGACTCTCATCGGAGGAAGCATGCTGTTGACGTTTTCGCCGTTCTCATCGTCGACGCTTTCGATGTAAACCTTGAGGAATCCGTCGAAGAGGACCACTTCGCCTGATGCCACGAAATCTTTGTCGGAATTCGACACATCGATGTTGACGACGGTCTTTTCTATCTGAGCGTCAGCCATTTGCGATGCGATGGTACGTTTCCAGATGAGTTCGTAGAGCTTGCGTTCGTCGGCAGTGCCTTTGATGGTCTGCTGGTCGAGATATGTCGGGCGGATAGCCTCGTGAGCTTCCTGTGCGCCTTTTGATTTTGTGGTGAACTGTCTTGTTTTTACGTATTGAGCGCCGTAGAGGTTCTCGATCTCTTTCTTGGCCTGGCCAAGTGCGAATGTCGAGAGGTTGACGCTATCGGTACGCATGTATGTGATCTTTCCTGATTCGTAGAGCTGCTGGGCGATGCGCATGGTGTTGCTCACCGAGAAACCGAGCTTACGTCCCGCTTCCTGCTGCAGCGTTGAAGTGGTGAATGGAGGTGCCGGGCTCTTCGACACAGGCTTCTTCTCCACCGCCTTGATGGTATATCCTGCACTCTTGCAGTCTTCAAGGAATTTATACGCCTCCTCTTCCTTCTCGAAACGGGTAGGAAGCTCAGCAAACAGCTGGTATTCGTGGTTGTCGATGGTGAACGAGAAGTTCGCTGTCACGCGGTATGCGCTGCTGTTCACGAAGTTTTTGATCTCGTCTTCGCGCTCGACAATAAGGCGCACTGCCACGCTTTGCACGCGACCTGCCGACAATGCCGGTTTCACCTTCTTCCAGAGAAGCGGTGACAGCTCATAACCCACGAGACGGTCGAGGACACGGCGTGCCTGCTGAGCGGCCACGAGGTCCATGTCGATCTTGCGCGGGTTGTCGATAGCGTGCAAAATCGCAGGTTTCGTGATTTCGTGGAACACGATACGGCGATATTTATCCTCACTCAACCCCAAAGTCTCATAAAGATGCCATGATATTGACTCTCCCTCGCGGTCCTCATCGGATGCCAGCCACACCATCTCGGCACCCGCTGACAGTTTTTTAAGCTCCGCAACAAGATGTTTCTTGTCGTCAGGGACCTCATATTCCGGCAAAAAGCCGTGCTCCATATCCAAACTGAGATTCGATTTGTTCAAATCCCTAACATGTCCGTAACTCGATTTTACTGTAAATTCTTTCCCCAAAAAGCCTTCAATTGTCTTTGCCTTAGCCGGAGACTCAACTATCACAAGATTTTTTACCATAACACAATTTTTAATTCCTATTTTTCTTTTTTCTCACGCAGATATCGCAGATTTAACAGATTTTTCTGTTCTTCCTCGTTTTTTATCTGCGCTAATGCTCGCGTCGCGAGCTGCAGATTTTCGCAGATTTGTTTGGAAAAATTTCTGCGTTTTCTGCGGTATCTGCGTGAGCCAATTTCGCGCTGCAAAATTACTACATTATTATTTTAAAAATGAAATAAAAAATCAAAAAAATTTTAACACTGTTGATAATCAACATATTACAATGAGTTTCCTCGCAATTCGTGCTCGGAATGACAATTCTTGGTTTTAATAACCCAGCATGCCGCGCTTTTTTGTTTATGTTTTTTTGGTTTGTCATTCCGAGCGAAGCGAGGAAACTCAAAAAATTTGTATATTTGCGCCATGATTATAATTGACAACGTAATAATAACCGACGAGTTTCTCAATGCCCGTTTCTGCTGCCAGCTCGCACGCTGCAAAGGCGAATGCTGTGTGGCAGGCGACGCCGGTGCGCCTCTTGAACCTGACGAGGTGGGAATTATTGAAGAAAATATTGAAAAAATCAAGCCTTATATGCGTCCGGAAGGCATCAAAGCCATCGAAGACAATGATGTTTACGACTATGATGACTTCGGTTGCATGACGACACAACTGGTAAACGGCGAAGAATGCGCTTTCGTGTATTTTCATGAGAACGGAACGGCATTGTGCGCCATCGAAAAGGCTTATAACGAAAGGAAAATAGACTTCTGGAAGCCCATAAGCTGCCATCTTTACCCCATACGACTGCTCGAAAAAGACGGTTTCACTTATATAACGTATCACGAGTGGAGCGTGTGCGTGCCCGCGAAGAGATTTGGTGAAAAAGAGGGTATTCCGTTGTATAAATTTCTGAAAGAACCTTTGATAAGAAAATTCGGTGAGAATTGGTACCAAAGACTTCAATCTGTCATTTCGAGCGGAACGAAGTGAAGTCGAGAAATCTTATTAAAATAAGATGTTTTCATTTTTTTTTAACTTTTTTTTGCGTTATTCCAAAATAATTGCTTAATTTTGTAAGTTAATTTTCGACGCAATGAAGGTATTATTTATCCACCAAGAGATCACACCTTATCTCAAAGAGACTCCGATGTCCTTGATTGGCAGATACTTACCGCAGGGGATTCAGGAAAAGGGAAAGGAGATTCGTATTTTCATGCCTCGTTTCGGCAATATCAACGAACGCCGCAACCAACTGCACGAAGTGATTCGTCTTTCGGGTATGAATATGATTATCAACGACACAGACCATCCGTTGATTATCAAAGTGGCTTCCATTCAAAAAGCCCGGATTCAGATTTATTTTATCGACAATGATGATTTCTTCACCAAGAGAAAGACAACAATTGCCGATAAAGACGGCGTTTTGTTTGAGGATAACGACGACCGCACTGTGTTTTTCTCTCGTGGTGTCATCGAAACGGTGAGAAAACTTAACTGGCCGCCTGACGTCATTCATTGCCATGGCTGGATGACATCACTCGTGCCACTTTACATCAAACGCGTATTCAAAGACAACCCGCTGTTCAACGAATCAAAAGTGGTTTATTCTCTCTACGACGATGATTTTGAAGGCGCTTTCCGCGACGGTTACGACAAGAAGCTCAAAATGCCAGGTGTCGTTGCAAAAGAGATAAAATGGCTCAAAAACCCAGTATATGCTAACATTCAGAAGTCAGCACTCGACTTCGCGGATGGCATCGTTATAGCAAGTCCAAATGTCAATCCTGAGGTGGAAAAATACGCAAGATCGTTAAATAAACCGATTCTTGAATACCAAGGAGAAGAAAATTACGTTGATGCTTATAACGACTTTTATGATAAGATAATGACATTATGACAAAAACACGTGTTTTAACACTGGTATTTCTCATTACACTGATATGTTTCTCGGCATGCAAAAAAACTCCTGAGAAAATAGGTAAGGATTTGCAGCCGACAAACAGCTATATCACCGTGGTATTCTCCGATGCACAAGACATTGAGTCGAGCACTTTCACTGTGCCTTATCTGAATACAAAACAGTTGGGATACGCCTTCATCGGTAACATGAACGACCCGCTTTTCGGCAATTCCAACCTTGACTTTTTCACACAGTATTCGCTTAGCACTTCCAGCTTGTATTGGGGTGAAGGCGCCGTCGCCGACTCGGTGGTGTTAGCCCTCACTTACAACGGATATTATGGCGATACAATAGATAAACCTTTGACAGCCAAAGTGTTCGAGATAAGTGAAGATATGTATGCCGACTCGACATACAGGTCGAATATGGTCCTTGAATGCCAACCTGATGAACTCGCAAATTACACCTTCGTGCCCCGTCCACTCACCCCGATGGACACCATCATCGACAGAGGTGTGCTGCGAATCCCATTGGATATCTCGTTAGCCGAAAAACTTGTCGCAAACGGACCTTATCTGACAAATGACGAGTTTAAAGATAAATTCAAAGGCTTGCGCGTGATGTGCGAGAAAAACGACATCCCGGCATCAGCGATTTCATTCAACCTTACCCACAGCTATTCCTATCTGCGCGTTTATTATCACAATGATAATGATACACTTAGCTATGATTTCAGAGTCACTTCATCGGATGTGAGATTTAATCATTACACCCATGACTATTCGAATTCTGAAATTGATATGTTTGACACAGTCAACAATCCGAAACTTTACGTTCAGGGAACAGCTGGAACGAGAGTTTGGGTGAAATTCCCGAATATCATAAGATGGGCCGATTCTCTGAATGCCATCAGCAATCTCGCTATCAATGAGGCAAAACTGATAATGTCGGGTGCTGTGACCGATACGGCGATGTACGCTCCTCCTGCGAGACTGGTCGCTGCAGGAGCCAAATTCACAACAGACACCACCTACGTCATCCTTCCCGACCAATATATCAGCGCTGAATATTTTGGCGGAGCCTATAGCGCGACGGACGGACAGGTCTGGTTCAGACTCACGGAATATCTCCAAAACGTCATAAAACACGGAAGTTATTCAACACAATGCGATGGTATCCTGATTTATGTCGATCAGGGTTCTTCATCACCGCACCGCTGGGCTTTCCACGGTCCGCAGAGCACCGAGGAGGACAAACGCATCCGTCTTGAGATAGTCTATTCACTTATTAACGACTGAGAAATATGAAAAAATTATTATTAATACTTTGCGTTTTTTTAGGTATGGCAGCACAAGCACAAAATGAGACAAAAGTCTTGATTAAGACTACAATGGGCGACATCACAGTGATGCTTTATGACGACACACCGCTGCATCGCGACAATTTCATTAAATTAGTTAACGAAGGTTGGTACAACGGCTCTCCTTTCCACCGTGTCATCAAGAATTTCATGATTCAAGGCGGACAGAACGCTGACGGCAGCGTCGACCCGGGCTATCGTATCCCAGCTGAGTTCAAGTCAAACCATTTTCATAAAAAAGGCGCTCTCGCTGCAGCACGTCAGGCCGACCAGGTGAACCCAAAGAGAGAATCGAGCGGCTCGCAGTTTTATATCGTACAAGGCAAGGTCTGGAACGAGACAGAAATCAATATGTTTGAGACACGCTACAGCAAGGTGTTCAGTGCAAAACAGCGCCAGGCTTACCAGACTGTAGGCGGAACCCCGCATCTCGACGGCGACTACACAGTGTTCGGCGAAGTGACTGACGGTCTTGATATTGTTGACAAAATCGCTGCAGTGAAAACAGGCTATATGGACGTTCCTGTCGAACCGGTTACAATAATCTCAATGGAAATTGTAAAATGAAAGAGAAAATAGAGAAAATACTTGGTGAGGTAAAGGCTTTCCATGCTGAAAGCAAAGATGCGTTGGAACAGTTCCGTATCCAATATCTCAGCAAAAAAGGCATTATAACGGAGCTTTTCACAGAGTTCAAGCAGGTGGCTCCTGAGATGCGCAAGGAGATGGGAATGAAGCTTAACGAGCTCAAAAACACCATCCAGGACATAATTGACGAACAGCAGAAGCAGTTTGAGACCAAGAGCGAAGGCAAGACAGACCTCGACCTCACTCTTCCTGTCGATGCCATGAACGGTGCGCGCCATCCTCTTTCGATAGTGCGCAACGAGATTAACGACATCTTCAAACGTCTTGGCTTTGTGATTGCGGAAGGTCCGGAAATTGAAGACGATTACCATGTCTTTGCGGCGTTGAACTTCCCGCCAGACCATCCGGCGCGCGACATGCAGGACACCTTCTTCATCAGCAAGGAGCCGAGTGAGAACAAGCCTACCGATGTGCTTCTTCGTACGCATACTTCAAGCGTGCAGGTACGTGCCATGGAGACGAATAAGATGCCTATCCGTATCATCGCTCCGGGCCGCGTTTTCCGTAACGAAGCCATCTCTGCCCGCGCACACTGCATCTTCCATCAGATAGAAGGTCTCTATATAGACAAAAACGTGTCGTTTGCCGACCTCAAGCAGACACTCTACCACTTTGTACAGGAATATTTCGGAGAAGGCACAAAAGTGCGTTTCCGTCCGTCGTATTTCCCATTTACTGAGACATCTGCCGAGATGGATATCTCATGCAACATCTGCGGCGGCGCAGGCTGTAACATCTGCAAACACACAGGATGGGTTGAGATTATGGGTTGCGGTATCTGCGATCCTAACATCCTCAAGGCTTCAAATATCGACCCTGAAGAATACACAGGATATGCTTTCGGCATGGGCGTTGAACGTATCGCCATGCTGAAATATCAAATCAACGACCTTAGAATGTTCTTCGAGAATGACTTAAGGTTCTTGAAACAATTCGAAAACGCCTGATTTCAGTTAAAAGATATTAGTTAAAAGATATTTTGACTTTCGTCTTTTAACTTTACTCTTTTAACCTTTAACTAATTCCATTTCGTGCATTTCGATGTCTTCCAAAAGGGTATCGATTTTGCTATTCATATCTAAATCAATGAGATAGGCTAACTGTACGTTTTCGATGCTTTTGATTTTTTCGAGGATTTTGGCGAGATTTTCATCGTTGATGAAGTTGCGAATCACGATGAGATAGTCGGTGGCTGGCGAGAAATTGACCCAGCGGCCTTCTGAATTCACGATTTCCACAAGGTTGAAAGTGTTGCTGTTCTCTCCCCCGTCGTAAAGGTAAAAAGAGAACCCAAGACCGTCTTCGTTGACGATATCGGAATACTTTACCAGATTGATATTCAATAACTTATTGATATGCCATGCGAGTTTGTAATCCTCGAGATGGGTACAGATGCCTATGATTTTTATGTCATCGAAGGGCTCGACGACGATTTTTCTTTTTTTCTTAACCATAACTTATTGTTTTTAAATGACTTGTGATTCCTCTTCCATCTGATGCCAGGTCTTTTCAGCGGCAAGCTGTTCGGCGCCTTTTATAGAGAAATCAACTGACTGGCCGTATTCTTTTTCGTCGATTAGCACCTGAATGATATATTGTTTTTCGAAGCCTTCGCCTTTTACGCCCACATGTCTGAATTCAACATGATGTTTTTCTTTTTGTGACCATTCGAGGAGTTTGCTCTTATAGTTAACGTCGTTTTTCTCGATATCGTCTATGTCGAGGTGCATCAGTATGACGTTGTTTACGATGATTTTATAGGTGAAATTGTAACCTCTGTCGAGGAAAAGTGCGCCGGTGAAAGCTTCGAAGGCATTACCTCCAATTGAGCGGAACTGTGCGTGGCGGTCGTGAGATTTCGCGTACATGACCATTCTGTCGAAACCTAATTTCACCGACAGTTTGTTCAACGAGGCGCGGCTGACGATTTTTGAGCGCATTTCGGTAAGGAAACCTTCCTGTTTTGTAGGGAATTTCTTGAAAAGATATTCTCCGACGATGGTGCTGAGGACGGTGTCGCCGAGATATTCGAGTCGTTCGTTGCTTATGGTGATGCCGTTTAACTTCTTGCTACCCACCGACTTATGAGTAAACGCGAGTTGATAAAGCGTAATGTTGTGCGGATAAAACCCGAACACATTATGTATATATTTTGCCAAATCTTTTTCGGCCTTGTTGTGATAACGAAAAAGACATAACATTGTTTAAAACTTCTTGAAGATGATACTTGCGTTGTGCCCGCCGAATCCGAAAGCGTTGCTAAGGGCAAAGTTTACTGTTCTTTTCTTCGCTTTCCAGAATGTGAAATCGATTTTAGGGTCGATATTCGGGTCGTCGGTGAAGTGGTTTATTGTAGGAGGCACGATGTCGTGTTTGCATGCGAGGACAGCTGAGATGGCTTCTACAGCGCCGGCGCCTCCGAGGAGGTGTCCTGTCATCGATTTGCCTGAGTTGATAGACATATCGTAGGTATGTTCACCGAACACTGATTTAATGCCGAGGATTTCTGGGATATCGCCGGCTGGTGTTGATGTTCCGTGAGTGTTGATATGGTCGATGACATCAGGAGTGATGTTAGCTTCTTTCAGTGCGCGTTGCATGCTGAGAGCTGCGCCTTGACCTTCTTGGTGAGGTGCGGTGATATGATGAGCGTCGGCTGATTCGCCGCATCCTACGATCTCGCCGTAGATTTTGGCTCCGCGTTTGATGGCGTGGTCGAGTTCTTCCAGTACGAGGCAACCTCCGCCTTCACCCATGACGAATCCGTCGCGGTCGGCGTCGAAAGGACGCGAGGCGGTGGCAGGGTCGTCGTTGCGTGTGGAGAGGGCTTTCATGGCTTCGAAACCACCAACGCTGATAGGGCAAATAGGGGCTTCTGAGCCGCCAGCTATCATCACCTCGTTTCTGCCATAATGGATATAACGGAAGGCGTTGATGATGGCGTTTGCCGAAGAAGCGCAAGCCGAGACGGTGCAGTAGTTAGGACCTTGGAAGCCGTATTTTATGGAGATATTACCTGCTGCGAGGTCGGGAAGGAGTTTTGGGATTGTGAAGGGGTTTACGCGAGGCGTCCCGTCGCCTTTAGCGTAATCCACATTTTCGAGGAAGAGGCTTTCAATACCCCCGATACCAGATGCAAAGATAACACCGACTTCAGTGAAATCAGTGTTATCTCTGTTGATGCCTGAATCTTGAATCGCTTCGTCCGCCGAAATCATGGCGAACTGTTCGAATAAGTCAAGTTTGCGTGCTTCTTTTCTATCGAAGTATTGCAATGGGTCGAAATCTTTCACCTCGCAAGCTATGCGTGATTTGAATTTCGATGCATCGAAACGTGTTATCATTCCGGCTCCGCCAATGCCTTTACAGAGGCTGTCCCAGTATTCTGAGATGTTCTTGCCTATTGGCGTGATGGCACCTAAGCCTGTAATGACTACACGCTTGAATTCCATAATTATGCTTTATGTTCTTCGATATATTTGATAGCGTCGCCGACTGTCTGGATGTTTTCTGTCTGATCGTCAGGAATTGATACGCCAAATTCTTTTTCGAAATCGAGGATCAACTCAACTGTGTCGAGTGAATCGGCACCTAAATCCTGTGTAAAGTTTGCTGTTTCAACAACTTCTGATGGATCAACACCTAATTTATCAACGATGATTGATACAACTTTTTCTTTAATTTCTGACATTTTCAACAATTTTTAATTAATAAATCTTTTTCTGCTCTAAAGAAAACTTCTGCAAAAGTAAGTCTTTTTTTCAAACGAATGACAAAAAAAATGCTTTATTTGCGAGGCAAAATCGTAAAGTGTTGATTAACAATCGGTTGAAAAATGATAAATTTAACATCAAAATTCGGAAAAACACGAAAGTATTCTTCCTGAATTATTTGAACGCGGATTTAACGGATTGACACGGATAGTTTACATTGAAATGATTCGTTAGATTAGTGAGATTCGTGTTCGTTTATGTAATTCGAATAATGTTTAAAGAAATCGTAGTCGAGCAAATCGCAGATTTTGAGGAGGAGGTCGGTGTAGATCCAAGGTCGATTGAGGATTTTGTAGACGTTTTGGCGCGAGAAATTAAGCTTTTTGGCAAGCCAGGTGATGCTTCGGCCCTGGTTGCGGAGCTCTATTTTGATAAGGTGTCCTATGTGCGGTTCTTTTGCCATGCGAATGCTTTTGTGAGCTTCAGCTTGGGCAAACAAAAAGGGCGGAACCTTTGTGTTTACTTGAAACTGAAGGCTCGCCAAAGCCCGTAAAAGCAAATAAACAACAAAATGCTCACGCCCGAAACGTGAACTATTGCTACTTATTCATCTTTTACTTTAAATATGGCGATTCTCAGTTTTTTGAATAAGAGCTAAAGCTCGATAATTTATGTTATAATTTTTTCTCTACATTTAAATGTTTTTAAGGTAAAAAGATATAAAAAAACATTATATCCAAATAACTTTATTTAATTTTTAATTCTTTTTAAAATGTAACCATTTTATATGAAGTAAGATAGCTATATTCATAAGAACCATTAACAATTGCAGATAATCCTGTTGGGGTTAAAGGTGCAGAATTATTGTTGCCTCCTCCTCCACTGTAATTGCTAACAGATTCATCTTTTTTACATCCGACAACAATTAGCAATGACATTATGAATAAAGCCATTGTACTGAATAAAACTTTTTTCATTAATGTTACCATGTTATATCCCATTTGGCTCATCGGTTTTAGTTAAAAAGTTAGTAATAAGTTGTTTGGGACAAAGGTATGGAAAATATTTATAACTTGTTGAAAATCAGCGTCATCAACATTGAGCGAAATGTTGTTAAAAACAGTTGTCGGAAGTGTAAACTGGAAGGTGACAGAATGAAAAGTTTGTGAAAACCGAGACGAATGATTCAAAAACGCAGCGTAATAATAATCAAAAACGCAGTATAAAATTAATCAAAAACACAGTATAAAATTAATCAAAAACATAGTATTGGACATGAAACAAATAGTAATTTAATTCAATGAATCAAAACATTTTTGAAAAATTGAACATTGTAAAGTGAAAAAATACTATGTTTACGCTGTTAAAAAATGCTAAAAATTGTGACTATACTCCCGAAATTTATATAAAAACAAGGAGTATAGTCACATTTTTATGGCTTCAGACAGCCGATAGGCACAACCCATACACCATCTTGAGTACGACGATACGAGAAATCGCCAATAGCTGTCAATACCATCATGAAAGAAGGAGCTTTCATTTTTTCAGTATTGATTTTGGAGGCTAAATCGCATAATGTAACTGCTCCTTTCTCAATAAGATTTGGGCCTCCCAGTTTAATCTCTATCAAGCCGTAAGTTCCGTTTCTGCGATGTAGAACAGCATCACATTCAAGACCAGTGGCATTGCGGAAATGAAAGACATTTCCAGACAAAGCATCGGCATAAACACGCAAATCACGAACGGCCATTGATTCGAATAATAACCCAAAAGTTTTCATATCGTACATCAAATCATTTGGCCCAATTGCCAATGCGCTTGCAGCAATGCTCGGGTCAATGAAATAACGTGTTGGTGATGTTTGTATTGACGATTTGCTTCTTAAATTCGGATTCCATGCCGGCATATCTTCAATAACGAATAGTTTTTTCAAGGCATCGATGTAATCTGAAATCGTTTCGTATGTAATCGACTGGTTGTCAAATTCTTTAATATCATTTGCCAAACGAGCCAAACTTGTGGCGCAACCTTGGTTTCTTGCATAAGAACGTAATAAAAGGCGAGTGCGTTCGCTGCTACGTCTTATATCGTCAATGCGATGAATATCAATCTTATATATGCTTTCATAATAATCTATCGCCTCATCAAGAGCAGTTTCCTCTTCCATCATCGTTGATTGAGGCCATCCGCCACGACAAATCAAAAATGCTATTTTTTCCAAATCCAAAGGATTATCTTTAGGTTCAATCTGTTTGTTTTCAAACAAATCTTCCAAACGGACGCTTCCAGATGATTCTCCTGATTCCCACAAGCTCATTGGGCGCATACTGATACGTCCTATACGACCGGTTCCACTGTGATGCATCTCGTCATTTTTTGGAGGAACGCTACTTCCTGTTAGAATGAATTGTCCGAATGATTGTCGGTTATCAACTTCTGAACGAACCATATCCCACAAAACAGGCATTGTTTGCCATTCGTCGATAAGTCGCGGTGTGTTGCCGGCAAGTAGCATCTTTGGATTGACTTGAAGAGTTGTTTGGGCGTTTTCAAGCGTGGGACTTTCTCCCAAATCAAGAATACTTGTCGCAATTTGTTTGGCAGTTGTAGTTTTACCGCACCATTTCGGGCCTTCAATGAGAATGGCTCCTTTGCCTTTCAAACGTCTTTTGAGCAATTCATCAACAATACGGTTTTTATAATTTGCAATTTTATTCATAAGTTAATGTTTTTTGACTGTGCAAAAATACTATAAATAAATGATATATACAAATTATTCCGCAATTTTTTATTATTTTATTCCGCAACTTTTAAGTGATTTATTCCGCAACTTTTTATTTTATGGAAAAATTTGTTAAAACCGAGATGAATAATTAGCTATTTTTTTATCTTTGCAAAAAATATGAAATCATGATAACTAAAGATACAGAAAAAGTCTTCCTTTTGGATGCTTACGCGTTGATTTACAGGGCGTTTTTCGCGTTGAACAAAAACCCGAGGATGACATCGAAAGGTCTTAATACCTCCGCGATTATCGGTTTTTTGAACACGCTGTATGAGGTTTTGAAGAATGAGAAGCCGTCGCATTTAGGCATCGCTTTTGACCTGGGAGCCCCTACCCTGCGCACCGAAAACTTCTGCGACTACAAGGCGAACCGCGAGGAGATGCCGCCTGATTTGAGAGCGTCGATACCTTATATCATTGAGATTATAAAGGGTTTCAACATCCCGATTTACGCCGCTGAAGGCTATGAAGCCGACGATGTGATTGGCACTTTGGCTAAAAAAGCCGAAAAAGCAGGATTTCTCACCTATATGATGACGCCTGACAAGGACTTCGGACAGCTGGTGAGCGACAATATCTTCATCTACAAACCCGCAAAATTCAACGACCCTGCCACTGTGATGGGTCCGAAAGAGGTTTGCGAGAAATATGGCATCAACACCCCGACGCAACTCATTGACATTCTTGGACTTTGGGGCGATGCGAGTGACAATATCCCAGGCATCCCGGGCGTTGGCGAGAAAACAGCATCGAAGTTTGTGCAGGAATACGGCTCACTTGAAGGATTGCTGGAGCATACCGACGATTTGAAAGGCAAGATGAAGGAAAACGTCATCAATTTCGCCGAACAAGGCAGAATGTCGAAGATGCTTGCGACCATCAATACCGAGGCACCAGTTGAGTTTAACGCCGAGGAACTGAAGGTGAAACAGCCTAATGTGCAGGCTTTGCTGAAGATTTTTGAGGAACTGGAATTCAGGACGTTCGCGAAGAAGTTTGTGGCGGATTACGGGAAGAATGAGATAATAGATAAAAAGATAACAGATAAAAGAGAAACAGAGACTGTTAAAAAAGCAGCAAAAGAAGCAGCGCCAAAGGAACTGGATTTGTTTTCTGAGCTATCTGAGAACCAGGAGAATTCAGAGTTCTCGCTTTTCTCTTCAAAGGATTCTTTTTCCTCCGTGAAGCATGATTATAAATATGTTTCAACAGAAAAAGAGCTCGATGACCTGCTGAAAGTGCTTGAAAAAGATGAGGTTTTCGCGGTAGATATAAAGACAAATGGAGGAGATTTCTCCACTTCGGTCGAAATGACGTTTGCAGTGAGGGCTCACGAAGCATACTCTTGTCATTTCGAGCGAAACGTAACGAAGTGGAGTGAAGTCGAGAAATCCTCTATGAACGGAAACAATCAAATAATAACGGAAAACAAGGATTTCTCCATTCCGCTACGCTCCAGTCGAAATGACAAATTAATGCTGTTTGAAAAAATCTTTTCCGATCCTTCGAAAACCATCATAGGGCATAATCTGAAATCGGTTATTGCAGTTTTGCGGAGGCATGGAATAGAGTTGAAAAACAAGCTCTTCGACACCATGATTGCGCACTATCTCATTGAGCCGGAGCAGAGGCATACCATGGATTACCTCGCTGACGTGTATCTGAACTACACCATCACGAAAAATTCTGCTGAGAATGCCGATATCGCTTTTCAACTTTATGAGAAATTTAAGCCGATTTTAGTTGAAAATCAATTGGTTAAGCTTTTTGATGAGATTGAGATGCCATTGGTGCCTGTGCTTGCCACGATGGAAGCCAACGGCGTGAAAATCGACAGCGAAAACCTCAAGCAAATCAGCGAGCAGCAGGCTTTGGAGATTAAAGACATTGAAAATCAGATATTTGAAGCGGCAGGAACGGAATTCAACATTGCTTCTCCGAAGCAGCTTGGTGAGGTTCTGTTTGAGAAAATGAAGATAAAAGCGCCGGCGAAAAAGACGAAAACCGGTCAGTATCCGACGGGCGAAGAGGTGCTTCAGAAGATTATCACCGTGCATCCGATAATTCAGCAAATCCTTGATTATCGCGGACTTACGAAGCTTAAGTCAACTTATGTGGATGCGCTTCCGGCTCTGATTAGCAAAGAAGACGGGTTGGTGCACACCTCTTATAATCAGGCAGTTACGGCGACTGGACGTCTGAGTTCGACGAACCCGAATTTGCAGAATATCCCAGTGAGAACGGATAAAGGCCGTGAGATTCGCAAGGCTTTCGTTCCTCGTGACAAAAATCACATCCTGCTTGCTGCAGATTATTCTCAGATCGAGCTTCGAATCATCACGCATCTGAGCGCTGACCCAGCGATGAGCGAGGCTTTCCGTGAAGGCTTGGACATCCACGCTGCGACGGCGGCTCGTGTTTACAAGGTGCCGATTGAGGAGGTGACGAAAGACATGCGCCGTCACGCGAAAGCGGTGAACTTCGGTATCATTTACGGGATGTCGGCATTCGGGCTGGCGGAGAGATTGGGCATCTCACGCTCTGAAGCGGCATCGATTATCGAAAATTATTTCAAGGAATATGTTGGTATTCAACAATATATCAAAAACAACATCGAGTTTGCGCGTCAGCATGGGTATGTGGAGACAATGCTCGGAAGACGCCGTTATCTGCGCGACATTAACGCCTCGAACAGCGTGGTAAGGAATTTCGCCGAACGTAACGCAGTGAACGCTCCTATACAAGGAAGCTCCGCCGACATGATAAAGATTGCAATGTCGAATATTTATAAGGCTATGAACGACAAGCAGTTACAATCGAAGATGATTCTTCAGGTACACGATGAACTTGTTTTTGATGCGGTAATAGACGAACTTGATATATTAAAGGAATTAGTTAATGATAAAATGGTAAACGCGCTGCCGCTGAACATCCCGGTGGTTGTGGAATTGAATACGGGAGAAAATTGGCTGGAAGCACATTGATGAGTTGTTAGTCTTTAGTCGTTAGTCTTTAGAGGGTGACGACTAAAGTCTAAAGACTAAAAACTAAAGACTAAAATGGCAGAACACAATGAATTAGGTAAATTGGGCGAGCAGCTTGCCCGTGACTTTTTGATAGCGAAGGGCTATCAGATTTTGGAACAGAACTGGGTTTGCGGTCACAAGGAGATCGACATCATTGCGATGGACGGTAAAGAGCTTGTGATTGTGGAGGTTAAGACACGTCGGGTGATGTGTCTCGTTGAGCCTGAGGAGACTGTCGACAAGTACAAACAACGTTTTCTGATTTGGGCTGCGGAGGCATATATTGAACGCAACAACCTCGATGTTGACGTGCGATTCGACATTGTGGCTATCGTTATCGATAAAAACAACGAACATCGGATAGACCATATTGAAAATGCGTTCTATCCGATGTTAAGTCGTTGATTGTAAGTATATTAACCTACTGTGCAGCCTGGTGCCACCATCTCGCTCGGAGTGACCACGACCAAACGGCCGTCTTTGTCCTCCGCTGAGAGTATCATGCCCTGGCTTTCTACGCCTTTGAGCTTACGTGGCTCGAAGTTGGCGATGAAGCATACCTGCTTGCCCACGAGGACCTGCGGGTCGGGGTAGTATTTGGCGATGCCGCTCACGATGGTGCGTTTTTCCATGCCGTCGTCGATGAGGAACTGCAGCAGTTTGTCGGCTTTAGGCACTTTTGTGCATTCCAGAACGGTGCCCACGCGGATATCGACCTTCCCGAAGTCGTCGAAGCTCACTGTCGGTTTTACGTCGGCAGGTTTCCAGGCGTTGAGCTCGTTCTGTTTCTTGGTGTCTTCCAGCTTCTTGATTTGTGCTTCGACCACGCTGTCTTCAATCTTTTCGAACAGCAGTTCCGGCTGACCGATGACGTGACCGGCGTTGAGTAAAATCGTGGTGTCAGCCTGGTTCCAGCCTGTCACTTCGAGGCCGATCATCTTCTGGAGTTTCTTGGCGCTGAATGGTAGGAACGGCTCGCTGAGAATAGCAAGTTTTGCTACTATTTGCAATGAAAGAGCCATCACTGTCTTGGTGCGCTCGGGGTCAGTCTTGAACAGCTTCCAAGGCTCCATCTCGGTGAGGTAACGGTTGCCCAGACGGGCGAGGTTCATCAGCTCGTTGACGCCTTCGCGGAACTTATAGTTCTCGATGAGTTTGCCAATCTTTTCAGGATATTGGTTCATCTCAGCGATGACTTCCTTGTCGCGGTCGTTGAGGTTTTCCAAAGCCGGCACGGCACCTTCATAATATTTGTGTGTCAGCACCAGGATACGGTTGACGAAGTTTCCGAAGATGGCGAGAAGCTCGTTATTGTTGCGGTCCTGATAGTCCTTCCATGTGAAGTTGTTATCTTTTGTCTCGGGAGCGTTTGCTGTCAGGACATAGCGCAGGATATCTTGTTTTCCTGGGAATTCTTGTAGATATTCGTGGAGCCACACTGCCCAGTTGCGTGATGTCGAGATTTTGTCGTTTTCGAGGTTGAGGAACTCGTTGGCAGGCACGTTTTCAGGCACTATGAAGCCGTCGCCGTATGCCTTGAGCATGCAAGGGAATATGATGCAGTGGAACACTATGTTGTCTTTACCGATGAAATGCACCATCTTGGTATCCTCTGATTTCCACCATTTTTCCCAGTTGTCGCCTCGTTTCTCGCATATTTCCTTGGTGTTTGAGATATATCCGATAGGAGCGTCGAACCACACGTAGAGCACTTTGCCTTCGGCGCCTTCAACAGGCACTGGCACGCCCCAGTCGAGGTCGCGGGTGACGGCACGAGGCTGCAGTCCGCCGTCGAGCCAGCTCTTCACCTGACCGTAGACGTTGGTTTTCCATTCCTTATGTCCTTCAAGAATCCACTGGCGGAGCCATGTCTCATACTGTTCGAGAGGCAGATACCAGTGTTTCGTCATCTTTTTCACCAGCTTGGCGCCGCTGATAGCTGAATGCGGGTCGATGAGCTCTTCAGGGCTGAGGGTGCTGCCGCATTTCTCGCACTGGTCGCCGTAAGCGCGGTCGTTGCCGCATTTCGGGCATGTTCCGATGATGTAGCGGTCGCTCAAGAACTTGTTGCGCTCAGGGTCAAAGAACTGCTCAGTCTCACGTTCGATGAACTTGCCTTCTTTGTACAGCTTCTCGAAGAACTCTGCCGCTGTGGCGTGATGAATCTTCGATGTTGTACGCGAGTAGATGTCATAGCTCATGCCGAAGTCCTCGAATGATTTCTTAATCATCTCGTGGTAGCGGTCGACGATATCCTGAGGTGTGACGCCTTCTTTTTCAGCTTTGATGGTGACAGGCACTCCGTGTTCGTCGGAGCCGCCTATAAACATCACGTCTTCGCCTTTCATGCGGAGGTAGCGGACGTAGGTGTCGGCAGGGACGTAGACGCCGGCGAGGTGGCCGATATGCACCGGGCCGTTGGCGTAAGGGAGCGCTGTTGTTATCAGATAACGTTTGAAATTCTTTTCCATTTTACGAAATTTTTCAAACTGCAAAGATAAGGTTTTTTCTTGAAAAAAGAATGAGATTTTTAAGATTATGCAAAAAAGAGTCTGGGAAAAAATTCCAAAGGCCTCTTTTTTTGCATAATCTTAAAAACCAGTTTTGAAACGAGTTTCTAAGGTTTGGTTTTTCCGAATATGCAAAAATCAGTCTGCAAATTTTCTCCGAAAATTCAAAGGTCTGATTTTTTGCATATTCTACAAAAACTTGACTGTTATTCTTTCAAAAATTTCGTTGTTCGACTGCCAATAGTTATGAAATAAATGCCTTTTGGCAGATTTGAAAAATCAATTTGTTGCGATTCTGATTCAATCGTGCCTTTCATCAAGATATGACCTGTTATGTCGATGATTCGATATCTTGTTGGATATTGATAATCACCGAAAACATAGTTTTCTTCAAATCCATAGTTTTTTGTAACCAGTTGCACATCATAGACTAAAGTTTCGCGGTCGGCCACTGTCAGCGTGAAGGTTTTTGGAAGATATCCCTCGCAAGAAAATGTCACATCGTATGTGCCGCCTTTGATGGGGCGATGGTAGTCGCCTGCGGGCAAGTGGCTGCTGACCTCCGAGCCGTGATGGTCGTGACCTTCAATGAAGACTGTCACTTCCAAAGGTTCGCCTGTAATCGAGTCGGTGACGGTGCCGTGAATTCCGTAAAGGCTCTGCTCCATGTAACACAGCATACTCTCGTGGTTAAAAGTCCAGTACATCGGCATCTGCGACGGGTCGGGCGTGTGTGAGAACGAACACTCGATAGTCACCTCGCGGCACTGGGCGTAATAGTTCATGTAGTCTTGTCTGCTGCCATAGATAGGGAACCACACATAGCCGTTGACGATCCCGTTGTTGTAGTCGCTCATATATACCGGGTCGTGTTGATGTGTCAAGTCGGCATATTCGTGACACACCAGCTGCCACCAAGCATCGTCGGGATGAAGCGGCTGGTAAGTGTCCCAAGGATAGTTCATCACTTCGGCACCGCCATGATAGTTGGCAGCCATCGTAAAAGGATATTGCTCAGCCAGTTCCATCATCCAAAGAGTTTCAGGCTGGTATTCGTAGCCATCGGGATGCGGACCGTTATCGAAATCCGGATAGTTACGGTTCAAGTCAACATCGTTGGCGTTGCGGCGTCTGGCGCCACTCACGGTGTTGTTTCCACCATAATAAGTTCCATCTGGATTGGTGCAAGGTGAAATGAAGATGTCGAGGTTCTCTATCAGATTCAAAATCCGTGGGTCGTCGCTGGTGCAAAACTCATCGATAAGGCGAAGCATCAGCATCATGCCAGTCAGCTCGTCGCCGTGCATGGTGGAGGTGTAAAGAAACTTTGGTTTGCCGTCCGGCTTGCCGTTGTTAATGCGGCAAAACATCAGCTTGCGTCCGCTTGCAAGAGTTCCCAGTTCCAAATAAGAGCATCTTTCGGGATAATCATTGGCATAATGCTGCATCATTTCCTGATAAGCATCGTAGGTCGGATAAGCGTCCCAGTCGTAAGATTCGCGATTGGTGCCGTCCCACATGGCATAATCCTGTTCCATTGATGGAGGAGTGAGCAGCGTAGGATGATAACCTTTTGCCAAAAGCCGTTGATATTGCTCAGCGTTTGCGTAGCAAATAAGGTTTTGGCCATCCAGCCTGTCGATGGAGCAGAGGCGAGTCAGCTGAGCGGCCTCTTCGGGTTGTTGAATCCCGATGGAGAAATAATATTCCCCACGTACGGCCATAAGTGCCTCAAGGTCGGATTGGGCTTCAGCACATCCGAATATCCAGACGAGAACCAGCGAGAGCAGTATTCTTTTCATGACGTTTATTTGATGACAAATTTCTGTGTAGAGACGTCATAATTTGGCGTCTTATTGGTTAAAGTTATGAAATAAATACCTTTAGGTAGTGATGAAACATCTATCATCTGATTTTCTGACGTGATTTCGCCAGTCATTAAGGTTTGTCCCATAATGTTTGTGATGCGGTATTCCGATTGTAGAGACGCGCCATGGCACGTCTTTACGAATAGGACATTATGGGATGGATTAGGATAAATCACAAATCCGTTTTCAGCATCGATTTCATCAACGCCCAAATGATGTTGTTCGTAAATTTCGTCGCAATCCTGGTCGCCGTTCTGATATACAAGCTCGCCATCCTGCCAGAAGCAACGGATTCCTTCCACGCGATAGCCTTTTGTCATCAGTTTTTCAGGGAAGAAACTGGTGAGATGGCCTATTCCGCAGATGATGTCGCCTGTAAAGATGTCGTCGGGGTCGCTGATGCTGAGCATTTTATACTCCTGACTCTTGTATGTGACGGTTTGTGCCGCATCCACATGCACCGGAATAGTCTGTGTGCCCACCTTGATTTCCCATTCGTCGCCTTCCTCGGCTCCGAAATCATACAAGGTGGTGAATTCACCCAGGGTCTTGTTCCACCAATACACTTTGTTGTTTTCCTCATAGATGTATTCATGAGTGATAACCTCTGATTTGTCATATAGAGTGTTGATTCTAACTAAGATATGAATCGGCTGGTCATTGATAGTGGTATCAGCGGCACATTCGAGATATTGGTAGGTAACACTGCCATTGTCATTAGTGATTTCATAATACCATTCTGTGCCTATCGGGAAGTTGTCATAAACCGGTTCCGCTTGGGTGATATTGATACGGTAATAGAAATTCAAATCATTGTCTATTCCTAATTTAGAAGTAAAAGTTGCTCTGATATTCTGACCTGCATAAATAGTGTCGTTGCCAACGAGGAACCATTCGCCGTACTCCCAATCTTGTGGGTTTTCAAGATAATATCTCTTGCCATTCGCCATGAAGGCGAGCTCCATCCCCGGTAATGGGATGTATCCAGTATGTGGCATAGGAGCATCCACAACGGTTCCTGTTAAGTTAGTTTCTTGATCGGTGTCCATTCTAATCAGTTCAAAAGTATTGATCTCCATGCCTTCTATATCATAACGGATATGTTCTATTCCTCTGACTTCGACAGGAGTACCTTCCCTGAAAATATCATTGTTGATATAAGTATTTTTGAAAAGCTGCCCATTGTGCATCGGGTAATATGGAATAATGAAATCTGGAGGACCGACAGTGACCAGATAGTGCTGATTTTCAAAAGGTATTGTAAGCTCAGGTTGCCATTCATTGGTTGAAAGCTCACAACCATACATCCAGAAATTATAATTTTTAAACGGTTGAATATCAGCTAATTCCATTCCATAATACGGAACAGCGTATTGATCCATCTGGATACTGCAATGCCCGATAAATGTATGAAGTTCACAGCCTTCATTTAGTGTTACGCCATTAAAAGTCAATGGAAATTCCTGTTTTTCACCATTGATGGTGATGTAATAAGTCTGATAAGGAGGATAATTAGTCGTGATAATCACTTTATTACCATCACTAGATCCAAGCGTTGCTGTTATGGCATCGTAATTATGTGCTGTAGTCTGCTGAATATCAAGCACATCTACAGAGTTACCTGTATAATCATTGGTCATGTGTTTAATGGTTCCAAACGCTCCTATGACTGTACCCATAGGAATTGTATCATAACGCACTATAAGATAATCATCTGCAAGTGGAAATTGACGGAAACCATCCACCGTCACAGGATATATATGTTCGTCATCAACCCAAATAGCCTGCCATGAGTTGGCATAAGTACCTGTAAAAATAGATGTTTGTGCAATAATGACCTCACCCTCAATATAATGGATGTCGTTGGTGTTGAAGACGCTTTTTTTGTAATCATTATCTCCATAAAAAAACAAATGTCCGTCGCGACCTAGCCAAATATATCCGTCACCCTCGTCTCCTGGTATTGGTTCTTGGATTTGCAAAGCTTCACCATATTCATAGAAAGTCTCACCATGGTTGCCAGAATAACGCAAAACTGTGTAATGGTTGTTATTTTCGCTTACATCGTGAAGGTCGTAGATGATGCCGTTGTCAGCTATGACAAATCTTTTGTCAGGCACGAGATAGAAACCCGGTTGCTGCTGGAATTCTCCGCCACCGCCAGCCACCACGTTGCCTTCGGGGTCAAACTCCAGATTTTGTACAGCAATTCCTTCAAAAGCCACCAATTCAGGGCTCATGTTGGATAAAGATGAGTGATAAATACCAACGCCATAGGTGAGGAAAGGATGGTAAATGCTTGTATAAATATCACCTGATGCGTTGACAATCATATCGCTTATTTCAAGGTCGTAAATCAAGTTATTAAAAGCCCAGACGGCATCCCATGTCTCGCCGCCGTCAACTGTCCAAGTAATAGTTCCATCAGGTGTCCAAATAAGAAGAAGATCATTGGTTGGAGCGCAGAATCCTCCTATTTCACCGCCAAAAACATCAACAGGTTCTTCTTTTTCCAGCCAGGTGTCGCCGTTGTCGTCGGAGTAGAACAGACGAAAAATTCCTCTTCCGCCTCCATGTTGCCTCCACTCTTCTCCAATAAAATAAATCCTTCCTTCGTCGGTGATTGTAAAACCATTTCGAACACCTTGAATATCAGAAAAACTTAGTATTAGTTGCCACGTAGCGCCATCGTCTTGCGTACGGTAAATTCTAAAAATGTCAGTACCGCCGTAAACATCGGCACCGGCTAAAATGCTTCCGTCTGAAGTTGCTACCATGAAACCACCATACATGTTAACGTTAATGGGTTTCCAGATGTTTTGTGCTGTCAGCGAGGTTAAGAGGCTGAAGCAAATCGCTAAAATTAGTAAAATTTTTTTCATATGGTTAAATTTTAAATTGCATTTATAATTTCTTCAAATGTCCGTTTGTCATCCGGCAATTCCATTTTTTGCTGCCTGATTCGAGTCTTTCTTTTGTAAAATGAGTCGGTCTGAGTGTCCAACAATATGGAAATCACCTGGTTGGAAAAGCCGTTTTTGCAGAGGCAGCAGATGCGCACGTCCCATTTGCCGAGCTTTGGATAAGTGGCAAGCAGCCGTTTTGAGAAGCCGTTGAAAATCATGTCGGTGAGACTGATAAAATCATCCCAGTCGGTGTCGTCCAACGTGAAATCCAACGTCTCGGAGGTGAGATGTTCGCCGAGATTCTTTGCCGTGACAAACACCTTGTTACTCAGCATGATTTTGTTGCGAATCTCCAACTCTTTTTCTAACGCTTTTATCTTGTTTTCATTGATTTTCTTTCTGATAATCAATAGAATAATTAGAAATGCTATTACAGATAACGCGATGATTAGATACAATTTCAAGCTGTGGTTGTGGTGCTGGCTCTCCAGGGCGTTTTTCTGGGCTTTCAGCTCATATTCAGATTTTAGCCGTTGCATGGTCTCTCTTGAGTGTTGATGCTCGGATTCCAACATATTGTCGGAGAAAAGTTGCTGATAATAAACCGCTGATTTGTAGTCGCCTTCATAATATGCGACAGCGTAAAGCGTCTGATATACCGACATTTTCACGCCTGGACGTTCGCTGCGCAATGCCTCTTTGAGGTGTTTCTTTGCATCATCAAAATTATTGGAATAATAATATAAGATGCCAAGAGTCATGTGGGCGATGTCGATATCATCATTTGATAATTCACCGACCAATGCCTTGTTTACACATTCAATTCCTTTAGCAAAATCGCCGATTTCCATGTAATAGTCGCGTCCCATTTCGAGATAAAGGTCGCTTAGCATGGCATTATCGTTAAGTGATGTTGCGATGCAGAATGCCGAGTCGTAATATTGTTTGGCGAGAGTGTATTGTTCTTGCGAGCGCACCGCTCTGCCGCAGTTGCGATAGGCATTCATCATGCCTGTGGAATCGTTCAATATCTTGAAACAGCGCAACGCCTCGTTGTGAGCGTCGAAAGCACCATCGAAAAGCCCGTGTTTGAGGTAAAGGGCACCTAAATTATCATTGATATCCGCAACCAATTGTAGAGACTCACGGCCGTGCATTTTTACATCATTATTCAACAATTCCAATCCTTGTAAAAAGCATTCCGCCGCCTCTTCCGAATGGCGTTCCTCGCGCAGTCGCACGCCTTCCTCAAAAAGCACACGTGCCTTCTCTTGATTCTTTTTGCCATCACAGGCGGTGAGTATCAAAATTGAAGCGAACAGGATTAAGTATTTTGTTCGAATTTTCATCAATGCAAAATTATACAAAAAAACAATCTGTCAAGAGGTTGTTGATGCCAGTTGACAAATTGTCCCTATAATTTTAAAATGTCCGAATGTAAATTATTGATAAACAATTATATACAAATGAACTTATAATGTTTTGTCCTTATAAAAAAATAAGGTTTTTCAGAACATGGTTTTAAAAATTAGTATCAGTTTGGGTAATTATGTGAATTTTTAATAATTTTGTGACGTCAAAAAATGGTAAGATGAAAATTTTAAAAGTCATAGTGGCTGTATTTCTTGTATTTGTGATGGTTTTTGTCTGGATGGAGAGCTTATATGCACAGGTCTGGGCATCTATTGGTCGAGCAGTTTGCAGATAGAAAGCCTAGAGAGTGCGTGGAGCTTGCATTTTGATAATGTTGATTGTCATGTATGCGGCACACTAAGCGACAGTCCTTCTTTTGATAGGTAGAACATATAGAGTATGACGGTCTTATCACCGCGATTCTCACCATGATGGACGGTGCCAACCATCTCGACAACGGCCTCACCTTCATGTACGACCTTCTCTGTACCGTTTTGAGCGACGATGGTCAGCTCGCCCTGCACCAGAATGCCGCAGTTCATCGCATCGTGGTGATGCCATCCGAGTTTTTGCCCTTGCGGAATAACATATTTCATTGCTACAATCTCTGGTCGGCCCAGAAAATAATCAGGCAAATCAGCACCATCCCAGCTTTGCGAGGTACGGATAAGTTCTATAGTTTCTAATTGATTCATTTTTCACTAAGTTCTTTTAGCAGCTCGAGATATTCGTCATACGCTGCTGTTCCGGCGAGGTCTTTGAGGGCGTCGGCGAGGATGGTGTAATACCACACTATGTCTTCTTTGCCATTGGGGGCGCTGAAGCGTTGCCAGAGGTCGTCGCCGATTTTATGGTAGTCGGTAACGATGTTGTAGAGGTTGGAGTATTTGTCGCCGAATGCCACTATCTTGCTGTCGAGAGATGCTGTGGCGATGATGTCGGCCTGTGCTTGTTTGCGGTCGCGCCATGGGGCGTCGTGCGGCAGTTGTGAGGTATCTATCTGCACCAGTGATGCCACGCGTTCGCCGAACTCCTGGCGTATCTGTTCGATGGTGACGTCGGTGTCTTCCACGGTGTCGTGCAGCATGGCGGCAGCCAGCATCTCGGGGTCATCGGTGAGTGTGGCGACGATGCAGGTGGCTTCCATAGGGTGGAGTATATAAGGATAACCCTTGCCTTTGCGCGGTGTGCCGGCATGGGCGTCGATGGCGAATTTCGCGGCTTTATCGAATAGATCGGTGTTCATATCTGAATTAAAACTTTATATGATATTGACTCTATGTGCTTGTTTGAAGATACGTTCGGCCGACTGGACGTTGTAGTCGTTCTTGCCGTAGAGGGTGTCGAACATACGGACGAGGCCTGCTTCGCCGAAGCCTTTTTTCAGGATGTAGACGATGCAGAGGTTCTGCAGTGCTATTGATGATGCCAGGATGTCGAGGCCGGTGCCTGCCAGTTGTACGAGAGCCAGCTGATAAGCGCTGTCGCTGTAATCGTTTCTCATCCGCACCACGTCGCCGATAGTCTCCATCTTCAGCAGCAGCAGGACGTTAAAATAAGGCATCAGGCTGTCGTCGTACACCTCGGCATGGTTGATGTTGGCCATCTTGTCGACGAGTCGTCGGAACGGGTTGAGGGCTATGAAAGAGCGGAAGGTGTCGCCGTTGAATGGCACCTCATCGAAGTTGCCGCTTGCCACGAGCGACTGCACCTTACGGCGGTATTCCGTGATGTCTTTACGTATCTGGCTGAACTGCTCGTCGGCGAGCTCGAGGATGCCTGCCAGACGTGTCATGCTGCGCTGGTATTCACGCGGTATCTCGACATCGGTCTTATAGCCCATGTCGTGCTGCATGTTAGCCCACACATGCTGCAGGGTGCTGCGCATCTGTAACTCGAAACGTATCTCGTTGAGTTCGGGCATTGCCGGGTCTTCGTATAATGTTTTCGGCAAACGGCAGATATAATGCAGCGACATGTATCCGAAGCGGTCTATCTCCAGCATCTTACGCTTGTCGACGGTGTTGTCCCAGTCGATCTCGAACAGTTTCTCGGCGATGGCGGCGATGACATCCACCTCGTCGCTAAAAAATGTGATGATGCGCACGCCGAGGATGTCGGTGATATCGTCAAGAGAGTGGTATTTGTAGCCTTTCAGCTCCAGCTTGCCGGTGAGGCTCTGTTCTGTCTTGATGCGGGAGTCGATGCCTGCCACAATGATGTGATTCTCGTCGAGATATTGCTGAAGGCGTTCTGTCACTATGGAGCGTAGCTTTTCGAAGACAGGCAGTTTCTTGCGATATTTGTCGAGAATCATCTCGCAGTGCATATCCAGTTTCATGTTGAAAAATATTAATTATACTATAATTTTCACTCTGAAGCCCAGCGTGGTAGGTTCCTCGACGATCCCTTTGGAAAGCTCTTTGACGGGAATCATCAGGCTCTGGTCAATATCTTGAATTGGCGAGCTGCTGATATCGCGAATCATGAAGTCGAGGGCAGTCACATTGTTCTGTTCGCTATGTGTCAGACGCACGGTGAGCGGGCGGTAGTTTGGCAAAACCTGTTCTATCATCTGGTTGGTAATTTGTTCCACCGCATCGTTTTTCGCTGCGATGTTGTATTTGATGCAGAACTGTGCCATGCTGGAATGCATTCCGAGGAGGTCGAAGTCGGGGCCGTCGACTTCGAACACCAGCTTGTGGATGCGTTGCACGAAGGCTTTGGTGGCACTGTGCACAGGGTTCTCGAATATCTGCTGTGGTGTGCCGTCTTCGTGGATGTAGCCGTCGTACATGAAGAAGATGCGTGTGCTGACATCGTGGGCGAACTTCATCTCGTGGGTGACGATGAGCATGGTCATGCCTTCCTTTGCGAGTTGTCGGATGACGCTGAGCACCTCGCCCACCATCGTTGGGTCGAGGGCAGAGGTGGGCTCGTCAAAGAGAATCACCTCGGGGTGCATAGCCAGACAACGGGCGATGGCAATACGCTGTTTTTGTCCGCCCGACAGGTCTGACGGCATGGCGTGGGCTTTCTCGGCGAGTCCCACCTTACGCAGCAGCGAGATGGCTTCTTCTTCGGCTTCTTGTTTGCTGATGCCGCGCAGAAGCATCGGTGCCATGGTGATGTTGTCGAGGATGGATAGATGATCGAAGAGGTTGAAGCTCTGGAACACCATGCCCACTTTCTGGCGTAGCTTGTTGAGCGGGTATCCTTTTGCGAGGATGTTTTCGCCGTCGACGATGATTTCGCCACTTGTCGGAGGGTCCATCACGTTGATGGCGCGCAGCAGGGTGCTTTTGCCAGTGCCCGATGGTCCTATGATGCTGATGACCTCGCCTTTGGAGATCTCGCAGTTGATATCTTTCAAAACCTGCAGCTTCGAGCCGTCAGGGTTGGTGAATGTCTTGGTAAGATGTTTTATAGTAATCATAATCATTTCTTGTTTTCATTTTTAACGATGAGATCCAATGCTTTGCCCAAAAGCCAGGCTAAGATGAAATATAATATTGTGACGATGAGCAGGGGGAAGAATGCGTCGAAGGTGCGAGAACGGATGATGTCGCTGGCGCGTGTGAGGTCCTGGATGGCGATATAACCCACGATGGAGGTGGTCTTCAACAGTGAGATGGCTTCGCCTTTGTATACTGGCATCACGTTGCGAATTGCCTGTGGAGCCACGATATGGCGGAAAGTCTGCCATTTGGTGAGGCCCAGTGCCAGGCCTGCTTCGCTCTGTCCCTTGCTCACGGCGTTTATCGCTGTGCGGAACATCTCGCTGACGTAGGCGGCGAAGTTCAGTGCGAAGGATATCACAGCCACTGCCGTGCCTCCCATGCCCGTTGGCACCAATATGACGTAGAACATTATCATCAGGAACACCAGCATTGGGATGCCGCGCATGATGTCGATATACGCTGCCGCTGTTTTGGCAAGCCATTTACGGCGGCTCATGCGCATCCAGCAGATGCCTGCGCCGACGAGCGAGCCCAGGAATATTGCGAAAACGGATATCTTCACTGTCTCCCAGAGGCCGTCGGTGATGTACGTCCAACGGTTTTCGACGATGAGGTTGTTATACACCATCTCCTTCATCTTTGTGAAGAAACTTGCGGAGGCTTGTGCGTTCTCGTCTTTCACATAATATGCGGAGCGTATGCTTCCATAGCTGGATGAGAAATCCATGGTCTTCTGACGTTCCTCGGTGATGAAGATACCACCGGTAAATATGTCGATTTTGCCGGTCTGCAGTGCCGTAATAGCCGAAACTAAAGGATAAAACTCAAAAACGACAGGACGTCCGGCATAACGTCCGAACCGTAGTAGCAGTTCAGGCTCCAAGCCACGCCAGTCGTCGCCCGCATGATAATCCATAGGTGGCAATTCTATACATGGGGCCACGCGGAGCGGTTTGCCTGTAGGCACTGGACCCAGGTCGGGTATCTTGGCCTCGGAATAGTTATCGCATAGTAACCAGCGGTCCCAGATTTCCTTCATCTCGCCGGTGGCGATGAGGGAGTCGATGAAATATGACAGTGAGTCGCGAAGCCCAGGCTCGTTTTTCCTCATGGGGAATCCGCAAGGTATCGCCTCGTCGCCATAGAAGGCTATACGAAGTCCGAGCCGTCTCATCTCTTCTGACGAGAGGCTGCTTTCGTCTTCGACAAAGACATCCACTTTGCCTTGTGAGAGTGCCATCAAAGCGTCGGCAGTTAAGTTAAACTTCATTGTGGTGATGTCGGTACGTTTGGACAGACGTAAATCGTGGGCGGTGCCCGTCATCATGCCTACCTTCAGCCCGCTGAGGTCGGCTTCGGAGTGCATCTCCTTCAGCTGTTGGTTTTCCCTACAGCTTGTCAGAAGAAGCATCAGGACCGCAGCCATTACTAAAAATCTTCTTTTCATAGTGCTTGGTGTTTGTAGGTTGCCAATGTTTATTAAATTGCAAATATAATTATCTGATAATCTGCATGTTTTTTGTATCCACCAGATGGCGGTCGGTGAGTTTGAGGCTTGGGATGACAGGCAGTGCCATGAAGGACATGGTGATGAATGGTGACATCATCATGCAGCCTGTTTTGTGTACCATTTCGTGCAGCATCATCGTGCGGAAGGCTATCTCATGACCATTCAACGGAGTCATCAGTCCGGCAATGGGCAGAGGTATGTCGTTCATCTCGTTGGCACTGACCACCACGAGTCCTCCTCCCATCTCGATGACACGGTTGACGGCCCGCACTATGTATGTGTCGTTGGAGCCTATGGCCACGATGTTGTGGCAGTCGTGGGCCACTGAGCCTGCGATGGCGCCTTGGGTGATGCCGAAGCCTCGTATCAGGCCAACCTTGGGTTTTGCTCCTGGCTTGAAACGGTTATATACCACTATCTTCTGCACCTCAAGCCAAGGATATGTTTCGCTAAACCAGCTGTCGGTCATGTTCACCTCATCATGTTCAGTGAGCAGGCTGCCGTCGGTGGCACAGATGATATGTTCGGTGTCACCGGGTTTGATATGGTAAAATATGTCCTTTTCAGTGATGGGTGTGGCCTTGAAGTGATTGGGATAATTCGGAAAACTATCCAAAAATTCGGAAATTTTCTGCTGAGAGTACAAGGCTTGATCAGTTGAGTTGTAATCAAAGACCTCCTCTCCTCTGATGATGGTTTTCTGAACCCTGAAGTGTGGTCCGATGTTATCTGTTATGATAAATGTGGCTGGGTCGCCTTTTTGCAGCAGTCCCCAGTCGAGGTGATAGTGCCGTTGGGCATTGACGCACGCAGCCTGCAGTATGTCCCAAAGGTCGTATCCGTCAGCCAGTGCCCGTTTCACGATGTTATTGATATGTCCGTGCACGAAGTCTTCAGTGTGGCAGTCGTCGGTGCAGAACATCACCATATCAGGGTTTTCCCCGATGAGCGGACACAGCTGTTCGTAATCTTTGGCGGCGCTGCCCTCTCGTATGATGACTTTCATACCTGCATTGATGCATGAGAGACCTTCTTCCAGCGTCGAGCATTCATGTTCGGTGGTGATGCCAGCGGCTGCATACCGGTTACGCTGGTTGTACATCAGTCCGGGAGCGTGGCCATCAACAGGCTTGCCGTAGCGTCGGGCGGCTTCTATCTTACGCAGCACCTTTTTGTCGCCTGCCATCACGCTTTGGTAGTTCATCACCTCGGCCAGAAAGCCGATGTCATCGCGTGCCATCAGTTTTTCGATGTCTTCGGCATCGATAGTGGCGCCGTTGGTCTCCATGTCACCTCCCATGGCTGGCACACAGCTGGGAGCGCCGAAGCAGAAGTTGAATTGTGCCATCTGTCCCGAGCGTATCATAAAATCAACGCCCGCCACGCCAAGCACATTGGCAATCTCGTGGGGGTCGGTGACCACACCGATGGTGCCGTGGCTCACGGCGATGCGTGCAAACTCGTGAGGCACCATCATGCTGCTCTCGATATGCACGTGGCTGTCGATGAAGCCCGGCATCAGATAAGGATACGGCTTTTCTCTTTTGGGAAGCTCGCAGCTTTTTATATCGACGACCTTCCCGTTTTTCACGGTCAGCGTGCCGTTGATAATCTTGCGTGCCATCACGTCAACAATATGTCCTTGGTAAATAGTCTCTTCGTTTGTCATCCTCGCCATTGTAAAAAAAACTAAACGGTAATAGAGACGCAAATTTACATAAAATTTCGGATTAAAAAAAAGAAAATGAAGATTTTTATGTATTTTGTGCCAAATATTATTAAAGCGGCGACCTTAAAGCCCTTAAGGCCATTAAAGCCCTTAAAGTCGCCGCTAAAGGCCCTTAAGGCCCTTACATCGCCAGCAGCACCAGCAGCTGGGCGGTGAAGATTCTTAAAAACATCGTCAGAGGATATACTGTGGCGTAGCCCATGTTGGGCAGTTTGCAGCCTTCTGGGGCGATGTTGTTGGCGAAGGCGAGTGTCGGAGGGTCGGTGTGAGAGCCGCCGATGAAGCCCATGAGGGTGTAGTAGTTAATTTTTAATACAAGACGACCAAATGTCGCCACAATTATTGGAGGCACCATGGTGATGATGACGCCGTAGAGCACCCAGATGTAATGTTCTGTCACTGTGGTTACGAACACGCCGCCAGCGCCGAGGCCCACGCCTGCTAAGAACAGCGCTATGCCCACCTCACGGAGCATCCACACGCCATGGCTGTCGGTGAAGTCGGTGGTGAGCCAGCCTTTCTTAACGCCCATCCAGCTGCCTATGATGGCGGCTACCAAAGGACCGCCTGCCAGACCGAGTTTCAGAGGAGCGTCCATGCCCACAGGAATCGGGATGGAGCCGATGACGATGCCGACGGCGATGATGATAAACAACGGGATGAGGTTGACCTTATGACGCTGCGATGTCGGGGTGGCCGACTTAGTCTCTATTTCGATGCCCAGGTCGGAAGGTTCGTTTTTCACATCGATTTTGCACAACGGGCGCAAAATGATGCATGTCGTAATCATTCCCACGACGGCTAAAGGATAGGTGACAGCGTAGCCAGCTGCCAAACGGTCGGCGGCACCTGTGATGCCAAGGTCGGTGACAGCCTGCTGTGCTGCCGAGAGACCTGGTGTGTTGGTGATGGCACCGGTGTAGACACCAGTCATGTCGGCGAGGCTCTCGTTCGCAAGCTTGGCGATGATGACAGTAACCACGACACCGAGTCCCACGTTGACAAGTGCCATGAGGTTCATCGCCAGACCGCCTTTTTTAAACGATTTGAAGAAGCCTGGTCCCACCTGCAAGCCCACGGCAGTGACGAACAAAATCAAGCCGAACTCCCTGATGATGTGGAGCATGTTGTTGTTGAGCGTTACGCCGAGCGCACTCAAGATGATGCCCACAAACAGCACCCATGTGATACCCAAAGAGATTTTGGCGACTTTTATTCTGCCAAGGAGCAGTCCTAAAAATATCGACACTGCGAGGTAAAACACCGTCGGTCCGACGCCGGAGCCTGTGAAGAGATTATACATTTTACTAATTGATAATTGATAATTGATAATTGAAAATTGCCCCACTAATGCAGGGCAATTTCCGACATATTTGCTTTTTATAAATTAGTCACCAAGTGTTGCCACCATGACAGCTTTGATGGTGTGCATACGGTTCTCGGCTTCGTCGAACACGATGCTGTTCTTGCCTTCGAACACCTCTTCTGTCACTTCGATGCCGTCGAGGCCGAACTGTTTGTTGACGTCGCGGCCGACCTGTGTCTCGAGGTTGTGATATGCTGGGAGGCAGTGCATGAACTTGCAGTTCGGGTTGCCTGTCATGTCCATCATCTTCTGGTTGACCTGGTAAGGACGGAGGAGGTCGATACGCTGTTTCCAGACCTCAGCTGGCTCGCCCATTGATACCCACACGTCGGTGTAGAGGAAGTCGCAGCCTTTGACGCCTTTCGCGACGTCGTCGGTCACTGTGACCTTTGCGCCTGTCTCTTTAGCGATTTTCTTGCAGGTGTCGATGAGTTCTTTTGAAGGCTGAAGCTCTTTTGGAGCCACGATGCGGACGTCCATACCCATTTTTGCGCCGCCGACCATCAAGCTGTTACCCATGTTGAAGCGGGCATCGCCGATGTAAGCGTAAGTGACCTGGTTGAGAGGTTTGTCGACATGTTCCTGCATGGTGAGGAAGTCGGCGAGGATCTGTGTCGGGTGGAACTCGTTGGTGAGGCCGTTCCAAACCGGAACACCGGCATATTGTGCGAGCTCTTCCACTGTCTTCTGGGCGAAGCCGCGGTATTCGATACCGTCGTACATACGTCCGAGAACGCGTGCTGTATCCTTCATTGATTCCTTAACACCGATCTGTGAGCCTGTTGGGCCGAGGTAAGTGACGTGAGCGCCCTGGTCGTAAGCTGCTGTCTCGAAAGCGCAGCGTGTACGTGTCGAGGTCTTCTCGAAAATGAGGGCGATGTTCTTGCCTTTCAAACGTGGCTGTTCTGTGCCGGTGTATTTGGCGTGCTTGAGGTCAGCTGCCAATGTGAGGAAGAACTTGATTTCTTCTGGAGTGAAGTCTAAAAGCTTCAGGAAGCTTCTGTTTCTGAGGTTGAATGCCATAATTATTTTATTTTTAAGTTGTTATCAAAATTTTTGCAAAAGTAGTAATTTTTTTAATGATAATAGGTATATAAAAATATTTTTAACATTTTTGTTGTACGTATTAAAAAATGTAGTAATTTTGCAGCTCGAAAAATGATGCATCCTTAGCTCAGTTGGTAGAGCAATTGACTCTTAATCAATGGGTCCAGGGTTCGAATCCCTGAGGATGTACAAAAATTTCAGAAGAGACGTCATAATAGACGTCTTTTTTTTTGTTTAAATTAATTTTTTTATATTTTTGCGACTTGATTCTATGAAAAAAACAACATACATATTGTTATATGTTTTTGCGATTGTGTTGACAGCCTGAACGTGCGTTGCAGATTATCGACTCGGCGGAAATATTGGGTAACATAACTGATGTACGTGCGGATTATCTGCGCGCCTTAGTCTATTCCAAAGCGGTTGGTTCTTTGCAGTTCGACACTGCCATCTTGATTTCCGAACGGCTGATGCAGAACGACGAGGTGCTGGCTGATGCCGGTCAAAAACAGGAGGTGCTGGAAGTGTTGCTGAATGCCTGCAGGTTGAGAAAGGACTATGAGCAGGCTTTGCACTGGGCTACTTAGTTAAGCGACCTCTATCGTGAGAATGGCAAAGAGACCGAGGCGTTGCGCACCGATGCCGAGATAGGCGCTTTCCTCATTCGCATAGGTGAGCAGGAGGAAGGACTTGCAAAACTTGACTCTGTCATTTGCCATCTCGACGGCACGATAAAGTTCAACGAACTCGACGCCTCCATTATAGCGCTGAGACGCAAGGCTGAGATATGTATAGAGAAAGGGAATTACGACCAAGCCATCACTGCCGCCGAGCACATGCTCGATTTGCTTTCCGACTTCGAGAAACACCCTGACGACTATCATGATTCCAGCATACGCGAGCCTTCAGAAGCAAGTCGTCCAAACTATATCAGTTTCTATCGCGGAAAGGCTTACGGATATTTGGCGGCAGCATATACAAACACTGGCAATCAAAATAAAGCAAGATATTATCTTTCGCTTTACGACAACACTTCCTCCGGGCAGAGTCTCACGGGACGTTTCATGATGACACCGACTTTGGAAAAGTTGGGGGAATATGACCGTGTGCTTGCCATTTACGACGAGGTGGAGCGGAAGCTTGACAACGACACCTTGAACGACAATTTCGCCCGCATACTCAAATCGCGTGCCAGGATTGGTGAGGCACAAGGTCAGCATGCTGAGGCGAATGGTTATTGGAGACGTTATATCAGTATTACTGAAAATCTTAACGAGGAGTTGCTGCAGGGCAAGGCACATCTTTATGCCGCCCGTTTCCATGCCCAGGAGCAGCAGCGTGAGATTGAACGCCAGCGTGATGCTGCACATCGCGCAGAAGCGTCACGTAGGGTTATAGTTTCTATAAGTATTCTGATATTTCTGTTTGCCATTTATGTTTGGAGACAGTGGCGTAAGACGAAAAAGCAAAACAAAATCCTCGCTCAGCAGATCACTGAGGTTTCAGAGTATAAGAAAAGGTATCGTGAGTTGATGCCAGTGCAGCCTATGGAGCCGTTGACTGACAGTCCGGCAGAGCTCTCTGACGCCGACCTCTACGTTTATCTGCGTGACCTCATAGAGCATGAGCAGCTTTTCCTCAATCCTTTATTTGAACGTCAGACGCTCATCGAACGCACCGGTTTGACGAAGGAACGCATTGGTGCTGCCTTCTCGCAGGGCAGTGATCATGGACGGCTCACCACCCTCATCAGCGATCTTCGTCTGGATTATGCTGTACGTCTGATGAACGAGCAGCCTGAACTCAGTGTTGAGAGGATCTGTCAGGCCAGCGGTTTTGCCAACGCTGACACTTTCACTCGCAACTTCAAGGCCAAATACGGCCTGACTCCTACCGCTTACCGCACCACTTTGGGATAAAGACCATCCGACATTTTGTCTTTTTATCCGTTTATTTGTCGAAAACCATCCGACCATTTATCTGCGTTGCTTCGCGCATGTGTATTTGTAGTATTATTGCATACTACTTTTTTAACTTTAAAATCATATTTTTTTAACTTAAAAAATCATAAATTATGAGAAAATTATCTTTACTGTTCATGGCTATGGTAGCCTCATTTGCGCTACAAGCACAGTGGACCAATGACGCGTCCACCAACACATTCATCGCTGACGCCAGCCCTGTTGACAGTGTCATAGTAGGCGAAATCCACGTTTTAACCGATTCTGAAACAGGTGACAGCTATGTCCAATGGACCTCTGGCGGTATGTATGCTACAAATGGTCATGCTCCCACATTGCAGCGCATCACCCCTGACGGCACACCGCAATGGGGCGAAAACGGCCTCCGCTTCAACCAATTCAATTTTTTGAGCTGGTCGCAAGGCGACGTTTTTACCATCACCCCTGATCATGATGTGATTAGCTGTTTCTCAACAGCCGACACAGTAACCATTGCTTTGAGACTACATCCTGATGGCACCTATCCCTGGGGCGAACAAGGTGTTCTGCTTTTCGACGGCAAAGGCGGTAGCCGCGCCGAAATCATCGCTGGCAACGACGGCGGTGCATGGGCTTTAGGCACCGACCTCTATAACCTTTACCTGCAATACATCGAAGCCGACGGTTCGTTGAATCCTATCATCACTATCGAACAGTACAACGATACCATAAGATCCACATACGGAAAACTCGTCCTCGCCAATGACAACAGCGTTTTCCTGACCTACGAGCATGTATATGTTTACCCTGGTAAAAGTTCGTTAAGTGGAATCGTGGATATCCATCTCACAGGCTACGCCAAAGATGGCACACAAACCGTTCCGGACACTAAATTGTTGGGTGAAGTGAACAATATAGTGACCTACACCCACGAAGTTGTACCAGACGGCTTAGGCGGTGCATACATATACATAGAGGTTGGAGATTCTGAATTACACGAGTTGAACAACATCCATGTGTTACACTACGATGCCGATGGAAACAACACCATCAGCGACACCCTTGGTGTCACCGTACACACTCCTGAACAAGACCACGTCTATGTTGACGGCTATGCCTCCGTCGATCCTGTTTCTCACGACCTGCTCATCTCCTACGAACAAAGAAACAGATCTCAACATGAACCAAAACTATTTGTAAACCGTATCACCGCCACAGGCGAGCGCGTTTGGGACGAAGGTGTCCTGGTTTTCGACAACCAAGGCAATCCTCTCGATATACCTATGATTTCCGCCTTTGAAGACGGCAGTGGTTTCTCTATAATCTATTACAAAGGTGATGATATACTTAGCCCCAACTCCACCATCGAGGCGATCGGTATGGACATGAACTGCAATGTGTTGTGGCAAACCACAATGAGTTCAACATTGTATAGGAGAGACTACACAAAATCAATTCAAGGCTTCACCAATGGACAAAATGTCTATATATGGGGAGACCACCACACAGGCATTCTCTACGGCCAGAACTTGGGCGTCGACGGCTCAATGGGTCAGGGATTGGATGTGGAAGAAATCTTCGAAGATGAAGAAATCGTCACTATAGTAAAAGTCTTCAACGTCAACGGTCAGGTCATGCAGTGCAATGACTTGAACCAGCTCAACACCGGCGTTTACATCATCCAGGGAGAGACAGAGAGCGGTAAGATTGTGAACAAGAAAATCGTTTTAACGAAAAAATAAACCGACATGGGCCGTCATTGCGTGTGTCCTTCTCAGTCAGGTATATACATCTTACGATTCATAGGAAAAGAAACAAGAACGCAGAAGATAATTTTGAGATAACAAAAATAAAGCATAAAAAATTATTTTTATCTGATTTTTTCTTATCTTTGCATCGTTATTTTAACTAAAACTAGTTGACTATGAGAAGATTACTATACGCAATGATGGTTGCTGTTGTGCTATCGGCATGCACCGGGACTAAGACACCAAAACGTGAACCGCAACTTTCTGACACTCTTTATACGGCTGCGGCGGCAATGAGAGTATATGCCTATAATCCTGAACGCGCGCTGCTTATCATCGACTCAGCGGAGATAGTGGGCAACCTCACGGCAAATCACGCCTCGATGTTGCGTGCGAAGGTGTTCACCATGGCGTTTGAGGCAGAACGTCTTGACTCGGCACAGCGTATCTGTCTGGATCTGCTGGATAGCGACTATGTGAAAAACGCCGGTAACCATGAAACAGTGCTCGACTTGATGGTTGCCATCGCACGTAGGAAATACAACAACGAGCAATGGCTGCAATGGGCAACAAAAAAAGCCGAATTCTGCCGCGAACAAGGCAACGAAGTGGAAGCCTTGCGTACAGAAGCCGAGATAGGAATCGTACTCACACACCTCGGCCGTCAGGAAGAAGGACTGCAGAAACTCGATGATGTGATAAAACAATTAGACGGTATCCGTAAGTTCAACGAGACCGACGCCTGCATCATCGCTTTGCGCCGTAAAGTGGACGCGCTTAACGAGTTGGGACGTTATGAAGAAATAATCCCTATTGCCCAGAAAATCATCGAGAAGACAAACGATTATGAGAAAAATCCAACTGATTTTCATGACGGAACCTTCCGCGAACCCGACCCTGCCGATGTGCCAACCTATTGCGAGTTTTATCGTGTGAAAGGCTACGCATATCTCGCCGACGCTTACGCCAACACTAACGATATCGTCAATGCACGTTATTATCTCAAACTCTTCGAACAGAGCCGTTACGGTCAGACAACCGATGGACGCAAGATGATTGCCCCTACATGGTGCAAACTGGGCGAATACGATAAGATGCTGGCCATCTACGACGAGTTGGAAGAAAACATGGACACCGACACCGTCAACGTGATTTATGCCAATATGCTGTACGACCGCGCCATTGCAGCCGAAGCAAAAGGCAATTATGTCAATGCTTACAACTACATGTGCCGTTACGCCGCTATGCGACAGCTGCTCAACAACGAACTGCAAAAAAGTGAAGCCCACGAATATGCAGCCCGCTACCGTGCTCAGGAACAACAAATGGAGATCGAACGTCATGCCATGCAAAACCGCATGATGAACTACATCCTCCTCACCATGCTGATAGCTTTCTTGGCAATCATCATGCTTTACAACCACACTGTTTTCCAAAAACAGAAACTGTCAGCAAGAAACGCCGTATTGGTAAGACTTATCGACGAACAAAGCCACGTTGAACGTATCTCCGAAGCCTGCAAGCTGATACGCGAGAAACCGGAAATGTCAATCCCGGAAGTGGCTAAAGCTGTGGGTCTCACCCCGCGCAACCTCGATAAGATATTCCGCGACCAATACGGAATGAGCCTGACTGAATATAAGGCTTTACACCATAAAGCAAATAAAACAACATGAAAGCATTAAGACTCATCGTTTTCATCAGCGGCATGATGCTTTTCAGCTGTGGAAGCAACGAAAAGCCTCAAAATCCCACTGACGACTCAAGCCAGTTTGTCAACTTCCCAGACACTTATTTCACCTTCCCTGTCAAAGAATTAAAATAAACGACGATGGAAAAACGAATAGGAACAGTCATTATAGGCATCGAAAACCGTGAGGCGGCGCCAAGCGTAAATGCGATTATCTCGAAGCATTCCGATATCATCATCGGACGCCTCGGACTGCCCCGCACCGAAGGCATGAGCCTCATCAACCTCGTGGTCGAAGGCACCACCGACGAGATAGGCTCCCTCACCGGCCAGCTCGGCAAACTCGACGGCATCGAAGTGAAGTCGGCTGTGCTGAAAAAATAAAATAACGGCGCGGCATTAAAGGCTTTAACGCCATTAATGCCATTAAAGCCCTTAAGGATGCGCCACAAAAACTAACAATTAAACCAAATTTATGAATATACTTAAATCATTAATAAATCTTCTCTTCCCTCGCACTTGCGCCGCTTGCGGCACGCTTCTCCTCGAAGGCGAGGACACCGTATGCACCACCTGCCGCTTCCTGTTGCCAAAAACAGGCTATGAAAACAACCCAAACAACCCTCTCGCCCAGATGTTTTTCGGCCAGATGCCGTTCAACGCTGTTATGGCTGAGTTTTTCTTCAGCAAGACTGGCAAGGTGCAGCATCTCATCCATGGCCTGAAATACCATCACTGCCGCGAAAACGGCATATTCTTAGGTCAGGAAATAGGCAAAAGCCTTCTCAAAGCCCCTGATTATCAAGGTGTTGATTGTATCATCCCTATCCCTCTCCATCCTAAAAAAGAAAAAATACGCGGATATAACCAAAGTCACGTCATTGCAGAAGGGATATCCGAGATAATGAACATCCCCATCACCGGAAAATGTTTCGTGAGGAGCGTCTTCACAGATACCCAGACCAAGAAATCGCGTGAGGACCGTTATCAGAACGTGAAAGACATTTTTGAAGTCAAGAATCCATCGCAACTGGCGGGAAAACATGTGCTTCTGGTCGACGACGTGCTAACCACTGGCGCCACCCTGATGTCGGCTGGCAAGGCTCTGATGCAGGTAGAAGGAATAAAAATCAGCGTTGCGACGGTTGCTTGTGCCAGCAACTGAAAATTTTATTATTTTTGCGACGTGAAAATCGTGTTACTCGTGATAGGAAAGACCGACGAGTCTTATCTCGAGACTGGTATCTCTAAGTATATCAGTCGGTTAGAGCATTATGCACAGTTCGAGATGAAGGTCATCCCCGACATTAAGAACCGTAAGACCTTGTCGGAGGCGCAGCAGAAAAAACTCGAGGGCGAACTGCTTCTGGGGCAGTTTATGGCGGGCGACGAGATAGTGCTTCTCGACGAGAACGGCAAGACCTTCCCGTCGCGCGGCTTTGCGCAATGGCTCGAACGTCAGATGAACACAGGATGCAAACGCCTCGTCTTCGTCATCGGCGGCCCTTACGGCTTCTCACAGGAGGTCTACGACCGCGCAAACGCTAAAATCAGCCTCTCGGAGATGACGTTCTCGCATCAGATGGTGAGATTGGTGTTCACGGAGCAACTTTATAGGGCATTCACGATTTTAAAAGGAGAGCAGTATCACCATGATTGATTATCCTTTGCCCTTAATCGCTTTAAAGCGGCTCCATTAAAGGCTTTAACGCCATTAACGCCATTAACGGCATTAAGGCTGCCGCTGTAACGCTTTAAAGGTATTAAATAAAAGAAAATAAAATGACTAAATAATAAACAAATGAAAAAACTATTATTAACAACAATTACAATCCTCCTTCTCGGCACCATCGTTCGTGCTGACGAAGGCATGTGGATTCCTGCTTTGCTTCAGCGTAACGAAGCCGAGATGCAGGCTATGGGCATGAAAATCACTGCCGACGACATCTATTCCATCAATCACAGCTCCATGAAAGACGCCGTGGTGCTCTTCGGAGGCGGCTGCACTGGCGAACTCGTCAGCGACCAGGGTCTGCTCCTCACCAACCATCACTGCGGCTACGGCTGGATTCAGCGCCACTCGACGGTGGAGCACGACTACCTCACCGACGGATTCTGGGCAATGACTCCTGAAGAAGAACTCGCATGCCCGGGCCTTACCGCCGTCATGCTGAAAAACATGGTCGACGTCACTGACAGAGTCCTTGAAAGCATCACCTATGAGACAAGCGACGAAGATCGTGCTGAAATCATCAAAAAACATATCAAAAGCATCATCGAAGAAGCTAAGAAAGACACAGAATATGAAGTGTCTGTCGAGTCGTTCTACATCGGTAATCAATACTTTCTGATGTACAACGAGGTGTTTAAAGACGTCCGTATGGTCGGCGCTCCACCATCAAACATCGGCAAGTTCGGCGGCGACACCGACAACTGGGTATGGCCTCGTCACACAGGCGACTTCTCAATTTTCAGGATATATGTCGGCAAAGACGGCAAACCTGCTGAATACAACGAAGAAAATGTCCCTTACAAACCTGATTATCACTTCACTATCTCGTTGAAAGGTGTCGAAAAAGACGACTTCACCTTCGTCTTTGGCTACCCTGCCCGCACCAACGAATATCTGCCTGCAGTGGCTGTCGACCAAGAAGCTAACGTGGTTTATCCTGTGGTCGTCGACCTCCGCACCCAGATTCTCGATATCTACAACAAATATCAGGAAAAAGACGCAAAAGTCAGAATCCAATACGCTTCAAAGCACGCCGGTCTCGGCAACGGCTGGAAGAAATGGATGGGTGTCATCGAAGGCATCCGCAATTTCAAGGGTATAGAGAAGAAAAAGGCCTTTGAAGAGGCTTACAACGACTGGTGTCTGCAAGAACGCGGCCGCATTAAATATCTGCACGCCCTCCGCGATTTTGACGAAGTCTACGACGAATATGAAAAATACCGCATGGCTACGACATATCTCACCGAAGCCGGCCTTACCATCGAACTTATCGATTTTGCATCTAGTTTCGATGAATTGATGATGGTTACAAAAGAGACTCCTCAAAAGGATATCGACGAAATCGTCAATGATTTGAGAGTGAGGACAGCAGAATTTTTCAAAGATTACTATCAGCCGATCGATGAAGAGGTCGCTGTGGCGATGCTTACAGCTTACCGCGCCGCCCAGCCATTCGATTTCCGTCCTGAATTTTTGAATGAAATTGATACCAAATACAAAGGCGACGTGAAAGCTTACGTCGATTATCTCTTTGGAAAGTCAATGTTTGTCTCGGAAGATAAAGTCTATAAATTCCTTAACGAATTTAAGCCTTCAAAAGTTAAAAAATTAGCTAAAGACCCGGCCATTGTCGCATATAACAGCATGATGGATTTCTACAAAGACAACGTGAAAGACAAAGCCAGAGAATATAACACCAAGATCAACGACCTGCGCCGTGTCTACATGGAAGGCCAGATGAAGATGATTCCTGAGGTGTTTCCTGAGCGTAACCTCTACCCTGACGCCAACTTCACCCTGCGTGTGACTTACGGCAAGGTGGGCGGTTTCAAGCCGAGAGACGCTGTCGAATACCGTCATTTCACCACCCTCGACGGTATCATGCAGAAAGAGAACCCCGACATCTACGATTATGTCGTAACCGACAGATTACGTGAGCTTTACGAGGCTAAGGACTTCGGTCGCTATGCCGACAAAGACGGCTCGATGCATGTGGCGTTCATCGCTGGCAACCACACCACTGGAGGCAACAGCGGAAGCCCTATCCTCAACGCTGAAGGCAAGCTGCTCGGCCTGAATTTCGACCGCACCTGGGAAGGCACCATGAGCGACCTCGTCTACGACCCGTCGATATGCAAGAACATCAGCGTCGACATCCGTTACGTGCTGTTCCTCATCGACAAATACGCCGGCTGCACACGCCTCATCGACGAGATGACAATTGACGAGTAAAATGGCTGACAATCAAAAATTCACAGAGCGCATGCTTTCATGTGTGCGCTCTGCCACTCCAAGCGCGCTGAAGACCATCTGGTGGCTCGTCAAAATCATGGTGAGCGTGTCGTTTGGCATCATGCTGCTTCAATATTTCGGAGTCATCGCATGGATTTCAGAGCTGTTGACCCCGTTGTTTTCGAGTTTCGGCCTCCCCGGTGAGGCTGCCCTCGCCTACGTCTCGGGCTATTTCGTGAACTGCTACACCGCAATGGCCGTAATGAGCACTTTAAGCCTCGATATGCGCGCCGCAACAATTTTGGCGGTTATGGTACTCTGCTCACATAATATGATTGTAGAGACCACCGTACAGGCCAAAACGGGCTCATCTGCATTAAGGATAGTGGTTATAAGGACATTATCCGCTTTTATTTTGGCTTTTGTCTTAAACAAGATAATGCCCGGTGAGTTTGTCGCGCATGAAACGCATCTGGTAACGGCAGAGAACGTCACTTTCATGGAGATGCTTAAAAATTGGGCAATTCGCACCCTCCGCACCGTCGGCCTGATGATAGTCCTGGTATATGCCTTGACACTTTTGCAAAGAATATTGAATGAATTCGGCATAATAGAAAAGATTTCCAACTTCCTGAAGCCGGTGATGGTGTTCTTCGGGCTGCCGCCTCGCACTGCTTTTCTGTGGCTCGTTGCCAACACCCTTGGTCTCGCATATGGCGCCGCCGTGATGATAGACGAAACAGAGCACGGAAGCACCACTAAAGAAGAAAACGATATCCTGAACCACCACATCGGTGTCTCTCACAGCAACCTTGAGGATTTGCTGCTTTTCACAGCCATGGGAGGAAGTTTCCTCTGGATGCTTTTGTCAAGATGGGCGATGTCACTGCTCCTCGTATGGGAACGAAAAATAGAGAACAAACTCCGAAATAATGACTAAAGATTTCTATAATCAAAATAATTTATCAATAATCTCTCAACTTTCAGCTATCGATTCTTGATATATTCTATAGCTGCATCAAGTTGTGGTTTGAATTCGCCGCCGTAGTTCTTGCGGAGAACGATCTGATCTGGCGTGTAACCGATGCCCTCAATCACTGTGCCGTTTATACGTGCCTCGAAAGTCGAAGTGTAGACATAGTGATGCATTGTATTAATATCGCCAAACGGACCGCCATAGTTGAGGTTGATAGAAGAAACAGCCTGCAGAGGTCCTGTGGCACCGTAAGTGCGCTCGCCAATGGTATGGCTCGTCGGCAGCACTTTCTTGATAATAGATGTCTCAATCTCACCCATACTGACGGAACTGAGGTCGCACAACACCACGTATGGTATGTTCTCAGCTGTGAGGTCGCGATGATAACGACTCTGCGGATGTATGTAATATGGAGTCCAAACAGAGTGCTCATATCGTCCCGGACCTTCTTTATATCTTGTCTGCATAACCTCGGTGGTCTCGTTGATGAATGACCCCAACACATAGTCGAGGTCGTCCTGGCAGCCTCCTGTGTTGGCTCTGTTGTCGAGTATGATGCCTGCCAGCTGCTCACGCGGAGTGTCTCTCACAGCCTCAAGCCAATGCCTAATGACCGTAGCTGCCTGCTGCGTCTCCTGACTGTTGCCGTCCATGAGATATGAAATAGCGGCACACGACTGCCAGAGATAAGGTATCTTGCGCCCGTCAGGGAGTTTGATGAGACTGTAATGATACATCGCATACGTATTCAGTTCCGAAATAGTTCCTATGAAATTCTCGTCAGCCTCAAGTTCATAGTTCAGACCCATTTGCTGAACATTTAAATACATAAGTATTTGTGAAATAAACGTAGGTGAAACGAAATAATCTCGTGTTTCTGTTTCAAGAACTCCCGGACTGACATAAAATTCATGCATGGTGTCAGATGCGGCTGGAAAAAGATTCTTGATACGAATGTTCATGTGATGGTCTCTCAAACCGCCCATAGCGCCAGTGTAGAGATTCTTGAGTTCGTCGACCTTTACCTCCTGACCGGCATAATGCTTCGCGTCAAGAGCCTCAAACCTCGGCATATACTCGCTGTAAACAGCATCCCAATCGGTGTCGTCCACGTCCCAAAAAACATAGCCTGTGCTGATACATTTCCAAAGATATTCAAACTGTGTTGAATAGTTGTGATAAGCCAAATCGCCAGTCTCGCCTATATAAGGATGAAAATCAGCCTGCTTGCGGCAGCCGCCCAAAACAAGGGCTGCCATAGCCAATATGATAATAGTTCTTTTCATTGTCATGCAGTTTTAAAATTTATAATAAACGCCTAATGTCAGTGAAAGGGTGTTCAAGTAGCGAGGGTCGCTCAGATGCTCGTATCCCTTGTGGTAGCTTACAAGGTCGTAGTAAAACATCCCGTCAAGGTTGACACCTATCTGTTCTGTGATGTCATAGCTCAAACCGACGCCGCCCACGAGTCCTGCCGTGAAACGCCTGTCTTCATCGTTAAAATCGTGTTTTTCGTTGAAATCATCGAAATAGACATAATAGTCGGTCATCCAATATGTCGTGCCTTTCACCTTAGATTGCATCCAATAGCCGATAAAACCGCCGCAGAGCACATGTCCGCGCAGTTTATCGTTGCCAAACGAGAGGTCAGCAGTCACTGGAAGCATAAGATAGTCGTTGCGATACTTGGTGTAGACAGGGTCAAGATAGTTGAGGTTGCGGTCCATGCGATGCGAACGTCTCATCCAGCTCAGGTCGGCGCGTACCGCAAGCCAGTCATAAAACATATACTTGCCTTGGATACCAAATTCAAAGCCGCTCATCGCTGAATAACTCTCGTCGATACGACCCAAATTGGTGCGAGTGGTGGAGGTCTGCGTCCAGCCTCCCTTGACGCCTGCAACCCATTGTGCACTGGCGCCCAGACTCATCATCAATGTTAATGCTAAAAATAACTTTTTCATGATATATAGTATTTAACGTTTTTTCTTATTTGTTTGAGTTTCCTCCCTCTCCCTTCGGTCGAGGTCGGAATGACAACGGTCTTTCCAATGGCAACGTTGTCATTCCGAACCCCGAAGGGGTGAGGAATCTCATTCAATGTTATCTGATAACTATTTTCTGTGTCTTCTCATTCAGTTTGAAGATGTAAA
>OMYA01000011.1 GCA_900315175.1 uncultured Bacteroidales bacterium
ACGGTTGGTAACTTTTTCATAGTTTTATGATTTTTTTGATATACTGGTTTTGTGATGTCATAATACTAATCAAATATATTCCTGAGGGAAAATCAGTCACACCGCTCTCGAGAGCCTTGACGGCATTCACCATCTCGCTCTCATTGTGAATCTTCTTTTTCATTCTTCCTCCTTATATTGCAAAATTAAACTTTTTTGTCTAATCCACAACTGTCCTTTTTTTAGGGAAGGGGACAACACAACAAAGCATTAGAAAGGCAATAGTATTACAAAACTTTAGCTTCATATACATATTTTTTTAAAACATATAGCCTAAGCCAATATTAAAACTATGATATTCTTGTTTGTAGGGGAGTATTAATTCAAAAGCGGAATCTAAATCGACTTTTGGATGGCATTTATAATAATTGAAATTATATGATGTAAAAATCATCCATCTGCTGATTTCATACCCCAATCGAACTCCAGGACTAAGCATAAAAAAAGTATCATATTTTGTTTTATAACTATCATAATCTTCGGATAGTTTATATCGTGCAAATCCAACACCAGCAGCAATATATGGAGTGATATTAAATGCGGAAATATTAAATTTATAACCCAAAGACAACATCAATGAATGATTTCCTTCTGTGCAAGGTATATTATCAATACCGTTTAATTCATAAATATAATAGTTGATATGTTTGAAATAGTAGCCTGCACCAACCATAAATCCATCATCAAGAAAACGGTTATAAACCAAGTCTATCGTTGGACTAAAATCTTTTATCTGGTATGATTTGTCCTGCGTTATTGTATAAGAACCTAATCCTAAATAAACCACGTTGTTGTGTTTTTCCTGTTGTGCGTTAGATAACAGGGATAGTCCCAATATGGTTGTCAATAGATAATATTTTGAAACCAATTTTGTTTTCATCATTTATCTCCTTTTAATTCGTCAATTTGTTTTTCAAGTTCAATCACATAAAGCGTAAACTCTTCCACTTTTTGCATTCAATTTGCCATCTGTTCCTACTGTTACAATTTTTGTGGTGTTTCCTGCAAGATTTCCGAAAGACACATCCCCAGTGACATTTAATGTTTCTGTTTGTAATGAGGTGGTTTTGGCAGAACCTGCCACCTCGAGTTTGCATGAAGGGGTTTTTGTCCCGATGCCGACTTTGCCGGTATAATTCGCGCTTGATGCTGCCGAGATAGTCAATGTGGGCTGCTGGCTATTTACTCCCATCATGATTCCAGCGACCGAATTGGTCAAAGGTAATGCTGAGGTAAAACCCTTACCTAGCACAAAAGAATTCTCCCCAGAAGCTTTAACAAAATTTCCAAACGCCCCGGAATAGTTTCCTAAAGCCCTCGCTTCACGCCCTAAAGCCGTTGAAGTATGCCCCGATGCTTCAGATCCATAACCGCTAGCGAACGAATTATAGCCTGTCGCAGTTGTGGAATTTCCTATATTTGATGAAACTTTTGATTGCGAAGAACTGCCTCCGCTTACATGGATTCCATTGTCAGAGCCAACCTGAGCGTTAACTACTTGCCCTAAGAGAAGAGCCATACATAATACAATGATGTTTTTAATATTACCTAATTGATTTTTCATGATTTATGTGTTTGATTTTTTAGTTATTTTTGAACCTGATTATTTTTAAGCTATTCTTTTATAAACTTGTTTTTTACAACATCTTTTTCAGTGTTGTAAATGGTGTAGACATATATGCCGGGCTTTAGTGACGAAACACCCACGGTGAGCACATTGCCTTCTCCTCGTATTATACGGTCCATGCAAATGCACCCCAATGCATCGGTAACCCGAATCCTGTATTCTTTGTTCTCTGGCAAATCTGAAATGTCGATATTCAATTCGCCTTTTGTGGGATTAGGAAACACCGTTGCCTTGATTTTCTCCTTCGGCACCTCACTTACACTGCAAAGAATAGGGTTGAAGTCCTCACGCGACATTTTTATTATCTTGCCGGGTGTATAGTGATTGATCGACCCGTCAGAATATATTGAAACAATGACACACCCTCCATCAACATGAGGCAATATGAAGCATGGCACATAATTAATGTGTTCCTCATCAACAAAAACATAGTTGCCAAGGACTTCCATGTCTTTATCAAACAGACAAACGCTAATGTGGAAAGGACCCGAATACATGTTTTCTGTGGAATAATAGGAACCATAGATGGTTGTATCATTGGCAAAAGCTGAATTATCATATAGGCCACTTGCAATGTGATAAGGCGAAAAGTCGCCATGGATCGTATCCAATCTAGGTACCCCTCCGCTCAGTTTCACATCAAGCAATCCTATAGTGCGCGATTGATCGTTCATCGGTTTTAATGTTCCGAAAACCAGCAGGTCGTCATCCGAGAGCCAGCAGCATGAACTGTATTGGGCGGAAAGCAACGAGAAGTCATTATGCATCCAAATATTGCTAATGTAGTTAAAATCATAATCGTAGCAAATGAGAGAAGGGAGGCCGTTTCTTCCTTTTCCCATCAAAATAAATCCGTCATTCTGAGGATTCTTAAGAATCTGATGGCATTCGACATCATTTAAATAGTACTCTGGATCTGGCTTTTCTGCCATGACATAACGGCAGCTCAGGGTATCGGCGTTTTCATCAAACCGATACATAAATGGACGTGCGTCAAAGTTCGTATATACTGCAGGAAACCATGCCTCCCCTGCCATAACCACCGTGCCGTCATCGTCAAGAAGAAGCCGCCCTCCATGAATCGAGAGAGCGGTTTCTGCCTTTTCGTAGCGTTTGCTATTTACTATATCCAAATTGGCATCAAGCACCATCACCACCACGGCTTCTTTCGAAGCGATGCCTGCCGTAAAGTAATTGCCGTTGGGCAGTTGAACAACATCTGTCAGCATCAACCCATCAAAGCCATTTTGATAATCGCATTCTAGATGAGCACCATTGGGTTCAATACGCATCGCAATCGGATGATAATTTGGATATACAGAAGCACATCCACCAACCAGAATAGCATTTCCTTCCAGGTCGGTGATACCGTGGCTAAACTGGGTGAAACTCTGTGTATCTCCATAATCTATTTCCCATTGCTGGGCACGGAGTGGGGCGTGTAGAATTAATAGAAAAGCAACTGAAAAGACGATATTTTTCATGGTTGTTGTAGATTAAAGGTCATCGAAACCAATCACATCATCGTTAACATAGTCTAAAACTCCATATGTGACTTTCGTGACATGTTTATGATAATAGGGCTCGTGTTGTTGACCTTCGTAGTAAACTATAGCAGACTCGACATAATATCTTCCAAATGAATATATTGCGTTAAGGCTGAATTCGTTCGATGTCGGGTCCCTGCGCCACGGCTATTACAGAATTGCCGATTTCATTGTTGTTTTTTACAATTTCGTTTTTCTTGCACTGGCTCAATACGAGCATCATAGCAACTGCAATTAATAAGATTGATTTTTATATTTTTTTGTTTTAATGTTATTTTCTGTGCAAAGATACAATAAATATCCGATGATGTCAGCAAAAAAGTAGTGAGGAATTTTTGAGGCTTCAATGAGTATGAATATCAATCGTTTATATGGTTTCTGGTAATTTATTTTTGCAGTCTAATTTATGACTGTCCTAAAAAGGGGAAGTTTACATAGATTTGATTTTACCATCAAATATGGTTAAAGAATAAGATTCTATTTCCATCTCACCTTTGCAAACATCCCCGCAATCGCAGTAAACACTACGTAAAACGGATAGATAAACTCAAGTGGCAAGGTCCAGAACTTGAGTTTTTTCTGTTTCATGAAAGCCGAGATTCGCCTGATGATAGGATAGTCGATGAGGGTTTTCATGATGACGTAAAGCACGTAAAATGCCCAGAAAACCGGCATGAAGAAGCCAGCCACAAAGAAAAAGACGATGCTCAGATTGAACAAAAACACCGTTAATGCCGTGGCGATGATTTTCCAGTTGGTGTAAGCCTTAGTCTTCGAGGTCCAGCGGGTGCGCTGACGGAAAAACGCCTTGAGATTCGGCATGGTAGCCGTTTTCACAATCACCTCACGGTTAAGGAAGAAACCTATTGCCTTGCTGCCATATCGCGCGATAAACTGCTCCATCAGAAACATGTCGTCACCCGAAGCGAGTTTCATGTCGGTGCGGTCTTTCTCCACATTTAATGCAGATTTGCGGTCGTACATCATGTTGGCGCCGTTGCACATCACCGGCATCCCAATGGCAGCGGAACCTGCAGTACTCGCGATGAGACTCATGTGCTCAAGCACCTGAAGCTTCTCAAACAAAGTGTCGGCAGGCGACAAAAGCACCGGACCAAGCAGCATTTTCAAGTCCTTCGCAATATAAAAAGCAAGCATCTTCTCAATCCATTTCGCAGGCAGCTCGCAGTCGGCATCGGTAACAATAACTACCTCATTATCAGCAGCATGCAAGGCTTGTGATATGGCTTGTTTTTTGCCGGAACCTGTAGCCTTTAACAACTTCAGGCTCATTTCAGGATGAGAGACTTTAAAACTTTCCGATATCCCAAAGGTATCGTCATCTGAATGGTCATCGACGATTATCACCTCGAAATTCTCTTTGTCAACCGTCTGATTATAAAGCGATTGCAATAGTTTTTCGATGTTTTTGCCTTCATTGCGGGCAGCTATCAACACCGAGACTTTCTTTGCCTGTCTTAATATCGCGTCTCTGTTGTAGTTGCGCGACAAAATTGTCAATCCATAGGTGAACGCCCCGATGCAAATCAGGTAAAGTGCAGCGAATATCATGATGATATTCAATAAGATATGTATTGTTTCAAGACTCATAACTGCTCCTCATGAATTTTAATTTACGAATAAAAAACAATCCTATTATCGCTGGAATCGCGAGATTATACAGCCAAAGCATGGTGCTTGCGAAAAACACCATCATTGTGAACGAAGAACTGATTCCCTGCATCGTCAGCCAAATTTCAAAAACCCCAATACACACAGCGCCACGGACCGCAATTTCGGTGATGGTGATAAACGGTATCACCGTCATCAGCAGATATGTCAACATTATTGGAATCATGGCTTCAAAATAGTTGAGCGGCACATCGAAAGCCCAAATGAGCAATACGAATTGGAACGAATAAACCATGTATTTCGCCAAAGCCAGCAGCAAAATAACGACCAAATCATGTTTTGAATAGCTGCTGAAAATCTCCATATATTTCTCAGCCCGCGGACGCCATTTCTTTGGAATCAGGCGTTGGAGATGCCTTAAAATGTGTATGTTGAAATAAATCAAATATCCTAAAACGATGATTATCAACGATATAATTAAGATATACCAATAATTATCTTCCTGCTTGAAGAAAATCCATGCGATGCAACCGAAGCTGACGGTGACGAGCATCTGTGCGATATTTCCAACGAAAGTAAGCATTGCCGCCTTGATTCTGTTGCCTTTTTCGAGAATGAAAATGCGTCCGAGGAAGTCGCCAGTGCGGTTGGGAAACATCATGCCTGCCGTAACACCGGTGAAAATGGCAGTGTAGGCTTTCCCAAATGGCACGTTCTCGACAGGTAACACCGATTTCTGCCATTTTCTGGTCTCAAAAGCCATGTTGACAGGCATCAAAATGAATGCAAGTGCCATCAGAAGCACATTTTGTATTGAGGAGAACGATGTTTTTACCGAGCTCCACATCTCCGTAAGGTCTTGATTTTTAATGATTTTCACATAAAGCACCCAACAACCGGCAAGTACAATTAGAATTTTTATCGCCATTTCAGCGATTTTCTTTATTTTTGCGTTATTGGAATTAGCACTCATTTCGACTGCAAAGATAATAAATTTTGAAAACTGACAGAATAATATTAGGCATCGACCCGGGAACAATGGTGATGGGTTACGGTCTCATCCTTCAGAGAGGCAAGGAGCTGAGCATGATACGCATGGGTGTCTTGAAGCTCAGCAAGCTTGATAATCAAGCACTTAAGCTCCGAAGAATCTTTGAACGCGTTCTCGAAATCATCGATGAATATCATCCTGATGAGCTTGCCATCGAGGCTCCATTTTTCGGAAAAAACGTGCAGTCGATGCTGAAGCTGGGTCGCGCCCAAGGTGTCGCAATGGCAGCTGCCTTGTATCGCGATATCCCTATTTTTGAATATTCTCCACGTAAAATCAAGCAGTCGATAACAGGCAACGGCGCCGCATCGAAGGAACAGGTCGCCGCGATGGTGCAGAAACTCTGCAACTTCACCGAGCATCCGGATTATCTAGATGCCACCGATGCAATGGCAGCTGCAGTCTGCCACAGCTTCCAAAACCAACTCAATATAGTTGGCGGCACCGACGATCCGAAACTTCCAAAAATCCCGAAAGGAAAGAAAAAATTCAACAACTGGGAGATGTTTTTGGAACAAAATCCTAATAAAAGAGTTGAGAGTTAAGAGTTAAGAGTTAAATATTAAGAGTTAAGAGTGGAGTTTTAATTAGTTGATAGTTTTTGAGTTATTGTTTTAGTTGTTGCAGACAGCATTCGTTTGATTTCATCACAATCTTTTTTCAATTTTAAAAAATCTTCTTTACATATATAATCTGTTTCGTAAAGTAAATCAAGCCAATACAATGTTTCAGATGCTTCTTTCAATGAAATATAAATTTTTGACAGAAAGTCTTTGATACTCATAGCACATTCTGATTCTGCAATATTAGCACCAATACTTGTTCCACATCTTAAAATTTGTTTTGACAATACATATTCCTTCTTTTCAGAAACAATTTTCTGGTAAAGATTAATAATGTTTTTAGCAAATAATTTACTTTTAACTTTGGCTGTATTCGATTCCATAAATTTTATGATTAAAAAACATATAAAAACTAAAAACCTCACTCTCAACTCTCAACTCTCAACTCTTAACTCTTAACTCTTATTTTCAGCTTCTTTTCTACGCTTTTTGAGCTCGTCAAGATATCCTGCCGTGATAACACCTGTCGGCAAAGCAATTATAGCAACGCCTAAGAGAGATGAGATAATGGTAACAATTTTTCCGGCATCGGAAACAGGGTAGATGTCGCCGTATCCGATAGTGGTCAAAGTTGTTGTAGCCCAATACAAAGCATCTAAAAACGATTCGAAGACCAAACTTCCGTCAGGCAATTGACGATACATCTCAACGTTGAACATTATCAATGCTGTCGCAAAGATGTAAAACAACGCGATTCCCAATACCGTCAGCAAAATAACGCGTTCTTTCTTCAAAACATAAAGAAGCGTCCAGATGCGTTTTGAATAGCGTACCAGACGGATTATTCTGATAAGCATGAACACACGGGCAGCTCGCAAAGCCTTCAGTGATTTATGCAAGAGTCCTAAAGCCGGCAATATCGAAAGCAAATCGATGATGGCCATCATGGTGAACGGATAGGTTACGAAAGCCACCCATTTTTTCTTTTCAGGATACTTGATATCGGCCGTAATCCAACGTAAAAAATAGTCGATGATGAATGCTGAGACAGAGATCTTTTCGAACAGATAGAACATGAGCGACGCACCTCTGTACATCAGCGGGATAAGGCTGATGATTATCATCAGGAACATGAAAAGGTCATATAGCTTGCTGATAAAAGAAGTGTTTTTTTCGTAGCTCGGCTCAATGATTGATAGTAGTTTCGCTCTGTTCATGTTACATCAATTTTTGATAAAACTGCCACCATCTGTCAGGCAATTCATTTTGCATCGCCATGTCGTAGTCGGATTTCGAGCAAGGGATAAAATGGTCTGAAATCTCCATCCACCATTTGCCGGAGGTTTTATGACACAGGAATATCAGCTCGTCGTAGTTTTCAAGCCTTACAATAAATTTGGTGAATTCATCACGATTATCGGAGGTTGGAAAATCGTTATGACGTAGCGAGAAGCCTTCCAGGAAGTACCAAATCATCTCAGCTAAGTTATTGGCACTCTGATAGTTGACATCATATTTAGGATTGTAGTTGAAGAATCCTATTGACGTAAGTTTAGGGTTCAGGCCGGCGTAACGTGTCATTTTGCATCCGTCTTCGCTGCTGAAACCATTAGGCGAGCTGCATTTCACGCCTGGCATGTCGGCAGCACAGAAAGCCGCTGCATCAACCGTGATGATATCGGCATTACGAAGCAGAGGCTCTGTAAGCTCAGCACGGTTCTTTATCGTTCCCAAACGATAGATGTCGAACAGCAGCTGCTTCATCAGGCTAATATTCTCATTATCAATGTAATACGTCTGATAACCGATGTTCGTATAGTTGAACAAATAATTCGGCTGATGTAAGATGATATGGCTCAGATACGATTCCGAATTCAGACTTTCGCCTTCTTCACCTATGTCGAAACGCGGGTCTATCGCGGTGATATTCACCATCTTACCGGTGTTTTCATACACTTGATAGATCGGATATGTCAAGTCCTGACTTCCTCCGATGATGACAGGCACGATATGATGTTTCAAAAGTGCCAGAAACACCTCGCTCAGCGCGTAGTAGGTGTCCTCAACCCTCAAACCTGACTTCACATTGCCGAGGTCGACGATTTTCAGGTTGGGCCAGTGGTTAAACAAAGGATATAAGGCGTGGCGGATAGCATCTGGGCCAGCCTTACATCCTTCATTATCAACGGCATAGCGTTCTTCTTCAACTCCGACTATTGCAATCAGGCAACCTTCCAACTCAGGAAAATCGTCTTCATTTTTAAAGATTGTTATCGTGTTGCCAAGTTGTTTTTTATGTGTCAGATGGCAGTTTTCTACGACTTCTTCTTTTACGGGATTGAGAAAAGCGCTGATGTCCATTTTTATTTCTTTGGAGAAATTTTCTTTCTGATGATTTCGTGCAGTTCGTTGACGTTGACGCGGATCTGTTCCATGGTGTCGCGGTCGCGGACGGTCACGGTGTTATCTTCAAGTGTCTGATTATCAACGGTTACGCAGAGAGGAGTACCGATAGCATCCTGTCTTCTGTAACGTTTTCCGATGGAGTCTTTCTCCTCGTACTGGCACATGAAGTCGTACTGCAGGCTGTCCATGATTTCGCGTGCTTTCTCTGGAAGTCCGTCTTTCTTCACCAATGGCAGGATAGCCACTTTGTAAGGTGCGAGAATCGGAGGCAGTTTCATCACGACGCGTTCGCTGCCGTCTTCGAGTTTCTCCTCAGTGTAGGCGTAGCTGAACATTGCGAGGAACATACGGTCAAGGCCGATAGATGTCTCGATGACGTATGGAGTGTAGCTCTCGTTGGTTTCAGGATCGAAATATTGCAACTTCTTGCCTGAGAACTCTGCGTGACGGCTGAGGTCGTAGTCGGTACGGCTGTGGACGCCTTCCAACTCCTTGAAACCGAATGGGAAGTTGAACTCGATATCGGTTGCGGCATTGGCATAATGAGCCAGCTTCTCATGGTCGTGGAAACGGTAGTTTTCAGCTGGGATACCCAATGAGAGATGCCATTTCAGACGTTCTTCCTTCCATTTCTTGAACCATTCTATCTCGGTGCCAGGGCGTACGAAGAACTGCATCTCCATCTGTTCGAACTCTCTCATTCTGAAAATGAACTGACGGGCGACGATTTCGTTGCGGAATGCCTTTCCTGTCTGTGCGATGCCGAACGGAATCTTCATGCGGCCTGTCTTCTGCACGTTGAGGTAGTTGACGAAGATACCCTGAGCTGTCTCAGGACGCAGATAGATAGTGTTGGCGCCTTCTGCCAGCGAGCCTATCTGTGTGGCGAACATCAGGTTAAACTGACGCACGTCAGTCCAGTTGCGTGTTCCGCTGATTGGGCACACGATGCCAAGGTCTTCGATGAGTTTCTTGATGTCGGCGAGGTCGTTTTTCTCCATTGCGCCATAAAGACGGTGGCTGATTTCCTCGATTTCCTTCTTCCACTCGAGGACACGTGGATTTGTGGTGACAAACTGTTCCTTGTCGAAGGCATCACCGAAGCGTTTGGCAGCTTTTTCAACTTCCTTGTTGATTTTTTCCTCAATCTTCGCCATGTAATCCTCGACGAGGACGTCAGCACGATAACGTTTCTTGCTGTCTTTGTTGTCGATCATCGGGTCGTTGAAAGCGTCAACGTGGCCTGAAGCCTTCCACACTGTCGGGTGCATGAAGATGGCAGCGTCGAGACCGACGATGTTTTCGTGCATCTGCACCATGGCTTTCCACCAGTATTCTCTGATGTTTTTCTTCAGTTCGACACCATTCTGGCCATAATCGTAAACGGCAGCCAGTCCGTCGTAAATATCACTTGAAGGGAAAATAAAACCGTATTCCTTCGCGTGAGATGTTATCTTTTTAAAGAATTCTTCTTGATTCATCTTTTTTCAGTTAGTAGTAAAACTTCTCACTTATAAAATTAGCATTGCGTCGCCGTAGGTGAAGAAGTTGTATTTCTCTGCGACGGCTTCTTTATAGGCTTTCATTAAGAAATCATAACCGGCGAAAGCGGCGACTTCCATCATCATCGGTGATTTCGGGAGGTGGAAGTTGGTGATGAGTGCGTCGGCGGTGTTGAAATCGTAAGGCGGGAAGATGAACTTGTTGGTCCAGCCTTTCAGCGGTTTCAGCTTGCCTGTGATGCTTACCACAGTCTCCATGACCTTCAAAGTGGTGGTTCCGACAGCAAACACTTTATGTTTGGCCTCTTTCGTTGCGTTTATCAAGTCGCAAGTTTCCTGTGAGATGTTAATCTCTTCAGAGTCGGTCTTGTGTTTTGTCAAGTCTTCGACTTCGATGTCGCGGAAGTTGCCCATTCCTGTGTGGAGTGTGACTTCGGCGAAGTTAACATCCTGAAGCTCCATACGTTTCATCAAGATCTTGCTGAAATGCATGCCGGCTGTAGGAGCTGCGACAGAGCCTTCCTGTGTTGCGTAGACTGTCTGATAGTTGAACTCGTCATCTTCTTCGACAGGACGCTGAATGACTTTCGGAAGCGGTGTCTCGCCAAGTCCCATGATGACTTTTTTGAACTCATCGTGTGGGCCGTCGAACAAGAAACGCAGTGTACGGCCACGTGATGTGGTGTTGTCGATGACCTCGGCTACGAGCTCGTCATTCGGACCGAAATACAGCTTGTTGCCGATACGAATCTTACGGGCAGGGTCGACGAGGACGTCCCAAAGACGGCTCTCAGGGTCGAGCTCGCGGAGCAACATCACCTCGATTTTAGCACCAGTCTTCTCCTTTTCGCCATAGAGACGGGCAGGGAACACGCGTGAGTTGTTAATCACGAACAAATCACCAGGATTGCAGTAGCTGAGAATGTCGCGGAAGGTCTTGTGTTCAATGGTCTGAGTGTCACGGTGCAGGACCATCATTCTTGCGTCTTCGCGCTCCTTCGGCGGATACATGGCGATGAGGTCATGCGGTAAATTGAACTTAAACTGTGATAGTTTCATTTCAAATATTTTAAATTATTACCTATTTTTCACAAAAGGAATGCAAATATACAACAAAACGAAAATTTTGTCAAGAGAAAAATGACATAATTTTGACAAGATTATTGTTTTTAGACAGGATTTACAAGATTTACAAGATACAGGATTTACAAGATTTACAAGATATAGGACTATCAATATGGACAATAAAAATCCTGTTAATCTTGTTAATCCTGTCTTATAATAGGAAACACTTGTCATTCAAGTTTCAAATCTCCGTCTTTAATCCAGTTCAGTTTTCTGAAAACAAGTCCGAAGAGCCAAGTCAGCACTGCAGGGAGCACGAAGCAAATCATGAGGATTCCCCACCACATGTTGGCGCCGCCGTCGGGCATTGCCGAGATGACTCCGAGAGGTCCGACGAGGCCGCAGGTACCCATGCCAGAGCCTATTGGCACGTTCTCGAGATGGAACACGCAAGTTGCCAAAGGACCAGTGATTGCTGCTGTTAATGTAGGAGGTATCCATGTCAGAGGATGACGCAAAATATTAGGCATCTGAAGCATAGAGGTGCCGATACCTTGTGAGATGAGTCCGCCCCATCGGTTTTCCTTGAAGCTCATGACGGCGAAACCGACCATCTGGGCGCAACAACCGGCTGTAGCTGCTCCTCCGGCGATGCCAGAAAGCCCGATGGCGATACAAATGGCGGCACTCGAAATAGGCAACGTCAGCGCCATTCCGATGCTGACAGAGACGATGATGCCCATCGCGAAAGGATGCAGATTGGTGGCATACATGATGAAATCGCCGAAAGCGGTCATGAAACGGCTGATGCCGGGACCGACAAACATCGCGAGCAAGATACCTGAAATAATTGTAACAGAAGGAGTTACAAGAATATCGACCTGTGTCTCCTTCGACACCATTTTGCCAAGTTCGGTGCTGATGACGACTGCCACGAGCACTCCCACAGGACCGCCCAAGGTGTTTCCAGCCACACCGACGGCCACTGCGCTGAACATCACCAAAGCCGGGGCATGGAGAGCATAAGCGATAGCCACCCCCATAGCCGGGCCGGCAGCGATTTTGCAGTATTTCGCAAATTCAACAAACATCGGGATATTCAAACGGCTTCCGATGGTGTCGAAAATCGTACCTATTAATAATGACGCGAACAAACCGAGCGCCATAGCACCAAGAGCGTCAAGAAGATATGCCTTCGCCGAGACATCGACGTTTTTTCTTTTCAGAAATGATTTAAAGTTTGACATGATTGACAAGTTAATTTTAGACAGGATTAACAAGATTAACAAGATTTATAAGATTGTTTTTCTGTTTTTTCCTTTTATATCAGGCCGCAAAATTACAAAATTTTTCCAATATCTATCGTTATTTCGACCGAACCTCGACCGAAGCGGAGAGGGCAGTGGAGAAATCTTTTTCAAACTTTTTTCAAAAAAAATGTAAAATTAATTTGCTATTTTGTAAAATATACTTTACTTTTGCAGCGTTAAACTTTTGAATTAATTGTTCAACCTTTAAAATTAAAGTACTATGAAAAAGAACTATTTGTTTCCGAACAGCTTTAAGATTGTCGGATTGGCGATTACCGCCGTTGCATTTATTGCATTGATTATCTGGAGGTTATTGGAAATCAGCCCGGAATTCAAAATGCCCGCAATGATTGATGGAGGTTTGTTGGGCGGATGTAGGTTTTTCTGTATGGCAGAATGCGGTATAATCACATTTATCATTCCGGTCTTAATCGTCGGACTTGTTTTCATTGGTTTTTCTAAAGAAAAAATTGAAGATGAATTCGTAACAAGCATCCGTGAACAAAGTCTGGTTTGGGCGACTTATATCTCAGCTATCTTGTTGATTTTGTTCACTTTTACAATTTATGGCCTGTCGTATTTGTATGCCATGTATTCGATTTTCCCACTGTTTTTGATTCTTTTCATCATCAAATTCAGAATCGAGTTGCATAGAGCTAACAAAGGAGGTGAAAAATGAAAAACCGTTTGAAAATAGCGCGTGCCGAGCTCGACATCACGCAGGAAGAGCTTGCAAAACGCATAGGAGTGAGCCGTCAGACAATCAACGCGGTGGAATCGGGAAAATATGTGCCTTCGACAGTGCTTGCACTGAAAATGGCGCAGGTGTTCGGAAAAAGTGTGGAAGAGATTTTCATGCTCGAAGACGAAGATTAGACATTTTTTATCCAATTTTCCAGTTCTTCAACCCGTTTTTGATATTTCTCGAGCTGACTTTCGACGAAATCGTCGCTGTATTTGCGGTCGCAGAAGCCGTTGCCGCGGGCGACGTATTCGTCATCGTAGAGAGAGCCTAAGACGTCTTCGTAGTTCTCAACATACTGTTGATTCTCGGCGAGAAGACGTTTTAGGTCGTTTATGTCGGCTTCAAAAGAGTCGCCGGAAGAAAAAGTATAACGTTTTTTCATCAGACAGGATTTTTTTATTAGACAGGATTTACAGGATTTACATGTTTTTATTAGACAGGATTTACATGTTTTTATTAGACAGGATTTACAAGATTTACATGTTTTTGTTAGACAGGATTTACAAGATTAACAGGATTTTTAAATCAGGTTGCAAAAATAATAAAAATAAATGTTTGGATAATTGAAATAATTACTAATTTTGAGGCGATTAGTTCATTCTATGTTAAACTTAAAAACTTAATCTTATGCTGTTAAATATCCTTATTTATGTTGCTCTGTTTGGGGCGCCGGTTTTAGCTTTTTATTCGGTATTCAAAAGAATAAAAAACACCAACAAAGACACTGCCGGCTATGTTTACAACGGAAAAGTTTGGGTGGCGTGGCTGCTGGTGTTCAGTATCATCGCGACATTATTTATAGCTTTCTTCATGCCTATTTTTGACGGCACCGAAGGATATCACCCGGAATGGGGTGTTTTGTGGTTAACCCTTTTAGCTGTAATATTTTACATTTGCTATGCCATTATCGCTTTCGTTCCAGCTACTGCCGAAGAATTGGCTGCAAGTAAAGAGGCAGGAAACACTGTCTTAGGCAGCATTGGAGACTCAGCAGCTTCGATTTTCAGTATTATCATGAGCGTAATAGGCGCCACTCTTGTCGCTATTCCGGCTATGATAGGTGAGGCTTTGAATCCAACACTCGCTATTAAGAATATTGGAGGAACACTTTATAAAGTGGTAGGAACCGGTATCGGTTATACTGTTAGCGGAATTTTGATGTTTGCCTTTATTGCAATCATGGTGTTTGTGCTTATTTACTTAGCTGCGTTGCTTTTCGCAATAGTGGGCACATTTGCAATTGGTGTCATCGCAGTGATAAAATTTGTGAAAAACAATCAGAATTTTTTAAAGACCAAAGATGTTGAAATAAAAGAATAGAACGGGTTTATACAACCAGTTTAAAAACGTAGAGACGCCATATTATGACGTCTCTACATTGTTTTCTGTAATTTCAGGTGCCGTTTCGATGATTTTTTGTTTCAGTTCCATCAGATCCCAGGCGTCTTTCACGTCGAAGTCGCCGATTTTGGTGCGGCGCAGACTTATCAAGCATGCTCCGTTGCCGAGTGCCTGACCGAAGTCGTTGACCAGCGAGCGGATGTAGGTGCCTTTGGAGCATTTCACCATGAAATCGACCTTGGGGAAGTTTGTGGTATCTATTTGAAAAGCATCGATATGCACGAGACGTTCCTTCAGTTCGAGTTCCTCGTCGGAACGTGCATAGTCGAAGGCGCGTTTTCCTTGAATCTTTATTGCTGAAAACTTCGGCGGACGCTGCATTATGTCGCCGATGAACTTTTTACGCGCCTCGTCTAACGCCTCGGCGCTGATCTCGTCCGTCGGAAAGAACTGGTCAGGCTCGCTTTCGAGGTCGAAAGTCGGTGTGGTTTGTCCCAACAGCATGGTGCCGGTGTAAACCTTCTCCTGCGCTTGGAAATTGTCGATTTGCTTGGTCATCCTGCCTGTGCAGAGTATCAGCAAACCTGTTGCAAGAGGATCCAAGGTGCCTGCATGACCTACCTTCAGCTTCCTAATCTGATGGTATTTCTTGATGACAGCACGAATGAGATTGACAACGTCGAACGACGTCCAATCAAGAGGTTTGTCAATAAGGAAAACCTCGCCTTCCTCGAAATGAAACTCTGCCATTATGCGAAACAAATTGCTAAAACGCCAACAATCACGCAGTAGATTGCGAAATAAATGAGTTTGCCTTTTTTCACGATGCTAATCATCCATTTGCAGGCGAGACATCCTGTGATGAACGCCGCCAGGAAACCGATGATGAGCGTGAAAGGCGAGATGCCAGCCATTGCTGAATGCCAGCCGACTTCAAGCACGTCTTTGAAATCCAATAACGCCTCACCCAAGATAGGTGGAATCACCATCAAAAACGAGAACTGTGCGAGTTTTTCCTTCTTGTTGCCGAGCAAAAGTCCTGTTGCGATGGTCGTTCCGGAGCGCGACAAGCCCGGCATGGTGGCGCAGGCCTGTCCGATACCGATGATGAACGCATGCAATCCTGAGATTTCCTCACGCTGACGCGGCTTCGCAAAATGCGCGAATGTCAGCAAAGTGGCGGTAACCAACAGCATGATGCCTACAATCAAAAGACCTGAGCCGAAGATCTCTTCGACTTTATCTTTGAAAAACACTCCCACTACGGCCACCGGAATCATCGAGATGAGTATGTTGATGGCATATTTTGTGCCACCGTTGAGGTTTTTATATGAGTTCCACTGCTGTTTTGTGAACAAATCCTTGAAAATCCACACCACTTCGCTCCAAAGAACGACCAAGGTGGCGCATACTGTCGCGACGTGCAACACCACGTTGAAAGTGAGGTTTTCCTCTCCGCTCAACCCGAAAATGTTCGACAAAATTGTGAGGTGTCCGCTGCTCGACACTGGCAGGAACTCCGTCAAACCCTGCAAAATTCCAAGTAATAAAGCTTGTAGCCAATCCATATTTTCATTATGTTTTTGTCATTTCGAGCGTAGTCGAGAAATCCTTTTTTTAACGTAAATATTTGATTGAAATCGTTTAACAAGGATTTCTCCATTTCGCTCCATTTCATTACGCTACAGTCGAAATGACAGAGTGATTATTCTTTAGGTTTTTTCATTATTGCATAAAACTGTATGCCGAAGCCGATTAAAATAAGAATCGGTGACAGCGTGAGTCTGCGGAAGCTGAACATTCCTTCGTTGAAGACATCAGGGTTGTCAGAGCCGCCGCCAATCATCAGCAGGAATCCCACGAGAAGAAACGCCAGTCCTATGAGCACCCATTTGTAGTTGTCACGCCCGAAAGGCATCGGCTTTTTGTCTTTTTCTGTAGTTTTTACGTCGTTTTTTGTTGCCATATAAGTAATTTTAATTATTCGTAAAGATCGTCAATATCGGCGCGCAGGTATTTTCTCATCGCAAACAATGTCGATAAAGTGGTGAGCAAAACGCCTAAAACCAAAACCGATATATAAATGACTGCAAAACTGCCAAAACCTGTCAAACTTGCGAGTTCAGGAACATCTCTCATAACCCTGTAAAGGAAAATCGATAGCAGCGCCAATGATAGAACTGAACCTATAACTCCTTGAATGACAAACGATTTCAAAAATGGCTTGATGATAAAACTTTCCGTTGCGCCAACCAGCTGCATGCTGCGTACCACAAAACGTTTTGAATACACCGAAAGCCTGACGGTATGACCGATGAGCGTTATCGCCATAATGAGCAAGACTGCGCCAACAAGAAGTAAAACTGCAGCTATCTTATTGACATTCTTATCGATAGAGTGTATCAACGACTTCTGGAAATACACCTCTTTCACGTTTTTGTTTTTCATCACCCATTTTTCGATTTTCGCGATGCTGTCGTTGTTGGCGTATTCCGAATTAAACCTCACGTCAATCGAGGGGAGAAGCGGGTTTTCAACGTCACCGAGCCAATCCAGGATATCCTCGCCAAGGTCTTCCGTCAAACGTCGTGTGGCTTCTTCCTGCGATATGTATTCCGTCGATTTCACATATTCTTTTTTATCCAAAACATGTTGAAACTCAATGATATCCTTTTCTTTTACGCCTTTTTTCATCACGATTTCAAAACCGATGTTTTCCTTGATATAATCGGAGATTTTATTTGCGAAAAGCACCAACGATGAAAACAGGCTCAGCACGAAAAGCACGAGCATTATGCTCATCAGTGAGATGAGATATGAACCTCTGAGACGGCGTTTTGTTGTGGATTTTTCCTTTTTCATTACAATATTAACTTGCAAAAATAAACAAAATTATCGTAATTTTGCAAAAAAAATTATCAACATGAATAGACTTACATTTGTTTTTTTATCAACAATTCTATTATTCTTAGGATTTGAAGTAAAAGGTCAGGTTGAATATGACAAATATTTTACTGACAGCCAGTTACGAATTGATTATTATCTTTTCGGAAATGCCGACACTGCCATGTATGCGCTCGACAAACTCGTGAAAGAGCCGAAATGGGGAGGTCCTCGTGCGCAACTTGTCGACAATATGAATTATGGAAGATATCATTTTGAGGTGACGCTGCATGACTCAGATGTAGTGCTTTATTCGCATGGTTATTGCCTGCTTTTCGGCGAGTGGCAGACTTCCGACGAGGCTCAAAAAATCAGCAAAGGATTTCATGAGTCGGTTGTGATGCCGTTTCCGAAAGAGCTTGTGGATGTCGCGTTTTACGCAAGAGATGAACATGGCGAGTATGTTGAACACATGAAAATAACCGTCGACCCGAAGGATTATTTCATCATGCCGGCGCCGAAGCTGCCTTATGCCATTTATAAGGTTTACGGCGATTATCCTGTTGAAAACGCTGTCGACATTGTGCTTCTTCCTGACGGCTATACCGAGCAGGAGATGGGTAAATTCATCAACGACTGCCAGTTTTTTGTAAAGAGCCTGTTCAGCTACGCCCCGTACAACCGCTATCAGGACCGTTTCAACATCCGTGCCGTGATGGTGCCTTCACAAGACTCCGATATCACCATGCCAGGCGACAAACTTTATCGTAACACCGCTCTGAGCTGCGCTTTCTGGACCTTCGACAGTGAACGCTACTGCATGACATATGATAACGAGACAATGAAAACTCTCGCCGGACAAGTGCCTTACGACCAGATTTATATCCTCGCAAACACCAAAAAATACGGCGGTGGAGGCATTTTCAACTCATATTGCGTGAGCACAACCGGCAACTCATATTCTTCAGACGTCATCATCCATGAGTTCGGTCACGGTTTCGCAGGCCTCGCCGACGAATATGCCTACGACGGCTCCGACAGCTACGACATCACCATCGAGCCTTGGGAACCTAACATCACCACAATGGTGAACTTCGAATCAAAATGGAAGGACATGCTCGGCAAGAAAACGCCGGTTCCTACACCTGTCGACAAAAAATACGAAAACACCGTCGGCGTGTACGAAGGTGCCGGCTACCAATTACATGGCATCTACCGCCCGATGATCGACTGCTTAATGAATACGTTCAATGGCGACAAGTTCTGCCCAGTGTGCGAACGCGCCATCGAACGTATGATTAAATACTATACCGAGTAATCGTCATTGTTTCACGATTTTCCTCGTGACCACGTTTCCGGTTTTAGTTAAAAACTGCATCATGTAAATCCCTGATTGTAAATCAGTTACACGGATTTCTTCCATATTTGTCGATATGGATTTCACGCGTTTTCCTACAAGGTCGTAGATTTCGCATGATGTCACATCACCAACCACAAACACTTTGTCGACAACAGGGTTTGGATAAACCATAACCATGTCGGGAAAATCAGTGATAATATCTTCGATTCCAAACATTGTGTTACCGAACACAGGGTAGCCGTCGTTGGTATTGTCCTCGTCATAAGCCCAAACATCGGTGTCGTTATTAAGTATGTTGACAAACTCGTGTGAACGCATAAACTCAGCTGTCTGAGGCTCACCATATTCATTAGTTTGCGCAATACAGCCTTCAAGATAATGGCAATTTGTGACACTTCCGCCCGATGGCTTGTTTCCGACGATGGCACCTACGTTTGTTGAGTTTTCATTATACGAAACCTCTCCAACATTATAGCAGTTCTTGAGTTGATATCCTCTTCCAGCGATACCGCCAATCATATTTTCTCCCTTAATAGTTCCAATGTTATAGCAGTTTTCTATGACTCCATTCATGCCAGCGATACCACCAACGCCATTCTTTCCGGTGATATTTCCGAGATTCGCGCAGTTTGTCATATAAGGAGATCCAAAGGCTGATATACCGGCACTTGCATTATTATCTGATTCAATATAGACATCGGAAATACAATACTCAAAATTGCCATTTTTACCTGAAAAACCTCCTGATATTTTACTATTTACGATCGAACCTTCCAGATAAAGATTTTTTACTACCGCATCTAAACCGAGCTCCGCAAAAAATCCGACATACGTTGAAACCCATATAGAATTATTGTCACTAACGGCATTGTCATTGTCGATATATATACCTGTGATCTTATGAAAACCGCCGTCGAAAACACCGTCAAAGGATTTTTTAGAATATGCTGACGGTCCAGCTCCTATCGGAATCCATTGGTTGTCAACGCTTCCGTCAAGATCGATATCGGTGGTGAGGAGGAAATGCTTGTCTTTTGTCCAAATGGAATAATCCCAGTTGACGACATATACGAGCCACGCAAATTGTTGGGCGTTTTCGATGAGATAAGGGTCGTTTTCGGTACCCGCTCCGTTTATTATGGCTTCACGCTTTCCGTCCCAGACACTCTGGGCTGTTACATTCATCGCAAAGATGAGAAATAACACTATATATGATATCTTTTTCATAGCCTTAAGATTTATTTGTTATTTAAATTATTCAAGAAATAATCTTTGATATATGTTGCCCAGATATCCATTTCATCGGTATTGAAAGGTACTGATAACCAACATGTTATATAGGCTCTGTCTATCACCTGGACAGTTCCGCTTCCGAATGTGAACGGTCCTGACGATGCCAGTCCACGGCGGTCGCCAGGTGTATTCGGTTGACCATTATCTCCTGTTTCTTCGCTCCAATAAAATCCATTCTGGTTATAGCCACCGTTAGGTATCACGCCACCGGTACCCCAGTTATACGGATCGGAATCGTATGGGAACATGAACTTACACGCAGGACCGACGACGCCAGGCAGTCCTTCGACGCCATTGCCGCCATACTGTATTGGGGTGCCATTTCTCCATTTAGCTTGCATAAAATTATAATAATCAATAGCTTCTGAAGGATCGCCATAGATAGCACTATTGTTGCTATGATAAACAAAAGTCGTCATGCCAAGACGTTCATTATCAATGATTCCGTCGCCAAAGCCGAGACCGTTAATGCTTTCGTCTACAATCTGATTACCGTCAGAATCGTATTTTGGGTTGTCGATACCGTCAGCGTTCATTGTCGGACCGCCAAGAATCATGATAATCTGTGATGGAGGGTTAGGGCCGTATGCCTCCGGTTGGCCGTTACCGTCGATAGGACTGCCGTTATAGCCATAATAATACCCGTTTTTAACATTACAGCCGTTATAATCATCGCGGGCATATCCGATGTCGTAGTCGGTCCAGTAGCCCACATAAACATCGTGATAGTCGATGGCCGAGCGGTTGTAGATCCACTGGCGCATGAAGAGGGTGTTGTTCAGTATCTCATCATCAGGGGCGTTGAAGCCGTAAAGCATGCAATGAATCTCAATTCCAAGAGGTTCGCCGCCCGTTTCGTTATGTTCAACAACGCCATTTTGATTATAATCGTAGTTATCGTTATAGATGCAATAAAGCGCCATATCGCCAAGGATATCAGGATAGTCGCCGTTGCGAGGGTTGTAGATGCCGTCGCTGTCAACATCAACAAAAGGAGCAAGGAATTCAGCGAAGCCGTCATCGACGTTGCCATGAGCGGGCCATGTGAGTATATCCTCAGCGATATCGCCGTTTGGATTTGCAATAAGTGCTTCAATATCAGCGCGTGACACCTTCCACACATGATGATAATCCATCACGGTGAAGATATCTGTTGAAGCATTGGTAACACGAAGCGGACCCGACCAGAAGTCTTCGCCGACCTGGTTAAAACGCACCGCTGCCAGGTGGAGGTTGTCGTCGGCATCGAGACCGCCTATCCACAAGGTGTTTTGGTAGATTGTAGATTTAATGTCATTTGAAGGCACATAGTAGCCTTGTTCGCTATTCTCACCTCCTCTCATTCTGAAGAAGGTACCGGTTCCGTACAATGTGGTTCTCACATTGTTGATGTCGATCTCGGCTCCCGGATGCCACTGAGCCGTCATTTCAAACGCTGCCACGAGCGCCGCAATGAAAAGTACAAATTTTTTCATACCATTTATTTTTATGTAGGGAGGGGTCATGCCCTCTCCGTACAGGTTGTCATTCATTTCTTATAAACATCATCTTCGGTTAAAATCCCTAAGAATATCGCTCTTGCGACGAGTGCCGACGCCTTGTTGTCGCCATTGTTTATTCTGTCTGCTAACGATTTCTGTAGGTTCTGAATCGACTTTATCTGCGAGTCGTCGGCTTTGCCGTAGATGCGGTTTGCCACCTGAATGGCTGTCTCACCACGCGCAAGCCCTATCAAAAGCTCGCGTTCACGCATGGTGACATCATAGTGCATGCACTGTTTCAGGCTATAGAAATTCTGTTGCACATAATCGGATGCCGACTCAACTATCGTCTGTATCACCGGATGGTTGAAATAATAACGTTCGCCGCGTTCCAGACATGCTATAGCACGCGTAAAGTTCTCAATCTCAAAGCCCTCGGTGGCGTTTTTGCTAACAAAAGCCTTTGCTCCGGCAACAAGCGAATCGACAATAACCTTGTTTATATCCTTAATCTTTTGTTCGCGATTTATCTCATCTTCTGCAGGATAGTCGAAGCGTGAGGTGATTATAACTATCTGAATGTCACCGCCTTCCTGATTGGTGTAGCCGCCTCCCAAAATCTCACGCGTCAGAGTGATGCCTCCAGTAGGCTCAGCCTGACTAGGAAACTGCATGTCAACCAAGGCGTAATCAGGTTTCTCATTTTCAGGATTGTCGAGAAAATCAAAGAGTTCGGCTTTGGTGCCAAATGTTCCCAAAAGACGAATCTCCTTGGTGTAAAAAGTGCCGTCTTTGGCAGCAACGGTAATCTCCTGCTTATTGTGAGAAAACTCATAAGCTATTGATTTTCTAATCAATGACTCGTCGTCAATAACAATTATGTTTATATAGTTGCGCATAATATGAAATGTATTTTTGTTCCTTTGTTAACTTCGCTTTCGACCCATATTTTACATCCTCTCCGGGTCTCGTCGTCATGTTTTTTTATGATATAGGCACATAACATCAAGCCGAAGCCGTGATGCCCGACGCCATTTGAGTTTTCAATGAGTTTGTCGGAGCGGAAAAGCTCATCGAGACGTTCTTTCGGAATACCGCATCCGGTGTCCTCAACGGTTATTTGAATAAAATTCTTGTCTTTTTCATATTTCTTTGCGCTCACCTTTACAAAACCCTTGTTGGTGTAACGTAACGCATTGTTTATCAAGTTTCTAAGCATGATTTCAACAAGGTTTTTGTCTCCCCAAACCAAACATGGCGCATCACAGAAAATAAGATTGACTTTATTAGGATTTGTTATGCCTTTCGCAACTTGTTCAAAGACATCGTTCAGCACAAAACTTGTTTTTTTGAAAGGCAATCCGTTAGGTGTGGAAATGTTTATCCAACGCATTGTGTTGTTCAAAGTCACAATAAGCTTCTGCAACGCGTCGTGTTTTATCTCATCCGGAACGTTATCACGCTGCAAAAACATGATATAAGGCGACATGTCGTGACGGAAAATCGACAGACATGTCTCCACGTTGGCAATGCGTTCAAGGTCGAGCTGCTTTTGCTTTTTCAAAAGCCGGTTGTTGCGATGAGCATATCTGAAAAACACGTAAATAGTAGCAAAAGCTATGAAAAGCAGAATTATTGACAAGAACAGATAAGTCATTTTTTTCTTGTTTTCTTTGTCAACCGAACGCAATTCCATATAATTGAAATCGTATTTTTCCTTTTCAAAGGCCTTAAACGACTCGCTCTGATACATTGAAAACCAATTAGTTAGAATTTCAGGATTGTCGGATGCCTGAGATCTGATAAGTCCGATATAAACACGCTCAGCCATCTTTGAAGTGGTGTTTTTAAACTTATAAGCTGCAGGTATATCAGGGTTTTCGTTAGCATTTATCGAATCCATGAAATTTTTCGCAAAAATAAGATACGGACGCGCTTCCTCAAGCTTTCCATCACGGATGTAATAATCAGAAATCATTGATTTTGAAGCGATTATCTGATATGGATTCCTTATCTCCATGAAAAGACTGTCGGCATGAAGAAGGATATTCATCTTCAAATCATTATCAAAAACACCGGGACTTATCTGATATTTTACTCCAAATTTTTCAGAATTTTTCTTGATAATCAATAAGATATGATTCAAATCATCTTCAAATACATCATAGTCATGATTTCTGTTTTTATCGTTTATCAATCCTGCCAAAGTTTGAAGGTTATTTGCCAAATCATAATTGCTAACTATTTGATTATAATTCATTAACTCCAAACTTTTTGTCAAATAGTCAATGGATTTTTTATAATAAAACACATTTTTACCTTCTTCATTAAGATAAAAATTAGTGATATGGGCAAGTATCTGGCATGCCTCTGTCAAGGCGTAATAAAGAGTGTAAGCTTGTGTATTATCAACCATAAGTTGTTGATTAACATTATCTTGTTCAATTTCATTCAATGTTTTTAAAAGCTCGTTATACTGATATTTTCCATCACGGTAAAAGCAGTTAAGGAATAATTTTGTTACATAATACTGGCTTTTGGCCCAATAACAAAGGGTATCGTGGATTTTATGGTTACAAGTGCATTTCTTAAGAAGCTCGTCAGCTTCCCATGAAGCACGCAGACGCATCCTCATTTTTGCGTTTATGATGTTGGCAATATTCGTTTCAACATCCTTATTCGGATATGACTCATCGATTTTATAAATTTGATTTAAGCTTTTATTGGCTTTTTCAAAATCTGAAAGCAAAAAATTATCGTAAGCTATTGAATTTAAAGCTCTTGCAAGATTATCGTAATAAAAATCGGAATGATTATCAATCAAATTGACAGAATCTTTATAAAGCAGATTTAAAGCCGAATCGGCATATTGCAATGATAATTTTGTATTATAAAGACGTTCATTAAACGCTTGATTATTAAGGTGTTTTATACTAATTTGATAATCAGACAAAACATCATCATGAGCGCATGAAACCACCAATAAAGAAATCAATGCAAGTAAAATTTTTCTCATAGGATAAGTTTTAACATTGCAAAATTACAAGTTATTTATGAATCTGTCAATTCCTAAAACCCTAAAACAGTTAGTAATTTAGGAAAAACTTTTTAGTGTGGATATTTCCGTTTTTTGTAAAAAATCGAACGATGTAAATTCCTGATTCTAAATTATTTACAAGGATTTCGTCCACATTTTTCCATATATTTTTTTCTTTATGGACAAGATTTCCAAACGTGTCGAACACCTCAAAATACACGATTTCATCATCGGAAGGCTCCATTTCTTCAACAGAATCGTATAACAGTCCGGCGGCATGGGCGACGCAAGCCAAATTAAGTTTTGTAAATGTGACCGACTGTTCCCAATTGTTCACGCTCAATCCTATAATGTCGTTGACTGTATGGATATAAGGTGACAGATAATAAACGTTTTCGCTTGGTGAAATTGCCTGATATCCATTGCGGTTGAATGAAGAATAGTCGGTGTCGCCTGCCAGAAGCCAAGCCCTATTGATAACCACATCCGGCAAATAGGTGTTTCCAACCTGTTTTGTAAAGTCTCCGAGCAAGGAATCGCAATCTGTATATAAAAGGTGTATGCAGATATCATTTCCGGGCGCGACATAGCCAGTCATGTCGAGGTTAAAATAGGCGACGATATCCAAGCTGTCGTTTCTACAGTATTTGGCATACTCACTACTGCCGCAAAGTCCAAATTCTTCGGCATTCCATGAAGCAAAAATTATTGAACGTTCAAATTCGTAATTGCTTAATATTCTTGCAGTTGTAAGAATTCCGGCAACACCTGTGGCATTGTCATCGGTGCCGGGCGAGACCAGTGTATCGGGATTGAAGTCACCTTCGGTCACGACATACGAATCATAGTGGGCGCCGCAGACTACAAACTCATTTGGATATTTTTTACCAATTTTCAAGGCCAGGACGTTAGGGGCGGTATTGAATGGTCTTGGAACCGTATCCCAGAACGGAATCGGGTCAAAATTATGGAAATACAGGCTGTCGATGTTCATTTTTTGGTACTCGGAAGCGAGCCAATCCTTCACATTATATATATGAACCGCATCAGCACGCCTGTTTATGTATGAACTCAGATGCTCGACATCGCTAATTATTTGATTTTCATCAACTTGGCTTAACATTTCCAAAACTTTTGCATCTTGAGCATTTACATCTGGAAAAGTATGTTGATAAAGATGGTATGGCAGCTGCGAACGGCATACCAAAGATGATATTATTATAAAAAATGTTAAACAAATTTTTTTCATGGCATTATTTTTTGCAAAGATATGATTTTTAATTTTTGTCTTACTATCTTGTTCATAATTAATAAAAAAGGAATAGATAAAAAATCAGATAATAAAGCCTTTGTTGATAACTCTTTAAGTGCTTAAAAATCATTCTCATAAGATGTTGAAAAGTGTTGATTTTACTGTCAAATTCAAAGAAATAACTTCTCAAAACTTTCAAAAATTTTCAGTTATTAACAGCCAAAATTTTTTATAAATTTTTATTAAAATTTTATTAACAAACCAACCTTAATTTTTGTTGATAATTTTTTAATTTTTGATTATCAAACAGATACAAATTTTGTAAAAAAAATGGCATTTTTATAACTGATTAAAAATTAACGAAAAAGAGATTTTACGTAAAACAATTTTTTTTATTTTTGTAAAAAATTTTCAACATTTGTGATATGAATCAAATTATTCCTATAGCATCAGATCATGGTGGATACGCTATGAAGCAGTATCTTATTGATAAACTTAAAGATAGCGGTTATGAGGTGAAGGATTACGGTTGTCATTCATCGGAAAGTGTCGATTATCCGGATATGATTCATCCTTTGGCTCAGGATATTCAGGACGGAAAATATCCTCTTGGAATCATTTTGTGCGGAAGCGGCAACGGCGCCCAGATGACTGCCAACCACCATCCGCATGTTCGCGCTGCTCTTTGCTGGAATGTTGAACTCGGAAAGCTCGCCCGTCAGCATAACAATGCGAATATTCTGGCTTTGCCTGGCCGTTTTATCAGCAACGAAATGGCTTGGGATATTGTGAAAGCATATTTAACAACTGATTTTGAGGGCGGAAGACATTTGAATAGGATTAATAAAATTGATATATAATTATTGATTGAGATTCCTCGACAAGCTCGGAATGACAAGTAAAGTATGACAGAATCTGGTACTATATTCAGTCAGAATGTGAAGCAGATAGCTTTCGACGATGAGCGTCATAAAAAGATGCTCAATCGTTATATCTTTTTCATGTGCGCCGCTGAAGACTGTGCCAATCATTATGCTAATATCGAGCTTGAGAAAAACCGCGCTTTCAATATAAGAAACAAGGCTTTTAAATATTACGACAAGCTTTTGGTTGATTTCGAAACCAATGTTATCAACAATGGTGGTATTGTTCGTTGGGCTCGTGATGCTGAAGAAGCTAAATATATGATTTACAATATTTTAAGCGATGAAAAAGCTAAAAATGTTGTAAAAACCAAGAGTATTTTGGCAGAGGAAATCGGGTTGATGCCGTTTTTGGAGATGAAAAAAGTTGACATCACAGAGACTGACACAGGCGATTTCATCTGTTATCAATACAATGAGCGTCCATCAGATCCTAATCATTCGGCTTCGCATAAAAAACAAAAGGATATTGCGGAGCTTTATGCCGAAAAGTTTGGTCTAAGCAATGATCTCAGTCCGAAACAGCTGATGACGGTTACACGTAAAGTGTTGAATAATAGATATTTAACCGCTGACGTTGCTATCACAAGTGCTGATTTCTTTGTTGCTGATACCGGCGATATCATTATCTCAGAAGACGAAGGCAATGTATTGAAATCAATAGCAAATGCTGATGTTCACATTGTTTTGGTCGGAATAGACAAACTCATTCCTTCTATTGACGACATCAGCGTGTTGTTGCCACTATCCTCGTTGTATGAAGTCACGCGAATCAAGGCCAAGTCGTATTACACTATTTTAAGCAAGCCTGAAAAAAATCAGACAAAGAATAAAAAACTGTATGTTGTTTTGGTTGACAACAACCGTTCGACATTGCTTGCTAAAGAGCAGCAGCGTCGCATCATGACATGCATTGAATGTGGTGCGTGCCATAGTGTTTGTCCGGTTTTCAACACTATTGGCGGTCATGTTTACGACGACGCTTTTCCGGGACCAGTCGGCGTTATACGTAAGATAGGTGACGGTTATGAAGAAGCTGCTCATTTGTCTACTTTATGCGTCTCATGCCGACAGTGCGAGCAATATTGTCCTATGAACATTAAAATCAGTGACTTGATTTTAAGGAACAGGATTGAAATTGCGAAAGAAAACACTTCTTTGTTAGGTGAAAAACGTGTTTTCAACTTCATTTTCAAACGTGTTGGAAACCGCAAAGAGATGGATAAGACAAAAGAGTTTCTCAATCGTCTTGAGTTTAAGCAAATGATGAAGAAGACATGGGGTATTCATCGTGAGATTCCCACTTTGGCAGGAAAATCATTTTCAGAGATTTGGCGAGAAATTAATAATTCTGAGGAATAAAACGTTTATTTGTTATAAATGTGTTAAAAATTGCACCTAAATTAAAAGATAATAACACTTAAAACTATGAAAAAAACATTGACATTATTGGCATTATTGTTGATTGCTGCAATCGGTTTTGCACAGAGTTTTGTGATGATAAACACTGATAATCAACAGGAAACAGAGAATCTTTTCAATAATAAGAATCTGAAGATTCACTATTTCAACGATAATTTTGTTTTGGCGACAGCCACAATTGTTGACGGGAGCATGAATGTCCTCGACAGTCAGGCTTTTGGCGGCACTGATGCTTATTACATTGTTTATTGCGGAAAGAAAAACCAGGAAAACTACATTTCTGCCACGAAAAACGCTAAAGTTTTGTTTAAAGATGACAATATTTTGATTTTTGACAAGGCTGTGGAGCCTTACAAAAACGACGGTATGATAGCTGTTTTCAACAAAGAGGCAAAGATGGCTGTAGCGCATCGTGATTTTCCTGTGATTACTGAGGAAAACGCGCTCATTCGTGAGATGATGAACCAAGTGAGTATGGATTCGTTGGAGGCTACGGTGCAGCATCTGCAGGATTATCAGAATCGTATGTGGGATTCACAAAACGCGTTTGATGCTTCTGACTGGATTGCGGGTCGTATGGCGGCTCTCGGTCTTGAGGTGGAGCAGCAGCCTTTTTATGCAAGCACTTGGACAGGAAGCGGTCAGGCTGCACCTAATGTAATCGGTATTCAGCGCGGTACGCTTTATCCTGATGTATATGTTGTTTGCGGCAGCCATTTCGACTCATTCTCATTCGAGGCTATGTATGGAGGTGGTACTTGTCCTGGTGCCGACGACAACGCCACAGGTGTTGCCAGCGTGCTCGAAAGTGCCAGAATCATGACACAATACGAGTTTGAATATTCTATTGTTTACTGCGCTTTCGGCTGCGAGGAGATGGGTCTTTACGGCAGCGAGGCTTACGCTTCACGTTGCCAGCAGGAAGGAATGGAGATTTTGGGATATTTCAACAACGACATGAACGGATATCTCTATGGCGATGTGATTCATATCGACTGTATCTATCCTAACTCAGTGGCTCCAATAGGTGACTATTATATGAATGTCGGAAGCGTTTATTTCCCTGAACTGCCGATAAGACACGTAAACTTCAGCGAAGGTGACAGCGATCATACTTCATTTAATAATCACGGATATATGGGAATCTATCCTTTCGAGGATTATCAGCATTACAGTCCGAATATACACACTCCAAACGACCTTATTGGACCAAGTGTCACCAGCTTCGAGATGTCACAACAATACTGCAGAATGAACATCGGATGCTTGGCAGAATTGGCAAATCCGGGCGGAGAGCCTCAGATTCATTGCAATCCGGTTCAGAATTTGGAATTAACATATCCGCTCAACGATGACTATGCATCCCTTAAAATAACCTGGGAAGAGCCGGCTTCAGGTTCTTCATCAGAATTGAACCATTATAGCATCTATCGTGATAATGTTAAAGTTGATGAACTCACTGATAATGAATATTTTGACACCATATCTCAAGGTGTGACAGCCGAATATTATGTGGTGGCAAATTATCAGGATGGTTGTGAGTCCGCTTCGGAAACCGTTACCGTACAAAGCACTTTGGATATTCCTGAGATTGACGCTTTGAACGAAGAAATCGTCCGTTATGAGGTTTATGATATGATGGGACGCCTAATTTTTAGTGAAAAAACCATATCGAAAAATGTGGAAGAAATTCTTGTAAATGATTTAGAATCAGGGATTTATATGATACGGTTTTTCACCAAAAACGGCAACGTCGTCAATAAGAAATTCTTAAAGAGATAATCTTCAGATTGTCATTTCGACTGAAGCGAAGCGAAATGGAAAAATCTCCGCCATTTGATTTTAATTCATTTGGCGGAGATTTATTCATTTTGCTCCAGTTGAAATGACGGGGGAGTGATTAGAAGATACTATAACCGTATTTCAATGTGAATGCGAATCCTGTTGTGTTGGAATCGTCGTATTTTACAGTTTTGTTATGATAGATTGTCGGGTTTTCGCTGCTAACTTGTGAGTTAGGATATGTGTAATAATGTTCATGGAGCGTTGTTTCCAAGTTGGCATTGAATAAATCAAATGCGAAACCGAAGCTGTGGCGTTTTATTTCAAATCCGAATCCAATTGAGAAGTAATAGCCTTTAATTCTCATCGCGCTTTTTTCTATTGTCACGAAATCGAAATAGTTTTCGGTCATGTGGTAATTGTGGCCGTCGTAATAATAGTTTGTATAGTCAAAAAACCAATTTGGAATGTAGTACTTGTTTATGTCGAGGCTTTCTGCGCTGATTCCAAAGTTATAACCGACTTTGAAGTCAAAGAAGCAGCTGAAACCTCTGTTGCCGAGATAAATTCTTGGGTTGATGTAGACCGGGATTGACATGGCGCCATCATAACCGTTGATACCGACACCTGCACCAAGGAAGAAAATTGGGTTAAACATATAACCATAGTTTGCCAAAAGGTTGTAGGAGGCACCATAAGAGCCTTCGTGTTTAAGAAAAACGTCATGGTTAAAATATCCCATTCCATAGGTTGTCAAGGTATTGATTGTACAGACGTTTTCGAATGTGCCGACGATGTAGTATCCGGCGTTGACTTCAGGACGGAGCACCCAGCCTTTTACGCGTTCCGACTGTGCTGATGCTGTTAATGCAACGAGCATCAAGGCAAAAATGATAGTAAATTTCTTCATAGCAGTAGATTTTCTGCAAAAATACTACTTTTTTTAAAAGAAACTTAGGCACGCATAATTTTTTTCCATTTGATATAACCGAAGATGGCAATCACCACATAAAGTGCGTAAAGGCTTGCTTTGAAAGGTATTTCCTTATAGAAATAAAGTCCGCATGTCACCACGTCGACGGCGATCCAGATGAACCATTGCTCGAGATATTTGTGAGCCAAGGCCCAGATTCCGATGATGCTCAAGGCTGTGGTGAAGCTGTCGGCGATAGGCACGGTGCTGTTGGTGAAGTTAGTGAGTAACAAATATATAGTCAACCATACCAATGCGATGATTCCGAGCCATGGCAGTATCAGTTTTTTGGGGAAATGGCGGATTGGGAGTTCTTTTTTCTCGGAAGAGCCGTGTATCCATTTCCAGTAGCCGTAGACGGTCATTGCGAGGTAATAGAACTCCATTCCGCAGTCGGCGTAGAGGCCTTTTTGATAGTAAAGGACGATGCCGAGTGCCTGCATCATGAATCCGACGAGCCACATCCAAACGCTGGCCCGATATTCAAAAAGAATATAAGCGAGTCCGAGGACTGTGGTGACGATATCGAGCCAGTGTTTGGCGAGGAATTCCATATTTTTAGAATTTAAGAGTTAAGTTTCCCATGACTGTGAAGCCTGCCATCGGCATGAAACCGATTTGGTAGTAACGGTTGTCGTTGGTGTGGCCTGCACTCTCGTAGATTGCCGAGTAGACCCAACCGCTTGCTGCATAGCGTTTGTTGAAGATATTGCTGAAATTCAGGTGGAAGACAGCTTCTTTCACGAATCTCTGAGGCTTGTAGGTATATTTGAAAGTGACGTTCGACACTGAGTACGCTGGCAGCGAACGGTCTTTGTTTTCGGTGTTGTCGAGGTACATTCTCGAGACGAAGTTGGTGTGCCATATTGCCTCGATTCCTTTGTGATGGAAAACGATGAAACCGTTAAGTATCGTTGAAGGTGAGAATGCCAAAGTGGAGTTGTCGTAATGTATTGTCTGCGAGCCGTTTTCCCAGTCTTCGACCACTTCGTCGAAATCTTTGATTTTGTTTTGGCTGAGGGCGGCATTAGCCTCGATGGAGAGCCATCTTGTGGCGTTGACACCGGCATTGAGTTCGATACCCATACGGTATGATTTCTTGATGTTGGTGGTGAGAGCCTCGCCTATGTCGCTGACTTCGCCGGTCTGCACAAACTGGTTGTTGTAGTCCATATAATAAAGGTTGGCGCCAGCCTGCCAGATGTTGGTTCCGTAGTTATAACCCAATTCATAATCAATGAGTTGTTCCGGTTTTGGGAAAGGATAAGAGCCGTTGTCGGTGAAGTTGTTACGTTCCGGCTCACGGTTGCTCATTGCCACTGAGGCGTAGGCGTGATGGGCGTTGAGGTCAAAAGCTATACCGCCTTTAGGGTTGAAGAAGTTATAGTTTTCGTTGACGTCGAGTACCTGGTTGACGAAGTTACCGTTTTCGTCTTGTATAAACTTATCGTTAACACCATTGGTTTTATAGTCGACATGGCGATATTGTGCGTCGCCGAATACGTTCCAGTTTTCACCTAATCTGTAGGTAGCTCTGAGGAACACGTTACCGTCGAGTTTTCTTGCATCGGAGTCGTAGTACTGATACTGACCGTTTGCGAGATATTTGTTAGCTATAGCTTCGTCGGCGATATATGTCACATAGCCGAAGTGGTTACCGTCGAAATGCTGCATTGAGAGGCCGCTGATGAGTTCGAGTCGTTCGTTTTTATAACGTGTATACCACACGAATCCGTAGGTGTTTTGTGAGAGGCCTTTTTTACGCACCACGTCAGATTTCTTTGATTTGCCGTCGGCTTTGAACTCGTTGATACCGAATTTGTCGGCCAATTTGTTGTTTTGGCGGAATTCGTCGTAGAATCCGTAGCCGTAGGTATAATACAGCGATGCTGCTGTTGCCCAGTTGTCGTTGATTTCCCAGGCTGTGGAGAGGATGTTATGGTCTTGCCAGAAGTTGTCGGTAGTCTTATTCCAGTAGCTTCCGTCGTTGAGTTTGTAGCGTTCGGTTTTGTAGTTGCCGTTTTCGTCTTTCACGAAAAGTCCGTTTTCGTCGGTGACGAGGTATTCGTAGAGGTTGTTAAACTGTCCGAGGCCGACGTTCCACATATCTTCGTAGGTGTGGATGCCTGTTTTTGTTGAATAGGACCATGTGCCGTCGTCGTAGCAGCCATCCATAAGAGAAAAGTCATTGTTACCTGCGACTACGCCGTTCCAGGCTTGTCCGGTGTTCTCGAAGTTACCGATGTTTTTGTATCGGATGATGAATTTGTTGCTGTTGTACGAGATGCCGCCGTAGTAGCTTCCGCTGCGTCCGCTGGTGCCGTGGATGAAGCCGTCGGTGTTGGTTTCGTTATAGGCTCCGTCGATGACTATATGGTTCCAGAGCAGTCCTGTGGATGCTTTGGCGCCGAAGTTGAGGGTGTTAAACGAGCCGTATGAGCCAGTTATCTCGGCGCTTGGCTTGAACGATGGCATTCCGGTGAGGAGCACGATAGAGCCTCCGAAGGCACCGTCGCCGTTTGTTGACGAGCCCACGCCACGGCGTATCTGGACGTCGCTGAGCAGGGCGCTATATCCGTTCATGTTGGCCCAGAACACGCATTGGTCTTCCGGGGAGTTGAGCGGCACACCGTCGAGTGTGACGTTGATACGTGAGTCACCGGCACCACGGATACGCATGTAGCTTGTGCCAGTGCCGACACCATTCTCGCTCCACGAGATGATGCCTGGTGTCTTAGCGAACAGGAAAGGCAGCTCCTTACCTGTGTTGGAGAAGTCGCCGAGCACGTTTTTGTCGAGTTCTGTCATGGCGAATGGAGCGTTTTTCTTAACTCTCACACCGCTCACCACCACTTCCTGGAGCATTTCATAGCCTGTGGTGTCGATAACGATTTCATTCTGCGCATTCACATTTGCCGCAAACAAGAAAGCAGCAATACAAATAAAAATTCTTTTCATTTTTTGAACTTTTTGTTAATTTGTTAATAAATGTGAAGGGGAATAATTGGTAATATCCATCCCTACGCCAGCATTACCCGGATCAGGTTATAGGGTATCATCTCAGCCCTCTAAGGAGCACCCCTTGAATTTCGGGCGCAAAAATACAAAATTTTTCATTATATGGTCGCCTTCGGCTCAAAATCTTAAAAAAATCATTTAAAAAATCTAAAAACTATTCTTCCTCAAACTATTCTTTCATATTTTGTTTTTCTTTTGTTATAACAATTGTATTTTTTCAATGGTGTTTTCACCGACATTATATTGATACCATTCAGAATACAAATTTTTTTCATTTCCAAAATTAATCAGCATACCGTATGGAAGATGTGTCAATCTCATGTAGTTCCAAAGTTGTTTTCGATGTTGCATATCAATAAATGAAACAGCTTTTAGTTCAATGATTATTTCTTCATTGACAACCAAATCCATTCGATAGTTTTTATCGAGTTTCACATCATCCCAATAAATCGGCAAATAAGCTTGACATTCAACGTAATATCCATCTTTTTCAAGTAAATATTTAATGGCAGCTTCATAAGCTGATTCCGCCAAACCATATTTGTACTTGTTATAAACTTTCATGGCTACTCCCGTTATGTCACGAAAGAATTCATACTTTTTGTTGTAAGATTTGATTAAATCCATAGACATTGATTAAAAGGTTTATAAATGTTGATTTCTATTTTTTGCGACAGCAAAAATAATAAAAAAATGTGATAGAACTTTTTTTTGATTTTTATTTTAGATTTTTTTAAGATTTTGAGCCGTCAGGCGACCAATTAAGTTAAAAGATAACAGATAAGAGTTAAAAGAGAGACTTTAGGATTATCTAGGAAGAACATTATGAAAGATTTTTGATTAGATTTTGAAAGATTTTGAGCCGTCAGGCGACCAAAAATAAAAAAAACACTATATTTGCAAAAATATTAACAGTATGAAAAAGCTGAATTCTACAATTGCATTGATGATTGTTTTTGCCGTTGTGGGCGTTTTTATTGCCTTGAAGGATTACCAAAATGGCAAAAAAGAAACCGATCCTGAAGTCATTGCTATGCGCGGACTTGTTAACCGTGTGGTGCCGGAATATTCGAAACATATTGTGCTTGAAAGGATTACGGATGCCGAAAATGACTGTTTTGAGATTGAAACCATGGGCAAGGACCTCGTGATTCGTGGCAACAACGCCAACAGCATGGCAGTGGGATTGAACCATTACCTTAAATATTATTGCAAAGCTCAGTATTCGTGGTTTGAGACAGAGAAGCTCGAGATTCCTGCGAATATGCCTCAAGTTGATAAAATAGTGCGTCTCAACGCCCGTGTTCCTGACCGTTTCTTCTTGAATTACTGTACATTTGGCTACACTATGCCCTGGTGGAATTGGTCGCAATGGGAGCATTTCATCGACTGGATGGCGCTCAACGGCATCAACCTGCCGCTCGCCATCACCGGACAGGAGTCGGTTTGGTACGAGGTATGGCGTGATTTCGGCTTGACCGACGAGGAGATTCGCGGTTATTTCACTGGTCCGGCGCACTTGCCATGGCACCGCATGCAGAATATCGACCGTTGGGGCGGGCCGCTGCCTATGGTGTGGTTGGAGAATCAAAAAGCGTTGCAGAAACAGATTGTGGCGCGTGAAAGAGAACTCAACATGAAACCTGTTCTGCCAGGTTTTGCCGGTCATGTGCCGCCATGCATCACACGCATCTACCCTGACGCCCCGTTGGCATCGCTCGGCGACTGGGCAGGCTTCGACAGCACCTGCTGGTGCAAGTTCCTCGACCCGCTCGACCCGCTTTACACTGAGATACAGAAGAAATTCATCGCAAAACAGACCGAGTTTTATGGCACCGACCATATCTACGGCATCGATATCTTCAATGAGCTCATCCCGCCGAGCTGGGAGCCTGAATACCTCGCTCGTGTGAGCCGTCAGGTGTACGAGTCTCTCGAGGCTGCCGACCCTGAGGCAAGATGGCTCGAGATGGCATGGCTCTTCTGGAACGAGCGCCAGTACTGGGAAGTCGACAACCGCATCGAGGCATACATCACCTCAATGCCTATCGACAGACATATCATGCTCGATTATTACTGTGAGCGTCAGCCGGTGTGGGAACGCACCAACGCATACTACGGCGTGCCTTACATCTGGTGCTATCTCGGCAACTTCGGCGGAAACTCAATGCTTGCCGGCAATCTCGACACCGTCAACGTACGCATTGAACGTGCCTTTGAAAAAGGTGGCGACAACTTCGTGGGCATCGGCTCTACACTCGAAGGCTTCGACTGCAACCCGTTCATGTATGAATACGTGTTTGAGAAGGCATGGGACAACCCGCTCACTAAGGATGTGAAAGCATGGGTGGAATGCCTCGCCGACCAACGTGCCGGAAAATACGACGAGCACATGCGCACAGCCTGGCAGCTCCTCGCCGACAGTGTTTATAACAAAGTGTCATCACCAGGACAATGCGTGCGCATCAACCAGCGCCCAACCACTGGAAACATCAAGGAATACAGACAATATTACATCGCACCGACGTATAAGTATAAAAATATAGTTCTGCTCGATGTTCTTGATAATCTGTTAAAATCAGATTGTGACACAAGAACACGTCACTTCGATATTGTGAATATCACCAGACAGCTGCTTGGCAACTATTTCAGCGATTTGTATATCGACTACGTGAACGCCTACAAAGACAATGATTTCGCTAAGATGCAGCAACTTGAGAAGACTATGGTCTCTATCCTCGACGACACCGATGCCATCCTCGCTTCGGAGAGCGCATTTCTCGTCGGGGAATGGATAAAAGACGCGAGAGCCATCGGAAATACAGAGGAAGAGAAGGATTATTTCGAGAGCAACGCACGAAACATCATCACCACTTGGGGCGAGGAAGACGCTTTGTTAAACGAATATGCCAGTCGTGCATGGGCAGGACTCACTTCCACATACTACGCCTATCGTTGGAAAGAGTTCTTTAAGGATATGGATGCTGCTTTTGCAAACGGTGAAGAATTTGATGAGCGCGCATATCACGACCGCATCTGCAAATACGAAGGACAATGGTGGCGCGAGCGCCTTGGCACATTCTCAGCAGAACCAACAAACAACGGCGTGGCGCTGGCATTTGAGATAGCGCAAAAATATCGTGAAGAATTAGAGAAGAGATACAGATAATATCTTAAAATCTGTAGAACAACTTTCCGACAAAAGACCAGTTATACAAAATACCATGGACTTTCACGTCGGAGATGATGTCTTCTGTAAAGCCTTCGTAATGTAGGTTGGGGGCAGAAAACTTATTCTTGTTCATCGCACCCTGGCTGCTGAAATAGAAGATATTAAGCTTGAACTGAGAGGTGAAATAAAAACGGCCCCATGTCAAGCTGAGCGCCGTACTTCCGATGAGGTTGGCTGACGGATAACACCACACGCCAGATTTTTTCAGTTCAGAAGAAATGATGTTATCTTGTTCATCAACATGTTCTACGTATGCTCTTGTCTGCATGTAGTTGACAAAGGAAATCACAGGCATGGCGGTGATGTTCCACGTAATGTTGCGTATGGTTCTGTCGTCGTTGTTGACAATATTGCGGTTCCAAAGAACTATGTTGGCCGAGTAGCCTCCACCCAATGCAAACTGTATTGTACCATACGATTCAAACAGTCCTCCCATGTCTTCCTTTGTATCGAGGTCGCTCCACAAGAAACGTCCTGCAAGCATAAAAGAACCTGATGTGTGCTTTTGGACGACATTGATGGTGTTGGTGGCTGTATAACCGAAACGTTTGCTGTTGAACACGTAATAACCGTCTAAAGTGAGGCTGCGCAGTTTTCCCAATCCGTCCGATTGTTCAATGGTATCAAGGTAGATTATATCACCTGGTTTTCCGACGGTAATATTACTTACAATGTAGTTTGAAAGACCATTATAGCTGATTCGCGCGCCCCATCTGAGGTTTGACAAGCCAAATGATAACGATCTCTTGTATTTTGCGCTTTTTTGGCCTATTTCCACACTGTAACCGAAACTCACGCTGCCGTATCCTGCCTCAAAACCCACTTTTTTACATAATCTTTCGCCAAGATAACTTGTTGCTTCCGCAGGTATCCTGATGCCGATATCTTCGGTGACGAAATTCAGATTAAAATCAGAATAAGCAAAAAAACCAACCATCTGAGCCTTGCTGACAATAGCAAAACAAAAACGGGCCGGGAGTTGGTAAATGCGGGTTGTGTCGATATTTTCAGGCTTGTCGATAAAAGCTTTGCCTTTTTCAATATAATTGCCAAGACGCTGGGCATGACACAAAAAGACTGAGAATAACAAAATAGTAAGTAAAATAGTTTTCTTCATTAGAACCGAAATTTTCGGCAAAATTAGTGAAAATAATATAAATGACAAAAAAACTTAGGCTCTAAAATCCAAAATCCAAACTTTTTTGTATTTTTGCATCGAAATAATTCGAATTATGAAAAAATTTGGTCGTACAATTTGGATCGGGGTCCTTGCGGGACTGGCATTTTTAGGTGCTTGCGCCACACACAAAGGCTTGACAAAGTCGGAGAGGGCGCAGCTCGTAAAGGAACGTGACTCCATCCAGGAAATCTTGAAGAGACGCGAAGGCGCTGCAGTTTATGGCTCACCTGAAGTTATCCAGGCTTTCGGTGCTGAGACACGACGACTCCGTCACCAACTCGATTCTATCAACAACATTTTAGGCGAAAATGAGCCTAAATAAAGACAGACTCGGGTTTTATAAAAAAATAATGCTCGAACTGAACCGCGCCGTGTTGAAACAGCGGGTCGACGAGCATGAATTACACCAGCTTTTTTGGGAATGTACATTGAGGTGTAACCTCAACTGCCGCCATTGTGGCAGCGACTGCCGCATGCTCTCGGAGCAGAACGACATGCCTCTCGACGATTTTCTTAAAGTTTTAGACGAGATAAAACAGCATCAGGACCCATCGAAGGTGATGGTCATCACCACGGGAGGCGAGCCTTTGATGCGCCGCGACCTCGCTCAATGCGGACTCGAGATATCGAAACGCGGCTTCGTGTGGGGCATGGTGACCAACGGCATGCTGCTAACACCCGAAAGACTCGACGAATTTGTTGAAAACGGACTGAAATCCATAGCCGTGAGCTTCGACGGATTTGAGGAAGACCACAACTGGATGCGAGGCAACCCTCAGAGCTATAAAAACGTGCTCGTGGCGGTGGAGGCACTGAAACAGCATCCTGAATTGACATGGGATGTGATAACTTGCGTCAACCAACGAACCATAAAATATCTGCCAGAATTTAGAGATTTCCTTATTTCTTTAGGTATTAAGAGATGGCGGTTGTTTACTGTTTTCCCTTTCGGAAGAGCGGCCGGTGACCCTGATTTGCAGTTAAGCAACGAACAGTTTGTGGAGATGCTTGAGTTTATCAAGCAGACTCGTCTCGATGGCAGGATCCGTGCCGACTACGGCTGCGACGGCTTCCTCGGCAGGTTCGAAGGCGAGGTGCGAAACCATTATTACTCATGCAGCGCAGGAATCAATATCGCTTCTATCCTTGCTGACGGCTCCATCTCGGGCTGCTTGAGTATTCGCAGCGACTACCATCAGGGAAACATATACCAAGACAGCTTCTGGGATGTCTGGCAAAACCGATTTGAACAGTATCGTGACCGTAAATGGATGAAAACAGGCGACTGCGCCCATTGCAAGATGTGGCGCTATTGTCTCGGCAACGGCATGCATCTCAGGGATGGCGACGGGAAGTTGCAGGTATGTCAGTATAAAAAAATTATCATGGACAACAATTCTTTGGAGAATGTCTAATCGATTGATTTTCAAAATTGATTAGACATTTTTCTTTTTATCACATGGACATACGCCTTTTTAGGCCTTCATATGTCTTGACAAAGTAAAATTTTATTTACTTTTGCATCGCATGAAAGTTAAATTAACATACTTAATCCTGTTTGCGGTTGCATTGTGCATTATGATTTCGTGCGACAACCAATACAAACGACAGAAAAAAGCGCAGCACCTTTATGAAGAAGGTGTGAAACTGCGTTCACAACGGCTATCAGAAGAGGCTACAAAATGTTTCCTCGAGGCATTATCATTGATGGATAATGCAGAGACGCACGACCGTGCGTCTTTACAATTGCGCGCACAAATCAAAGACAACCTCGGCGCGATGTACAACAAACACCAGATGTATGAGGATGCCTTGAAGATGCATCTCTCAGCTGTTGATGACTATAAACTGGTTCACGATTCCGTCGGGCTGATGACGGCCTGGCGCAATAGCGGTCGTGCCGCTAAATCGCTCGGATGGTATGCTCAGACTAAACAATTTTACGACAACGCTTTCCAAATCGCCACCTTATTAAATAACAATGCTATGATCAACGATCTCTATCTCGAAATTGGGCGCGATTATTATATGGAAATCGAGGATTACCCCCAAGCCATTGATTTTGTTAGCAAAGCCATTGATGGCGGCTTACATGGCAACGATTTGGATGTCGCCAACATGACCCTTGGCATTCTTTATTATTACATCGATGAAAACGACAAGGCTAAACCATATCTCGAAAAGGCATTGCAAAGCGAAAGAGCTGGGGTGAGGATGTCGGTCTATCAAACGCTCTACGGCATCGCGCTTAACGAGGAAAACCTTGAGATGGCGATGGATTATGAGCAACTTTTCCTTGAAAACATGGCGCTTGCCGAGAAAGAACATAACAACGAAAACATCCAACGCATAAAATCGGAGTCGGAGTTAAAATCGCAGAAGACCCAGCTCGAGACCATGCATCGCACCAAGAGCTTAAGACTCTATCTGATTATCGCTGTCACCTTGGCGGGAAGTCTTACTATATTGTTGGTCGTCAGGAAAAAGATGACTGACAGCAAGATCAAATCACTTGAAAAAGAGCTTCAAATGCGCGACAAGGTGATGCTGAGTAGCAGAGTGTTTGTCACTGCAAAGAAACTCGGTGAGCACCTCACTGCCGACGCGCTCAATTTCGACCTTAGTGATGCAGATTGGGATGACTTCATCAGCATGACCGACTTGGTTTACGACGGCTTCTCGAAGCGGTTGCTTGCAAGGTTTCCGAAACTCACAAGAAACGACTTGCGCATCTGCTGCCTCGCAAAAAACGGCTTCTCTAACCAGGTGATTTCGATTTTGCTGGAAACACAGCTCGAATCATACTACAAACGCAAGATGCGCATCAAGCAGACGAAAATGGAACTTGCCGAGGATGCGAGGACTTTTGAAGAGATTATTAATACCATTTAATACTATGAAATACACAACAAAGCTTTTAATTATCATCTTGTCTTTATTTTTAGTGACGTTTATCTGCTGCAAGAAAACAAAGAATAACGTCGAACCGCATAATCCAGCTCTGGATTTCACTGTCGACAGCTTGAACTATCGTGTCAACAATGACGGCACAACGGTGACGGTCACCGGACACGTAGGCGGACAGTTTGCTTACGACGAGCTGCATATTCCGGACACGGTGTCGTATAATGGCAAAAACTACACTGTTACTGCCATCGGTAACAAGGCGTTTTATTATTGCCAGTCACTCTACGGTCCTCTGAACCTGCCAAGTACTATTACCAAAATTGGTGACAGCGCATTCTATATTTGTAATTTCACTGGTGGTTTGAACTTGCCGAGTTCTCTCAAATATATCGGTGATGCCGCATTCTATTATTGTCTGGGCTTTACCGGACCGTTATACATACCTGATTCCGTCACTTATTTGGGCGCAAGAGCCTTTATGGGGTGCAATTGGTTTGACGGCACTTTGCATATTTCAAGAAACATCACTGCAATACAAACCGGCACATTTGCCTATTGCTTTTATTTAATGGGCACTTTATACATTCCAAAGTCGGTGACTGAAATAGGTGATAATGCTTTTTGGGGCTGTTCTTTGTTTACCAGTTATTTGGAAATACCGGAATCAGTCACCTATATCGGTGAAAGCGCTTTCACTTATTGCACAGGGTTTTCCAAAGTCATATCCCTTGCCACCGAACCACCGACATTAAGGCGTGATGCGTTCCCGTCCGATGTCTACACAACACTCACGGTTCCATGCAATAGCACATATCAGTATCAGCATTCACCTTGGTATCTGTTTTTTGACATAATAATTGAAGATTGCGATAAAAATTAACCATTATATACTATGAAGACAAATAATTCTATCAGATTTTTAATTATAAACGCGGCATTTTTGTTGTTATCCATTATTTTCATTACAAGTTGCAAAAAAGACAAAATCGACAATGGTTCTGGCAATGATCCTATTCCCGACGAGCCAGGCGTCGCCATCACCAATCCGCTTTGTTTTACAGCCGAAGAAGGCAGGGTCGCAATAGAGATTTGGGTACGCGAAGGTTATGAAACATCTTTTGATTTTGAGTATAGTTATGACAATGTCAAGTGGAACACTTTTATTCCTGATTATACAATTGTTGTTTTGGCTGAGGCTGGCGAAAAGGTTTATTTCAGAGGCCATAACCCTCTGGGACTCAGTCCGAACCATAATGTTTTTGATGAAGAGTATTTCTATTTTATTGGTCCATGTGCAAGATTTGTGACAAATGACAAAGCCGTGGCTTTAAGCGGAAATGTTATGTCGTTGATTGACACGGTTTACAGGGCAAATAAGCCTCTGCCAACAAGCTGTTTTGCCGGTCTGTTTGAATATACATCGGTAACATCCGCCCCCGAGCTGCCTGCCACATTATTAAGCGAATTTTGTTATACGCACATGTTTTTTTGCACAAATCTTGCATCAGCTCCAGAGTTGCCGGCAATGGTTTTAAAAAAGCGTTGTTATTCTGATATGTTCTACGGATGTGATAATCTGGCAGAAGCTCCTGAACTGCCCGCAACCATTTTGGCTGACTGGTGTTATGCATACATGTTTGGCTCTTGTTCTGGTATCACGACAGCTCCTGAACTGCCAGCGACCACTATGAAAGAGTGCTGTTATTTGGGTATGTTTGACGGCTGTGCAGGTCTCGAAACGGTCCCCGAACTGCCTGCAACCACTTTAGCTAAGTGTTGTTATGACAATATGTTTCATAGCTGTAGGTTTGAAACGGCTCCGCAGCTTCCTGCCACTACTTTGGCAAGCGGATGTTATGAAGGCATGTTTATGAACTGTAAAAATCTTGCAACAGCTCCCGAGTTGCCAGCAACTAATTTGACAGATTACTGTTATGCGGGTATGTTCGCATTATGTGATAGTATTACTGAAGCTCCTGAACTGCCGGCGACAACTCTTGCCTCTTATTGCTATGCATGCATGTTCAGCGATTGTCGTTATATCACCACACCACCTGCGCTTCCGGCTACTGACTTGGCTGATCATTGCTACAGCTATATGTTCCAGTCGTGTTATAACATGACAACTGTTCCCGAACTGCCCGCTATGACCTTGGCTCCTTATTGCTACGAAGGGATGTTTAATTTGTGTGGCGGAATTGCCACGACTCCAGAACTTCCAGCAACTACTTTGGTTGAAGGCTGTTATAACGATATGTTTCACAGCTGCAATAGTCTGAACAGTGTCAGAGTTCATTTCACCGAATGGCGTGATGACGCGACAAACTGGTGGTTTGGCCAAAATGCAAACTATGGCACGTTTTATTGCCCAAGCTCGCTATCTCAAGAATTCGGGTATAATAGAATTCCAACAAATTGGACCGTTGAGACTTTCTGAAACAACTTATAAAACATGAAAAAATTATTTATAACAACCTTTATTATTCTAACGGTAATTACAAAATTAACCGCCCAGTCTTTCTCTGTCGACAACTTGAACTATTCGGTAAACAACGACGGCGTATCGGTAACTGTCACAGGCTATATCGACGATATGGAACCGCTGGTTATCCCCGAATCGGTGTCCCACAATGGATATGATTATACAATAAACGCTATCGGACAAAATGCCTTTAACAATTACTATTGGAACGGTCAAGACGAATTGGTTGTTCCTAATTCAGTCACCAATATTGGAAATTACGCATTCGCTTACTCTAATTGCGGTAAGCATCTGATACTTTCCAATTCGCTGACTTACATCGGAAATTATGCTTTCTACCACTGTAACTTTAAAGATGAATTGGTAATTCCAAATACAGTCAATCACATCGGAGATTGGGCTTTTGCCTTTTGCGCTCGTTTTTCTGGTGATTTGTATATTCCCGATGCTGTAACATACTTGGGCGAAGGCGCATTTACAGGCTGCGGCCAGATTAGAGGTTCCTTGCACCTGTCAAATTCTCTCGAAACAATCCGTGACAACACTTTTGATCAATGCAAATTTACTGGCATATTAACCATTCCCAATACCGTGAATTCGATAGGTAATAGTGCTTTTGGCGGTTGTAGTGGCTTCACAGGTTCTTTGATATTTCCAAACTCAGTAAGTCATATCGGCGAGGATGCTTTTTCGGGCTGTACGAATTTCGACGGTGAACTGGTTCTCCCTGATTCTCTATCGATTATTAATGATGGCACATTTCACGGTTGTGAAAATTTGAGCGGCACTTTAAACATACCCAATACAGTGACATATATTGGCTTTGATGCTTTTGCATACTGCGGTTTTACCGGACCTTTAAACATTCCGGAAAATGTTACTTACATTGGTATCGACGCATTTTCTTATTGCAACTTTACAGGCTCATTAACCATCCCCGATTCGGTTATTGAAATTGACAACCATGCTTTTTATCAATGCAGTGGTTTCAGCGGTGAACTGGTTATTGGAAAATCTGTTTCATTGATTGGTTCCTGGGCATTTGCATATTGTACAGGAATATCTGAAGTGGTTTCTCTTGCCACAACACCTCCAGAATTGACTTTTTCTAATGCATTTCAATATACCGATTGCACCACGCTTACAGTTCCATGTGGATTTCTCGATATTTATGAACAGAATTCTTCTTGGAACCAGCAGTTCACAACCATCACCGAGAATTGTAACTATCTGACACATCCAGAATGGTATTATGAGTTAATAAACGATACCGGCGATATCACTTATCAGTACCTTTCGCATCAGGGCGATACGACAATTCAACATAAAAAAGTGAAGATTATCGTGAAAACCAACACTCTTTACGATAAGGAAAGTGTCGAAGAGACCGAGGAATATATTTATGTTGAAGACAATAAGGTTTTCTGGTGGAATCAAACCCTCGAGGAATTTACCGTTTTATACGATTTCGGCGCGCAAGTCGGTGATTATTGGGAGATCAAGGCTGGCCTTAACTCAATAGTGGTGCACGTTGATATGGTTGGACAAGCCGAATACGACGGAATTGTCTATAAAACACTGCAAATCAGTGATTACGATGACATTTTCGGTGGCACAATTGTCTGCACGGTAGGCCATCTCACCAGCTTCTTTCCTGAGAAAATGCTTGAAAACAAAGGCAATTACGAAGTCAATGGTATGCGATGCCACTGGAATAACGGTGAGCTTCTTTTCAAGGTGGGCGATGTCGATTGCGATTATGTTTACGACAATCATCATTATTCCGTTAATGAAATAGCAACCGGAAACGGATTTGTTATCTATCCTAATCCCTCACAAGACAATATTTTTATCCTATCAGATAAAATAAAAGAAGAATATCGCATTCTTAACCGTCTCGGCGAATCCGTCCTAACGGGCACAATTTCATCTGATAATCAAAAAATCGATATCTCATCGTTATCCGAAGGCCTTTATTTCATAATCATCGGAAATGCGACAACAAAATTTTTGAAATGGTAATAAAAAATGTAGAGACGCACGGCTGTGCGTCTCTACATTTTCGTATAATAATCTCTTTTACTTTGTTCCAAAACCTCCTAACGCCGAATATAGGTTGATCAGCGCCTGGATCAAATCGTATTGGTTCTCCACCTGAGAGAGCTCTGCCGAGAGCAGCGACTCTTGGGCGGTCAACACCTCGAGATAGGTGGTTGTACCGTTGTTCATCAAGTCGATGGTGGCATTGTATGCCTCATGCAATGCGTTGACTTGGAGGCCGATATGTCCTGACTTCTTCTTGGCTGTCTCGCAGTCATGGATGTAAGTGTATACCTCGCTGCCGGCACTGTAGAGGGCGTAGACGAATTCTATCTGAGCCTTCTCCTGATCTTTCTTTGCATTTCTCAGCTGTGCCGTGAGGCTGCCACCTTGGAAGATAGGCTGCGTGAGCGAGCCGACTGCCTGTGCGATAAGGTCGAGAGCGTCGGCAGAACCGCCATAGCCTAACAAACCTTCTATACTGATGTTAGGATAGAAGTCTTGACGTGCCTGCTGGGTGGTGTAGTAAGCCAACTCCATGTTGCGCTCAGCCATGCGGACATCTGGACGTGCGTCGAGTAATCTGACTGGCAATCCGATATGAATAGTTTCAGGCATCTCAAACTCCTCGAAAGTGGCGCGTTCGATGTGATGCGGCGGCTCGTTGAGCAGTAAGCAGAGCGAGGCCTCAGTATAAGTGATGCTGTTGCGCAAATCGATTATTTTGGTACGAACCTCTTCCAACGAAGCTTCCATCTGATACACAGCAGGGCTCTTGTAGATACCGGCTTGGTACAATGCATCGGTGGAGTTGTATGATTCAACATACAGCCGTTCCGCTTCTTCAGCGTATTCAAGCTGTTTGTCAAGCATCACCAATAAATAATACATGTTGGCGACGTTGGCAGCCAAACTCACCTGCACTGCCTGACGGTAGTCTTCATAATACGCGACTCTGGCTTTTGCCGAGCGGATCTTACTTCTTGTCTGACCAAATATACCCAACTGCCAACTTGCCGTCACCGGAATCTGTATGTAGTTGGTGCTGATTTTGTTCTGATAGTTGTAAGTCACCGACGGAGCGAATGCAAACGTAGGAGCGTAGCCCCATTTTGCTCTTCTCACGTCATTCTGAGCCTGCTCGATGGTGAGCTGCGTGGTGCGCATATCGGTGTTGTTTACCAAAGCGGTGTCAATAAGCTGTTGGAGCAACGGATCGGTGAAGATGTCGCGCCAGTTGATGTCGCCTATCGAGGTGCTGTCTTGCGGGTCAACGACGTCACCCATCGCATTTTCATCAGCGGTATAGTCCGCATCATATTTCTTATAGAGGGAGCAGCTTGGCAACAGCAGCATCCCGACTAATAAAACAATTATATACCTTTTCATAGATACACCTTTCTTATTTAAATTAGTCTTCATCATCATCATTATTATCCGGGGTAACTCGTTCATGAACCTTCTGGAACACCATGTACAATGCCGGTGTGACGAACAGAATCGCGATGATACCGATAGTCATACCGCCCACAACGGCGATTGACAGCGACTTGTTACCCACAGCACCTGCGCCGCCTTCGACGATAAGCGGGATCATACCGATGATCATGGTCAAAACGGTCATCAAGATAGGACGCAGACGGTCTCTACATGCACCGACAGCGGCGTCGTAAATCGACATGCCTTCCTGACGTTTCTGAACAGCGAACTCAGTGATAAGGATAGCGGTCTTCGCCACCAAACCCATCAACATGATAACACCCGTTTGCACATACACGTTGACGCCGACACTCATCAATGACTCAAGCGGACGGACAGCGAGATATGCGCCGAAGATACCGAACGGGATTGACAGCAACACTGCGAATGGGATGAACACTGAGTTATACAAACAAGCGAGGATGAGGTAAACAATCAACACTGCGATTGCGTAGATGATGACAGTGTCGTTCGACTCGGCTGTTTCAGCTTCCTCACGTGCCATACCACCATACTCATAGCCATATCCGTCAGGGAAAACCTCTGCCATCAATTCATCGACAGCAGCACGCACGTGAGCTGACGTATATCCCGAGGCTGGCATGACGTTCATATTATAACCTGTGAAAAGGTTAAATCTGCGTTCCTGTGAAGAACCCAAAGTAGGAGTCAGTGTCACAAACTCAGAAACAGGCGTCATCTCACCGTCAATCTGTACGAATATGCTGTTGAGAGTGCTCTCCTCCATACGATATTCGTCGCCGGCCTCCACAAGTATCTGATAGACCTTACCATACTGGATGTAGTTGCCGATATAAGTACCTGCAAGGTTGGTACCGATAGTCTCGATAACAGTCTTAGGTGAGATACCTTTACGTTTGCAAGCAGCCACATCGACTGTGAGATTGTATTTAGGATAGTCAGCTGAATATGCAGCTATAGCTGTTTGAATCTCTGGACGTTCTCTTAACTTCTCGGTAAACTGTGATGACAAAGCATAGAATGTGGTGTCGTCGCCTGTTCCAGAGCGATCCTGGAGGTTAAGCTCCATCATGGAACCTGTACCGTAGCCAGGAATCTGAGGCATCTGATAAGGTGTGATATCAGCTTCAGGCATGTTCACCATAGCCCACATGTAGATTTGCTTCTGCACGTCAGCGATGCTGTAAAATTCACGCTCATCCCAGTTTTTCAGACGTACCAATATTGTTGCATAGTTGGTTCCAGCACCACCATTCATCATTGAGTAACCTGTCATAGCACCCACCAACTCGACATCGTCAAGCTTGCTGATATAATTCTCAAGTTTTTCAGCAGCATCCTGTGTCTCGTTAAGATAAGTTCCTGATGCCAATGTGACGTCAACCATGAGGAAGCCCTGGTCTTCCTGTGGAACGAGGTCCTGCTGAGCTGTCTTCATGAGCCATACCATACCACAGCCGAAAGCAATCAACAGAATCCAAGAGAAAATAGGACGTTTGATGAATTTGCTGACACCTTTGATGTATTTGTTTAACAAAGCACCGTAAGCGGCTTCATAGCCCTTTCTGACGTAATAGTTGATACCTTTTCTCTCTTTGCCGTCTTCGCTCTTAGGCTTAAACAAGATAGCGCAGAGGGCAGGACAGATAGTCAAAGCTGAAAGGCAGGAAATACCCACCGAACCAGCCATGATAGTACCGAACTGCTTGAAGAATGTGCCTGAAGTTCCTGACATGAAAGTCACAGGGATAAACACAGCCATAAACACACTCGTTGTTGAGATAACAGCTGCTGTCACTTCGTTAAGAGCCACTGTGGTAGCGGTTGCTGCTGACTTATATTTTCCTGTTTCCAACTTAGCCATAACCTCTTCAACAACCACGATGGCGTCGTCCACGACAGTACCGATAGCGAGCACCAACGCAAATAGCGTCAGCAAGTTAAGCGAGAATCCCATTGCCTTCACGATGGCGAAAGTACCGATCAAAGAAACGATGATTGAGACTGATGGGACCAATGTCGCCTTGAAATCCTGTAAGAACAGATAAACGATGAGGATAACAAGGATGATAGCGACGATGAGGGTCTCCACGACGCTGTGCATTGAAGCGAAGAGGAAGTCGTCGGATGTCTCCATAAGCTTGAACTCCAAGCCTGCAGGTAATGTCTTCGAGATTTCAGCAATAACCTTGTTGATTTCAGCGTTGACTGCTGTGGCGTTGGCGCCAGGCGACTGGTTGACGATAAACATAGCTCCCGGATGTCCTTCGACGTTTGAACGGTAGTCGTAAGCTTTTCTACCAAGTTCTATGTTGGCAACGTCTTTCAAACGCACTATGTTACCGTCGTTGGTGCCGCGCACGATGATATCCTCAAACTGACTCATATCATCGAGCAGTCCGTGATATTCGATATCAATCTTGTTGACCGTGCTCTCGATTCTACCGACTGGCGACACGAGGTTCTGTTCGTTGATGGCACTGATGATTTCAGCCGGTGTGATGCCATACATTCCCATAACATCCGGTTTTATCCAGATACGCACACCGTATTTATCACCGATAAGCTGTGTACGTCCCACGCCAGTGACACGGCTAACCTGAGGTATCACATTGATATCCAAGAAGTTGATGATAAACTTCTCATCAAACTTATCATCGGTGCTCTCCAAGCTTCGAATCTGAAGGATAGAGTTAACACTCTTTGTAACGGTGACACCCTGCGTGGTCACGTCTGCCGGCAGCAGACCCAAGGCCTGGTTCACACGGTTCTGCGTGTTAACAGTCGCCATGTCAGGGTCGGTGCCTTGTTTGAAGTAGACGTCGATTTCAGCGGTACCGTTTGAACGTGCTGTTGAAGTGATGTACATCATGTCTTCCACACCGTTCACCTGCTCTTCGATAGGCATGATGACTGATTTCATAACAGATCCGGCATCAGCACCGCTATAAGTGGCCTGGATGATGACCTCAGGTGGCGCGATATCAGGATATTGCTCGATTGGCAGAGTGAAGATACTCACCGTACCGACAAGACAGATAAGCACGGCGATGGCAAGAGCAGCCACCCAGTGCTTAACAAAATATTTCTGTTTGATAGCCATTTTTATCTTACTTTAGTACCGTTAGACAATTTGCGAACACCGTTGGTGACGACTTCATCGCCGGCATTCAGACCTTCAGTGATGTAATATTCTTTACCGTCGTTTGATGGTATAACTTTGCATATCATGCCTTCAACTGTTCCGTCGTCTTTGATGCGATAGAACATCATCTGATCCTGCAGACGCACTGCTGCTGTCTGAGGCACGCACAAAACGCTGTCCATCGTAATAGGGATGATGATGTTAGCTGACATGCCTGAGCGAAGAATGCCGTTAGGGTTCTCAAACTCAGCTGTGCAAAGCACTGTTCCTGTTGTAGGATTTACAATAGCTTCAATCTTTGTCACAACACCTGTTCCTTTGTATGTGGAGCCGTCTTTGAGTTTCAGTTGCAACTTCGGCATGGCGTCACCGATAAACTTGCCGTTTGGTCCTTCCATACCTTTAGAACCGATGCGTAAATTGAATCTTTTGATCATATCCAGCAACTGTGTCTCTGTAAATGAGAAGTCAGCATCAACGAGGCTGTTGTCACTGACGGTGCAGAGATAATTTGTACGTGTTGCCATGTCGCCTTCGTCATAGCCGTTAGCGTCGACATAACCTGTGACAGGAGCTGTGACGTTGCAATAACCGAGATTGGTTTTCGCTATGTTGAGCTGGGCTTCAGCCTGAAGCACCGACGCCTTGGCTGAATTGTAATCGTTCAAACTGGTCTTCAGCACATAGTCGCTGATGATTTTCTTGCTATAAAGCTCCTGATTCGACTCATACTGGAGTTTTGTGGTTTCCATACGGGCTATGGCCACACTCAAGTTAGCTTCAGCAGCTTGTACGCTGAGCTGGTATTCGGTCGGATCGATGATATACACAGTCTGGTCTTTATTAACCTTGGTACCTGTGGTGAATTTCTTCTCCGTGATGATGCCTTCCACCTGCGGATAGACCTTGATCTCGGTAGTTCCTGAAGTTGTGGCAGGGAACGACATGTTGTAAATTTTCGACTCAGGTTTCAACACCTTGGTCTCATATTTCACCTGTGGAGCCTGTGCCGGTTGCTTTTTTCCTTTGCAGGAAACCAATATGCAGCATGCCATGAGCAATGCTGAACATATCAGAAAGTAGTGCTTTTTCATATTATGACTATTTTGTTTATTATTTTTAACAATAAAGCTTCAAGACGCAAAAATATAAAATTATGATTAAAAACTATAATTTTTCGTCAAAAAATGTTTGTTTTTCCGTCAAAAAACGTTATTTTCTCACTATCACACTGCCGCTTCCCTGGTAAGTGGCGAGAATCAGCACTTCGGCGATCTGCACATGTTCAGGGGCGTTGGCTGCATATACTGCCACGTCGGCGATGTCGTCGCCTGTCAGCGGGTCGATGCCTTTATAGACCTTTGCTGCGCGCTCGGTGTCACCGTGGAAACGCACGTTGCTGAAGTTGGTCTCCACCAGTCCCGGCTTGAGGTTGGTGACACGAATGTTGCTGTCGGCCACGTCGAGACGCAGACCGTCGCTGAGTGTCTTCACCGCTGATTTTGTGGCGCAATAGACGTTGCCGTTGGCGTATGCTGTGTCGCCTGCCACAGAGCCCACGTTGATGATATGACCGCGGTTGCGCTCCATCATGCCCGGGACAACCAATCTCGTCATGGTCAGCAAACCTTTGATGTTGGTGTCAATCATAGTCTCCCAGTCTTCAAAATCACCTTGATATTCAGGCTCAAGACCGAGGGCGAGACCGGCATTGTTAACCAAAACATCGATGTCTTTCCACTCATTCGGCAGATTTTGGATGCATTCTGTGGCTTTTTCACGGTCACGGACATCGAAAACCAGTGTCAGCACCTGTGTGCCCTTTGCTGTCAGCTCTTTGCGGATGTCTTCAAGGAGTTTTTCGTTGCGACCTGTCAGAATAAGTCTGTCGCCATTGGCGGCGAATTTATGCGCACATGCGAGGCCGATACCGCTCGTTGCGCCTGTTATCAAAACTATCTTGTTCATAGTCAATGATTTATATTTTATTGTTTGAAAGTTGCAAAAATACAAAAAAGTTTGTTTTTATAATAAAAAAATACTCATACCAACTTGTATTTTTTCAAAATTTCAGTAAAAACAGGAAAAAATCATTAGCTTTGCAATCAAAATCATTTTTAAAATGAGAAAAATGGAAACACTATATATCACTCCCGATGGCTTCGACAACCTGCTTCTCCAAAGCGATGGCGGATTCCTCACCGGCTTGCATTTTGTCAAGACGCCTGATATGTCTCAAAAGCCCACATCAAACCCGATACTCCCGCAATGCCTATTAGAAACCATTCACTGGCTTGATACTTATTTCTCAGGCCATCAACCGGATTTCACCCCTGCTTATAAAATCGAAAATATCACTCCATTCCGCAAAGAAGTCATAGAGATTTTGAATAAAATCCCTTTCAGGAAAACCGCCACTTATGGTGAGATTGCCTCCGAAATTGCCCAAAACCGCAACATCCCGAGGATGTCAGCACAGGCTGTCGGCAACGCTGTCGGCTGGAATCCGATCTGCATCATAATCCCCTGCCACCGTGTCATAGGCTCCAATGGCAATCTCGTCGGCTATGGCGGCGGCATTCAAAACAAAGAAGCACTATTAAGGCTGGAAGGAAGTTATGATAAGATAATCGCTCAATATCCCTAACTCGCTCTCTCATAGATCAGTTTTTTATCACGATTAGCAGATTCAACAGCAAATGATTTTAATGTTCCGTCTTCGACGAGATCTACATTTTTGCCAAGCAGCAAGCCCGCAAAGCCGATATTAAGTTCCAAATTTCACGCATAATAATCAATTTAACACTGAAAAATTACAGCATTTTAAAATATTGGTTCATCATCATTAATAACTGTTTTTCAATAGATTAATCATTACTTTTTAGATGATGAGATTCCTCGCACTCTGTGCTTGGAATGACAGTTCTATTAGTTTTTATTGAGGCGCGGCTTGCAAAATATCTCAAATACAATTGTTCCTTCAAGCCGCGCTACGATGTCAATATTTTTGGTTTGTCATTCCGAACGAAGTGAGGAATCTCAAATTATTTTTACAAAATCTAAAGTCTAAGGTCTAAAGTCTAAAGTCTTTTTTCTATCTTTGCAAAAAATTAAAATTATGGCCAAAGTTAAAACGGTATTTTTTTGCAAGGAATGTGGCAATGAGTCACCAAAATGGATAGGTCATTGCCCTGGATGCGGAGCGTGGAACAGTTACGTGGAGGAGACGGTGGTTACGGGAAAAGACAGTAAATCCGTTTCAAAAGATGTTGATTTTCAAGACTTTAAAAGCAAGCCGACTCCTATTCGTGATGTCACAAGCGCACAAGAGGAGCGTTTCGATTTGGGCTATGAGGAGCTCAACCGTGTCCTCGGGGGCGGGCTCGTCCCAGGTTCATTGGTGCTCCTCGGCGGCGAACCAGGCATCGGAAAGTCGACACTGCTGCTACAGATGGCTCTGCGCATTAATAAAAAGGTGCTTTATGTGTCGGGTGAAGAAAGCCAACAACAAATAAAAATGCGTGCCGACAGAATCGGTATCAAAAACGATAACTGCCTGATACTCAATGAGACAGATACACAACAAATCTTGAAACACTTTAAGGATGTGCAGCCCGACATCATGATTATCGACTCCATCCAGACGCTCGAGTCGCCATCGGTGGAGGCTACGGCAGGCAGCATCAGCCAGATACGTGAGACGGCGGCGGAGATGAACAAGATAGCCAAGACATTCCATGTGCCGGTGTTTCTTATCGGTCATATCACCAAGGACGGCACCATCGCAGGACCTAAGATCCTCGAGCATATCGTCGACACGGTGTTGCAGTTCGAGGGCGACCGCCACTATGGTTTCCGCATTCTGAGGACGGTGAAAAACCGTTTCGGCTCGTCGTCGGAACTCGGCATCTTTGAGATGAATGCCGAAGGCCTGCGAGAGGTCAAAAACCCCAGTGAGATCTTGCTTTCACAGCGAGAGACGGCTGTCAGCGGCATCGCCATCGCTGCCATGGTCGAGGGTATGCGTCCTATGCTTGTGGAGACGCAGGCTCTGGTGAGCTCGGCAGCCTACGGCACACCACAACGCTCCAGCACCGGCTTCGACATCCGTCGTTTGAACATGCTTCTTGCGGTGCTCGAAAAACGTGCAGGATTCCGTCTCGGTGCAAAAGATGTGTTCCTGAACATCGCCGGCGGCCTCCGTGTCGATGACCCCGCCATGGATCTCGCTGTGGTGGCAGCAGTCCTGTCGTCGTCTGAAGACGTCGCCATCGACGGACGATGCGCCTTCGCCGCCGAAGTGGGACTCTCAGGCGAGGTGCGCGCCGTCAATAGGGTGGATGCCCGCATCGCCGAAGCCGACAAACTCGGTTTCGACAAGATTTTCGTCTCAAAATACAGCGTAAAAGGCCTCGACCTGAAGAAATATAAGGTAAAAGTGGTGCCCATTGCAACGATTGGGCAATTGTTTAAAGAATTATTTTAAAAAGCCATTAGCTGTTAGCCATTAGCTAGGGCGTCTACTTCTAATGGCTAATGGCTAAAATTATCCAAATATTATAGCTCTGTTGTCTTCAATGTGTCCTGCCGGATAATCCCAAATCACAGGATACCCGTATTCTTTCACTTTTTCAAAAATGATTTCCTTGGCGGTCATGCCGAACGGAATGGCGTTGTCGTGCATGTCGGTGAACGCCCCGACCAACAATGCCTTCAGATTGGCTAATTTTCCCGCACGTTTCAACCCCATCATCATGCGGTCGATGTGATAAAGATATTCGTCCAAATCCTCAATAAACAATATCTTTCCATCCGTTTCCGGAAACAGATCCGAGCCCAACATCGAATATAAAACCGAGAGATTTCCGCCAACCACCATGTCATTTCGACTGAAGCGTAGCGGAATGGAGAAATCCTTTTTTCCCGTAATCATTTGACTGTTTACGTTATTAGAGGATTTATTCACCAGAGGTGAATGCTCTCGCTTCGCTCGAAATGACGGGTTGGTTAATGCTTCGTATAAACTATCAAGTGCTTCCTTCGTATTCTTCTCGAAGTTTATTGCCATGGTCCCGTGAATGCTCTGATAACCAAGCTGTTGCATCTTCGCATGCAGCACTGTCACGTCGCTGTAGCCGACGATCCATTTCGGATGTTTCGCAAACTTTGTGAAGTCGAGTTTGTCGACAATACGTATGGTCCCGTAGCCGCCCCGAGCGCATAAAATAGCGTCTATGTCATCTCTGTCGAGATAATCTTGCAGTACGCCCGCCCTGAAGTCATCACCACCTGCAAGTTGGTGATACTCAGCGAATAAGCGGTCGTCATAAACGGCTACGAAGCCTTTTTCTTCAATCCATTTCACGGCAAAAGCAACCTCCTCGCGCGAAATCTTCCTTGCCGGCGCGACGAGAGCAATCTTGGAGCCTCTTGTCAAAAAATCAGGTGTTATCATGATGCAAAGGTAGCAATTTTCAAGAAAAATATAATATCTCTAAAAAAATTTTGTTATTTGAATAAAATATTTAATTTTGCAAACAATTTGACAATAATAACTGTTTAAACCTGTTAACAATGAAAATATTTAAAGGTTTCTTATTGATTATCATCACTTTGGGTTTTGTAAAAATCGCTGATGCCCAGGATGTTATTGTGAAAAAAGACGGTACAACTATTGAAAGTAAGGTGACAAAAATCACGTCGATGGAGGTGGAATACAAGAAATGGTCGAATATTGACGGTCCGGTATATACTATTGACAAAGAAGAAGTCGCCCAAATCAAATATCAGAATGGTGACATTGAGGACTATACTATCGTCGCGACGCCGAAAAATTTCATGAAAAGAGTAGGCCGCACCCTCGTCTTGAACGGACACACCCTGTCTGATGAGGAAGTCCTCGCTCTCGTTGGCGAAGAGAACTACAAGACATATCTCAGCGCAAGAAAACAGATTAGCAATGGCGATTGGAACGCCTTTTTGTTTGGCGGAGCGTTTATCGGGGCGGTATATTTCTTCTTTGAAGGAATGACAGTCAATGATGAATTCCATGTGCTTATCGGTGCCGGTTTGGGGATTTTGGCGGATGTCGGTTTGATAGCTTTAATTATTAACAAATCGGCTGGAAAGGGCAGGATGAGCTGGGTTGCCGACGAATACAACAGACAGCACGGAACCTATAAATTAAGCCTTGCGCCGTCAGTCATTAAGACCAAAACGCCACAATTCAATGACAATTATGGTGTTGGACTAACATTGAGTTTGAAGTTTTAAACTAAAATTCTTAAAAATTTTAACGCCACTTTCCCAAGTTTTTTGTATTTTTGCAGATTAATTATAAAGAATAATAATTAACACTGCATATTATGTCAAAAAATGAAAAATTTGTCGAAGAAGGCTTAACTTACGACGACGTTTTATTGATTCCGGCATATAGCGACCTTATCCCTCGCGACGCCGATTTGAGGACTAATTTCTCACGCCGCATCAGGCTTAATATTCCTATTGTTACAGCGGGTATGGACACCGTCACCGAGGCTCCGATGGCTATCGCTATCGCTCAGGAAGGTGGCATCGGCGTGCTGCACAAAAATATGACCATCGAGCAGCAGGCGGCTGAAGTCACCAAGGTGAAACGCGCTGAAAACGGCATGATTATCAACCCGATAACCATCAAAGAAGGCGCTCTCGTCCGCGATGCTCTCAAAATCATGAACGAGTATCACATCGGCGGCATCCCGGTAGTCAACGACAACAACGTCCTCGTGGGTATCGTCACCAACCGTGACCTCCGTTTCGAGCGCAAGACCGACCGTCCTATCTCGGAGGTGATGACAAAAGACAACCTCATCACAACAACGGAATTCACCGATTTTGCAACGGCTGAGGACATCCTTCAGGAGCATAAAATAGAGAAGCTGCCTGTCGTCGACAAGCATAACCACCTCATCGGACTTATCACTTACAAAGATATCATCAAGATCAAGGCTCGTCCAAACGCTTCTAAAGACGAGCACGGCCGTTTGAGAGTCGCTGCTGCTGTCGGTATCACCTGGAACACCATGGAGCGTGCTCAGGCTCTCGTCGACGCTGGCGTAGACGCCATCGTCGTCGACACGGCACACGGTCACTCAAAGAACGTGTTCAATGTCACGAAAGAGTTGCGTAAGGCATTCCCGAACATCGACCTCGTCATCGGTAACATCGCCACAGCTGAGGCTGCCAAAGACCTCGCCAAACTCGATGTCGACGCCATCAAAGTGGGTATCGGACCTGGCTCAATCTGCACGACACGTATCATCGCTGGCATCGGCGTCCCGCAGCTGACAGCTGTTTACAACGTCTCGGAGGCTCTCAAAGGCACCGGCATCCCTGTCATCGCTGACGGCGGCATCCGTTACACCGGCGACATCGTGAAAGCCATCGCAGCAGGCGCTTCAACAATCATGGCAGGCTCACTGTTCGCAGGCGTCAACGAGTCTCCTGGCGACACCATCATCTTCGAAGGCCGTAAATACAAGACATATCGCGGCATGGGCTCACTCGAGGCTATGCAGCATGGCTCGAAAGACCGTTACTTCCAGGATATGGAAGACGACATCAAGAAACTCGTCCCGGAAGGCATCGTCGGCCGCGTGCCGTACAAAGGAAGCCTCTCAGAAGTGGTCTATCAGATGGTCGGCGGACTCCGCGCAGGCATGGGCTACACAGGCTCACACACCATCGAGGAACTCCATAACGCCCGCTTCATCAAAATTACAGCATCAGGCATGAACGAGAGCCATCCGCATGACATCACAATCACACAGGAATCACCGAATTACAGCCGTAAGGCATAATAATTCAGGGTTTTTAAACGTTTTTAAACATCATTTCGAGATCCTCACTTCGTTCGGAATGACAAAGAAATAGAGGGAACAATAAAACGCGGCATAATGATTCCTGATAATTGACAGGAGCTTTCAAGCCACGCCATAATAAAAATAAAAATTGTTGTCATTCTGAGCACGAAGTGCGAGAAAACTCAAAAAGACAAAATATAAAAAGAAATTATATGAAAAAAGTATTAGTCCTTTTAGCAATAATGATGCCGGCTCTGCTTTTTGCACAGGGTTGGAAATCAAAGACTTTGATAACTCTCGGCGACAAAAAAATCTCGGCAGGGGAGTTTATGGATGTCTATGAGAAAAACAACGTGAAAAGCGAAGTCCTCGACAAGAAAAATGTCGATGAATATCTTGACATGTTTATCAATTTCGAATTGAAAGTCACTGAGGCTGAAAACCTTAAGATGGACACTCTTCCGAAGTTCGTCAAGGAATATGAAGGCTATCGCAAACAGCTTGCAAAGCCTTATTTCTCAAACGATGCCGCTACAGAGAAGCTCGTTGAGGAGGCTTACGACAGGATGCAGTGGGATGTCAACGCATCGCATATCCTGGTAAGATGTGACATCCACACCAACGCCACTCCTGCCGACACTCTCAAGGCTTACAACAAGGCTATGGAGATTCGCAAACGCATCCTCAAAGGCGAGGACTTCGGCGATGTGGCATTCGAGGTGTCTGACGACCCATCAGCACGCGACACCACAGTGAATGGCCGTTTTTACAAAGGCAACCGCGGAAACCTCGGATATTTCACCGTTTTCGATATGGTTTATCCGTTTGAAAGCGGCGCCTACAACGCCAAAATCGGCGAACTCACAATGCCTGTGCGCTCCGACTTCGGCTACCATATCATCAAAGTCAACTCAAAAACCCCGGCTTGCGGCATGATTAAAGCCGCACATATCTTCCTCGTCGTGGATGAAAAAGATCCGGAAAAGACAGATTCCGTTATCAGAGCTAAAGCTTATAACATCTACAATGAGATTGACAAAGACGGCAAAAACTGGGATTTCATGGTGAAAAAATATTCAGATGACAAAGGCAGCGCCCAGCATGGCGGAATGCTCACCCCTTTCAAAGTGAGCCAGATAGTCCCTGAATTTATCACCGTCGTTAAAGAACTCAATATCGACGAGTTCTCAGAACCAGTGAAGACAAGCTATGGTTACCATATCATCAAACTTCTCGGAAAATCAGGAGTTAAGAGCTTCGAAGAAGAGAAAGAAAACATCACAAAACGCGTTGAAAAAGACGTGCGCGCCAAAGTCAGCGACGAAGAAGTGCTGAGACGTCTCAAGAAAGAAAACAAATTCAAAGAGAACATCAAGGCGAAAGACGCTTTCATCGCCACCATCGACAGCACCCTGAAAGAAGGCAATTACGTCGTGGCTGAAGGTGTTGACACAAACATAACCCTCTTCAAATTGATGAAGCAGGAATATAAAGTTTCAGATTTCATCGAATATATCAAGAAACACGAGTCAAAACAACCGTTCATGTCAGAAATGGCTTATGCCTACCAGCTTTATGACGATTATGTGAAAGAATCAGTGTTTGCTTATGAAGACGCTCATCTCGAAGAGAAATATCCGGAATTCAAGATGCTCGTTCAGGAATATCACGACGGCATCCTTCTCTTCGATTTGATGGATAAGATCGTCTGGAAAAAAGCTGAAATCGACACAGCCGGCATAAAAGCGTTCTATGAGGAAAACAAGAACAACTATATGTGGGACGAGCGTGTGAAAACCATTATCATCACCGTGAATAACGCCGATAATCTCGCAAGAGCTGAAGAAATCACCCGTCAGGATTTGAGCTACGACAGCATCAGAGCTATTGTGAAAGCCGAGAGTTTGAAGGGTGTCACAGTGAAATCACCTTATTTCCAGAAAGGCGACAATGTAGATATCGACGAGACAGAATGGGTGGCTGGAACAGTGCGCGTGGTGCCGTCAACAGTTGACAATACCGCTAAAATCATCAAGATTTTGGAAGTGCGCCAACCTGAACCTAAGACCTACAGAGAGGCAAAAGGCGTGATAATCTCAGCATATCAGACCAAACTCGAAGAAGATTGGCTTAACGAACTGAGAGCAAAATATCCGGTGACCGTCGACGAAAAAGTCTTGGAAAAGGTCAAGAAATGTTATGAAAATTAGCATTGCAACCGGATTGATGCTGGTTTTGGCACTGTTTTCTTGCCAAAACTCAAAAAATGGCAAAGACGATAAACCCGTGGCCGCCATTTACGATAAGGTTTTGTATCAATCCGATTTGCAAGGCATTATGTATGATGGAATTAGCACCAACGACAGCCTCGTCAGGACAAAGGTGTTCATCGACAACTGGATTCGTCGCCAACTGCTCATTCATCAGGCTGAAAATAATCTCGACAAATCAGAACTCGACTGTGTGAAAGAGATTGAAGATTATCGTAACTCATTGATAATCTATAAGTACGAATCAATGTTGATAGCACAAAATCTTGACACTGTCGTTTCTGATGAAGAGATTGAAAAATATCTCAAAGACAATGCACTCATTGATATGAATAAAGATGCTGTTAGATCTATCATATTGAATATCAGGAAGAAAGAGCTTATCGAAAAGATGAATAACAGCCTTTATAACAAAGCGGTTAAAGAACGTGTTTTTGTAATCTATTAAAATTTTGATATGAAGCTAAGAAGGTTTTTCGCTGTATTTGCCATCGTAACTATTTGTTCATCAACGATATATGCACAGCAGGTGCAGGTTATCGACAAGATTGTGGCGGTTGTGGGCAATAATATCATCATGCAGTCGGATATTGAGGAGCAGTATATGCAATACAGGATGCAGGGTGGTATCAAAGGAAGCGCTTCTTCAATACGTTGCGAGATTCTCGAAGACATGCTTTTCCGCAAGCTGATGCTTAACCAGGCAGAACTTGACAGTATCACGGTGTCCGACGAGCAAATCGACAGCGAAGTTGACAGATATATCCGTTATTACCTCAGTCAGTTCGGCTCGCAGGAGAAGCTTGAGAAATATTACGACAAGCCGATGAAGGACATTAAAACCGACCTTCATGACATGTTGAAAGAGAAGCAGTTGATGGAAGAGGTGCAGCGTAAGATTGTGGAAGGCATCAATGCCACTCCGAGCGATGTGCGCGATTTCTACTACAATATCCCAAAGGACTCAATCCCTATGGTCAGCGCGCAATACGAGATTGCTGAGCTGGTGAAGAAACCGCCAATCACCCTCGACGAGAAACTTGCGGTGAAAGAACGTCTTTACGGACTGCGTTCCCGTATCTTGAAAGGCGAGCGTTTCTCCACTATGGCGCTGCTTTATTCCGAAGACCCGGGTTCTGCCAAGAAAGGCGGTGAGCTCGGATTCAAGGGGAGAGGCGAACTGGTGCCCGAATTTGAGGCCGCAGCCTTCGCTTTGAAAGACGGAGAGATATCTGAAGTGGTTGAAACAGAATACGGTTACCATATCATACAACTCATCGAACGTCGCGGCGACTATATCAACGTGCGCCATATCCTTCTCACAGTGAGAGTGTCGCCAGAAGCACTGCAAACAGCTTATAATGAACTGGAATACATCGCCAACCTTATCAGAAACGACAGCCTGTCATTTGATGAAGCGGTTAAAGCGCACAGCGATGAAGACGACAAGACTAACGGCGGCTACCTCATCAACCCTAACACAGGAGGCACTTTGTTCGCAGCAGAAGACCTCGACCAACAGGTGTCGGTGGTGGTAAACCGCCTTCAGGTAGGCGAAGTGAGCGACCCTGTGCCGATGAAGACAAAAAACGACAAAGACGCATACCGACTGTTGATGATCAAGAAGAAAACCACGCCTCATAAGGCAAATCTGAAAGAAGACTACGCCTTGATACAACAATGGACTATGCAGAAACTGCGCCAAGACGCCATAAACAAATGGATTGACGCAAAGTCGAGCAAAGCATACGTGAAGATCAGCGACGACTATAAAGACTGCGATTTTAATTTTGACTGGAATCTAAGATAAAATGTATAACAATGACGTTGAAGGCGCAAAAGCCCTTGTAAATAAATATGAATCACTGAAAAAAGAGATTAGTAAGGTCATCATCGGGCAAGACGAGGTGATTCACGACACCATTTTGTCGATTTTCTGCCAAGGTCATGTGCTTTTGGTGGGTGTTCCGGGTCTTGCAAAGACATTGTTAATCAACACTATAGGACGGGCTTTAGGCTTGAGTTTCAGCCGTATACAGTTCACTCCCGACCTGATGCCTTCTGATATCATCGGAACGGAGATTTTGGATGAGTCGCGACAGTTTAAGTTTGTGAAAGGCCCTGTGTTTGCCAATATCATCCTTGCTGACGAGATCAACCGTACGCCTCCGAAGACTCAGGCTGCCTTGCTTGAGGCGATGCAGGAGAAGAACGTCACTGTTTCGGGCAAGACATACAAGCTGAGTGAGCCATTTTTCGTGCTTGCCACGCAGAATCCTATCGAGCAGGAAGGCACATATCCGCTTCCTGAGGCTCAGCTCGACCGTTTTATGTTCAACCTCATGCTCGATTATCCGTCATACGAAGAAGAAATCGCTGTTGTGAAAAACACCACGGCGCCTAACAACAACAATGTGGAGGCTGTGATGAGCGCCGAGGAGATTCTTTATTTCCAGCAGTTGGTGCGCCGTGTGCCGGTGCCTGACAACGTTTATGAATATGCAGTGAACCTTGTCTCAAGGACGCGTCCAGGCACGGAGCGTGCGCATGAATGGGCTGATAAGTACCTGAGCTGGGGTGCGGGCCCGCGCGCCTCGCAGTATCTTATCATCGGTGCCAAAGCCAACGCCCTGATGAGCGGCAAGTTCTCGCCCGACATCGAAGACGTGAAAAAAGTGGCAGTGCCTGTTTTGAGACACCGCCTTGTAAGAAATTATACCGCTCAAGCTGAAGGAGTCAGCATAGAGAAGATTATAGAGAGGTTCCTTTAAAATAAATACCCCAAACCCACATTGATATTATGATATAGATGATCATATTGTGGCGTAAAGTCAAAGCTGTATGATGTGAATATCATCCATCTGCTTATTATATATTCAAATTTGACTCCAGGATTTATACCAAAATAAGTGTCAATTTTTTTATTAACGTCATTATTTTTTGGTTTATATCTTGAAACACCCACACCGGCGGCAATATATGGATTAATTCTGAAAGAGAATATTTTAATATTATAACCCAAATACAACATCAATGTGTGATTCTCTTCTGAGCGTCGTATTTTATCGTAACCTAATTCGGAGAATATATTATATTCAGGGTGGATTATGTTTTTGAAACAATATCCTGCGCCGACCACAAAGCCATCATCAAGAAATCGGTTGTAAACAACATCAACTGTCGGACTAAATTCATTTATTGGATCAGCTTTGTTTTGTGATATCATATAAGAACCTAATCCTAAATAAACCACGTTGTTGTGTTTTTCCTGTTGTGCGTTAGCTGATAGTGAAATCAATAAAACAGCTATTAATAGACAGTTTTTCATGGTCATGATGTTTTAACAGTTAAATTGCTGCAAAGTTAGAAATAATATTTTGATACTCAAAGCAAATAATAAAGAAATCAAACCGTATCGAGGAATGGGGGTTCGGAGGAACAATTGGCGGCGACATTAAATTTTATAAAATTCAAAACATATATCCTACTGATGCTGAAATCTCAAAGAATTTAATTGATTTCGACTTATCAATAGAAAGATTCCGAATAGGAATATAATATGCCAAATCGAACCTGAATCCCCTTGTTGACTCTATTCCTAAAGTGGCATTGGCGCCAATATCAAGTCGATGTAGACCGTTTTTTTCTTCACTATTACCGAATTGATTCCCAACACAAGATAGTTTCGTTTGGATATGCGGCATTTGCCTCGTAATTCAACAGGTATATCCAAATAGTGAAAATGTGCGACTACTTCCTTAACACCATTTTCTATCATCGTCCAATATCCATTTTCTATCATCATCCAACATCCCTTGCGCGAGTACATCAGGGATGCTTGAACGGACAATCCATATTTTTCAGCCGGAATAATGACATAGTCAGCAGTCAAACCCACCAT
>OMYA01000001.1 GCA_900315175.1 uncultured Bacteroidales bacterium
TATAGGTGCCATAAGACACCTATATATAATACAAGACTCTTGGCGTCATCATTGCATTATCGCGCGGAAGATTTAAATTTACCAGATTTAGTGTGCCGCAGATAATTTTAGAACAACGTCTTTCTCTTTATGTCTGCCATCCACCAGGTCCCGTCTTACAGGATTTTGGTGATTGACGGTGCAAAGATACAAAAAAAACTCATTTGCGCAGCCAAACATGAAGAAAAAAGTTAAAATTTCTCTACTTCACTCTGTTTTGCTCGAAATGACAATCCTGTAAATCTTGTTAATCCAGTCTAAAAACTAAGGTCTAAAAACTAAGGTCTAAAGTCTAAGGTCTAAAGTCTAAAGTCTAATGTCTTCACCACCTCCCAAACCAACCCCGGCTCATACCCTTTCTGCATGGCATATTGGGCAAGTTTCGCTTTGTGTTTGTATGGGTCTGGCTCGTTTATCTTCTTGGCTTTCAACACTTTAATCAGTTCCTCACGATAAATTCCGGGGTCGATTTCCGAAAGGGCATTTTTAATTATCTCGTCAGAAATTCCTTTCATCTTCAACGACATACGAATCTTATTCACACCCCATTTCTTGAGATGAATCTTGCTTCTCACGAAAGTTGATGCATAACGTTCATCGTCGAGATAGCCTTCATCAACAAGGAGTTTCACGATTTTCTCCTTCTCAGAATCGGGCATATCGAAACTGGCAAGTTTGGTACTCACCTCCTGCGTGCACCTGTCCTGATAGGCGCAATAACGCAGTATTTTCTTCAATATGACGTCACGCGACATTTCCATTTCACAAAAATACTATTTTTTTTAAAACAAACATTAATTACCGTTAATTTACCTCTTAGTCTTTCATAATTTTGAAGATAATATATCAATGGCAATTAACGTCTTAATTAATGGTAATTAACGTTTAAATTAATGGCAATTAACGTCTTAATTAATGGCAATTAACGTTTAAATTAATGGCAATTAACGTCTTAATTAATGGCAATTAACGTTTAAATTAATGGTAATTAACGTTTAAATGATTGGCAATTAATATTTGACCAAATGTATTGAATTACAAATTTTTGTGTATTTTTGCGCTGATGATAAAAAAGATTCTTAATCGGTTTTTCGTGGTTTTAGGTGCTCTCTTTGCCCTATTCCTGGTTTTGGGTGCGACATCGGTCCCATTTTATATGCATTATAATTTGGGGATTGACCCTAATCACGATTACGACACAGTACAACCATTTGAGCCTCAGCATGTTATAATGATGGGCGGTGCCGGCATGCCTTCAGCAGGCAACCTCATGCGACTTTATTACGCTGCAGGTCTCTCAAAAAATTACGACTGCCCTGTGACCATCGTCCATCCGCAAGACTCCATTTGTCATGCTGAGATGTATAATTATCTTGTAAATCAAGGGGTTACGAGAGAAATTTTCCACGACACCATTGGCACCAACACCCGTTCGCAAGTTCTCGGTCTCGCCGAAAACTTCCCCGATTTGCTTACTGCCAGCATCATCGTTGTGACCTCGCCAGAGCATCTGCGCAGAACGATAAAATGCTTCAATAAGGCTGGTTTTCAACAAGTTAGAGGCATGGCTGCATACGAAGGCACTGTCGGTTTCAATCTTTCTTTAAAGGGACAGCATGTCGGAGGCAAAGATGAGGTTCCAAGCGTTGAAAGCACCAAGCTACGCTACACTTTCTGGAATTATCTGAAGCTGGAAATCGACACCTGTCGCGAATATCTCGCGCTGTTTTACTACAAAATAAAAGGTTGGATTTAGTTGCGACCGTAGAGGCGGTTTATCCACTCGGCTTTGCCCATTTTCCTAAGCGTTTGCTTCACCCACTGGCGGTTTTCGGGCTTATACCAGAAGAAAAAGCGTTGCTGGGCTAATTTTTCCTCTTTATTTTTCGCCACAAAAACAGGTTTTAAAGTATACGGGTCGTAGCCCGAATAATAGATTTCTGTCGCCAAAGTCATCGGCGTCGGCGTGAAGTCCTGCACCTGCTCGAGATGATAGCCCAACTCCTTGGTTTTCACCGCAAGTTCGGCCATATCCATCAAGGTGCACGCCGGATGGCTTGATATAAAATAAGGTATCAGCTGCTGGTTGAGATGATATTTCTCGTTGACCTGGTCGAAGCGTTTCTTCAGTTTGTTGAACAGCGAGAAAGGCGGTTTGCGCATGAGTCTCAACACGTTGTCGCTCACCTGCTCGGGTGCCACCTTCAGTCGCCCGCTCACGTGACGGCGCATCAGCTGCTCGAAATATTCGTCGTAACCCAGACGGCCATCGGGGTCGTCGTTGGTAAGAAAAAGGTCATAACGGATACCCGAGCCTATGGTCACCTTTTTAATGTTAGGGTTCTTGTCGACCTCCTTGTAAAGCTCGATGAGAGGATGGTGGTCGGTGTTAAGATTCTTGCAGATATTAGGCTGGATGCATGTCGGGCGCACGCACTTCTCGCACAGCGACTCGTCTTTTCCGCGCATCCTGTACATATTAGCCGACGGACCACCCAAATCGCTGATATAGCCTTTGAAATCAGGCATCTGCGTCACCTGCTCCACTTCACGTAATATCGATTCTTTGCTTCTCGAAGCCACAAATTTGCCTTGATGTGCCGAGATGGTGCAGAAGGCGCAACCGCCGAAGCATCCTCTATGGATATTCACCGAATGGCGTATCATCTCGTAAGCAGGGATAGGGCCGCGTTTGGCATATTTCGGGTGCGGCATGCGGGTGTAAGGCAGGTCGAAGGCAGCGTCGATCTGCGCCGTGGTGTAAGTCGGATACGGCGGATTGATGTAAAGTGTCTGATTACCAACATCTTGCAACAGTCGGGCAGCGTGTTTTTTGTTAGACTCCTCCTCCACATGCTTGAAATTCGAGGCGTAAAGGCGTTTGTCTTTCAGGCAAATCTCATGAGAGGCAAGATTTATATCTTGCCATTCAGACTCAACCCTCTGTGATTTCTTTTTCAAGAAGAAAGTTTGCGGTATATCGGTTATCTCGTCGATTTTTTTGCCTTCGGAAAGGGCTTTAGCAATCTCGATATTTGCCAGCTCGCCCATGCCGTAAACGCCCATATCAGCATGAGAGTCAACGAGAATGCTTGGTTTTAAAGAATCTGACCAGTAGTCATAATGTGTCACTCTTCGCAACGATGCCTCGATGCCGCCGAGAACGACCGGCACGTCGGGATAAATCTGTTTGAGGATGTTGCAATAAACCACCGATGCGTAATCCGGGCGGAATCCTGCCTCGCCGCCGGGGGTGTAGGCGTCGTTGGAGCGCAGGCGTTTGTTGGCGGTGTAATGGTTCACCATCGAGTCCATGCAGCCTGCCGAGACACCGAAATACAGCCGTGGCTTGCCGAACTTGCGGAAGTCACGAAGGTCGTCACGCCAGTTGGGCTGCGGGATGATGCCCACTTTGTAACCTTCTTTTTCAAGTGTGCGCCCGATGACAGCCGCCCCGAACGAGGGATGGTCGACGTATGCGTCACCGCTGACGAGCACAATGTCGAGCTCGTCCCACCCTCGCAGGTCGGATTCCTTCTTCGTTATCGGGAGCCACTTCAGCAAATCCATACCTAATACTTTCAAGCAGAAACAACAGATATAGCAGAAATTATCATCTACTTTTTTCGCAATTTCTGCGTGATTTTATTTTGCAAAAAAATCTGTAAGACCTTTGCGTGCGTCGGCAAGCTTCTCCTGCCAACTCTCCACTGAGTTCTGTCCCACCACGTCGGTCACGTATTTCACCGCGATGAACGGGATTCCCATCTCACGGCACACATCAGCCATAGCGTAGGATTCCATGTCGATGACATCGCCTTCAATGTCGGCACCCGATGTGATGAAACTGTCCCCTGTGTTGCAGGTGCCCCACAAGACCTTGGCACGTTCAGTCAGCCGTTGTTCTGTTAGGACGTGGCGCGCCGCATCCGTACCAAACACAATCTCCGACACCACACCATTGAGCGTCACCTTCCGTAAATCCCTGTCAATGAATCTGTTACAGACAATAATGTCGCCAATATTATGGTTCAGCGTGCCAGCCGAGCCGTAATTGATAACCATGTCAGGGTGATATTCACAAATGGCACGCATTGTCTTCATGGCGGCATTCACCTTGCCCATGCCGGTTTCAACGTAAATCGCCTCCGCATTGGGGATGTTAATCTCAATCTTTTCCTCAGGAATAGCGTAAACTAATAAAATCTTCATAATTAGTAATAATTTCATATTTTATCCTTTTTTTAAATGGATAAGGCATGCCTTATCCGTACGGGTTATCATTTCTTATCCAGTTGGGATAACGCCTGCGTTATCCATACCATTGTCTCAATTCCGATTCTCATCGAATTTTCATCAATATTAAAATTGGATGTGTGTTGTTTTGCATTAATGCCTTTTTCAGGATTTGAAGTGCCTAAGCGATAGAAACATGCCGGAATTTTCTGCGAGTACCAGGCGAAGTCCTCGGCGGTCATCAGTTGAGGCAAATTCTTCACCTTGTCTTCACCTAAAACATCTTTCGCGAAAGCGGCGCATTTTTCTGTCAATTCGACATCATTTTTCAATGAAGGATAGCCTTGCTCAATAAATATTTCAGCCTCACAGCCATATTCAGATGCAATTTCTTTTGCAACTTTTAAAATATTATCCTTCAATGACTTACGTTTAATTTCGTCAAAAGTGCGCATCGTGCCTTTCAGTTTCACCTCAGAAGGGATGACGTTGTAAGTTCCGTCGGCGACGAAGCTTCCGAATGCCAACAAACCGTTCGAATTATTGTTTTCAGGATACAATTCTGACAATTTTGACACTATTTTCGCTGCAGCGAGCAATGCATTGTCACGCTCGGCAGGTTTTGCGGCATGGCCACCCCTGCCCTTCACGGTGATGTTGACCTCGTCTGACGATGCCATATAAGGGCCTGCATGGAACCCCACTTCGCCGTAAGGCAAATCAGGATAGACATGCTGTCCGATGATTAAATCGACATCGTTGAGAACGCCTTCTTTAATCATCAGAGACGCTCCGCCCGGCAGTTTTTCTTCTCCTGGTTGAAAAATAAGTTTTATCGTGCCGGAAATTTTATCTCTTAAATCATTGAGGATGAATGCAGTGCCGAGCAGCATCGCGGTATGAGCGTCATGACCGCAGGCATGCATCACGCCCTCGTTGACGGAACGATACGGGATGTCGTTTTGCTCCTGAATCGGGAGAGCGTCGATATCTGCTCTTAAAGCGATGGTGTTTGCTGATGAGGTTCCTCGCTGCGCTCGGAATGACAGGCCTTTAATGGTTGCAACTATTCCTGTGCCGGCGATATCTGATTGAAATTCAATGTTTCGCGAAGCAAGACATCTCTTTATGAGTTCAGCGGTTTCTTTCTCGCAAAAACTCAATTCAGGATGCTGATGAAGCTGCCGTCGGATTGCCACGACCTCATCGAAATACGCGTCACACTTGGATTTTATCAGCTGCCTCATTTTTAATTTTATTTTTCGCAAAAATAAAAAAAATATTAGTACCTTTGCAATCCAATTACAAGAGTTTAAAAAAAAATCAAATATAAAAAGAAAAACGGACATGAAAAAGGAAGTAAAATTTAGTCTTGTCTACCGCGATATGTGGCAGAGTTCAGGCAAATACGTGCCTCGCAAGGACCAGTTGGAAAAGATTGCGCCGCTCATCATCGACATGGGCTGCTTCGACCGTGTGGAGACCAACGGCGGTGCCGCCGAACAGGTCAACCTGCTTTATGGTGAGAACCCGAACCCTTCGGTGCGTGCTTTCACTGCGGCGTTGCATAAAGGCGGCATCGAGTGCCATATGCTCGACCGCGCTCTCAACGCATTGAGAATGAATCCTGTGCCAGCCGACGTGCGTCAGCTGATGTACAAGGTGAAGAAAGCCCAGGGCGTCGACATCACACGTATCTTCTGCGGCTTGAACGACGTACGCAACATCATCCCGTCGATTCAGTGGGCCAACGAAGCCGGCATGATATCGCAGGCTGCCATGAGTATCACCTATTCACAGGTGCATACCGCCGAGTATTACATGCACATGGCTGATGAGCTTATCGCCGCAGGCGCTAAGGAAATCGCATTGAAAGACATGGCAGGCGTCGGTCGCCCGGTGTCGTTGGGCAAGATTGTGAACCATATCAAGACACAGCACCCGGAGATCAAGGTGCAGTACCACGGTCACACCACCCCAGGTCTCTCGATGGCCTCGATGCTTGAGGTGTGCAAGGCAGGCTGCGACTACGTCGACGTGGCAATGGAACCTCTCTCATGGGGCACCGTCCATCCTGACGTCATCAGCGTGCAGGCAATGTTGAAGGACGCAGGTTTCCTCGTGAAAGACATCGACATGAAGACATACATGGCTGCCCGCAGCATGACACAGAGCTTCATCGACGACTTCCTCGGCTACTGGATCGACCCGCGCAACCGTTACATCAACTCATTGCTGCTGGGTTGCGGTCTTCCAGGCGGCATGATGGGCTCACTGATGGCCGACCTCAAACCGGTGCACGCCGCCATCAACATGAACCGCAAGAATCAAGGTCTTCCAGAACTCTCAGAAGACGAGATGCTCGTCGAGCTGTTCCAGGAAGTGCAGGATATATGGCCTAAACTCGGCAACCCGCCATTAGTGACGCCATTCAGCCAGTACACCAAGAACATCGCCTTGATGAACCTCTTCGCGATGAGCAAGGGCGAGCCTCGTTACGAGACATCCATCGACCCTGCCGCATGGGACATGATTCTCGGCAAAGCCGGAAAACTCCCGGGCACTCTGGCACCTGAGATCGTGGAACTCGCCAAGAAGAAAGGCTTCGAGTTCTTCACAGGCAACCCGCAGGACAACTACCCGGATGCACTTCCTCATTTCATCGAAGAGATGAAGAAAGAAGGCTGGGACCGCGGACAGGACGACGAAGAGCTGTTCGAGTTTGCAATGCACGAGAAACAGTATCGTGAATACAAGTCGGGCGAGGCAAAACGCCGTTTCAACCAGGAACTCGAGGCTAAGATGCAGGCTAAGGCCGAGCAAGGCGGCAACAAAGTCAGCCTTGACGACCTCCGCAAGATGCGTCATCCGAACGCCGAGACAGTGACAGCGCCTACAAGCGGACAGGTCATCTGGGAACTCGACGCCTACGAGAAGTCGATGGCACCAGCCACAGGCACCAAATACAACGAAGGCGACACCTTCTGTTATATCCAGACACCTTACGCACCTGAGGAGGTGAAAACCAACTGGAGCGGCAAACTCGTGGAAGTCGTCGCCGAACAAGGCAAAAACGTGAAAAAAGGCGATATTTTAGCTTTCATCGAGAAATAAAAATTGAAAAAAAGGGCGGATATATGGTTCGCCCTTTTGTTTTTTTCGTATATTTGCATGTTGAAAAATTTCAAATTACAAACTTAAATATTATTTCATATGAAGAAAACTCTACTATTCATTGCAGCATTTCTGATGTCAGTATCAGTATTTGCACAGACAAGAGCCACATTCTTAAATGAGCATTTCAACGGCTCATCAGCACCTGATGGCTGGCACGTCGAAGGACTTGGCACAAACAACTGGGGCATTTCAGCCACACAAAACGCCGGCGGCCAGGCTAACGAACTCGTCCTCGTTTGGAGTCCACAGTTTAACGGCACCTCACGCATGGTAATGCCGGCCGTAGACCTCACAGGAGTTTCAAACGTTGTCGTAAGCTTCAAACACGCTCTCGACAATTACCAGGGCTCTCACACCATCGGTATCGCAACATCATCAGACGGTGGCACCACTTGGAATGAAGGCTGGTCACAGGCCTACAATACAAACAGCGTTTGGACTGTAACACAGAACATCACAACAGCCGACATGGGCAACAGCGATGTTTTGTTCTGCCTCTTCTACACAGGCAACAGCTACAACATCAACAACTGGTATTTCGATGATATCGAGATCTTCTCACAGGAAAACCTCGACCTTTCATTGAACAGCATTGATATGAACAGCGCAATAAATGCAGGCGACACTGATATCACCTTCACAGTTCAAAACAAAGGTATTGAAACCATCAGCCAATTCAAGATGGGTTATCAGATCAATGAAGAAGAACCAGTTGAAGAAGTGTTTGATATGACATTGGAATCTTTACAATCACAGCAGCTCACATTTGCAGCACCCGTTAATTTACTTCCTGGCTCATACGACATCACAGTCGCAGTCTTGGAAGTGAACGGCGGCAATGACGATGACCCTGCAAACGACGTGTTGACAAAGCGCGTCAACGTGGCTCTCGGCGACACCCAGAGAATCCCTATGATTGAGCACTTCTCAAGTTCAACATGCGGACCATGCGTCAGCGTTAACAATCAGATGGGCACCCTCACAAACAACAACCCTGGCAAATTCACCTACACCAAATATCAGATGAACTGGCCTGGCAACGGTGACCCGTATTACACAGAAGAAGGCGGCGTGAGAAGAAACTTCTACGGCATTAACGCAGTGCCAAACGTAATCCTCGAAGGAACAAATCTCGGTGCAGCATCTGTGAGTCAGAGCCAGCTGGACACACATTACAACACACCTTCATTCGCTGATGTGAGAGGCTCATTCAACGTCGATGGCAACAACATCACCGTTAAGGTTGATTTCATGTCATTCTACGAAATGACTGACGAAAAAGCTTTCGTGACAGTTAACGAGAAAGTCACCACAGGCAATGTCGGAACAAACGGTGAGACCTCATTCCACCATGTCTTCATGAAATTCTTGACCTCACCTTCAGGCGACACTCTCAACATCCCTGCAGGCGAATGCCAGCATTTCGAATGGACACAAGACTTGTCAGGCACTCACGTTGAGGAAATGACAGACCTCGAGGTGTCAGCATGGATTCAGAATACGGCATCACAGAATGTCCTCAACAGCCACTTCATGTATGAATACACCGACATCCACCCATATCCAGTGCAGAACCTCGCTATTGAAGAAGGCGAAAACGGCGTCACACTGACATGGGAAGCTCCAGAAGGCGGCAACGCTCTGGCTTACAGAGTTTACCTTGACGGCAATGTCATCGCTGAAAGCACCACCGACACACAGTTAGCTTACGATTGCGAATATGGCTACTATGTCTTCGCCGTCGAAGCACTCTATGAAAATGAAATGACTTCAGTGAAGATGGCAAAAGGTGTCGACTACAAAGACCACACCACAGTCGCTGAAAACCAGGAAAATGCTTACAACATCTATCCTAACCCAACCAACGGCAACATCACCGTTAGCGGCGAAAACATCAGCTTAGTCGAAGTTTACAACATCTGCGGTCAGAAAGTTATCTCTCTCGAGACAAAGACCAGCAGTGTGAACGTCAACATGAGCGAGCTCACAGCAGGCGTTTACATGGTGAAGATCGTTGACAACAACGGCAACGCCACCGTTAACAAAATCGTTAAAAGATAGTTAGAAGTTAGTAGTTAAAAAAATGCCTCTTGGATATCCAAGAGGCATTTTTTATTCCGTACAAACAATTTCTAACTCCTAACTTCTAACTGAACGAAGTTCTTGATTTCTTCTTTTGTCGCGTTGACACTAAAGACGTGGTCAGGTTTCAGATACCAGACATCATTATGTTCTTTGAACAATGCCTCTCCGCCGCCGGTGATGTTGAGCATTATCACGTCGTCGGCTTTGACTTGTTTGTTTTCAACAGCTTGGATGAGCGATGCTGTCGCTGCGCCTGCTGCGTGATAGATGTCGACGCCTTCAAGCTCCTTGAACAGGTCGCAAGCCTTCTGGGTCTCATCGTTAGTCACAGCAAAGAAGTCGCCATCGGTATCTACCATAGCGTCGAACAAGCCTCCTGCCAACGAATAAGGCGGTTTGCGGTTCGAGAGCACCTTCGCCACTATCTCCGATGCGTCTTTACGGGCTTGTTGAGCCTCGTAAGGCAACATGGCGCGTGAATGAGCCTTCCATGCATCGTACATCGGGGTGAATGGCTTGTTCTGTGACACATAAAGCTTAGCTTTGTTTGTGCCGTAGCGACCGTCCTCGATGAAACGGAGGTTTGCCTCCCATGCCGCGATGGCACCTGTTCCGCTACCCACAGCCTGGAAGTAATAATCAGGGATGCGGCCGATAGTGGTCACCGCCGACATCATGGTGGTGCTCATGCCGTCACGACGCGCTATGTTCTTGGCACCGCCCTCAGCAAAGAAACCGTCCATCTCACAGATGATATTACCTAAATTTATAGCATCGAAATAGTCGCTGCCGCTCTCCGTACAGAGCAGTTTCACGCACGGATTGAGAGGCTTCTCAAACCACAAAGCGTTGATATTGTCTTCCGGGACCGTCAGCAAAAGCTTGATATTGTTGTCTGAGCACACCTGAGCGAAGGCTCTTGCGGTGTTACCTGCCGACGACACCACCATAACCTGTTCGCGAAGCTTGCCGTCGAGACGTGCGCACACCGAATATGCCTCGGTCTCCTTGAATGAGCAAGTACGCATCTTTGCACCAATTGCAGGATAATATCCGTTAAAAGTGATGTATAAGTTATTGAGTCCCAGTTTCTTGGCGAGTTTCTCACTTTTGTACGTCACCGGGCAGGAAGCGCCTTTCAAAAGGTTCTTCAGAGGCATCCAGTCGGCAAAACGGTAAAGACCCTCGTTTTCCTCCTTCACCTCGAGTTGTTTCTTTTCATAAATCGCACGGATAAGACTCGGTTTCTCACTGTTCGGGAAGTCGAGCATCCAGCCAGAATCCTCGCAAACGCGACCATCAGCCACGCATTGCACCTGATATTTCGTTGGTTTGAACGTCATATACAAAAAACATTATTTCAAAGTCGCAAAGATAGTAAAATATATTACTAATTTGAAAAAAAGATAAAATTTTTCTTTTTTATTCAAAATTATTTATGGGAATTACTTATCTTTGTACCTCGAAAATGAGTAAAATTAACAGTATGAAAAACTTAAAACATTTAATTTTATTGGCTGCGGCGATGTTTTTTGCCATTTCGGCGCAAGCTCAGAAGGAAGAAAAACCAGTTTATCAACTCACAGACGATGTCGAGGTGCCTCACACCATTGTGCAAAACCAGGCGAAATCAGGAACGTGTTGGTGTTTTGCCGGCACAGGCTTTGTTGAAGCTGAGATTTTAAGAAAATATGATGTGAAACTCAACCTATCGGAGATGTATTCGGTGCGTTGGGCTTACACCAAGAAATTCGACCGTTTTGTGCAGTTGCACGGTGCCACCAACCTCAGCTGCGGAGGTGAAGTAATCGACGTGCTCTACGCCATCAACGATGCCGGCATGATTACGGATGAGGCATACAGCGGCCTTGTCATAGGCGATGAAAACCACAATCACAGCGAGATTCAGAAAGCCGTCGAAGGTTATGCCAAGTTAGTGACACAAAAAAGCAACGGACGCATACTTTACGAAACATATCCTAAGGTTTTGAAGGGCATCCTCGATGGCTATCTCGGTGAGGCCCCTGAAGAATTCGAGTACGAAGGTGTGAAATACACTCCTAAGTCATTTGCCGAGAAATACGCTCTCGACATCAACGATTACGTGCAGTTCTCATCGTTCATGGATCAGGAGATGTACAAGCCGTTCCTCCTTCTCATCCCTGACAACTGGACCTACACCATGACGTACAACATGGGCTTCGACGAGATGATGGCCGAAGTCGACAACGCCTTGAACAACGGCTATACCGTGGGCTGGGCACAGGATGTCAGCGACAAAGGCTTCTCACGCAAGGCTGGTGTCGCCATCGTCCCGACCGACGATGTAAACGCTATCCGCGAAAGCAATCCTAAGGCATTTAAGAAGATGACCGACGCAGAAGTGCTTGAAAAACAATACTCTTTCGAGTACGTGATGCCCGAAAAGGAAGTCACCGAAGAGATGCATCAGCGCGCCTACAACGACTGGAGCACAGGCGACGACCACAGCATGCTGCTTGTCGGCATCGCCCACGACCAGAACGGGAACAAATATTATAAGGTGAAAAACTCATGGGGCGAGAGCGGTCCATACAAGGGCTACTGGTACTGCTCCGAAGAGTTCGTGAAACTCCACACCGTGTTCTTCACAGTAAACAAAGCCGCTTTCAGCGACGATATGAAAAACAAACTCTTCTAATCGTCATTTCGACCGACCTAAGGGAGTGAAAAAATCTCATATACAGAAATAATTATTAACAAATCAAAATAATAAACACAATGAAATTCAGACATTTTTTAATGGCAGCTGCTATGTTGATTAGCGTGCCAACATTTGCTCAAGAAGCAGAAGAAAAAGAAGAAGAAGGTTACAAATTTGAAATCATCAAGGAACTACCTGTGACATCAGTGAAAGACCAGAACAGAGCTGGCACATGCTGGTGCTACTCAACACTCGGCTTCTTCGAGGCGGAGTTGCTTCGTATGGGCAAGCCAGAGTACGATTTCTCAGAGATGTATATCGTTTACAAGACCTATCAGGACCGTGCTGACCGTCACGTCCGCACACACGGTGATGTATCTTATGCAGAAGGTGGCTCATTCGGCGATGTCATCTATGCCATCAGACATTACGGTCTCGTCCCGGATGTGGAGATGAGCGCAGGTCAGATGCACGGTGACAGCCTCACCGACTTCTCAGAGTTTTCTAACGTCAGCGGCAGATTCCTCGAAGGTGTCGTCAAGACCAAGAAGCTTCAGCTCGGCACAGACGAGAACCACACCCCACTTTGGAAGACGGCTTTCGACGGCATCCTCGACGCCTACATCGGCAAATGCCCGGAAAAGTTCACCTACAACGGCAAAGAATACACTCCAATGGAGTTCGCACAATCAACAGGTTTGAACATGGACGACTATGTCAACCTCGCTTCTTTCGCACATCAGCCATGGTATGAGCCATTCGTCATCGAGGTTCAGGACAACTGGCGTTGGGGCAAGGCATACAACCTCCCAATCGATGAGTTTATGGAGGTGATGAACAACGCCATCGACAACGGCTACCCGATCGCATGGGGTGCTGACGTCAGCGAGAGCGGCTGGCTCAGAGGCAAGATGGCTGGCGTTTGCGTCCTCCCGGACCTCAAGAACCAGGCAGCAGACAAGTCAGGAACAGACTTCGCACACTGGAACGGCCTCAGCGCAGCTGACCGTCAGAGAGAAGCCATGAGCAAGCCTACGCCACAGCGTATCGTCAACGATCAGGACCGTCTCGACGCTTACAACAACTACGAGACAACCGACGACCACGGCATGGTGATCTACGGTAAGGCTAAAGACCAAATGGGCAACGTATACTTCATGGTGAAGAACTCATGGGGCGATGCAGGCAACTACCACGGCAACTGGTACGCATCAGAAGCCTTCGTGCGCTACAAAACATTGAACTATGTGGTTCATAAAGACGCTCTTCCGAAAGCGATCAGAAAGAAACTCGGAATTAAATAATTTTTTTAACCTAACCTAACCTAACTAAAAAAGTAAAACTATGAAAAAACTTTCATTTATGATTCTTGCATTGTTCTTTGGAACAATTGCTTTTGCACAAGCTGATCAAGCCTCAAGTGAAAAGAAGGCTGTTGACCAGTACGGCAACAAAGTGGACATTAAGGATGTGACTGCCACCGAGCGTGATGGCATCCTCGTCTTCGAATCAAAAGACAAGGACTACAAACTGTGGTTTGACACCAGAGTTCAGGTAGATTTCGGCAATTACTTCGGTGAGCAGAAGTGGGCAGACCCCATCGGTGACGGTGCGAACCTCCGTCGTGCACGTTTCGCCGTGAAGGGCCAGATTACTCCGCAGTGGTATGGCGAGATCGATATGGAACTCGCTAATGGCTCATTCGAGCTCAAAGACGCTGTCGTCCGTTACACAGGTCTCAAGAATTTCCAGTTCACCGTCGGTAACATGAAGCCTGACTTCTCCATCTCACGTAACACCTCATCACGTTACCTTGAGTTCATGGAACGCCCGATGGTAGTCCAGGCATTTGCACCAAGCCGTCACCTCGGTATCTTTGGAAAATATTACAACAAGTATGTGTTCGCGAGCGCAAGCATCCTTTTCCAGGAAATCGAAGGCCAGGAGACACGTACATTCGTTGAGGACAACAACAAGAACTACGGCATGGACGAAGGCATCTCTTACGTCGGAAAAATCGTGGCACGCCCAATAAACGAGCTCAACTACGGTATCCATGTCGGCGGTTCTATCATGTGGGACACACCTAAGACATCTGATGAAATGGGAGCATACGCAGGTGCACGTTACAGCACACGTAATGCCACCACCATCAACCGCAAGAAATATCTCGACACCGACGATATCAAGAACACTGACCACAGCCTCACATACACCGTGGAACTCGCAGGTCACTATGACGGACTCCGCATCGAAGGTGCATGGATTGGCAACACCACTTATATGAAGAAAGATTTGAACATCGATCCATATAAATTCGGTGGTTGGTATGTTGAAGGCGGCTATCTCCTCCTCGGCGGCAAGCAGACCTACGACTCAGACGGTGCCAAGTTCAACCGCGTTCGCGCTGGCCGTGGCTGGGGCGACATGGAGCTCACACTCAAATATGAGTTCATCAACTTGAACGACTATGAAAACCGCGGTGCTGACGCCATCTACGGCGGTTCAGCAGACCTCTTCGGCGCCGGCCTCAACTTCTACTTCGGCAAAAACGTCAAAATCGTTCTCAACTATCAGTATGTCAACAACGACCGCTATGCTAACGGTAAGGGCAAACTCAACGTCGGTCTCGACGCAGCTGGCAATCCTACCAAGGACTTCACCAAAGTCGTCGCTAAAGACGGTGACGCCGGCGTGAACTACAGCATGCTTCTCGGACGTTTCCAAATCGCTTTCTAACGAACCAGATTGTTTAACATTTAAAATTGAACTAATATGAAAAAGATATTATTTGTGGCATTAGCCCTTGTACTCGGTCTGGCATCATGTGTGAAAGACAAGCAATATCCAGGCATCACCATCACCAACGTCAGCTACAGCCCTACTGCAGTGTCGTCAAACTCTTTAGTGACAGTTACTGCAACCATCACCTGCTTCAACACTTTTGATGCAACGGTGGTTTACACTGCCAACAACATCACCAACACTCTTGCAATGACAGGCAATGGCGAAACCTACACTGCCGTCATCCCAGCACAGCCAGACGAAACAACCGTCAGCTTCTACGTCGAAGCAAGCAACGCTGACGCCAAAGCCACATCAGCAACGTTGAGCTACACCGTCGGCGCAGTCCAGATCGACTACAGCGTGCTCCGCCTCAACGAGCTTAACGGCAACGACAAGTTCATCGAGATCTTCAACAACGGCACAGAGCCTATCAACATGAACGGTGTGTATATCGTGAAAGACGAAACCGCCACCAACTGGACAGGCACAAGCGACGTTACTATCGAAGCAGGCGGCTACGTAGTGCTTTGGAGCGTTGACGTACAACAAGACCACCCGGAAGTACCGGAATATATGATTTTCAGCAGCGGTCTGTCAGCAAAGAAGAATGTGCGCATCCAGCTCTTTACACCAGCAGGCGCCCCTATCGATGACTTTAACCTCACCCAAATCGAATTGAACGGTGAAGCTTACGGTTATCCAAACAACCAGGCTCCTGCATCATACAGCCGCAACGCCAACACCGACTGGTACTATTCAGATGCCACCCCAGGCGCAGTCAACGTAGAAGGAACAAACATCGTCCTCGGCCTTGAAGGCGGTGTGACACCTCCTCCAACACCTGACTACACCAACATCGTGCTCAACGAGCTGAATGGCACCACCAAGTTCATTGAAATCTATAACAAAGGTGAACTTGAACTCTCATTGGAAGGCATGTACATCACGAAAGACGGCAATGAGACCGACATCAAGTGGACCGGCGACGCTTCACATGTGATTCCGGCCCATGGCTATATCGTGCTTTACAGCATCGACACCCAGCTGGATCACCCGGAACTTCCTGATAACATGTTCTTCAACAGCGGCCTCTCATCAAAGAAAACCGTCCGCATCGCTCTCTATATGGCCGACGGCACAGAGAGAGATGTCTTCACAAGAGGTTCGACAGGCGAATGGGGACAGACAATTTCTGATGTCAAGCCACAGTCATTCGCCCGCACACCAGACGGTAACGGCGACTGGAAACTTGCTGACGAGACACCAAACGCAGCCAACCCTGCAACTGGCGACGACATTCCACAGGAATAATTCGGTTTAACACCATATAACAGTCCTTCGACAGGCTCAGGAACCTTGTTTTTTAAAGCTAAGGCGATCCTGAGCCAGTCGAAAGGTGCTGTTAGGGTATTAATATTTGTATTTTAAATTTTAAATTTTAAATCTTGAATTTTAAATCTTTAATCAAGATATGGCAAAAGAAGAAATGAAAATCGGCGAAGTGTCAAAGCCGAGATTTGAGTTCCGTTCATTCGGACAATGCTTCTGTGAAGCACACAAACGTATGGCACGCCTCTCAGCACCGGTCCCAGAGAAAGTTTGGGAACGCCTGAGTGATGAAATCTATATCATCTCACGTAAGAACGACATCAACAACACCAAGATCCGCGACGGCAAGATGGACATCAAGACATACGTCCAGACTGTCGACGGCCTCGAGCAGTGGAATCCTCTCATGAAGGGCGAGTTCCCAATCGCCAAGGAAGTCCTCGAGAAAGAAGTGTTCCCGGCTTTCATGGTCGAGATGCCAAAACTCACAAAGGACACCTACACCTACGAAGAGTTCATCGCCATGGTGAAGGCTAACCCTGACCTCGCAGCAGTGCGCGTACATAAACGCCGCTTCGGTTATATGGTCAACGACACCATCTGCGAGTTCGGTGAAGTACTCATCAACGGTGCCAAAATCGTCACCATCAACTCAGAGTCAACAGAAATTGAGGACATCAAGAAGACCATCAAAGAGTGCGGTCTCGAAGGTGTCGAGAATATCAACTATTTACAGGCTATCAAGCGCGTCATCGGCATGTCCGACAAGCCGCTTGCAAACGAATAATAACTATGGCACAGGAAATAGAAAAGAAGTTTTTGGTAAAGGGTGACTTCAAAGCTGAAGCATTCAAAGCCACACGTATCACCCAAGGTTATCTCAGCAGCGTGCCGGAGCGCACCGTCCGCGTGAGAGTGAAGGGCGACAAGGGGTTCATCACCATCAAAGGCATCGGCAACGCATCAGGCGCAGCACGTTTTGAATGGGAAAAAGAAATCCCTGTCGACGAGGTCCAACAGCTCCTCGAGATCTGCGAGCCGGGCGTCATCGACAAGACACGCTATCTTGTTAAGAACACCGACGGCAAACACACTTGGGAAGTCGACGAGTTCTACGGCGACAACGACGGCCTCACAGTGGCAGAAGTCGAACTCACCGATGAGAACGAACCTTTCGACAAACCGGCATGGCTTGGCGAAGAAGTCACTGGCGACCCTAAATATTTCAACTCAATGTTGATGAAGAATCCTTATAAAAATTGGAAATAAATCATTGTAGAGACGTCATAATATGGCGTCTCTACATACCCTTCAATAACCTATAACCAATAAACAATAAGCAACAATGGCATTCGACCCTTTGGATATGAACAACTACAAGGTGGAAAAGCTGCCGAAGATGCAGAAATCCTCCTTTGAGCAATGGATGGCACGCCTCGGCGGACCAATAGCCATCATTGCCTTCATCCTTCTCTATTGGTTCGTCCCGATAGGGTTCATAGACAACCTGAATCCCGACATGCTGACGGCGAAGGCTCTGAAACGATATAACGACATCGGCGGAGAGGCGTTCCTGCGCTCCAACTACGCCATGTTCGCCATCTTCGTCGCGGGTCTTATCCTTTGGATGACAGAAGCCATTCCAAACTATCTCACCTCCTTATTGATTATTTTAGGTACGGTGATATGTAACGTCACGACTCAGAAGGAAGCCCTCGCACAGCTGGGACATCCTGTCATGTGGCTCAATATCTTGTCATTCGTCCTGGCAAGCATGCTTGTCAAGACGCAATTTGCCAAAAGGCTCGCGCTCGCCTTCGTGATAAAATTCGGCAAGAGCGCCAAGGGAGTTCTCTGGAGCTTCCTCATCATCAACCTGGTGCTGTCGGCATTCATCTCCGCCACCACGGTGAAAGCCACCATCATGCTGCCTATCTTCATGACGGTGTGCGCCATCTACGGAGCCTCAGGCGACCATCGCAACAACTTCGGTCGTAACCTCGTGATACAGAACCTGTTCCAGGTGAATGTCGGTGCCAACGCATTCTACACAGGCAGCGGCGCCCACCTTTTAGCCATCTCGCTCATCGCAGGATTCGCCGGCAGCTGTGACTTCGGCTATTCCGACTGGCTTGTGGCATGCGGCCCGATGAGTGTCATCACACTCGCAGTAGGCCTGATGCTCGGCATCTATGTCTTCTTCCCTATGAAGAAAGAAGAACAAAAGCCTCAGATTGAAGGCGGCTTGGAGCGTCTGAAGAAAGAACTCGACGCCATGGGTAAGATGAAGGCTGAAGAATACAAGGCTGTAGGTATCTTCTTCCTCGTGCTTATTCTCTGGATCACCAAAGGCACCTTCCATAATATCGACGAGACCATTGTGGCATTGCTCGGCGCTATCTTGGCATTGCTCCCAGGCATCGGCGTGGTGAAATGGAACGACGTCGACATCCCGTGGCATCTCATGCTCTTCTCTGCCGGCGCCTACACCCTCGGCTCTGGCCTCAACGCCACCGACCTCCCTAACACCATGGTCAACGCAGGCTTCGACAGCCTCGGCATCACAGCCAACACCCCATTCTGGGTGCTGTACGTCATCCTCACCTTCCTGATGCTCTATTCAGGACTGGTGTTCCAAAGCAAAACCATCAGAACGATGGTGTTTGTCCCTATCGCTCTCGGCGTCGAAGCACGCTTCGGATTCCCGCTCATGAGCCTCTCTCTGCCAGTGGCTATGTTAATCGAACACGTCTACGTGCTGCCATTCAACAGCAAACCGGCAGCACTGCTATATAATACCAACATGTACAGCATGACCGATGCCTTCAAATACGGCATCACCATGATGACATTCGCCTGGGTTTTGATACTCCTCTGGGGCGAGACAGTCCTCAAATGGATGGGCGTCACACCTGGTCTGTTCTAATAAAACCTTAAAAATATGATAGAGATCCAGACAAAAATACACGATAAGTTCTCCGTAGAGTTTAAAGTCGGCTTCAGCGGAAGAGAAGACGCCAAGATGGATTATTTTGACGTCAACTCTTGGATTTTTATCCCTAACGGACTGTATATCAACAAAAACACATACAGTAAAGACCGTTTCTACACCGACATGAAGTCGAACATCCGACTGATAACACCGTCATTTTCCTTACGTCAGATGGTGGAAGGCGACGGCGCCCCAATTCAACATGTCATAAATTCGTTGGACAACATCAACGAGTTCGAGTTCCAGATGAAGCTCTTCGGCTCAATTTTCAAAAGCTCCATCCGCGATGCCTCGACAGATATCATCAATGAAAAAAATAAAGATAAGCTAAGCAGGCAATGCTCCGATTATATATATGATTTACGACTCGTTCTTCTATCATATCGCAAAATTCATGACATGATTGACCCGAAAAACGAGACGATGCTGGCAAAATTCAGGTTCACAGACGAGTTTATCAGCCATCAGCTGCAAATCCAAACGATGAAGGTCATAAAGGCTTTACAAAGTCTTGAAGGCTTACAAGACGCCATAAATGCTCTGATTGACACCCTGAAAGAAGAGACTGATTACAAGATTTCGAAAGGTTATAGCCACGTCATCATCAACGACGACGCCAACAACCGCAAGCTTGTGAACCATCACAGCAAGCTGAAGAAATATATCGAAAGCGCATTATATCTCAACGTGAACACCACTCAGGACGGTCAGGCGGTGAAACAGATCTCTTTCAGCCTCGCCGCAGGTCTGGCAATGATGGTATACCTGCTAATCACCACACTGTTCCAGAAATATCTTGGCAACTACCCTAACCTGATTTTCTTCATCCTCGTCATCTTTTATATCCTGAAAGACCGTATCAAGGAACTCACACGTTGGATGTTCGCCTATCAGCTGAAAGACAAGTATTACGACAACAAAACTGTCATTAGCATAAAAGACAACAAAGTCGGAATCCTCAAGGAAGGCATGGACTTCATCTCAGAGGACAAGGTGCCTGACGATGTGATGAGGCTGCGTCGGCGCACACGACTCGAAGTCGAAAACAAACTTCTTGACGAGAAAATAATCCTTTACAGAAAACGTGTGGAGATTGACAACGTGACGCTGCACAACCAATATGACTATGAGTTTAAGGGCATCAACGACATCATCCGTTATCATGTCAACTACCTGACAAAGAAGATGGACAACCCCGAGACGCTCATCGACTGCCTCGACGAGCAAGGCAACGTGCAAACCGTCAAAGCGGAACGAATCTACACTTTACATTTCGTTTTACAATTCAAATGGGAAGACCAGGTTGAATACCGCGATTTTCACGTCAACGTGAATCGTAACGGGATTGTTGATATAAGCTAATTGTTTACCGTTTACTGTTTACAGTTATTATCAACTTCAACTATTTCTTCATTGCTTCAAAGCCTTTGCCATAGACTCCCATGACGGTGTTGACGGATACGAACGCCTTGGGGTCTTCGTGTTTCACGATGCGGATAACAGATTGGCATTCCGTCTTGCGGACCACAGCCATCAGAATGTCGTTATCCTGTTTCGTATACCAACCTGTTCCGCGGATCACTGTGACACCGCGACGGATCTCGTTTCCGATTCTGTCGGCTATAACTTCAGGTTTGGATGAGAAAATGAAAATCTGCACCGATTGTTTGCTTCCGGTGAAGGCGAGGTCCATGCAGTAGCTGCTCACGAAGTTTCCAACCAAACTGTAGATGATAAGCTCCACGCGCTCAAGGATTTGCAAGTCTTGAAACACGAAGAACGAACTTCCGATGATAACGAGGTTCATCGCCAGTGTGAAGCGGCCAAGTGAGATATTGCGGTATTTGTTGACCACCATGGTGATGATATCGACGCCGCCGGTGCTTCCGCCTGCCAGGAAGATGATACCGTTGGCAAAACCGCCGATGCCGCCACCGATGATGGCTGCGAGGAATTTGTCTGATATGACAGGCACGTCACCTATGATATTCTGCAGCAGTGAGAAGAAGAACGCCATCACCGCGATGCAATAAATCGTCTTCACGCCAAATCTCCATCCTAAAATCTTAAAGGAGAATACGATAAGGATAGCATTGAGTATGAAGATGGTATAACCTGTGGAGAGGCCCGTCACCCAATATACGATTGTTGCGATACCGTTGACGCCGCCGCCCAGCATGTTATTCGGGATGAGGAAGGCTGTCCAGCCGAGTGCTATGATGAACAAACAGACGGTGATTACCGCATAGTTCTTCATTTCGACGAGGATGTTTGATGATTTTTTCATATTGTTTTTGTTTTTTTAACATTCAACAAAAAAGACTTAAAACATTGTTTGCCAACATCTTAAGTCTCTATCTCTTTTCGTACCTGAGGCCGGGGTCGAACCGGCACGTCCACAATGGACACAGGATTTTAAGTCCGGCGCGTCTACCGATTCCGCCACTCAGGCACTTATATCTTAGAGCGGAAAACGAGACTCGAACTCGCGACCCCGACCTTGGCAAGGTCGTGCTCTACCAACTGAGCTATTTCCGCAAATTTTGTGAGCGGAAAACGAGACTCGAACTCGCGACCCCGACCTTGGCAAGGTCGTGCTCTACCAACTGAGCTATTTCCGCAAAAATTTTGCCTGCAAAATTTTTGCGGCTTTTCGTCGCGACTCGGAAAAACAAATTCTTGACTTGTTTTTCGCTCGCTGCTCCGAAAAGTCCGCAACCCTAAGTTAGATCGTTCTCATACCGAGGGCTTTTCTTTTGCGGTGCAAAGGTACGACATTTTTTAATACTGTCAACGTTTTTTTGAAAAAATTTTATATTAATTATAACTTATTGATATTCAATAAAAATCACTGTCATTTCGACTAAAGCGAAGCGGAATGGAGAAATCTAAAACCCAATTTATGAGATTTTCCACTCCCTGCGGTCGGTCGAAATGACAATAGAGGTCTAATAATTCTTCAACATCTTCTTGATTTCATTGAGTTTCATCAGTGCTTCAACTGGAGTCAAGGTATCGATGTTGATATTAAGGATGTCGTCTTTGATTTGCAGCAGCAGTGGGTCATCGAGTTGGATGAAGCTGAGTTGCATGTTGTCGATTTGCTTGCTTTCTTTGATGGCTTCGTCGAGGTAGTCGTGCGAATGCGACTTCTCGAGCATAGAGAGCAGTGCATCTGCTCTGTCGATGACTTTACGAGGCATTCCTGCCATTGCTGCCACATGGATACCGAAGCTGTGTGCGCTGCCGCCCCTCTTGAGTTTTCTCAAAAAGACGACTTTGTTGCCCACTTCTTTCACTGTGACGTGATAGTTTTTAATCCTCTTGAACGATGCTTCCATCTCGTTAAGTTCGTGATAATGAGTGGCGAACATCACCTTTGCTCGCATTGTCGGGTGCTCATGGAGGTATTCTGTTATTGCCCATGCGATGCTGATGCCGTCGTAGGTGCTGGTGCCTCGTCCGATCTCGTCAAGCAAAATCAGGCTGCGGTTAGAGACGTTGTTCAAAATAGAAGCTGTCTCGTTCATTTCGACCATGAATGTCGACTCGCCGGATGAGATGTTGTCGCTTGCTCCCACGCGTGTGAATATCTTGTCGACCAGGCCTATACGCGCTTCGCTGGCGGGCACGAACGAGCCGATCTGCGCCAGCAGCACTATAAGTGCTGTCTGGCGCAGTAAGGCCGACTTACCCGACATATTCGGGCCAGTAATAATTATAATCTGCTGTTTCTCTCTGTCCAGATAAACATCGTTTGAGATATACTCCTCGCCCACTGGCATCATCTGTTCTATGACAGGATGCCTGCCTTCTTTAATATCAATGACATACGAGTCATCGACAGTTGGCATGACATAGTTGTTGTTCAATGCGATGTAGCCGAAATTGACGAGACAGTCGATTTTAGCCACCAATGCGGCATCGAGCTGTATCGGGGCCACATATTCGGCTGTTGCGGTGACGAGTTCGTTATAAACATTATCTTCAATGACCTGAATTCTCTCTTCGGCGCCGAGGATTTTCTGTTCGTATTCCTTTAGTTCTTCGGTGATATAACGTTCGGCATTTGTCAGTGTTTGTTTGCGGATCCATTCAGCAGGCACCTTGTCTTTATGTGTGTTGGTAACTTCAAGATAATAGCCGAACACGTTGTTGAAGCCCACTTTCAGTGAAGATATGCCTGTTGCCTCCATCTCGCGATGTTGTATATTAATAAGGTAATCTTTACCTGAGCGGGAGAGGTTTCTCAAATCATCGAGTTCTTCATTAACGCCGTCAGCGATAAAGTTGCCTTTGGAAGTAATGGCGGGAGCGTCGGGGCGTATCTCTTTGTTGATTCTGTTTTTTATTGATTCACAAGGATTTAGCTGTTCTGCGAAAGCTTTTACCGAAGCATTGTCGCTTTCTTTGCAGAGGTCACGAATCACTTTGATTTGTTCGAGGGCATGTGCGACTTGCAGTAGCTCGCGAGGGTTTACCCGAGCGAGCGACACTTTGGAGATAAGTCGTTCCAAATCACCGACTTGACGTATCGCATCCTGAAATTTTGCTATGACATCTCTGTTTTTATAGAAATAATCCACGACCTCATAGCGAGCTTGTATCTGTTCTTTGTTTTTCAAAGGCAGCGATATCCAGCGGCGCAAAAGTCGCGACCCCATTGGCGAAGTCGTCTTGTCGACCACGTCGATGAGCGTTTTTGCGTTTGGATTCGGGGTGTTCAGAAGTTCGAGGTTACGGATGGTGAACTTGTCGAGCCACACAAACTGTCCCTGGTCGATTCGCGAAAGCGATGTGATATAATTTATCTTATCGTGTTGTGTCTCATGGAGATAATGGATGGCGGCACCGGCTGCGACTATGCCTTTCGGGAAGTCGTCGACGCCGAATCCCTTCAGCGAGGTGGTGTTGAAATGGCGTGTCAGGATGTCGTTGGCATAATCGTCGGTAAACACCCAGTCGTCGAACACCGTCAGAAAATACTTATCGCTGAAAGTCTCAATAAAATCACGGCGTTTGTTGCGTTGGCAGAGCACCTCGGAAGGGTTAAAGCTCTGCATAAGCTTGTCGATATACTCATTATTGCCTTGTGTGAGGTAAAACTCGCCTGTCGAAACATCCAGAAACGCGATGCCGCTCTCGTTTTTCTCGAGATGCACAGATGCCAGGAAGTTATTTTCTTTTTGGACGAGCACATTATCGTTGTATGTGACGCCAGGAGTCACCAGTTCCACGACGCCTCTTTTCACCAAGCCTTTGGCGGTCTTAGGATCCTCAAGTTGCTCACACACAGCGACTTTCAGCCCTGCCCTGACCAATTTCGGCAGGTAGGTGTCGAGAGCGTGATGCGGGAAACCTGCGAGTTCCACGCTCTCTGCCATTGCGCTAGAACGGCGTGTCAGAACGATACCCAAAATCCCTGAAGCCTTCACCGCATCCTCACCGTATGTCTCATAAAAATCACCGACACGAAACAGCAGCATTGCCTCAGGATATTTCGCCTTGAAAGCATAATACTGCTTCATTAGTGGTGTATCGTTCGCTTTTGCCATATTTATTGAAAATTGATTTAAAGTTGTTGATGCTAATAATGCACAAAATTACAATTTTTTCTTGAAACTTCAGCCGATAATTTCACTATTTTTGCAAAAATTTTTCAACTATGCGCAAGCTGACGATGCCAGAGTTAAATCGTATGAATTTAACTGATTATCATAATGTTACGAAGATACCTGTTGTCATAGTTCTTGACAACGTGCGTTCGATGGAGAATGTAGGGTCGTTTTTCAGGACTGCCGACGCTTTCCGTATCGAATCGATTTACCTTTGCGGAATAACAGCTCGTCCGCCGCATCGCGAGATTCACAAGACGGCTTTAGGTGCCGACGAAAGCGTAGATTGGAAGTATTTCGGTACTACGGCTGAGGCGTGTGAGCATCTGAAGGCATCAGGCTACAGGATTTTTGCCGTCGAGCAGGTGGAAGGCAGCATCATGTTGAATGATTTTAAAACTCCGGAGAAATCTGCATATATATTTGGTAATGAGGTTGACGGTGTCGACGATGAGGCCCTAAAATACTGCGAGCAGGCGATAGAAATACCCCAAGAAGGGACCAAACATTCTCTAAATGTATCAGTATCAGGGGGTATCGTCATGTATCATCTTTTTGAAAATCTGAAAAAACCTTACATATATAATTTATAACGCATTATTTATCAATGACTTATATATGAAAGGAATTTTTTTTTCTGATTTATCGCCATCTATTAAAAATTTGACTAATTTTGTAGCTTGAAATATAAAGGCAAAATTAGGTTTTAAAAAATTAATAATTATGAGTAAAATTACTATCAAATCGTTGCTATTAGCAGTTTTAGCAATCATCCCTATGGCTTTCTACGCTCAGAACGCAGAAGAGAGTCAGGCAAAACCAAACAACAACCACTACTGGTATGTCGGCTTTGATGAGGGTGCCACACTCCTCTACGGTGATAACAAACCGGGTGATTACATCAATAACGTGAGACCAGAGATCGGCATCCACGGCGGTTACACATTTGCTAAGCATTTCTCAGCCTATGGTAGAGTTTCAGCAGGAACTTTGAAGGGCAGTTTGGCAAATGCTTTCACAGTTGAAAATGCAAGTTTCTTCGCTTATGACTTGAACTTGTCAGCAGACCTCATCAGCCTTATCTGGGGTTACAATCCTGACAGAGTTTTCGGTCTCAAACCACACGTCGGTTTTGGCCAGATGATGTATCAGGCAAGAATCAAAAGCAAGGGCCAAACCATTAAAGTCGGTTACGACGATTCACCAAAAGACTTGAAGGGCAACGGCATCGGTGGCAGAAGAATCGTTTGGGAACTTCCTTTCGGTGTTGAATTTGAGTTCAACCTCAACAGAAAATGCGCTCTCTATCTTGACATCGCCACAACCTACACAGACACAGACCGTCTCGAGGCTTATGCAGGTGGCAAACACTATGACTGGTTCTCAGCAGGTGCTGTCGGTTTCAGATACAAATTCAGAAAAGCTGATCCAGCTCCAGTAGCAGTTCCAACAGAAGAGAAAGCTCCAGATTGCGAAGCATGCAAGGACGCTATCCAGCAGGCAGTGAAAGACGCTGTCGAGGAAGCTTTGAAAGACTATCAGCCAGCTCCAGCAGCAGTAGCTCCAGTACAGGAAGAAGCTGACGACGCAGAAGCTCTCGAGAAATACTATGAGGAAAAAGACATTCACCTCACATTCAAAGTAGGCAAAGCAGTAGTCGAAGATACAAAGGCCAACAAAGACCAGGTGAAAGAAGTCAGCAACGAGATAGAAGAAGGTAGAGAAATCCACACAATCAAGACCATCGGCTATGCTTCACCAGAGGGTAACGAGAAACAGAATCAGACACTCTCAGAAAACCGCGCAAAAGCTACAGCTGACTACATCCAGAAAGAACTCGGCGACAAAGCTGAAGGCATCACATTCGACGCAAAAGGCATGGGTTCAGACTGGGACGGCTTCTTCAAAGCTCTCGATGAGTCAAACATCGCAAATAAAGCTGAAATCGCTGAGACAATCAAAAACGCTGACGACCAGACAGCTGCTTTGAACCAGATGAAAGCTAAATATCCTGAACTCAACGAACTTCTTAACAAGCTCAGAAGAACTCAGGTTTACATCAACAAGTAATCTTAAGTTACAGATATAAAAAAAGCCTCCGAAATTCGGAGGTTTTTTTTTATAGTACAAGTCGATGGACCCCTATGTCGTAAGGCTGGTTGATGGCCTCCACCACCCTCTCGTAGTCATCTCTGTTAGCGACAAAATCAATATTGTTGGTATCCAAAATCAAGATACGCATACCGTTCTGCTGTTTTATGAAATCGAAATAACCTTGCTGCAGATGCTCGAGATATGAATCGTCGATTTTCTGCTCGTAGTCTCTTCCACGTTTGCGGATATTATGCTGAAGATGCTCCACATCGAGATAAAGATACACCATCAGTTCGGGTTTGGGGACGTTTGCAAAGATGATGTTGAAAAACCTTGAAAACAGTTCATATTCGTCGGGTTGCAGGTTCTCGCGCGAGAAGATAAGCGACTTTGCGACATAATAATCCGATATTATCAGATCGTGGAACAGGTCAAGATTGCCAAGTTTATCTTTCAGCTGCTGATAACGCAGTGCGAGGAATGTCATCTCCACCTGGAAGGCATATTTGTCGGGTTCCTCGTAAAATTTGGCAAGAAACGGGTTCTTGTCGGGCTCATATTCCTCGAGAATGAGTTTGCCGTTGAAATCGCGGGAAATCATCGTAGACAATGTCGTCTTGCCTGCGCCCATCGTACCTTCAATTGCCACGTAATTATATCTCATAACACATATTTATTAACGGTTCCTGAATCCTGACATTCGCCAAGAAGCTGCAGGTTTGTTTTTTTCAAGGTCGGATGCACGAAATCTGGGGCGACATCACAGAGCGGCAGCAGGGTAAAACGACGTTGGTGAAGACGTGGGTGCGGTGCTGTAACCATCTGTGTATCAATTATTTTATCATCATAATATAGAATATCGAGGTCAATTGGACGTGACACATAACCATCGTGAGGCGTGCTGCGGTCACGACCAAGCTCTTTCTCGATGTCAAGCAGCGACTGCATCAGCTCGTCGGGTGATAACGATGTGACAATCTTCACCACCTGATTCAAAAACCAATGCTCCGACTTAAAACCCCAAGGCTCCGATTCGTACAAGCACGATTGGGCGACAATCTTGCCACACCTCTCTCCCATCATCACACATGCCTGATGTACAATGAGTTCGCGGTCACCAAGATTTGAACCTAACAAAACGAAAACCGATTCCGAAGCCATGAAAAAAATTTTGCCAAATAACATGCAAATATAACGAAAGAAATCGTATCTTTGAAAAAATTTTTAAACAATGAAACAGTTCTTTAAATTTATGTTCGCATCGTGCTTGGGATCAGCGTTAATGCTAATAATTACACTGATTGTGTTGGTTTGGACAGTCGGGACAAGCACGAACAACAGCGTCAGCCTGAAGCCGAAATCAGTGCTTTATATGAACTTGAATTATAGCATTCCAGAAAGGACGACACAGGATGACATCACTACGACTTTGATGAACTTACGCAACCTTGAGGGTGATTATTCGGGTTTGAACGACATTATTGCCAACATTGATTACGCTAAAAACGACCCCAACATCAGCGGTATTTTCCTTGAGCTGTCGTCGGTGGGCACTTCAACGGCCAATTTGGAGGAGCTGAGAAAGCATATCGTAAGTTTCAGAGAATCAGGCAAGTTTGTAATTTCTTACTCTGAGGCCATGGGGCAAGGGGCATATTATCTTGCAACAGCCGGCGATGAGATTTACCTCAACCCTGACGGAATGCTCGACATCCATGGAATGGCTTCACAGGTCATGTTCTACAAGCATCTGTTGGACAAACTCGACATCGAGATGCAGATTATCAGAGGGCCGAACAACAAGTTCAAGAGTGCCGTTGAGCCTTATTTCCTTGATAAGATGAGTCCTGCCAACCGCGAGCAGATGACAAAGCTGCTCAACACCATGTGGTCGAAGATTGTGAACGACATCAGCGTTGCAAGAAACATCGAAGCCAAGAGGATCAACGAGTTGGCCGACAATTTAGCTCTCACTTTCGATGCAAAGGTGGCTCTTGATGAAGGTTTTGTCGACGGGCTCGCATACAGAGACGAGATCATTGCGCGCATCAAAGACCTTGCAGACATAGAGAAAACTGGGAAAATCAACGTTATAAACAACGCTCAATACTTGAGTGCACGTCCACAGCCTAAGGCTAAAGCCAATAAAATCGCTGTCATTTATGCCAACGGGCAGATCATCGATGGAGAAGGTGACGACGAGACCATCGGCTCAACCACATTGTCGAAGGCCATCCGCGAGGCTCGTGAGAACAGAAAGGTGAAAGCCATAGTGATGCGCGTGAACTCACCTGGTGGCAGCGCTCTGGCATCGGAGGTGATTCGTCGTGAGGTGGAGCTGGCAAAAGCCGAGAAACCGTTTATCATCTCGATGGGAGGCTTTGCCGCATCTGGTGGTTACTGGATCTCGACAGAAGGCGACTACATCTTCGCCGACCCTACCACTTTGACAGGTTCCATCGGTGTTTTCGGAACGTTCCCTAACGCGAAAAAGTTCCTCAACGAAAAGGTCGGCCTGACATTCGACGTTGTGAAAACCAACGACAACGCCGATTTCGGCAGCATCACCGAGCCTCTGACACCTTATCAGAAGGCGATGTTGCAGAGATATGTCGGCAACACTTACAACGACTTCACAGCATTGGTGGCCCGCACACGCGGACTTCGTCAAAGCTACGTCGACTCAATAGGACAAGGAAGAGTATGGGCTGGAGCCGATGCTCTGCAGCTCGGCCTCGTCGATGAGTTGGGCGGCCTCGACAAAGCCATCGCATACGCAGCCAACAAAGCAAATCTTACTGATTATTCAATAAAAGATTATCCGAAACAGATGGACTTGATGGATATGTTGATGAGCGGCAGCATCCCGGAACCATACACCAAATCTCTGATTAAACGTAAATTAGGAAAGAATTATATGTATCTTGAGACTGTCGAAAACATCTCAAGACTCGACGGAATTCAGGCTTTGATGCCATTTATGATTGTGGAATAGAATAAAAATGACACTAGAACAATTCGAAGATATTAGATCATATACAGATGAAGAGATTCCAGCAGCAATGGAATACTTCGTCAACGATGAGACATCGATTTCTTTAGCAAGACTTGTACTTCCTGACAAATCAGACGAGGAAATCAAAGATTTGTTGAGAAGCATTAAGACCACTGATGAGTTTCAGCGCATCATGATGACACGTTTCGTCAGGCTGATAACATCAACGACCATAAAAAACGTTGACACTCAAGGCTTTAATACTCTCGTCAAAAACAAAGCATATCTTTTTACCGGCAACCATCGCGACATAACACTCGACGCGTTCATTCTGCAGATGTATATGTTCGAAAACGGGCTTGACACCTGCAATATCTCATTTGGCGACAACCTCATTTTGAACAAAACCATAGAGGTTTTCAGCAAGTCGAACAAGATGTTTAAGGTACTCAGGTCGCAGAACGTCAGGGAGTTGGCTCAAAACTCACAGCATCTTTCAGATTATATCAGGTATCTCATCAGAGAGAACAAATCTGTGTGGATAGCGCAGCGCAACGGAAGGACCAAGGATGGCAACGACAAGACGGACCACGGATTGATTAACATGTTTATGATGTCGGGCGACAGGGCAAACCTCGTCTCTAACCTTACGGAGCTGAACATCACCCCTATCGCGACATCGTATGAATACGAGCCTTGTGCCATGATGAAAGCACGCGAGAGCTACATCAAAGAACGCGACGGCGTGTACGTGAAAAAGCCTATGGAAGACATGGACAGCATTGTTTCTGGCATCAAAAAGAAGAAAGGCATAATGAACATAGCCATCTGTCCTACAATCACTTACGATGACCTGAAGCAGTATGAAGGCGCCGACAAGCATGAGATTGTAAAAGCCGTTGCCGCTATGATTGACGAAAGGATTTATGCCCAATATCGTCTGTATCCCAACAATTATATCGCACACGACTGGTTATCAGGCACTTCCACGTTTAAAAAGAATTACACTCAAGACGACAAAGACGTCTTCAAAGCATATTGCAACAAGATTTTCTCGAAGCTATATGAAGAGCTCGGCAGTGAGGCAGAGCCACGGTTTACGGAGATTTTATTAGGAATTTATGCAATCCCGGTAGAGAACAAACTCGGTCGTCATTTTGCTCCGCTACAGTCGAAATGACATCAAATTGCTATTTCACCCCATTTGTCAATGAGGTATTGTAAATCTTCTTTCTTTTTGCCGTAATTCCAATAGAAGTTGTCATCGACAGTGACTTCGGGATGTGCGGTGGGGTTTGCCATAATCTCGTCGAGGGTGGCGAGCTCTTTTTCGAGAGCGTCAATCTGTTCCTCAAGTTTCTTTATTTCCTTTTCTACGCGGCGTTTCTCGCGGTCGTCGGCTTTTTTTGCCTCGTAATCGATTTTATTTTGAGATGCCGCAGGTGCAGCCTGCTGCTGAGTTTTCTGTTGACGGTTCAAGTCGTCGAGTTCCTTGAGGCGTTTCTCTTCGAGGAAATCATAAATATCGCCGATATATTCCTTGATATGAGGTTTCTTGAACTCATAAACCTTCGTTGTCAGGCCTTGGAGGAAGTCACGGTCGTGGGAGACTACTATGAGTGTGCCATCGAATTGGAGCAATGCTGACTTCAGGATGTCTTTTGAGAGCATGTCGAGGTGGTTTGTAGGCTCGTCGAGCACCAGCAGATTCGTCGGGAATAGCAGCATCTTAGCCAATGAAAGACGTGCTTTCTCGCCACCTGAGAGCACTTTCACCTTCTTGTCGATGGTCTCGCCGCTGAACAGGAAAGCGCCGAGCAGCGACTTCACCTTCACGCGCATGTCACCGACAGCCACATCGTCAAGTGTCTCGAACACTGTCTTCTCCGGGTCGAGCATATCCTGTTGGTTTTGGGCATAGTAGCCAATCTTCACCTCATGCCCGAGCTTCACCTCGCCGGTATGGTCGAGCACGCCGCATATTACCTTCGCCAGGGTGGACTTTCCTTCGCCGTTGCGGCCCACGAAAGCTATCTTCTCCCCTCTCGGGATGAGCAAATTGATGTCGTTGAGAATGTTTTTCTCGCCATATGACTTCGAGACATGGTTCAGTTCGAGTGTCACCTTGCCGGAATGAGGTGCAGGCGGGAACTTGAAGTGCATCACCGACTTGTCACGGTCGTCAATCTCGACCATATCCATCTTTTCGAGCTGTTTTACACGCGACTGCACCTGTTTCGCCTTTGTTGCTTTATATCTGAAACGTTCGATAAACGCCTCAATCTCTTTGATTTCGCGCTGTTGGTTGTCGAATGCCGCCTTCTGCATGTCGATACGTTCTTCGCGGCGTTCCACGAACTCGGTGTAGGCGCATTTGTAGTCGTAAATCTTACCGCCCGATATCTCGATGGTTCGGATTGTGATATGGTCGAGGAAGGCGCGGTCGTGCGACACCATGAATATGGCGCCATAGTAGTTCTTCAGATAGCCTTCGAGCCATTGAATAGACTCGATGTCGAGGTGGTTTGTAGGCTCGTCTAGGAGCAGCAGTTTCGGTTTGCGCAGCAGTATCTTGGCAAGTTCCACGCGCATCTGCCAGCCGTTGCTGAACTCGTTCATCTCACGAAGCATATCCTCATGGTCGAAGCCGAGTCCGACAAGGATACGTTCGGCCTCGCCTTCTGCCGAATGGCCTCCGATGAGGGTCAGGCGCTCGTTGAGGGCACTCATGCGCTCGCAGAGTTTCTGATAGCTATCACTTTCATAGTCAGTACGTTGCGCAAGCTCATCCTGCAGCTGAGCCAGTTTCTTTTCAATATGATGATATTCCTCGAAAGCCGTCATCGTCTCCTCGAGAACTGTCTTGGTGGAATGTATGTTTTTCTCCTGAGGCAGATAGCCGACGGTGACATCGTCTGACATCACCACGTTGCCGTGAGAAGGCTGTTCGAGACCCGCTATGATGCGTATCAGCGTGGTCTTTCCGGCTCCGTTCTTTCCCACGAGACCGATGCGGTCCTTCTCCCGAATCATGAAGTTGATGTCGGTGAAGAGGTCCTGACCGGTGAAATGTATGCTAAGATTTTGTATTGAAATCATTGCACCACTATTTTTTTAAGCACGGAATTACCGTTTCCGTTGACGATATTCATGAAATACAAGCCGCTGGTGAATCCGCTAACGTCTATTGCCGGTATATATTCATCCTGCACTGTCACAGTCAAAACCAGCTGTCCGACGGCGTTATACATATACACGGCCTCAAGGTTTTCGCCTTTGATGTTGACTATTGACGTTGCGGGGTTAGGGTAGACATTGGCTAAAACAGCATATTGGTTTTCGTCCACGCTCCAATGCGGGTCCCATATTTTGTTGGCGAATTCTGGATAATCGACGAATGGGTTTCTGTTGCGCTGGATGTTATAAACGGCGTTGTTTCTGTTGATTTCCTTAGCATCCACGGGGTCTTCCTCGTGCCAGCGCAGCAGCATCGTCATTGCCCAGTCTTTTATCGTAGATTTTGTTGTCATGTCGGAGTTTGCCCAGCTGCCGTCTTCCTGATAGTAGCGTACGCTTACGTACATCATGGCGCGGGCGATGTCGCCTTTGTATTCGTCGATTGGTTCGAACACTGTGCCGTTGAATCCGCTCACTGCATTAGGGCCGAGTTTGCTGCCGTTTCGCGATGTCCACGAGGCGTTTCTAACCTCGCCGAAGGCATAATTGTCGCGTTTGTTATTGACCCATCCGTCAGTAGGATACACATGGTGGAGGTCGGTTTTCTCGGTGCCGTCGTTGTTGGTCCATGACTGTGGCCACAGATGTTCACGGTTGTAGCAGTCGCCTTCGCCGTTGTAGCTGCCGCATTGGTCATTACCTAATACAAACTGATATGGAGGTGTTCCGTCAGGCACGTCGGAATAGATATCCCAGACATAGTTTGTGCCAGGTCTTTTATCTGTTTGATAATATGCGTTCCACAGTCCGCTATAGCCTACATGGTCGTCGTTCTTGATAATGCCATGCAGTTTGGCTTTCAGGGCATTTCCGGTGAGGTTTTCGGTGCCGTTGTAATACCCTTGCGGCTGGGCATGAAGCGTGGCAGCGGCGACTAAAAAAACTAAATATATATATAACTTCTTCATAATTCAAGATTCAAAAACTAATACTAAGACAACATTGTCTCGCAGCGGTCGATGATATTGTTTGCGAGGCGGAAACCCGTATCGCATACGCCTTTTGCTTGATTTCCATCATAATTCATATAAAGATGCATCACATCATAGCCGTCATTCATAAGAGCGAGCAGTTTCCTGTCGCGTTTCCCGACGGCTTCCTGATAGTCTTTGATATCGACTCGTGTCCGGCGGTCTTTACGCACATGAAAGACGGCGTCAAGGGCCATCAGGACGCCCAGCCAGAGGTAGTTTCCTGCCGCTCTCACATATTTTTCGTCGTCATAACGACACAACTCGACGTTCAGCTCGCCGTTTTCATCCAAGGTCTTGCGGGCGTTCTCCACATAACGTCGCGCTTCTGCTATCGGATCTTTTTGTTTCATATCTTTTACTTTTTAATTCCCAAACATAAAACATTTTCGTTGCAAAGGTATAACTAAATATCGAAAGAGAGTCCATTATTTGGCAAAAAAATGCAGTTTTAATAATTTTTAACACAATTTGCAAAATTATGCAAAAAAACTTAAAAAATTTTAACAATTTAGAGGTGGTTATGCGATGGGAAAACAAAAAGGGTTAACGCACGAGACGCACAGCATGCCCACCGTTACGCATGTCTTCACAAACTTGTATTGTAATCTCGTTCATGGGGGATTTATCGAAGTCCATACTCCATGCATTTATACCTTCTCCAGAGGTACTTGTCCAGTAGCAGCCGAATTCACCAGCATAGAAGACGTCATCAAGGAGGCGGGTGCCTACGGCAGGGAGGAATACAGAACCTGCAGCCTCCTCATCAGCCCATGTTTCTTTTGTGTATGACGAAGCAACCGCCGTGTTGTTACCATCTGGGCGGAACACATACCCCTCCTGGCCAGCGACTGTTGACCAACCATGTGTGTGGTTACTAATCAGATAGCTCCACTCTTTTTCTGAAAGAATAAACCAGTCATCGTGGCCATCAAGGTTGGCAGCATTGGCTTTAATAGCCCAATCGTTACTGCCAAGTACGTTTCCTTCCCAATATATATTAGAGGTATTGTACGGTGCAATTCCATTCTCACCATTTGCGCCCCAGAGGAATAAGCTGACAACATCCTGATTGGCATAATCATCACCAACATTACCTTCTGTTTCAGCAATATCATACTGGTTTGTCATAAAGCTCCAAGTAGATGTTGATTTTGTGTACTGCAGGTTGCCATGTGAAAAATGGACGGTCTTTCCACTGTCATTGACAGTAAATACATAGTCAATGTTGTCAACAGCTACCGCTGAACTGCCTGCGAGATAGGTGTTGGCGGTTATTGCGGGAACAGTGACATCGAAGTTGGTGCCACCAATTGTAACAGTTGTAGCTGTTGCATCAGCTGCTGGAAGAAGGATGGCCCATTTTGAGGTCTCGCTCTGCGAGTTCAATGTTATTACGCCTTTTGTGCCTGTGGCTGCTATGGCGTTGTCAGGGTTCGCAAAACTGATGGTTGCCACTGTCGGCATATCAGTCACTTTAACAGCCCCGCTGTTGCCATAATTGAGCTTAAATTCAGCCAATGCGCACTGGTTCAGCAAGGTACATCCGTAAGTGGTGTTGCCGTCGATGTATTTAGTGCTTGAATGGCCATACGACAAAACTGGAAGACTGCTGCTCTGGTCGGCAATGTTCACGGTGAAGCTGGTAGTTGAACCTTCTGTTATGTCGCCTGTTGCCAGATTGCCCAAAAAATAGAAATGTAGATAGTCTTCTGTGCTTGGGCCATAAACTGTGCCGCTGAATGCGCCGTCGTGGTATGTCAGGGTACCGATATATAAGCCTTTATTGCCGACATAAATCTTGTCGTTCTCAGTATAAACAACAGCGCCTGTGCCAGGATACACTATGTGCTTGCCACCATCGCCCACGTTAAGCGTAATATACACAGGCTCGCCTACAGGACCAGCAGAGGTTATTGTGTCAATGCTCTTTTTGCACTGGGTTAAACCTAAAATAAATGCGAATGCTATTAATAATAATGTGCTGAGTTTTTTCATTTTTTGTTGATTTTTTTTGTTTGTTATTAATACTTTTTTTGTCATTTCGAGCTTGTCGAGAAATCCTTTTTAGTAGATACCTTGTATTTTTAACTATTTCATTTGTTTAGGTAAAATAAGGATTTCTCCACTACGCCTATCGGCTCCGGTCGAAATGACAGGAGGGACTATCGGCTCGCCGGCACCGATGGCGGTGAGGATAAGCAGTCCGCTGCCCAATGGAGCCGGGTCTTGCCCGAAGGTCTGGTTGTTGAGGTTGTAGCCGCCACTACCGAATGAAGAGTTGTAAAGCGCCCAATTTGTGGCAAAACCATTGCGACCGACATCATTGTCGTCGAACTGCAACAGATTGTCGTTCCTCTGAGCGAACATCGTCGCAGGCAACAGCATTTCCAATGCCATCGCCAGTGAGAACACAAAGGCTTTCAGTCTTGTTTTTCTTTTCATTTTGCAATAACAAATTTAATAGTTAATTGATGGTTTTGTTAATAAAATGTAATATTAAAATTTGCAATTGCGAAAATAACGTATTACCACCACAAAAACTTTATTTTGCGTGTAATACGTTTTACTCTACGTGTATAAATTTTATTTTGCGTGAATAAAGGGGGATCAAATCAACTATCAGTTAAGAAAATGCACAGTAATCCGTCCCAGCTCAACGTCATCATCATTACGACAATTGCTCATTATCACGCTGCTGGCGTTGACGTTTTCGATTGTGCCGTTTTCATTATAGTCATTCCAGTTAAGATTACCCTCTGTGACGGTCGTCAGATTAGCATAAGCCGAGCCCCAACTACAATAGAACTCAACTCTTGTGATGGTTTCGCCATTCTTTGCATTGATGGTAACACTGTTGTTTTTCCCTATATTAATGCCTAAAGCATCACCGCTATCGGTACAAGTGACGATAAAATGATCACCTACATATTCATTCCAAAACCTTGTTTGGAATGTTTCACTATTTTGTACAGGGTATTCAATCTTTGCCTGCTTAAGATAATCATAGCCACCGTTTTGGTAATCATTGCCATCCCAGTATTGGATGCCTCTTATGGTCACTGTGCCGCATTGGGCTTGTGCGCCGGGGCCTATGCTGTTGGGGGCATCACTTCCTTTGACGGCGGTAAAGCTTTTGACGACGCCTGCAATGCTGATGTCACCGCATATACAATGATTGGCGGCAGAGCCTATGGCTGCTGAATAGGAACCACCGTATGCCGTGACGGTGCCCCCACTTATGACGATGTCACCGCAGGTTGACGTCTTGTCTATGTAACCGTTTCCACCAGTACCTATGCCAGCCGCGCCATCGCTGGTGGCTGTCACAATGCCATCGTTTATTATGATATAACCGCAACTCGTATCTTCACTGCCTCCGATGCCAGCACCCCAACCGCTACCAGTAGCATTGATGCGACCGCCATATATCACTATATTGCCGCAGTTCATTTCCCTACCGCCGCCGATACCGGCACCATGAACAAACGATGCATTCTCATTAATACCAGCATTTAAAACGTCAGAATCTGTACCAAAAATTTTTAGCGTATAACCCTCAGGAATAAAAATGCCAGGAGATAGGCAAAAACCTTCGGTAATTCCACTTATCACAGTGTTGATGCCTTTGATGGTGATATAGGCATCGCCCAAACAAGTAAGGCCTGGGTATGAACAGTTTGTAAGGCTGGTGATATCGACATCTCTCAATGTAACATTGGCATCGGCTGCAATGGAAATCTGGTAGGAGCCGTTCAGTTTGCCATAAGCCATACAACCGTCAGTTAAAGTCACGTCTGTCGTAACGAGCGACAAGTCCACGATATTGGCCGGTGTGGTCAAGCTCATGCCAATGCCGGTGCCATTGCCAATATACTGGTTCAGTCCGGTCAAATTCACACCTGTCATATCCCAAGAGCCTGTATAGCCGTTGGTAATCGCTTCACCTGCACCTGTCAAGTCGGTCTGCGGGAGCACTATAGCCCAGGTCTCATTCGAAGCGTTTTTTGCTCTCATTCTAATCGCCCCGTCGCCTTCTTTAGCGTATGCGATGGAGTTATCTGAAAAGTCAATGGTGACCTTGTTTAGCATTCCTTTTAGGTAAATGTTGGACTCGGATGGTGTGTCAACATTGAACTTTATCAACGAGCATTTGTTTTCCAGGGTCGTTGTGTAAGCGCCTTTACCATAATATTTAGCTGTGGATTTACCGTATGCAATCACAGGATAACTGCTGGTTTGGTCGTCAATCATAATGGTGTATCGTGTTCCGGATATGGTCGGATTCAATTTACCGCCCATAAAATAGAAATGCAGAAAATCGTCAGTCGAAGTGCCGTTTGTTTTTATTGAGCCGGAGAATGCGCCATTAGAGTAATTCAAGCAGCCCTTATACTTTCCGTCATTACCGACGTAAAGCTTGTCGCCGTCTTCAAAAACGATAGATCCGGCAGCTGTGATATCAGCTCGTGAGCCGCCATTGACTTTAACGGTAATAAAAACCTCATCGCTTACATTTGCTATCGGTTCGACGATTTTCTTGCGGCAGCCAGTCGTTCCGATAAGCATCAGTCCGGCGAGCAACAACGCGGTGCCTTTAGATATGTTGTTCTTGCGGTTGCGTCTGCGTTTTGAGATGACGTAGCCCGCGCCCACAGCAGTCAAAATCAGCAGTCCACTGCCAAGAGGCGTCTCACCGAAGCCCTGTGTGTTAACAGTAAATGACCAAGAAGCATCACGGAAAAAAACGTCGTTTTCTGTCATGAAAAAAGCATCGTTCTGGGCGAAAGAAGTCAACGGGACAAGCCCGATTAACAATAATATAAGAAGCTTCAGAGCTTTCATTGTAATTTTCTTCATTAGATTAGTTAATTGTTAATTTGCTTTTGCGGGTACAAAAATACAACAAAAAAATCTATTGTTCATCAAAATTAATCAAAATAAAATGATATTCCTCGTATTTGCACGGGATGACGGATCATCAGAATATCGCCACGAAGCCGGCAGCCAGGATTGCCAGTGCTGCAAGCACATTCAGCAGGCTGTTTATCAATAATTTTGCAGGTGAGAATTTCGTTCCGATGCCGATCAGTCCCCAGATGAGGGAGATGCCGATAATGTAAAGAGGTGTGACGGTTCCGAACAATGGCAAGAATGGCTCGTTGGCAATCAGACCTGCTATCAGGGCGTTGACGCCCAGTGCGATGGCGAGGATTATCAGCTGTCGAGGTTTGTCGATAAGGAAAAGGTTCTTTCCGCTTTTGATTTTCAGTGTGTCCATCATCATTCTGAAGGTTATCATGAAACAGATGATGACGGTGATGATTTTGGCGTAGCCTGCGAATTTGTACATGAACGTGCCGCCGAGCAGTGAACCGAGCCAATACATCAGTCCCTGCCCTGCTGCCAACGCGCACACGAACAGCATATTGCGCCACCAACCGTTCTTCTTTTCGATGTTGAAGGCGGTGGAGGCGACGCAGACGCAGAATGTTAATGATATGATGAAAACGTAATTCATATTAAAAATCGTAGAGACGCCATAATATGACGTCTCTACAGAATTTTATAATTATTTCAATCTCTTGAATTGGCATGTGAAATGTCTCATGAGTTCGGCTTCCCATGTGATTTCCAGACCACGTTTGATGGTGTCGCGGCGGTCGTAGACGTTCTTCAGAGCGGCTGCGATGACGTCCATGTGGTTGTTGGTGTAAACACGGCGTGGGATGCAGAGACGCACGAAGTCGTTACCACCGAAACGGTTTTGGCGTGTGACAGGGTCACGGTCGGCGAGGACGTAACCTATTTCGCAAGCGCGGATACCGGCTTCGAGGTATAGCTCGCATGTGAGGGTCTGTGCCGGGAACTCTTCCTTAGGGATGTTGGTCAGGACCTTGTCGGCGTCGACGAAGATGGCGTGACCGCCAGCAGGACGCTGGTAAGGGATGCCGTATTCATCGAGTTTTGAAGCGAGGTAGTGGACCTGTTTGATACGTGTCTCGACCATGTCGAATTCGATGTTTTCCTTCAAACCGACGGCGAGGGCGTCCATATCACGGCCGTTCATGCCGCCGTATGTGAGGAAGCCTTCGAACGGGATGCAGAACAACTTGGCGCCTTCGTACCATTCTTTCTTATTTGTTGCGATGAAACCGCCCATGTTGACGAGAGCGTCTTTCTTTGCTGACATTGTCATTGCGTCGGCGTATGAGTACATCTCCTTGGCGATCTCGCGGAGGGTCTTGTTCTCATAACCTTTCTCGCGTGTCTTGATGAAGTAGCAGTTCTCGATGAAACGTGCGCTGTCGACGACTACAGGCACACCGTATTTGTGGCAGAGTTCGCATGTCTCGCGGACGTTCTGCATTGACACAGGCTGACCGCCGACGGTGTTGTTTGTCACTGTGAGGACCATAAACGGCACGTTGCCTTTGTTTTCTTTCAACACTTTCTCGAGTTTCTCGAGGCTGACATTACCTTTGAAAGGCACTTCGAGCTGAGTGTCATAAGCCTCAGGCACTGTGACGTCGATAGCGAATGCCTTACGGCTCTCGATATGACCTTTTGTTGTGTCGAAGTGAGCGTTGCCCGGGATGACCATGCCTGGTTTCACGAGATAGCTGAACAGCACGTTCTCGGCCGCGCGGCCCTGGTGTGTAGGGATGACATATTCAAAGCCAGTGAGTTCGGTGATGGTGTCTTTCATGTGATAGAATGAGCGAGCGCCGCCGTAGCTCTCGTCGCCCTGCATCATCGCTGCCCATTGACGGTCGCTCATCGCGCCTGTGCCAGAGTCGGTAAGCAAGTCGATATACACATAGTCGCTCTTCAGCATAAAGACATTCTGGTGGGCTTCATTGAGCCATTGTTCACGTTGTTCACGAGTGGATTTCTTAATGGGTTCAACCATCTTGATTTTCCACGCTTCTGCAAATGGTAATTCCATAATTCGATATTTTATTAAAATTCAAAATTTAAAATTCAAAAATTTAAAATTCAAGATTCAAGATTTAAAATTCCTTATATAAAGAGTGTGCAAAAGTACGATTTATTTTTGTATTGGCAAAATTCTTTGGCTAATTTTTTACACAATTTTCCCCGACAATACTTTTTCCGTTTCAAAAGCCTTTTTTGCCATTTCAAAATATTTTTTTATGTATTATTATATGTAAATAATTATCTTTGCACTTGGTTTAAAATATTCGAAAAACGATGACACGAGCAGCATTTCTGAGATTTATGGCTTTAGCCGCTTTTATCTTGTCGACGATGTCGGCTATGGCGCAGTTTCCACCTGGCGGAGGCGGTCGACCACCCGGAGGAAGACCACCCGGAAGCCGTCCGCCTTTTGGAGACAGGCAGTTTAACCAGAACAGTCAGCCACCTACTATGAAACAGAAGAAAAAGGTTCGCGAGGGCGACACTTTCACGGTGTCGGGCTTGCTTCTCGACAAGAAGACGAGTGAGCCGCTGCCTTTCGTCAACCTCACCATTCTGGACTCTATCGACAGCACCTTCGTGAAGGGAGGTATCACCAATGGTGACGGCATCTTCCAGCTGACCGACGTCCCGCAGGGCTCGTTTTTGCTGCGTGTCACAGCTATTGGATATGAGACTTACATGCATCCGTTTACCGTGACAAACAACACCGATTTGGGCACGTTGCGGCTGAGTGAGGGCGCGATAACCCTCGATGCTGTGGTTGTCACAGCCGAACGCCCGCTTTACGCTATGGACGGCGAGAAACTCGTCTACAACGTGAGCGAGGACCCGTCGATACAGACAGGCACCACCGAAGACGCTCTTCAGAACGCACCAGGCGTGGAGGTCGACGTGGAAGGCAACATCACGCTTCGAGGCGTGTCAAGCGTCGAAATTTGGATCAACGACAAGCCTTCGAAACTCACCGAAGAAAACCTAAAGACATATCTGCAGACTCTGCCGGCAAATGCTATCGCCCGCATCGAGACAATCACCAATCCGTCGGCGAAATATGCCACCGAAGCGGAAGCCGTCATCAACATCGTGACATCTACACATATCAAGAGCAACCAGTTTGTGAGCTTCGGCGTGAACGGCTCCAACCAGCCTTTCATCTCACCTTGGGTGAGCTATATGTGGAAAAAAGAGAAGCTGAGTATCAACATCTTCGCAGCCGGACGTTACAGCGACCGTGACAACACCAGCGACGAATGGCAGCTGAGCCGTCGTGACGCCGAGACTCCCGGCGAATACGAAATCACATGGGCCGACACCACCAAACAGGCAAGCCGCAGCCGTAACTTCGGCGGCAACCTCTTCATGAACATCGACTACGAAATCGACACCTCAAGCAACATCTCCGTCGATGCAGGCGGTTTTTACAACTACAACGACTATAAGATGACACGTTTACAGCGTCAGACATATTATTACCTCGACAGCATCCCGCAATATTCGGAGCTTTTGATCGACACCACCCGCGACAAGACTAAGTCTAACAACTTGTTTGGTCATTTCGGAGCCGACTATACAAAGAAATTCGACAATTTCGGGCATAACCTGCGCATCAGTGTCAACTCACGTATATCGCACAACTCCAACGAGGAATGGTATAACCGCTTCTATGACACTTACACCGACCTCAACGAGCACCGTTACATGCTCACCGACCAGAACAGCTACAGCATCAGCCTCGACGCGCGCTACAACCGCCCTTACAGCCGTGACGGTGAGTTGAGCTATGGCTTGCGTGCCGATCATCAGAACACCGACAATGCTTACAACCGTTACAACGACACTCTCGCCACCGTCATCGACGAGTTGCGTGCATATCATTTCAAAGGGCAGGAATCAAGTGTCAACGCTGATGTCAACTGGACACACCGTTGGGGTGGTTTCACCTTGAGTGCCGGACTCGGCGCGGGCACCGACCGCTCGTATTACAACTACATCAGCGAGATGCCGTTTGCCGACGACAGCACCCTGTTTTACTTCACGGTGCGCCCTTCGGTACATCTCACCTACCGCACCCAGAACATGCACAATATCAAGCTCAACTACACGATGAGGATGTCGCATCCTGACGAGTCACAAATCAGCAGCTACAGACGATACGGCGAAAACAGCTATTCAACAGGTAATCCGAACTTGAAAAGCGGATTCACCCACAACATGGAAGCCGGTTGGCAAAAATACTTCAACCGTTTCGGCAACATCGGATTAGAAGCCTACGGACGCTTGAGCACCAATGAGATAAGCAACCTCACCGACTCGGAATACGACGAGTATCTCGACCGCGTCGTAAGTTATACCGTACCTTACAACTTAGGTAACTCATGGCGTTACGGCACCTCACTCAACATGACTTACCGTCCGACGGGATTCTTCAACGTGAGAATGTACGCCAACCTTTACAACTACGGCTATCACATGGAATACGACCGCGACGGCGTGCATCAGACAGAGGAGAATGAGAAATGGTCGTGGAGCGTTCGTGTGAACGCCTGGATGAAGATTTTCAACCAGTATCAGTTTACAGTGTCGGCATTCTACAACTCCCCCACCATCAGCCTGATGAGCGAGCGCAAAGCCCGTTATTCGCTGAACATGGGAGTGCGCAGCGACTTCTTCAACCGTAAGATGTCGGTGTATGTCAATGTGCAGGATATCTTCAACTGGGGCGCAAAAATCGGTTCCGGTTCAAGCAACACCAACCCATACTATCTGACCGACAACACAAACAAGATGCTCAACAGCCGTTATATCTCTGTCGGCGTGACATTCCGTTTCGGTAAGATGGAACTCGAGACGAAAGCCAGGGAAGGATCAAGCGAATCGGGAGACAGCCTCGAATAGGTGGTTATTTCCCGATTCTTGCCTCAACGACATTGAGCACGTAGTCGCCGAGTTTCTCGCAGTCGGTGACAAGGTCTGAGAACATTGTGCCGACGGCGTAGTCGTATTTCAGCTCGTTGACGTTGCGGATGTTCTCGTTTTTCAGCATCTGACGCATGGCATTTATTTCGTCTTCGAGACGGAACGACTCGTTGACTTCATATTCTGAGCGGTGTCCTGTCATGATAAGGTTCATATTGCTGAGTGCGTCGTCGCACAGTTTCATCATTTCATGCAGTGTCTTTCTCTGCCATTGTGTGAATTTCTTTCCCGACTCCATCTTGCGGCGCATTGTCCTCGCGAGGTTATAACAGGAGTCGCCGACGCTCTCCAGCTCGCTGATTTCGCGCATCATCTGACGGATTTTCGCCTTAGTATCATCGCTGAGATGGTCGTAGCTCACCTGTTCAAGATATTTGGCAATCTCAATCTCGATTTGGTCGGAGACGGCTTCTTTATTTTCAATAATGGCGAAGGTTTCGGCGAATTTGCTGTCGTTTCTTTCATCAAGCAAAGTCCTCACTTTGGCGAACATATCCTGAACGAAGACGCCGAATGTGGCGGTCTCTTTTTCTGCCTGCAGCACTGCTATTTCAGGGGTCTGCACGAGTCCGTTGCCGATATATTTCAGTCTGACGGTTTCTTTTTCATTTTCTTTCTTGTCTTTGATAGCCCAGCACACTATCTTCTCGATTTGCGGGATGAATCCGATGAGGATGGCGGTGTTGGTGACATTGAAGCATGTATGGAACATTGCGAGCACCACGCTCAGTTTGGCGGGGTCTGACACGCCTTGTTCGTAGCCTACAATCGAGCATACCAGATCAATAAACGGGTGCAGCACTATTATCATCCAGATAACGCCGAAGACGTTGAAAAACATATGGGCGAAAGCTGCCCGGCGAGCCTGTGTGGATGCTGTGAGTGCCGCCAGGTTCGATGTCACTGTTGTTCCGATGTTCTCGCCCATCACCAGTGCGATGCCTTGGTATATAGGTAGCGCGCCGCTTGAGCATAGTATCATGGTGATAGCCATCACGGCAGCCGACGACTGCACACACATCGTGAGGACGCTTCCGATGAGCAGGAAGAGCAGCGTGGTCCAGATGCTGTTGGGGTCGAACGACTGGAAGAACCCGAGCACAGCCTCGTTCTCGCCGAGGTTCATCTGCACGCCTGTAGCGCGCAAGGTGCCGAGGCCGAGAAACATAAACGCAAGGCCGAAGAGAAACTCGCCAAAGGTGGCACGACGTTTTCTATAGATGAGAATCATGCCGATGATGAAGGCGGGCCACACCACATCGGTGACGTTGAACGAGAAGCCTGCCGACATGATCCAGGCGGTGAGGGTCGTCCCGATATTGGCACCCATAATCACCGAGATAGCCTGTCCCAACGTTAGAAGCGAGGCATTGACAAACGACACCGTCATCACCGTGGTAGCTGTTGAGCTCTGCACCGCCGCCGTCACCAGGACGCCCGTAAGCATCCCCGTGAAACGGTTTGTCGTCATCCTGCCGAGGATATGGCGCAGCTGAGGTCCTGCGAGCTTCTGTAGAGCCTCACTCATCGACTTCATACCGAAGATAAGAAGTCCCAGCGAGCCTAATATAGTGAAAATCAACATTAAAAAGCTTGGCGATGTGTCCATTTTCTAAAACTTGGAAGCGTAAATTTTGCAGTGCAAAAATAAACATTATTTTAAAACTTTTCAAAAATTTTCTATACTTTTGCACCGTTTAAAAAATCATTAAAATAATAAAATCTCAAATGAAAAAATTCCTTTTAACTATTGCGACTATGGCAATTATCGCTACAGGATGCCAGCACAAGGCCGTTAAGACTTCGGGCATCGACATCAACAATCTCGACACCACTGCACGTCTGCAGGACGATTTTTATCAGTATGCATGCGGCGGCTGGATGAAAAACAACCCTCTCGACGCTGAGCACTCACGCTACGGTGCTTTCGACGTGCTCGCCGAGAATGCTCAGAAAGACTTGCGCGACATCATCGAGACCGTCAGCAAAAACGACAACCCTAAAGGTTCGATAGCCGATAAGATCGCCACTTTCTACAACATAGGTATGGACAGTGTGCGTTTGCAGGAGCAGGGTGCCGCACCACTCATGCCTTATCTTGAAAGCATAAACAACATCAAGACACGTGAGGACGTGTGGAATGCTTTGCTTGAGATGCACCATAGAGGCAGCTTCGCTCTCTTCGCAGTGTTCGGCGAGGCCGACACCGACGACGCCAACATGTGCATCGCATGGGCTTACCAGAGCGGACTCGGTCTCGGCGACCGCGACTACTACCTCACCGACGAAGGCAACAACGTCAACATCCGCAAGGGTTACGTCGACCTGATGACCAAGGAATTCGGCATGGCTGGCTTCGACAATATGACAGGCATCAAACCTGACGAGCTCGCCAAGATGGTGATGAGCTTCGAGACACGTCTCGCCAAGGCTCAGAACACCCGTCTCGAAAACCGCGACCCGCAGGCCACTTTCAACCGTTTCACTGTGGAAGAGGCTATGAAGCTGACTCCTAACATCAACTGGAAGAACTACTTCGAGACCATGGGCATCCTCGATGGCATGCAGAGTTTCAACATCGCCCAGCCTAAATATTTCGAAGAAGTTAACGCAGCACTCGGTGACACCGACATCAACGTCTTAAAGGCATATTACGCATGGAAGGCCATCGACGGCGCTGCCAGCTACCTCAGCGACGACTTTATTGAGACACAATTCGATTTCTACGGCAGACTTCTCAGCGGCCGCGAGCAGAACCGCCCACGCTGGAAACGCGTCACCGCCACTGTCGACGGCGCCATGGGTGAGGCTCTCGGACAGCTTTACGTAGAGAAATACTTCCCAGCAGAGGCCAAGACCCGCATGGAGACATTGGTGCAGAACCTCGTCACAGCCCTCGGACAGCGTATCGACATGGCCGAATGGATGACCGACGCCACCAAGGCCAACGCACACGAGAAACTCGGCACACTCCTGGTCAAGATCGGCTATCCTGATGAATGGCGCGACTACAGCGGCCTTGAAATCAAAGACGACAGCTACTTCGCCAACGTAATGCGCAGCAACGAGTTCGATATGGATTACATGTTCAGCAAAATCAACAAGCCAGTGAACCGCAACGAGTGGGGCATGACACCTCAGACCGTCAACGCATATTACAACCCGACAACCAACGAGATATGCTTCCCTGCAGCTATCCTCCAGCCTCCATTCTTCAATATGGAAGCTGACGAGGCTGCCAACTACGGTGCTATCGGCGTGGTCATAGGCCATGAGCTGACACACGGCTACGACGACCAGGGCCGTCAGTATGACAAAGACGGCAACCTCAACGACTGGTGGACAGAGGAAGATGCAGCCAACTTCGACAAGAACAAACAGACTCTTATCGATGCCTTCAACAACTGCATCGCTGTCGATGACCCTGAGCTGGGTCTCATCCACGGCAATGGCGAGCTGACATTAGGCGAGAACATCGCCGACAACGGCGGTTTGCACGTGAGCTACCTTGCTATGCACAACGCCATGGCTAAAGGTCAGGTCAACAAAGAGGTGATGGATGGCTTCACACCGGAGCAGCGTTTCTTCCTCGCCTACGCAGCAGTGTGGGCATCAAATATCCGTCCAAAGGCAGCGTTGCAGCTCACTCAGATGGATGTCCACTCACTCGGACGTAACCGCGTGAACGTGGCACTGCCACAGGTGACAGAGTTTATCGAGGCTTTCGGCATCAAGGAAGGCGACGGCATGTGGCTCGCACCTGAGAAACGAGTGGTTTTGTGGTAATAAGCAAGGGCAAAGACATCTCAATAGGTGTCTTTGCCCTCGGTAAGCCATTCGAGGCTAAATATATAGAAGGCTGTAAGATAGTTGCCTATCGTCCCATCAGGATTTTCCTCAACATAAAGACCTATTGTTCCGTCGGGCATGACGCAGAGCGATGAATATGCCGAGCTGTAAGGCACGATAGTCTTGCTCACAGGCCACGTCTCGCCTTCGTCGTAGCTGATGTAAACCGTGACATCGGTACGTTGGTTGCCTTTTGGCACAGAATGCAGCAGACGGTTCTTGTTATGTCCTTGATCCACTGAAGTATAACGAATCAGATCACCATTGCAAGCCGGTGCTGTGATGTCGTTCCACGACGAGACGTTTGGTCGCCATGTCTGGCCTCCATTTGATGAGATGTTATACCAGCGTTTGCCGTTGTGGCGGATGCTCATCAATATTCTACCGTCGACGAGCTCAGTGACCTTAGCCTCGTCGCCATTTGTCGAGGCGCGACCGGAGACCTGCCATGTGAGACCGTTGTCGTCGGAATAGACCGCATAGTTGCTCAATGATTGCGCTGAGTCTTCTCGGATTGCGGCTACAAACATGATTCTTCCCGTCGAGGTGAGGAGTCCGTTGCCTGAGCCAAAGAACGAGGCACGCCATGACTGATGCTCCGGGATGATGCAGTTGTCGCCGAAGATGAAATCAGTAATGTCTTCGGGTTCTGTCCATGTCTGACCATTATCATAGCTATATGATTTATATGACCTTATAGGTTCTGATGGTGTCGAATACCACAATCCGGGGCCGCCCACGAAGACCGCGATGAGGCCGTTCTCATCGTTGCTCCATGCCAGCGCGCAGTCGCCGAAGCCGTGGTTGACGCCGGTGCCTTGGGCGATAGTGTAAGGCTCGCTCCATGTGACGCCTCCGTCAGTGCTGCGGTTGCACACGATATCGATATCCTGCGGGAGGTCGCCCTCGTTGTATTTTCGTTTGTCGGTGACCGCCACGATGCTGCCGTCTTTAGCCGTGATGACTGCCGGGATGCGGTAGTTTGTCGAGCTGTAGTCGCCCGGATGGTAAATCTCAGTGCGGGTGAACAACGTGTCGTTTTGCGCATTGGCGATGATCACCGAGACCATGATAATAACGAGGGAGAGGATTTTTTTCATTGTAAATCAGATGTTTTAAGTTGCAAATTTACATTTTTTTGTAAGTTTTTGCAAATCATCCAAACTTTTTGTAATTTTGCGCTACTCAAACTTTAAAAAATTAGTATCATGAAAACGTGTAACAAGTTTTTCGCCGAGTTGTTCGGCACATTCGTCCTGGTTTTCGGAGGTTGTGGCACAGCAATCTTCGGACATGTTGGTTTTCTCGGAGTGGCAATCGCTTTCGGCTTGACAGTCGTCGCGATGGCTTACGGCATCGGACATATCTCTGGTGCACATCTCAACCCTGCAGTAAGTTTCGGCGTGTGGGCTAACGGTCGCATGTCGTTCAAAGAGATGCTCGTTTACTGGGCAGCACAGATTATAGGTGGTATCATCGCAGGTGCCTTGCTTCTCGTTATTTGGAAGTCGGCAGGCTTCAGCAGCACCGGCGTTTTCGCAGCCAACGGCTACGGCGAGTATTTCCAGAAGGCTTGCGGCGGCCCTGACACAGGATACCTGGCAGTTTCGGCAGGCGGTGCTTTCCTCATCGAGGCATTGCTCACCTTCGTGTTCCTGATGGTCATCCTCGGCGTCACCGACAGCCGTCATGAGAACGGCAAATTCGGCGGCTTGGCCATCGGTCTCACCCTGACACTCATCCACCTCATCAGCATTCCATTGACCAACACCTCTGTCAACCCTGCACGTTCACTCGGCGTGGCATTGTTCTCAGACTGCTCATACTGGAGCGCATGCGGTCAGCTGTGGCTGTTCATCGTGGCACCGCTCGTCGGCGCTTGCCTCGCTGGACTGGTCTACAAGTGCATCACAGGATGCTGCTGCAAGAAGTGCGAGAAATAAGACAGGATTAACAAGATAAATTAGACAGGATTAACAAGATTTACAGGATTAACAAGATTTACAGGATTAACCTTGTAGTAATTTATGTTTAAGAAGATGGGGCGAATAGTTATTCGCCCCAACTTTTTTACATTTTTATCTTTACAAAAACAGGATAATGGTCGGAAGGATTGCGGCGTGTTGTGTTGCTGAACCATATCTCCTGCGGTGCGTCGGAGGCTTTTTCCGCCACATCGGAGGTCTCGTTTTCTGTCCAGTAGCTGTTGGTGAGGACGCCGTAAGCTTCAACAGTGACTGATGGTGACACGAAGACGTGGTCGATGCGGCTGGTGGTGAAATATTCCGTCTTGAATGCGTTGAATGTGCCGTTTTCGGCAAAGCGGATGCGGGCAGCGTCGTAGGAGTCTTTCAGCGAGCCGGAATTGGTGAAAATGGTATATATTTCGTTGGTTTGGTCGACGTTGAAGTCGCCAGTGAGGATGACCGGGGCATCTTTGGCGATTTCTCGGATGCGGGCCACAACGAGTTTCGCAGCCTCACGACGAGCCACCACGCCGACGTGGTCCATGTGGAGGTTGAAAAAATAGAACGTGGTGCGGTCTTTTTTCTGTTTTGCATTGATTTGGAACTTGCCCCATGTGCAGATGCGGATGCAGGCTGCATCCCAGCCGAGGCCTGGTTTTTCAGGCGTTTCACTAAGCCAGAAGTTGCCGTCATCAATCAGCGTCAGCCGGTCTTTTTTATAGAAAATGGCTTCGTGTTCCCCTCCCCTTTCACCGTCGTCGCGTCCGATGCCGATGTAGTCGTAGCCGTCGAGGCCCCTCTTCATATCCTGAAGCTGGCCATAAAGCACTTCCTGCGTGCCGAAAATCAACGGACTCATGAAGTTGACCTGGTCGCAAATCACCTGGCAGCGTTTGGTCCAGACGTTGCCGTTGAGGCTGTCGTTACGGTTTTTATAACGGATATTATACGAGCCGACAAGCATCTCTTGGGCTGTAGCAGCAAGCACCGTTATTGCAAAAATTGCAAGAAATAATAGTTTTCGCATATTTTAAAATATTGTCTCTTTAATTTTTTCAACAATTTCATCAAAATAAGGTTGTTTCACCCGACTAATTTTTCTGATGACATCCCTTTCAACATTACCAACCAAAAGCTGACATTTGACATAACTTTTTTTAACCATTGGCATTGTCAACATATTATCTTCAAGTTCAAAATTATATTGAGGATTATATGCTTTCGATGGAATCATTGACAGATAAATAAAACCTTCATCCAATTGCAACTCATTATTTGATACTATCAACGCAGGATGTGGTTTGCTTGTTCCGTCGGGAAACATAAAATTAATCTCGACAATGTCGCGTTGTTCGTATTTCATGACCTAAAGGTATTTTGAAAAGTTTCGGGCAGCATTGATTTTTGATGTATAAAGAAAAGCTTCTTTTTCTTCAACATCATTCTTGAATTCCTCGGGAGTTTCTTTGTGTTCCACGGGAATCTGTTCTTTTTTTTCTGTCTTAACCCGATTTTTCCGTACCATAAGAGGTCTGTTTTTAATAGCAAAAGATTTCATATTTTTCAATTTTTAAATCACCGCAAAGATACAAAAAATTTTGAGGATAATCAACTCTTTTTTAAAAAATTTTACAGAATTTGATTCGTGTGATTTTTAGTGTCGACTTTTCCGATTGCATCGATAATGATGCCGTTTTCATCGATGACGTAGGTTGTGCGAAGTGTTCCTTCTGTCACCTTGCCGTACATCTTTTTCTCGCCCCAGGCTTCGTAGGCTTTCAAAATCGTCAAATCGGTGTCGGCGATGAGGTGGAACGGCAGTTCGTATTTTGCGATGAACTTCTGGTGCGAGGCGGCGCTGTCGCGGCTCACCCCAAGCACGTTGTAACCCAATGCAATGAAGCGATTATAGTTGTCGCGAAGGTCGCAGGCTTCGGCGGTGCAGCCCGGGGTGCTGTCTTTCGGATAGAAATACAAAACGAGCTTCTTTCCAGCGAAATCGCTCAGCTTCACAACGTTTCCGTTTTCATCTTTGCCCTCGAAATAAGGGGCTTTTTGACCAACTTGTAACATGATTTAATATATTTTTGAATTTGAAAATTTTTTATAATTTCATCATTTAAACAATTCAGAATGCGAGCCTAATCTGACCAGTTCAATTATATCCTTATTGTTATCAAACCATATCAACAAATAATCACTTTGAATATGGCATTCCATACAATCTTTATAAATACCATCCAAATGATGTGGATAACAATCAAAAGGTATTGGCCTCTCGTTAGATAACAAATCTAAAACAACCAGTAATGCTTTAATTTTTTCTGGTTTGTTTTGAAATTTTTTAAGGTCTCTTTTAAATTTGGTAGTCGGTTTTAATATTTTCATTCTTTTTCGTTTAAAATATCATTTATCATTTCTTCGGCATTAGAATAAGCCTTATTCTTATTATTCCCTGACATTGCCTCCTCAATTGCTGCCATAGTTTCATCATTGGGCTCATGATAAACAATATCAAGTAGAACGCTTTCAACATAATTATTAAGGGTTCTGTTTTCGCGAGCCGCATTTCTCTTCAAACATTCCAAAAGGTCGGTTCTTAAGCGAAACGATGCGGGTTTTCTAACGATTGTTTCCATTTGTAATACATTTAAATACTTTCAATTGCAAAAGTAGCACTAATTTTAATACGGTCAGCTACAATTTGCAAAATATTTTGCAAAAATATCTTTTATCTCTTCCTCATTATCAATCATTTGTCTCAACTTTTCGAGTCTCGAAGCATTAGGTGACTCTGGGAACCAAAGTTTCAGGTATCCATTTCTGCCGTATTTCTCGTGGAGGTGCTGCATCATGCGGTCGTACTGCTGCTCTTTGGAGAGCTCGGGATAGTGGTCGAGGCCGTATTGTATGGTGCGGCGGACTATTGTCTCCGGGTCGATGAAGCGGTCGGCTTCCGCCACGATGCGGCCATAGATGGTGCGAGGCTCGTGTTTCGCTGATGCGCGGTGGTCTTCGGCAGCGTCCGCCATCGTCTGAATCTGCTCTTCAGTGAACCATTTCCGAAGGTTTTCATCAGCTTTGATAATCTGAGCCGACACCTCATGATGGCGTTCCCTCCCCTCGCAAAGCCCAGTGTCGTGATATGCCGCGATGACATAAACCATATCGGGATCAACATCGAGATGTTCGGCAATTTCAAGGCTTTGCCTGATAACCATCGTCACATGGTCACGCTGATGCGCCGCGTCGAAGTTGTCGTAACGCGGGATGATTTCCTTTTCGATATAAGAGATTATGTCAGGATTGACGGCTACCATGGCTGGTGTTTTTTAATAAAAGCGTCTTTCTCTTGTAATGGGAAATGACGGATCCCACAAAAACCTCCTGTTAAAGAAAAAACAACATGATCATTGTATGGAATAAACTCAGAAAATCCCATCACATTCTGTTTTTCATCATCAGTTAGTGGACGATTATAGATCTGATAGCTATAAATCTCTCCTCCATCATCACGATATTCCAATTCTATTTTATCTGGATGTTTATTTGAAAACATCACAGCAAAACAACCCACACGTTTCAATCTGTCACGAATGCTTTTAACTTCATCATTGTCAAGCCCAACGAGCATCAGCAAAGAATCAGCATTATTATCAGATAGTTTTATGGCTTTATCTGCATCAGCAGATTTAACATACAATTTTTTTATATTATTACCCTTAAACCTCATATAAACATAGCAACTGTCATCAACAGCATTCATCATATATCTGTGTAGCTCCTCCATTTTTGCTTTATTCTTATCATAATGCTTTGCCATTTTTTCAGCAGAAGTTGTCTGTTGAGGTCTTATGAATGCAAAAAACACAAATAGGAATAATATGTTAAATAAGCCCCAATAAAAAACAGCTTTTCGCCATACATTTTTTCTCTTTATCATAGAAATTATAAACAATATGATAAAAGCTAAAGTGGCTAAAACTGTCAGCTTATAATAAAAAACAAATAATATTACTGTCAAATGTCCCACCATACACATTAGAATAATCATAACAGTAACGATTAACGAAGGCAACAGCATTAAAATGCCGAGAAATGGATTGACTTTTTTATTTTCCATAATACTTTGAACTTTATTTGGTAACGACAAAAGTACAAAAAAACACAAATCACAAGTCCATTTTTCAAAAAATCCGTATTTTTGTAGCATTATGAAAAACACAAAAAAAGTAATCCTCATCACTGGAGGAAGTTCGGGAATCGGGTATGACTCAGCGATAGCGCTGGCAAAGCAGGGTCATAAGGTTTATACTGCGGCACGTCGTATTGAGATGATGGAGCCGCTCAAGGAATACGGCATAGTGCCGCTCAGCCTCGACGTGACAGACGACAACTCAATGCAAGAATGTGTGAAATCAGTGCTTGACGCTGAAGGCAGAATCGACGTTTTGGTCAACAACGCGGGCTACGGTTATTTTGGTGCGATTGAAAACGTCGCCATGGAGGAAGCCCGCAAGCAGTTGGATGTCAACGTGTTCGGGTTGGCGCGGATGTGTCAGCTCGTGCTTCCGACGATGCGCGGGCAGCATTCAGGTTGCATCATCAACATCGCATCAATAGCGGGAAGAGCCACCATGTATTTCGGAGGCTGGTACAACGTCTCGAAATATGCTGTCGAGACCTTCAGCGACGCGCTCCGCATGGAGACGAAGCCTTTCGGCATCGACGTGGTGCTGATTGAGCCGAGCACCATCAAGACAAACTGGGGCATCATCGCTGCCGACAACCTCGAGGCATCGTCAAAAGGCACAGTTTATGAGGAAAGAGCCATCAATGAGGCCAACAATATGCACAAGGCCTATCGCTCAAACCTCTTCTCGAAGCCTGCGGTGGTGACACGCGCCATCTGCAAGGCAGTGAACCGCAGCCGTCCTCGCACACGTTACTGCGTCGGGAGAGGCGGCAAGACGGTGGTTTTCCTGCACAGCATTCTCCCCACAAGATGGTGGGACAGGATTAACAGGGTTATGACGAAGAAGGTTTTTTGATTATATAGACAGGATTAACAAGAGGAGAAATAAGACAGGATTAACAGGATTAATAAAAAAATGGACGACTAAATTAGTCGTCCATTTTTTAAGACATAATAATATCCTGTTAATCTTGTTAATCCTGTCTTAAATTAATCTTGTTAATCCTGTCTTAATTTAATCTTGTTAATCCTGTCTTATTTCTTCACCGGGTCGCAGGTCAAGCCGATGCCGAGTTTCTTGAAGATTTTGCGGTCGACTTCCGGGAGCATCACCGTTGAGTGCACCTGGCAGCCGTTGAGTTGCGGGAGCATGTCGAGGGCCTTCTTGCAGTTCTCGTCCCACAACGAGAGCATCGACAGTGCCACAAGCACCTCGTCGGTGTGAAGACGCGGGTTCTTTCCGTTAAGGATGCCGACTTTGGTCTTCTGGATAGGCTCAATCATGGCTTGAGGGATGAGTTTCACTTCATGGCCGATGCCTGCCACGTGCTTGGTGGCGTTGAGGATAAGAGCGGCACTCGAGCCAAGCAACGAGCTGGCATGCGCCGTGATGATGGTGCCGTCTTCGAGCTCGATGGCTGCTGAGTGTTCATTCTCCTGCTCCTTGCGGTCCTTGGCTGCGATGGTGGTCTTGCGGTCGGCGGTGGTGATCTTCGCCTGTTTCATCAGCAAAGCGATCTTATTCACCTCGTTCTCGCTGCCTTTGCCTGTCGCGAGGTCGCAAAGCGCCGTGTAATAACGTCTTATGATTTCGTCGTTAGAAGCCTTGCAGCAGATATCATCGTCGCTGAGGCAGTAGCCCGCCATGTTGACGCCCATGTCGGTAGGCGATTTATATGGGTTTTCACCGTAGATAGATTCGAAGATAGCGTTCAGGACCGGGAATATCTCGATGTCGCGATTATAGTTGACAGCTGTCTCGCCGTAAGCTTCGAGATGGAACGGGTCGATCATGTTCACGTCGTTGAGGTCGGCGGTGGCAGCCTCGTAAGCGATGTTCACCGGATGTTTCAGCGGCAGGTTCCAGATAGGGAAAGTCTCGTATTTGGCATATCCCGCCTTGATGCCGCGTTTGTTCTCATGATACAGCTGGCTGAGGCAGACCGCCATCTTGCCGCTGCCTGGTCCCGGAGCGGTGATGACGACGAGCGGACGTTGCGTCTCGACGTAATCGTTCTTGCCAAAGCCGTCTTCCGAGTCGATAAGCGCCACATTGTTAGGATAACCCTCGATGATGCGGTGGTAATACACCTTGATACCCAGTCTCTCCAGACGGCGACGATAAGCGTCGGCACTCGCCTGACCGTTGTAATGTGTGATGACGACAGAGTTAACCATAAAGCCACGGTCCATAAACTCCTCGCGCAGACGCAGCACATCGACATCGTAGGTGATGCCGAGGTCGCCACGCACCTTGTTCTTCTCAATGTCAACGGCACTGATGACGATGACGATCTCCGCCACGTCGGCAAGCTGCATCAACATCCTCAGCTTGATGTCAGGCTGGAAACCAGGCAAGACACGACTTGCATGGTAGTCGTCAAACAGCTTCCCGCCAAATTCCAAATAAAGCTTATCACCGAATTTAGCGATGCGTTCTTTAATATGTTCAGACTGGATTTTAAGGTATTTTTCGCTATCGAACCCGTATTTCATGATGCTAAAAATTTATCAATACGGGATGCAAAGATACGGAAAATTTTCGAACTGACGATATTTTTTCTAAAAATTTAAATTATACCGTGTTCAAGGGCAAATCGCACCATCTCGACGGATGAGGAAAGCCCTAACTTATTGAAGATGTTAGTCTTATGAGAGTTGACAGCACGCAGGCTGATATTGAATTTATCGGCTATCTCCTTCCCCATCAAGCCGTCACAGCATGCCTCTATTATTTCAAGTTCGCGTTTGGTCAGCAGCGATGAAGATTTCTTGTCAAGGCGGGCGTCGACGATATCGCGCACTAGCACGGCGAGGTCACGGCCATAGTAAGGCACTCCTTCATTTACCGATGCCACGGCGTCGCGCACCTCTTCAAGAGGTCCGTTTTTGCTGATGAACCCGTCAATGCCTATCTGCATGAGCTGATTTATGATATATTCCTTGGTGTCGGCTGACACTATGATGATTTTTATGTCGGGATATTCGGCGCGGAGACGTTGCGCCACCTCAATGCCGCTGGTGCCGGGCATGAGCACGTCAAGAAGGATGAGGTCGCAAGGCACGCCTTCGAGGAGTTTCTCGAAGAGATAGTCGGCGGTAGCCGCATCGATGGTGACCTTGTGGGTGGTGCCTTGAAGGCTGCTTCGGAGACCCAAACGGATTAGTTCGTGATCATCTAATATTGCTATGTTCATGTTCTGATTATATTTACTTTATTCAGATTTAGGTAAGATAACAACAAATGTGGAGCCTTTACAAGGTTCGCTTTCCACTTTCATGACACCTTTGTTGCGATGGATGAGCTCGCGGCATAAGAGCATGCCTATGCCTGTGCCTCCTTCGCCTTTGGTGCCGGTCTGCGACGCCACAGCATGATTGGCAGTCATCAGCTCGTGAACACGCTCACGGCTCATGCCCACGCCATGGTCGCGGATATATATGCCGTCGTTCGAGTCGGTGATGCCAATTTCAACGGTGCCTCCGTCATGCGAGAATTTGACAGCATTGCTGAGGATGTTACGTATCACTGTGCGCACAGTGTCACGGTCAGCCATGACAAGACAGCGACGGGTGTTCAACACCAAAACGATATGTTTCAGGTCGGCATAGCTGCGTATGTTAGCAACCACATCACCAACGATACTGTTGAGGTCGATGCGTACAGGGCTGATTTTTTTCTTGCCGTTTTCGAGAAGTGCCATTTGCTGAAGGTTATAAAGCAAATCGATCTGCTCGTCGCTACTCGAGAGAAGCCGTCCGATGTTAGCTTGAATCTCATCGCGGCTGTAATTCTCGTAGTTATTGTAAAACAGCCGCAGCATCTGCTGTTGTGCCACCATAGGATTTTTGAGGTCGTGTGTGAGGATGGTGTAATTACGGTTTTTAGTCTTAAAAAGACTAATCTGGATGCGTATAAACATCACCAGCAATGCTATTGCCACCACTGTCAGGATGATGATGGCGATGAGCCAGATCAGACGTTGCCGTTGTGTTTGTATTGTTTGTGCCTGCAGTAGCAGCTGCTGTTCCTTGCGTTGTGTGTCGTAGCGCACCTGCCACAGTGTGAGTTGGCGTTCCGACTCCTCGGTCTGTATGATGTCGCGCAGCTCGCTGTAACGTTCGAGGCAACGTGCCGCCTCCTCGTAATCGCCTTGGTTTTTCGCCTCTTGTGCGAGGCTGCTGCATGCCTGCATCTCCTGGCGTTTCATCCCGAGAGTCTTGGCAATGTCGGCGGCTTCACGGTAACGTCCCAGCTGAAGCAGTGTGATGACTTCGGTGGCGCGGTTGTTGGTCTCCCGTGCTGTCTCAAGAGCTTCCTCGTTGCACTTGCGGGCATTCTCCTCGTCGCCAAGCTTTTGATATATGTTGCCCAGCTGAGAGAGACGCATGCCCACCTGCGGTTTTCTATCCAGCTTGTCGTCAATGAGGTAAGCCTCGGTGGTAAGATCAAGAGCCTGCAGCAGTGCCGCTTTGCGTTCGTCATCAGGAAGCGTCATGGCTTGAGCCACGAGCACCTCTCCGAGCATAGCTTTACGCACAGCAAGTGACTTCTCGGTGTGCCCAACGTCGTTCCTTACAAGATCCTCCTCGATGTCGATAGCACGATTGAGATAACGTATCGCCACGTCATGTTTGCCTGCCGAAGAGTAAATCCCGGCAAGGTTACCTAACGACACCGAGATGTTTGCGGGATCGCCCTGCATCTCATCGTAACTAAGACACAATTCACCATAATAAAGGGCTTTTTCATAGTCGCCGAGACGATGATAGCAGTAAAGCAGGCATGAATAAAACTCACACTGCAGCTCGAGGGAGTCGGCAGGCACTCGGGCAAGGCCGTTCTCGTTGATTCGAATCGCCTCTGGAATTCGGCCACTCATAGCTTCTGCATAGGCACTGTCGACAAGATGAATGAAATCATCGGACTGCGCATTGGCGACAGAAACCGAGAAAACCAATAATATTAATATGTATAAATTTTTCATGTCGCAAAATTACAATAGTAATTTTAAATTGTCAAGTACCTAAAACTCGCAAAATTAAAACAAAAATCTTTTAAAAAAACTAAAAAAATGCGAGTTTTGGGTAGTTGACGGGCTTTATTATTGACTATAATTTTGCATCGTAAAATTGACACAAATATTAGAACTATGAAAAAAGCAAAAAAAATGAGAGCTCTCATGCTTTCAGGGGCGATGGCTGCGATGATGCTGCCATTGGCATCGAACGCCCAAAGAAACGACGGTTTCTTCAATGATTATCAGACTGAAAACAGGGATTGGAATCCGGCATATTCTTTCGGATTCGGCCTGACCACCACTGAAGACCCCACAGCACCTGTCGGTAGCGGATTACTAATTATGCTCGGCGCAGGAGCAGGCTATTTGATTTTCAAGAAAAAGGAGGACTAATCATGAGAAGAATCATTACATTGTCATTACTCTTCGCATTGTTTTTAGGATTAACACAATGCAAAAAAGAAAGTGCCGCACCTATCGACGGCAAAACACTCGCCATTACACTTAACGCCAGCTGCGGCAGCGAAAGAAGCACATTCTTACCCGGACCGGGAACATTCGTCTGGACAGGCAGTGCTGCAACAGAATACATCAACGTTAGCGGCAGCGAAAGCGGATACCTCGGACAACTGAGCTGCAACAACGATGAAGGCAGCTTCTCTGGAAGCATTACAGAGCCGGAGGTCGGCGAAGACATTTATTTCTTCTATCTTGGCAACGGCGACCATGCGGCGGCAACAGAGTTGAGCCTCTCCAATCAATCTGCTGATGCAGCAAATATTACAAATCATCTTATCGCCATCAGCAATGCTGTGCCATATTCAGGACAGACCTCTTTCAACGTCACACTTGAAATCAAGATTGCCATCGCACGTTTCAATGTGAGCGGATTCACAAGCCCAGCAAACCTGGCTGAGGGCGTCAGCATCAGCGGCGAGGATGTCTACAAAAACGTCACAATCGATTACAAACAGGGTAAAGTCACAGGCAACGAGAAAGGTAAAATCCTTATCGGCAATGCCAGCACCGACAAATTTGTGGTTATGATTCCTTCAGTATCATCAGCCACGACCATCAACTTCGAGAGCGAAAGCCGCATTGGCTCACTCAGATTCGGCACAGGCATACAAGCAGGCAAATACTATGGGACCGTCGAAGCCGGACATGTCATGCCAATGACCGTCACCCCTGCCAACAAAATCTTCTTCTCAACATCAGCGGCAACCAAAGTCGCATTCTCCAAAGGCAACCTGCAGTACACCCGCACAAGCACCGATGCTGACTGGAGCACCGGCACATGGAGCTTCATGACAAACCAATATGACATCGTGGAGAACAACGGAGCCGTTAGCACTGACTATGCCAGCCAGACCGCTATCGGTTTGTTTGGATGGGGTCAAAGCGGTGCCACCGACAGCCAACATGGTGAGTTAAAACCAAACCGTACCGATATCGAAAACTACTGTTCCGAATATGAAGACCTCACCAACACCGTATTCGACTGGGGCGTAAGAAACTCTGCCGACATCACCAATGGTGAGGGTTACTCATGGCGCACCCCTTCTAAAGCTGAATTTGAGTGGCTGTTGGGTGTCAACGTGGGAGAACCCGTTCCTGGCACCAACTGCCGCAACGTCACCAACAGATGGTTGTTGGCAACCATAAACGCTGGCGGCACCAACCATAACGGACTTATCATATTCCCAGACATATTCTCATTTGATTTGACAGGCTACACCTGCAACGATATGACCGATTGGGCTGCTGTCGACGCAGCCGACTGGACTGCCATGGAAGACGCAGGTGCCATTTTCCTCCCTACAGCAGGATATCGTTTCCGTGATGGCATTTACATCAGCGAAGTCGGGTCTAATGGTTATTATTGGACTTCAAGATGGGGCACTTCCGGTAAAGCTTGGGAGATAGACATCCAATACAACAGCGTGGGCATCAACATGCCGTTCAGCAGCAACGGCTTCTCCGTCCGTCTTGTCCGCGATTTGCAATAACAATTATTCCCCCCATATGTCAAAAGTCATGTCGTCTACAAAGATGACATGACTTTTTTTTCGCAAAATAAATACAGAAAACTATATCATTTAAAGTAGTATTGTCCCTTCCCTTTTGTCTTTTTCCCATACTGGATGGCATGTTTCGGGCAGTGATGGTAGCAGGCGTCGCAGGTGTTGCAGTTGCCGTGCCACTTCGGACGACCTTCCTCCAGCGTGATGTTCTGCATCGGGCACACCAGGGTGCACATGCCACATGAGATGCATGCGTCGGTGCTGAAAAACGGCTCGTCGCTCGCCCACTTGTAGAAACCGCTGCCGATGACATTGCTCTTGAAGCGCGGGAAAGCGCCTTTTATCATGTCGGAAAACACCGTCTTGGATTTAATCATCTCTATGACTTTCGGCAACTTCTCCTTTGCTTTCTCGATTTTCCCGTTAGCCACCTCTTCCCTGTCGACGGTCATCCCCATCATGTTGACGTAGGTGTTAGGCATCTTGAAACAACAAATGGCATTAAGTTCCAAGCCTCTGTCACTCAACTCCTTACGGAATATTTTCTCGGTCTCGCCAACGTTGTCACCGCATGTCACGGCTGTCCAGACGTATGACGGTTTGCCATTGACGATCAACTTCCCGACAAATTCCTCGACGAGATGAGGCGGGCGCCACGAATATATCGGATATACGAAGCCGAGCATCTCACCTTCCGAGAGGTTATATTCATATTGGTTGTTGCGTTGAGCCTCAGGTATGAAAACGAGCTTGTCGTCCAAGGCTTCAGCTATGCTTGTCGCGATAAATTTGCTGTTTCCGCAGCCGGAATAATAGAAAATCATGCTTTAAACTTTTATTTCATGCACATCTCAAAAATCTTTTCGACATCCTTCTGCTGAAGGTGTTTGAAGCCTTTCAACGTTCCTCCGTTGACCGATTTCTTTGCCATAATGGCGAAGTTAGTCTCGTCGATGCCCACCTCCGGGAAGGTGCGTTTCAGCTGTAAGGTGTTGAATAAGAAGTCGCTGAGTGCCGCGATAGCTTTCTTTGCGATCTCCATTTTAGGCAGTTTTGCATCTATGCCGAACACGTTGACGCCGAACTGCACATATTTGTCGACGGTTGTCTCGTCGAGGCAGTATTCCATCCAACGTGGCGTGATGATTGCGAGGCCTAATCCGTGGGTGATGTCGTAAATTGCCGACACCTCATGTTCTATTGGGTGGCAGCTCCAAGGCTGGCGTTTGCCGCCGTCGATGAATCCGTTGATTGCCCACGACGATGTCCACATCAGGTTGGCGCGTGCCTCGTAGTTGTCGGGCTCGCGCATGGCTATCGGTGCGTATTTGATGATGGTCTTCATCAAGCCTTCCATGAAGCAGTCGAGCATGTAGAGGTCGAGGTTGTTGTTGAAATACACCTCGAAGATATGTGAGAGCATGTCGGCGGCGCCGCAGGCTGTCTGGTAAGGACTCACCGTGAAGGTGTTGGTCGGGTCGAGGAACGACGCTTTAGGCAACATGGCTGGGGCGAGGCGACCTATCTTGTCTTTCGTCTCCGGGTTGCTGATGACGCCGCCCATGTCCATCTCCGAGCCTGTGGCGGAGAGGGTGAGGATTGTCACTATAGGCAATGCCTTCTCTATCGGCGAGCGTTTGCCGAGGTCGAGGAAATCCCACGGGTCGTGGTCAACGCAGGCGCCTGCCGCCATGAACTTGGTGGCGTCGATGGTGGAGCCGCCGCCGACAGCAAGAAGCACGTCGATATGATGTTCCTTGCACATCTGGGCACCCTTGCGCACCGAGTCGATGCGTGGGTTAGGCTCGATACCCGAGAGCTCGAAGAGCTCGAGGCCGGCGTCATGAATCTCCTTCACCACACGGTCGTAAAGCCCGATCTTCTTGATGGAGCCGCCACCGTAGGTCATGAGCACACGCTTGCCGTATTTCTTCAGCTCCGCGCCGAGATTATTCATTTGGTCCTTGCCAAAATATACCTTCGTAGGAATGTAGTAAATGAAGTCGTTTATCATGATAAATACTGTTAAATAAAATATGATTAGAGCGGTATCAGCGTGCTGACAACCACGTTGTTGTTAGGCTCTGTCTGGCTCTGCACACGTGTGACGCCGCGCTCCGGACCAGTCACATCGGTGACAAGCGTAACAGTTGAGCCGTCAGCCTTGATCACACTCTCGATGAATGCCATGACACCGCCGTCGTAGTTACACTCGGTGCAGATGTTATATAATGGCACCTGCGAACGGTCGACAGACACATCCTCGATGGTCATTGTAGCAAGGTCGTAAATCGTGAAACGCGTCAAGCCATTAGCCATAACAGGCTTGTAGCAGTGACCTTCGGCGTCGAATTCCGAATAGAACGGCCAGTCCGAAGGAAGAGAGTTCGATGTCAGCTGATAAGTATTGGCATTAAAAGTCCATTTGGTCTGACCGTCAATCCATGAATAATTCTCTTCATCGCTGATATAAACTGTTGCATACCCTGAATCTCCGGTGAAATAACCATCGGTCACATACGTTCCGGTAGCCACATCGCCGTTGATATCGACACGATAAATTGTTGGAGTCCAGTCGCCGTGTATCGACACGAAATATTTACCGTTTATGCAACGCATTGTAGGTCCGTAATTATAATCTAATAAACTTGGAATACCTTGAATTGCCGGCAGAGTGCCGTCAGAAGCCATGATAGCTGCCACATGCGGGATATTGCTGCCATAGCTGATACATGTGCCGAGATGTCCGGCGTTGTCTGTGACGGCGTATGCAATGTTGATGGGCTGTGTCTCAGTGCCAGGCATCACATTGATAACATTGACATTGTCGCCATTTATGCGAAGCTTACTCAATCCACCATAATATGAGCCCGAGGCGAGATATATGTCGTTGCCCACCTGAGCAATAAGTCCCAGCTTACGCAGTCTTTCACCGCTCAATTCGCCATCGAGAGGCATCCCATTGTCGAAAATCCAAGGGATATTAGGACCTCCCAAATATTTAAGGTTTCCCATCGGGAATCTGGGAGCGACCTCGTTAAGGTCGTAAATCTTGCCATCGCTACGGCGGAGAAGGAAGTTCTCGCCGAAATCCGACCACCAGCTGTGCTCCACCGCATCGCGGATACGATCGGCCATGCTCTCACTAAAACCGCTGTAGTCGTTGCACTGATAACGGCATCCCATAAGCCAGATGTAAACGTCGCCCACAGGAATCATCTGTGTGATTTGGATGGTGAGATTGCGACTCAATTCCGTAGCGACACCGCTGTCGTCACAGTCGTATTCATAAGCCATAATCTGCAGATTACCGTTCTCATCGACGCTGTACAGGAATCCGCCGCTCTCGCCGTCTTTGGCACCGTCTTTGGCGCCCAAAGCGAGATAACGCGCACCGTTGAGGTTCACACTGCTCATCTTAAACGAAGAATCGCCTCCCTTGTCTTTCTTACAGGAAGCAACGCCCAAAACGAGCGCCAGGATGATGAAAATACCTAATAGCTTTTTCATGATTAATGTTTTTTAGGTTAATAATCGACTTAACTGGTTAGAAATCAGGCCACAAAGGTAACAACTAAATTTCAAATAACCAAATAAAATGCGATTTATTTTGTGATGCAGGCCTTCACGAAATTCATAAACAGCGGATGCGGATGCAGCACCGTCGACGAATACTCTGGATGGAACTGCGTTCCGATATACCAGCGAAGCTCAGGAATCTCAACGATTTCCACAAGTTTTGACTCAGGGTTTAACCCGACGCAGTGCATGCCGTATTTCTCGTATTCTTCGCGATATTTGTCGTTAAACTCATAACGGTGGCGGTGACGTTCGCGCACCATCGGTTTCTCGCCGTAGGCTTCCCATGTGCGGCTGCCGTTGACGAGCTCGCAGTCGTACGCGCCGAGACGCATGGTGCCGCCCATCTGGGTGATGTTTTTCTGTTCCTCCATCATGTCGATGACGTTGTGCGGCGTCACAGGGTCCATCTCGCTGCTGTTGGCATCGGCATAACCGAGCACGTTACGTGCGAACTCGATGACCATCATCTGCATGCCGAGACAGATGCCAAAGGTAGGGATATCGTGTGTCCTCGTGTATTCCGCAGCGATGATTTTGCCTTCGATGCCACGCTGGCCGAAGCCTGGACAGATGACGATGCCTGCCATGCCTTTCAGCATCTCGGCGACGTTGTCTTTTGTGATGTGCTCACTGTTGACGAAATGTATCTTAACCTTGTAATCGTTGTATGTCCCGGCGTGTGCGAGGCTCTCGCGGATGCTTTTGTAGGCATCCTGAAGGTCGTATTTGCCGACGAGGGCGATGTCGACGGTTCTTGTGGCGTTTTTGCGGCGTTCCAAGAAGTCATGCCACGCGCCGAGTTCCGGTGTCGGTCCGACTTCCATGCCCATTTTCTTTAAGATGATGGCGTCCAGGCCTTGGCGCTGCATGTTGACCGGCACCTCGTAGATGCTTGGCAGGTCTTGGCTTTGTATGACGGCATCCACGTCGACGTTGCAGAAATGAGCGACCTTCAAACGAAGATCCTCGCTGAGTTCGTGTTCAGTTCTCAGCACCAGCACCTCCGGCTGGATTCCCAGTCCTTGCAGCTGTTTCACGCTGGTCTGCGTAGGCTTGGTCTTGAGCTCGCCTGCCGCGGCGAGGTATGGGACGTATGTCAGATGCACGTTGAGAGCACGTTGCGGCCCGAGCTGCCAACGAAGCTGACGGATAGCCTCAAGGAACGGCTGCCCCTCGATGTCGCCGATGGTGCCACCGATCTCAGTGATGACGAAATCGAAATGTTCCTTGGTGGCGTTCAACAAAATGCGACGTTTTATCTCGTCGGTGATGTGCGGCACCACCTGTATCGTCTTGCCGAGATAGTCGCCACGGCGCTCACGTTCGATGACGCTGAGGTATATCCTACCCGTCGTCACGCTGTTGTCGCGTGTCGTCTCGATGCCGGTGAAACGCTCATAATGACCGAGGTCGAGGTCGGTCTCGAAGCCATCAGCGGTGACGTAGCATTCGCCGTGCTCGTAAGGGTTCAGCGTGCCCGGGTCAACGTTGATGTAAGGGTCGAATTTCTGGATTGTTATCTTGTAACCGCGGGCTTGAAGAAGCTTGCCCAGCGAGGCGGAGATGATGCCCTTCCCTAACGAAGACGCCACACCTCCCGTGATGAAAATGTATCTTGTTTCCATATTATTTTGAAAAAGCAAAAATAGAATTTTTTGAGTTTCACGCCACCACTTTTTTTCAACAATTTTATGTTTATTTTGAACACAAATTTTTCAAATAAAAATAATGTTTATATTTGCAATCGCAAACGAAACATAATCTTATGAAAAGAATTATCATTCCGATATTTATCGCCCTTATCGTGATGACCGGTTGTGCACAACAGAAACCAGCTGTCACGAAATCAGAAGGCAGCATTACATTTGTCGTCGACGGTGACTTGCCAAGAGTAAAGGAATATTTCTACCCATATGATGGCAATAAGCTTGCCAGATATTTACTTGATAAAGAAGCAATGTCTGGAGCAAAAAACTACAATATCATTGCCACCAGTTTCGCCAACGAGCAAAATATAAGATTTGAGGGCGAAGACTCATTCTATCAATGCCTCGTATATGCTTATGCCAATCACAGATCTGTCACAATTTCTCCTGATATGATTTGGATGCTTATAAGCCAAGGATTTGCACGCTACGTGAATGCGCATGCAGAAAAACTGAGAGAGCAACTGGTTGACCATTCAGAAAAAATGGATTTGGTAATCAATTCGGAAGTTGATGTGCTTTCTGAAGATGCCGACTGGCCATCTCTTATCGATAATTTCGCTTCGCAAATTGACAAATACACAAAAAACGACATAGCAAAAACCATCACTGCCGATTTTTCGACAACTACATCGGTGGAGCGCATCGCATCGCAAATTACGTTGATGGAAAGCGTAAAGTCGTACTTCGAATTCATCGTCACTTATATGTCATGCGGCATACCATACATCACGCTTGAAGGTACTCCCAACGATTGGCAGCAAGTACTTGAAAAGACTAGGAAACTCGGCAGCTATGGTAAACTTGGTAAATGGACCCAAGATTTGGAGCCGATACTCAACGAGTTTATATTCGCCTCCGAGGGACAGCCCAACCACAACTTCTGGCGTCAAATGGTCAAGAAACAACGCGTCGACAGGCTGAAAGGCGGCGGTTGCAGTTCGGAAGAGCCCACAAAACTCGACGGATGGATGTTGAAATTGTTCCCAGATGAAAACGGGAACACCCTTTCAAGCATTTATCACACCAAAAATATGCCAACGGAGTATGTGAAAGTTGGTTTCAAGTATTGTGTCATTGACCCTGGACAAGGCATGATAACAAACGAGACTCCGATGGAGCTTTGGGCAGGATTCATCGGAGCCGAAGATGACACCATCAATAACATGCTAACTCCAAAAATCGGCTGGCTTGTGTGTAGCATTTCTCAAAACAACGACGAACTACTGAAGGAACTCAAAGATAGATGGGCCATCGAGCTTCGCGTCCAAGAGGTGCCAGAAGTGCTTTCACGCATAGAGCACATCAGAAACTTGAGACTTGAGTTCACAGATAAGGTCGTCATTCCCGAGTGGTTCTATAATATGAACATCGACAATCTGAGTATTAAAGGCGATGTTACCAAGGAGGACAAAGCAAAACTTTTGGAGTATTTCCCTAAAGCATACATAAGAAAGTAATATGGCATTTGTATACGACTATCCCCGTCCTGCTGTCACCGCCGACTGCGTGGTGATTGCGAAGGAAATCGAGCCGAAAGTGCTGCTCATCCGGCGTGGCAACGAGCCGTTTAAGGGCTGTTGGGCGTTCCCTGGCGGATTCATGAACATGGATGAGACCGCCGAGCAGTGCGCGGTGCGGGAACTCGAAGAAGAGACCGGATTGAAAGTCACTGAAATCAAGCAGATTGGGGCTTATTCGAAGGTCGACCGCGACCCTCGCGGAAGGACGGTTACCGTGGCATATCTTGCTATAATTGACAAAACCGAAGCCGTCAAAGGCAGTGACGACGCCGCCAAAGCACAGTGGTTCCCTATCTCTGCATTACCGAAATTAGCTTTCGACCACGAAGAGATTATGGCTGACGCAAAGAAACTCTACCTGTCTTTATCACGATAAAACTCCCAGGTGTCGGTGTGGCCGTCTTTGTAGGTGTAACTCCAAACGAGCTCGTCTTTTGTCAGTTTCGCCAAGTTAAATTTGGTCTCGCGACCGATACCACCGCTAACCTTATTCACGATACGTTCAGCAAGTTCTCGTTCTTCGCCACAGCCATCTCCTTTAGCCTCAAGCAGTTCCATGCGGAAACTATCGGCATCACCCGATGAATAGAAATCGTTGCCTTCAACACGCCACCAACCCGGACTGACATAGTTAAAAACCCAAGTCACAGTGCCGCCTTCGTTCAGCGTCACCTTATAAACCTGATTTGCCGAGTCGAGAGCGCTGCCGTCGGGATAAAAATCCATGGTGCCAGTCTCGTGCACATCGACATGACCTTCAGCTATGTCATAATTCCAGCCATGCTGGTAATAATAGTGTCCGGCAGCATCTATTTTATTAAAATCTTTAATCCATTCCAACGCTGACTCTACCGGCGTTTCGGTCATCACATCTGGCTGAATAGGGTCGTCGCAAAACACCTCATCGGTGCGGGCGACATCGGTGCCTGTGGTGAGTACGAGTTGCGAGCCGTCAGGAAGGCTAAACGGCTGGTTGCACGAGGCATAACCTGCTGTAGGCGCACCGAAAGTGCGCGCGTTTTCCATGCCACGGAAACAAATAAGAACCGCTTCGCCAGAACTTGCAGTCTTGTCGTCGGTGAGAATCGCCACAGGGCATTCGATTGGCGATTGTCGCGTCACACCAACCGCTTTCACCACAAATTCCACATTGACTTTACTACAATGATTGCGAGTCTGGAATTTCAAAATAATGTCATCAGGCAGAAAACGATGCACCGCGGCAATCATCGGATGCATGTTGCCTCCAAGGTTGCCTCGGAGGTCTATGACAACACCTTGCAAGTCATCTGGAATAGCGTTTAAAACGGTATTAGCGTATTTGACACCATCTTCATGATTACCCATAAAATGCGGCAGTTTGATGAATGCGATGCTATCTTCCATAATCTCAACTGTCGGCATTTCCCATTCAGCGTTGTTATTTTCCTTTATCCCGTCGGCAGTGATCAAAAATGTGTGCTTGCCACCCGCCACTTTGCCCGTTTTAATAACGATTTCCTGAGCCTCTTCAATAGTTTCAGGATTCGCTGACAAAGCTTCATTTTTGGCATTTTCCCATTCGTCACCTTGGGCATAAATGCCATACTTATCCATGATTTTAACGGCTTTTTTGACATAATTGGTGTTCGAATTGCCGCATGATGCCATCAAGCAAGCTGTCAACAATATTAATAATACACGTTTCATAATTATAATATTTAAACTTTTAAAATATCCATTAATTATTCATTTTATCAAGTTTCATTACTTTTACCGGTCTGTCGGCGCCGACTGCAAGATTCGGACAGATGGTTTCCTTGCCTGTGTCAATGAAGCCGCACTTCTCCATAACCTTGCCGGATGCTGGATTTTCTGGAAAATAATCGCCCCAAATTGCATTGAATTTATTTACATTAAAACAATAATCAATGACCAAACGCAATGCCTCAGTGCAGATTCCTTTGCCCCAGTAAGGCTTGGCGACCCAATAGCCGATTTCACATTCGTTTTCAGCTATTTTCAAGTTTGAAACAGAAGCTCTAAGTACTCCGATACATCCAATTATCTCAGAGGTCTCTTTTAACTCAATTGCCCATGTATCGTCATTGCTGAAGAAGCTTTTAATAATCTCCCTGCTCTCCTCCACGCTTTTATGTGGCGGCCAACCGGCGCGAGGTCCAACATCAGGGTCTGAAGCGTATTTGAACAAAGCGGCGGCATCACTTTCCAGCCACGGACGAAGTATTATTCTTTCAGTTTGCATATTTATTCTATAATTTTTTGTTCTGATGAAGTGTCCTTCCTGAACCGCTGCAAAAGTGGCGATGGCGATGCCGCACAGGATACGGATACTTGTGATGATGTTGGCCTGCATTATTTTTTCCAGCGTTTAAGCATCGGGAAATACTGCCGCATCATGTACTTGTATTCCTCCTTGGTCATCGGCTTCGGCATATTTTTGTTCACCTCGTCAACAAATTGGGCGCAGAACTCAATCATTTCGTCCATGGTGCAGTCGTTGGTGAACTTACCGTTCTGATAGCAGTACATGCAGTAATCATCGTTCTTGCTTCCGTCGGCGTTAGTGCCGCGATTCTCATCATTCAGTGGCATTCCGCAGCTCTGACAAAATTTCATTTCGTTTTCCATAGTGTTATTGTTTCAATTTTTCTTCGCTTCAACATTATTCGCATGAACCATTGCAATTCGAGAAGCTGTCCATTTCCAGACATTGACCGCATGTTTCAAAAACTTTGTTCATGGCGCACTGGTGGATTAGGCAAAGCTTATCGCAAAAAAACAATTTTTCTGCCATTAGCGCGACGGCGATTACAAGTTGTTTGCAACTGTTCATGTTGATTAGTTTCGTTACCATAATTATTTCTATCTCCTATGTATATCGACAACTTTAGTCTTTTAAAATCTTAAAAACTTTCCATTTGCCATCGCCAGTATATATCACTTTTGCCTTTACATGACAGTCGCAAGAGATATTATACTTATCCAAAATGGACTTATGAACATAATAGTCCCCAATGAATGCAAAATCTGGATCGCCATCATCGTAACGGTTACGGTATTTAAGTTCCAATCTCCCCTCAATGTCTTTTACCAGATTACTATTGACCTCATCAGTCGCTTCCGCCTTGAGCACTTCAACCACTTTCTTTTCTTGGCTTGGATGTTTCTTATCCTCAATCTTTCGCACGTAGTAGTGAATTTTGATGAAATCTCCAATCGAAGGACGTAATTCTGTCTGGTCATAGTGGAGTATGCCGGAAATAAGTTTAGGTCCTAATACAAAATGGAACAGCTGTTTCTGCGTATTCACATCATCAACGGCAACTATCCTGCATTTAAACTGAGCAAGCCCCTCAGTTTTATCACATTTCGTTATTTCCTTAAAGAAATACTTCTTCTCTTCTTTGACCTTCTTTGTGTATTGCCGGAAAGAAACGAAATCACCTTTCTCCAAGGCTTGTTCATCATAATGTTCGTATACGAGGTTTGAGTCGGTTGAATAGATATGGTATACCTTCTTCTCGGTATTCACATGCTGGATGTATCCGTATTTAACGGGAAGGGGTAACCAATCGGCTGCCTCCGAAGGAGCTACAATCAACAGTATATATTTGATGATTGTCTCTGTTTTTGGAGGACGCCACGAATACACATCAGGAATAGTTTTTACCGTCTCGTCCTTATACAGTTTAAACCTCCAGACTTGGCCTTCATGGCTATTGCCTAAGGTAGGGAATCTCTTCTTATTCGTGGCAAATTCAATAGTGTCTCCGTCGACAAAGGTCATCATTTCTTTCCCATCGTCATTTTTCCACTTCTCTACAAGTACCATATCGGTATATGGAACGTCGGCGTAAGCATGCTCTTCCGCAATCGGGAGATTCTCCGCATACAAGGCAGCATTCTTATCTTTGGCTGGAGTCGCAGAAGAGCATTGCCCCAGAAGGGTGTCAACTTCCTCATCGACACGCCAACCCATTTCTGTATAATGCTTCTTGTATTGCTCGAGTTCAACAGCAGCATTTTCATATTTCTTTGCTCTGATCAGTTGTCGGGCTAACTCCAACCGGATCTTGCCGATGAAATCTTCATTCTTTTCGAGACTAAGAGCCTTACAAAGAAGAGCTGTCTTGACCCTCGTATCCTTCCAGCAATCAGCAAATTCACTCCAAATGTAGTATTTTTCACCCATCTTTAGACACAGGTCCTTATAGATGCTCTTTGCTTTCGCCAGTTGGCCGGCACGCAGATGAAGTAACGCCTTTGATCTAATATTCCAGTCATCATCAGGGAACTTCTCAACAGCAGTACCATAAAGGTCAATCAACCATTGCAGATCACCAATCTGTTCATAAGAAAGGCTTTCAATCGCTTCTCGTGCTTTCTTTAAACATTTAACTGCGAGCGGTTTATATGTCTCTCCATTATCACCTTTTTCCTCTTTCCAGTCGACCTCGCGCAATTTCTCCGGATTCCATTGTTTGAAGAAGTCATAAAAACGCCAAGCGTTGTTATCCTTCATAATACGCTCAGCGAGTCCAAGAACTCTGGAATGGGATGATGATGCTGGTGCTTCAGGGAAGAATGCGAGGTACTCTTCAAATAGATTCCAAGTTGAAGCACTTACTCCACCTTCTGTGCTATGATACAACTTCCAGAAAAAATGCTCTTTCATCATCTCGATGAATTCATTCTTTTTGCGTGGAAGAAGTTCGACAAACTCCTGGACCTCATTAAGAGGATAGTCGACGACCGCCCTCGCTATTCTGGACATCAATGAAGGGATAGGTTTCCCATCGCCCCCGCGAGAATCGTCAAAGTCGCTATCTCTCAGGTTATCCGGCCCCCAAAGACGAAGGAATGAAACCAATTTAAAATTGTCATCCTGCTTTGAATAGTTTAGCGCGAAATTCAATATCTGGGAATGAAGATTGGATGGCCGTTCATTTTTCAGATTGATATAATCACGCAACTGTGTACGTACCTCCACGGAATTAAGAGAAGAAATATGATCCCTAAGGTAACGGTATATTGTCCAACCATAACTCTCGTGAGCCTCTTCGGGCAAATGACCATCTATGGCGAGTTGGCGCAGAATCTCCCAGGCTCGATCATTATTCCCATTCTGACTCAATTCTTTTGCTTCTTGAATCTGCGCATAGAATGGATTTACCGTAAGCTTTAACTGTTGTATCTTCTTAACGAGTGTTTCAGCAAACTCATCATACGTAGTATTGAATCTTAACCGTGACAAGTAATCTGAAATTTGACGAGCACCTTCAATATTCCCCCGTTGTTGCTCTCTTTTACAGATGTCAATCAGTGTCCAGGCATATGCTTTCCATACGTCTTGATCTCGATTATCCTGACGCAGCAACTCTTCAGCCTTTTGTCTGGCTTCGTCTAAACGACCTTCCCTCCTGAGGTCATATATTTCGGTAGAGGCGCGAGGCGTGTAATCGTCATCGTCCCAGTCGTTGTACCATGGCATTGTTTATTCCCTCCAAGTTTTTGTCCTATTATTGACCGTTTAGTGTTCTTAACTTTCTAATCTCAGTGACAATGTTTGGGTCGGAGATGTCGAAAACCTCGATTTTGTTGATGAAGCCTTTAGTATGATTTTCAAGACTTGTTCCATACCAGAACCTTAGCATAGCACCCCCTTTCTCGGTGGAAGCCTTGCAGATAATTTGGTAATCCTTACTCGATACAATTTCGAGATTGATACCAATCTCTTTTATTTGGTCAATAAACGATTGGATGATCTCAGTTATATACTCGGGACACTCTGCAGTTCCAACCCGAACTGGTTTCAGAGATAAAACTGATTCGCTAGCCTCCCTGATTACATTTAAGTCAACTAAGTCATTGGGCTCCATCTTGATTGCGGAAATGCCAAAGGAATCTTTCGCTCCTTTGTTATGAATGTCAACAATCAGTTTTTTCTTAATAACCTGCGGTATAGAGAATATAGCTTTTGTCAGATAATCACTGCAAGGCTTAACCTCTTCCAAAATATAACCCTGGGGCTCAATAATTATTGCCAATTCACAAATTGCCGCAGCAGCGTTGGTGTTTTTCAGTTTTACAATCTCAGCAAAACGAGGCGGAATAGAGTATGTATCGAAAATCAAGATTGGCTTTGAGGTGCTGACACCGGAGTCTGTTTCGCTGATTATACAATTCATGAAGGGATGGACGTATTGCGGCTGTGCAATAAAAAAGGCCCCTGTTGATGTGCTAACTCCGCTATATAACCATCTGAAATATGACTCATTGCAGATTCCATCATTTTCGGCGCGGAAACCTTTCAAAATAACACTGTCAAATTCTGAGCCTACCGCCTTGTGGACTGTGATTGCCCATGCATATTTGGCGTACAAGGCGTTAATTAGTGAGTCGTTCTCTCTTGCCTGTCTTTGAATGTCACTCTCATATTTGTCGTAGAATCGCTTAAGCAAGGAACGCACAGATCTGGTTGTTGTGACTTGTGTCCTCTCTTCTTTCTTGACAATACGTTTGTGAATCAAGCTCCCTATCGCGGATTGTTCTTCTTCAGATAGTGCTTGATAGCCGGAATCCTCCATTAATTGCCGGTAATACTCGCTATCCGTGAAGGGAGAATTCTTTTTCAGCTCGACAATCCTTCTTCCGATAAAAACATTTACTGCTATTTGTTCTTCTTTTGCCAGTTCATCTATGCTCGAAAGGTAATTGTCCAGCACCCATATTTCTGCGCTTTGTCCGCTCAAACTAAGGCATGTTACAGCTATCTTGGTGAAAGACAAAAGAACCGGACGTGGAAATCCCTTGATGGGAATTTCTTCGCTAATGTGTTCCCGTATCTCTATTACGGTGAAATACATTCCGTTCAAGATGCGTTTCGGATTGCCAAATCCAGTTTTGTCGGGGATAAATATATTGTTGTTTGCGATGATTAGGTCATCAGGCGCAAGGTCCTTTCCATTATTCAAACAATGGTTTTTTATCCACAGGTTTGTCTTAAGGCAATCACCTTTTTTGAAGAACAAGATTGCTTTTTGGGGCTCCTGAAGTAAAGGAGAATTGAACCACTCCTTCATCTTTTCTACAATCTCGTCTTTCTCAATCTCCACAATAGAGCCATCGTCAAAGGAGTAGCTCAACTTGTTAAACAATTGAGCGTCCATGCTTTGGGCTAAACTGCATTTCAATGCCTCTTTGCAAGAGTCTTGTGAATCTATAACTTGTTGATGGTAATAGTGTATAACTCTCTCCCCACATATACCCTTGAGGTTTGCGATGTTTACGGCTGAGTCATCAGATGATCCAAAGGACAGCATATACGGGTCTCCAATGAAAACGACTTTTCTCTTGGATGAAGGATCAGCAAAAGATATAAAGTCTTCAAGCAAGCGTCCCGATCCGAACCGAAGTAAATCCGTTTGTGACAGACTCCGACTGACAAGATGCGCGTCATACACAATCAGCAATGCTCGCTCGTCGAGACCAGAATCTGATCTTAAAGGAATGACCTGTAAAGTCCAGTCTTCCTTATCCTCCTCTTCCTGATTACTGTCCGTTTTTTCATTTCCCCCATAAATGAATGAATAAAGGCTTGTTGCCTCAATTCCGCGAGAGCGGAGCCGACGACTAATTCGATTAGAATGGCACAAGCCCTGAACTTCAGGAATCTCGTAGTTATCTGCTACGGAGAACAGATATTTAGCCCAATTATCACGCTCGGAGGCATCCATTGAAGTGAGAACCAGAATATCATTGCCTTCAGCCTGCATATAGGTGTCAATCGTGGTTTTTGCTTCCTCTCCAATGATGATGTCCTTCTTATGTATAATCTCGGTCTCAATAGTATAGTCTTGAACATATTCGTCGGCGGGGAAAATACTTCTTATCGCCTTCTCAACATCCTCATCATAAGCATTGTCATTATTCAAGTCATAAAGCAACGCGCCGATCTCAGACTCTTGAGCAATTTTGTAGTAGGGGTATTTCCCAGGGACCTTGTTTGTTAACTCAAGCGGGCCTGAAAAGATGTTGGCAATACAAACTCGAGATGGGTTGATTCTCTGTTTAAGAATTAGATTATGCTCAACTATCTCCCGGAAGGCGTTTCGATAAGATGCAAGCTGAAGGAATGGATTCAAGAAATGAGCACCAGCTTTTACCTCGATGGCTTGATGGTCAGATGCCTTCTCGGCATACCAAGGATAACTTTTGAATTCATCATCACCCCGAGGAAGGATCAATTGACCAGAATAGTCCTTAAAGTCAATGATTACAACCCCATGATTATAGAATAAAACCGCATCAGCACGAAAGCGCCTGTAATTTTCGTTAAAGGGATTGCCAACAAGGATACCGCTGAACTTGTGTTTCTTAAACACGGCATCCATAATCTTGACAACACGACGAAACTGTTCATTTTCGTGAGTCTCAGCTTGTTGGTGTAAAACTACTAATGCCATCAGTATGAATATTAATTATAACAATCAGACTTAATTTATCCAATTGCTTTGAATATTATTTTTCAATAAACCATAGATAAAACTACAATTCAATTAGTTGTAATCTTACAAAGATACAACTATTTTTAAAACAACACATTATTTTTTGGATTTTAAGGTAGTAATTTATTTTTCTTCTCTCCAAAAACACACCATCTCACAAACGGGACTCTGTGTAATCCCTCATAAAGCAAGGGTGAAATCGCAAATACCGCCACCGTCAGAATCAGATACATCGCAAACGGAGGCAGCTGCTCTCTCATGTTAAAATACATATATGAGCCGATGCCCGCAATCACGAGATAATGAACGACATAGATGCCAAAACTTGATTTCGTCATATAGTCGGCAAACTTTCCGGTGCAGTCGAATTTTGCCTTAAACCAGCCCATCATAGCGAGGCACATCAGCCAGCCGTAGAGACAGTTGAGCGGACTTCCCATATATTGAGGCGTGGTGTTGTTGAGTCCGAAAGTGGTGACAACCAAAACCGTGCCTGTGACAGCGGCGAACAGCATCATAGGAGCCCAGAACCTTCCTAAAGTCTCCTGCACCTTATCGTGAGAGAACACAAGATATCCCATCATGAAGACTATGAAGTAAAACACCGGCTTGTAGAGGTTGTAGAGACCGTCGGCACTCTCTGCGCGCGGATTCATGATGAGGGTCTTCTCGCCAAACCAGAAGAGGAAAACAAGGAGGACCATCCAAGCCATTCCCAACTTGCCTGATGCCACTTTGCCGCACCAGCTGTGGAAACGGCTGTTTTTATCTATGGCAGTTATGATGAGCAAAAGCAGCGAAAACAGCCACAAATCCTGTATGAACCACAGCGGTCCGATGCCGTTCACCGACCAGATGAGATATTTTACTGGCTGAGGCACTGCTGCCAAAACATCGGTGCCGCCGACGTGGGTGTTGAAATACCCTACCATCCACTGGAACACAAACAATCCGATGGTAGCAGGCACCAACAACTTGCGCGTTCTCGACTTAAACCATGATTTTCCATCACGGTTTTCCAAAGCATAACGGGAGCTCATTCCTGCCAATAAAAACAGCAGCGGCATAAACCAAGGATACAGTATATACATCAGCACGTCCTGGTACTGCGGGCCGTCGCCGAAACCGCCCACGCCGCCGAAGACGCCTTTGTTGTTGTAAAAATAAACCACGTGGTAAAGCAGCACCAGAAGCACCGTCACCCAGCGCAGGTTGTCAATCCAATGTCTTCTCATTTTTTAAAAATTAATATTTCTCAACAAAATCAGTGATGATCTTGAAAATAGGCTCGTAAGTCACGAAGATAGCGTTCTTGTAGGTGTCGTAAATCGTGTGATAATACTTGAAAGCGTCGCCGTTCTCGTTCTCAAACAGGATGCATGGCACCTTCTGCTCAGCAAACGGATAGTGGTCGCTGTTGGCAGCCAATTCGCCACGATGCAAGGCCTCGAAATAGTTATTCTCACCGTTGATTTTCTCGAGCAAAGCGAATCCTCGGACACCTTCGTCGCTGACCTCGCAGTACTGCACCGGGTTGTTGTCGCCAATCATATCGATGTTGAACAGATACTTAATCTGCTTGAGCGACACCGTCGGGTTGTCGACATAATACAGAGAGCCGTTCAAACCCGAGTCTTCACCGGAGAATGCTATGAAATACATGTCGAATTCAGGCTTGTTTTGTGCGTAATATTCAGCCAAGGTGACGATGGTGGCAGTGCCTGATGCGTTGTCGTTGGCACCGGCATAATACACCTTTTCGCCAAGGTTTCCGAGATGGTCGTAATGTGCAGTGAAGACATAGCAGCTGTCGTGTTTCTTGCCGTTCACCTTCGCGATGACGTTGAAGAGCTCATAGTCTTTCAAAAACTCATTATCGATATCCAATTTCACGTTTTTCACGCCTTTGATAGCCTCTGGAGTCACCCAAACTATCGGCTTGCCCATCACGCGACTGCCGTATGCCTTGAAGAATTTGATAGGTGAAGCCCATGTCTGGATGAAACCGGCATTGGTAGCGTCTTTTTTATGAAGTGGTGCGAAAGCGTCGTGATGGTTATACATAAACCAGAAGTCGCACACCACCATGCAGTTGGCATATTCAGGCTTTGCCAGGTCTGAATACATCTTCTCGACGTCGAAATTCAGCGTATCCACATGATACACCGGGAACTCGCCGTGCACGCCCGGTGAATACTCTCTCATCGTGAAATCAACGCCTGGAGTGAGTTTCTTGCCGTCAGCCCACATGTCCATCTTGCCGCAGAAGGTGTTGATGTCGATTTTGAAAGGCTGGCGCACCACCTCGTCGGCACCGGCTTTCTTGAACTCTTCCACGAGATAATCTCCCGCCATGTTAGCGCCGTCCTTGGCATAGCCCCTGCCTTGAAATTTCTTGGAACTCAGTTCCTTCACAATCTTTTTGTAATGCTTCAAATCCTGTGCATTCAATGATGTCTCTGCAAACATCCCAATGGCGAACACCGCCAATAATAAAACTATTATCCTTTTCATATTTTTAAACTTTTAAACTTATAAACTATTAAACTATTAAACTATTAAGCTAATTAAGAATATGCACTCCTCCGAAGAAATTGCTTGCCACCACATGCAGTGTCTTCGCTTCGGGCTTCATGCCTTTGTATGTCTCGTCGCCCACGCCCCCGATGAAGCTGCGGCTCTGGACCACCACGTTGACGTTTGTCGGCACGTAAATCTCAACGCCGCCGAAGAAGGTGTGGATGTCGATCTCCTCGTCCTCTGTTATCACAGCCTCGCGAAGGTCTAACTTGATGCCTCCGAATGTCGCGTCGAGCTTGGCGCCGTGGAATGTCTCGCCATGATAGATGTACTGGTCGCCGCCATATTTCGTGTTACAGCAGATGCGCTTGCCGTCCTCGCCCACTGGCACCGGACGGTCGAGCCACTGTTCGTGGTTGCGCTTGAAACCATTAATTATAATGTCGCCGCCGAGATAAATCAAAAGCGCCGGCGCGATGTACTCTGTCCACGGCTGGCTCCAAAGCCAATCCCAATGCAGGATGTCCCACGTGTCGGCCAACTTCAGCATACCGGCTGCAATCAGAATGATTCCACAAAATGTTTTCTTTGTCATAATTCTATAAATTTTAAATCTTAAATCTTGAATTTTAAATCTTAAATCTTTAAATCTTGAATTTTAAATCTTGAATCTCAAATTTTTCTGCAAAATTATGGCGGTTTTCAATCCGATGCAAGTTTTTGGGATATTCTGCACGTTTTTGTGATGAAATGTAAAATTTTGGGACGAATGGCAAAAAAATATTTATTTTTGCATTCGCAATGACAAACGAACAGAGAGAAACGATACGCATCAGGACCATCAGCTCAGGCTTCACGGTGCTTGCGATAGCCATCTTCAAGCCTTTCGGCCTAGATTTGACTCAATGGCAGGCCTATATGCATCTTCTCGCGATGTTCGTGATTGGTTTTGTCGCCTGTCTTGTGACGGACTGCATCCTCCGGTACATCTTCAAGATGCCGTCATCCCTCGACAACGGCGTAGACTACATCATCAAACGCAACATGCGTTTCCAGCTCATCAACACGCCGCTGGTGGCGCTGATTTTATGCCTTTACCGTCATTTTGTGATGAATGTCAGCGTGGCAGGCAACAGTCTCTCGTGGGGCAACTTCTTCGAATCGCTTGTCATCATCGCGTTTTGTTCGTTTATCATCGGGATTTACTGGAGATTTCAGTTCCGCAGCCGTTACCTCACCGCCGAGCTCAACGAGACCCGCCAGATGAACGAAAGACTGCAGATATCGCAGTCAGAAGTCATAAAAGCCGAAACGCCGGTCTCTGACGACATCACGCTCACCGGGACCACCAGCGAGGCCGTTTCACTGAATATCCAGGATTTGCTATATATCGAGACCGTCGGCAACTACGTGAAAATATACCAGCTGCACGATGGCAAAGTGCGTTGCGACATGCTCCGCGCCACCTCCAAACAGCTCGAGGACGACCTCAGTGCCTACCCGATGATAATGCGCTGCCACAGAGCCTTCCTCGTCAACATGCGGCAGGTCGAACGCATAGTGTCAAAACCTGGCGGCATGCTCCTCGTCATCAAACACTGCGAAGACGCCATCCCGGTATCGAGAAGCAACATGTCGGAAATCAAGAAAAAACTGTCGATATGAAAAAACTATTCCAAGCATTATCAATCTGCATTATCTCGATATTTATGTTCTCATGCGGAGATTCTAACGACCGCGCCATCCGTAAGATGTGCCAATACATTCATAATCAATATCCTTTGGCAACATTGCAAGACATTTACAAGACGTGCTATCAGGATTTCTTCGGTGCCGAACATCTGATGAATGACACCGCCGCAGCGAGATATTACATCAACTATGAGCTCGAGCAGTGCAAAGACACTGACCTCAGCCTCATGCCGAGACGCGAGCCTACTGGATTCCGTCATCGCTTCGTGAGAATCAACTTTTCAAATATCGTGGATGGCGATATCACTGAGGAACAGCTCGTTATGATGTTCATCGGCGCCGCCGGCAAAGACAACGCCTTCAGCGACAACTGGGCGTCGGAATGGCAACAAATAGAAAAAATCGCGTTGAAAGTCAACCCCGACTGGGCAGACGCCCCATTACAGGCAGAACTGATGGAAGCCGCAAAAGGCGACCATGCCGTCCGCCACAGCGAAGAATTCAGAAACAATTACAATCCACATTATAGAATTGTAAGAAATGACTAAATAGTCTTGCCGCTGACATTAAGGGCGTTTTATAATTATTATCCTAAATTAGCTTTTATCCTTTTATAAAGTTCCGGCAGCCTTCTTTCTATAATCACCGGGCGCCCGTTCTCAGTGAAGCAGTGTACGCTGTGACCTTCGGCAACGAGCTTGCCTTCTTTTCGCATGGTATAGAAAAACTCGAACTTCAGCTCGCTCATACTTCCTATCCTCACCTCCACATCGACGATATCCTTGAACGTCGTCGGGCTCTTGTATTTGCATTCTACGGAAACCACCGGCGACACCACGCCGTCAGCCTCAATCTTGTCAAAACCATAGCCCAGCTTGTCGAGATAGTCGATGCGAGCCTCCTCCATGATTCTGATATAGTTGGAATGATGAGTGATACCCATGCGGTCACACTCGTAATATCTTATTTCGTGCTTGTAGATATGCATGATAGTATTAATTTCCTCCATTTAACCTGATGAGCGTCGATATCACACGACCTGCGCCACCACCCTCGCCTTCAGTTATCACATGAACCCGACCGGCATCATCACCAATGACACTGAAGAAGAAATTCAGCTTGCGGCCGTCAAGAAGCATGCAATAGCTTGTGAATGCCAATGAGTTACGGTTAAACTGCCACTCCGCAGTAGAGCCAACCACAATCTGTCCCTCATATTGGCTTATGTCATCCCAAACAAGTTCGTGGTCCACAGCCATTAAGGCCGACATGTCACAAACTCTGTATAACGTAGGATTTATCTGATTATCAAGGACATAAGCCACGCCATCGTTATATTCTGTAGCGTCATTAGGATAATATGTCGGCAACGCCTGAGTTGTAAAATATCCCGTCTCAGGATACAAAGTGTTGATATTGCCGTTTTGCAGCCAAAACATGTGATCGTCACGGAACACAGGATTATAATAGCCTATGCTATTCGGTTCAAGTTTGACCCAATAATCCACATCAGCTATCGGGGCACTCACGCTGACAGTCTCATTGTTCAAATCGACTTCAACCTTACGAAAATCTGTTACCGTATGCTGCTCATAGATGTTTGTCACCATGACGTACAAACGCTGGTCTACCGAGAAAAGCTTGCTGTATGTCTCCAGCGCATTGTTGAAATTAGGCACTATCACCTGCGCTATCTTCAATGTCCCTGGGAAAATCACAAACGGCTGATAGTTAAAATATCCCTGGCTGGTGTTATAAGCTATCGTAGCGCCGACCACGCCGTCGTTTTTCGCCGGATAAACGCTCTGCGGATAAAGGCCATCAGGAATCATTGTTCTTACCTGAATACTGTTGCCATTATCTTTCAGATAATAAATCTGGCTTCCATCCCAATCATGCTTAACGTCAACAATATCGCCACCATATTGCTCAACGAGACCGTAATAATCCGATGGGCGTTCTAAACCATAATTCACTTCGTTCCACGGACGGCCGTCTTCCAAAGACCAGTTGAAGATGGCTCCATCGCTCTTTCTCACGAGATAATGGATTCCATCATACATACTTATCAACCCATTGATGGCATTACGTTCATCTTCGCTAAGTTGTTCAATATCAGGATAATAATGACGGCAGTCGAAAAGCCACAGCCAGTCTTCGCCAATCTGATAGATGTAATGAATTTTCAGCTGCAGATTGGCTTTCACGAGATTTGCGACGCCTTCGTCGCCCTCCACCTCGATGGTGTATTCCACCGACTCAAGTATGCCTTGGTCATTCACGATATATAACGGTGAGTATTGCGGGTCATCTTTCGCGGGAGTGTCAGCGAGAGCGAGCATTTGCGCATGGGTAAGGTCCATCTTTTTGAATGTCATACTGCTCAAACCATGACCGTGGTCGCCACCATCGTTTTTCTTGCAGCCGGAGCACATCATAAGCAGCATCGCCACTGCCAGCATAAAATTAAATATTCTTGTCTTCATATCTTTTTAGATTTAAATCTGACCGCAAAGGTAGGATACTTTTTTTAAAAAAACAATTTTTTTTTACATTGTTTCTATGTAAAAACTTACCGGACGGAATCCGTCGTTGCAGCTTATCATTGCCGAGTTAGGATTTTTCATCCAGCCGTCATAGAAATTGCCGCGGCCTGCAGCGAGTTCCTGCACGAACCAGCGCATCGACTCCCATGCACTCTCGCACATCCCCTCAGGCTTGGCTCCGTCGACAGAAATCCAGGTCTGGCCTTCGTGCACGTCGCAAGTGTGCTCAATCGGATTCTCATATTTTTCTTGCAAATCCGTATAGTTTGCTTTTCGTATGGCTGTGATTTTGATGTTCATATCTGTTCAAACGGTTCGACATGCACTCCCACGTGCGTCTCTTTGCCGTATTTGCTTCTTAAAAGGTTTTCTATTTCCGTTGCTTTGTCGTGTGCTTTGCGCAATGTGATGTCGCCGTCCATCTTGATGTGCAGTTCGATGGCGTAGTGGTTTCCGATGCGTCGAGTCTTGAGGTTGTGCGGGTTGCCGACATTCTTCACTTCCGAGACAATCTGAAGTATCTCCTGCTCCACACTCTCGGGCAGTGCCTTGTCGGTGAGGTCGCCGAAGCCGTCTTTAAGCAGATCGAATGCCACCTTGCCGATGAAAACGCCCACCACCACTGAGGCTATCGGGTCGAGGATGACCCATTTATGACCGAGTAATATGGCGCCTCCGATGCCTATCAGAGTGCCTATTGACGAGAGCGCGTCGCTCCGATGATGCCACGCGTTGGCCTCCAGAGCCTGCGACTGCAGCTTACGTGCTTTAATTATCGAATATCTGTAAACGGCTTCTTTCAGCAATATCGAAATAATCGCCGCCCACAATGCGAGCATTCCCGGTGCCTCCAGAGGCTTGCCTTCCAAGAAATCGTCAATCTTCAGGACACCGTCGCAGATGATGCCGAGAGCCACCACAACGAGCATCAGCCCTATGATAGTCAACGCCAGAGTCTCATATTTGCCGTGACCATACTCATGCGACTTGTCCTTCGGCCTACCACTGATTTTCACAAAAACGAGGACCACGATATCCGTCAGAAAATCTGACAACGAATGCACGGCGTCGGCTATCATGGCAGAGCTGTGCCCCAGCACACCCGCCACGAACTTCAACACCAGCAGTAGCACGTTGACCACGCTGCCGACGATGGTGACTTTGAATATCTCTTGGGTCCTGTTCATATTTTCATCTTAGACAGATTTTATCGTATCTGATAATTTCGCATTCTGTCCTCCGCCATCGCCTCGTATTTCGTGCCTTTGCGGCCATAATTCACGTACGGATGGATGCTGATGCCGCCACGCGGGACGAACAATCCGACTACCTCGATGTAACGGGGATTCATCAGCTTAACAAGGTCGTTGAGGATGATATTGACCACATCTTCATGGAAATCACCGTGATTTCTGAAGGAGAAAAGATATAGCTTCAAGCTCTTGCTCTCCACCATTTTCTCATCCGGAATATACAAAATTTTGATTTCACCGAAGTCGGGCTGGCTGGTGATCGGGCAAAGCGTGGTGAATTCCGGGCAGTTGAACTGCACCCAGTAGTCACGCTCAGGATGACGGTTTTCGAAGGCTTCGAGGACCTCCGGTGCGTATGTCTCAGGTATTTCGGCCTTGTGGCCCAATGACTGCAGGTTATCTTTTTCTCTATTCATAACTATCTGATATTTAATATTTTATGCGTCTGTAACGAGAGCCTCCACTCGGGATGCTCTTTACAATATTCGATTGTTTTTTGTATTATTTCATTGTTTTTCTCTGGGTCGCCGGTGTCGCAAGGCTGCAGGAAACGGTATCTCACGGCGATGTTTTCGTACGTTGAGACGCACGGCCGTGCGTCTTTACAATCACCGTCAAAAACCAATTTCAATTCGTCGGCATATTTTAGAACTGGTTTTGCCTTTTCGCCAAGGAACATGTCTTTGGGCGACAGTGTGATCCAGTCGACGTTTTCAGGTAGCTCGACAGTGCCGTTGGTCTCGACAGCCACTGTCTTACCCAGGAGATGCAGCATCTCCACCAGTGACTCGGTGAGCTGAAGCGCGGGCTCGCCTCCTGTCACGACCACCAGATTCGCCTTATATCTCGACACCTCTTCTATGATGTCGCCTTCGGTCATCTCCTTGCCGTCGGCGTGGTTGGTGTCGCAGAAAGGGCATTGGAGGTTGCATCCGCTGAAACGGATGAACACGGCAGGCATTCCGGTGTTGAAGCCCTCGCCCTGCAGCGAATAGAATATCTCGTTGACTCGCATCATCAGTCTTTTTCGTAAGTGGCAATGTTGCCTGTGGTTTCCTGCACGTCGACGCGGTAGCAGTTGGTTATCTGCTCGCAGCACCAGCGTGCTATGTTTTCCGCTGTCGGGTTGCATTTCAGCACCTCGTTGACGACTTTATGGTCAAGAGACTCTACGATGCGGTTTTTTATCTCCGAGAAATCGACCACCATGCCGTTTTTGTCGAGTTCTTTGGCTTTGCAGTAGATGGTGATGATCCAGTTATGTCCGTGCAGTGAGCAGCATTTGCTTGGGTAATCGAGTGTCAGCTGATGAGCGCCTGCCACTTCTATCGTTTTCTTGATGTAATACATTTTTCAGTCCTCGTAGTTTGTTGGGTCAATGATTCCGGCTTCTTTGAAAGCCTCTTTTCTTTCCTGGCATGTGCCGCAGCGTCCGCAATGGTGTTCTTTTCCGCGGTAGCACGAATAAGTCTTGCTGTAGTCGATGCCTAAGGCGATGCCTTTTTTCACTATGTCGCCTTTGGTGATGTTGGTGTATGGTGCCGCGAGCTTCACACCTTCGTAGGTGCCTGTTGTCATTGCGTTATCCATTGCTTTGACGAATTCGGGGCGGCAGTCGGGGTAGATGGCGTGGTCGCCGCCGTGGTTGGCGATGAGCACGCGTTTCAGTCCGTGGCTCTCGGCGAGTCCGCAAGCCACAGAGAGCATGATGCCGTTGCGGAAGGGCACCACTGTGGAGCGCATGTTCTCGTCGTCGTAGTTGCCTTCGGGGATGGCGTCGGCGCCTGCTGTCAGCGAGGAGTCGAAGTATTTCCCTATGAAGGCGAGGTCGATGACGATATGTTCTATGCTCAGATGCTCGCAATGCCAGCGGGCGCAGGCTATCTCACGTGCGGCGTGGTTGCTGCCGTAGTCGAAGGTGACGGCCATAGCAACACGCTCGCGCTCCTCATACAGAAGCGTGGTCGAGTCGAGTCCGCCGGAATAAATGATGACCGAATCTTTTGTCGGTTCTGTGTTCTTTAGCATGTCCTTGTTTTGTTAAAGGGGGTTCTCAAGTACCCCTGTGTTTTGCGCTGCAAATATACTAGTTTTTAGCCATTAGTCTTTAGTTTTTAGAATTTTTTTTTACTAATGGCTAATGACTAATGGCTAATGGCTATTATAAATGTGGATAACGTTTTCTGATGTTTTCGGCAAGGAAGTCGGCGACGCTGTCGGTTGTGAGTTGCGACACGTTGATGACCAAGTCGTAGTTACGTGCGTCGTAGCGCGACACTCCTGCGAAGGTTTTGGTGTAGTTTTCGCGGGCTTTGTCGACCATTTCGATGCGTTTGCGTGCGGCATCTTCATCGAGGGCGAACTGGTCCATGATGTGGCGCACGCGTGTGTTGATGTCGGCGATGAAGAAGATCTTCAATGCTGACGGGTTGTCTTTAAACACATGGAAGCCCGAGCTCCGATGATGACGCAAGACTCTTTTTCGGCGAGGTCGCGGAGTATCTGAGCTTCGGCGTAATATATCTGTTTCGAGGTGACTTCACGGTCTTCTGTGACGGTGTTGCACATCTCGCGGCTCAGGCTGAACTGTCTGTAATACTGGCAGAAGTCGCCCCACCAGCCTGTCTTTTTCGCCTTGATGCTCTCTATCTCCTCAACGGTGAGGTTAAATTGTTTTGTCAGTCTGTCGAGGATATCCTTATCATACACGTTGACGCCGAGCAGATTGCCCAATTTGCAGGCTATCTCTCTACCGCCTGATCCGAACTCGCGGTTTATTGCGATCACAAAATTACGTTTTTCCATGATTGTAAGATTAAAAAAGTTTTCACGGGGCAAAGATAAGAAATTTTTAGTATTACGTGTTCTAAAAAAGTGTATATTTGCAGCAGAAATTTTTGAATTCCCCCTCCTTCTGAGCATTGTAAAACAATTATTAGCCCAAAAGTTATCTCTAGATTGCTTGTTGGGATTATGATAATTATTTAAAAATTTTTACAATATGAAAATTACTAATAATAACAAAAACAACACATTGCCAGAATACATACAAGGGATTCCAACTGCAAAATACCGCAGCGGCGAAAGAATGATATTAATCAGAAATTATTATGTGATTTTATGGAAGAAACTGCAAAAAGAAAGTAAAAACAACAAGATTTTCAACAACTATCTTGGCGTTGACATTTATATTGTTGAAAATGAAAGTGACAAGAAAACAATTAATACTGCGTCTAAGAACTGGCAATCAACATTTGCAGTGAAATATCTTGAGGATGTTGTGAAAGAAGCTGTTGGTGATGAAAATAAACCTGTCTATGAACCGGTTAAAAAAGGCACACAGTCAAAAAAACATGGCAATCTTATATTATGATATTATAAACGATAAAACCCCTTATTTGAATTTCAAGATTAAACTAACAATCGGGATTCGTGCTGATAGCAAACACGTGCAGTATTGTGTCAACAAAATTGGCATACAATAAAAAAAGCCAACCGTACAAAGCAAGTACCCCTTTTCGGGGACCACATACGGAATTGACTTTCACGCTGCAAAGATACAAACTTTTTTCAATTGCACCGCTGGTTTTTAAAAAAAATGTTTGGCTTGGTGTAACTGTTAAAGCGAGTGATGGCATTAAACGCAACAGGCATAAAAAAGGAAAACTAATAAACGGCAACGTGTTTCAAACGATGCCGGTATAGCTTCTTTAGAATCCCATCCACTAACACTATAATTACCAGCAGTTGTTTATATACAGCTGCTGTTTTTTATTTTAAAGCATAATTGCACTCAAATTGAAAACATTATTGGACTTATCTTTGCACTCATATTGAGAATAAGAAAAAATAATAATGGAAATCAGCGATTATCAGGATCAGGTTATCATTGAGATAAAAAAGCTTCGCGAGAAGGAAGGTCTCAGTCAGGCGAAGCTCAGCGAGATATTAGGCATATCGCGCGGTCAGATGAGCAACATAGAGAATCCGAATTACACGCATAAATACACTTTGAAGCAGATTAATGCCATCTGTGAGCATTTGAACTATCCGATTGAGAAGATATTCAATCCAGATATGAAAACCTCAACCGAATGTTCAAGAGCCATCAGAGAAGTTATCAAGAATATTATTAAGTATGAATGAAACCTATCAAAATTTATGACAAAGACACAAATACCCAACGCCCTTCCTTATGACAAGACCAGTGCAAAAAGTATTTTCGAATACAGCAAGGCTTTGCTTGGTAAGACACTAAGAGAATTTGCCTGGGAGGGATATGAAATCAAAAAAGGTAAGGGTGGCATAGCTCAAATGGTTGAAAACATCTATTTCTTCCTAGAGACAAATAGTAACCCCGCACCTGATTTTACAGAAGCCGGACTAGAGTTGAAATGCACTCCACTTAAAAAAAGCAAACATGACGAATATCTTATAAAGGAGCGTCTGGTCTGTAATATGATTAATTATTATGAGGTCATCAAAGATGACTTCGAGCACTCTCATTTCTATATGAAATGTCAGTTGATGTTGTTGCTCTTCTATTTGCATCAGTCTAAATGCGACAACCTCGACTTGGAATTTATTTTTTCTGTATTGTGGAAACTACCAGAGAAAGACTTGCTAATTATTCGTCACGATTATGAGGTCATTATCGACAAGATAAAGCAAGGCAGGGCTCACGAACTATCCGAAGGCGACACAATGTATCTTGGTGCATGCCGCAAAGGACAAAAAGGTGAAAGTCCTATGAAGCAACCCAACAATCCTAATATTGATGCGCCTCGTAGAGCATTCAGCCTCAAAATGGCCTATATGCGAACTGTTTTGGATTATGTTGTTCAAAGTGGCAAAAATGCAGTATCAAATGTTTCTGGGGTAAAATCAGAGCTCGTTAGCACAAAGGCACTTCGTCACAATTCTTTTGATGATATTCTTCTTGGCCGTTTCAAACCATTTTTGAATATGTCGTTTAAGGAAATAGCCAAACGCAAGAAGGTTGATATCTCGAGCAATCCTAAGAATAAGTTTGCAATGGTGGCAAATGCTATTGCAGCTTCTGCAAAGTGCGCCAACGTAAACCGTTCTGAAGAATTCCTTAAAGCCGGTCTTACGATGAAAACCATTCGTGTTCAGGCAAGTGGTATGATTAAAGAAGCTATGTCTTTCGAGAATATCGACTACATTGAAGTGGCTGAATGCCAAGACTGGATAGATTCTCGACTCTATGAACTTTATTCTAGCAGATTCATGTTTGTGGTATTTAAAGAGCAGACAGTTGGAAAGGGAGATTACGTTTTAGACGATGTATTCTTTTGGACGATGCCCCAAGACGATTTGGATTTTGCCGAAGAGTATTGGAATCACATAAAGCAAACCGTTCTCGCTAATCATATTTCGGAAGAATATTGGTGGAAAGCTTCAGACAAGAGGAAGTTCCATGTTCGTCCAAAAGCACAAAAAGCATCTGATTTGGCTCCAACTCCAGATGGAAAGGGAGCAAAGAAATATTGTTATTGGTTTAACAATGACTATGTAAGAGAGATTGTAGACAATAGAAATAAGGACCGTAATAATGGCTAAAAAACAACATAAAATTCGCGTAGTAGAACTCTTTGCCGGTGTAGGTGGTTTCCGCATTGGACTTGAAGGTGCGTCAGAGTCATACGAAACAATTTGGAACAACCAGTGGGAACCATCAACGCAACATCAAGATGCTTCATTGGTTTATAAGGCAAGATTTGGCTCACAAGGCCATTCTAATAAAGATATCAACCTTGTTCAAACAAAGGATATTCCCGACCACGATCTTATGGTTGGAGGTTTTCCTTGTCAGGACTATTCTGTTGCAGCATCGCTGAGTCGCTCTGGAGGCATTGAGGGCAAGAAAGGTGTGCTTTGGTGGCAGATTCATCGTATCCTTAATGAGAAGGGAGATAAACGGCCAAAGTATATTTTCTTTGAGAACGTCGACCGTCTGCTGAACTCACCAGCAACACAGCGAGGACGTGATTTCGCAATCATTTTAGCATCGCTGGCAGATCTCGGATATGTTGTAGAGTGGCGCATCATCAACGCTGCCGACTATGGCATGCCTCAACGCAGACGCAGAACATATATCGTAGGCTATCAGAAGGATTCCGTTGTTGCTCAAAAAATCGAGCAGATGGAAGAATGGGTTGAATTCGATGGCGTAATGGCTAAAGCATTCGAGTTTAAGGCTAAAAAGGGAACAAAATCCAAGTTTGATATTGAGGGCTCCATCAAGGAAGTCTCTGACGGTTTCAACAAAGGCAAGAAAGACAGCCCGTTTGGCAACGCTGGTTTGATGATGGATAGACATGTTTATTCTGTTGATGCAGAGCCCGTCTATGATGGACCTCGCCAAACGCTAGGTGGTAACCTTGTTGACGAGGATGTTGTTCCAGAAGAATTCTTTATCACAGAAGAGGAACTGCCCAAATGGCAGTATGAGAAGGGAGCAAAAAAAATTAATCGTGTATCGAAAGAAGGCTACGAATATGTATTTTCAGAAGGTGGCATGGCCTTCCCTGACCATCTAGAACAACCTTCACGCACCATTATTACAGGCGAAGGCGGCACTGCACCATCGCGTTTCAAACATGTGGTGAAGACAAAGTCTGGTCGCTATCGTCGTTTGTTGCCTATCGAGCTGGAACGTATGAATATGTTTCCTGACAACCATACGTTGCACCCTGAGGTTTCTGATGGCAGGCGAGCATTTTTGATGGGAAACGCACTTGTTTGTGGCATCGTTGAACAGATTGGCAAAAGTCTCTATCAGTTCATCTTTGACGAGGCTCCTGTTTCCACGCGTCCTATATTCACAGTTCGTGATGCGGTGCCAATGTTGGATTTGAAACTGTTTGAAGATGAGGTAAAACCATTGGTGGTAAATCTCCCCAAAAAACAATATGAACTAGACCCTGTAAAGCATCTTCTAATTGGTTTGGTTAAAAAAGACAACGAAAAATATTTTCTAAAGGAAGAACCCACGAAAATATACTATACAGGCAAGACAAAGTCATTCCCATCCACCATTGCTCTCAACAAACTCTATTATTTTATGCCTTACATAAAAGGCAAAGGTGTTCGAGACCTTTACCTGATTCGCATTGTGCGCATTGGCAATAAGGCGGAGATACATCCCGAAACAGGTGATGAAGATCCTCGTCTAGTGTTCGAAATGGAATATTTGGAAAGTTTGACAAATTATAAGATGGTGCAATTAAACAAGTATTGGTATAAGGACACATTGCTAGGTATGATTTTTAAAGATTTACCTCTTTGATTTCTCATTATGCCTGACCGCCTCACCCCCACCCAACGCCACCGATGCATGTCCCGAATCCATTCTCGCGACACAAAACCGGAACTGCTGGTCCGACGTTGGCTGTGGAACCACGGATACCGCTACCGCCTCAACGTGAAAGGTGTGCCCGGAAAACCCGACATCGTCATGAGACCTTACCATACCGCCATTTTCGTGAACGGCTGCTTCTGGCACGGTCATGAACCATGTTGTAAGATTCCACAAACTAACCGCGAGTTTTGGACCAACAAAATCCACCGCAACCAAGAACGTGACCTGCAGAACTATCAGATTTTACAGGAAAACGGCTGGCACGTCATCGTCATCTGGGAATGCCAACTGAAACCCAACCGCATCAAAGAGACAATGCTGCGCGTCGAGACGCTACTCTGCGATTATTTCCTCGCCCTGCACCGCCCCAAGATGGTCAACTACTCCTCCACCGAAGACACCGAAATCCCAATGGCAGCCGAAACTTCCGAGGAATATAGCCGTTAGCCATTAGTATTTTTAATCCACAAGCTATTATCTTTTAACTTTCCTCTTCTAACTTTTAACTTATTTCGTATCTTTGCACAAAAATTATCATTATGAAAAAACTCATATCACTAACCCTACTTCTCGCTTCAGCAGCATACGCCATCGCCTGCACCAACCTCATCGTCGGCAAAAAAGCATCCACCGACGGAAGCGTGATGTGCACCTATAACTGCGACGGATTCGGTTTCTCAGGATCGCTGTTCTACAGCCCCGCAGGACGACACGACAAAGACGAACTCATCGCCATCCACGGATGGGGACCAACTCACGAAGGACAATACGTCAAACAAGTGGAATACACCTACAACGTCGTCGGACTGATGAACGAGCACCAGGTCACCATCGTCGAGACCACCTTCGACGGCAGACTGGAACTCGTAAACAACGACGGACTCCTCGACTATTTCAGCCTCATGCGCCTCGCCCTGCAACGCTCGGCAACAGCCCGCGAAGCCATCCGCTGCATGGCGGAACTCGTCGAAGAATACGGCTACAACAGCAGCGGCGAGAGCATCACCGTGTGCGACCCAAACGAGGTCTGGATCATGGAGATTATCGGCAAAGGCGAAGGTAAAAAAGGCGCCGTGTGGGTGGCGCTACGTGTCCCCGACGACTGCATCTCGGCACATGCCAACCTCAGCCGCATCCGCCAGTTTCCACAAGAGAAAAACTCTAAAAACAGCATCAGCAGCAAAAACCTCAAGAAGATAAACCGCCCCGAGATAGAATGCGTCTACGCCCACGATGTCATCAGTTTCGCACGCGAACAAGGCTTCTACGAAGGCAGCGACAAAGACTTCTCTTTCCGCGACGCCTACTGCCCCATCGACTTCGAGAATGTGCGCTACGCCGACGCCCGCGTGTGGAGCTTCTTCCGCCATCACTGCTCGGATATGGACCAGTATCTGCCATATATCAACGGTGAGTTCGACGTCTGCGACGGCATGCCTCTGTGGGTGAAACCCGACGCCCCGCTCTCTCTACGCGACCTGCAACACGACATGCGCGACCACTTCGAAGGCACACCTCTCGACATGACCGCCGACATGACCGCCGGCCCGTGGGGAATGCCGATACGCCCGCTGCCAATGCATTTCCGCTCGACCGACAGCATCGACTACTACCGCGAACGTCCAATAGCCACACAACAAAGCGGCTTCACCATGACATGCCAGATGCGCTCATGGCTGCCCGACGACGTGGGCGGCGTCACATGGTTCAACTGCGACGACGCCGACATGGTCGCCTACGTGCCGCTATACTGCTGCATCACCCAAGTGCCCGACTGCTTCCGACCGGAAAACAACCCCCGCAACGAGTTCAGCTTCGAATCGGCATTCTGGATGAACAACTGGGTGGCAAACATGATATATCCTCGCTATTCGATGATGATCGGCGACCTCCGCATAGCCCAAAACGAGCTCGAAGATTATTATTTCACCGACCAAGAAGACGTGCTGAAAGCCATCGAAACGATGACAACAGCCGACCGACGCGACTATCTCAACAAGAAAAGCATAGCCTACGCCGACCGCATGATGCAACGCTGGGATAAATTAGCCAAATACCTGATTGTCAGATACAACGACCAAATCAAACGCCGTGTCGACGAGAACGGCAACTTCCAACGTTGGGGTCACGAGACACCAGGCTACGACCAGCAGTTTATCGATGCCATCGGACCCGCCACCGGCGACCGATACAAACTAAACAATGTGATTGAACGCAGAGAACGTTAGTTCTTCACGATTTTCACCGTTTTAACGCTGCTTTCATCAGATATCTTGATGAAATACACGCCTTGCGTGAGCTCACTAAGGTCAAATTCGGCAATCCCGTCAACGATTTTATCTGTCATGACTTGTTTGCCCAACATATCGAAAACAGCGACGTTACCTTCTGAAACATTAGCACTTACAGTGATTTTGCCACTTGTAGGATTTGGCATCACAACCGCTTCCATATCCTGTTTCTCGACAACGGCATCATTACTGTTGCCAACCCACACGTCGTCGACGTAAACGCCTTCAGCATCGTGTCCAATGCCATTAAAGACAATCTGATAGGCCTCCGATGGGTTCGGAAGCGGAATCGTCACGGTCTCCCAGTCAGTGGTGGCATCTGTGAAATTCACGAGGGTGTGCCAGCTGTCGTTTTTATCAGTGCGATAGCCTACAATAAGCTGGTCGACAGTGCCATAGTTCAGACCCTGCTGCTGCTTGTGGTTGAACCTCAAGACAGGGTTGGTGACCGCAGTGATATCCATTGGGGTCGAGAAGAGCATTGCCTCGCCGCCCAGCCAGATGAAAAACGCGGTGTTATTCACGATAAGATATCCCGGGTCAATCACCCAGTTGTCGATACCCGAAACGATCTCCGTCTGCCAGCAAACGAAATTGTCAGACGCCTCAAAATCATCAAAATACGGCTCGTCGTCAGTCACGACGATGACATCGCACAAGGTCTTGAATGTCACTGGCGTGGCCCATCCCGACTCATCGCCGCCACCGCATACCGCCTTCACCGAGAAGGTGTGGTCGGTCTGAGGCTCGAGGTTACTCACCGCAAATGGCTGAGTGTCAGCATTTATCATCTGACCGTCCAAATCGATTACCCAGCTCTCCTCGTTGCCTGTCGTCGACCATCCGAGAAGGGCTGAAGACGCTGAAATATCAGTGGCGTTAAGGCTTACTGGACGAGCACAGCCGCCCTCGCCTGCTATCTCGATATTATCGACGAAAATCATATATCCGCCTAGTCCGCGGCCTAAAAACGACACCTGATATGTCGCCGAGAGGTCGGTCAAAGTGAACGTCTCCTCAAAGAAATTCTGGTAGTCGCTGACGCTGTAGGTGCCCAAGGTATGCCAGCTGTCGGTCTCCGAAGAACGGTAGCTCACCACGAGCTCGTCCATGTCGTATAAGCCCATCATGGCATACGAGAAGCTGAAAGTGGCTCCTGCGACACCCGAGATGTCCAAAACCGGCGAGATAAGTCGCGCCTCATCACCCACGTTGGTAAACGAGAACGCCGCCAAGGTCGTACCTGAGCCCGCCATCGTGGTCCAGTTGCCGGCACCCACGCTCTCTACAGTCCAGCATTCGAAAGTCGTCCCCTCAAAATCTTCGATAAAAGGCTGGCTGTCGGTGACAGTAAACTCACATTGCGCCGACGCCATCAGACCCATAAAACTGATAACAAAAGTCAGAAATAACGTTTTAATAAAGGATTTTCTCATACTCTTTACAATTAAAATGAATGATTGATAGTTGATAAATAGCTTTGCAAAATAATAATTAATTTTCCAGAAAAACAAGAAAAATTTGTATTTTTGTGCAACAATTTTTTAAAAATATGAAAGCGACATACTCACAACGACTCATCAAACTTGCAGATTTGAATCATCATCAGACATTTTTCGCAGGCCGCTGCTCGGAATATTTTCTGGAAAGCTCATATTTTGCTGTGGCTCAATATGTTGACACCAAAGACACGGTGCTTCTCGTGCTTCATGGCATTGACTTCAAGTTCCCGATTTTTGCCGGCGACATCGTCACCTTCGAGAGCAAAGTCATCGCTGCAGGACGTTCCACATTGACGGTTTACACCAAGATGTATCGCAGCCGCGAGCCTGAAAAAATCGCCGCCGACGGATTCGCCACCTTCTCATATCTCGACGAAAACCACCATTCCAAGCCTCATGGCGTGGTCATAACACCTGAAACCGACGAGGAACGCTGGCTCAACCAGCAGGCCGTCGAAGTACTCGAAGACTCGAAAAGACGCGCCAAGGCAATGAACGCCGCACATTGATATTCACAAAAAAAATAAATTATGAAAAAAATTTGCTTATTGATAACGTCATTGCTGCTGTTTGCCGCTTGCACCCGCACCCCGATGGCGGAATGGACCGAAGGACCCGCCGAAGATGACGGCCGCGCGCTCAACACCCTTGTGCTTCACCATGTCACAAAAGGCTCAAGAGTGTGGTTTCAGGAACTTTTCGACTCAAAAACAATAGTCGAAGGACCCGCCATCAACCATTATCAGGGCACTTCGTGGTATATCGACATCCCGTCAAACGGCACCGTCACGCTGAAATACTACGGCCGCCCGCTGCCGAAACAATCGTGGGCTCCCGAAGGCTTCGTGATTCAACGTAAAGGCATGGCCGATATGCCGGTGCAGGTGAATTATCATTTCATCCAACACCCTAAAAACACTGCCGACGACGATTTTATCTGCCGTTACGAGGTGCAGCCCGGCGACATCATCCCACAGGTGAAACGCATAAAATATGGCACCGAGCCTCTCGAGCCTTCCGAGAACCTGCCCAACGGCTGGTATCGCATCACCATCGATGAAAACGGCACTCCCACTATCGATTCCGACGACGAAGAAGGCACTTTTTATGCCCAGATAACACTCAACAAGCTGCCGAGACCACTGCAGCCTATGACCATCGAAGACTGGCCCGACAACCAATACCGAGGCTTCATGCTCGACGTGGCACGCGACTTCCGCAATGTCGATGAGGTACTGAACGTCATCGACCTTATGGCGCAATACAAGTTCAACGTCTTCCATTTCCATATCGGTGACGACGAGTCATGGTGCTTGGAAATCAGAGACTTACCAGACTTAACCGACTTCGGCGGGCATCATGCATTGCCCGATTGGAACCTCCAGGAGACCGAGGCTCTGAAGCCGACACCCAACGGTAACGTTGGAAACAAGACATACTTCACTGGCGAAGAATACAAGCAGATTTTAAAATATGCGTGGGAGCGCCACATCGCAGTGATTCCAGAGTTCGACGCGCCAGGTCATTCAAGGGCGTCCATCAAGGCGATGCAAGCTTACGAACGGCGCACCGGCGATGCTTCTTATCGTCTGCAAGACCCCGCCGACACCTCACATTACTGGTCAGCGCAGGATTTTACAGATAACGTGCTAAGTGTTTATCTCCCAAGTGTTTACACCTTCTACGGCAAAGTATTTGATGAGGTGATAAAACTTCATCAGGAAGCCGAAGTGCCGCTTCTCGCGATTCATATCGGAGGCGACGAGGTGCCTGATGGCGCATGGGCAAATCACGACCGCAAGGCAATGAAAGACCTGTTCACCAACAACATGCTGCAGCTTGCCGAGCAACGCGGCATACGTCTCGCCGGATGGGAAGACATCGCCAAGGGCATCGAGCCGGAAACGCTCGAGCGTCTTAAGCAGTCGCTTTATTTCGTCAATATCTGGACAGGCAAAGGCATGGAAGGCATACCTTGTGTGCTCTCGCCTGCCACCAACAACTACGTAGACCTCGCCTACAGCGCTGACCCCGAGGAACTCGGACTCTTCTGGGCCGGCTACGTCGACGAACGCATGACCTTCTCAATGAACCCTAAAGAATATGCTGGCGACATCGTAGGAGTGTCGGCACATCTGTGGTCGGAGCAACTGCGCAACTTCGATGACGTCACCTTCCAGATGTTACCCAAGTCACTCGGCGTCGCCGAAAGAGCCTGGAACACCACCTCTCCAGGCGATTTCAACAGGTTCTACAGCATTATCGTGGCAAGAGAGATGCCCGTCTGGAAAGAACTTGGTTATCGGTTCAAAACAAGATAAAAAAGACTGATAGTGATGCGAAAGTAACCGCCTATACGCCACAGGATATAGCCCCAACCCATGCAAAATGTGACGGCGACATGCCCGTTACGCAAGGACTAACACTTGATAAACCTGGCGTTTGATAAAGCACAGAGTACAATCCAACAGTAAGCGACGCTCCACAACCAACTGGGGCAATGAACGGTGTGTGCCTATAACCGATAAGTGGAGAAATTTGATTTCTGAAAATTTTTAAAACAATTTCCATGCAAAAAATATTTTTTTGTAATTTCGCGCCCTCAAAAACAGCGCAAAAGCATCAAAAACGAAAACATTAAAACAACACTTAGCAATCATGAAGAAACTTAGCACATTCATTGTTGCACTATCCTTGATATTAGGCATGGCCCAGTGCAAGAAACAGGAAACGCCCGCCACGCCCCAAAACACAGAAGGCAACCTTGTTCACCTCACCGTGAAAGTGGGCAACGGCTCAAGAGCTGATGTTGATCCCTCAAATGGTATTGTCTCTTTCAGTGATGGCGACAAACTTTATGTCGGCTACGACAAGGCCTGTGTTGGCACGCTGGAATATAGCGCCAGCACGAACAAATTCAGCGGCGACCTCAGTCTTTCGCAAAACGGCGAACAACCGCTGCATTTATACTACTTGGGAGGAGATGTTAACCAAGTTGGTGAAACGCAGCGATACATCGTTGACATCTACGAACAACAATTCAATCCCTATCCCGTGATTTCTTACGGCACTTCAACGACTAACTATTCCGAAAGCAGCAAAGCTTACTCCACCACATTGGAGAACCAATGCGCCTTGGTGGAGTTCACCACCAACAGGATTCTCAAGGAAACGAACTTTTATATCCAGGGAATAAACAACCAGGTGGCTATTGACTTTGAAAACAACACCATTACCACGACCAACACCACGGGCAACATCTCACTGTACCCCGAAACTCCCACCAGCCGCTGGGCCATCCTGCTTCCCAATGAGGAAGAAGTGACCGTCACCGTTAATGCCGTAGGTTACATTGAAAAAAATATTACCATTCCTCCTGTCAATAAAAATGATTTTCTGCATGGCGAGAATGCTGTCCGTTTTGAGTTGACGGCTATGGAGGCAGACGACCCGCTGACGATAGAGGCCGCACCTAATACGAATGGCTACATCAGTGTGATCAATCCGCTGCAGGGAATGAAGTACTCGAAAAACAATGGCGAAAAGATACCCATAGAAAGCGACATCGAAATCCACCTTGAACAATTCGACGTGGTGCAGTTTTACGGCAACGGCACAGACTATAGCGGTACCAAGATTGTCAGCGGTATCAATATGTCATTGTATGGCAACATCATGAGTTTAGTGGACGAGGAAAACTTTGCGACGATCACCACAATGGAAGGTGCTTCTTTCGCAGGTCTTTTCGCCGGAAACACATGTGGCTTCGAGGCAAGCGGTCTGCTGCTGCCCGCCACGACGCTGAGCCAAGACTGCTATTCCAGCATGTTTGCCGGGTGCTCCGGAATGTCGGACACCCCCGTCGAGTTGCCCGCCTTAACATTGGCCAAAGGATGCTATTCCAACATGTTCGAGGGGTGCGACATGATACCGGATGCTCCCCATCTGCCCGCCACGGAATTAGTCGACAGGTGCTATGCTTCTATGTTTTCCGGATGCGGTACCATCGAACAAGTGACCTGCTTAGCCACCACCATCACTGGCACTGACTGCACCAAAGATTGGCTCGACGGAGTGAAACCTGCCGGCACGTTCACCAAGGCCAAGGGTGCATCCTGTTGGACCTCGGGTAGCAACGGTATCCCATCTGGCTGGGATGTCTACGAATACTAACCCGACAACAATCGTCGAAACTTAATATGAAAGGCAGCCTTCGTTTGAGGGCTGCCTTTTGTTTGTTTATTTCTTGTTTGCGACTGCAAAAATACGATAATCTTTTCCAAACAGTTCTAACTTAGTAGATTGATTTTCATCATAGAAAAAAGACCCTTAGTCAATCTAAGGATCTTCTTTATTTAACTGATTTTCAGTTATTTACAAATTAGTATTCATCTTCGTGGAAGAAAAAATCGTCCTTTGTAGGATAATCGGGCCAAAGGTCCTCAATACGCTCGTAAACATCACCCTCGTCCTCAATCTCCTGAAGATTCTCTATGACTTCCTGCGGTGCGCCTGTTCTCATTGCCCACTCAAGAAGCTCGTCTCTGGTTGCCGGCCATGGAGCGTCCTCCATTTTCGACGCTAATTCTAATGTCCAATACATAATTATTATATCCTTTTTGTTTTGGGGTGCAAAAATACTACAAATTTTTATTTTGTCAAGAAAAATTTTATAATTTTTTTAGCCATTAAAACAATCCATTCAAATTAATGTTAATGGCTATTTCGGCTGCCACTTGACATCTCCTTCGGAAAACACTCTCGACATCACGAAAAACATGTCCGACAAACGATTTAAGTATCTCATTAACACCGGGTTAACATCGTGTTGTCTGCTCATGCGCACTACGGCTCTCTCAGCACGTCTGCACACCGTCCTGCACACATGGCACTTCGATGCCATCAGATTCCCTCCGGGAATGATGAGGCTGTTGAGGGGTCTCAGGCCTTCGTTCATCTCATCGATGAATCTCTCTATGCCTTCCACATCGGCCTCTTCCATCTGCGGAAGCTGTTTCTTCAAATCGGAATTCTCGTCGGTGGCAAGCAGACATTCCGCCACCAGAAGGCGCTCCTGAATGCGTTTGAAAACGTCGTTATACTTGTCTGTTGAGTCCATCAGCACCGCGATGAATGCGCTCAACTCGTCAAGGGTGCCGTAAGCCTCCAAACGGACATCGTCCTTGCCGACACGCGTGCCGTTGACCAGCGATGTCGTGCCTTTGTCGCCTGTCTTCGTGTAAACTTTCATATCTTTAATATATAATGTTCTTTTTTTATTCTATCCATTATGAAAACCATGCCGAAACGCCAACAGTCGATGCTCAGACGCACCTTTTCGTCGTCTTTCAGCATTTCCCAGTCCGCCTCGTTCTGCCTGTTGCGATGAATGTCCTTAACAATCATCACAACATCATTATCTTTGAAAATCAATGGATTATCATTAACAAAATCTTTTATCCTGTTATTCAAATCATCGTAAAACTCGTCATTAACCTGTTGTTTTCGTTCGTGGAGGATTTCTCGACTACACTTCACTCCGTTTCGTTTCGCTCGAAATGACATGGAGGGTTCGAGGACCTTTTCATAAAGGTCGAAAACCAACGGCGAATGCAGATGATATTTCCCCTGCGCCTTTCTTCGATATTTCAGATAGCTGATAATCATTGATTAAATTGTAGAGACGCCACAATGTGACGTCTCTACATTATTGTTTGAGACGTATTTTCATCCGTCTCAACACATTTTATCTCTTAATGAATTTCACCACTGCGCCGTTCATCTTCACGAAATAAACGCCGTTTGAGAGTTCAGCCACGTTGACGGCATTCTCACCCTCGTTCACGTTGACAACCATAACCATTCTGCCTGCCATATCCAAAATCTGTGCTTCAGCAGCCTGCTCAGCGTTAATCATAACAACGTTTGTTGCCGGATTCGGATAGAGGTTGAACATAACAGCATCGTTCTCGTTGACTGCGTCATAGCCTGTGTAGACGTGGAAATCAGCGACTTCCCATGTTGCAGCTGCTTCTGTTGTGCTGGTATATTTGAATCCAATATACAAATTGTGCACATCTTGCATGTTGGTCAGGGTGTAGTCTGTTGTAGCCCACTCATATTCGCCTGGTGACCATGTGAAGTGAGAAGTGATTTCAACCCAGTCGAATTCGTTAGGATCGCTCATGCCGTCATAATCCTCTGAATAGTAAATCTTAAGAGGGTCACCATCATACTTGTAAGCGTTCATGAAGCAGATAGTATATGTTTCGTATGTTGCGCCAGTCAAGATATTTGGTGTGATGAGCCAGTCTTCGTTGACATGATTTGCACTGCTTGCATAGCCGGTCATCTTTGCGTATGGGATGCCATTGTATGAGCCTGTTCCCCACTCCTGTTCACCTTCAACGTTGACAGCTGCGAATGGTGCGAGACCGTTTGCAAAGTCTGATGAGAAGAGGCATGTCACATCCTGTGTTGTCACACTTGTTGTAGGATATGAACCATCGGTCTTATAGTCGATATTGTCACCGCTGTTGGTGTAAGGGAAGATGGCAAAATGCCATGTTGTGTTTGCTGTGAGACCTTCGAAGTATACGTCAGTGTCTGTCACATTGTAAGCCACGTGACCGTTTGACGGGTCGGTGTCATTCTCAACTGGTGTGCCGTCGACCGGAACACTGATTTCGCCTGTTGAACCGATAATCACATAGCCTCTTGGGAGCTGTGTGCCTGTTGAAGCTGTCCATGCGAGTGTCACCTTTGTGATGTCCAATGTTGCATAGAAGTTTGTAGGATAGTTGCTTGGCTCCGGGTCTATCACAGCCTCACCGCCTTTGTAGATGTAAATCAAACCGTTGATGTTTGATGATTCTTTGTAGCAACCGAACAAGGTGCTTGTGTTGTTGTAACGCATGATGTTCTGTTCGACGCCGCCGTTTGATGTCGGGACGAAGCCTTCGCCGTCCATGTTGAGTGTCCATTCACCTTTGACATCGAGGTTGGTCTGTGTCTTGAGGTAGTTGCCGCCACCTGGAGCATAGAGGAAGCCGTTCTTCAGCTCATCGAAGAATGTCCAGGCGCCGTTGCTCTGGCCCATTGTCATCTCAAAAGCGTCTTCCTGGCTATTCGGGTCGGTAGCCGGAGTGAGGGTGATCTCATTGCCGACAGTGCCGAGTTCGACAGCGTGACGGTTGTTTGACTTCTGATATGACATCACGAGGCCTGTACCGTCGTCTCTAATACCAACGAGGATGACCTTGTCGCCAGCGCTCAACTGTGAGGCCGATGTAACCTTTGTATAAGTGGTGGTCTGAGCCATCGCACTTAGACTGATTAACGCTACTGCTAATAAGAGTAAAACTTTTTTCATGTTTTTTAATTTTAATTTAACATTATTTCATTATTAAATAATTTGTCCAATACGTACAAAGGCATGCCTTGTCCCTACACCTTTTCCACCGCCTTAATTTCAGGAATCACGCTTTTCATCGTATTTTCGATGCCGTTTTTCAATGTCTGCGTGCTGTGCGGGCAGTTGGCGCAATGACCTGTGAGCTGCACCCACACCGTCATGTCGTCGTCGAGGCGCACGAACTCCACGCCGCCGCCGTCGGCCTTCAGATAAGGCTCGATCTGCGTCAGAATGTTCCTGACTTTTTTCTCTATAGCTTCTTTTTCCATCTTAAACCAATTCAATAACTTTACGTGCCACTTTCTCGAATGCGGCCGTCACCGGACCGAAGTTGCCGAAGGTGTAAGGTGTGCCTTTGTCGCCTGCGCTCGCGATGTTCTCGTCCATCGGGATGGCGCCCAGGAACGGGATGCCGAGTTCTTCAGCAAATTCTTTGCCGTGACCCTGACCGAAGATGTAATATTTCTTTTCAGGCATGTCACTTGGAGTGAAATAAGCCATGTTCTCAACCAGGCCGAGGATCGGGATGCTCACGCCTTTGTGTTTGAACATGTTGGCTGCGCGGCGCACATCGGCGAATGCCACCTTCTGAGGTGTCGTCACGATGATAGAGCCAGCGACCTTGAAATTCTGAGCCAAGCAGAGCTGTATGTCGCCTGTTCCTGGAGGCATATCGACGACCAAAAAGTCTATCTCACCCCAGTCGGTCTCGGTCATGAGCTGTGTCAGAGCGCTTGTCGCCATAGGTCCGCGCCAGATAAGAGGCGTGTTCGGGTCGACCATCATGCCGATGCTCATCAGCTTGATGCCGTATTTCTGCAATGGCACCATATATGTCTTGCCGTCTTTGTCGTAGCACTCCGGCTGCTCGCCTTCTGTTCCGAACATAATCGGCACCGACGGACCATAGATGTCAGCGTCGAGCATGCCTACCTTGAAGCCCTGCACTGCCAGTGCCACTGCGAGGTTCACCGCCACTGTCGACTTGCCCACGCCGCCTTTGCCTGACGCCACCGCGATGATATGTTTCACCTTCGAGAGCATAGTCACCGGCGCCGTCGGGATGATGTCGACATCAACATCTCCGAAATTATCGTTCAAAACCTTCTTCGCATTCTCGATAACGAACTTGTTTTTCTCGTCATCGACATCGTCAAACACGAGCTTAAAACGAACCAAATTCTCTCCCACCTCGACGTCTTTAACCATCTCAGCGTCAACGATGTTACTCCCTTTAGGAAAATAAACAACGTCTTTCAAAACTTCCAAAACTTTCTGTTTCGACGGAATCATTTCAAAAAGAATTTTATAGAATTAAAGTTTACAAAAATACAAAATATTTCAATCAACGAATTTTTTTTTTGAGATTCCTCGCATTTCGTGCTCGGAATGGCAATATTGTTTGTTGTTATTATTGCGCGGCTTGTTGGTTCCTATACATGACCATGTTCCAGCATGCCGCGCTTCATAGTCAATGTTTTGGTTGTCATTTCGAGCCGCTTGCGGCGAGGAACCTCTCTGTCTCTTGCATGAATCCCGCTGGGTCGTCAACATGAATCCAATGCCCAGACTCAGGAAGCGTAACTAATTGATAATTAGCAAATTGCTTTTTTATCTGTTCAATATCTTTTTCAAAGATATAATCCGACTGTCCGCCTCTTATGAACAAGGTCGGACCCTTGTAAACTCCTTGGTTTTCAAGGCCTTTGCCAATCTCGGTGATGTTTTTGTATATTGCTTTGAGATATGGCTTCCATCGGAATCCGTGCTCGTGGCTGTATGAAAGGTTTTTCAGCAGGAAGAGCAGCACACGTTTCTCGAAGTTGTATTGTTCGAGCTGTTCCTCCACGTCGGCGCGGCGTTTCACATGTTTCAAATCGACTTTTCCCATGGCGTCGATGAAGCCGACATGTTCTAATGGGTGTTCGAAACGTCGTGGACTGATGTCGAGAACCTCCAGACGCTCAACAAGTTGCGGGTTTTCAAAAGCGAGCATCATCGCTATTTTGCCGCCCATGCTGTGCCCGATGACGTAACATTTTCTAATGTGTTCATATTCAAGCACTTTCTTCACGTCGCGGGCCATCACCTTGTAGTTAAACGCCTCATAATGTGGTGACTGCCCGTGGTTTCGCATGTCGGGGACAATCACATAAAATCCCAGCTCCGCAAAGCGTTTGCCGAAATAATCCCAGTTGTCGGAAAGACCAAGCACACCGTGCAGGACCACGATGGGCTTGTCCTTCGGGTCACCGTATTTTCTATAAAAGAGCAGCATTAGTCCTCAAGGTAATACGTCACGTTGGTAACCACCCTCACGTGTTTGATGTTAGGAGTGTATTCATCGACATTCTCGATGGTAAACAGGCCCTGGTTGGCTGTCTTGATTTTGCCGAGCTTGCTCTCAGAGTCTTTCGCGAACTTTTCGGCGGCAGCGCGGGCGTTTATCGTTGCCTCTTCAATCATCTGAGGTTTTATGCTGTTAAGATCGGTGTACTCGTAGATGGTGTAGTTGCCGTATTCGCTCGAGTTAATCGCCACACCTTTCTCAATCATCTCACCCTGACGGGAAATGAGTTCCATCACGAGTTTCACTTTGTTAGATGTCACCACGATGTTCGAAGTGACATTGTAACGGTGTTTCCAGTTGCTGTCGTAATAATTTGCTGCGCGGTCGACCACGTTAGGAGCCGTCACGCTGATTTCATCATCGGACAATCCGTTGTCTTTCAGGAACTTGACGACAGCATCTGCGCTTTTGCTCACCTGAACATAAACGGCGCTGAGGTCGTTACCCACTTCCTTGACGGCAATAGGCCATGTCACCTTGTTGGCTTCGACATCCATCTCCGCGAGACCTCTCACGTTGACGGTTCTAACATTTTGGTTAACTTTGCCCAAACCGAGCATCACACAAACTCCCATGATGATCAATCCGACCATCACCAGGAAAGCTTCAAATTTGCAGTTTTTCATACTTTTAATTTTTTATGGTCGCCTTACGGCTCAAAATCTTTTTAAAATCTAATTAAAAATCTTTCAAAATTTTCTTCCCAAATAACCCTAAAACCTCTCTTTTATCTCTTAACTTTTATCTTTTAACTCTTAACTCTCCACTCTTAACTCTTAACTCTTATCTTAATCGGGTCGCCTTCGGCTCAAAATCTTTCAAAATCTAATTAAAAATCTTTCAAAATTTTCTTCCCCAATAATCCTAAAACCTCTCTTTTAACTTTTAACTCTTAACTCTTAACTCTCCACTCTTAACTCTTAACTCTAAACTTCCTACTTTTCTTTCGTGTCAATAATTATCGTCACCGGACCGTCGTTGATGAGTTCGACCTTCATGTCGGCGCCGAACTCTCCGCATTCGACTTCTCGTCCCGAGACTTCAGCCAACCTTTTGAGGAACAATTCATAAAGCGGTACCGCCTTTTCTGGTCGTGCCGCCTTGATGAAGCTCGGTCGGTTGCCTTTCTTCGTCATCGCGTGAAGCGTAAACTGGCTCACCACGAGGAAATCGCCTTTCACCTGATTAACGTCGAGGTTCATCGCATTATTGTCATCGGCGAAAATTCTCAGTTTCGCCAGCTTCTGGCAAAGATATTCCACGTCATCCGCGTTATCGGCGTCTTCAATGCCCAGAAGCAACATCATCCCCTGCCCTATTTGCGATTTTAAAACGCCATCGATGGTGACTGAGGCTCGACTGACTCTTTGTGCAACTATTCTCATATATTTTTCTTTTTTTTGTCATTTCGAGCGTAGCAGAGCGAAGTCGAGAAATCCTCTATTTACGTAAACAATCATATGATTTCGTTAAACAAGGATTTCTCCATTTCGTTCCATTTCATTACACTTCAGTCGAAATGACGACAGTGCAAAAATATGAAAATAATATCAATAAAAGGCAACCCTGCATTAAAAATTTATGTATTTTTGCGCCACTATGGAAACAAAAAGACAACAGAAGATTTCGAAGCTGATTCAGAAGGAACTCAGCGAAATATTCCAGCGGGAGATCAAAACCCAAGGGAACATCATGATAACCGTTACGAAAGTCAACGTGACGAGCGATTTGTCGTATGCCCGCGTCTATCTCAGCGTGTTCGGCCCTGACCGTGAGGCGAAAACCGCCGTGGTGAAGGAGGTGAACGCTATGACGAAGAACATCCGCCGCATGTTAGGCGACCGCATTCACCTGCAAATCAGGGTGATTCCGGAACTGCAGTTTTTCGAGGATGACTCGCTCGATTATATTGAAAACATCGACAATCTGCTCAAATCTTGAAGCTGCCGTTATTCATAGCGCAACGTTATCTTCTCGCGAAGAAAAGCCACAACCTCATCAATATCGTGACGTGGATTTCCATCGTCAGTGTGGCGGTGGCAGCATTCGCCATGATTTTCGTTTTGTCGATTTTCAACGGCTTCAACGTGGTCATAAGCGACAACATCCATAAGATGTCGGCTGATTTGCAAATCACTTCCGTCAAAGGTAAAACATTGAATACCAATGACTTCCCTTTCGACAAAATCAAAGAAATCAAAAATGTGGAGCTGGTTTTGCCAACCATTACCGAGGACGCGCTGTTCAGGAACCAGGACAAGCAGCAGATTGGGCAGGTCAAAGGGGTGCCGGCGGAGTATTACACTGTCGAGAGAATCGACAAATCCATAGTGAAATCGGGACGTTTCGGCACTGACGCCGATGTCGGGTTTGCAATTCCCGGTGTCGGGATGGCATATTATCTGGGCATCAACCCGAATAACCCTTTCACCATGATTCAGGTGTATGTCCCACGACGCGGCAACGCATCTTCGTTCAGCCTCGAAAACAGCTTCAACACCGGGCAACTGTTTGTTAATGAATCGTTTGCGACAAGCCAGGACATTGACGAGACAACTATTCTCGCACCTTACGGATGGCTGTCGGAGCTGCTTGAATATGAAGGTCTTGCCTCAGATGTGGAGGTTTTTGTCAACCAGACGGCGAATTTAAACAAAATAAAAAAAGAGATCAAAAATATTGTCGGCACGGATTTCAACGTCCACGACCAATACGAGCAGCAGTCGACTTTATATAAGATGATGAAATCGGAAAAACTCGCTGTGTATCTGATACTTGTGTTCATTTTGGTGATGGCGACGTTCAACGTCATCGGGTCGCTGTCGATGCTCATCATCGAGAAGAAGAAAGACACTGCCACTTTGCGTGCCATGGGAGGTGACAACTCGTTGATTCGAAGCATTTTCCTCAACGAAGGCACAATTATTGCTGTCGTGGGAGGCATCATCGGGCTTATTTTGGGCATCGTCGCGGTGCTTTTGCAGCAATATGTCGGCATCATTCGCCTTGGCGACGGCACTGGCAGCTACATCGTTGAGTATTATCCCGTTGCGCTGCAGCTAAAAGACGTTCTTATCGTCCTTGCCACGATAACTGTTATCGGTGGCATTGCGGCATTTACCACGGTGAAGGTTTCGATGAAGAAGTCCTGATGTAAACTTTCCACCCCCTTTTTTAGAGTTAAGAGTTAAGAGTTGAGAGTGAAGAGTTGAGAGTTTAAAAGTTTACCGTTTAAGTTGCTCTGAACTTTTTTATCAAAAAGTTCACGTTGAAAAATTACAATTAATTTCCTTACCTGCAACCAGGCGCGGCAATCCAGGATACATACGGATTCAAATGTTGCTTTCAAGCCGCGCCTCGGGTGATTATTAATTATGACTTTGTCATTCCGAGCGGAGCGAGGAATATCATCAAACCTTAAACCCCTTACAACGGCTACCTTAAGGGCCTTAACGCCCTTAATGCCCTTAACGGCCTTAACGCCATTAATGCCGCCGCCAAAGGTGGTTAAGGTTTTTATTAAAGTAAAATAAAGTTGTAACTAATTGAATATCAATACATTGCCCCCCCCCACATTTATGGGTAATACTCAATGTATTAGATGTGATTTTATATGTCAAATGGGCAATACTAATAAGCAGGCGCAAAGATTCAAAAAAAATATAATCCAAGGAAATAATCCTGTCAATCTTGTTAATTCTGTCTGAATAATCTCTGCTGTCTCCGCTATTTCTGCGTGCTAATCAATTGTGTCAGCTCAACAAACTCCTGTACTGAAAGTTGTTCCGGACGTTTGTTAAAAATCTCGTTTTCAATAATTTCTGCGGGTATCATAGAGCGCAAAGAGTTGCGCAAGGTCTTGCGGCGCTGGTTGAAAGCCTGTTTCACCACGGTCACAAACATCTTCTCATCGCATCCCAACTCCTTGACGTTGTTGCGCTTGAGCCTTATCACCGCCGATTTCACCTTCGGTGGCGGGTTGAACACGTTCTCATGCACCGTGAACAGATATTCGATGTCGTACCAAGCCTGCAGCAGCACGCTCAAGATGCCGTAGGTCTTGCTGCCAGGACCCGCTGCGATACGCTCAGCCACCTCTTTCTGAATCATGCCGACGCACTCAGAAACGTTGTTGCGGTATTTCAGAATCTGGAAAAATATCTGCGAACTGATGTTGTAAGGGAAATTGCCGATGACGGCGACATCGTTACCCGTCATTCCGGGCGCAGTCGAGGAATCTCCTTCAATAGCAGGAGATTTCTCCGCTCCCTGCGGTCGGTCAAAATGACTGTCAGAACATTTCGGTCGAAATGACGTCAGGTCCTGCTTCAAAAAATCGCCAAGCGTCAAATGCCCTTCGAGCTCAGGGAATTTCCTCTTCAGAAACTCCACCGACTCCTTGTCAATTTCCACTACCTGAAGTTTATCCAATTGGTTTTCAATAAGATACTGCGTCAGCACTCCCATGCCGGCTCCAACTTCTATCACCACGTCGTGGTCGGTACCCAAGGCATTCACGATGTTTCTGGCGATGTTCAAATCGACCAGGAAATGCTGTCCGAGGGCTTTTTTCGGCCTCACCAAATCGACATTGTTATAGTTTCCCATCATTCATCATTTTAATTCGTCACGCAAGCGGCGGTAGCTTTTTCGCGCCTGAGCCACATACACGCTTGCGGTATAATAATCGAAGAGCTGCGAGTAGCATTCCATAGCCTCTTCTTTTCTATTTAATTGATTTTCAAGCAATAACGCGTCTTCAATCAAAGCCTCGTCGGCGATGTAGCTGTCGGCATAGCCTTCGTAAACGCGCTTGTACAGACTGTCGACGAGCTCGTAATCGCCTGAATTAAGTGCTATTTTCGCCTTACGGTAAAAAGCATTCGGCAGACTCACCTCATTGGGGTTGTACGCCACCACCGAGTCAAGCATCTGATTGGCAAGGGCATAGCGATGCTGATAGATGTAATAGTCGGCTTTTGCGATACGTTGCAAACCTATGGTGTCGTATTCCAAATTGTCGCTTATCGTCAGCGAAAGCGTCATCGCGTCGTTTGCGATGAGTTTGGATGTGGCAGATTTTAAGATGTTCAACGCGGCATTTGCCCATTCAAATTCGCCAATAAAATAACGCAGTTGCGCGTTTTTAAACCTCGCCTCGTGCGCTATCGGCTCGTTTTTCAGCGATTTCTCAATCTGCGAATACAGCAGCGTCGCCTCCCACACCTCGTCGGTCAACAGATATATGTCGGCGAGTTTCATCTTCACCTCAGCCTTGGTCTTTGGCGGCATATTCATCTCTAACACATTGTTAAGCAACGCTTTAGCCTCATCATAATGTTGCATCTCAAATGCCATGATATCGGCTTGCACCAACACCAGCGGTATCATATCGCTCGAAAAACCTATTTTCTCGAGAGCGTCGTCGATTTTCTTCGAAAGATTCTCATAAAACTTCTTGTCATGATTGCCTTCCGTCACCGCTTTCTCATAGCTGTTCTTGATAAATCCGACGGTTGCCTGCACATAATAAACGCCTTCATTAGATTTCTTCAAGATATAGTCGTAAGCGTCGACGGCGATGTCGTATTGTCTGTTGTCGCCGGCAATCTGTGCGATGTAAATCAAATCGCGTTCGTAGTCGCCGTCGCCGCGTCGGTCGAGAGCCTTGAGCTGCATCAGAGCCAGCTCGTAATCCTGTTGCTGCAGCGAATACCACATCAGAAGCGATGAAAACTCCTCATTTTCTGGGTCTTCCTGCGTTTTTTTTAGCAATGCCATGCGAATCACATCGTCGACATTTCCATTGATGTCGTACATCATCATCACCCTGAAACGGTTTTTCACCATCTCGTATTGCTCCGGTTGTTCCTTTAAATAAAGGAGATAGCACTCGGTGGCGTTCTCAAAGTCGAGCATCGAGTTGTAGGTATAAGCCTTCTCGAGGTTAAAACTGTAGTTGATATTTGGATTTTTCGCCCCTTTGTTGAACAAATCCAATGCCTGGTCGTTGAAGTTCTTGCTTCTCAACAGGTTAGCGACTTCGAAGATGGCGCTTTTCGTCTCAGGGACGTCTTTTAAAATCTTGTTGATATATTTTCTCGCCTTGTCGTTTTCGCCTTGTTGCGAATAAACGTAAGCCAGATCGATATGCGATTTCCAGTTTTGTGGATTTTTCTTCAAAAACGATTTAAAAGCCTTTTCGGCGGCATCGTAATCGCCTGTAAGTATCAGACAATCAGCGTATTGGTTAAAATACTGCACCTGATTGTAGTTGTCGTAAAGGTTTTTGTAGATGTCGCGAGCCTTCTCATAGTCTTTTTTGTAATAAAACTCGCGTGCCAGCCTCTCGTCGATTTGACGTTGGTTGCCATTTTGAGCGACAATGCTTTGCAAAGACATGACGAAGCACATGATAATCATTGCAAAAAAACGTAAAAAACGAGGCGACTTCATGGTGTCACTCCTTTCTCAGTTTTGTCACGACTTCTTTTTGCTCGTCGAATTTTTCCTTGAAATACTTGATTTGAGCTTCCATCATACGAAGCTCTGCTTCTTCATCTTGAATGTATTTTGCCGTGGTTTCCTCATCATAAAGATGCTTTCTCACGTCACTTTTCAGGTCGGAGAGTTGTTTTCTCGAATACTCTGTTGATTCTTTAATCACAATTCTTTGACCTTCAAACTGTTGCAGATAGGCCTGCAAAAGTTCCATTTCATATTGTATGTCTTTGGTCAATGCCACGGTGGTGTCGAGTGCTCTATATTCATTCACAAGATATGTAAAGTCTTGATCATAAAGCACATCCACGTCACGCTCCACCGCATCCACACGTTTTTGCATGGCGTCGATTTGTCCTGACGGTGACTCGTTATTGCAAGCCACCATCAGAATCAAACCACTGATTATCAATATTTTACTTAATAATTTCAAAGCCTGTATATGGTTGTAATGCTTTTGGAATCAAAATACCGTCTTCTGTCTGGTTGTTTTCGAGCAATGCTGCCACGATTCTTGGGAGAGCGAGGGCGCTGCCGTTCAAGGTGTGGGCCAGTTTGATGTTACCGTCTTTGTCTTTGAATCTCAGTTTCATACGGTTCGACTGGAATGTCTCGAAGCACGACACCGAGCTCACCTCGAGCCACAGTTGCTGTGCTGCCGACCAAACCTCGTAGTCGTAAGTCATTGCTGAAGTCCAGCTCATGTCGCCGCCGCAGAGACGCAACACATGGAATGGCAGCTCGAGTTTACGGAGCAGACCTGCCACATGTTCTTTCATAGCCTCGAGGCGTTCGTATGAGTTGTCAGGATGTGCTATCTCGACGATTTCGACTTTGTCGAACTGGTGCAGACGGTTGAGTCCGCGCACGTTCTTGCCCCATGATCCTGCCTCACGACGGAAGCAGTTGGAATAAGCCACGCGTTTGATAGGGAGTTCGTTTTCTTGAACGATGACATCGCGGAAGATGTTGGTCACAGGCACCTCAGCGGTCGGAATCATATACATCTTATCGAGCGGCACTGCATACATCTGAGCTTCTTTGTCAGGCAGCTGACCTGTTGCGTAAGCTGATGCCTCGTTGACCACGATAGGTGGCTGCACCTCGTAGTAGCCGTCTTTCACAGCCTCATCAAGGAAGAAGTTGATGAGGGCGCGCTGTAATCTTGCGCCTTTGCCGGTGTAGAACGGGAATCCCGCGCCTGTCACCTTGTTGCCGAGTTCGAAGTCGGCGAGTTTATATTTGTTGAGCAGTTCCCAGTGCGGCAGTGCGTTTTTCGGAAGTTCAGGCATCTTGCCTTCTTCGCTCACCACGAGGTTGTCGGCGGCAGTCTTGCCTCTCGGCACCATCGGATGAGGAGTGTTAGGAATCTCCACTAACTTCTTCTGAATCAAGTCTTTAAGCTCTTCCAAGCGTTCACTTTTCACCTTGGTGAACTCTTTCAGTTCAGCGACGCGAGCTTTCAGAGGTGCCGCCTCGGCCGCCTTTCCCTGCTTGCACAAATCGCCCACCTGACGAGCGATGCTGTTGGCTTCTGCCAAAGCCTCGTCGTTTTCCTGTTGTGTCTTACGGCGTTCGTCGTCGAGCGCTAAAATCTCGTCAAGAAGCTCAAACCGGGTGAAGTTCTTAATACTCAGACGGCGGATGCACTCTTCTTTATGTTCTCTAATATAAGGTATCGTTAACATTTTATAAAAAAATTTACCTGCAAAAATAATAAAAAGTTTTTAGTTTGAAGTGTGAAGTTTTAAGTTTTTTATTTTTTAACGTCTCTTGCCGCACGTATTGCACCTCCGTAATACGGAATATCATACTCCACTGTTATCAAATCGTAATTATTAGTCCTTGAATCGAATGTGTTAGCGTCGAACTTAACATGGTTCATGCCGGTGCTTGTCCAGTAATAACCGCCTTCATTGTAATATTTTTGTTCATAACGCGAGCCTGCCATAGGCAAAAACACCGCTCCCGCCGTCTCAAACGACTCCCATTCCGACGAGGAAATCTTGTTTGGCGCGCTGTCGTATCTGTCTTTAGCTTTCTTGAACTTATAAACCGCCGACGGCCAGTCATCGGGGAGCAAAATCACGCCGTTAACGCCGTTGACCTGCGCTTTGACATATCTCAATCCGGACGAGGTGTTGCGTTTGTTCAGGATATAGTCCCATTCGTCGGTCGTCAAGGTGCGCCAAAGGTGTTTTTGATCGCCTCCGTTGATGACTTTGTTGTCGCACCAGTCATAAAACGGCGATTCGAAATAATATGGGAGACTGGTGGTCGTAGCTGTCGGACGATTGCCAGTGCCCCATCCGTAAAGGTCTATCCATCCGTCGTATTTCTTGGAAATATTGGCATTCCCGGCACCGATGACATTCCATTGGCGCTCAGCGAATTGCCATATTTTCCCTTTCGGGTTATATTGAAGATTTCCTTTCGAAAAAACCACCTGATCACCATTTGCATTAACGGTAAAAAGTCCGTTCAAAGCACCGATAGGAAGCACATCCAATGTCTTGTTTATCTCATAGCTTTTGCCTTCTTCGACGTAAAGATCTGATTTTTCAGTATAACTGCCTGATTTCTTTACAGTTACAATATGATTTCCAGTTATCACATCATTCAAAACCAAAGGCGTTTTACCGCGACTGACGCTGTCGACATAAACCGTAGCTCCAGAGGGCTCCGATGTCACCTTCAGACTCCCGTGTGCAAACGGCATCTCTATCTCGACGATTTCGTTGGAACCATCAGCAATTTCAATGGTTTTAGTAACCGTCTGATATTTCTCAAGCGAGACTTTTATCTCATATTTCCCGGCTGCAATCATGTTGTTTGAATATGGCGTTTTCACCTTTAAGACCTTGCCGTTCAGCGATATTGTGGCGCCGTTTTCAGGCTTAGTGTTCACTGTCAGGGAGCCCCATCCGGTGCTTACAGCCGTTATCTTGTTGACCAGAAGCAGCTCATAACCGCATTTTGGTTTCATCTCGATAGGAATCTCAATGTTCACCGAGCCGAACTCAGGATGCGTAATCTTCAGCTGCGACGCCAGATAGGTGATATAGACCCACACCTCACCGTCTTTATAATCTATCTCAAAGGAAGTGCCAGCTCCGCCGTCAAAACTCAAATCACGACGTTCCCTGTCGGTGATGTTTTCCGTTCTGATTTTGATAACTGCATACGAGGTGCCGTTATCGTCGTGCTGCTTGTCGTCGATGTTGACAAATCCCGCGACCTCTTTAAAGGAGCCTTGTTTTACTGATATTTGCGCATTTGTGTAAAGCGAAAACAGAAAAACAACTGATAAAAGCAAAAAATAACGTCTCATGTTATTAATATTGAATCACCAAACGTAAACCCAGATCATTAGTCTTCGTATCCGGTTTGAAGTGCACGCTTGACGTGTTTTTGCATCTGTCGGCTTCGCAGGTGAAGCTGCCTCCCATAGCTGTGCGATAGCCCTGGGCGTCGATATCGGAGCAAAACTCATAAACGTTGCCGCTCATGTCGTATAATCCGAGCTCATTGTCCTGCAACTCGGCAACCGGATGAATGCAGCGTGTCATGTTGAAATAATCCTGCTGGCGTTCTTGGCTATATCTGCCTTGCAAATAGCTGCCGCTGTTTCCGGTGTACCATGCCACTTGGTTGATATTGTTGCTGCCGCTGTATTGATAGCCTTTGCTCCACTTGCCGCCTTTCGCCGCATATTCCCATTCCGCACGAGTGGGCAACCTGAAATTCGCCTTTGTCATCTTGTTCAGTTTCTTTATAAACTTTTGACAATCGTCGTATGTCACCATCTCGACAGGCAGTCTGCTGCCGCCGTTCCTGCTCGGGTTTTGCCCCATCACAGCCTTCCACAACGCCTGTGTCACCTCACATCGTCCGATATAAAAATCACCCGAAGCGCCGCCTTTCACCAAAATCATGTCGAACGACACATTTTTAACAGTATATGATTTGATAATCTTGGTGACGGTAAGTGGCTGGACAACAACGCAGTCTTTATCTTCCTCAACATTCAGAGTCCATTCGACGGTGTCGTATTCGTCTTTTTCGAGTTTCAGGGCATGTTCTCCAACTCTTATATCATTGATAATCAATGGAGTAACGCCTCTTTTAACATTATCAATATAAACTGTCGCGCCAGTAGGATTTGTGTCGACATTGATTATTCCGAATGAGAGTTCCAGATTGACATCGATTTTTATCTCTTTTCCTTCCAAAACATCAATTTGACGAACCACTGTCTGATAGTTTTTCTTCACGATTTTCAGTTCGTGATGACCAGCTGCCACCATATCGTTGGAATATGGTGTAATTTCAAGCATCTTCGTACCGTCCAGATACACCTCGGCGCCAGGTACATTAGTCGTTATCGTCAACATGCCGTTTCCGCCTCCTGTTCTTGCCACGGCGCCGTTAACAAGTACCAGTTCATAGCCCTGTAATGGCTTCATGTCATAGGGTATTGTAAATTCCGTGGAGCTCAAGTCGGGATGTGTGATTTTCAGGTAAGGTGCAAGATATGTGAGATAAACCCACACTTCGGTGTCGTGAAACTCAGCGTCGATATAGGTCAGGGCGTTGCCGCTGAAACCCAGTTGTCCCACCTGAGCGGGTGTCATGTTTTCAGTTTTCACCTTGATGACCGCAAACGGGGTGTAGTTGTCATCGGTCATGTCTTCCTTCATCGTGAAAAACTGTCCTGCATCACGAAACGAGCCTTCCTTGACGGAAATCTGTGCCGTCACACTAAACGAAGCAAACAACACCATCAATAAAACATATAAACGTCTCATATTACACTTTAAACTTTAAACTGACTCTCAACTCTTAACTCTTAACTCCCAACTCTTAACTCTCAACTCTAAATTAATTAAACCTCACATCGCTCATATTCATCAATTTATCCAAATCGACTTTATCCGGCTGCCATGCTCTCACATGAATCAGTGGTTGGGCGCCGCGAAGGTCGACGAGCAGGAACAGATAGCCAACATCGCCGTATGATGACGAGAAATATTCCTGACGCACGCGGACTCCGTAAACATCTTTAGTATTATTCGCCTTGGTGAAGTCGGTCTCGGTGAAGCGCAGCCTGATGTATTCGTTGTTTTTGAAGCACATCGAGAGGTTTTTCATGTAGGTGTCCTTGTCGTATTTCGTCAGCTCGGCCTCTTCCGCTGTCAGTTTCAGCGTCAGACGGTCAGGGATCTCGGTCTTTTTCACGACGCGGCCCACGATGATAAGGGCGTCGTCGGAATAGATGCTCTCGAGGTATCTGTGGCGTTTCAAGGCGTATGCCGTCTGGTAATCCTCAAGGAAATTTATCAATATGAGCCTTGATTCTTCCGGCCATTTTGTCTTGGAAATGATATCGAATTCCGCCTGGTTTGTAAGTCGGAATGCCAGCGATGTCACCACCTTATTGATGGTATCGAAACGGAACACCACATCCTGTGAGAAGCCTGGAGTGTTTCTGAAGTCGAACTGCAAGGTGATGCTGCGGCAAAGCACTTCGTCGTTGTAGTTCAAGAACTTATATTCAGGCTTGCCGATCACCGTCATCTTGCCATAATGAGAGAGGGTGTCGAGCATGTTGTAGCCTTCGGTTGAGAAACACTCGCGCGCCTCGGTGATGTTTCCGTGGCGTAACGCGTTCTCTATCAACATCATTCTGTTCAGATACACATCTTCTGCCACTGCACGATTTTGTTCCACCTTGTTCCAGTCCTTCGCCTTCTCGTCTTTCTTCACATTCATGGTTTTCTCGAGGTCGACGGTGTAGATATTGTTAGAAAAACGTGGCACTTTGATGAGTTCGATGGCGTTCGACACGGCGGAGTTCATTTTCTTGGCGTCGTCTTTAAAATCGTAATTCACTTTGATTTTGAAACTCTTGGCATTTTTATCGTGCAGATACACGATGAGTTTGCCGTCGCGCACGGTGTTAGGCATGAATTTCCGCCCGTCGTGGCAATCACAGCGAAGGTTCACCACATCGTCGCCGCCTGTTGTTTTCACCCTCAGTTTGACAAGGAGTCCGTCGTCTTTCTCTTCGATGCCGTTTTCTTTGGGGACTATGAAATTAAACGATTTCAAGATGCCGTCATTACCGCTTATTCTGTCTATAATCCATTCATAATCAACGGTTCCGTCATCGCCATGGAAGCGCAGTTTTTTACCTTGCGGATGTGCGTAAGTGAGCATCAGAGCCCAATAATACGACTTGAGGGCGTCTTCGAGGCAGGCGTTGTTTTCCATTTTCAGGCCTTTCGAGATATAACGCTGTATATCGTTGCGGCGCTCGTCGCACATCAGTCTGAAGTCATTGCGTTTGAGATATATAATATATTGATACTCAGCGTCATCGTCGTCTTCCACCACGGCTCTTTCTGTCGCTTTTTCTTCGATTTGTTCTTTAAACGTCTTTACGATATTTTCGAGTTGTTTGTCGCCGTTTCCCGGGATATGTATTGCGCTGGAGTTGCAGTTTTTGGCGATATTTTCATAAAGTTCGGTCATTGCTGCCTCTGCCGCCTCGTCGGATGAGTTGCACACGTTGCTCAATCCGTAAAACAGCGTGGTGTCGTTTTTGATGGACTCCACCTCTTTCTGTTTCATTTGGGCAAATGCGACGTTAGCAAAGATAGAGACTATCAATAATATATAAAGCTTTTTCATAAAACAGATCTATTTTGCATTTTTAACAAACTACAAAAATAAAACTTTTTTGAAAAAGTTCTAATTTATATCGAAAAAAATCACGTTTTAAAAAATCTATCAATAACAACCTTGCCCCAAGTGACATTTAATAAAAGCTATACTAGTGCCATCAAAAGTAATAATGGACCGCTTTATGACTCTATCCGTAAAAGCACCCAATTGACTAAATAAATGCATTGTTGTATAAATTGCGTTCGCTTATTTTAGCATATGTGATTTTAAAGCCATCTACTAATGCACACATTTGATCTATTACTTCCGGTGATTGTAATCGGTTTAGAACAAAATCCCTTTCTTCATCGTTTTTAAATGATGATAGCACATGTATTGCAGATGTTAACATAAAATCACCATAAGCTATAACGATTTTATCTTTTTCGGGTAAAAGAGATGAGACCAAAATATCTCCTTTCTTGCAAAATCGAGAACTTGTTTTGCTTTTGGTAGGTTTTTGTGTCTTCATATCCCCTATTTCCATATATTGTGACGGAACTTCTGTGAAATCATTTACGCTTCTATCATTAATTTTACAATACATGTTAAGAGGCTTTCCTTTGGTTATAATCCTTTTGGGATATATATCTCCGCAATAATCCTGTGTTGTATTAATTGTCATATCAGATAATTTAACAATTTTTGAATATTTTGGATCTAACGTGTTATTTGTTATTCTACCGAAACACAAGAATTCTTTCGTAATTGGAATCAATTTTTGTAGGATTGAATCACTGATTGGAGAGATGCCTGACTTGTTTTTATTGCTACTAAACTCATATCCAAGAAAACTAATCTCTTGCTCTTTCAGTTTAGATGCCTTGGGGTTATTATATTTGGGCGATTGATGTATTAGCACATTATAGTCTTGCTCATTTACGATTTCTTTTCGCAAGAAAAGTATGACGGGACTGGTAGTTGTCCCCAAGAATGTTATATCCGCTGTTAATAACATTGATAAAATTCTAAAATGCTTCTTAATAAAAGCCCTCAGCCCATCATATTTCTCTCCGGACAATACGGATTGTGGCAAAACGATTGCAGCAATTCCGCCATCTTTTAATAATTGTTCAGCTCTCTCAACAAAAAACACTTCAATTTTACTATCCTTAGGATTGATTTCGTCTAACAATGAGAATGTTCCAGATTTCTCATTTATTGAATTCCTCCTAAAATTTTGCATAAACCCATCTACCGAATATGGCGGATTAGAAATAACGTAATCAAATATTTCTATTTTATTTTTACTAGATGATAATATTGTCCCTTGATAATCTGCGCAGTCAAAACGATTAATACCATCTCCTGTAATAATTTGAGCATCACCATCCCCGTTTAGGAAAGTGGCTATTTTGGTAGTTTTTGCCAATCTATAATCTTTTTCAATACCGACCACATGCAAAGTGTCAGCCCATGAATATGGATTATGCTTATAACTATCTAACCACCTCTCTTGAGCCACAGTTAGTGGTTTGGCCACCAACAAAACCTCCTGTACTGCTCGCATAGCACTAATAATAAAATGGCCAGCACCACATGCATAATCAATGATTTTAGGAATAAAATCAAGATTTCGCTTTTGCAAATTTTTGTCAATTCTTTCTTTTATATCTATTGAATTAACCATAAAATCAACTAGTGGATATGGAGTAAAGAACTGTCCCTCTTCTTGTTTTAAACTAGTGTTTAACAAATCCTCAAAAAAGTCACCTAGAAATTGATGTTTTGTGTCATACTTGAATTTAAAAACTTGTAATAGCTTAACAATTTCTTTTACAACTTCAAAATTTTCTTTAAATGTAGTATCGTCATAAACCTCAATAAAAGAAAAACTATTGTTCTTCTTCAATCGTAGATTGTCAAAAACTGTCATTAAGTCAGCTTCTTTCCCGCCCGCTATCAATGGCTTCAACTCTTCATCAGTATAATCTATAACATCTCTATTAAGATACGATTTCATGCCAGATTTGTATAATTCATTCAATCTTTTTAGAAACGATTCCGGGCTTTCTTCATCAATATATTGAAATCGTAATCCAACGTGAATAAAAGAGTTACCACATGTATCATAAGATACAAACTCATCATCTTGATTAAATTCATCTGATAATTTTGCTAAGAACAGATTTATCATTCTCATAAAAGCGGTTGGCTTATCAGAAATAGAGTTTAATCTCAAGATTGTTAAGAATTGATTAAATAATATCTTGGTGTCTTTATCGTCAATTTCTCGCAAATCCGAGTATTTCAGTACATGTTTCTGAATATTGAATGGATAATTTGATGAAATATAATCTACATGGTCAAATATTTTATTCCATCTATCATAAAAATCATCAGTATTAAGTGAAACATAACGCAGTTCAGAACAATATATATTTGAAAAATTGTGTGATTCTGAGTCAAAGTCATACGAATAAAAAGATGCTATTTTTGTTGTCTGCTCCTGCATAGCATAAGAGCACAACTGCTTAACTTTTGATTCGTTATCAGAATTAGTATACTTTAAATATTCGTCATATTTTTTCACTTCTATCATGTATATGTCACCATTCAGAGCGTTTTTCAGCATCACATCAAGCCAAATTGGGTCATGACCCGTTTGCCATTTTTTCTCCAAAGTAATTGATGGAAATGCATAACCTCTCTCAAGAATAAGAATTAGTAGCATAACAACACTATGATTCTCTGGCTTAGTTAGATCCATTATTGTATCACGTTCTGCCTTAATTTTTGTGCCGTTTTCTTTGATACAAAAAGTATTCTTGGCAACATCAAATATAAACTCGATGTTTTGATTCATACTATAAATCCAAAGATTTCCTTCGTTTGTGAATGGTAATTCTTTTTTAACTTGCAAATAATTAACAAGATCTTTAGCTGAGTGAAATAGAGTCATAATGCCTGCACATTGTGCGCTCGCTTATCTTTCAGCTCACGGGTATCACAGAGCAAAAAAGCGCGGAACGTTTTCTCGTCCACGCTCTTAGGCTCTGGAAAGCCCGTGTTCATTGACAAGTCCACGCCCGCGCAATGCACGGACATTTGCAGACTTATTCGTTATGAACACTTATAAATTTTCCAGATTTAAGAGCTGTGCCGAATAAATAGCAAACGCTATGTTTTACAATATTTTAATTATCTTTTTTTGTTATGAATTATAATCATTTGTAACACTGCAAATATACAAAATTTTATCTCATCAGACTTTTTTAAAAAAAATTATATTATCTTTGTCCCAGATTTTTAGCCAAAATGCCTGAGCATCGTAATACGTATTAACCAAAGATAAATTTGCTTAATTGCAAAATGGATTTGTATTGTTTAATAAATTTAAAACGATGGAAAACATAGTAATAACAACTGTTCAGGACATTGAGAAACTTATTGTAACACTCAGAGGGAAACAAGTACTGCTTGATAGAGACTTGGCTTATCTTTATCAAGTTGAAGTCAAACAGATGAATAGACAAGTGAAACGAAATATAGAACGTTTCCCTGAAGATTTCTTGTTTCAATTAACCAAAGAAGAATACGATAGTTTGAAGTGCCAAATTGGCACTTCAAACGAAAGAGGTGGTGATCGACGGGCTTTGCCATATGCATTTACCCAACAAGGAATAGGAATGCTCAGTGGACTTCTCCGAAGCCAAGTAGCTATCAATACTAACATCAAGATTATGCGCGCCTTTGTTGGAATGCAAAGCTATATTACTGCCAGTATGGGAATCTTACAACGATTAGATCGAATGGAATTACAACAATTCGACAACAAACGTTGGATGAAAGCTACCGACAATATAATAGAAACAATACTCAAGAAAATAGACGAAACATCCCCCCAATTGCTTCCAGAACAAGTGTTTCAAACTGGTTGTGTATGGATGCTTGGACGTATGTTTCTGATTTGGTACGTGCTGCAAAAAGCAGGATTATCCTTATTGACAATTATGTCGATGACCGAGTATTATCAATGCTCACAAAACGTGCCCATGGGGTTTCGGCCACAATCTACACCAGATATAATGAGCAATTTTTAACTGATTTAAAGAAACATAATGTGCAATATCCTCAAATAGAGTTCATACAACTACCCCATAGAAACCACGACCGTTTTTTAATTATAGATAACCAAGTTTATCTTTTTGGTGCCAGTTTAAAAGATATTGGCAGCGGGCTTTGCGCCATAACAGAAATGTCTATTATACCTGAAAAAATCTTAGAATTATTGTAAAAAAATAAAAAAATGGAGACATGTTTATCATGTCCCCATCTTATTTTCTGTTCGTTTTCAATGGGCGAATGATTATCCGCCTCTACGATTATTCTGTCACTTCGCCTTTAACAGGGATGACATTCACGTACGAACGATCTTCTCTTTTTCTCTGGAATTCCACGATGCCGTCTGTCAAAGCGAACAAAGTGTGGTCCTTGCCCATTCCGACATTGTCACCTGGATAATGTTGTGTACCACGCTGACGAACGATGATGTTGCCTGCGATGACTGCCTGTCCACCGAAAACTTTCACTCCGAGTCGTTTGCTATGTGATTCACGACCGTTTTCGGAACTACCAACGCCTTTCTTGTGTGCCATAATTCTTTAATTTTTTCGGTTTATTATTCAGTGATGTTTTCAATGCGCACCTTGCTTAAATCCTGACGGTGGCCGTTGAGGGTCTGATAACCTTTTCTTCTTTTCTTTTTGAAAACCAGAACCTTGTCTGCTCTGAGATGCTTGATAATCTTGGCATCTACCTTAGCACCTTCGAGGACGGGGGTGCCTACCCTTGTGTTGCCGTCATTGTCGATCAACAACACCTTGTCGAAGCTGATAGCGCTGTCGACATCGCCATTCAAGCGGTTGCAGAAGATCTCATCTCCCTTGCTCACCTTGAACTGCTGCCCTGCTATTTCTACGATTGCGTACATTAATTTATAATTATACTTTTTAAAATTTTTCGGACTGCAAAAATACAACTTTTATTAATACGTGCGACATTTTCTTGCAATTAATTTTTTCACGTCATTTGCACGCTTATCTTATGACAATTTTTTGCACTTTCTCATTCAATCTGAAAATACAAACGCCGGTTGGCAGTGACGATGCGCTTATCGTCTGAACGCCGTTCACATGCATGTTGCCGACCACACGCCCCATGACGTCAAAAATCTGCAATTCGCCTTCGCCCTCGACGATGATGTCAGAGCCGCTTTGATATGCGAAGTTATCGCTTACGCTTCCCTCGCCGAAGACGAGTTTGAATCTGTTGGGGCTGTCGGCTGCCGAACCCATGAAGGTGTAGCTGTTGCATGCGCTCAGGTTGACAACGACATCTTCGAATTTGTCGACGAGCTGCACACCTTTCAGCAATGTGGCGTCGTTCGTCTCAAAGGTGATGGTGTATCTGCCAGTCTCCTTGGTCTTGAAGAAGAGTGGCGTCTCGCCCCCATGTCCCACGCCAGCGATAGCGTAATCGTTGCCGTCCCGAGGTATGTAAAGCTTCGCGTTGCCCTCGTTGAAGATGAACTTGGCCAGCTTAATGCCCTCATCGAAACTCACGATGGCTCTGTCCTGATAGTCGGCACCACGCGTGCCGGCCTTCGACAACGTCATCTTAATGCTGCCTTGTCCCTCTGACCTCGACACCGGAGCCGTCTTGCTGAATGTCACGGCCTCACCTCCACCATCGGCACAGACTATCACGCCAGTGCACATCGGGATAGGCCATCTCGTATAATCGTCAACAGGCTCGATGTCGTTGCCGAACTCACTCATAGCATAATAAGGCCTGTCGGGATAAGCCGGCGCCCACAACGGGTTGCCGACAAGGTTCCAGCCCGCCAACCTGGCATTGGCATCATAAACCAACGGCACCTCCACCGAATTATCAGCTGTGACAGAACCGCCGAAATACAGTGTGCGCGCATATTTTGTCGCATAGAGATATCCGTTGCCGCCGTAAATCGTGAAGTTTCCGGAGTGCATCTTGTAGTTCTCCCATTCCGCGTCAGCACTCTGGTTGAAACGGTAAAGGTCGTATTCTGCAGATGTCACCAACGGCTCGCCATATTCACCCACCGGGAACAGATTCTCGACATAATAAGGCGTTCTGCCATTCTTCAACGGCGCCGCGATGAAAGTCCATCTGTCCTGTCCCGGCGCGACATTAGCATAACCGTCCACCGACCTGGCAATAGGGTCAACTATCGTGGCGGTGAGGTTGACACCGGAATAATTGATTGCATAATTGGAGTTGTAAACAACAAGCACCTGGTTGGTGATTGTGACCAACGTACCTATATCCTGACCTGACGATTTTCCGTAGCTGCAGCCGTCGATACGCGTGGTCATGCTGTTGCCGTCGTAAGGAATAATAAAGTCGTTGCCATCTTCCATTGTCACTGTACCCGTGAGCTGCCATGCCTTGCCTGCCGGCGCCGTGAGAAGCGTATAGCTGTCGCAGTTGTCGCTGTAGTTGCCGTTCAAACCGCCGTCGTCATAGATTTTAAACGAGGTGATGCCGTCAAGAGGTGTGACCTCAAACAGCGTCTGGATGCCGTTTTGCTTAGGTAATGTTATATATTGATCACCCTTTTCGGCAAAATCGTATGTGATAATGAGGTTTCGTGCCGGCATGGTGAAAGTGGCGTTGCTGTTGTTGCCGTCGAACCAGCATATGCCGTCTGACAGCGGGATATCGTTGCCGTCAGCGTCTTTCAGCGAGAACGCCGTAAGCAGATGATTGTCGTCGTGAGCGACAGTCAGTGTGATGGTATTGCCGACATGTGCCACATAATGATTGTTCGACACGCTTTCATAGCCTGAAATCGCTATGCTGCAGTCTTGAGGCACCTGCGAGTCGTCAAATTCAATGATGTAAGGGAACGCCTCGTTTGAGATTTCGACTGTCAGATCCAGGCCCGACATATTGTTGCTTGAGGTATAGAAATTGAGCAGCATCGAGCGGCCGCTGCTGGTGAGCGGGCCGAAGTCCAAGCCTGCCTGATAGCCGAATCCATCAGGGTTGCCAAGAGGAGCAGCAGTGACAGTGTCACCGTCGTACACCTTCAGATAGTCGTGAGGAGTGCCTTTGTCGTTGCATGTCACATTGCCAGAGAGCTTTAGGCGATAGCCCACAGGAGCTGTCAGCACCAGATAGCCGTCACAAAACATGCTGTAGTCGCCATCACGGCCACCGTCGTCATACACCTTGAACGAGCTCACGCCTGTTGGGATTTCAACAACCTTGTAATCGTATTTATTAGACTCCGGCATGTTGATATACAGACCGCCGTCAGCTGAAAGGTCATTTGTAATTGTCGGAGTGATTTCGATATCTTCGGCTGGCATCACGAAAGTGGCTTCAGTCGGGCTCTCGTGCCAAACGCCACCTGAAACAGGCTGATGACAGTCAGGCGACATGGTATATTGGGTAACAAGATAGCTGTTTTCAACGGCGACATCGAGCGTAACAGTATCGTAAACATGTGCCTTAGCTTCGCCATGAACAGCGACAGTGCCGCCAGTGACGTTATGAATACCAATGTTGAATTTATCATTTTTGTCAATAACCCTCACCGTGAGGTCGAAGCCCGGAGCACCGTTCATTCCTGTGACAAACATAAGCATCACTTTGTTGCCTACAGACAATTCCTTATCAATAAAGCTATTGTTGTAATACCATCCGATAGGATTGTTGAAGCTGTCGCCGTTGTAAATCTCAAGATAGCTGCCATCGTCATAAAGATTCACGTTTCCTGAAAACTCCATGATTGTGTTTGCCGGAGAATTGAGAATCAGCAATCCGCTGCTGTTTGATGTGCAGACACCAGTTTCACCGCCGTCATCATAAACCTTGAAGGTGGTCACGTCAGCAGGAATATATGCGTTTTTCGCATGTTCGATGTCGCAGCTGTTAGCCGGCATGTTTATCGACAAGTCATTTTTCGTTGCAAAGGTCGGAGTGACGTTGACGTCGCTGGCAGGCATGTTGAATACTACAGTGTTTTTGCCTGTATACCACAAACCTTTGTCAGAATTGACATCGGCACCTTCGGTAATCTTAACCGTGACATCTTGAAGCATGTAGCCATCATCCGGCACGACATTCAGCGTGACTTCGGAGCAGACTGCAATATCTGTTGTCTGCGGAGCTGTGAGCTCTCCATGGTCGACATCAGCAATATTGATATCGTAGCCATGTGCAGCAGACACTGGTGTCACCGTGAGATTTACGCCAGTCAAAGAGGTAATGGCGCCGTTAGATTTGAAATAAAGCAACAAGTCTTGACCAGTAGTGTACAACAACGGAATGTTCTCATCATAACGCACACCATAATGGTCATCACCAAGGACAGGGCTATTCATATCGGCTCCGTCATAAATGACGAGATAATCGTCAGGGTAGCCATAGCATGATATTCTGCCTTGAAGCTGAAGCACGTAGCCATCAGGAGCCTTGATATGCAGCTGACCGTTGCAATAAGGCGAATAGCCTTGATTATATCCGTTATCGGAAAAGACATAAAACTGATGGGTAAAATCAGGGTCAGTCTCCGACAAATCCATAGTGGTCATACCTGTTTGAGGCATCTTGACATAGTAAAATGCCGAGCCGTTATCATTGGTCCAAGCCATAGGAGTAGGAAGTTCCGAACTCATCACCACGAAAGAATACGACTTCGAGCCAGTGTAGCCGTTCATTCCGTTGATGGTTATGGTGTATTCGCCAGGTTCGGTGACATTTGACACATGGTCAGCTGTCTGCGTTCCATATTTCCAGACCATATCCTTAGTGTAATGGGTATATTCGACCAACTCGTTGTTATGATAGTCTGTAACGATATAGTGCAACGGGATTTCCGAGCCTGTATAATCATAATATGGCAGCATTCCGCTGATGGCGCAGTTACTCAAATCATGAAGGTCGGCATCCGACATCACGCCGAAAAGCTGGAGTTCACCGACCTCACACACGAAGTCGTCGGTGTTGGTCTTCCAGCCGTGTAAAAAGCCATCCCAATATTCGTCTTCTCTCCAGATGTCAATCACTTTAAACTCGAAGCGCTTGTAATCCGTCGTGATGTTGGCATAATTGCTCATAAGAAAAGCTTTATCCGCCATATTTGCTTCGGGCAGTCTGTTGCTGACATCAGTGGCCACACGATGGTCGAGAACATCCCAATATCCTGTTGTTTCATTATATCCCAAAATCTGCCATTCCTTAGGACGGCGGTCGGTATGGTTTTTCGTGTCGTTGCCTGTGGTGATGATATAGCCTTTGGGCACGAATCTCCTTTCGCAATCGAATTTGACATTGATAGGTTCCCATTCGTTGTGCATGCTGTACGGATAGCTGACGCACCATTTGGTTTGTCGGTCGTCGTCAACCAGTTTGGCATAGCCTTCATCACCGAAATAGGTGTTGGTGTTGTATGGAGTCCAATAGTCGTAGGCTGAGAAACCTGAGAACAATGTGCAGTAATCCGCCATCAGGTTGATGGTCAGAGGGACGGGCTGCCCGTTGGCTACAGTCCAATAGCCCAATTTTGCTGCGAGCCATTCGGGGTTTGTAATCGGGCTCACATATTCACCTTGTTTGTCGCCGAAGCTTGTGGAATAATAACAGTTGGAAAAGTCATAGCTTTCATAGTAGTTGCAACGGCACAGATTATGGTTGTTCTCATCGTAAGGTATCGTCACGCTGTAGGGGTTCACGAAGCAGTTTTCGATGCGGACGAATCCGTCTGGTGACTGATATCCCACGATGCCGCTGCAATGAGTGGCGGTAGTGCTTATGTAGCTACCTCTAAAGAGGCAGTCGTTCACTGTCAGACAGACGTAGTCGTCAGAGTATGCGACCAAACCTCCTGAGGTGGCATCGCCCGTTATCCCGAGGGCGAACTGCACTTCAGAGGTGCAACGGCTCACATTGACAAAATGAATGCCTTGCGGGCTGCCCCCTCTGATACAAGAGATGACTCCTGCCGCAAATTTATAGTCAGAACGGATTTTGCCATGTACGGTAAGATCATGGATATCACATCCGTCGCTCACATAATGGAACAACGCGACACCTTGAGAATATTCGTCCCGGTTGATATTATCCGGAACCTGTGTGAAATCGATGTAAATGGTATGTCCTTGACCGTCGAAACTGCCGGTGAAAGGATAATCCTTAAGGTTGGCAGCCCATGTCGTCGCCTTCTGGTCAGAGTTATCATACGGATCACCGATATCGGCTCCCAGCCTGAAATGCTTGTCGGCATAGTAAGGGGCATATGCCGGGTCGTTGAGCAGGGATGTAAAAGCTGCCCAGTCCTCGAGATCCATGATGTAGTAAGGGTTGACATTTGAGCCGTCGCCGGTCAACGAGCCACGGTAAGCCCAAGCCTTAGTGGTTGTAAACATGACGAGAAACAGCAGAAAAACCATTCCCGTCACCGTGATAAAACCTTTTTTCATACAAAATATCTTTAAAAAATTATATAATCTTGATTTGAGGTCGCAAAAATATAATAAAAAAACACTAAGGTTTTTATTCTGCATGTAAAAGATTTTATTCTGCGTGTATTTGTTGTTGCAATTTTAAGAATTGAAACAAGCAGAATATCTCATCTCAAGACGATGCGGAAGCCTACAGTGGCGTTACGGCCGTTGTGCTCAATCTCGCGGCCGTGGTAGGCAGATGTGCAGGTGTAAGGCTCGCTTTCGTAGCAGCCGCCGCAGCCTACAATAACTTCACCTGACTCGGGACCGGTATAGTCGAGGCCCTGTTCGGCAGGGAGGTCGGCAAGATCGGCATACCAGTCGTTGCAGTATTCCCAGACGTTACCGCTTAGGTCGTAGAGACCCAGCTCGTTGGGCTGCTTGGAGGCCACGAAGTGGGAGGTTTGTCCGGCGTTGTCGGCATACCAGGCCACATCGTTTATTGTGTTTGAACCGGCGTAGATGTGCCCCTGCGACTTGCGTCCGCCGTTAGCGGCGTAGTGCCATTCGGCCTCTGTGGCGAGAGCGAAATGCATACCTGCTGGCAACTGGTCGGCGCACATCGTGTTTAACTTGTCGAGGAAGCCGCCGCTCCCGGTGATGTCGTCATAGTTGACCATCGTAACAGGATAGAGACCATCGCTCCCTGTTTGGCCTTGGGGTATCGAGCCCATGACGGTTTCCCAGATGTAGTTCATCGTTTCGGTTTGGCATATATAGAAATCGGAAAGCGTTCCAGTGAAGGTTTTCTGTTCGCCGACGCGCTCGTAGACCAGCTCGTAGTCGCCGCCCTTCACCTCAACCATCGGGAGGTAGTAGCCGACGGTGCCGTTGTTCACGGCGATGGTAAGGAGGTTGTCGGGCCGAGTAGGTTCCACGAGTTCCTCTTCGTCGAAGTCATTTACTAGGACAAGACGTAAGCCGCGGTTCGGATAGGACTGGTGCATTCCCAGCCATGTGTGGTAGGCTGTTTCGAGACCCATCTCTCTGGTGCCGTAGCTGCCGCCACGGTTGACGCGGTAGTTGTTTTCGGCGGTGCAGACGTAATCAAGTCCTTGGTTGATTGGAAGTTGGTCGAAATATACGAAGTTGTCGCGAGTCCATTCCCAGACGTTGCCAGTCATGTCGTAGAGGCCGAGCTCATTGGGTTGCTTCAAGCCGACAGGATGCGTAGAGCTGTCCGAGTTGCCGGCATACCAGGCCACCACGTCTATCGTGTTGGAGCCTGAATAAGTGTAGCCCATCGACTTTTGCCCACCGCGGGCAGCATACTCCCACTGGGCTTCAGTCGGCAGCGCGAAACGCTTGCCAGATGGCAGCTGGCCGGCGCATAACGTATTCAGCTTGTCAATGAATCCGCCTCTCTTGACGATGTCGTAGTAGTTCACATTGCTGACTGGATATAAGTCGCCATTGTTTGTCTGACCTTCTGGTCTCCAACCCATAACATCGCACCAGAGCTTGTTGGTCACCTCGACAGGACAGATGTAAAAGTCGGAGAGCGTTCCTGTGACGGCCTTCATCTGGTCATCATAAATATACTCCATCGAGTAATCACCTCCGTCCACCTTTTTCATAATAAACTCGTAAGAAGAGTTGTTCACCTTGAAGATTAGCGTCTCTGCGTCATACTGACTGTTGCTTGTAATGTTCTCTTTCTTGCAGCCGGCGAGTGTCGCGACGCCGAAAACGATTGTGGCGACAAGCGCCCATGATACTAGAGTTTTCATTGTTATAAAGTTTAGTTAAATTAAATCTGTGCAAAGGAAGGGCTAACGCACGAGGCGCACAGGCAGACCGTCTCCACGGGGGCCGGCGTCCACGTCCAGTCTGTAACCGTCGAATTCCGCGTACGAAGCGGTTCGATACTCGAAATCTGAAGAAGACCAGTAGGTGCCCCAACTTCCAACGTAGTACATGTCCGTACCGGAGCGGAAGCCAGTGGCAGGCAAGAACACAGCGCCAGCTGCTTCCATTGCATCCCAATTGACCCCAGCAGTGTACACGTTTACATCCCATCCATCTGTAACTATCGGCGCAAATGCGTAACTGCCTTTGTTGGTCATCGGATCCATGAAGCTGTCAGGTAGTATAATTATACCATGATTCCCGCAAACAGTCGCATTACCAACTTTATTTGCAGCATCGGTGCGATTGAAGAACAAATCTCTCCATTCGTCTGAAGAAAGTGTGTACCAGTCGTTATGTCCACCGAGAGTGCCCTGGAAGTCAGTGCTCCATTCATAGTCTGTGTTGTCATCGCTTGTGTTTAATGGGTTCTTTTCATCGCCCCATGTGCCCCAGCCGAAAAGGTCAACCCAGTCAGAGGTGTTCCATGAACCGATAATATCCCACTGGTTCGGAGCGAAACGCCAGCCTGTTCCATCCTTATACTGCAGGTTGCCAGGTGCGAACTGCACGGCTTTTGTGCCACTGACAGAGAACTCAGGGGCAAAAGGAGTCATCGAAATGCTCACTCCATTGCCGCCATTGGTGTAGTATATGTTCTCTGTAACAGCAGGGACACTTGTAATTGTCGAAGTGTATCCTGCTATGGTCGCTGTTGGTGTGCTCACTTCATCCTGCACAAGGAGGATAGCCCATTTGGCAGCATCGCTTTCAGCATAGAGAGCCACCACGCCAGTGGCATCAGTCGGCGTGATGCCGGGAGTGGCAAAATTGATGGTCGCTTGGGTTTTCATGCCGCCAACAAAAACAGTATTAGATGTTGGTGTGCCAGTCACGAACTTCACCAAGCCACACTTGTTGAGCAAGGTGCAGCCATAGGTGGCGTTCCCGTCAGTGTATTTTTGAGTCGAGTGATTGTATGACAACACAGGAAGCTTGCTGCTCTGGTCTGCGATGTTAACAGTGAAATTCTCCGTTGAGTTAGCCACAGGTGTAGTGCTTGGTGTGAGACCGCCAACGAAGTAGAAGTGCAGGTAGTCTGCGGCGCTCGGGCTGTAGATGTCGCCGCTGAAGGCTCCGTTGCCGTATGTGAGGTAGCCGATATACTTTCCATTGTTACCAACGTAAATCACGTCGCCGTCTGTGTAAACGACTGCGCCAGTGTTAGTAAAGACATCGTGTCTGTCGCCGCCGTCCACGTTGAGAGTGATGTGGACTGGTTCTCCAATGTTGTTTGGAGTTGCTGCTGTTTCAACATTCTTTTTGCACTGGGTCATGCCAAATACCAGTACCGCTGCTATTAACAATGTACTGAGTTTTTTCATTGTTTTCTGATTCTTTAAATGGTTGAAAAAAAGGTGGTAATTTCTGACCTGCAGAATCCCATAAATGGCATTCCGCATATCATCAATCCGTATTTTTTAGTGTTAATAATCATATGTAACTTGCGACGCCGAAATTACAACAATTTTTAATAGGATTATCAAAAAGTTGATTTTTTATATTTCCTACTAATTCATATAAGATTTCTCGGCTCCACTTCATTTCGCTCGAAATGACAGGGGGCATGAAAAAAATCTGTGAAAATATGATTAATCTGCGAGAGAATTTACTAATTTTGCGACTTGAAAATTTCATACCATGATAATCTTTTTCAAAACCCGTCAAAACACCGTCATCGCTGTTGAAAGCGTTGAGAATCATTCAGATAACGACATCAAGAAGTTTAACTGGCTCTTCGGCGACGCCACAAAAATTGAAGAAAAAACCGTGAAAGGCTTCTTCTTCGGACCACGCCGCGAGATGATAACACCGTGGAGCACCAACGCCGTCGAGATAACCCAAAACATGGGTATTCGTGGCGTCTCCCGTATCGAGGAGTTCCATCCCGTCGAGGAAAACGACAACAGCTTCGACCCGATGCTGCAAAACAAATACCACGACCTCGACCAGAACGTGTTTTTCGTCGACCGTAAGCCTGAGCCGCTGAAATATATCACCGACATCGACGCCTACAACAACGAAGAAGGTCTCGCGCTCAGCCAGGAAGAGATTGATTATCTTAAAGGTATAAGCAAGAAGATAGGCCGCGCCCTCACCGACTCGGAGGTCTACGGCTTCGCACAGGTCAACTCAGAACACTGCCGTCATAAAATCTTCAACGGCACCTTTATTATTAATGGTAAAGAGATGCCCGACACGCTCTTCGCACTCATCAAGAAGACCTCGAAAACCAACACCAACCGCTTGGTTTCGGCATACAAAGACAACGTCGCCTTCATCCTCGGACCGAAGGTCGAACAGTTCGCGCCGGCGACACAGCACAAAGCCGATTTCTTCAAAATCAAAGACATAGACACCGTCATCTCCGTCAAGGCGGAGACACATAACTTCCCGACTACTGTCGAGCCGTTCAACGGTGCTGCAACAGGCACCGGCGGTGAGATCCGTGACCGTCTCGCTGGCGGCAAGGGCTCCATCCCGTTGGCGGGAACAGCCGTTTACATGACATGCTACCCTCGTAACGACGAGAGCCGCGAATGGGAAGACAACTTCAAGGCGCGTCCGTGGCTCTATCAGACCCCTGAAGAGCTGCTCATCAAGGCATCGAACGGCGCCTCAGACTTCGGAAACAAGTTCGGACAGCCGCTCATCAACGGCTCGCTCCTCACTTTCGAACATAGCGAAAACGACAACAACACCAACGACTACGGCTACGACAAGGTCATCATGCTCGCAGGCGGCATCGGATTTGCTCCTGCTGACGACAGCATGAAGGAAGACCCGGAGCCGGGCGACCTCATCATAGTGCTTGGAGGCGACAACTACCGCATCGGCATGGGCGGCGCCGCGGTCTCAAGCGTCGGTACAGGCCAATATTCCAACGCCATCGAGCTCAACGCCGTACAGCGCGCCAACCCTGAGATGCAGAAACGTGTCGCCAACGTCATCCGCGCCATGGTGGAAAACGACAGCAACCCTGTGCGTTCCATCCACGACCACGGCGCCGGCGGCCACCTCAACTGCCTCAGCGAACTCATCGACAAGAGCGGCGGCACAGTGTACGTCGACAACCTCCCTGTAGGCGACCCTACCCTTTCCGACAAGGAAATCATCGGTAACGAGTCACAGGAACGTATGGGACTCCTTGTCAACAAACAAGATACCGAGATCATCCGCCAGACAGCCGAACGCGAACGCGCACCTTATTATATGGTTGGCGAGTCGACCGACGACCAGCGTCTGCGCTTCGTCCGTAAAAACGGCGTGAATCCTATAGATTTGAGCCTCTCCGACTTCTTCGGAAGCGCCCCAAAGACCGTCTTGACCGACAACGACGTCGATTATAACTTCAAGAAAGTAGAATATCAGAATAATAAATTCGAAGATTACCTCAAGAAAGTGCTTCAGATCGAAGGCGTGGCATGTAAAGACTGGCTCACCAACAAGGTTGACCGCTCTGTGACAGGTCGTGTCGCCTTGCAGCAGTGCGCCGGCGAGGTACAGCTCCCACTCACCGACCTCGGCATCATGGCTCTTGACTATCAAGGTGTCAGAGGCATCGGAACAGCCCTCGGTCACGCTCCGGCAGCAGCATTGGTAAGCCCGGAAGCAGGCTCGAGACTGTCTGTCGCTGAGTCACTTACCAACTTGGTTTGGGCTCCTATCGAGGAAAACCTCAAAGGCGTGTCATTGAGCGCCAACTGGATGTGGCCTGCCAAGAACCCTGGCGAGAACGCACGACTCTACCGCGCCGTCAAAGCGTTGAGCGACTTCGTGTTAGCACTCGGCATCAACGTCCCGACAGGTAAAGACTCACTGTCGATGACCCAGAAATACAAGAACGGACAGAAAGTGCTGGCACCTGGCACCGTCATCGTGACGGCAGCAGGCGAAGTCACCGACATCAGAAAAGCCATCAAACCTGTGATTGTCAACGATAAAGACACCGAGATTCTTTACATTGACTTCTCAAAAGACGCATTCAAACTCGGAGGCAGCAGCTTCGCACAAATCATCAACAGAGTCGGTGACAATACACCTGATATCGTTGATACTGAATACTTTAAGAAGTGTTTCAACACTTTGCAGAAGCTCATCGAGCAGAAACTCGTCCTCGCAGGTCACGACGTGTCGGCAGGCGGCTTGATCACCACCTTGCTTGAGATGACATTCGCCAACAACGAAGGCGGCATGGACATCGACCTCAGCGCACTCGGCAACGACCTCATCAGCGTGGCATTCAGCGAGCAGCCAGCAGTCGTTATCCAAGTTAAAGATAAGAAAGTCAAGGAGTTACTCGACAAAGAAGGCATTAAATATAACGTTATCGGCAAGCCAAACAGCAAACGCAGCATCAATCTTAAGAAAGACAACGAGTCTTACGACCTGGACATCAACGTTTTACGTGACCTCTGGTACAAGAGCTCATATCTCCTCGACAGAAAACAAAGTGGCGAAGCAAAAGCTAAAGAACGTTTCGAAAACTATAAGAATCAAGCACTTAAGTTCGATTTCGGCTCATTCACCGGCAAGGCCAAGGATTTGGGCATTGACATGCACCGTCGCACATCTTCGGGCGTGAAGGCGGCCATAATCCGTGAGAAAGGATGCCAATGTGACCGCGAGATGGCTTACGCGCTCTACACTGCCGGATTCGATGTCAAGGATGTTCACATGACCGACCTCGTAAGCGGCCGCGAAGACCTCAGCGACGTGAATATGATAGTGTTTGTTGGCGGCTTCAGCAACTCCGACGTTCTCGGTTCGGCGAAAGGCTGGGCGGGAGCATTCCTCTTCAACGAAAAGGCACGCACCGCTCTCGAGAACTTCTACAAACGTCCCGACACCATGAGTCTCGGTGTCTGCAACGGCTGCCAGCTCATGACAGAGCTCGACCTCATCTACCCTGACCACGACAAGCATCCGCGCATGATACACAACGACTCGCATAAGTTCGAGTCAGGCTTCGTGAACGTGAACATCGAGGACACCAACAGCATCATGCTCTCTTCATTGAAAGGACGCCGTCTCGGTGTGTGGATTGCTCACGGCGAGGGCAAGTTCAACTTCCCTTACGGCAAGGAAAAATACAACATCGCGTTGACATACAGCTACGACGGATATCCTGCAAATCCTAACGGTTCGCCATGGTCTGTGGCCGGCATCTGCTCCGCCGACGGCCGTCATCTCGCGATGATGCCGCACCTCGAGAGAGCATTCCTCCCATGGCAGTGGGCATACTATCCGCAGAATCGCAAAGACGACGAGATCGCACCATGGATCGAGGCGTTCGTGAATGCAAAAGAATGGATTAAGAAAAATAAGAAGTAAATAACAAAAAAATTCTCTCAAACAGCTGCACATATATAAAAAAGTTGTATTTTTGCAGCCAGAAAAGTCGTGATAGGACGATGTATATGAGTAGTGCGCAGCCCCCGCCCGCATAGCATCACACGAAAGTGTAACCCTCCTTCACGCAAAAGGGGCAAGACTTAAGGCATCTGCAAAAAGATGCCTTTTTCATTATTCATTCCTGATAGCTGTAATACAATACTGAACCTTTTCATGTGTCCTTCGACGAATACCAACAGTCATTTTAACTTTACCGATACAGGTTATTTCATATTCCATAATCATGATTCTTTCAAAAGGTTTTTGGTTTTTACTATCAGATTTTGTCTTTTGAATAGAGACCTTTTTTGCTCCTGCAAGAATGGAATCGAGTTGCATGACAGCTAGAGTTGAAAGATAGTTTTTAGCCGCATGTTCACTGGTTTCAATGATTGAAACCATACGTATATTTATATAATCTTTCAAAAAGATGTTATATTTCCTTTGTAATGGATTTTTTTCTTTCCACTCACGATAAAAATCTCGAATTATTCCTTCACGTATTTTGATACTCTCTAAGGAATCATCATTTGGTATTTGTGTTATATTCATATTAAATTTGTTTTAGAATAACCTTTCAGAACATATCGACATGTTGAATCGCGCGATAACGGCTCTGCGTTATGGCATCTTTCAAGGCTTTCACCGCCTGCAAATAATCTTGTGTAATCATTAAAGATTCCATAAATTTTAATTTAATTGTTAAACAAAATGTTAAAGACAGCACCCATGTCTGCCATTTTTATGATTGCAAAAATACAAAAAATATTTCAAAAAGGCTAATTTTTCTTCAATTTTGATTTGTATTTCAATTTTTTACTATCTTTTATACCGCTGATTATCATTATTTTAAGTTTCAAAGCCATGAAAACAATTATTAAACACATATTATTTTTAACGATTTTAATACTATTAGTTACTTGCAAGAAATCCGATTCAAGCAATGGTACCCATATAGGTGTGCCTTCCACACCACAGAGTTTAACCGTAGAAGTTGTTGACAACCATATTCAATTATCGTGGAACGCATCCGATAATGCTGATTATTATGAAATTACCAATGCATTTCATGTTCGGGATAATAATAACGCATTGGGTGATACTTGTAGAGTTTTTCTTGGCCGCACAACATATAATTACTATATCGATTTATACCCATTTGATAGTCTAAATTACTATAGAATAAAAGCTGTAAATCAATGTGGTTCAAGTTCGTATAATGAGATTTCTTGTAATTATTGGATAGAAAATCCAAAAATGTGGTTTTATCCCAACCCAATAAAAGGCAACATAATCCTAAACGGAGAGGGCAACATAACTATTGAAAAGATGTCAGGAGAAATTATTGGTGAATTTAGTATCTGTGGGGTGAGAATGTATGATATGGGGCAATATGAAGATGGTATTTATTTACTACATCTCCACAGTGTATCTGGCGAGACTGTCAGACGCGTTGTCGTTAATCATGATTGGGGGTTTTCTGTAAAATGATTTATCTTAGCTAATAATCAAGTTCTATCTCATCAGCTTGTAAATCATCTCCCGATAGAGATCTTTCTGGCTCACGTCGCTACTGGTGTTGTAACCCTTTGATTTTAAATCAAATTCACGCATAACGGCGATATTATCGACACATTTTTTGATGTTGTAGCGGCGTGCGGCCTCGAAGTAGTCTTCGACGAAGAAAGGGTTCACGCCAAGGACGCTGGCGACGCTGTTTTTCGATTTGTCGGTGGCGTAGTGCAGCTTCAGCAACTTACAGTAATAGGCGTAAAGCATTATCACTGTGGCGATTAGCGGGTTATCCTTGGTGTTGTCGCCAAAATAATTGATGATTTGCACCGCCTTCGGGAAGTCACCGTAGCTGATGGCTTTCTGAAGCTCAAAGATGTTGAAATCCTTGGAGATTCCGATGTTATATTCCACGTCGAAATCCGTGATTTCCTTTTTCTGAGGCACCGCAACCATCAGCTTTTCAAGCTCATTGCGAACTTTCAGCAAATCTGTGCCAAGATAATCGGCAAGCATCTGGCAAGCCTTCTGCGAAATCTTATAATTGTGGTTCCCAAGGAAATTTACAATCCATTTCGGGATATCTCTGTCGTAAAGCTTCTTCGACTCGAACAGAACATAGTCTTTATCCAGTGTTTTCGCGAACTTCAGACGTTTGTCGAGCTTCTTGTATTTGTAATTCAAGACAAGGATGGTCGTCTGGGGGATCATCTCCAAAAACGGCTCCATCGACTCGATATTCTTCACGTCTTGGGCTTCTTTCACGATGATTACCAAGTAGTTACCCATCATCGGGAAGTTACGTGCCTGCGTCACGATGTCGTGTACGTTGACGTCTTTTCCGTAAAGGATAATCTGGTTGAAAGCCTTATCCGCCTCATCCAGAACGGTGCTCTCAATGGCATCGCTGATGGAATCTATGAAATACGGCTCCTCACCCATCAGGAAATACACCGGATGGTAAATCTTATTTTTAATCTCCGATAAAATCTGCTCGTATGTCATCAGAAACGCAAGTGTTTGACGGTCAGTCGGTTATCAATAATCTGATGTAGGGCGTCAATGCCTATTTTGATATGTTCGTCGACGAACATATTGCTCACTCTTTTGTCACTCTCAGCCGTCTTCACTCCATCAGGAATCATGGGTTGGTCGGAGACGAGCAGCAGTGCGCCTGTCGGTATCTCGTTGGCGAAACCGGCGGCGAAGATGGTAGCTGTCTCCATATCTACCGCCATGCAGCGTGTCTTATGCAGATATTCCTTGAATTCCTCGTCGTATTCCCACACACGGCGGTTGGTGGTGTAGACGGTGCCAGTCCAATAGTCGTGGCCGTGGTCGCGGATGGTTGTGGAGATGGCTTTCTGCATCGAGAAGGCTGGCAGTGCCGGCACTTCGGGCAAGATATAGTTGTTTGACGTTCCCTCGCCACGGATGGCAGCGATAGGAAGGATAAAGTCGCCGACCTGGTTTTTCTTCTTCACTCCTCCACATTTGCCCAGGAAAAGCACGGCTTTCGGATGGATGGCGCTCAGCAGGTCCATGATGGTGGCGGCGTTGGCACTTCCCATCCCGAAGTTAATCATCGTGATGTCACCGGCGGTGGCGCAAGGCATGGAACGGTCGCGGCTCACTATCGAGACGTTGTTCCAGAAGGCGAACAACTCAAGATAATGCGAGAAATTCGTCAGAAGAATGTATTTCCCGAACTTGTCCAGATCCTGTCCTGTATAGCGCGGCAGCCAGTTTTCCGTGATTTCCTGTTTAGTTTTCATGTTTTTCTATTTTTTGCAAAAGTAACAAAAAAACAAATATTTCTGTTGTTTTTTGAAAAAAATAGTAAAATGTGATGCTCCTTTCTGTCGCAATTTGTTCTCCCTTCGGTCGAAATGAGCTGCTTCGCAGAATGTGCGCGCTTCGTGCATCATATTACGCGAAGCGTATCACATTAAAATTTTTTGTATTTTTGCAAAAATTTTGAAAATGGCATTTTTAACAGAAGATTTGGTTTTTGGACCTATTAAGAGCAGAAGGCTTGGCAACTCATTGGGAGTCAATTTGTTACCAAAGTTTAGAAAAATCTGCACCTTCAACTGCGTTTATTGCGAGTGCGGATGGAATCCGGAGATATGCGATGAGAAAGCGCGTTTCGCGACACCTCAGGAATACGAGCAAACACTGGAGAATGCGTTGAAAGAGCTGGTCGGGACGCCCAAAGAGCCCGACAGCATCACCTTTTCGGGCAATGGCGAGCCGACTCTGCATCCTGACTTCCCGGAAATCATTGATATCACTATAAAATTAAGAGACAAATACGTCCCGAAAGCCGTCATCAGCGTGCTCACCAACGGCACCAGGATTCACGACGAAAGGGTCTTCAAGGCTTTGTTGAAAGTCGACAACAACATCTGCAAGCTCGACGGAGGCACCGACAACGCCATTAATAAAATAAATCTGCCGAACGTAAAAATCGACATCGAGCAATATGTCAAATACCTGCAACGCTTTGAAGGTCAAGTGATTATACAAACATTATTCCTTCGTGGCAAGCATTCTTGTGACGCCATTGACAACACTACGGATGGGGAAATCAATCTCTGGCTTGAGCATCTGAAGAAGATAAAGCCAAGAATGACAATGATTTACGTTATCGACAGAGAGACACCGGAAAAAAATCTTGAAAAGCTTTCATCAGAGGAAATGTCAAAAATCGCTGATAAAGTTAAAGCATTGGGGCTCAATGTGGAATATTATTCTTAAATTTTTTTTAAATTTTTCATCCCTAATTAAAAAAAATCAGTAAATTTGCAACGCAAAAAAAGCAAATAAAATTTAAAATCATGAAGAATAAGAATCTAACATTTATCAACATCGGATTAGCAATTGTTGCTTTGTTTTTGGCTTACTTAGTATACGACAGCATCAGACAGCCTGTTGTCTTTGAAAACACTCGTAGAGAAAGAGAAATCGAAATCGTTCAGAGCCTGAAAGACATCAGAAGCACACAGGTTTTGTTCAAGCAGACATACAACAGATACACTGCCGATTTCGATTCACTCATCGAATACATCAAGACCGGCGAGCTTCCTGTTGTGAACATCATTGCCGACCCGAACGATACCACATTTACAAAGACAATCAACGATACCGTTGGTTACATCAAGGTCATCGATTCATTGTTCGGAAGAAGGGAGAACTTCGACATCAACAGCTTGCGCATCGTTCCTTTCTCACAGGGTGCACAGTTCGAGATGCAGGCCGGCTCAATCCGCCGCGGTGGTTTGAGAGTGGCTGTGTTCGAGGCAAAGACCCCTTACAGCTCATATCTTTGGGATCTCGACCCTCAGAGAGTCAACAACCTGAGAGCTGAACAGGAAGACTTGGACAAATATGCAGGTCTGAAAGTCGGTTCAATGGACGAGCCTTCAACAAGCGGTAACTGGGAATCATTATAATCATGGTCCCTCCTGCTGACAATCTGAACAACAACGAACTAACCATCCGAAATTTAACGGATGGTTTTTCGTATGTCTTGGTGCCAGCAGCCTTATATCAGGAGAAAAACAAAGAGAAATATCTCGACTTCTTAGGAATTAAAAAGGAAAACAGCGTCGTTTGCGCCGATTATATCGAGCTGGCTGACGCATACAACGTTTATTGCATGCCCCAACCTGTCAACAAAGAGTTCCGCCATCCGACAAGCATGCTCCTGGAATCTCTTATCAAAGACAACCTCGAGCGCACCGACGACGCCAGAGTCTATCTGAACGTCAAAGACCAATGCTTCGAGATGATTGTCCTAAAAGGAGCTAAGCTGTTGTTTGACAACCACTTCCGTTTTAAAACAAAAGAAGATTTCCTTTACTTCCTGCTCTTCTCCGTTGAACAGCTGCATCTCGATGCAGGTTCCGTCCCAGTGTATTTCCTTGGCATGATAGAAGAAAAATCATCTATTACCGAAATCGTGTCAAGATATTTCCGCGACATACGTTTCTTGAGCAAAGATTATCTAAATAAATCAACGACATGCGAATAATAAGAGGAAGCCACCAGAGAAGACAGATCGTGGCGCCAGACAACCTTCCGACACGACCCACAACCGACATGGCGAAGGAAAGCCTGTTCAACATCCTTGAAAACCAGATAGATCTGGAGGAGACGACAGCACTCGACCTCTTCGCCGGAACAGGCAACATCTCTTACGAGCTCGCCTCAAGAGGCTGCCCGCACGTAACCGCCGTCGATGAAAACCAAAACTGCGTCAAATTTATCAGAGAGACAGCCAACAAGCTGAATATGAACGGGTTATCAGTGATAAAATCGGATGTCTTCAGATTCTTGCCCATGCATAAGGCAAAATACGATCTGATTTTCGCCGACCCACCGTACGACTGCAAACATTACGAGCTCCTCGTCGATTTGATATTCCAAAATGAATTATTAAAAGAAAACGGCATCTTCGTCCTCGAACACGACAGGACAATAGATTTCTCGGAGCATCCGCATTGTTACGACCATAGGAAATATGGAAAAGTGAACTTTACGTTTTTTTCGGCTGCGCCTCAAAAAAGAGTTGAGAGTTGAGAGTTGAGAGTTGAGAGTTAAGAGTAGTTTAAAAAGTTTAATAGTTTATAAGTTTACAAGTTTAAAATTATAGATATGAAAGCAACCATTAAAACTTTAATCACTTTAGTGATAATCGCAATGACGATGAGCATTAGCGCTCAGGTCAACGTTGACGAATATGAATTTGAAGGTGCCAACTGCACCAGCATCATGGTGGGCAAGAAAGCCTCTACTGACGGTTCGGTGATGACGTCGCACACCTGCGACAGCTGGTATCGCACCTGGATGCGCTGGGAAAAAGCAGCCGATTACAAAGACGGCGCAACGACTAAGGTTTACAAAGGCACCATGCACACCATGAGTCCAAGCGAGACCCAAGGTCTTCCTGTCGCCGCTGAGATTCCGCAGGCGAGCCACACATACGCCTACCTCAACACGGCATATCCATGTTTCAACGAGAAACAGCTTGCCATAGGCGAGACCACATTCTCAGGTCCCGACACCCTGGTAAACAGCAAAGGCGCATTCCAGATTGAGGAACTCGAGCGCATCGCATTGCAACGTTGCGACAACGCACGCGACGCCATCAAAACCATTGCTGAATTAATCAAAGAATACGGCTACGGCGACGGCGGCGAAGCTATCACCATTGCTGACACCAAAGAGGTGTGGCTCATGGAAATCATGGGCGAAGGCCCCGACAAAATCGGAGGCATCTGGGCAGCACAGCGTGTGCCTGACGGCGAAGTCAGCGTGTCGGCTAACATCCCAAGAATCAAATACTTAAACAGAAAAGACGAGAAGAACTTCATGTGTTCCGACAACGTCGAAGAGGTGGCAAAGAAATACGGCCTCTGGGACGGTGAAGGCGAGCTCATCTGGTATAAGGCCTTTAGCAGCAGCTACTCCAACGGCAAGAACTTCCGCGAACGCGAGTGGTTCATCTTCAACGAGTTAGCACCATCATTGAATCTCGACAGAAACGCCGAAGACATCCCATTCTCGGTGAAACCTGAGAAGAAAGTCGACGTACGCGACGTGATGCGTCTGCTCCGCAGCTATTACGAAGGCACCGACATGGACATCACACGCAACCTCAAGATAGTGGCACGCGACGGCGACACCATCGTCTCCCCTACCGCAAATCCTTGGATGGGCGGCAACGAGCAGAAGGTATACAACATGCTGAAGCCAGGCACCATCGAGTTCAAACGCGGCGTGGCAATGTCATGGTGTTCATATTCATTCGTGGCACAGCTCCGCGACTGGATGCCTGACGAGATCGGCGGCATCTGCTGGATCGGCGTCGAAAACCCTGGCCAGAGCCCGAGAATCCCTGTCTACAGCGGCTGCACCAGAATGCCATCATGCTTCGACAGATGCGGCCACAGTCATTTCGACGAGCAGACAGCACTGTGGCGCTACAGAAAAGCCAACAAACTCGCCCAAGTCAACTGGGGATTATGCAAAGACGTGATGTACGCCAACATTCTCCGCTACGAAGAGAAAGCGATGGAAGAGATGCCTGAACTGGAGAAAAAAGTTGAGAAACTCCTCAAGAAAGGCGAGAAAGAAGAGGCCACAAAGATGCTTAACCGTTACACTGCCGACTTCGAGGCTGCCACTGCCGAGACATGGAAAGAGATGGAACACAGCTTCTGGGAAAGATTCTGGACAGGATTCTAAGCTTTCAGAAATAATTTGAGGCAACTTACGGTGAGATTCATCAAAAATAATTTTTATGAAAAAGATTATAAGACAGTTTATGTCTTTCATGCTGGTCGTAGCTTTGGCTATTCCGGCATGGGCTGTGTTCAAAGAAAGTGATATCGCGAAGACGCTGACTATCCTCCGTTCGGAGCTGCATCAGGAATATGTCAAGCTGGAGAGCAGGCAGAACTGGATAAAACAGCGCAACGAGATGCAGCACCAGGAGCTTGTCGACATGACGAAACGCTGCAACGAGCTCGCTTTGATGCTATATTCGCAAAGCCAGGACTACACTTTCGACATGACCTACGCCCTCGACGAAGTGACGCGCGAGTACGATAACTACCACAACCAACGTCGTCCGTTCGACGAGATTTTGGCGAATCTCAACATGGAGATTGAACGCTGTGAGCATTTGGCTGAGTCTCTCCGCCGACTGCCGCCTATCCTCGACAAGATCGAAGGCCTTCCCGACAGTCTGTCGTCGGTGATGGACGCTCTGTTGTTGAGCGGAAACATCTTGCATTACGACGAGGACTCCCCTTTCTTCCTCGACGAACAGGGACAGATAGACCGTGACTCATGTCTTTACTACACCCTTACGCTTCTTGACATGTACAAAGACGCGCGTGAAAAGGTGACGCAAGACGGCGAGCATTACAAACTGATGAGCATACGTCTCGACGAGAGCTACAATTACGCTGTGAAACGCTATCGCCTCATCCAGAAAAACATCTTCATCGACGGTCAGGACAACTATTTCAAGGTTTTGAAGTCGTTCAATCGCTATAAGATGAGAGCCGTCTACGATGCAGCCATGAAATACGGCATAGGCGATACCACCACCGACTCGAAAGCCTTACGGCATAGCGACTGGCGTGGTGCCAAGGTATCTGGATTCATAGTGATAATATTGGTTTATATTGGCATTGCTACTTTGTTGAGCAGTATCATTATGCGTATTCTGAAGAAGAGGGTGTCTCTGTTCAAGACCGTTGCATCGCAGGAACGCAACCATCTTGTCAGCCTGTTCGGCGGCGTTATTATCTTCATATTGTCAGTGATGATGGCATCGGCTTTATCTTCGTCGAACTTCTTCAACGTCGCATCAGGGCTGCTGTTGACATACGCATGGCTGGTGGCTTCCATACTGTTGTCGTTGCTCATACGCATACCTTCAGCGACACTCAGAAAGGTGTGGCAGCTCTACCTCCCGATGATTGTGCTAAGCTTGATAGTAATCACCTTCCGCATCATCTTCATCCCGAACAAGCTCGTCAACCTGATATTTCCGCCAATCGTTCTGATATGCACCATCTGGCAGCTCTTGTTATGCCAAAAGGTCAGCCGTATCAAGGAGGCGCGACACGACATGACATACAGCTGGATAACACTCGGCATCATGGTTGTCGGTACGATAATCATCTGGTCGGGCTATGTGTTGCTCGGCATTCAGATATTCATCTGGTGGCTCTTCCAGCTCGCCGCCATCGAGACGATAACGGCATTGTACGTCATGCTCGACCGTTATTACGAGAAGAAGATGAAACAATACAAGTTGGAATACCAGAAAGACCACACCATCTACGAGCCGGAACGCAAAGACGCCTACATCGCTGTCACCTGGTGCTTCGATTTTATCAAACAGGTGGCACTGCCGGTGCTCGCTATAATCACCATCCCGATTTGCTTGTTCTACGCCGGCGATGTGTTTGATTTGGGAGAAATCAGCAAGGATATTTTCACAAGATCGTTCTTCAACCTTGCCGACGACGATGGAAATGCCATCTTGAATTTCTCGCTGTACAACATCACGCTTGTGTCTGTCATGGTGTTCTTATTCCGTTATCTCAGCTATATTACGAAAGCTTTGTACCGCAAAATCAAGTTTGACAATCTGGCGCACAAGCAAGGCAAGACACATTTCCAGGCCAATGAAATCAACTTCACCTTAGCCGACAATGTTATAGGCATCATGGTGTGGGGCAGTTTCATCATAATCACGGTGGTGGTGCTGAAGATACCTGTTGGGGCGTTATCCATCGTGGCAGCTGGTCTGGCTACCGGTCTCGGTTTGGCTATGAAAGATATCCTCAACAACTTCATTTACGGCATCCAGCTCATGGGCGGGCGTCTGCGCGTGGGCGACTACATCGAGTGTGACGGCGTCCGCGGCAAAGTGACGGCCATCAGCTATCAGACCACACAGATTCAGACGCTGGAAGACACCGTCATCGCGTTCACCAACACTACTTTGTTTAACAAGAACTTCAAAAATCTCACCCGTAACGGCGACTACGAGTTCTTGAAGATTGTGGTAGGTGTAAAATACGGCACAGATGTCGAGACGGTACGCGGCCTGCTTAATGAAGCCACGAAAAAGCTTATGACGAAAGACAAATACAACCGTCCGATAGTCGACCCGAAACGCGGCATCAATGTGTTCTTCGAGAGCTTTGGCGACAGCAGCGTCAACATCTGTCTCAAGCAATACGTCTTGGTGGAAGAACGTGCTCCGTATATCGCACGTGCTCAAGAACTCGTCTACAACACGCTCAACGAGAACAATATCGAGATTCCGTTCCCGCAGTGTGACGTGTGGATCAAGCCAGTTAGTTAGAACGGATAGCCTATACTGAAGTTGAGACGCAGGCCATCAAGGACAGAAGGTATATTGTAATAAGTGGTAATCGGTCGTGTGAGATTAGGCGTATATTCCTTGGTGTATTTATATGTTTGGTAAGGTGCGTGGATAGCAACACCTAAGTCCAGACGGACAACGAGTCCGTCGATGTCGAGACGGAGTCCGAAACCAGTACCTAAGGCTATCTGCTTAGCGATATACGGATTATCAATAATTCCGTCATATATATCCTCAGTGAACTCCATAATCTCGCAATATGCCTCATAATCTTCGCTACTGAGATAATCGGAAGTGTTACGCCAGTTCCATACGTTGCCGGCATCGAGGAAAACGGCACCATTGAGTTTCCAAACGAGAGGGAAACGCACTTCTAAGTTGGCTTCGAGTTTGATATCACCGGCATGGAAGAAATTCTGGTTGAATTTGAGGCTATGGAAATTTCCAGGTCCATAGGCGTATGGTTCGGCTGCTCGCAGGCTGTTGGGACCACCAGTATAGAAGGATTCGGAAAGCGGTGCATACTCGGAGTTGCCCAACGGTATGTTGGAGCCTGCAAAAAGTCGCGTTGCGATACATGTCCGTTCCGTAAAGTTGAACTTATTCCACAGTTCGACCGACAACCTGACAAACTGGTTGAAAGGGACACCGACGAGTGGTTTGTCCAACTCATCCCACGAATATCCGAAGAGGCAATAGGTGGCGTCTATCAGATTGCCCGCTTCCTTAATATCAAATTCAATCATGGTGTTGACTGCCCGTTTGAAGCGGTAGTCGCTATAGGTGATTCCGTAGCCGACAGAAGGGACAAACTCGTTTCCGGCAAGCACTTTTAGGATTTCAGGATGGTCAGTCACAGCTTCGATCAACTTTTGCGATTCGGCTTTCACTCTGATCACAGAAAGCGAGAAAGGTGTTATTATATGTGTAAAATAAGGAGACGTGCGGATAAAATACGAGAAAGATCCATAGAACTTGTTAACACCATATCCTCCAGCGATGTTCTCGTACTTGTATCCTATTCGGTAACGGGTGTCACCTTCAAGGTTTTTGCCACTCCCAAAGTGCAGATATGGGAAAATAAGTGCGGCATCAATACCGAATTTATAGGTGTCGGTTATTCTCGGGTCTCCCGGCTGACGGTCGCGCAGCGCCCAATAGTATGCTCCATAGCCTTTGATAGAGAATGTCTCTCCGTGTCCCAAGAGATTATTTGTCAAATGGCCGAGGGTGAGGTTCGGGCCGAGACTGTGATTGGAACGATAGGTGATGTCCGCATCCGCCAGTAATTTGTATGTACGCGTGATGGTATCACCCAAGGAAGGCATGTATTTTTTACGCTTCCATTGTTTTTTAGACCCCACACCGATGCCTGACTTGTTTAGTTCGCCTTCTAAGATGTTTTCATAATCGCGCATTGAGAACGCACGTAAAAAGACATTCCCCGATTCGGTCAGTTTATAGTCAGCGGATATAAGGCTGAGCAAACCGTTGGCTTTGTTAACCTCGGGGTTGTCGGTGATGGTGGAGCCGACAGTGACGGTCAGTTTTTCACTGAACAGAGCTTTGCTGATGGTGATGTTCATGTCACTGGTTTTGCCGGACTCATGCACTGTTTCTCCGCTACTGATATCCACATCTACGATATTCCCTATCTTGGAATTTGCCATAGCTGCATTGATACGGCTGTTGAAGATGCTGGACAGTGCATATCCATCTTTTTGTGCAGCCACATTGCTTTCGCCAACATACATACCGGTAGCCAGCAATGCTGCCGCTATACCTTCGCGAGTGTCTTCATCCATAGAGGCGAGTTCGCGTGTTATGGTCTCGTCATTTGGTGCTTCGATATAAAAACCTACGGTGCCAATGCCTATCGAATCGAGCACACCCTCCACACGCACGCCTGTGTTGAAGACCACACGGCGCATCTCTTCGCCCTCCGATTGCACATCCGCTTTCACCTGTTGCGAAGCAGAGAGTTTAATAAATGTCTGGTCTATTGGACCGTTGAAGGCAACATAGCTTCCCGTATCCACTTTGAAAGGTATCATGGGATATAACTTGGGCGAATAGCGAACCAATCCTTCGTCCACATCTATCCTTCCGCCTAAGTTCAGTTCCCCATCGGCGGTGTTATATTGTATGTTGACCGTGCCCTGCGGTTTGACTTCCGCCATATTCTTCGCATCTATCGGATAGGTCAAATCGGTGGTGGGTAGTATTATAACATCCACAGCGGCATGGATACTATCCAGCGGTCCGGTCACCCGTCCGCGGATATCGGTTGCCAAGTCACCATAAATAGGGAAAGTGCTATTTTGCTCCAGTTTTATCGGAGAGAAATCATCGGCAGCCAAATCGACATCCAGACGCATTGAATTGAGGTCCATTCCACCATTCATAGCCAGATAGGAACTATCAACACTATAGATGCGCACATCGTTTAAGATTACATTATTATGTTCCATTACGATAGGCGTTTCCCCCAAATTCAATTTCACATTGTATGGTTTGTATGTGGCACTTACATTTATAGGCAGCACTTCGGCGGAGATGTCAAACTGTGCAGGTATGCCATCTACGGCAGCCTTAGCTTGAACGAAACCATCTAAGTCGATGTCATCCATCTGAATAATGCTGCTTATCAGATCAAGTGGGATGTCGTTCAACCGCACATCTGCCTGGAAGGCATTCTCATACTGCTTCGATGGTGAAACCAGGATGTCTGCCGTTCGATTTCCGAGTTGCATTCCATCGTACACGAGGCTGTCCAAAACAAGATGTCCGGTGCCGCTCAGCTCGCGCCCGTTCCGTTCCAGGTCAAGCTGCAGTGCGGCATCAGTGCTGAGGCTATAAACATCCATCACGCCATCGTTAATGCTGGTGTTGGTCGTGAGCGAGACGGCGGTCCTGCCTTCAGTCATATTTATCTGCAACGTCGCCGTAACCGCCGGCAGGTGCAGTCCCGTACTGTCTTCGTCCAAATGGTCAATATACGGAATGGAGACATACAAGGCCAGGTCGGATTGGATGGAATCGGACTTCAGCAACAGCCTAACATCTTCGATATCCATCCCTATTCGCTCTATGATATTCTGGACGGGGCTGCCTTTCGCCAGATCTATTTTCGCTTGTATGGCTGGTATAAGCTGTCGGAGCGTGTCAAGCATTGTCAAATCTTGTAACGAGACGATGGACTGCACAAAGGTCGAGTCTGTAACGACACCCAACAGAGGTTGAACATCGTCCACCAGCCTGAGCAGATGCATCGGACTTCGTGTCTCTATGGTAAGTCCTTGGGTAACAATATTCAACAACGTGGCGGTATCTGTGGTGAAGTCAAGGTTCAGATAGTCAACATCAAAATTCTCGCCTGCCACGTGTGCAACCATATTCTTCATCTGCGTATGGTAGTCAACGTTCATCTGTTCCGGTGTAAAGAAATCAGATACCAGGAAATGATGCTCCGTCTCCGCCTTAATCCGCATGACGCTGTCTGTCATCGTAACTGGCAGATACAGGGCACCGACCACTGTATTATTGGCCATTTCAGCATCAAAAATAAGGCCGGATACATTGATGCTGTCATAGATACAATCGGTCAGATTCATGGCCAGTTTGCACTTCATCGCAGGGGAATAAGGGTCTATCCCTTTGCCTTGCGCATGTATTTTGCCTGCCAATTTCACGCGGTGACGGTCTTTGAGAAATGGACTTATGTCAACTTGCTCCACATCCACCAGCATGTCATACACCTCATCATCAATATCATAAAATCCTCTCAAGCTTGTTTTACTACCGCGATATTCCGCATTGCCTGCCAAGTCCACTCGCATCGTCTCCATATTTAGCGTCGTGGCCATCAGATCCGCTTTTGCCCCTAATGAGTCGGAACGCACGTGTAATCCGTTAGAATTAATCAAATTGTTACTCAATTCAACCATCGCATCTCCATATATCGTGTCAAAAGGCAAGTACAGCGATTCAAGCGTAAGCGAGGCATTGCCGAGATTCAGGTGTCGTGCATCATAAAGGTCGTTATCAAGGTCTGCCAACACATTCGTGGACAAAGAGCCAACACGTAAATCCAGTCCCATCGGGTCAAGCACAAACCGTATATTTTTCATTTCACCGTCCGGCACCTCGATGACCATTGGGGCAGACGTGGAGATTGTGTCCTCGATGTCGGTCCCGGTGTCGCGCAGCTCAACGCTCACAAAAGCATCCGTCAACTTCAAGCCGTGCAGCGGGTACTGTCCTTCCGTTATGTTGAGTCCCGGACTCTTTACATCCAGATGCCCCAATATGGCGTCGATGCCTACTCCGTCTATCAGCGTGTCGGAGTGAACTGTCGCTTGTTCCAGCAGCAGTTGGTCCACCACCATAGTACGGGCCAAATAATCCATACTACCTTGCAGACGCAAGCCATGTACATATAACAATGTGTCTTGACCGTGATGACCGATATAAAGACTGTCTATTTCTATGTGTATTGGCAGATCTTCCTTGCCTTTGTAGGCGCGATAGAGAACCATAGGAGAATGGTGGAAAGGAGAAAGATACAGCCGTCCCAGATTCACATCGAAGTCGGTTCGCTCGTTGATTTCCGCAACGCATTTTTGCAAAACAGCCGTGCGTGCTCCGGGAGTCACCAGAATGACCGTCACTGCAACCAGCAGTAACAGCACTATTCCTATGATGACACCCACGACGATGCATGGTATTTTCCAAATCAGCCTCTTCTTACTCACGACTTGTCTTTCTTTTTCAGATAAAAAGGGTTATCAAGGGTTATCCTTACTGATACTTTTTAAATTGATATTTTTCTCTCAATTCAGCCTTTTTCTCTGGTGGCAATGATTTGAAGTATGATTTCCATCCGGGACAGAAATTGATGTGCCACCGCCAGAAACGCCCCATCAGTGATTTGGGTTTAGCGTCATAATGAGCACGGATTTTACAGTTTTCGCAAGGATGTGCCATATTGTATGTTTTTTTGATGCAAATTTACTTGTTTTTTCATATCTTTGCAAATAACAAACAAAAAAAAACGCCGACTCATTGAGAGTCAGCGTTTTGCGTGGTACCAGCGGGAGTTGAACCAGCGACACACGGATTTTCAGTCCGTTGCTCTACCAACTGAGCTATGGTACCCCTTTTTTGCGCTGCAAAGATACAACATTTTTCATTACCCCAACAAGAAAAAATATTTTTTTTGATTTTTTTTAAAAAATATCAAATAATTCGCTCATTTTCAATATTTTTGCATCCCATTTTGTAAGAAATGAATGAATTTTTAACCATCGATATCGGCAACACCAAGGCAAAATATGCCGTCTTTAACGACAAAAACATCGTCGAGACCAACGTTTTTGACCCATTGGCTGACGATTTGGGGAAAGTGTTAAAGCAGCATCCTTATATTAATAAAGGTATCATCTCCTCCGTCGGCGGGAAAGTTGACGAATGCCTCGCCCAGCTTAAAAGCATCGAGATGACAGTGCTCTCGAGCAAGACCAAGCTGCCTTTCTCGTTGACTTACAGGGAGAAAACCAAGATAGGGGCCGACCGGTTGGCGCTGGTGGCAGCAGCCTATGCCGAAAAACCACATCAAAACAGCCTCGTCATAGACATCGGGACGTGCATCACTTACGACATCCTGACTGCCGACGACCGTCATCTCGGCGGGCCGATAAGCCCTGGCTTGCAGCTGCGTTTCAAGACGATGCATGAGCATACCGCTCTCCTCCCCCTCTGCGAACCAACCAGCGACGAACTGAAAATCGTTTGCGACGACACCGTCGAATGCCTCCAAAGTGGCGTGCAACTCGGAGTTCTATACGAAATAAAAGAATTTATCAGACTTTATTCATTGAGTTTCAACGACTTAAACGTTTTTATCACTGGAGGTGACAATATTTTCTTGCAAAATAAGTTAGATTTTTGTAGTTTTGCAAGTTCAAATTTTATGTTTAACGGCTTGCGATTGATTTTGGAATATAATGAAAATCAATAAGTTACACAAAATGCTATTGTTAGTTGTCATGGTTTTCATGACAACTTGTGGCGTTTTTGCACAATCCGACATCTTCTCGCCATATTCGAGATTCGGTTTGGGCACGATTGACCAGACCAAGAGCAACACCATAATGCAAGGCATGGGTGGCATTTGTAACGCAATGGATGGCAAGCACTTGCTGAACAGCTCCAACCCGGCATCATATGCCGAAATTGACTCTTTGACATTCCTCTTCGATGCCGGTTTCTTCATGAAATACGTGACATACCGAACCACCGACGTCTCAGAAAAAGGTTCCAATGCATCCTTCGACTATTTTGACATCGGTTTTGGCGTGACAAAATGGTTGAAGATGGGTCTCGGTGTGGCGCCGTTTACCAGCCGTGCCTACTCTTCAAGGGCCGATTACGACTGGGATTATCCGTATAGCATTGATTATGAAGGCGATGGAGGCCTCAACAAGATTTATTGGGCCAACGGCTTCAAGGTCAGCAAAAGCCTCTCACTCGGTCTCAAGATGAATTATATCTTTGGAAATATCATCGACAAAACGACTTTGTATTTTCCAAATCAAGTTTATTTCTTTAATGAAAGACGCACCAACAACTTGAGATTCAGCAGTTTAACCTTTGACTTAGGATTGATTTTCAAGCATGAGTTTGGAGGTGACTATAAACTCACCTTTGGTGCGGTTTATTCGTTGCCAACCGACATGAAGGCGCATCGCGACACGTATATCCGCACGATGTTCAAAGGCTACGGCACTTCTACAGAGAATCCTATCGACACTATTTTATACGAAACAAACGAAAGCACTCCTGTGAAATATCCGCAGGGCTTTGGCACAGGTATCACCTTGCAGAAAGGTGAACGCTGGCTTGTTGGTATCGACTTCAACTGGAGCAACTGGTCGGCATTCCGCATCAACCACGTGAGCGATTCGCTCCAGAACTCATGGAACATCGCTATTGGAGGCAGCTATACACCTTATAGCACCAGCGTTTCCAGCTATTTCACCAAGCTGACATACCGCGCCGGATTCCATTACGACCAGACATATTTCAACATTTACGGAACTTCAATCAATAAATATGGTGTCACATTAGGCGTCGGATTGCCGGTTCCAAGAGCCATGACAATAATCAATGTAGCTCTTGAATTCGGTAAGATGGGCACCACAAAAAACAATCTCGTCGAAGAGTCGTATTTCAACATTTCGTTGGGATTGTCATTGCATGACCGATGGTTTGTAAAACGAAGATATAAGTAATTTAAATAATTAAAAAAGATGAAATTTAGAAAGATTTTATTCCTCGGAGCAGTTTTATGCATGTCATCAATTGCTTTTGCACAAAACTCGGAATGCGATGCCGACATCTCTGTCTATAGAGAGGCATTCAAACAATGGGACGGAAAGGCTTCAAGCGCCAATCCAGTAATGATTTCAGCATGGAGAAGAGTTTTCCTCAACTGTCCAAGCTACAAAGAGAGAACACTCACTGACGGAACGAAAATCGTGAACAACGCTCTCATCAGAGGCACCAAAGACGAAGCTCTTAAAGAGAAATACATCGACACTCTCGTGATGGTTTACGAGACACGTATCCAGTATTTCCCGAAGACAAAAGCCGGCGACCAGGTAGGCAATATCAAAGGACGTATGGGTGTCGACCTCATGGCATTCCCTTCACGTATGGAACAGGCCTACAACGCATTACAAGAAGCCATCTCAATTGAGGGCAACAACAGCAACTACGCTTTCATCGACGCTTATTTCACAACCATTATCAATATGGTTAAAGCTGGAAAACTTGATGAGTCAGCTATTCTCGACGAATACAGCCATCTCATGGACATCGCCGAATTCAACATCAAGAAATATACAGAGGAAGGCAACGAAAAAGCATTGAACAACTACACACAGACAAAAGCCAACCTCGAAGGCATGGTGCAGCCATACGCAAACTGCGAAGACCTCGTCCGCATCTATCAGAAGAAGTTTGACGCAGAACCAGACAATGTGGAGCTTCTCAACAAAATCGCTACAGTGCTCGCAGCAAGAAACTGCGACAAGAGCGACCTCTATCTCGCTGTGGCTATCAAGTTGCACAGACTCAACCCATCACCAGAGTCAGCCTACTTCATCGGCAAGAGATATCTGGTCGACCAGGAATACAGCAAGGCTATCAGCTACCTCCTCGAAGCTACAAAATCATCAGACACCAAATCGGCTGAGCAGGCTTACAAATATCTCGCCCAGATTATGCTTAAGGAAGGCAAAGGCGAGCAGGGCCGCGCTTATGCAAGAAAAGCCATTGAGCTCGACAAAACCGACGGCGAGCCTTACATGATTATCGGCTACCTCTACGCCTCAGCAGGCAAGGATTGCAGCGAAAACCCATTGCATGCAAAAGCAGTGTTGTGGGCAGCAGTCGACAAGTTCCAGAAAGCCAAGGAAGTTGACCCTTCACTGGCATCAAAGGCTAACGAGATGATCAGAGACTACTCGAAGATGTTCCCTACAAGCGAAGACGCATTCTTCTACAATGTGTTTGAAGGCGACACCTACGAAGTGGGCTGCTGGATCAACGAAACCACAAAGGCTAGATTCTCGAATAATTGAAAAGATTAGCTTATATATTATTGGAAATCAACATCATAGCACATCTTGTTATGATGTTGTTTTCTTGTGAAAACTCGATGGAAAAGGTCAAGCAGTTCATCGACAACGACACTATTGTCGGGCTTATGGCTTATGATGTCGTCATCGAGAGAAGCGATTCGGGAATGATGGTGGCGAAGCTCGTCGCTCCCGTCATGCGCACCATCGACGACCCCGACAGCGCAATGCTTGAGTTCCCTAAAGGTTTCGTCGCTTACATGTATGAAGGCGATACTGCGCCATCATCGATGATTCGCGGCGATTATGGCGTGAATCATCAGAAAAAGGAACTTATCATCGCCAAACACAACGTGGTGGTGAAAAACGTGAGGACGGAAGAGGTCCTGGAGACAGAGACACTGTTTTGGGACCAGAAGAAAAGGAAGATTTATACCGGTGGCTTGGTGAAGATTTCCGGGCCCGACAAGTTGATTTTCGGCGACAGTCTGACTGCCAACGAGAACTTCAGCCGGCGCGAGATCTTCGGCATCAGAGCGACCCTTGAGATTAACGAAGATGAGTAATTGGATTGTTGTCATAATATCACTTATTGCATCGGCGCTCTTTTCGGGTGTCGAGATCTCTTTTCTCAGCTCCAACAGGCTGAAACTCGAGCTCGACCTCAAGAAAAACAGGTTCTCTGCCAAGCTCATCAACCATTTTGTGAAGCACCAGTCACAGTTTATGGGCTGCATACTTCTTGGCAACAACATCGCCAACGTGGTTTATGGCATTGCCATGGCAAGGCTTCTTGAACCGTTGATTATCAGAGTTTTACCCGTCGCCATCACCAATGAGTTCACCATTTTGATTTGCCAGACGGTGATTTCGACCTTATTGGTGCTTTTCGCGGCGGAATTCATTCCAAAGACGCTATGCCGCATCAATCCTAATGGTCTGATGAGAGCCATGGCCATCCCGATGATGACGCTTTACATCATCCTTTACCCATTGATTTTCATATATATAGGACTATCTGAGCTCATCATAAAGTATGTTTTCAGGATGAAAATCGCGCCTGAGGATTACAAGTTGAGCACCGTCGATTTGAACGATTATCTTAAAGAATACGCTGACCCCAACGAGGAAAACGACGACATTCAGCAAGGCATCGAATTGGTTCAAAATGCTATTGATTTTCAGACAGTTAAGCTTCGCGAATGCATGCAGCCGAGAAACGAGATTCAGGCAGTGGAGATTAACGAGAGCATGGACGAGGTGAAGAGGGTCTTTGAAGAGACCAAACACTCAAAAATCATTGTGTATGAAGACAATATCGACAATATTGTAGGATATATCCACATCAACGACCTGTTGCATGTTGGCGGAAGCATCAAGAAAAAAGTGCGTCAGATAGAGTTCTATCCCGAGACTTACGGAGCTCAGGACTTGCTGCAACGGCTGTCGAAGAAGCGCCAGAGCATTGCTGTTGTCGTTGACGAATTCGGCGGCACGGCGGGTATCATCACAACGGAGGACCTTGTGGAAGAGATTTTCGGAGAGATTGAAGACGAGTACGACGAGGAAGACGACATTGAAAAGACCATCGGCGAGAACGACAGGATTTTCTCGGCACGACTAGAAATCGACTATCTCAATAAGACTTACAAATACAACTTCCCAGAGTCGGACGACTACGAGACTTTGGCGGGTTATATCATTCATTATCACGAAAGTATTCCGCAAACAGGCGAAGAAATTGCCATCGGAGACTATCTTTTCAAGATTATCAAAGCATCCGAAACCAAGTTGGAAGAAGTGGAAATCAAAAGCAATCAATGAGTTAGCATAATTTTAACAAAAATGTTCATTGTATTGACTTTTTTCGTAAATTTGCAGGCTTAAAATTAATATAGAAAAATAAATAAATAAAATAAAACTATGGCAGCAATTGGAAAAATCAGACAGCACTATGGTATCTTAGTGATTATCATTGGTTTAGCTCTTTTGGCATTTGTTTTAGGCGACTTGATGAAGACACCAAGCAGAAACAGGAGCAATGAGGTGGCAGTTGTTAACGGTGAAAAGATCAGCTACAAGGACTTTGAGAACAGAGCACAGCAGGTCATCACTTATCAGAAGAACATGCGCGGCGGTCTCACACGTGACGACGAATTCAGCATCCGCAGACAGGTTCTTGATGATATGATTAGAAAAATCATCATGGAGGAAGAGTATAAAAACCTCGGCCTCACAGTTGCAAAAGACGAGGTGACAGACCTTTTCCTTGGTGAGAATCCTAACCAGTATGTGATTCAGAACTTCAGCGATGCCGAAGGCAACTTCCACAAAGAAGAGGTGGCCCAGACCATTGCAAGTTTCAACGACATGACACCTGAGGCTCAGGACATGTGGCTCAACTTTGAGAACTTTATCATTGAGAGCAGAATCAGCGATAAATATCAGAGCCTTCTGAAGCACGGCTTCTATCTTCCAAAGAAGTTGGCTGACCGTTACAACGACAACAAGAACCTCAAGAGATCGGCAGATGTCTACGCAGTGCGTTACACCTCTATCCCTGATTCGACAGTGGTCGTTACAGAAAGCGACAAGAAAGAGTATTACGACACTTATTACAAGAAATATCCAACCGATGCAACACGCGGCATCGACTATGTGATTTTCGAGGTGAAGCCGTCAGCAGCCGACAAACAGGCAGCAAAGAAGTTCATCGATGACCTCACAGCAGAGTTCAAGACAACCGAGAACGTCGCAGGTTTTGTCAACTACAATTCAGACACAGACGCTCCGTTTGACGACACATGGGTAAAAGCTTCTGACCTCCCTGTCGAACTTGAAGAAGCAGTTGCAAAGAACGAAGTCGGTTTCGTTTATGGACCATACGAATACGAAGGCGCATACAATGCAGCAAGAATCCTCGGCAAAGAGACACGCAACGACACATTGTGGGCACAGGTGGCAGTTGTGAAACGTGAAATCACAGCCAGCACAGAAACCGACAGAGCAGTCTTCGCTGAGGTGAACAAATTCGTCACCGAGAACAAGACAGAGGAACAATTCAACAACGCTATCGAGACATTAGGTCTCAACAAGCGCACCAACCAGTCAATCAGAAAGACCACCAATACCATCCCAGGTATTGGCAGTGCACGTGACCTCGTCCGCTGGACATTCAGCGACGACGTGAGAGTTGGCGACATGTCGAAGGTTTTCGCATACGAGAACATGTACGTGGTTGCAGTCTTGACAAAGAGTGTTCCTGAGGGTTATGCTCCATACGATGAGCTTGTGAGCAGCCATGCAACACAGATCATGAAGGAAAAGAAAGGCAAGATGATTGCTGAGAAAGCCAAGGCATTCGGAACAGACTACCAGAAGATGATTGACGATCTCGGCGGCGAGTTCATCACCGTTGACAACATCTCATACGATGGCCGTGGTTTCGGCAGCTTAGGCGTTGAGGAGAAGATTGGTGGTACAGCACTCGGCATCAAGGAAGCTGTTTATTCAGCACCTATCGAGGGTGGCAATGCATTTGCAGTCGTGAAGGCCACGAAGACCACTCCAGCCGGTGAGACAGACTATGCATCAATCCAGCGTGAGAAGAAGTCACAGTTCACCAACAGCATCGTCAACGGTGCTTACAACGCATTGTTTGAGAATGCCAAGGTGGAGAACAACGGAATTTTGTTCTTCTAAGACTGGATTGACAGGATTGTTCTATCAGACAGGATTGTTCTATCAGACAGGATTGTTCTATCAGACAGGATTATTCTATCAGACAGGATTAACAGGATTAACAAGATTAACAGGATAGTAGAGACGTCACAGGGTGGCGTCTCTAATTTTTTTATTATTTATAAATTATAACTTTTTAAAATGCTCTTTAGATATTATCAATCTCAGCATTTTATTTAGTCTTCGCCTTCCTGTTTTATTTCTATCAAAAATTCTTATTTGTGTTTGCCTGCTGTTAGGCTTAATCATAAAAAAAATGCGAAGCAATCAAAAAACTGCTTCGCATTTAGTTCGTTTTCGAATAATAAATCTAGCACATCTCCAACACCGCGTCAGTGACATACTTCAGCTGCTCGTCGGTGAATTCGGTGTGGATTGGGAGTGCCATCACGTGGTCGCAGAGGTACTCGCAGACCGGGAAGTCGCCTTTCTTGTAGCGCGGGTCGGCGTAAGCTTTCTGCATGTGAAGCGCCACAGGATAATAGATGGCGCAGGCGATGCCTTTCGACTGCAGATGCTCCATCACCTTGGCGCGGTCGAGGTCCTTCAACACCACCACATACTGATGATAGACGTGGTCGGTGAACGGTGCCGTCTTAGGTGTGATAATCTTGTCGGTCTGGGCAAAAGCCTTCTCGTAATATGCCGCCGCATACTGGCGTGCCTTGATATATTCGTCGAGATGCTTCAACTTGATGTCGAGAACTGCCGCCTGGATAGCGTCGAGACGTGAGTTAACGCCCACATAGTCGTGATAATAGCGCACTTTCATACCATGGTTGACGACCACACGCATCATATCGGCGAGAGCGTCGTCGTTGGTGAAGATAGCACCGCCATCACCGTAGCATCCGAGGTTCTTCGACGGGAAGAATGAGGTGCAACCGATGTTGCCGATTGTTCCCGACTTCTTCACGGTGCCGTCTTTGAATGTGTAATGAGCGCCGATAGCCTGTGCATTGTCCTCAACGACATAGAGGTTATGGCGTTTTGCGATGTCCATAATGGCGTCCATATTGGCGCATTGGCCGAACAGATGCACCGGCACGATAGCCTTTGTGCGAGGAGTAATGGCACGCTCAACTGCTTCAGGATCAATGCAGTAGGTTTCCATATCGACATCGACCACCACTGGAGTGAGACGCAGTAAGGCGACCACCTCAGCTGTCGCGATGAAAGTGAACGAAGTGGTGATGACCTCGTCGCCAGGCTTCAGGCCGAGACCCATCATTGCAACTTGCAAAGCGTCGGTGCCGTTGGCGCAAGGAATCACGTGTTTCACATTGAGGTATTCCTGTAAATCTTCTTGAAATTTCTGGACAAAAGGACCGCCGATAAAGCCGCCCGTCGATAAAATCTGCTGGATGGCTGCATCCACCTCAGGCTTGATTTTGTTGTATTGACCTACGAGGTCAACCATTGGAATTTTCATGGTTTTAAATTTTTAAAGCGCAAAAATAAAAAAAATCTTAAAAATTGTTCTGATTTTTTTTCATTTTTTTCACCATTAAGACCATTAACAACATTAAGCGGCTGCCTTAAGGGCATTAACGCCATTAAGGCCACTAAAGGCTTTAAGGCAGCCGCTTTGAGGTATTTAAGGCGACCCCAAAAAATAAATTTCAAAAAAAATGTTTTTCGTATCAAAAAAAGTTGTATTTTTGCACTCCGTTTTGTAAAAGGAAATAAGAACAATAAAATATTAGAAAAATGTCAAGAGTTTGTCAGATTACAGGTAAGAAGGTCATCAGTGGAAACAACGTTTCACACTCAAACAGAAAGACCAAGAGAACATTCAAACCTAACTTGAAGATCAAGAGATTCTATGTTCCTGAGTGGGATGAATGGGTAGTTTTGAAAGTTTCTGCAGCAGGTCTGCGTACCATCGACAAGAAGGGCGTTTATCAGGCAATGGTTGACGCAGCAAAGGATGGTAACCTCAACCGCTGGTAAGATATGACTATTTAAAAAGAAGCCGTCTGCATCAAGGCGGCTTTTTTTATGTAATAAAAAAGCAAAATCAGCGTTATATAAGTCGTCATTTCTAGTTTTATTAGTCGTCATTTCGACCGGAGCGGAGAAATCTCATGTATAAAAAGTTGATTCTTTTCATATTAATCCTCCTTCCCTCTTTTGTCTTCGGGCAGAAGATTGAGGGTGTTTTGTATGGAAGAATCACCGATGAGGACGGGAAAGCTGTGGATCTGGTCAACGTGGCGGTGCAGCACACCCCATACGGTGTGGTTTCTGACACGCGAGGCAACTACAGTCTGAGGCTGCCAGCCGACACCTTGATAAACGTGGTGTTTTCGTTTGTCGGATACGAGGAAATAAAGATAGAGGTGAGGCTCAAGGCTGACGAGCGACGCAAACACGACGTGCAGATGAAGGTCGGCTCGACCATGCTGCCTGAGATGACGGTGCACGACCAGTCCATCAAATCGACATCTGTCACAAGGCTTAACGCGCGAGAGACGGTGCTGCTGCCATCGGCGGGAGCCGGCGGCGTGGAAGACATGGTGAAGACCCTCCCGGGCGTCAGCTCGACCAACGAACTAAGCTCGCAGTATAATGTGCGTGGCGGTAACTTCGACGAAAACCTCATTTACGTCAACGGAATAGAGATTTACAGACCGTTTTTGGTGGGCTCAGGCCAACAGGAAGGTCTCAGCTTCATCAACTCACGCCTTGTGTCGAACATCGACTTCTCGGCAGGCGGATTCTCATCGGAATACGGCGACAAGCTCTCATCAGTACTCGACATCACTTACAAAAAGCCTCTTTTGCCAGCCGGCTCGTTGACACTCAGTCTGTTAGGCGCCGAAGCACACGCTGAAGGCATGGCATTTAAAAACAAAGTAAGTTACATCATCGGAGCACGTTACAAGAACACCAAGTATCTGCTTGGCAATATGGACACCCAAGGCGACTACAAGCCAAACTTCGCTGATGTTCAAGGACTTATAACATACAACATCTCACCTCGTTTAGAGGTCTCAGCTCTCGGATATTATTCCCGCAACAGCTACCTCATGACACCGACGACGCGTCAGACCGACTTCGGAAACCTGCAGGCATCGTACCGCTTGAAGATTTATTTCGACGGGCAGGAGCTCAGCAAATACACCACAGGTTTAGGTGCTGTCACATTGAATTTCAGTCCAAATGAAGATTTGAACCTCAAACTCATCGGCTCTGCGTTTTCCACTGTAGAATCTGAGACTTACGACATTCAGGGACAGTATTGGATTGGGCTTTTGGAGACAAATCCAGGCAGTGAGGAACAGGGCGATGTCATCTCCAATCAAGGAGTTGGAACATATATCGAGCATGCGAGAAACTCGTTTTATTCGAGAGTCTTCAACCTTGATCACAAGGGGGCTTACAAGTATCGCGAAAACATCTTGAAATGGGGTCTGCGCTATCAGCATCAGTATTTTGACGACATCATTAACGAGTGGGAGATGAGCGATTCGGCAGGCTACACACAGCCTCACGTCATCGATTCGATTATCAATCCTAACAACCCGATGCAGACGCCGCTTGAGCTTAAAAACGTGGCTAACGGACATAATGAATTGCAGGTCAATTGTTTAGACGGATATCTACAGAATTCGTGGCAGTTGGAGAGTAAGAAAGGCGACATCTGGGTGTTGACGGCGGGATTACGTGCCAACTATTGGGGTTACAACGGTTCCTTCAACGTGAGTCCGCGTGCAGGCATCGCCATGCAGCCACATAACCTCACCAACATGACGTTCAGGCTCTCGGGCGGAGTGTATGTGCAGCCGCCATTTTACAGGGAGTTGCGAATGTTTGACGGGAGTCTGGTTGACAAAGACAAAGCCTCGGTGCAGAAATCGTATCAGGTGGTTTTGGGACATGAATACCGTTTCAAAGCATGGGATCGTCCGTTTGTGCTCACCACAGAGTTGTATTACAAATATCTGAAAGACATCATCCCTTACGAGGTCGACAATATTAGAATTAGGTATTATGCCGACCAAAAGGCGACGGGGTATGCCACGGGTTTCGACATGAAAATCAACGGAGAGTTTGTGAAAGGCATCGACAGCTGGGCTTCGTTGTCGTTTATGAAAACCGCTGAAAACATTCAGTATTTCATCGATGCCAACGGCAATATCATCTCACAGACCGATGTCAACAACGGCGCGGAATACGTTAGTGACACTTTAATTTCAGGTATCCCCCGCCCTTCCGACCAGCGCATCAACCTTGCTATTTTCTTCCAAGATTATCTGCCGATTATCCCGTCGTTTAAGGTCAACCTGAAACTCATTTTCGGAACAGGGTTGCCTTTCGGGCCGTCGGATGGCGAGCGTTATCAGCAGAAATACCGGATGCCGCCATATCGCCGTGTGGATATAGGGTTTAGCAAGCAACTCATTGGCGAAGCCACATCATTCAGAAACCCAAGAAATCCTTTGAATTATATCAGAAACTGCTGGCTCAGCCTTGAGATTTTCAACCTTCTCGGTGTAAACAACGTGAGTTCCTACATGTGGGTCACCGATGTGTACAATGTACAATACGCCGTACCTAACTATCTGACTGGCAGACAGTTAAACCTAAAACTTATCATGGAGTTTTAGCTAATAACCATTATGTATTAGCCATTAGTTTTTAGGACAATTCCTAATGGCTAATGGCTAACAGCTAATAGCTATAGTCTAATTTCCACAGGCTTGATCATATTTTCCGGCCTTAAAATGCGGTCAAGCTGCTCTTTAGTGAGAAGACCATGTTCGAGAACGAGTTCATACACGCCTCGGCCAGTCTCGCTTGCCTCTTTTGCGATCTTCGTCGATTCCTTATAACCGATAATCGGGTTGAGTATGGTGACAATGCCGATACTGTTTTCAACCATTTTGCGACAATGTTCAACGTTGGCTTCAATGCCTTCTATGCAAAGAGTTCTAAGAGTATCCAAACCATTGGTTAACAGATGGATAGACTCGAACAAGCTATATGCTATAACTGGTCCCATCACGTTCAACTCAAGTTGTCCGTTGATGGAAGCAAGTGTGATAGTGAGTTCGTTGCCTATGATTTTATAGCAAATCTGGTTCATGACCTCTGGGATGACAGGATTCACTTTGCCTGGCATGATTGACGAACCTGGCTGACGCTGCGGCAAATTGATCTCGTTCAAACCACATCTCGGGCCGGAACTCATAAGCCTCAAGTCGTTGCACATCTTATTGATTTTAATGCACAATCGTTTCATTGCTGCACTATATTGAATCATGCTGGAAGTTGCACTTGTTGCCTCGATGAGGTTGTCGGCGAGTGTGATATTCCAACCTGTCACTTTGCGTAATGCGTTGATACATGCGCTACTATAGCCTGGTTTTGAGCAGATACCTGTTCCGATGGCTGTTGCTCCCATATTGACGACGAGAAACTCGCGAGCTGCCATGTTGATGGTCTTCAGTTCGCCACGTAGAGCTGACGCAAAACCACTGAAAGTCTGACCAAGCGTCATCGGCACGGCATCCTGAAGCTGAGTACGTCCCATCTTAATGACATCTTTAAACTCTTCCGCTTTCTTGTCGAGGGCATCAATCATATCCACAAGATGAGGTAAAAACGCCTCATGCTCCAGCACCATGGCGAGATGTATCGCGCAAGGATAAGCGTCATTAGTTGACTGTGAAGCGTTTACGATATCGTTTGGCGAACAATATCGGTATTCACCACGTTTATGTCCCATGATTTCGAGGGCACGGTTGGCAATCACCTCATTGGCACACATATTCGTAGAAGTGCCTGCTCCACCTTGTATCATATCAATCGGGAACTGGTCATGGTGTTTGCCTTTAAGCAGCTCGTCACAAGCCTGACAGATAGCCTCAAACTGCTCGCGGCTTATCATCTCAAGCTCATAATTGGCTATGGCAGCGGCTTTTTTCGTTATCGCCATGCCTTTTATGAAGTTCGGATAACTCGACATGAGATTACCGCTTATATTGAAATTCTCAATCGCTCTGACTGTCTGCACACCATAAAGCGCATCAGCCGGCACTTCTTTTGAGCCCAGCAAATCGCTTTCTATTCTAAACTTTTCCATACTCATTTCTTAACCAATTCATTAAATTAGTTTGCAAATATACTAATAATCGCTGAGATGAAGTTCATAAATAGTAAAATATTTTACAATAAAGCGGTTTACATATTTTATTTCCCCCAGTTATCTCTATCCAAGCTTCGATATTGTATCGCTTCGGCGAGATGGTCGGGTTGTATTTTTTCGGAGTCAGCCAGATCGGCGATGGTTCTTGACACTTTGAGTATTCTGTCGCGGGCGCGGGCGGATAGTCCGAGGCGTTCCATGGCGTTTTTCAGGAGCATGCCGCATTGATCATCGAGGTCGCAGTATTTCTGTATCATCTTGGCTGTCATCTGTGCGTTGCAGTGTATGCCTGGCACATCGGCGAAGCGCTGCACCTGTATCATACGGGCTTTTACGACACGTTCGCGCACGGTGGCGCTCTTCTCGCCTGGTTTCTTGGCGGCGAGTTCCTCGTACGACAATGGGAACGTCTCGATGTGCAGGTCGATGCGGTCAAGCAGTGGGCCTGAGATGCGTGAGAGATATGTTTCCACCTGTCCGGGCTTGCAGGTACATTCTTTTGTCGGGTGGTTATAGTAGCCGCAAGGGCACGGGTTCATAGCCGCCACCAGCATGAAATTTGCCGGGAACTCCACTGTCTGCTTGGCTCTGGCGATAGTCACCATGCGGTCTTCCATCGGCTGTCGGAGTACTTCCAGCACCTGACGTTTGAATTCGGGTAGCTCGTCCAGGAACAGCACTCCGTTGTGAGCCAGCGAAATCTCACCTGGCTGCGGATAGGTGCCGCCGCCCACCAAGCCGACGTAAGACGTTGTGTGATGCGGACTTCTGAAAGGACGCGCGTGCATGAGCGAGACGCCATGTCCAAGCATGCCGACCACCGAATGTATCTTCGTCGTCTCAAGTGCCTCTTTCAGCGTCATCGGAGGCAGAATCGTCGGCAAACGCTTGGCCAACATTGTTTTGCCACTGCCTGGAGGGCCAATGAGGATGACATTGTGCGAGCCTGCCGCCGCCACTTCAAGGGCACGTTTTATGTTTTCCTGTCCTTTGACATCAGAAAAATCAAAATCGTAAACATCAGCGTTTTCCTCATCCTCAAGATTCAGTTTTGTAGGTTCAATATGGTGGAAACCATTGAAAAAATTGATGACATCCATGATGGTCTCGACGCCATACACGTCGATGTCCTCCACCACTGCCGCCTCGTTGGCGTTGGCTTTAGGCACTATCACGCCTTTGAAACCCTCCTCCGAAGCTTTGATAGCAATGGGCAACGCTCCTTTTATAGGGTTGATGCTGCCATCAAGAGAGAGTTCGCCCATGATGACATATTTGTCGAGCAAATCGAGGCTCACCTGCTCCGATGCAGCAAGAATCGCTATCGCAAGTGGCAGGTCATAGCTTGAGCCTTCCTTACGGATGTCGGCAGGCGCCATGTTAATCGTGATTTTTCGTTTAGGATACTTTAACCCATTGTTACTCAATGCAGATTCAATTCTCTGCTGACTTTCCTTCACGGCACTGTCAGGCAGTCCGACAAGGAAAAACTGCACTCCACGGTCAATATTGACCTCAATAGTTACTGTAATTGCATCAATGCCATTTAAGGCACTACCAAATGTTTTTACCAACATAATTTTTGGTTTTTAGTTAATAATTTTTGTTACAATGTGCTGCTTCGCAGAATGTGCAGACTGCGTCCAGTCAGCCTAAAGTCTCACATTGTGCATCAACGCCATACTTATTTTCGCGGTTTGTACTGCGAACGCTGCAGAATATCCTGATAATCAGTCATTTGCAGCAGAGATTGAAGCGATTCGTCGTTGTTCGACATGAATGCGCGGACAATCTGCAAGCCGACGAAATCTCCCAATCGGGCTGGAGCGCTGTCAGAGAAAGCCGCGGTGAACGGGCCATCGTTGAACAGCACGCGATACTGCTCGAAGCCATTGGCATATAGCATGTTATTACCAACGATAGTTGCCCAAATCTGACCTTCGTTATCCTGCGCCCACTCCATCTGCTGTGACGAATATCCTAACAAAACAGAGTCATTCAAGGTCGGGTCCATAGCCTCGATGAAATAGTATTTCTTGCCTCTGTCAATCATTTCTTTCAGCACATTTTTCGCCTTGACATCCATGAAAACGTAGGAATAATACATCGCTTCAGCCAGGTCTTTGGTCAAAGAAGCAGGCTGGCAACGGCGCGAGACATATCGTGGCATGCCCACCTTGTCATACATTAAGTCCTTGTTACTCAAATAGAAATCAAGGCTTATCATGACCGCTTCTGGTGAAATCATCACTGGACCGTTATCAAAATTGATGCCTGAGACATAGGTAAAAGTCGGGGGCATTGTCATTTCGGGATAATAGTATTTGAAATGCTGATAAACGCCTTTCACCTTGTCGGAAACGGCATCTGAATCGGGAAAAGACTCTTCCACTAACTCATTGATTCTCATTATAAAAGTATCTGTAACAAACTCTTTTAGGTACACCATCTCATAAGATTCGAGGGTGTCGCCCAGAAGAGCTTGGAATTGTGGCCGTATAGCCTGAATCCCAGCCTCAAAATCAGCGGTATCGATGGCGAAAAGTGCCTTGTTATACTCAAAAACATCCACTTTCTGCGGCTCCAGATTCCTGCAGTCAACATCCAGTTTTTTCTCGTAACCTGTTGTTTTTGAACAAGATACAAACAAAACCAACAGCACCAATACCACAATTCTATTTACCCATTTTGTCATCTTTCTAATCTATTCTTTAAACTATAAACTTTTAAACTACTCTCAACTCTTAACTCTCAACTCTTAACTCTTAACTCTCAACTCTCAACTCTCCACTAAAAGGATTTCTCCATTCCGCCACGTTTCAGTCGAAATGACGGGGACTCTCAGTATTTTCTTACCATTTCAAGTGCTGTTATTGAAGCACGTTCGATGTTATTTCCTCTATCTTTACCAAAATTACATCTTTTCGATATGACGCCGTTTGGTCCTGCCACTGCGATCCACACTGTGCCGACGGGGTTTTCATCGGTGCCGCCTCCAGGTCCTGCAACGCCTGTTGTCGCTACTGCATAATCAGCCTTCAGCAACGCTCTCACGCCTGTAGCCATCTGTTCCGCAACTTGTTGGCTTACAACGGTATACTTCTCCACATCTTCATGTCTCACGCCAAGAACTTCTTCTTTCACCGAGGTGGCGTACGACACCACAGTGCCTTTGAAAACTTCCGAGCTGCCTGGAATGGCAGTTACCATCTTCGCTATCGTCCCGCCCGTACAACTCTCAGCACTCGCCAATGTCTTGCCTGCCGCCCCGAGTTTATCCAAGACTGCCTCAGCAATAGGCGTGTCGTCGTATCCAAAGACATACTCGCCAATGAGCTTATTCAATTTATCTATCTCATTATCAATGGTTTGTTGCAAAAACTCACGGTCAGGATGACGGCCTTCAAGACGCAGACGCACCATGCCATACTGAGGCAGATATGCCAGCGACAAGAAATCAGGCAGGGCATCTTCCCAGTCCTTGATTTTATCAGCAAGAAACGACTCGCCCACTCCCGTCGTCATCACCACCTTATTGATATACGGCGTCACCTTGAAATGCTCCAACAGCTTAGGCAGAATCTCCTGCTCGAACACGTTTTTCATCTCGAAAGGCACACCCGGCATCGAGATATATACCGATCCCCCTTTTTCGAACCACATACAAGGTGCTGTGCCATAACGGTTTGGAATATATTTGCACGATTTAGGGATATAAGCCTGTCCGCGGTTGCGCTCAGTCATCTGATAGCCACGTAACTTGAAGATACTCATAACGTTATCATAAGCATCCTGGCAAAACTCAAGCTCAGTACCAAAATATTTGCACAGTGTCGGTTTTGTGATATCGTCGGCAGTAGGTCCCAAACCCCCAGTCATCACTATGATTTCCACGTCGGAGCAGGCATCCAAAGACTCGACTATGTCACGCTCACCATCGCCTATCGTCAATGTTGAAACGACTTCTATTCCATTGGTTGTCAATATATTACCAAGCCAAGAGGCATTGGTGTTCACCACCTGTCCTATCAGCAACTCATCGCCTATTGAGATGATTTTAGCCTTTACAAAATCGTTGTCTCTCTTCATTTTTTTTATTTTAACGTCACAAAATTAAACATTAATATTTTATGTTTTTCATTTTTAACAATTTTTAACATAACTTGCAAAATTTTGATTAATTTTGTAAAAAATTTTTAACAATTCTACGAAAATGAACACCAAACCCATCCCTGGATCACAGCTCTTATTAAACAACGAAGGAGCCATCTATCACTTGAATCTCTTCCCTGAGATGCTTGCCGACAACGTTATTTTGGTCGGTGACCCTAATCGTGTGTCTATGGTTTCGCAGTTTTTCGACACCATTGAATACAAGCGTCAGAACCGCGAGCTTGTAACGCACACTGGCACTTACAAAGGCAAACGCGTCAGTGCTATCTCCACGGGCATGGGTGTTGACAACATCGACATCGTCGTCAACGAGATTGACGCTGTGGCGAACATCGATTTCAAGACACGCGCTCCGAGAACCGAGCATCGCACGCTCAACATGGTGCGTATCGGCACTTGCGGCTCGTTGCAGGCAGATGTTGACCCTGGAAGCTTTGTCGCATCACGTTATGCCATCGGTCTCGACGGCCTCGCATATTTTTATAAGGGACATGAGGATTTTATTGACAAGGAGATGACTGATGCTTTCATCCGCGACATGAAATATCCTGTCGACCTCCCGAAGCCATATGTTATTGAGAGTTCCAAAGAACTCTTCGACCGTCTTTCCGAAGGTTTTCATCAAGGTATCACTGCCACGTCTCCAGGTTTCTACGGACCTCAGGGGCGCTCACTTCGCTTGGAGCTGGCGTATCCGCAAATCATTCACGACATTGAGAAATTCGATTATCAAGGATGGAAAGTGTGCAACTTCGAGATGGAGTCATCGTTGCTGTTCAGCCTCGGTAAGATGTTGGGGCACAACTGTTTAACGATTTGCGTGGTATTAGCAAACCGCGTCACGGAGAAGTTCGTCTCCGACTATCATCAATACGTTGAGGAACTGATAAAAACCACTCTCGACAGGTTATAAGACGTAGTCTTGCTGCTCGTCTTCGTGTTTCATCGAGATGAGGCACTCAAGGTTGACGTCGACCACTGCCTCTTCGAAGAATGGGGCCGATGCCACCACATAGCTCTCGTAGCCGAAAATCATGGAGCCGCCGTCGTAGGTGGCTTCTTTTTTTGATGCCACATTATTCACGAACACCAGCGGGCGCTCGGTTTTCAGCACATTCTGGCGAAGCTCGTTGCGACGCGTTTTTGAGCGGTTTATGCCACATTTGTCGGCACCTATATTAATAATGACATCGGGAGCGAGCGGCATGAGCTCATCCACACGATTTACCAGCAGAAACTCGTCGTCATTAGTGTTTGCGAGGTCTTTGCCGATGGTGACTGCATATTTATGGCATCCTATTTGAAGCAACTCGTCTGAGTCGGAGGGCTCGAAAAAGCGTTTCTCAAAATCTTCCAAGTATTTCTTTTTGAACACTTTACGTTGTCCTTGGAACATATACACCGCCGCGTTGAATTTCCCGACGGGGCAGCCCACCAGCACTCCTATGTTTTCGCATTCGGCAGCTATTGTGTCGAGGGCGTCTTCACATTTCTTAATGAAAACGGCGTCTCCGAACATATCACCGCAGTCGCGGCCGCTCACGGAAAGTTCAGGAAATATTACTAAAGTAGAGGCTTTTGCCTTATGAGCCGCCTCTACTATTTTTTTCACGTTGCCGGCAACATCGCCGGCAACACATTTTATCTGTGCTAAAGTTATCTTCATCAGAACAAAAATCCTAGTTCAAAACACAAATTGCTCATTGTAAGCTTATCGTTTCTCTTCGACTGTATGCTTGAGAAAAACGTGTCGTAAGCGATGATAAACTGCAAGGTGCTACGGCTCATCACCTCCATGTCGACGCCAAGATGCACGATGAACGAGCTGCACACGTCGCGATAGGGGCTTGGCTGCTTTTCGCCATCGATTTTATATTCTCCGCTTGCGAGGATATTCAAGCCATAGCCTATCTCGCCCAAGAATCTGAATTTATCGGCGAAGGCGTCGGTACGCATCTTCAGCAGGACAGGAATCTGGCAATATGTTGTCTTATAATCAGCTTTATATTCAACCATTTCACGAGTGGTGGCAGGCATTTCAGCGTTGTATTTGTATGCAAACTGTGTGCCTACAATGTTGAATCCGGATGTCAAACCGTAGTTTTCGCCGAAATAATAAATACCCGTGAAACCGTATTTATAGCAGAAACCCTTTTCTGTGCTGTACACATTTTCGCCAACGTTACCAACCCAGTCAAACCCAAGACCACCTTTCAATCCCAACTGATACTCAAAGCGTTGCGCCGATGCGACAAACGAAAAAAGCATTACGATAAGCAATAAGTAAAATTTCTTTTTCATATTTTTGTTGCTGATTAAAAATTTTTAAATATCTTTGCAAAAATAAAAAAAAATAATGAACAAATTAAAAATTTTACAATTATGAAGAAATTATTACTAGTTTTAGCAGTCGTTCTTTTCGCTAACGTAGCGAGAGCAGAAGGTTTCGGTTTCTGCATCGGACCGAAGATCGGTTATCAGACAACAAAACTTTCTTTGGAAAAAGCTGAAATCAAGAAAGGTTTTTCAGAGCACTTCACAGCTGGTGTTTTCGGAAGAATCACTATCCACAACTTCATCATTCAGCCTGAATTGATGTGGTTCAAGAGCGGCCAAGTGTTTAATTTCAACATCGATCCATCGGTCAATGTAAACCAGAATATCAATGTTGACCTTAACCCATCACTCACCATGACCCAGCAGAACCTGGCACTCCCAATTTTCTTGGGTTACCAGATTGACGGTGGTCTTCTCAAACTGAGAGCCAATGTTGGTCCTGTGATGTATTTCACTCTGAGCCAGAAACAGGAAGTTGATAATGAAGGCAACACTCAAAGTGTTAATTTCGACAATCTTGACGCAAAAGGCATGACATGGGGCGCAGCACTCAACGTCGGTCTTGATGTTTGGAAACTCACTCTCGATGTCAACTACAGCTTCGGTCTCTCAAGTTTCTTTAAATCAGACGACGTAAACTGGAGCTTCGGTCAATCGAGTGGCACCATCCATCTTGACAAGACAAAACAGAACGTGTTTACCATCACATTAGGTCTCAAACTGTTATAAGATGCCAGTTAACAAATTGCCAAGTGCGCTTTTTGTAAGAAATCGCAAGAATTTCGCTTCGATGATGACAAAAGGCGCTCTTGCTTTATTCACTGCCAACGAGGAGATGCCTCGCAATGGCGACCAGTGCTACCCTTTCCGTCAGAATTCCGACTTCTTCTATCTCACCGGAATCGACCGTGAAGGGGCTTACCTTATACTATATCCCGACCATCCGAAACCTGAGATGCGCGAGATTCTTTTCATCGAGCCTTACAGCGAGACAAAAGCCATCTGGCGGGGCGAGATGCTCGACGCAAAACAAGCCAAAGAGATTTCGGGATGTGCCAACGTGATGTACGCCGACAGCTTCGACGACGTGCTTAAGGAGCTGATACTCAGCAGCTCAAAGGTTTATCTCAACCTCTACGAATACGCGCGTTTTGAGACTAAAGTGGTCACAATCCAAGACCGTTTCGTGAAGGAGATAAAAGAGCAATATCCGCTCCACACCTTCGACCGCTCGGCACCGATTTTGAATAAGCTCCGCAAAATCAAATCTCCTGAGGAGATTGAGGTTATAAAACACGCCTGCGACATCACCGGAAAGGCATTTCTGCATTGCATGAAGACGGTGAAACCCGGACGTTACGAATACGAGATGCAAGCCGAGATGGAATACATCTTCAAAATGAACAACGCCTCGGGACATGCCTTCCACCCTATCATCGCAGGAGGCAAAAACGCCTGCTGTCTGCATTATTCAAAGAACGACAGCATATTGAACGACAATGAGTTACTGCTCTTCGACATGGGCTGCGAATACCAAAACTACGCATCGGATCTGAGCAGGACGATACCTATTAACGGCAAGTTCACACCCCGTCAGAAAGAGTGCTACGAAGCCGTTTTGAGAGTGAAAAAAGAGATAACAAAACTATATAAAGTTGGTGGCACCATCGACAAAATCAACCAGACGACATATCAGCTGATGGAGAAAGAGATGATAAAACTCGGCCTCTTCACCCAGCAAGACGTTGACAATCAAGACCCTGAGAAACCGCTGTACAGAAAATATCTGATGCACGGCGTGGCACATCACGTCGGCCTCGACTGCCACGACAATCTCGACAAGTATGATCCTTTCGCACCAGGCATGGTCCTCACGTGCGAGCCGGGGCTTTACATCCGCGAGGAAGGCATCGGCATCAGGCTTGAAGACGACATCTTGATCACTGATAACGAGCCAGTTAACTTGTTTGGAGATTTAGCAATTGAGCCCTCTGTCATTTCGAGCGAAACGTAGTGTAGTCGAGAAATCTCAGTCGAAATGACGTTTGAAAAGAATTTTTAATAAAAAAATCATATCATGAAAAAGTTATTTATCACATTCGCGGCCATCATCGTAATGGCCTTCAGCGCTAAGGCGCAGACAAACATTCAGGAACAGTACGATTTTAATCGTGAGCATTTAACCACAACTTTGGAGATGTTCCAGCCTGACAACTGGGGAAGCACGTTCTTCTTCACCGACATCTATCACCCGAACAACACCAACGGCCCTACAGGTTATTACACCGAGATCGCTCGTGGCTTGAACTTCTGGCAGAACACCAAGATGAGTCCTTTCAGCGCCCACGTCGAGTGGAACGGCGGTCAGTTTGCCAACAACGCCTGGCTCTTCGGTGCCGAGTGGTTCTTGCATTCAAAAGATTTCAAGTACAGATTGACACTTGAGGTGTTATACAAGACCATTGCCAAGGCAGATCAGGATGCGCCATTACAGTTCACAATTATATGGGGCATTGACGATTTGTTCGGCGTGAAAGGCCTCATGTTCAGCGGCTTCGCCGATTTCTGGTGGGAGACCTTGGAGTGGGGCGCCCTCCTCGATGCCAACGGAATACCGCAGATAGATGCCAACGGCAACCCTATGTACGAAACAACCACCTGTGTCTTCATCAGCGAGCCACAGCTCTGGTACCAAATCGGCCAATTCTTCAAATGTCCTAACTTGCATATCGGCGGTGAGGTGGAGTTGGCATACAACTTCGCAGGCGCATGGCGTAAAGAATACGTTGACAACAAAGGTTTCAACGTGTCGCCTTGCCTTGGCTTAAAATGGATTTTCTAATTTAATATCATGTTACAAAGACTCTTTGGATTCGATTCTAAAACTATGACCGTCAGGACTGAGATTCTGGCGGGTATCACCACGTTTTTGACGATGGCGTATATCCTGGCTGTCAATCCCAGTATATTCAGTGTTTTAGCTGACGGTCCAAACCCGATGCCCAACGATGCGGTGTTCACTGCCACCGCTGCTGCCGCCATTATCGGCACTCTTGTGATGGCGTTTTACGCCAAGAAGCCTTTCGGACTCGCCCCGGGCATGGGTCTGAACGCTTTCTTTGTATTCACCGTGTGCTTAGGCATGGGCTACACATGGCAGTTCGCCTTGACGGCGATTCTCCTCGAGGGTATCATCTTTATAATCTTGACAGTCACCAACATACGTCAGCTTATCGTCAATGAGATTCCGAAGTCCATTAAGTATGCCATAGGTGCGGGTATCGGTCTTTACATAGCATTTATCGGCTTACGTGGCTCTGGCATCATCGTCAACGACCCTGCCACCGACGTGGCACTCGGTGACCTCAGTTCCGCGACGTCGATACTTACCATCATCGGCTTTTTCCTCACTGGCGTGCTCATCATCCTCAAAGTGAAGGGCGGCTTGCTCATCGGCATACTCGCCACCACAGCGATAGGCATCCCGATGGGTGTGACACAATACAACGGCATCATGTCGAATGTGCCTTCAGTCGCGCCTATCTTCTGCCAGTTCGAGTGGAGCCATGTGTTGTCGTGGGATATGCTGATAGTAGTATTCACATTCCTCTTCTGCGATTTGTTCGACACTATCGGGACTGTCGTCGGAGTGGCGGTGAAAGCCAAGATGATAGACAAAGACGGTAAAATCGACGGGGTGAACAAGATTTTGATGTCCGATGCTATCGCCACCACAGTGGGCGCATGTCTCGGCACCTCAACCACGACGACGTACATCGAGAGTGCAGCAGGCATCGCTGAAGGCGGCCGCTCAGGTCTCACAGCCTTCGTCATCGCCGTATGTTTCATCCTCGCCACCTTCCTCTCTCCATTGTTCCTCTCCATCCCTGCCGCAGCCACCGGCCCGGTACTCTGCATAGTGGGCGTCATAATGGCAGCACCGCTGAGAGACATCAACTGGGACGACTTCTCAGAAGCCATTCCGGCATTCATCACAGCCCTGCTCATACCACTGTCATACAGCATCTCCGACGGCATCATGCTCGGCGCAATCACTTACGTGATACTCAACGCCATCTGCGGCATCTTCAAGAGAGAATACATCAAGAGAATCAGCACTACAATGTGGGTTTTGGCGATTATGTTCATTTTGAGATATATTTTCATTTAAAATAAAATATCATGTTCAACAAAGAATTCTATATCAATCACAGAGCAGCCCTGAAAAAACTGATGAATAAGGGCTTAGCTATATTTGTATCAAACGATGAGGCACCTCAAAACTACCCCGACAACACCTATCACTACCGTCAGGACAGCAACTTCGCCTATTTCTTTGGATTGAACCATCCTGATTTGGTTGGCGTTGTCGACTTTGAGAGCGGTGAGGAAATCCTGTTCGGTCAGGAGGTGACGATCGACGACATCATCTGGTGCGGCCCGCTGCCGTCGTTGCAGGAGCAAGGCGAGATGATTGGCATCAAAGACTGCCGTGACATCAACCGCTTCCCGGAATATATCCGTGAGCAGATGGAGAAAGGCCGTATGATTCACATTACCCCACAATATCGTGGCGGAATGGCAATAAAAATCGCCAACTACATGGACATCAACATTCATGAAGTGGAAAACTACGTCAGCCAGCTACTCATCGAAGCCATCGTGAGTTTGCGCGAAATCAAGAGCGACATCGAGGTCAAAGAGATGGACAAGGCAGCCGACACTGCTTATTTCATGCAGACCACAGCCATGAAGATGTGCAAGCCGGGCGTCATCGAGCAGAGGATCAGCGGTGCCATCGAGGGTATCGCCATAGCAAGAGGCGGCATAGTGTCATTCCCTAACATCGTAAGCCAGGACGGACAGACACTGCACAACCACTATCACGGCAACATTCTGAAAGAAGGCCGTATGATGGTATGCGACTGCGGTGCAGAGACCGAGAACTACCTCGTCAGCGACTTCACACGTACCACACCTGTCGGCGGCAAGTTCAACTCTCGTCAAAAAGACGTGTACGAGATTGTTTTGAAGGCTAACATGGAAGTGGCGAAGAACACCAAGCCAGGCATCCGTTACATGGAGATGCACAAACTTGCTGTACGCACTCTCATCGAAGGCTTGCAGGGCATCGGCTTGATGAAAGGCAACGTCGACGACGCACTCGCAGTAGGAGCGCACTACCTCTTCATGCCTCACGGCCTCGGCCACATGCTCGGCATGGACGTGCACGACATGGAAGGCCTCGGCGAGATTAACGTGGGCTACGACAAAGAGACCCCACGCTCGACACAGCAGGGCTTCAGCTGCCTCCGCTGCGGCAAGGTGCTGAAACCAGGCTTCGTGGTCACCGACGAGCCAGGATGCTACTTCATCCCTACCCTCATCGACATCTGGAAAGCAGAAGGCAAACATAAAGACTTCATCAACTACGACAAACTCGAGTCGTTCAAAGACTTCGGCGGCATCCGCATCGAAGACGACCTCCTCATCACTGAGACAGGCAACAGAATCCTCGGCAAACCAATCCCGAAGACCGTGGAAGACGTGGAAAGATGCTGCGCCGAAGACAACGGCGGAATCCGCATCCCAGGAGTTTTTTAAATTGACAATTGAGAATTGATAATTGATAATTGTAGAGACGTCACAGTGTGGCGTCTCTATGTTTTTATCCACCAAAATTTTAACAATTTTTTAAAAAAAATTGGTCGCTCAAAAAAATCTAAATATCTTTGCCCCAAAATTTACTATCAGTGACTAAAAAAGACAACAAAGGCTTCCTTCTTCTGCATCTGTCGGTGTTCATCGCAGGGTTTACCGGGGTGCTGGGTCGGCTCATCGAACTCGACTCCGCTGTGCTCGTGTGGCATCGGATGGCATGGGCTGCAGCTTTGATGGCTTTGTTTCTTCTATTTCGAAAAGAGCTGAAACGATACAAATTCCAAGATATATGCCAGATGGGCGGCGTCGGAGTGCTGCTGTGCCTTCATTGGATATTCTTCTACGCCAGCATCAAAGCATCCAACGTGTCAATCGGCGTGGTCTGCTTTTCATTGGTCGGGTTCTTCACGGCATTATTCGAGCCAGTCATCAACAAGCATCGTTTCTCCTTTGTCGAGTTCCTTTTCAGCATTTTAACGGTTCTCGGTGTTTATCTCATCTTCCATTTTGACACTCGCTATCGTTTGGGAATCGCTTTCGGAATCATTTCATCAGCATTGTACGCCTTGTTCGCCATTGCCAATCAACATGTTGGAAAACGTTATGAAGCCAAGAATATGCTCTTCTGGGAAATGGTCGGCGGTCTGGTTGTCCTCAGTGCCATCTTCCCGATTTACAACTACTTCCTGCCTGTCGACAAGCTGCTTCCTACAGGTCTTGATTATCCTTACATGGCATTTATGGTTGTCGTCTGCACCATCGGCCTCTGTCTGTTGCAAATCATTGTGTTACAGAAGATTGATGCCTTTACCGCCAACCTCACCTACAACCTGGAACCTGTTTACAGCATCATTATCGCAATGCTGATTTTCAATGAATACCAGGAGTTGAATTTCTCGTTTATCCTCGGCATCACACTCATCATCATATCGGTGGTGCTCCAAACATGGTCGAAATTTAAGGTGAAGGATTAGTTTTTTTCTAAAAAAAAATTAAAATAAACTGACATTTTGTCAGAATTTTGTATTTTTGCAGTTTTAGAATGAGATTTCTCCATTCCGCTCCGCTCCAGTCGAAATGACGAACACACGACTGTCATTCCGAGCGAACCTCGACCGAAGTGGAGAGGGTAGTCGAGGAATCTCATAAAAAAAGAAATAAATTCAACATCATGAAAATATCATATAATTGGCTCAAGCAGTACATTAAATGCGACCTCCCGGCGGAGGAATTGGGAAAAACATTGACCGGAACAGGTCTCGAAGTTGAAGACATGACTCGTTATGAGTCGGTGAAAGGCGGCCTCAAAGGCGTCGTCGTCGGAAAAGTGCTCACATGCATCGACCACCCTAACTCCGACCATCTTCACATCACCACTGTCGACGTCGGTCAGGCTGAGCCTCTGCATATAGTGTGCGGCGCTCCTAACGTGGCTGCCGGACAGAAAGTTTTAGTGGCAACGATAGGTTGCGAGCTGTGGAGCGGCGACGAGAGCTTCACCATCAAGAAAGGCAAGATCCGCGGCGAAGTGTCGGAAGGCATGATATGCGCTGAAGACGAGCTCCAACTCGGCACATCTCACGAAGGTATCATGGTGCTCCCGGATAACTACGAAGTGGGCAAGCCTGCCTCGTTCTACTTCCCTGTGGAAGAAGACTACACCTACGAGATAGGCCTCACTGCCAACCGCTCAGACGCCACATCACACATCGGATGCGACCGCGACCTCGTGGCTGCCCTCAACCATAAAAACAACACTCGTCAATATAAGATTGAACGTCCTTCCGTCGACGCTTTCAAGGTGGAAAACACCTGCAACGACATCGATGTCATAGTGGAAGACACCAAGGCATGCCCACGCTATAGCGGCGTCACCGTCAGCGGCGTGAAAGTAGGCCCTTCACCTGCATGGCTCAAAAACCGCCTCGAAGCGGTCGGACTGCGCTCAATCAACAACATCGTCGACATTTCCAACTACGTCTTAATGGAGGTCGGACAGCCTCTTCACATCTTCGACGCAGATAAGATAAAAGGTAAGAAAGTGATTGTCAAATGCTTGGCAAAAGACACCCCGTTCACCACTCTTGACGGCGTGCAGCGCAAGCTCAGCAACACCAACCTCATGATTTGCAACGCCGAAGAGCCTATGTGCATCGCCGGCGTGTTCGGCGGCCTCGACTCAGGCGTGACAGAAGAGACCAAGAACGTCTTCATCGAGAGCGCCTACTTCAACCCCACTTCCATTCGTAAGACAGCGCGTTTCCACGGACTTCAGACCGACGCCAGCTTCCGCTTCGAACGCGGCTGCGACCCTAACATCACCATCTACGCCCTCAAACGCGCGGCATTGCTGGTGAAAGAACTCGCAGGCGGCACAGTGTCATCAGAAGTGAAAGACGTGAAAAACGGCGACTTCACCCCTGTCCGCGTACAGTTCAAGTTCGACTATCTCAACAAGATAGCAGGCCAGGAAATTGAAAAAGAAATAGCTGTCAATATCCTTAAAGACCTTGACTGCCAGGTGGTTGAGCTCACCGACGCCTACGTCACAGTCGACATCCCGACATGTAAAGTCGATGTGTATCGTCCAGCCGACCTCGTCGAGGAAATCCTCCGCATCTACGGCTACGACAACATCGCCATCCCTACGAAAATCAACGCCAGCATCAACGTCAACAACAAACCTGACAAAGAGAAGATTCAGAAAGAAATCTCTATCATGCTGGCTTCCAACGGTTTCTACGAGATAATGAACAACTCTCTCACGAAATCGGCATATACAAGAGACCTCGACAGCTTCGACGAGGCAAACAACGTGAAGATTCTCAACCCGTTGAGCTCCGACCTCGACGTGATGCGCCAGTCGCTGCTGTTCGGCGGACTCGAGAGCATCGCACGTAACCAAAGCTTCAAGAACTTCGACATGAAATTCTTCGAGTTCGGCAACGTCTATAGCTTCAACGCCGCCAACAAAGCAACAGAGCAGAAACCTCTCAACCCTTATAACGAGAACTTCCGCCTCGATTTGCTCATCACCGGCAACGACAGAGAAGAGTCATGGAATGGCAAGCCGATGAGCCTCTCATTCTACGATTTGAAGAAATACGTCCTCGGCATCTTCCACAAAATCGGCATCAACGTCGACGAGCTTCAGATGAGCGAAGGCACAGTGTCACATTACGATTATTCGATAGTTTATTCATTGAATAACAACGAGTTGGCAACCATAGGCAAGATCAACGCAAAGACCTTGAAGATGTTCGACGTGAAGAAAGAAGTCTTCTACGCCACATTCGACTGGGATGCCGTCTTGAAAGTCATCAAAGGCTTGAAGACCATCAGTTTCGAGGCACTGCCGAAGTTCCCGAGCGTGCGCCGCGACCTCGCCCTCGTTCTGGATAAGAACGTGACATTCGAGCAAATCAAAAATGTGGCATTCGCGACAGAGAGAAACATCTTGAAATCAGTGAATTTGTTTGATATCTATGAAGGTGACAAGATTCCTGCAGGCAAGAAACAGTATGCTGTCAGCTTCACGATCCAAGATAAGCAGAAGACCTTGACCGACAAGGTCATCGAGAAGACCATGGCAAGGATTCAGCAGGCTATCGAGCAACAACTTAACGCTACATTGAGATGATTGACATTCAATCGATTAAGCAACGATTCGGCATTATCGGCAACGATTCGAACCTGAACCGCGCCATCGAGGTGGCGGTGCAGGTGGCGGCTACTGACCTCACCGTGTTCATCAACGGAGAGAGCGGCACCGGCAAGGACGTGTTTCCGCAGATAATACACCAGAATAGCGCCCGCAAGCATGGTCCTTACTTCGCCATCAACTGCGGCGCCATCCCGGAAGGCACCATCGACTCGGAGCTGTTCGGTCACGAAAAAGGCTCATTCACGGGCGCTTACGACACCCGCAAAGGCTACTTCGAGGTGGCCGACGGCGGCACACTGTTCCTCGATGAAGTAGCAGAGCTGCCTCTCGCAACACAGGCACGACTGCTGAGAGTGCTCGAAAACGGCGAGTTTATCAAGGTGGGTTCATCGAAGATTCAGAAAACCAACGTGCGCGTGGTGGCTGCCACCAATGTCAACATCCCGACAGCCATAGAAAAAGGACGCTTCCGCGAGGATTTGTATTACCGCCTCAACACCGTCCCGATTCATATCCCGGCATTGCGCGAGAGAAAAGACGACATCAGACTTCTTTTTAGAAAATTCGCTTCCGACTTCGCCGAGAAATACCACATCCCGGCTGTACAGCTCACGCCTGAAGCCCTCACAATGCTCGAGAACTACCGCTGGGACGGCAACATCCGACAGCTGAAAAACGTCACCGAACAAATTTCTATTATTGAGACTGAACGTGTTATCACTCCGGAGATATTGATGAACTACCTGCCGACGCAGACCGCCCTGCCAGTCATCATCAAAGACGACAGCAAAGCCGACACCATATCCGAACGCGACATCCTCTATAAGGTGCTTTTCGATATGAAAAAAGACATCACGGAGCTGCGCAAGACCGTCGACGAGCTCACGTCAGGACAGATTCCGATGGCGGCACCTGCCACACAGCAGCACATCACACCTATCAAGGCGACAACCGTCATCGACTACGACAACACCCAAGATGCGGAAGTTGAGTATCTTCAAGAGAAACAAACCTCCGACAACCTATCGCTGCAAGATAAGGAAAACGAAGTGATTATCAAGGCTTTACGCAAATATAACGGCAAGAGAAAAGACGCTGCCAAAGAACTCGGCATCAGCGAACGGACGTTGTACAGAAAGATTAAAGAATACGATATTAAAATGTGATGCCACGCAATGTGCCGCTGACGCGGGATGTGTTGCAAAGCAAAATTTGTTAAAATGTGAAAAATATGCTGAAGAAAGTTAATACCTTATTAATATTAGTAGCGGTTTTCGTTATGACGGGCTGCGGAATCTACTCTTTCACCGGAGCGAGCATCCCGGCGGAGGCAAAAACCGTGTCGATTCAGCATTTTCCGAACAACGCCAACTTGGTCAATCCGTTGCTTAGCGATATGATTACCAACACCTTGCGTGACTATTTCATGAACCAGACGACACTCGATGAGGTATCCGACAACGGTGACCTCGCCATCGAAGGTGAGATTATCGACTACAAGACGGCACCTACTGCCATCACCGGCGACCAGGTTGCAGCCTTAAACCGACTCTCAATCACCGTGAACGTCAGGTTTTACAACAGATACGACGAGTCTAAAAACTTCGAACAGAAGTTCACACAATACGATGATTACCCGAGCACTCAGGACTTGAACATGGTTCAGGAGACACTTGTGGCAAACATCTGCGACAAACTATGCCAAGACATTTTCAACAAAGCTGTAGTAAACTGGTAAACATTGGACGCAAACACACTGACACGGTTATTGGAGCATCCGGAATCTATTGACATTCAGGATATTAGCAAGCTTGAGGCGCTTGTTAAGGAGTATCCGTACTTTTCGGTGGCGCAGGTGTTGCTTGCTGTAGGCATGAAACGTGAGAACCACGAGAGAGCCCAGCGACAGTTGCAGAAGGCTGCCGCAATGGCCCCCAACAGAAACGTCCTCCGCAAGCTTTGTACCCAGCTCCCTGACGAATATGTGCCGGAACCTGTTGAAAATGAAGTGATTCCGGAGAAGACCATACTCATCCCTGAAATCGACCTCGGCGGCACGCCTGAAGACCTCAACAGAGAGATGGCACTGCTCGAAGAGAAAAAGAAATCTCTCGACGAACTGAAGGCTATCATTGAAAACAAAATAGCTGAACTCGAAAAACAGAAAAAAACGACAAAAAAAACAGAAAAAAAACTGTCAAAAGCGGAAATTATCGACAAATTCATCACCGAAAACCCGTCAATTTCACGCCCGAAACAGGAATTTTTCAACCCAATTTCCGCTGCTCAGGAATCTGTCATCGACCAAGAAAATATCGTAAGTGAAACATTAGCAACGATTTACGAAAAACAAGGATATTATGAAAAAGCAATTTCGATTTATGAAAAATTAAAATTAAAATATCCAGAAAAAAGTATTATTTTTGCAGGTCAGATTAAAACGTTAAAAGATAAGTTAAACAATTAATATTTAAGACGATGTACGTAACAATTTCAGTATTAATCCTTATCGTCAGTTTCTTGATGATGTTGGTCGTGTTGGTTCAGAATTCAAAAGGTGGCGGATTGGCATCAAACTTCTCGTCACACAATCAAATTCTTGGCGTTCGCAAGACTACCGACTTCCTGGAAAAGACAACATGGACACTCGCAGTCCTTTTGGTTGTTTTATGCCTCGCTTCAAGTGTTGCTGTCTCTAACAGAAACGTGGAAGGCGCTTCAAGAGGCACTCAGATTGAGGTTCCTGTCCAGAATCCTCTTCCGATTCAGGAAACAGAAGCTGCTGAATAATCAGATAAGCAAGACAAAAGAATGTCAGAATGTCACCCGTTCTGACATTTTTTTTGTTTTTTGGCAGTCATAACCGCCTTGGAATGATTTTTGATAAATAAATTTCACGAGAAAATAACAATTAATAAAAATATAATATCATGGCAAAATTGAATATCAAACCGTTGGCAGACCGCGTCGTTATTGAGCCGGCTGTCGCAGAACAGAAAACAGCAAGCGGAATCATCATCCCTGACACAGCTAAGGAAAAACCACAACAAGGCACAGTCGTTGCTGTCGGCCCTGGCACAAAAGACAACCCTGTCACAGTGAAAGTCGGTGACACTGTCATCTACGGCAAATACGCTGGCACCGAGTTCCACCTCGACGGAAAAGACTACATGATTATGCGTGAAAACGATATTATAGCAATCATCTAATTTGTAAATAATTAAAAATCAAAGACATGGCAAAAGATATAATGTTCAATCTTGATGCACGCGACGGTCTGAAAAAAGGCGTCGACGCATTGGCAAACGCAGTGAAAGTGACCCTCGGACCTAAAGGCCGCAACGTCATTATCGAGAAATCTTACGGCGCTCCTCATATCACAAAGGACGGCGTGACAGTGGCAAAGGAAATCGAACTCGCCGACCCGATTGAAAACATGGGCGCTCAGCTCGTGAAGGAAGTCGCTTCAAAGACCAACGACCTCGCCGGTGACGGCACCACAACAGCCACAGTGTTAGCACAGGCTATCGTGGCAACAGGCCTCAAAAACGTCATCGCTGGCGCAAACCCGATGGACCTCAAACGCGGTATCGACAAGGCAGTCGCTAAAGTCGTCGCTTCATTGAAAGAACAGTCAGAAATCATCGGCGACAACAACGAGAAGATCCAGCAGGTCGCTACTATCTCAGCTAACAACGACTCAGCAATCGGCTCACTCATCGCCGAGGCAATGGGCAAAGTGAAGAAAGAAGGCGTCATCACAGTGGAAGACTCAAAAGGTATCGAGACATACGTCGACGTCGTCGAAGGTATGCAGTTCGACCGTGGCTATATCTCACCTTACTTCGTCACCGACACAGAAAAAATGGAAGCTGTCTATGACAACCCATACATCCTCATCTATGACAAGAAAGTCAGCGTGATGAAAGACCTCCTCCCAGTGTTGGAGAAGACATTACAGACTGGCCGCGCATTGCTGATCATCGCTGAAGACATCGACAGCGAAGCTCTCGCAACATTGGTTGTCAACCGCTTACGTGGCTCGTTGAAGGTCGTAGCAGTGAAAGCTCCTGGATTCGGCGACAGACGTAAAGAGATGCTTGAAGACATCGCCATCCTCACAGGCGGCACCGTCATCAGCGAGGAAAAAGGCTACCGTCTTGAAGATGCCACATTGGCAGAACTCGGCTCATGCGACAAAATCACTGTCACAAAAGACAACACCACAATCGTCAACGGTCACGGTGACAAGGAAAACATCCAGGGCCGCGCAGCTCAGATCAAGTCACAGATCGCCACAACGACATCTGACTATGACCGCGAGAAACTTCAGGAGAGACTGGCAAAGATCGCTGGTGGCGTAGCAGTCATCCATGTCGGCGCAGCATCAGAAGTCGAGATGAAAGAGAAGAAAGACCGTGTTGAAGACGCTTTGAACGCAACACGTGCAGCTATCGAAGAAGGTATCATCCCTGGCGGTGGCGTCGGATTTATCCGTGCCATCAAGGCTTTGGAGAAGATGAAAGGCGACAACGACGATGAGACAACAGGTATCTGCATCATCAAACGCGCTCTGGAAGAGCCTCTCCGTCAGATTGTCGAAAACGCAGGCCTCGAAGGCTCTGTGGTCGTCAACAAAGTGGCTATGGGCAAAGGTGACTACGGCTTCAACGCACGCACAGAGACTTACGAGAACATGCTCAAGACCGGTGTCATCGACCCAGTTAAGGTTTCAAGAGTGGCACTCGAGAACGCAGCATCAATCGCAGGCATGCTCCTGACAACAGAATGCGTCATCTCCAACCACAAAGAAGAAAACCCAGCACCGCAGATGCCTCCAATGGGCGGCGGAATGCCAGGAATGATGTAATCCTAGTTTAAAGTTTAGAATTTAAAGTTTAGAGTTGTTCTAAAGTTTAAAGTTAAAATAGTAGCGCGAAGCGGCTGATTTGTCGCTTCGCGCTCTTTATACTTTCAACTTTCCACTCTAAACTACTCTAAACTCTACACTTTAAACTCTAAACTATTTAATACCGTTCTCTTTCATAAATCTTCTGATCTCCGCAGCATGCCGCCCTCGGATGATGACGTGATGGTTCCCGATGGTGCGGTGCAACAGATATGGCTTCAAGTTGACATCAAGCATTATCTGCGTGCGACAGAAATGCTCACTATATTGGTTTTCAATGGCTTTAGCCTCAGTCACAAAGAACTTGTCAAGTCTCCTCCCACCCCATTTCATGATGGTGTAGTCTGTCAGTGGCATGTCACCTTGCACTGCCACCCCTATCCCCGACTCGAAATGAGTGCGCATGGTCGTTCTGTAGCACATCGACAATGGTACGGTGCAATGCGCGAACATGGTGGTTTTCTCGGTCAAAATAGAGGGATTCGCCATGAAAGCAGGCTCGTTGCACAGTTTCTTGGCAAGAAGCATGGTCATCAAGGTCTGCATGTCACCTTCGCAGCCCGCCACAATGCCTTCGTCGTTAAGCTTCGCTAAAGCCAGACAACTCGTTGTGTTACAAGCCTTAACGATGTCGAAGCAACGTATCGTCATGGCATCCAGACGTTCTTCCTGACAAATCTTTTTGATAGCCGCATACGTCTTATCTGCCGCCAACATGTCTGATTTTTCTGATGCGCCCACCTCGTCAACCAGACGTTGCAAATCAATGAAAACCGTCTCTATTCCATAGCGTTCTTTGATATAATTATAGTCGACGCCAGAGGCTATCAGCCAGTCGGAAGGCTGTCCGAAAACACCTATGCGGGTGCCGATAAACAGTGAAGACGCACGGTCTTGTGTCCCTACGACGTTTTCGACAATCCCGTTAACAATTTCGTCGTTCGTTCCATGGATAATTCTCCCCTTTTGTTCGTTTTCCGACAGATATGACAATATTTCCAGCGATGCAGCCAGCGAGTTGTTTCGTCCGTCGGCGATCAATGTCGTCGTTTTCAACAAGCCCTTTGACCAGATGGTTTTGAAAAGGCTTTCAACACCGCCAGTGGCAATCATCACATAATCAATTGATTGCAAAGACATTTCGGGAAACGTCTTTAAATTTTCATTGCCAAGAACAATGAATTCGGCATCACATCTTGCCTTTAAAAAATCCATCAATTCGGCATATTCCGTCTTTACAAAATCGTCGGATTGGAATGACGATCTTAATACTAGAATCTTCATTTTAAAATGTTTGTTGTAAAGACGTCACAATGTGGCGTCTCTACATTAATGTGTCACAACAAACCGCTGTGTCTTATCGCCTATTTTAACAAAATAAACGCCGTTTTCGTAATTTGACGTAGCGATATTCAATTCATCGCTGGCGACATATTCTGCTATCTTCTGACCATAAGCATTGAAAATACTGACATTTCCAAGGTTTTCACCGTTAATCATCAGATAATCCTTGGCTGGATTTGGATACAAGGTGAACATCTTAGCTCCAAATTCATCAACAGAGGCGCCAACAACCTCCCACATCACTGTCAATTCAAAGTCGCCATATGATGTATTTAATTTTAGAGTTCCTTCAATTATAGAATCTCTGTTAGGATATGCCCACACTTCAACATTAAGGCTTTCTGACGGTTCAATTGTCATTCCTACGATATTAACAGCATCAGAATAACAATCAACATCAAACTCTTCGGAAGAATAGCCAAGAATCTCAACATTTTCTAATGTGTTATTTGTTATGATAAAATAATCAGGCTCTGGTACACATCCTTGGTAAACATATAACGTGTCTTTACTGATTTCAACCTCTCCTACTGGAGCCGGCTCGCAGTCATGCTGCTGGATGCCGTGGTTTTCCAAAGCCGAGATGACTGTCTGTGCGCTGCCGATTGGCCAGAGGTCCTGAATCACGATAGAACGGTCGGGAGCGATGAGAATAACCGTCGGGTATTGTTGAATTCCGTATGTACCGCATATTGTAGCACCACCACCGTCGGTGCCGATGGTCGGATATTCCACACCATAATTGTTCACCCAGTTCTGACAAGCCGCATTGCCGTCAGAGACTGAAATCTCCATGTAATAAACATCATGCATATTGCAGCCGAAAGCATAATATGACTCGACGATCTTTGGTGTTGCCTGCTGGCAAGGGCCACATGTTGTGAAGAAGAAATCGATGAAGACATACTGTCCGCCGTCGAGAATGTCGAACAAATTGACTTCCGTTCCATGGCAGTCAGTAGCTGTGAAATCAACCGCAGTTGTTAATGGACACTGTGCAAAAACATTGAAGCTCAATGTGATAGCAAAAAGAATGGTAAAGATTTTTTTCATGGTATTAGTATTTAATTTTTTAATAATATTCGTTGCAAAGATACAAAAAAAATTGTAATTTTGCAACTTCTATGGAAGAAAATAAACTCAAAAAGCGCGATCGGATTATAAAAGGGTTTTCAAAGCTTCTGAAAGAGGACAAGTTAAAGGCTGTTTCAGAGTATATTGAGAATCCTGGGGAGTTTATTGCCCTTTTGAAAGGTTTCTGGTATTCGGATTCCGAGAAGCAGAAGCAGTTCGACGAGTTCAGCGAGAACACCATCTCCAACTTCCACATCCCGTACGGCGTGTCGCCCAATGTGGTTATCAACGGCAAGATTTACATGGTGCCGATGGTCATCGAGGAGAGCAGCGTGGTGGCGGCAGCGTCGGCAGCAGCCAAGTTCTGGGGCGACCGTGGCGGATTCCATGCCGAAGTGATTGACATTCAGAAGGTTGGACAGCTACATTTCTGCTATAAAGGCGACAAGGAAGTTTTGAAGAGCCTCATGCCTGAGATAGAGACAGAGCTCCGTATCTCCACCAAGGACATCACCGCCAAGATGGAGAAACGCGGCGGCGGAATCCTTGATATTCAATTAGTTGACTTCACCGACAAACTCGAAAACTATTATCAGCTGCGTGTCACATTCAACACCTGCGACTCGATGGGCGCCAACTTCATCAACTCGTGCCTCGAGACGTTCGGCCACACACTGCAGGACTATTTCCTCCGTCGCAGCGAAAATGTAGAGATAGTGATGGCGATTTTGTCGAACTACACCCCCAACTGCCGTGTCAAAGTGTGGGTCGAATGCCCTGTCTACGACCTCGACGGCGTCGACGAACACCTTGACGGTCAAGGCTTTGCAGAGAAATTCAAAAAAGCGGTCGACATCGCGCACATCGACGAATATCGTGCCACCACACATAATAAAGGTATATACAACGGCATCGACGCAGTGGTCATCGCCACCGGCAACGACTTCCGCGCGACAGAGGCTGCTGGTCACGCCTACGCCTCACGCAACGGACATTACGAGTCGCTTAGCTCATGCGAGATAAAAGATGGGATGTTCAAGTTCTGGCTTGAGGTTCCGATAGCACTCGGCACCATCGGCGGACTGACAAGCCTCCACCCTCTCGCAAAAGAATCATTGGAACTGTTAGGCCATCCGTCGGCACCTGAATTGATGACGATAGCTGCCACCATGGGACTCGCCAACAACTACGCCGCTGTCAAGTCATTGACTACCAAAGGGATACAGCAAGGTCACATGAAAATGCACCTCGCCAACATCCTCAACCAGCTCGGCGCCACCGACGAGCAGAAAGCGGCAGCACTGATTCATTTTAAAGATGTCACGGTGACGTATGCAGCTGTTGAAGACTTCCTCCGTCATGAATAAATATCATTCTAACGGCAAATTTCTTCTTTCAGGCGAATACCTCGTCCTGCAAGGCGCACGTGCGCTGGCGTTGCCGTTGAATCTGGGGCAGTCGCTCGAGGTCACCACCATCAACGACCGCAACGGCATGATTCATTGGGATGCCTACACCCCAAAAGGCTTCTGGTTCGCATCTATCTTCAGCAAACACGACTTCACCGTCCACGCCTCCGACGACATGGACAAGGCCGACAACCTCAGCAGGATATTCAGAGCCATCAAGTCATTGAATCCCAACATCTTACAGGATAGCAACGATTACTTCTTCACCACACGTCTCGAATTCGACAAAGACTGGGGCCTCGGCAGCAGCTCCACTTTGATATCGCTCCTCGCACAATGGGCAAACGTCAACCATTATGAGCTTCTGAAGATGACGATGGGCGGCTCAGGCTATGATATCGCCTGTGCAACAGCCTCACAACCAATAATTTACCGTCTCGAAAACGGCTCCCCTATCGTCGAAAAAGCCGATTTCAAGCCAGCATTTGCTGATAAGCTTTATTTCGTCTATCAAGGACATAAGCAGAGCTCTGGCAAAGAAGTGAAATCGTTTAAGGAAAGAGCAAAAACAATGGATTTCTCATCTGAAGTTTCAGAGATTTCTGAGATTTCCGACAAACTGGTTGGCACCACTTCTTTCAACGATTTCTGCAATCTCCTGACTCGCCACGAAGCCATCATGAGCCGAGTTTTGGAGCAGCCATCATTAAAAACGTATTATCCTGATTTCCAAGGTGTTATAAAATCGCTCGGCGCATGGGGCGGAGATTTTTTCCTGGCAGCGACTGAGCTTTCGGAAATAGATGTGAAAAATTATTTCCAGAATAAGGGACTAAACACCATTATCAAATTCGACGACATCATTTTAAAGTAATATATTTCCTTGCCAAAACCGAAAGGATGAAAAGCAACTTTTTTTCTCCAAAAAAACATTCTTCATATCAAAATTATTTCGTATAATTGCAATTTGAATTTTTGGAAGAATTATTTTGATGAGAAATTGGAAATATATCGTAAGTCTTTCATTCTTAATATGTTTGATTTTCACTTTACCGAATTTTGCTAAGGCTGAAAACGAGCAGAAAGAGAAGTTTAACGCAGGCGAGGTCATCATCGAACACATTCTCGACTCGTACGAGTGGCATATTTTCACTTGGAAAGGTCATGAGGTGAGCATATATCTTCCATGCATTGTCTTCAACGAGGGCAAATGTTACACTTTTTCATCAAGGAATTTCCGTGAAAATGAGTTTTATAAAACGGTAAACAAGACTAATTCTGAAGAACTGGTTTTCACGATTCCTCACGAAGGCGACTACAAAGGTAAGATAGTGATTGTCAACGCTGATGGTACACAGAAACGTCCGTTTGACATCTCTATCACGAAGAATGTGCTGGCGTTGTTCATATCATGCGCGCTCATCATCATACTGTTTTATCTTGTCACCAAAGCCTATCAGAAACGTGGAGAGAAAGCTCCGAAAGGGCTGCAGTCGCTGTTTGAGATGCTCATAGTGTATGTGCGCGACGACATCGCACGCAAAGCCATCAACAACGAGAAGAGCGTCGACAAATACCTGCCCTACCTCATCACGGTGTTTTTCTTCATCTTCATCAACAACCTGTTGGGGTTGATTCCGATTTTCCCATTCGGAGCTAATATCACGGGAAACATTGCGGTGACGGCGGTTTTGGCGCTTTTCACCTTTTTCATCACGAACCTTTTGGGAAACAAGGAATATTACAAGGACATCTTCAACACGCCGGGAGTGCCGTGGTTTTTGAAGTTTCCACTGCCTCTCATGCCAATCATCGAAACCGTGGGCTGTTTCACCAAGCCTTTCGTGCTCGCGATACGTCTGTTTGCCAACATCACGGCTGGACATATCGTGGTGCTGGGCTTCATCAGCAGCATCTTCATCGTGGCTCAGATCAGCGTGGCTGGAGGCGTCGGAATGTCAGTATTCTCGCTGATTCTCGCCATCTTCGTCGACTGCATCGAGCTGCTGGTGGCGTACATTCAGGCGTATGTGTTCACCTTGTTGTCGGCCTTGTATTTCGGAATGGCGAGTAAGGAACATCATAAGAGTTAAGAGTTAAAAGAGAAGATATTGATAAAAGATAGTAATTAAACCTTTAATATTTAAAGTTATGTCATTATTAGTCATGTTACAAGAAGTGGCAAGAGCAGCAACAGATTTGGCACCATTGGCCAAGTTGGGCGCAGCTCTCGCAGCAAGTATCGCAACTATCGGTGCAGCAATGGGTATCAGCAAAATCGGCAGCAGCGCATTGGAGTCAATGGCTCGTCAGCCTGAAGCAGCTGGTAACATTCAGACAAGCATGATTTTGGCAGCCGCTTTCGTGGAAGGTGTCTCACTTTTCGCAGTGGTCGTCTGCTTGCTCGTCGCTGTTGGTTGAGAAACAAAGGGTTCGGGTTGTAACGGTTGGTTGCAACCTATCCTGTCATTTCGACCGAAACGAAGTGAAGACCCGAGCGAAGTGAGTGCTTTCACCTCGGGTCTCCACTCCCTCCGGTCGGTCGAAATAACGAAAGAATCAGTTGAATAAAATAGGAATAACAGATAATTATGGAATTAATAAGTCCTGATTTTGGGTATATCTTTTGGATGACGCTGGCGTTTGCCATAGTGTTCTTCTTCATCGCAAAGTTCGCCTTCCCGGTTATTGGAAAGGCATTGAAAAACCGTGAGCAGAAGATCACAGAGGCACTCGAACAGGCCGAGCGCACCCATGAGGAGATGAAGAATCTTCAGGCCAAAAACGAGGAACTTCTCAAAAAAGCCAAAGAAGAACGGGAAGAGATGCTCAATGAAGCCAAGATATCAAGCGACCAAATCATCGAAGAGGCAAAGGAAAAAGCCAAACAAGAGGCTAACAGAATAATGGAGTCGGCAAAGGAATCCATCGGGAACGAATATAAGGCTGCGATGACCGACATCAAAAACCAAATCGCCAACATCTCGATAAAAGTTGCAGAAAAGATTCTCGAAAAAGAGCTCTCGAAAGACGAGGCTCAGATGGAATATATCGACAAGATCATCAAAGAGACTGAAGAAAAAATGGGTGATGAAAAAGTAAGATAGCATGAAAAACGTTTTATTGATACGACGCTATGCCAAGGCATTTCTCGATTACACCATCGAAAACGACATGGTGGATCAGGGGCTTGCCGACCTCGAGCTGCTGACCGAGACGCTCAACGAGCATCGCGAGCTGCGTATCATACTATCACAGCCGTTCGTCACGAAATCGAGAAAGGAAAATATCATAAAGAGGGTTTTTCAGGGAATCATTTCCGACAAGACATTGACATTCATCGACTTGATACTCGAGAAAAACCATGCCGAGATACTTCCCGATATCATCGTCATCTACCGCGATATGTACAACAGATACAAAAACATCGCCATTGTGACGATAACGACGGTAGTGAAAATCGACAAGCAGACACAGCAGAATCTGCTCCGTTTCATCAAACATAAAGTTAATGGTAACATCAAGGTTATCAATAAGATAGACAAGAGTATCATCGGAGGATTCATCATCAACCATCTCGATTATCAATATGATGCGAGCATATACACCAAGTTGAGGGATCTGGAGGCTTTGTTTACTGATAATCTATACGTTAAAGGATATTAAAACATATTATTATGGCAACAATAAAACCCGCTGAGGTATCAGCAATATTGCTTGATGAGTTGACGAACTTTGAAAACAGGGCTACGCTCGACGTGAAAGGCACTGTGCTCAACATCGGTGACGGTGTGGCGCGTGTTTACGGCATGCGTGATGTGGAAGCCGGTGAGCTTGTGGAGTTCGAGAAGAACGGTGCCATGGGTATTGCACAGAATCTTGAGGAAGACAATGTCGGCGTGGTGCTTCTTGACGAGGCAAGCGATATCAACGAAGGCGACACTGTGGTGTGCACGCGTCGCATCGCCTCTATAAAAGTAGGAGAAGGACTGCTCGGACGTGTCATCAACACCTTGGGACAGCCTATCGACGGCAAGGGTGAGATCAAAGGCGAGACCGTGGATATGCCTATCGAACGCAAGGCCCCGGGCGTCATTTACCGCAAGCCCGTCGACGAGCCATTGCAGACCGGCATCAAGGCTATCGACGCCATGATTCCTATCGGACGCGGACAACGTGAGCTCATCATCGGCGACCGTCAGACGGGAAAGACAGCAATAGCTATCGATACCATCATAAACCAGAAAGAGTTTTACGACAAAGGAGAGCCTGTCTATTGTATCTACGTGGCGATAGGACAGAAAGGCTCAACCGTCGCCAACATAGTGCAAACCCTTGAAGATCACGGAGCTATGGCATATACCGTAGTGGTGGCCGCCACCGCCTCGAACTCTGCTGCGATGCAGTATTACGCACCGTTTGCGGGCGCTGCCATAGGCGAGTACTTCCGTGACACGGGCCGTGCTGCTCTCATCATATACGACGACCTCTCGAAACAAGCTGTGGCATACCGCGAAGTCTCGTTGCTTCTCCGCCGCCCACCAGGACGTGAAGCATATCCTGGTGATGTGTTCTATCTGCATTCAAGACTCCTCGAGAGAGCTGCGAAAATCATCAACAACGACGAAATCGCCGCTAGGATGAACGACCTCCCTGAGTGCCTCAAAGGCAAGGTAAAGGGCGGCGGATCATTGACAGCGTTGCCTATCATCGAGACACAGGCTGGCGACGTGTCGGCTTACATCCCGACCAACGTCATCTCCATCACCGACGGTCAGATATTCCTTGAGACAAACCTGTTCAACTCAGGTATCCGTCCGGCTATCAACGTCGGTATCTCCGTGTCTCGCGTCGGCGGCAAGGCTCAGATCAAGTCTATGAAGAAGGTCGCCGGAACCTTGAAACTCGACCAGGCACAGTTCCGCGAACTCGAGGCGTTCTCGAAGTTCGGCTCCGACCTCGACCCCGCCACACAGGCAGTGCTCGACAAAGGCCGCCGTAACGTGCAGATACTGATACAGCCTCAGTCGTCACCATTGCGCGTCGAAGAAGAAGTGGCAATCATACACTGCGGCGTCAACAACCTTCTGAGAAAAATACAGCCAAACCAGGTGGCAGAATTCCAAAAACGCCTCCTCGACAGACTCAACAGCACCGAAAAAGCAACAATGGAGGCTCTGCGCTCAGGTAACTACGACGACGAAGAAAAGGCTATCTTGAACAAGACAGCTGAAGACATAATAATCGCGATGACCAAGAAAGACTGATAAATCATGGCAAATCTCAAGGAAGTAAGAACACATATCAACTCGATAAACTCGACGATGCAGATCACCGCCGCCATGAAGATGGTGTCGGCATCGAAGCTCCGCAAGTCGCAATCGACCATTGTGGCACTGCGCCCGTACGCTTCCAAACTTCAAGAGATAATGCAACACCTTTCATCGTCGCTCCAAACCTCATCAGAAGGCGTGTATTCCAAGATTCACAAAGAAAATCCAGAAGACGAAAAAATCCTCCTCATCCCCGTCGCATCAAACAAAGGACTGTGCGGAGTGTTCAACGTCAACGTGTTACGTGAGACTTTGAGAGCCTTGGACGAAGATTTCAAAATTCAATACGAAAAAGGCAACGTCGACATCTTATGCATCAGCAAAAAGATCGAAGAGACACTGACATTCAAGAAATACAAGCTGGCAGGCAACGAAAACGACCTGCTCGACAATCTCTCTTACGAGAACTCCCTTTCGTTTGCCGAAAGGCTGATGAAAGACTTCGCTGATGAGAAATACGATCGTATAGTGTTCATTTACAATCAGTTTAAGAACGCAGGCACTCAGATTCTGACAAAAGAACAGTTCCTGCCGATAGTAGGCGAAGAACAGACTGAGGAAAAGAAAAATACCGCCGGAGAGATTGAATACATCTTTCAGCCTTCAAAGGAGGAGATTCTCAACTCGTTGATACCCAATTCGTTAAAGCTACAAATTTATAAAATTCTGCTTGACAGCTTCACATCGGAACACGGTGCGCGCATGGTCGCAATGACGCAAGCCACCGACAACGCCAGCGAGCTGCTGAAAGACCTGAATCTATCATATAACAAAGCCCGCCAAAACTCTATCACGAACGAACTCATTGATATTGTGAGCGGTGCCAACGCATTATAAGTTTAAAATATGGACTTCAATTATTGGGAACAATATTATCTGAAACAGAACGCCGAGCTCATGCCGTCGCTGTTTGCCCACTATGTCGCTGATTTGCTTAAAGACAAGCAGTCGGAGATTGTCGAGTTGGGTTGCGGTAATGGCAGAGACTCCATTTTTTTCGCCAAACAGGGCCATTCCGTCGACGCCATCGATCAGTGCTACAACGAAATAGTATTTCTGATAAATCAATACCAATATATTGATAATCTTGATTTTAGATGCGACGACTTCACCGATTTGGTCGACGACGAGCCTTATGATGTGGTGTATTCAAGATTCACATTACATTCTGTCTCAAAGAAGGAAGAAACTCGCACCTTGGAATGGGCTTACCGCAACTTGAAAAAAGACGGGTTGCTATGCATTGAGGTACGCGGACAGAAAAACGAGATTTATAAGATGGGCGAAGCCGTTGAAAATGAACCAGATGCGTACATCTATGACAATCACTACCGCCGTTTTCTAAATTTCAACAATCTCTGCGAAGATCTGAAAAAATTAGGATTCTCACTGGATTTCGCAGCCGAGGACAAGGATTTTGCACCTTTCAACGGCCAAAATGAAACGTTTATCAGGGTAATTGCAAGAAAATAATGGACGATTTCTCAAAGTTTAACGGCGAAGGCACAGTCCTGAGGAAAGCGCAGATGCGCGAAGTCGCGATTTTGCAGGAAGTCGATAAGATTTGCCGCAAACACGGCATCAAATACTGGATTGACTTCGGCACCTTGCTCGGCGCAGTACGCCATGGCGGCTTCATCCCATGGGACGACGACCTCGACATTTCCATGTTAAGCCCTGATTATCAATTGTTTATGGGAATTGCCCCCAAAGAGCTTCCTGATTGGCTTTTCCTGCAAAACAAACAGACCGACCCTTCTTACCGACGCACAATCTGCAAAGTTAGAGATCTGAACTCTCTGTTCATCGAACGTCACGAAGACTTCACGTCACCATATAAAAAAGGTATTTTCATTGATATTTTCGAGGTTATCGAATATCCAAAAGTGTCAAGAAAGACTGTAAAACGCCTTTCCAAATGGGCAAAAAAGACTGACCAGTTCTTCAATGTGCCGCAATATGTCAACCTCAAAAACATCATCGCAGGCATCACTTTCCCTGTTATCAGGCTGTGTATCAACATGATATGGGGAATTTTAAAACTCAGGAAGTCTGAAAATCTGGGGTTCCGCCTTGAACATAACCCCTATAATTCGTTCATCGCAAAAGATAAGATTTTCCCTCTTTCCGAGATTGAGTTTGAAGGTATAAAGTTCTCAGCACCAAGCGATTACGATGCTGTTTTAAAGAGTTATTACAAAGATTACATGAAGCTTCCGAAGGAGGAAGACCGCTGGATTCACTCAAAATTCATCTATTTCAACGAATAATCCCTCTGAAAAGGTTCGTCAACGTATTTCCAATATTCTCAGGCGAGAATTGTTTCACTGTTAATTCGCTGACTTCCAATGTGTTAAAGCTGTATGCATTGTTACGCATCTTAACTAATGCATCAACAAGAGATTTCTTGTCATCAACAGGAATGAGGTAGCCGTTTTTCTCGTTCACGAAGTCACTCGGACCGCCGCAATCGGTGGCAATCACTGGCAATCCCGTCGCCATCGCCTCAATAAACACGACTCCAAACGTCTCGCTCCTTGATGCAAGTACAAAAGCGTCACCTTCTTGATATATTTCTTCCAGTTTGTCACGACCGACTTCACCCAAAAGAAAGATCCTATCGTTCATATCACGTTGGTTTACAAGGGTTTTCAAGTTTCCCATCTCAGGGCCGGCACCTACAATCTTCAAAGAAACAGATTTGTCGTCATTAAAAGCATCGGCAAATGCCTCAATCAAAAAATCGAAACCTTTAATTTTTATGATATTTCCGACCGAGACAAAGGTGAAAACATCTTTTGGTGTGCGCTTAACATATTGAAAATGAGCCACATCCACGATATTGTGAATCACTATTGTGTCAACACCAAAGTTTTCTTTAAGGTTTTTAGCAAGCGCATTGGAAACTGTAATGACTTTATCGGCATTTTTATATGCTTTTTTAGCCAGTTTCACGTCTAACTTGCTGATTTCCTTGATGTTTCTGTTAAGCTTGCTGCTATGTTCAGTAACAACAAACGGCACATCGAACTTTTTTGTCAGCACAGAGGCAATCGCAGCAATTGAATAGAAATGAGCATGGATAACGTCAGGTTTTCCAACGGATTTCACAGCTTTTTTATAAATTTTCACCAAAAAATGCTGCAATAATGGCAGTGCGCGACGATAAATGCCAAGAGGCAATGACAGTTCAAAAACTTTCACGCCATCTTTTTCATACTCAAAAAAGCCGTATTTTCTTTTGTAACTCCTTGAACGAAAATCGATTACGAGCATTGTAACATCATTGCCGGCCTTTGCGAGAGCCTTCGCCTGGTCGAACTCGAAAATGCCATTGAGCGGATATTTTTCCGTAGGCATCCCTTTTGATATCACGAACACTTTCATATTATCCCGTTCAAAATTTTCACAAATTCTTTTGTCAGATTGCGTCTGGAGTATTTCCCGACCGTTTCATTTCGTTTCGTAATCAGTTGATTTTCTTGGTATTTAGCCAAAAATTCCAAGATTATTGATTTCATCTTTTCCTTATCGTTGAAATCAACGGTTATGCCTGTTTGTGTCTCGTTCAAAATGCGTGCTGAGTCGCCGTCTTCAGGTCCGATGCACAAAATCGGTCGACCTGAAGCCATATATTCGAAGATTTTTCCTGTCAAAATGCCTTTGGCGTTTGGTGTGTTGTTTACAAATAAAAGCAGCACATCCGAATTTGCCTGCTCCTCAATCACTTGATTATGAGGAATATACGGAATTATCTCCACGTATTTTTCGATATCGTTGTGTTTTATTGACTCTACGACGGAATTGTCGACCTGCCCGATTAGCCTGATTTTTAAATTTTTATCAACCAATTCAGAAATCGCCTGCCAGAACATTTCAGGATTACGGTTTTCGCTAATGATTCCGATGTGTGACATTGTGAACGGCAATGATTTATGGTCGCGCAGAGACGGATTCTCATCCGTATTTAAACATATCTTTCCAAAATCATCATATCCGTTAGTAATCACTTCGACATCCTTCGCACCATGCGACTCAAGACCTTTTGCGCAATCCCAGCCTACCGTCACGACCTTCGTTGCTTCTGTAAGTACTTGATACTCAAGGCGATGATGTTTCTTGTCGGCGCATCGTGTAAGTTTCAGGTCTTTGTAAAAGTCGATATCTGTCCATGGGTCACGGAAATCGGCGACCCACGGGATGTTGAATTTTTTATGTAAAGCCTTGGCAATCAGATGCATAGAGTGTGGTGGACCTGTCGAAATCATAGCATCGACAGGATGTTCCTTCAGATATCTTTTCAAAAAGCGCACTGAAGGTTTCACCCACCAGCAACGTGCATCAGGGATGAACAGGTTGCCTCGCAGCCAGACACTCAGGTTCTCTTTCCAGCCGCTTTTTTTCGCGCCTTCGTTGATAAAACCTGCTTTCACCTTCTCCCCTTTCTTCATGCCGAGGAACTTCTTATAGAAGTTGTAAGGTTCCACTATAGGTCGTCTGATAACCTCTGCCTCCGGTGCCACATCCTGTTCCAACGACGGGTCTTCGACAGGATATTCTGCGTCTTTGGCAGTGTAAATCACCGGCTGCCAGCCGTTTTCGGGCAGATATTTCGACATCTTCAGCCAACGCTGAACGCCCGAACCTCCCGACGGCGGCCAGTAATATGTGATTATCAGAACACGTCTCATAACGTCACTTCACGCTTTTTGAATGTGTAATAGCAAGCCCCTGCGAAACCTATCAAAATCAGTAATGAAGTAATCAGCTGGATGGTGTTGCCTACGCGCCAAATCCTTGGTTCATAACGCATTACAATCTCATGTTGACCAGCAGGTATTATTGCCGAACGCAGTATGTAATCGGCACGGAACAACGGATTCTCAACACCATCGATCCACATCGTCCACCCTTTGCTTGTCCATATTTCAGAGAAGACAACCAGTTCATCTTTCGATGAATCGAAGCTATATTTCAACTGATTTGGCTTATAATCAACGAGTTGGATGGTTCCTTCAGATGGTGCGGCATGGAAATCACCTACAACATTTCTAAACTCCTCGTTGACTATCGCCACGTTATGCACGTCGGTGTCAGCAATGGCGTCAATCTCTTCATTAGGCGTGCTAACCCACTTGATATCCGAGGCAACCCAAGCGTTTCCGAAAGCCTCATAGTTCTTTGAAGCCATCTTTTGATTATCTTTAGGATAGATTATATACCTGGTATTCAACATGTTAAGAACCTTGAAATAGTTCGTATCACGTTTGCTCAGATAACGGTCGATGATATCCTGATAGCGGCGGAGTTTCGCGCCATGATAGCCGCCCACCGACTTGTGGAAATATGATGTGCTCGCATCGTTGAAAGTGCTCACCGTGAGGTTAATCACACGATAATCAAGGTCTTTGTCCTGCAGAATCTGTTTGTCGGCCTCGCTCATCACGAAAGGTTTGTCGGCTTTGCGTTTGTCGATGAAATTGTTGTTGTTAAGATAACGTCTGTCGATGGTATACATATCCACCAAAACCAGCAGGGCCAGAATTGGGAACATATATTTCTTATTCATTTTACCGCTGACAGTCAACAAGATAACTATTCCTGCAATGTAGATATACAAGAAACTGCGAATAGCGTCGGCACGGAAAATAGCCACGCGCACCTTTTCAAGTTCGTTGGCAAAAGTTGTATAAATCGCGCCGTCCTGCCCAGCCTGCAACTGCTTGAACTGCATGGCTTCGTCGACACTCAAGAAATTGAAAAACGTCTGCGGCAGCGCATAAAACAAGAGGCAAAGACCGCCCGTTATTCCGAGTGAGATATACAGATATTGCTTGTTTTGCTTAATCACATCGGGGTTTTTGAAGATTTCCGCCAAGGCGAGGAATGCCAGCAACGGCATGCAGACCTCAGCAATCACCAGTGTCATCGAGACGGCGCGGAATTTGTTGTAACCTGGGAAATAATCGATGAAGAAATCGGTGAATCCCATAAAGTTCTTGCCCCAGCTGAGTAACACCGACAGCAGCGTGGCAGCAAGGAGTACCCATTTGTATTTGCCTTTCACTACGAAAAGTCCCAACACAAAGAGGAAACATACTATTGCGCCCACATAAACCGGTCCGCTGGTGATAGGCTGGTCGCCCCAGTATGAGTTCTGCTGAGCTATAGTCGAGCGGAAACGCGGATCGCATTTTTCCAAGGCAGGGTTGTCGTTGCCGATATATGCCGACGCGCCGCCTTTAACATTCGGAATCATAAGGCTCCAGGTCTCGCCTATCCCATAGCTCCACTGCGTGATATAATCTTTGTCGAGTCCTTTTGTCTGATTGTCAACGCCTTTCGACAACACAGGTTTGCCGCGCATCGTCTCTTTTCCGAACTCATAATTCGCGTAAAGCGTTGTGGTACAAGTCAAGATGGCGATTATTGCGACAGCTGCAAGGATTCCACTTGCTTTGAGGAAATGCATGTATTTCTTTTCCCTCACTGCCTCGACGAACTCACCGATTACGATACATATCACGATGAGAAGCAGATAATACGTTATCTGAAGATGTCCCGCCCTTATTTCCAATGCGAGGGCGATGGCGGTAAGCACTGTACCCCAAAGGTATTTTCCCTTGTATGTCAACAAGATACCCGCTATTACTGGGGCCATATATGCCATGGCGACGGCTTTGGAGTTATGTCCTGCGCCAATCACTATGAAGAGATATGAGGTGAATCCGTATGCCAACGCGCCAATGAAACTAATCCATATCTTGCAGTCGAGCACCAAAAGCAGTATGAAAAAGCCCAGCATGCTGATAAAGACAGCCCCGATAGGATGCGGGAAACCCACCGACAACACTCGTCCGACATACGTCATCATGTTGCTGTTTTGCGGCACGCCAATGTTCCAAGCCGGCATTCCGCCAAACATGGAGTTCGTCCAAAGGCTCTGCTCACCCGTTTGCGCTTTATAATCAACGATTTCCTGCGACATGCCCTTGTACATCTCGATGTCGTGCTGCTTCAAGCGCTTGCCCTGCATCACAGGTGAAAAATAAACAAGCGTAATTAACGCGAAAACAACGATGCAAAGTGCAATCCAAATGACATTCTTATTTTTAAAAAACTGATTCATATTTTGTTAGTATATTACTTTAACATATTGATTATCAATATTTAACAAATAAACTTTATTTGCTTTTTCAAGATTTTTCATCATGCCGTCAAGCGGGATACGGTGTTGTCCGGCATCAAACGTCCCGCAAGCTTCACGACAGATTTCCTTCCCGTCAAGCGAGATGAGCCTCAGCACCACATCACATTTTTTACCCAAATTTACAATACAGAAAGCGTTGTCATTCAATGGATTAGGATATACAGAGATTGTTTTTTCACTTTCGGCGACATCATCTAAGCCTTCATATCCGAATTCATAGCATCCCATATCGATTCTGCCTCCGCAAATCCTCGGATTGCCTGCCAAATCGACATACGGTATGTAAAGTCCACTCACATCAGCCACACCTGTATTCACGCACGGACTGTTTTCAAGTAATTGATAATCACGGTTTTCTGCATCAACAAACAAAGGTTCGGCATTAATCATGTCATTGTATTGGTCGGGTTTCATATATTCATGGCCATAGATGGAATCCAATCCGTATTGTATGTCGCCATTATTAAATACAGGCTCGCAATCGGAACCCCAAAGCCATATTTGTGAGCCGTAATAATACTCTACAGTATCTATCTCGTTTAAGGTATAAACAGCGTGGTTCCCCCAGAAAATACAGTTGTTAAGCGTAGGATTCGCCGCAAAAGCGGTCTGCATACCGGCGCCACCGCCACCACCACAATAATTATTGACGATAGTGAGGTTGTTAAGTTGCGGATCTGACGTGGCCACAGCCAGACCGCCGCCGTAATGCACCACATAATTGTTGTAAGCCAGCATATTTGACACTCTTACAGAATACTCTTTACAACGTTGGATGCCCAAACCGCCAGCATCTACTGCCATGTTATTATAAAACACCGCATTGTAAAGATCCATATTGCAACTGTCGACATTCATGCCGCCACCGTAAGCCACATCACTGTAGTTGTCGTGAAACGACATGTTATTCATGTTGATATCGCATTTTAGGAACTGAAAACCGACACCCCAGCAGTAACTTCCTTCAAATCCCGTGCCAATGTTGTTATAAACCTCGCAGTCGCGGATGTTCAGGGTCGAATTTTCAGCATAAATGGCACCGCCTCTTTTTCGTGTTACGTTATGATGAAAACGGCAATTGCTGATTTCCATATCATTTGCCATAGAAATCCACAGCATACCGCCGTCGCCATTCAGCTCTGTCTTTCCATAAGAGAAATCGCAATAGCTAAACTTAACCTCTCCAGGCTTTGCAATGAAAAAGCCCTTCCATGCACCGGCTTCAGGATCTTCATAGTTTGAATAACCGGTGGTATCAGCCACAGTGAATGTGATTTCGGCATCTTCCGCACCTAACGCATACAAATTTCCTCGCACTGTTATACCAAAATATCCGTCAGAAATGACATTCGTGCCGGCGTTGATGGTCAAAGTCTGGCCGCTGGGGACAACGACATCATCAACGAGATGTATCTCTCCCTCCCACGTACCCGACTGATTACCAGATACTTGCGTCGTTTGAGCTGTCAAGCATAAAGAACAAAACAATAATAATGACAATAGGATGTTTTTCATGATTTTTTAACTTTTAATAATTTTTTAATAGGTGTCAAAGATACTAATTTTTCAGATATGATTGATTATGAATTTTTATTATTTTTGCATCATGAAAAATATTGTCAGAAATATTGCGATAATAGTAACGCTGTTGGTGCTATGCCGTTGTGCCAATATCGTGACGCCAACCGGTGGTCCGAAAGACGAAAAGCCGCCAGTCGTGCTGAATGCAACGCCAGAAAACAACTCAACAGGCTTCACTGGCAAGACTATCCACCTCACCTTTGATGAGTTTGTCACGCTCAACAACCCGTCGAACAATGTGCTTATTTCGCCTCCGATGAACAAAAAACCGACGTTCAGGACAAGTGGTAAGACATTGATTATCAAGTTCGAAGAGCCTTTAAAGGAAAACACCACATACTCCATCAGCTTCGGCGACGCCATCAAAGATTTGCACGAAGGGAATTTGTTTACAGGCTATAACTACAATTTCTCAACAGGCGACAGAATCGACTCGCTCTCATTGAAAGGAAAGGTGACATCGGCATCAACGCTGACTCCAATGGATGGCTTCGTCGTGGGTCTGTATTCCAATGATAATGACACACTTACGCTCGATTCCATGCCTTATCGCATCAAGCCGAATTATGTCACCATGACCAACAAAGACGGCAGCTTCGAGTTTTCAGGACTCGCCGACAAAGAATATCTGCTTTTTGCATTCAAAGACAATAATTCCAACTTCATTTACGACCTTCCTAACGAGGAAATCGCTTTTAACACCGATTTAGTCAAACCGTATTTTATTGATTATAAAGCGATTAAAAACACTTTTGCCAATGATTCTATCGTCAATGATTCCATCGTCAATGACTCAATTGTCGGTGATTCTCTTATCATTGATTTAAATGTAAAAAAAGACAGTGTCATTGAACCGGCAAAGCCCGAATATCCGGTATTTGAGCTGTTTTCTTTCGTTCAGGAAGACTCTGTTCAGAAGATTTTCAAGAAAGAGCTCGTCGAGGAGGGTCTGCTACGCTTCGTGTTTCGTTACCCAGCCCCCAATGTTGCTGTCAACGCCCTGGAGGAACTGCCCGACACGTTCAACATCATGCCCGTGTATTCTCCACGAAAAGACACCTTACTTTGGTATTGCACTCCTTCCAAAGACAGCCTCTGGATTAGCATCAACGACGGCGCAAACATCAGTGACACAACACATTACAACCTAAAACCACGCCAGTCAGTATCAAGAAGACGACGCGTACAAGAAGAAAAAACCATCAAAAGACTGGCCGTTAAAAACAACCTGAAAGCAAACAAACTCAAGCCCGAACAGCCTCTGACACTCATCTTCAATGAGCCGGTGACACGCGTCGACATGCACGACACCATCTTGTTTATCGTAGATCAAGACACCATAATCAATGACGTGCATTTCTCACAAGCCGACGAATACGGTTTCCGTTACCAGCTCGACAAGACATTTGAGCCTGAAACGAAATATCAGCTCATCCTCCCCGACTCCATTTTCTATGGCTTCAGAGGATATACCCACGACATCAACAAACTGAGTTTCTCGGTGCAGGAAGAGTCGGCGTTCGGAAACATCTTTTTCACCGCAACCGTCCCCGACAACGTGCCTCAAGTTATTATTGAACTGACGACAGAACAAGGCAAAGTCGTTGAAAAACAAATAATTAAGCATACAGAAGAGATTGTTTTCCTATATCTCGATCCTGGAAAATACAAACTCAAAGCCACCCTCGACCTCGACGCCAACGGCGAATGGAGTCCCGGTAACTTCAACAAGAAACTGCAGCCCGAGAAGATAGTGTTCTACAAAGGCACACTCGAGGTGCGCGCCAACTGGGACATCGACATGGACGAGCCTTGGGTAATTGAAAACTAATTGAAAATGAATCCATTATATCCTGTTATCAAGCTTCGTGAAGGCAAAGACGACGCCGTAAAACGTTTCCATCCGTGGATTTTCTCGGGTGCCATCGCCAAAGCAGCTCCCGGACTGCAAGCCGGTGATATTGTGACAGTTACAAACTCTCATGATGAAATCCTCGGCACTGGCTTCTGTGAGGCCGGCAACATCGCCGTGAAGCTGCTCTCATTCGAGAACACCAAAATAGGCGCCATGTTTTGGCAGGAACGCCTCAACGCTGCCTTCGAGACCCGTAAAGCCCTCGGTTTTATCGGCAACCCACATACCAACTGCTTCAGATTGGTCCACTCCGAAGGCGACAACCTCCCGGGACTGATAGTGGATGTTTATGGGAAGACCGCCGTCATACAAGCACAAACGGAAGGCATGGCGTTGAATGTCAATGCGATAGCAAAGGCCATCGAAGCCATACCAGAGCTCAAAATCGAAGCCATCTACAACAAGAGCTCCGAAGCGATGCAACGCATGGGCAAAGACGCCGTCGACGACGGCTATCTCCTCGACGGAAAATGCGAAGACTTCGTGCTCGAAAACGACTCCAAGTTCCTGATTGACTGGGAAGAAGGACAGAAAACAGGCTTCTTCCTCGACCAGCGTTTCAACCGTGACTTGGTGCGCCAACTCGCCAAAGACCGCACCGTGTTGAACACCTTCTGCTACACCGGAGGATTCTCCGTCACAGCCTTGCAAGGCGGCGCAAAACAAGTGGTCTCGGTAGATTGTTCAAAGAAAGCGATAACGATTTGCGAAAACAACATCGAGTTGAACGGCTTCTCAAAGGAAAACAACCCAAGTTTGGTTGAAGATGCCAAACTTTATCTTCAAAACATGCCTGAAAACCAACATGATATGATAATCCTCGACCCGCCGGCGTTCGCGAAAAACCATAAGTCGCTGCACCGTGGCTTGCAGGGTTACAAATTCATCAACAAAGAGGCTATAAAGAAGATTGCAAAAGGTGGCCTGCTGTTCACTTTCAGCTGCTCGCAAGCCGTCGACAAGGCGCAGTTCCAGAGCATCGTGATGGCTGCAGCCATAGAAACGGGAAGAAAAGCGAAGATTCTATATCAACTTTCGCAACCAGAAGATCATCCTATCAATATATATCATCCAGAAGGAGCTTATCTGAAGGGGTTAGTGCTGGAAATTGACTAGAGCTATGGCGGTCCCACCTTAAAGGCATTAATGCCATTAAAGCCCCTAAGGCCATTAATGCTGGACCGCAGACATCTTTTCAATGGTCTTTGTCGTCGAAAACCCCTCAACCAAATCGACAGTGACAACTTTTCCGCCTTTAGCGGTCACAATGTCGTAGCCAACGATGTTTTCAGGCTTGTAGTCGCTGCCTTTAACCAAAAAATCGGGCTGCACTTTCTTTATTAAATCATAAGGAGTGTCTTCATCGAAAAGCACTACGGCGCTCACAAACTCCAGCCCTGCCAGCACAAAAGCGCGTGCATACTCATCATTCACCGGACGTGACGGGCCTTTCAGACGCTTCACGGAGGCGTCGGTGTTCAAGCCCACGACCATCACATCGCCGAAAGCCGCCGCCTTCGACAGATACTCCACATGACCGCGGTGCAAAATGTCGAAACAGCCGTTGGTGAAAACGATTTTCTTGCCATTTCTGCGGCACTCCTCGAGCCATTTTTCAAGCCCCTCGCCTGCTAAAATCTTATTTTTAACCTTATCAAAATAATTCATGCTTCTCGAAATGTTTTTGCAAAAATATAAAAATTATACGAAAATTTGTAATTTTGCGTTGAGAATTATAACATTGAAACGCTTTTGTCATGAAAAAATTGTTATTTCCAGCATTATTGGTCTGTTTGGCGATATTGTCATCTTGCGGTAAAGAGAAGCCTACACCAGCACCAACACCAACAATTTCTAATAAGAAAATCAGTGAGATTTATTACGAATATGAGTGCCACGATTATATATCCAATGACAATGGCCAGACATGGGATGAATACGATTCTGAATACCAAGACAAGGAACTTCGCGAACGCTGGACTTGGGATGGAGACAAACTATCTTCAATTGAAAACTATTCTCAATTCATATATGATGATTTATCATTGAATTTTACGTATGAAAACGGTCTTGTTTCAGAAATCACAGCACCAGCTATAAATGAAAGAATGATTTGTTATTACGATAACGATAAAATGAGTAGAATTGAGTTCCCTTCAGAGAATGAATCAAGTGAAGCTTGGGATTTTGTTTACTCTGGAAACAAGATGATACGGATAAATAAAGTTGATTTACCAGAGTATTTTACAATTACTTGGGATGGCAACAATATCAGCATGATAAAATGTTTCGAGTCGGACGTTTGTACTACAGAAATGTCATACACTTATGACAACAAACAAAATCCATATCATGGCTCTGACGCATTATTGGCTTGGGCTATTATCAATGCGGACTTTGCACTGATGTCGTCAAACAACATGACCAGCGAACGGATAAATGATCTTTTCCCTATACTTAATTCAGGAGAGGAATATTACACCTATACATATCAATATCAGGACAATTATCCGACATTAAAAACACAAATAGAAGAAGTCATAATGCCACATTTTGACCAGGTGGATTATCTTACAAAACACATTACCGAAAAAAGATATTATATCAACTATCTTGAGGATTAGTTTATCGGTTTTCTCTTGTCAAAAAAGAACATCACGACATACGCCAAAACGCCAGTGATGAGATAAAATATCATCTGTGAGCCGTGGTTGATGGCGGCGAATGAGCCTGCCACCTGCTCCGAGATGCCGTAGAATCCGCTCAGCAAGGTGATGGCTATGAAATGATATGTGCCTATGCCGCCTGGGACCGGTGCCACCACGCCTAAAGTCGCAATTCCAAGCAAGGTGATAGCCTCAACCAGACCCAGATGACTCGTTTCAGGCAGCATGTAAAACGGCAGCCATGTCATAAAAACGTAAAACGCCCAGACTGCCAGTGTATACAGCACAAAACGCCATTTCTTCTTCATCGTTACCACCGACTTGATGCCATCGAGAAAACCATGCCAAAGTGAAGCTATTTTTTTGTTTCTTTTGATGATTTTTATCAATAAAACGACACCAGCAATGCCTGCCAGAATCACTACAATTCCGAGTAACACATTGTTTATCAGCTTATTAAGAAGCGGCACCATCCAAGATGTCACCAAGCTTCCGAGGAGTTTCCATTGAAACACAATGACCAAAAACGCCAGTCCGAACAACACCAAAAGGTCGATGATTCTCTCAGAAATCACTGAGCCCAGGGTCTTGTCGAAAGGGATGTTTTCTTTGCGTTTCAGCACGCTGCAGCGCGCCACCTCGCCGAGTCGCGGGAAGATGCAGTTTGCGAGATAAGCGATTAAAACGGCGCCATAAGTCGATGAGGCTCTCGTTTTGTAGCCGAGCGCCTCAATCTGTATATTCCATCGTAAAGCTCTGAAAAACAATGAGATGGCAAGACATGCCAAACTCAGAAGCATCCACGAATATTTCGCTGATTTGATATCCGTCCAAAGCTGCGACAGGTCGATGTTACGGAAACTGAACCATAACAAAGCAACTCCCAATGTGAGGAAGACTACATACCACAGTGTTTTGGACGTTTTTTTATTCAAATCTTGTTGTTTTTGTCTGGAAAAACAATCATCGGTTTGTATTTTTTCGCTTCTTCAAAGTCCATTGAGCAATAAGAAGCGATGATCACGAGGTCGCCTTTTTTCACGAGATGTGCTGCTGCTCCGTTGATTCCGATGACGCCGCTGCCGCGTTTTCCTTTGATGACGTAGGTGTGCAAGCGGTTGCCATTGGTGACGTCGTAGATGTCAACTTTCTCATTTTCAATGATATTGACGGCATCCATCAGGTCTTCATCGATGGTGATGCTGCCGATATAGTCAAGGTCGGCCTGCGTCACAGTGGCGCGATGTATTTTCGATTTCAGGACTTCAATATTCATTTTAATAGATTCTCAAGTTATCAATCAAACGTACTGGTCCGAGTTGCAGAGCCACGAAAATACGTGCATGTTCGCTGTCTTTCCAGTCGGTGACGGTCTGCAGTGTGGTCTCGTCAGCTATTTCAACGTATTCAACGTCAAATTGTTTTATCTCGGCGTATTTTTTTAACGCCAGAGCCTTCATTTCTGCAGGGCTCATAGTGTCATAATTTGCCACTGTCTCTTTCAAAACCTTGTAAATCATAGGTGAGATGGCACGTTCGTCAGCGTTGAGGCGCATATTGCGCGAGCTCATGGCGAGTCCGTCTTTCTCGCGGACGATGTCGCAAGGCACCACTTCGAGGTTTATGTTGTAATCTTTCACCAACTTACTGATGATAGCCAGCTGCTGGAAGTCTTTCTCGCCGAAATAAGCCCTGTTAGGTTCCACTATTTCGAACAATTTGCGCACCACGATAGCCACTCCGTTGAAGTGTCCGGGGCGGCAGGCGCCTTCCATCACATGCTCGATGGCACCGAAATCGTAATGGTCTTCAACTTTTGTAGGATACATCTCCTCCACCGAAGGCATGAACACCGCGTCGCAGCCTGCGCTTTCAAGCAATGCCACGTCTCTCTCTGGAGTGCGCGGATACTTCTCCAAATCAGTAGGGTTGTTAAACTGCACCGGGTTCACGAAAACGCTTGCCACAGCGATGTCATTTTCCTTTTTTGCACGACGCATCAATGAAAGATGTCCCTCATGCAGCGCACCCATCGTCGGAACGAGACCCACAGACATGCCAGAGTCACGTTTTGCCTTCAAAAACGATTGAAGATCAGCGATATAATTAAAAACTTGAATCATAACTTTCAAATTTAGATTTAAAAATCATGCAAAATTAAACAATTCAGAAATATAATGTGCAAATAATTTAAAAAATTAGTAATTTTGCACCCAGAAATGCCCTGGTAGTTCAACGGATAGAACGGAGGTTTCCTAAACCTGAGATTTGGGTTCGATTCCCAGCCGGGGTACTTTTTTTATAATATTTTTAACTTAATTGCGTTCTTTTAACGAAAAAAAATAGTCTTTATGAAAAGAATTTTACTGCTTTTAGCTATATTATCATCAACTTTTATCGTCAATGCGCAAAAAATCGGCGAGTGGGTCACGCATACCCCTGGCTTGAAAGTCGTCAGCGTTGATTTGATGAACGACAATGTGTTTGCGGCAACACCTTATGATGTATATTATTACAACACTATCGACAACAGTATCAATCGTTTATCAAAAGTCAACGGGCTTTCTGACATAGGAATCAGCATCATAAGATACAATCCTTCTGCCGACATTATGTTCGTCGGCTACACCAACACCAATATCGACATTATTGATAATCAAGGCGATGTGGTAAACATTCCAGATATTTACAACAAATATATCTTAGGCGACAAGGTTATCAACAATGTGTTTTTCAACAGCAATTTCGCGTACGTATGCTGCGGTTTTGGCATCGTCGTCATCGATTTGAACCGCTACGAGGTGAAGGACACATATATCATTGGTCCTAACGGTAGTTATTTGGGTGTCAATGACTTAACTATCTGCAACAATATTTTTTACGCTGCCACGACAAACGGCGTTTATTACGCCACTGCCGACAACCCTTTCCTTGCCGATTTCTCGCAATGGAAGCGCATCACATCGCTGCATCTGGGGACGTCGGACAATTTCTCACAGATTGAAACTTTTGACGGCTATGTAGTCGCCAACTTTTCAGATAATGAACACAATACCGACATTTTGTATGCCATCGCCGACACCACTTCGGTAGAATATTTCGTTAACGGGAATCAGAGGGTTCTCAGCGAATTGCGCTCGTGCGACGACAGAATCATCGTAACAGAAAAAGCCAAACAGATCAAGGTTTACGACACCAACAGAAACATGATTTTTTCTTCCAACGACAGCGAGCCTCTTTCAACGGTTTTTGACAAGAAAAGAAACTGCTATTGGACAGGTTCCAACACAAAATCTTTGGTAAAAGTGCACAATGACGGCGATTACGAAGTAATTCCGTTCAACGGTCCATATTCTGATAGAGCCTTCAGTCTCAACGCTTCTGGCAATATTATTTGGGTAGCCGCGGGAGGTTACACCAGCACTTGGGGTCCTACCTGGAGCCATATCGGCTTTTCAAGATATGACGGTGACAACTGGTCGCAATTCAACCAGAAAAACTATCATGCATGGGACACCATCACCGATATTACCTGGGTAAAAAGCGACCCGGTGAACAGCAACATCTTCTATGCGGCATCATATTCCAAAGGACTTGTCGTGTTTGAAGGAAACGATATCAAAACCGTTTACAGCCAGTATAACAGCAGTCTGGGCAAGCATTATTTCTATTTTACAGATTACACTTTCGTGACAGGCTTCGACTTTGACAGCAACAACAACATGTGGATTGCCAACAGCGGATCCGACAAGATGCTTTCTGTATGGAGAAGGGACGGCACATGGCAGGCATACAATATCGGAAACACCGAGATCGGGCGCATCATGGTTGATGACAACGACATCAAATGGATAGCATTGCGTGGCGGCGAAATCACTGTTTTTAACGGAAACACCAGGAAAACCGTCAACAAAGGGGCCAACAGTGGCGCACTGCCCGGCGATGCCAACTGCTTCGTTACCGACAACAAAGGCACCGTGTGGGTGGGAACAACCGACGGCGTGGGACTTTTCTACGACTCTAAGAGAATCTTCAACAATAACAACTACGCCTGCTCGCGCATCCTGATACCCCGCAACGACGGCTCTGGCCAGGCCGATTATCTGCTTTCCGGACAATCGGTGCTTGCCATCGCGGTGGACGGCGCAAACAACCTCTGGTTTGGCACCAACAACGGCGTTATTCACACATCCAACGACGGTCAGACCACATATCACCATTTCACCATGGAAAACAGCCCTCTGCTGTCTGACAAAGTGACCGACATAGCAATAGACGACGACGGCAACGTGTATTTCGCCACCGACAAAGGCATCATTTCCTATAAAGGTACAGCCACTGCAGGCAACGAAAAGAACTCCAATGTGATTGTGTACCCCAATCCTGTCAGACCGGAAAACAGCGACATTGTCGGCATTAAAGGCCTGGTGACCGACGCTTTGGTGAAAATCACCACCACCAGCGGAGCCTTCGTCACACATCTGCAAGCTGAAGGCGGACAAGCTATCTGGGACTGCACCGACATCAACGGAAGCAAAGTGCAACCGGGCATTTACCTCATTTTCGTTAGCGACGAGACAGGTAAAGAGACCTACGCCACCAAAGTCCTTATCATGAAATAAGATGGACAGCTCCGACAAGACACGCGCCATAGTTCTCAAAGCAATCAGATATGGAGATAACAGTCTGATTGTCAAGCTTTTAACTGAGCAAAACGGGTTGCGGTCGTTTATGATAAAAGGGGCTTTCAACAAAAACGCCAAGATACGTGCGGCATTATTCCAACCTCTCACCCTTCTCGACATCGTAAGCGCAAAATCACGCGGAGACCTCGGATATCTGAGAGAAGCCGGCATTGAACACGCTTATCATGACATACCTATTAATATAACCAAAAACGCCATCATCCTGTTTGTCTGCGAACTGCTTTCTAAAACGATACAGGAGACGGAGACCGACCTCGAACTCTTCGGTTTTATACATCAAGCGCTCACACATCTCGACGAGATGGATGGCAATATCGCTGACTTTCCTTTGAAATTTGCTATGGAGTTAAGCCGATTTCTTGGTTTTTCGCCCAATATCAGCAGCTACCAGCCGGGGTTCGTCTTCGATCTGGAGGAAGGATGCTTCCGCCACGACGCTGGCAGCATCATCTATTTCATTGACAATCAATCAAGTGCATTGTATTTCAGACTCGCAGAAACCAATATTTTCGACGACGTCTGCCTGAATTTCACAAACGCGGAACGGCGACAGCTGCTTGAAGCCGTCATCACTTATTACAAACTGCATGTGAGCGGGTTTAATGACATGAATTCCACGGATATTCTCAAGACAGTGCTTCAATCTGAAAACGTGAGACGCTGATTGGCAGGCTCTGCCCCACCGCCTCGATATTCACTATCAGACGTTGTTTGCCCCTTATCTCGACGAGTCTTCCGACGAGACCCTGCATCGGTCCGTGTGCTATCTCAACCATCTGCCCCTCATGCAACTCCGCCATTGGTGCCACATCCTCCTCCCCATCAAACTCACCTATAAACGACTTTACCGCAACTAATTGATTATCAGGCACCGGCACAGGTTTCCCTTCAAAACAAACGAAACGTACAATTCCGGGAGTGTTGAGTATGTCAAAATAATTCTTCAAATCGGTGCGCACAAAAAGATACGACTTAAACAAGGGTTCTTCGACCAGCTTTTTTCTGTCACTCCATTGTTTAAGCCTGCCTATAAGTGGCAGATATGTCTCTATATGCCTGTCCTCCAACAACTTACACGTTTTCTTCTCATATCGTGACTTCACATAGACGGCATACCACTTTTGCTCTATTTGCTTTTGATTTGCAGACAATTTATATTAAGACATTTAATTCCGTACAAAGGATCTTTTGTATATTTATTCTCGATTTTGAATTTATAAACCCCGTTTTCACTGAAACTCATCTCATTTATCAGAGGCAATTCATAATGATAATATCCGTTGATTTTTTCTGATTTGAAATTTCCGTAGCTGTCTTTCAATCTGAATTTGAACTCGCGGGCACGTCGTCCGCCATCTGGAGACTTGATAATCAATGTGATAACAAAAAGTCCGTCATCGGCATCATGATATGGATAGATATTCGGGAACACTTCAGAAACATCAATATCCATAACCAAATCGGCAGTCATTGGAGCTTTCACCACATTAAAATCCGCTTCCAAATAATCGAACCGGCCCCACATCTCGCCGTCAAAATTCTTCGAAATCACAGTGCTCTCCTGCTTCTTGCTGCAAGATACAAATGCTACCGCCATGATTATCAATGATATAAAAACACTTGATTTTATTTTCATCATACAATTTCCATTAAAATTTTTCTGTTTACAAAGATACAATATTTTCTTTTAAAAAGACACAACTTTCATAAACTTTTAATATTTTTGTAAGTGGGAATTTGTCAACTAAAAAAAACGTAACCATATGATTAAGAACAAGATAAACTATTCGCACCGCAAATATGTCATAGGCTCGATATTCATATTGGTCGCTGTCATTCTTATAACAAAGCTTTTCATAATTCAGATTGTCAAGGACTCGTACAAGCAGTCGTCGGACAACAACACGTTAAGATATATCACTCAATATCCTTCAAGGGGTAAGATTTACGACCGCAACGGCAAGTTGCTCGTGTATAATGAAGCCGTTTACGACCTAATGATAATTCCTTCGCAGGCGCGTAACATTGACACTGCCGCTTTTTGTAAGTTGTTGAATATCAGCAATGAAGTTTATAACAACAATCTCAAAAAGGCGAAAAAGTATTCAAACATCACCCCTTCGATATTCATTTCACAAATTACGAAGGAGGAATATGGGCGTATTGCAGAGGTTTTGTACCATTATCCGGGTTTTTATTTTCAGACCCGCTCGATTCGCCAGTATCCTATGCCCATTGCGGCTCACACTTTGGGCAGCATTGGAGAGGTGACGAAGCCGGAGATGGAGCGCGATTCATATTACAACCTCGGTGATTATATAGGGAAATCAGGCATTGAGAAATATTATGAGACGGAGCTTCGTGGCAAGAAAGGCATAAAAATCACTGTCGTTGACGTGCACAATCGCGAGAAGGAGCGTTTCATGAACGGTGAGTATGACACTTTGCCGGTGCCGGGGAAAGACATAATCCTTGGTCTTGATGCCGAGCTTCAGGCTTATGGTGAGTATCTTATGGCGGGGAAGACGGGCTCCATCGTCGCCATTGAGCCTACCACGGGCCAGATTCTCGCGATGGTGTCGAGTCCTACGTATGACCCCAACGAACTTGTGGGACGCACGCGTGGAATGCGGTACAACGAGCTTCTCAACGATCCGGACAAGCCGTTGATTAACAGGGCGATAAGCGGCACATACCCGCCTGGCTCGACCTTCAAGATGATAAACGGCTTGATATCTCTACAAAGCGGTGTAATAACTGTCAACACAGCATATCCTTGTAGCGGTCCGAACAGTGTGCCTATCAAATGCACGCACTACCACAACTCGCCAGTAAGGCTGTATGATGCCATCGAGAACTCGTGCAACCCCTATTTCTGGCAGGCTTTTCAAGATATGATGAACTCGAAACGCTTTGGTAGTCAACATGAAGGATTCAAATTCTGGTATGACAACGTCACAAGCTTCGGTCTGGGCAGGTCGTTCAACTCTGACATCCCGTTCACTGTGTCAGGCAACATTCCGAAGATGGAATACTACGACAAAGTGTATCGCGGGGTGTGGAATGCCATGACAGTCCGTTCGCTCAGCATCGGTCAAGGCGAGATTTTAGTGACGCCGCTGCAGCTTGCCAACGTGGCGGCCGCCATAGGCAACGAAGGCTATTTCTACGAGCCTCATTATATCAAAAACTTCGGCGCCCCCAACGACAGCGTCTCTTTCGAGAAACATGTCATAAATATCAAGCAAAAGCATTTCCAAGATGTGAAAAAAGGCATGCAGAACGTCTTCGAGGGCGAGCACGGAACCGCGAGGATGTCAAAAATTCCCGACATCACTGTTGGAGGCAAGACTGGCACTGCAGAAAACCCGCATGGTCCCGACCACTCTATCTTCATGGGGTTCGCACCTGTCGGAAACCCGCAGATTGCCATCGCCGTAGTGGTTGAAAACGCAGGCTTTGGCTCAACATGGGCCGCTCCTATCGCATCACTGATGATTGAAAAATACATCAAAGGCGAAGTGATGCGCCCGAATATCGAAAAACGAGTTCTAACACTTAACCAAACAGAAGAATGAGAAGCAAAAACATAGTTGGAAGAATCGATATATGGTTGTTAATCATATACTTAGCCTTAGCAACAATAGGGCTCTTGAGCATTTATGCGGCAGCGTACAACGAGGAGCACCCGCATATCTACGACCTGTCGCAAAACTATGGCAAACAGCTTCTTTTCATCGGCGTGAGCCTCGTCTTTGGATTTGCTATCTTGCTGATAGATGCTAAGTTTTTCAACGCCTTCGCATATGTCATATATGGTTTGTCGATAATATCTCTGCTATTGGTCTTAGTTGTCGGATCCAAGATTTCAGGTTCGACGTCATGGATACAGTTAGGCCCAATATCGTTCCAGCCCTCAGAATTGGCGAAATTCGGCACGGCTTTAGCCCTCGCCCACTATCTTGGGAAACTCGACACTGACATCACCCAGCTTAAGACAAAACTCACGACTTTCGGCTTAGTTCTTTTGCCGATGCTGCTCGTCTTAGCGCAAGGCGACGCCGGCTCAGCATCCGTTTTCATCGTTTTTCTGCTTGTCATCTACCGTGAAGGTTTGGGAGGCAAACTTCTGATAATCGGGCTGTCGGCAGCAACACTTTTCATCGTATCTCTTTGTGTATCAAAGTGGTACATCATGATTAGTCTTGTCATCATTTTTGCCTTGTTACTATTGATAATAAATCGCACAAAGAAAAATATATTAATACTGATTGGCATACTCATTGCAGCATGTGCCTTCGTTTTCTCCGTCGACTTTGCCTTCAATCACGTCCTGAAGCAGCATCAACGGACTCGTATCAATATCATTTTAGGTAAAGAACACGATATCAAAGGTGTGGGTTATAACCTCAATCAGTCAATGATTGCTATAGGTTCCGGCGGTTTTTCCGGCAAGGGATACCTCAACGGCACCATGACGAAATACAACTTCGTGCCAGAGCAGCACACCGACTTCATTTTCTGCACTGTCGGTGAGGAGCTGGGGTTTGTGGGAAGCTTCTTCCTGATAGTGCTTTATCTTGCTTTAGTATTGAGAATCATACATTTAGCCGAGCGGCAACGGTCTGCATTCAGTCGTATTTATGGCTATGGGATAGCGTGTATCTTCTTCTTCCATTTTGCCATAAATATAGGAATGACAATAGGACTAGTGCCTGTCATCGGCATCCCATTGCCATTCCTAAGTTACGGAGGCTCAAGCCTCTTGATGTTTTCAATGATGTTGTTCGTCTTCCTGAAACAGGACGCGAACCGTATGAATATCCTTTAGATTCCTAATGAAATATTCAGTCCTTTTGCGGTTCTGATGAGGTCGCAATCCGGCTCCACGAAGTTCATCTTCGCCACAGCGTCTTTGATTGGCACGCTGATGACGTTCGGATGACGGTAGGCCACCATGTTGCCATATTCTTTGTTGAGCACCATCTCGAATGCCTTCACGCCGAACTGTGCTGCGAGCACTCTGTCGTAAGCTATCGGCACGCCGCCGCGCTGCAGGTGGCCGAGAGTGGTCTCACGCATATCGTGTTCAAAACCTGCTGCTTTCATCTGGTCGATGAACTTCACGCCGATGCCGCCGAGCTTCACGTTCTCGTAGCCCACTTCGCTGCTCTTGGTGAAGATCTGGGTGCCGTCTTTCGGCTTGGCGCCCTCGCTGATAACCACGATGGCATGGCCTCTGTCGTTGACAAATCGCTCCTCGAGACGTGCCTTCACGATGTTGATGTCGTAAGGGAACTCAGGCAGCAGACACACCTCGGCACCGCCAGCTATTGCTGCGTTAAGCGCGATCCAGCCGGCATCACGTCCCATGACTTCGAGCACGAAGACGCGGTTGTGTGAAGCAGCTGTCGTGACAAGCTTGTCGACAGCTTCTGTGGCAATCTGCACTGCGGTCTGGAAGCCGAAGGTGCAGTCGGTCATCGAGAGGTCGTTGTCGATGGTCTTCGGCACTCCGATGATGTTCAAGCCCTTTTCATAAAGCTTCTGAGATATCCTCTGTGAGCCGTCGCCACCGATATTGATGACGCAGTCGACGCCCATATATTCCAGACGGCGAATCATCTCGTCGGAACGGTCGACCACCTCCCATGTGCCGTCGTTTTTCTTCACTGGCCATGAGAACGGGCCGCCTTTGTTTGTCGTTTCTATTATCGTACCGCCACGGAAATGTATTCCGCGCACGACTTCAGGTGTGAGACGCACTATCTCCTGCGGCTCCCAAAGCACTCCGTTGAACGCCTGGATGCTGCCGAGGACCTCCCAGTCTTTCTCCTGCGACGCACGCTTCACGATAGCGCGAATCACCGCATTGAGGCCTGGGCAGTCGCCGCCACCGGTGGTTATTAAAACTCGTTTCATATTATTTTGTATTAATTATAACCGAACTTCTTTATCAATTGATCCATGCAAATCGTTACATTGAAATATAAAGCATCTAATCCATAAATATTTTCCGCCAATTGGAGACAATCATACGACTGTTTGTTTTTTTGTATAAGCGACTGACCAACTGATTGTAAATCAAGCAATTCCAAAATACCATATTCATCAGAAACACTTGTGACATAGAAAGCTGTTTTTTCAGATAAACCGTCACCTGTCGAAGTAACTGCCGAACTAAGCATCATTAACTGCAATATAACATCGTTTGTTTGTTGTGAATCCTCACCATACAAGTTTTCGTATATCAAATGTTTATAAATATAAAATCTGAAACTTGTCGGGTGTTCTTTCAGTTTTTCGTTAACAATTTCTTCTGCTCTTTGCCAATCTTTTGTTTCTTTAGTCTCTTTCTTAAAAATATCAATCAATTCAGAATAATCACCAAAGCTGTATGGATCATAATCCGGCCTTGTTGCTGCTCCATAATAAAAACGCTGTAACTGCTCTAATGTTAGAGTGGTATCGGCAGCTTCAAAACGCTCCAGCAATTTCGGATAATAAAGCTCGCTTTTTTTCTTATTTACTTCCTTCTTTATCTTTTTGAAATTAGGAGTGTAGTTTTGTGAAAATGATATCATTGGAATCAATGTCACCAACAATGCGATTAGTAGTTTTTTCATAATGATTATTTTTGGTGTCATTTCGAGTGCAGCGAAGCGAAATCGAGAAATCCTTTATTTACGAAATCATTTATATTTACATTAACAAAGGATTTCTCCACTTCGGTCGAAATGACGTTATTGTTTCAAATTCAATGCAATCTGAAGCTCATCCAATTGCTCCTGTGCGATTTCTGACGGTGACTCTGCCATGACATCGCGACCTTGGTTGTTCTTCGGGAATGCGATGAAGTCGCGAATTGAGTCCTGACCTCCGAAGAGCGAGCAGAGACGGTCGAAGCCGAATGCCAATCCTGCGTGAGGTGGTGCTCCGTATTCGAAGGCGTTCATCAGGAAGCCGAACTGTTCCTGAGCCTTCTCGTCGGTGAAGCCGAGGGTGTGGAACATCTTCTTCTGCAGGTTCTTGTCGTGGATACGCACCGAGCCGCCTCCGACTTCAGTGCCGTTGAGCACGATATCGTAAGCGTTGGCACGGATCTCGCCCCATTTGTCAGGCTGCTCGAGGAGGTATTCGTCTTCTGGCTTCGGAGCCGTGAACGGATGGTGCATAGCATAGTAACGCTGTGTCTCTTCGTCCCATTCGAGAAGCGGGAAGTCGATGACCCACAATGGTTTATACACGTTAGGGTCACGCAAGCCGAGCTGGTTGCCCATCTCAAGACGCAATGCGTTCATCTGCACTCTCGTCGGCATGGCTTTACCGCTGAGTATCAACAGCATATCACCTGGCTTGGCGTTGCATTTGTCGAGCCAAGTCTTCAAGATCTCAGGTGTGTAGAACTTGTCGACTGACGACTTGATAGTGCCGTCTTCGTTGTATTTCACGTAAACGAGGCCTTTAGCTCCCACCTGCGGACGTTTCACAAAGTCGGTGAGTGCGTCGGTCTGTTTGCGGGTGTAGTTGGCGCAGCCCTCAGCGTTGATGGCGACCACGAGTTCAGCCTCGTCGAACACCGAGAAGCCGTGACCTTTTGCCACGTCATTGAGTTCGACAAACTTCATTCCGAAACGGATATCCGGTTTGTCGGAACCGTAATATTTCATCGCGTCATGCCAAGTAATGCGAGGGAATTTATCAAATTCGATGCCTTTGATGGTTTTAAACAGATGTTTTGCCAAGCCTTCGAACATGTTGATGACGTCTTCCTGTTCGACGAACGACATCTCGCAGTCGATCTGTGTGAACTCAGGCTGACGGTCGGCGCGGAGGTCTTCATCACGGAAGCAGCGCACAATCTGGAAGTAACGGTCGAAGCCAGCCACCATGAGGAGCTGCTTGAACTGCTGCGGTGACTGCGGGAGAGCGTAGAACTCGCCTGGGTTCATACGTGACGGCACCACGAAATCGCGGGCGCCTTCAGGTGTCGACTTAATAAGGCAAGGTGTCTCAATCTCAAGGAAGTCGTTGCTTGACAGATATTTACGCACTTCCTGAGCCATTTTATGACGCAAGATGATGTTATTCTTGATTGGGTTACGGCGCAAGTCGAGGTAACGGTACTTCATACGGATGTCATCACCGCCGTCGCTGACGTCTTCGATAGTGAACGGAGGCACCTTCGAGGTGGTCAAAATCTTAAGGCTTTCGACTTTCAGCTCGATGTCGCCTGTCGGGTTTTTCGGGTTCTTCGACTCGCGTTCCACCACGACGCCTTTGGCTTGGATGACGAATTCACGTCCGATTTCGCGGGCGGTTTTCATCGTCTCAGCCGAGCTAACTCCTTCTTGCATAAACAGTTGCGTGATACCATAACGGTCACGCAAATCAATCCAAAGCAGGGCGCCTTTGTCGCGCACGCGCTGCACCCAGCCGCTCAAAGTGACTTCCTGACCCACGTTGGCCATACGAAGTTCACCACATGTATGAGTTCTAAACATATCGTTTGATTATTATATTCTACAAATTTGCAAATTTACAAAAATTTTAAATGTTGACCACTTTCATGCAACATTTTTTGCAGTCGAAGTCAAGGCGGAAACGACCATTAACGTTGCTGATAAACAACGGTGTGGCAGGCTTTCCTGTTTCTTTGGCGCATAAACCGTTGGCATAACGTATGCAATGTTTGGTGGTCATCACCACTATCTCGCCTTCAGGCATCGATTTCTCCAGACCGTCGTCGATATGCGTAACGCCGTGATTCTCATAGAATTGGCGGGATAATGAATTGGTTACGTTGGCGAGATATGACAGTCTTGTCATTTCGAGCGTAGTCGAGAAATCCTTAGTATTCGGATGCATCGTATCAAAGAGGATTTCTCCATTTCGCTTCACTTCGTTACGCTTCAGTCGAAATGACAACTCCAATTCCGTCACCAGTTGGCGTTTCATCTCGCCCAAAACCGAGGCAGGGATGAAGTAAATTGTATCTAATTGAATGTCAATGCTTTCAACGACAAATTTCGTGTCGCCCCACTGTGAGAGCTTTGTGCGGATTGTCTCGAGAGCCTTTTCTGGATTTTTTGCGATGTCTTTGGGGCATTGCAGGCAAATGCTGACGTTTTCATCAACTGACGTTAATCTGAGCCCATCAGATGTCTCGGAAAGTTCCAATTTGATGGGGAGTTTGCGGTTGCCGGTGGAGTTGTCGACGGAACGTTGCCAGAGGATGTCGTAGTTTCTATATAGTTCGTCATTTCGAGCGGAACGGAGTGAAGTCGAGACCTGAGCTTTGCGAAAGCATTCACCTTTGGTGAATAAATCCTTTTTTTTCGGATGCTTTGTATCAAAGAGGATTTCTCCATTTCGCTTCGCTTCAGTCGAAATGACGGACGATGCCAAGACTACGTTTCCATCGACGCCGTTGACGTTGAAGCCCTGCAGTTGTTTGTCATCATCCAGGAAACAGAGACCGTCGCCGTTATGGAGGGTGATGCCGTCTTTGAGTTTGACAGTCAGTCGTTTGCCATCGGTTTTTTTAATCTCACCGATGTATTCTCCCATCGATTTCGGAGTGAATGGTGCATCGATATTTTTTGGGCGGCCGTGAGCGAAATAGTCAGTGAAACCGCGCGAAAACGATTTTTCGAGGTTTGGCTCAAACGATGGTGACGACACTCCTTGCGAAGCACGTTCCAAATCAGGGCGGCGTGCAATTATCTCATCGATTGCCCGGCGATAGTAAGCTGTCGTATTCTTCACATAATCAGCGTCTTTCAGTCGTCCTTCAATCTTAAACGAGGTGATGCCGGCGTCAATCAGCTCTTCGAGATTCTTTGAGTTGTTCATGTCGCGTAACGAAAGCAGATGTCTATCGGCTATCAACACGTTACCGTTTTCATCTTCAAGGTTCCATTTCAAACGGCATGGTTGCGCGCACGCTCCACGATTCGCCGAACGGTGACCTATGACATGGCTCAGATAGCACTGACCGCTGTAGCTTACGCACAAAGCGCCGTGGACGAAAAACTCCAGCGGCACCGTCGTCTTCGAACGAATCTCCTTTATCTCATTGACACTCAGCTCTCTGGCAAGGACCACCTGTTTAAAACCGACATCTTCCAGAAACTTAACTTTCTCTGCGGTGGTGTTGTTGCATTGTGTGGAGGCATGAAGTGCGATTGGAGGCATGTCCATCATCAGAAGCGCCATATCCTGTACTATCAGGGCGTCGGCACCTGCATTGTAGCAGTCCCAGGCGAGCTTGCGAGCCTGCTCCAACTCATTGTCAAACAACAAAGTATTGAGTGTGACATATACTTTCGCGTCGAAAATCGCTGCGTGACGGCACAGTGTTTCGATGTCCTTAATACTGTTGCCCACTTTCTCGCGTGCGCCGAAGCTCGGTCCGCCAATATACACTGCATCAGCGCCATGGTTAATGGCGGCAAGCCCAACCTCGAGGTTTTTCGCCGGAGAAAGAAGTTCTATTTTTTTCACGTGAATAATTTTTGCAAATATAAGAAATTATGCTTTCGCTCGCACAAAGAAAATGCTTCCCACATCAATTAGTTCACCATCGTATAACTCTATGATTTTCATACCGTTGCGACGTATAAACTTTTTCAGTTCTTTACATTCCTTTAGATGTTTCAACGAACCGCACACCACGACGCAATCATCCACGAGGCCGCAGCAGCCGGGGAAAAAGCCGTGGTCATGACCGGGAAGCGCAATCTGATGCGGGTCGACATAAAAAACATTGAAACCACTTTCCTCAAGCACCTTTTTTATGCCAAAATCAGAGGTGATGTAGTTGTTTTCATCAAGTGCCAACAAATTGCAACGCGTATACCCTTGATTTACATTGAGTTGCACGGATTTTGTCCACATTTTTCCATATAAATCCAATATGGAAGAATCAGTATGTAATAAATTGTGTATCAATATATTACCTATTCCGACAGCATTGTAATGACAAGTCTCGGGGTACTTGTTTCCGACAGATTTCCCGCCCTTTTCAACCCTTATGTTTTGGGGTAAACTAATGTGGACATTTTCTGCGCAAATCACTGATTCACAATGCCTTTCGTTATGGCAAAATAAGAAAATGTCGGGATGTGACGAGATTGAAGGATAAGCGAGGTCGGAAGGTTCGAGCCAGGTGACTGAGCCAAGTTTTGATAGATTCTCACGGGCTTCGGCTGGCATTGTGGCGCTGGCGATGACACACATGTCATTTCGACCGAAGCGTAGCGAAGAGTAGCGTAGTGGAGAAATCTCCATCATATTTGCTGGAGATTTCTCGATTCCGTTTTGCTGCACTCGAAATGACGGACCACTTCTAATGACGACCTTTTTATATTGTTTTTCAAGTTTCTTTTTGTTCTCACCTTTGTAGCCGATGGCGTGATTCAGTTGATTTTCAGGCACTTCGATGACGATTTTGTCGGATTTTTCGTCAATCGCATCTAATTTTCTACCCCAAAGGCGGCTGAGCACCATCTCGGCGAAGTTTTTATGGTAAGGTCCTGCCACGAAGGCATCGCCGTTAAGGTCGTCGGAGGTGTGAAGTCCGATTCGGAGTACTTTCACATCGTTTTCGGTGAAATATTCATAAAGCGTTGCTGATTGTTCGACTGCCTCGTCCAATGTCAGCGGGGCATAATCACCATTTTTGTAAAGTCGCTCCAACTCGGTGTCTTTCACCACGATACATGGATATATTCGGGTCTCGTGAGCTCCCAGCCGTACTATGTCGCGTGCTGTCTGCATGTCGTGGTCAAAGTTGTCGAACGGCAGGCCGAGCATCATTTGGAGTCCGAGTATAATTCCTTCATTGACAATGATTTGCGATGCTTTTTCGATATCCTTATAGGTATGCCCGCGCCCACATCGCTGCAAAATCCCATCGTTTGTCGTCTGCGCCCCGAGTTCAATGTTAAGCATCCCCAAAGATTTCAGCGCTTTCACTCGTTTTTCATCGATATAATCAGGTCGAGTGCTGCATCTGATGCCATTTACGACACCTTTTTCAAGATAAGGATGCACGATTTTCAGAAAATCATCCTGCATTTTTTCAGGAAGACCAGTGAAATTCCCGCCAAAAAACGCCACCTCAACGAACCTGTCTTTCTCTTTAAACGATTCGAGATACCTGTCAATCGTGTTTTTAACTTCTTGAATATCAGGCATTTTCTGTTTTCCCGTAATGCTAAACTGATTGCAATAAACGCATCGGAAAGGGCATGCGAGTTCGGGAAGAAAGACCGGTATGTTATAATGTTTCATTTCGACCTCAAAATTGCTAAAAAATCTTTAATAATCTCTCATCCTATTAAAATATTTCTTAACTTTGCGAGTTATTTAATAAGACAAACAAAAGACAAACAAAATTATTGTAATATGGTAAAGAACTTAAAAAGCATCATCATCATTGCAATGATTGCGCTCGTAACTATCAGTGGCGCAACAAGTTGCAAGTCGTCTGGCAAAATGACCAGGAAGGAGTACAAGGCCAAGGTCGAACAAGCCACCAAAGATTTAAATGCGATTTTGAACGACGAGACGAGTTGGTCGTTGGAAGAGCAGTTGGATCGTGTTAACGAAATCAAGAAAGTTGATTTCTCGAAAAAGAACCCTGAAATCGTGGAGATGATTGACCGTGCGGAGGCAAAAATCGCCAGAGAAATGGAGGAAAGAGACCGATTGGCAGAGATTCAGCGTCTTGAAGAGGAGCAGCGTCTTCGCGAGATGGCAGAACAAAATCAGGCGAACAGAGGCATTGCCGACTTGTTAAATTTGATTGCAAACGCCAAGGACGTCAATGCAGCAAACAGCTACATCAAGGAAGCTCTCCAGCTGTTTGAGTCACCAGACGCAGTGGTTCTCATCCGCCTCAACAACTATGGTGACTACGACCGTCCGACAACAGCTGTCAACTACCTGAATTACCTGAAAGACCAGAAAAAAGTCACAGTGAATGTTGACAACATCAAGTACAACGCAGAAAACAAGATTACTGAACTCGAATTAATTAAGAAATAAGATGAAAAAGGTATTATTTGCAATAGCATTCGCGTTTTTCGCATTAACAGGCTATCAGGCATTCGCACAGGAGCCGGAACTCAGTCCAGAACGCAAGCAAGCCATTGACAGTCTTGCACTTGAAAAAGTTCGTGACTTGTCGAAATATGTTAAATTGATTGGCTCGAAGAACACTCCGTGGAGTGAAGCTAACAGAGTCATCGACCGTGCTGAAGAGCTCTTCGCCCCTGACGCAGAAATCGGCGTATCGTCACTGTCAAAGACAAAAATCGAGTACTACAAAGTGCGCAAATACCTCGAGAGACTGATGCGTCTCAACTACGACCGCGTCGAAATCGACTGGTACAAAATCCAGTATGTCTCTGATTTACAACGTCAACCTGACGGAACATACGTCGGTGTCATCACTATTTTCCAGACATTCAAGGGCTATGACGCGGAAGGCAGACTTGTTTATCAGGACACGACAAAGAAGGATATTACCGTTTATGTGAAACGCAAAGAGACACAGATCGGCGGCCGTCTCATCGGCTTCTGGGACGTGTTGCTTGGCGACATGCGAGTGAAAGAAACCACGCATAAATAATGAGTAAATTTTTGAGAGTTATGGTGCCAGTGTTAATGCTGGCACTATGTTTTAAAGTCGATGCCCAAGTGGTCGGCAACCTCGGCGATGTCCAGGTGGACGAACGTGAGTTCTATACCATGACGAAGCAGATGGGGCAGTTTATCCATAGGTTCAACTATGAAGAAGACCAGTACGGCAAACGACTGAATCCAGGCGACAAAGACTACAGAAACGCCGCCAAACGCAAGGACGCCCTTGCACTGCTGTTCGACTTCGAAAACCCGAGGACATCAGGCGCGCTCCGCAACTATTTCATCGACGACCTCACCAAAAACAACAACCAGTTTTTTGAGTTTCTCGGAGGCAATTGGTACTCAGAGATTTCGGCAAAATTCAAATGGAACGGTCAGATGGTGGACATCAGCATGATAATGGCACTCGAAGAAGACGGACTGGGCTCCAAGTGGGTGATTACCAATGTCTTTTTCTCCGAGTTTCAAAAATATTTCCCGCAAGGCGAGCTGACCGAACGTGAGAAACATTTCCTGCATCCGATGAGTCACGAGCTCGACTTCATGAACATTTACAAAGTATTCAACAACCCGCAAACCGTTGAATATTACGCTTCTACAGACTATCATCCAGATTATTTGACATTATTTTTCTACGAGATAAAACAAGGAAACCTCAAATTCGACCATGTCGAAAGCGTAAAATTCCACGTCTTCCAGATTAAAAACTGGTATTTTGAAGTGTCGTGGTTTAACCGCAGTGGCTACAACTCAGGATGGCTCATTTCCAACCTGGTTTATCTTAAAGAAAATGAAAAAGAGGCACTTATAAAGATTTATCAACCAAACAAATGAAAAAATTAGTCTTTTTTGCGATTTTGTTATTGACATGCCAAGGTGTTTTTGCGCAGAAACCTAACCTTAGCAAGAGTGAAATTGAAGAATATTCGGGACACATCCAGGAGATGGTGAAGTATCTCGAAGAGACATTCTCATTTATCGGAAACCCCGACGCCACTGCTCAAGAGAAAGATATCATCTTCAAGGAAAGCTATGCAAAAATCTTCAAAGACGATGAGGTCCAAATCGAAGACGACCTCGACGACAGCCGTAGCACATACATCAACAAGGACGTCCAGGCTTATCTGAAAGACATCGATTTCTTCTTCAAAGACATAACTTTCACCTTCAAGATCGATGACATCAATCCTCAAGTCAATGAAAATGGCGAGACTTACTTCAAGGTGACGATGATGAGAACCATCGCCGGGCACAATATCGTGGGCGACACGGTGAACAACACCTGCAAACGCTTCATGGAAGTCAACATCGACAAATCGAAAAAAGACCTCAAGATAGTCAGCATGTACACCACCAAACCCAATGAGACAGAAGAACTTAGAATGTGGTGGAACAGAATGCCGGCAGCTTGGAAAGCATATTTTGGCGACGACCAGTATATCGTCGACACCATCGAGATGATGAACATCATCCACATCTATCGCGACAACATCGTTGTGGTCGACGACTGCCTTGTCGAAAGCACCGTCAACTGCGACATGCAGGCTTTATATGACAAACTGATTGAATACACAAAAATCACTGACATCGACGTCAGCAATGACCCCAATATTCACACTCTCGAGCCACTTTATGAGCTTTCTGACCTTAAAAATCTCGATTGCTCAGGCACAGACATCGAAGATATCTCACCTATCAGAAACCTCAACAAAATCAATAGGTTAGATATAAGCAACACTGCAATAAAAGATATTTCTGACTTGAGATACACCAATGAAATCAAGAATTTCAGGGCTGACAACGTACAACTCAACGACATTGAAATCATAGGGCTGTATCATCAGATGACAAACCTTTCATTGGTAGGGACAAGTGTCGAAAACCTAAGTGCATTAAGCACCTGCGAGATGCTCAACATCCTCAACATCTCCAACTCCAAGGTGACAAGTCTCGACTCTGTAGAATTGCCGCAATCACTGCGTTATCTCAACATCAGCAACACTCAGATATCAGATTTGAGCCCAATATCAAACCTTGAAAACCTGCAGTTGCTCATCATCGACAACACTCTGGTGACAGACCTGAGTCCGGTCGCTAATTTAAGCAGGCTCAATGAGTTACAATGCAGAAACACTAATATTGACAATATCATGCCATTAAAAGACATGGAGCATCTTGTCAGAATTTATTGTGACAACACCCTCATCGACTCTGAGAAAGCCAACGAATTCACGCATGAAAACCATAATGTGATGGTCATTTATGAGACTAAAGCGCTTCAGGAATGGTGGGACGGGCTTCATGTCTCATGGAAAAAGGCGTTTGCAATGCAAAACAACACCGACATCAATCCAAGTCCGGAGGAGCTTCACACCATAATCAGCATGAAATCGCTCACTTTGGACCCATTTTTCATGGATGCGATGCCGATTGAAAGACTTACGAACCTCGAGCGACTTGATATAGAGAACACGAAAATCGTTGATTTGACGCCGCTTCACGGTTTGCATAACTTGAAATATCTGAATATTAAAAACACCAAGGTCAAGGATTTAACACCCCTTGAGAATCTCAGCAACTTGGTGGAAATCAACATAGAAAGCACCAATGTGTCGGACTTGGAGCCACTTTGCAATATGAAAAACCTCATTATGGTCAAAGCAGAAGGCAGCAAGGTAAACTCCGAAAGTGCCTTTAAACTCAGGTCAGCGCAGCCGAATGCCACTATTGTTTTTCAGACGTCGGAGTTAAGAAATTGGTGGAGCACCCTCGACAACAGCTGGAGAGAGGTCTTCAGAAGCATTGTTGAGATGAACAGCAATCCAACCGCCGAGCAGCTTCAGGCCGTCGCCAATATAGAGGATATCACCATCGACACTAAGACCATGATTTGGAGTCTCGAGCCTCTGACAAAGCTGATGTTCATTAAGAAATTGAGTATCAAGGACAATCATATCACAGATTTAAGTCCATTGAGCGAGATGAGAGTTCTTAAAGAGCTTTACATAGACGGCAATGCCATCAACGACCTTATGGCTTTGTCAAACCTGACGACTCTTGAAGTTCTGTCGATTGAGAACACCAACGTTGTTGACATCAACCCTCTTGAGAAAATGGAGAATCTGCGGGTGCTCGACATATCAAACACAAGTATCAAGAATATCAAGGTTTTAGCAAAATGCGCCTCGCTTGAGGAGTTGAATATCGCCAACACGAACATCAAGTCGCTTTCACCTGTCGCCAACCTCAGTTCGCTGAGATATATCAAGGCGATCAGCACAAAGGTGAAGACCAAAGAAATCGACTCTTTAAGAAACAAGAGACCGGAGCTTAATATTATCTATCACTAAGATTATCAATCAGATAACCCATGTGATTGGGAATTCATGTTCTTCCATGAACGCGTTTGTGGCATCCACATCGTCGGCAAAACCGAGGAAATAGCCGCCACCGCCTGAGCCACATATTTTAATCTGGAAATTCACATCTTTTCGTTTTAACGAGAAGAGTGGCAGCATGTTGTCGGTAATCATTGGGCGCAGCATAACTGTCTGATAATAAGAGAGATGTGCCAAGTCATCGAAGAATGCGTCAACATCACCGGAAACCAATGAATTGATGCAGCGGCCTACGAAAGGATAGTACAAATCGTTGAAAGCCTTGAGATAGCAAGGGTTCTCGCGCTGCTCCTTATAATAATTCACAAGGGTCTTTGTCTCGCTCTTTATCTTGCTGTCTATCAGGAAGACATGTATTCCTTCAGGCAGAAAATCCTTATCCAGAATTTGTATTTTTTTATCTTCGGTGAGGATGAAAGGCTTGCCGAGATAACATTGCAGAGGATCGAGGCCTGAGCTGCTGCCGTGGAAACAGTTTTCCATGTCGCCGAGGAACTTTTTCAACACTATCAGGTCTTCAATCTCCTTGGATTTGAAGCGGTCGTAAACAGCTGCTGTCAGAGCGCCTGAACTGCCTACGCCATAGCCTGAAGGGATACAAGAATCGAGGAACATGCCTTTCTTCAGTTCTGCCCTAAACTTCTGAACGTCAATGTATTCCGTAAAATATTCATCTTTTTCCAAATAGTTGGCAAACGCATGCAGGCTGCGGTTCGAGGAGTAGTTTTTCTTGCCGTGGTTGCGCCAGATATAGTCCCAATGCGATTCGCCGGTGTAAAGTGGCATCAGCAATGCCGGTGAACCGAAAATCATTGAATATTCGCCAAAAAGGATGACTTTACCGTAATACTTTCTTATTTCCATATCAATTCTTATTTTTCATTTAACAATATCGTCAATACATTGATTATCATGACAATACTGCAGTAAATTATCTTTTATAAAGCTTTTCACCTGAGCGTCGTAGTTGTCGGGATACAGAAGGTGCACATTGGGACCTGCGTCGAGGGTGAAGCATGCCGGAATCTTTGATTCTTGCCTAAAGTTGCGCACGGCCTCGATGATATTCAACGTGTTAGGCTCGACCAGTTTATATGGTGGCGTTGAAGTAGCCATCATCTCATGAAGTTGCAATGCCTCTGCCTCGGCGATCTCGATAAATGTCGCAAGGTCGCCGTTTTTTAGCACTTTAAGCAGTTTTTCGGTGTTTTCGCGTGCTGTTTGGTAACGTTTTTCGGCCAGCGGATGTCCGTTCATGAGCGAGTGTCCGACACGTGACGACACGCTTTTTTCTTTGTTTGACACTATCAGGATGCTGTCGTGATATGTTTTGAAGACGGGGTTCACCATATCGGCCAGCGGCACGGCATAATCGTCGGAACTATCTGTTATTGAAGGTGTTGTGCCCCAGAGGGCCATTACCGGATACACTGAACGCGCCGCACTTCCCGATGCCAATCGGGACAATAGAGAGGCCTTTCGCATGTCGAGTGGCGTAACATCCTTATTTACAATCTTTTCGATTTGAAGCAGGCATAAAACCAAGGCGCTCATCGAGGCGGCACTTGACGCGATGCCCGACGAATGGGGAAACGAGTTGCTGCTTTCAACCTCAAGGTCAAGGCCTTTTAAAAAACCGAAATACTGCTGATTTTCAATAAGATACTTCTCTATTTTCTCTTGAAATTTCGGCGATTCCTTACCTTCAAAAAGAAACCGCATCGTATAATTATCAGAATTATTTTTTGTGAATTTTATACTCGTATCGGTATGGCAACGGCTCAAAGTGAAGCTTATTGAAGGGTTGTTTGGCAGCTGATTGCCGTGTTTGCCCCAATATTTCACTATTGCGATATTTGAAGGAGATTGCGCGAAAACTGTCGAAATTTCATTCATATTCTCAAGCCTTTGTTTATGGTGCAAAGGTAACAATTTTTTTTGATATAAATGAGTTAAATGCAAAAATAATATTATTTTTGTGCCGTTAAAAATAAAAAATTCTATGAGAAAGCTACATATCTTCACTTTGATGGTCGCTTTTGCGGCAATTTTGACCTCATGTATCAACAAAAACGTGGAATCTCGCAAGGACCGTTCGGTTGGCGGGACTTCTGAAGTTTTGTTTGTGACCCAGAACGACGAACAGTGGAATGGTCAGATGGGACAGGCTGTTCGCGACTATTTTGAGGCCTTGCAATATGGGCTTCCGCAGCCTGAGAAGAACTTTAAAGTGGCACATATCAACGCCCCGGCGCTCAACGACATGTTCAAAAAGCACCGCAACCTCATCATAGCCGAGATAGTGCCAGATTTGCCCAACCCGATTATCGAGTCGCAAACCGACTGGATGTCGTCACCGCAATATGCCTTAAAAATCAAGGCGAAAGACTCTGACACGTGGGTTAAAGTGTTTGATAATCAGAAAGATGAGTTAAAAAAGATTTTTGACAAAAACGAACGTGCACGTTTCATGGACTTCTTCCGTCCGATGAACAACGCCCAGATTATGGAGACGTTGAAAAACATATATGGTTGCACCATGACGATTCCGGAAGGCTATTATATCGCTTCAAACAACGACTATTGCACTTGGCTGAGAAAAGAAGAGCTTGACAAGAGTTTGGGCTTGATAATCTATCAGTTGCCATACAAAAGCACTGACGATTTCAGCGAAGAGACGCTTATGAAAAGAAGTGATTCGATAACTAAGAAATACATTCCGGGTCCTACTGACGGCAGCTACATGACACTTGACAAGGAGTATATAAAGCCTGTATTCACTGTTGTTCCTGAGTTTCCAGCCACCTATGCCGTTGAGATGCGCGGGCTTTGGAAGATGGAAAACGAATTCATGGCGGGGCCGTACGTCGCCTACACTTTTGTCAATCCGCAGAGCAACAGAATCACCACTGTTGAAGGCTACATCTATTATCCCAACAAGCCGAAACGCGATTTGTTGAGGCAGCTCGAGACCATCATCTGGAGCTTAAAGTTTTAGTTTCTGTCCAACTTTAAGGTCGTTGCTCTTCAAGTTGTTTTTCTTCTTGATGTAGTCAACTGTGACGTTGTATTTCTTGGCAATTTTCGTGAGGTTATCGCCCGATTTCACTGTATAGACAGTGTTACCTGAGGTTTTCTGGCCTGATGCACTCGACTGGCTCTCCGGCGGGTACACTTTCAGTTTCTGTCCCACTTTGATGGTGTTGGATGTCAGATTATTCCATTTTTTCAGATCGGTGACGGTGCATTTATATTTTGCGGCTATTTTTCCCAGTGTCTCGCCAGATTTCACCACGTGAGTGGTCTGTGTCGTTGAGCGTTCGACAGGTTTGGCGTTGCCGGCCTGAGCCATTGGGGCGCCAGAGCTGTACACTATGAGTTTCTGTCCTATCCTGAGGTTGTCGGATTTAAGGTTATTCCACGACCTAAGTTGTTTAACGCCAACGTGATACTTTTTCGCTATACCACTCAACGTCTCGCCTTTTTTCACGATATGGACGCTGCGGTCAGAGATTTGTTTCATCTGTTCCTGCAGTTTCTCCTTATCAATGCCGCTCTTGGTCTTGAACGTGTAAAGTTCTTTTTCCTTATCGATATAATCGCCGACATATTTCTCAGGGATATGTAGCACGAGAGGCTTCTTATCCGTTGCCGGGATTATAGATTTGGTATATTGTGGGTTAAAGAACTTGATGTCTTCCATAGGGATGCCCAACATCTCGTTAAGCTGGTCGAAATGAAGTGCGTCGTGGACCATCACGGTGTCGATGCCAGTCTTGATGATACCTGGGTCGAGTGGGCAAATGTTGTGTTCGGCAGGATAATTCATCACATAGTTTACGGCGATGAAAGCAGGCACGTAGCCACGTGTCTCACGAGGCAGATAAGGCCATATTGCCCAGTAATTCTTGATACCTCCGGCTCTGCGGATAGCTTTTTTCACGTTACCGGCGCCAGAGTTATATGCTGCGAGGGCAAGGAACCAGTCGCCGAACATAGTGTAAAGGTCGTTGAGGTGCTGGCATGCCGCCTCCGTCGATTTCAGAGGGTCGTAACGGTCGTCGACGAGAGTGGTCACATTGAGTTTATAGACTTTTCCGGTGGCATACATGAACTGCCAAAGGCCTTTTGCGCCCGCCCATGAGCCGGCGCGCGGATTCAATGCCGACTCCACAACGGCCAAATATTTCAACTCAAGAGGCATGTTATATTTGTCGAGAGTCGCCTCAAACAAAGGGAAATACACATCTGCCAACCCCAGAATTCGCTCGGTTTTATCGCGTTTCTGAACCGCATAGACATCGATAAACGACTTCACATGTTTATTGTAAACCAGCTCTATGGTGGTATTTCGGTTCAACTCTTCGATACGCTGTGCATAAATGCTGTCGGGATAAACCGGGATATACCCTGGAGGATAGTTGCAAGTATTGGCCAAACTATTATTAAAATACGGGATAACTGTGAGAGTATCAATCATTTCCAGCATATCAACAGATTCATCGACGATGCCTTTACCTGAATTTTCATCATCAAACATTTTCTGAATCTGCTCCTGGATACTGTCGGGAAGATTGGGGTTTATTGAGTCCAATGGAAGAGTATCGTCAAGGATGGACATGTCGATGGAGTCGTTCATGATGCGCTGTTTAGCGGCAATGGTATCGCTAATCTGGACAAATGTCAAAAAAATCAATAAGATGCAGTTCATTTCCTAAATTTTAAGGTGCAAAAATACAAAAAAAATCCATAAAAATAACGCATATATTCAACAAATAAGTATCTTTGCAGCCTAAAAAAAATGTCATTAATCATCAAAAAAATGAAGAAAATATTACTTAGTTTAGTTGCTTTTGCTTTAGTATTAAGCATTAAGGTCAACGCTCAGGAGCAGAAGACTCCGGATTGGAAGAGATGGCATTATCTCTCTGAAGAAGAAATGAATACCCCTGTGAGGGCTGAGAATTTTGTTGAGACCGACCCGCCAACAGGCACGCCTCGTTTTGTGGCAGAGTTCGAGCCGATGCAGGGTGTGATGATACGTTACCCACTTGGAATCCCTACAAGTTTAGTGGCACAGTTGTCGAACAACTGCCATGTTTATTGCATTGTTTCGACATCATATCAAAGCCAGGCACAGAACTCATTCCAGAGTGCAGGCGTCAACATGGACAATGTGACTTTCGTTAACGCTGCATCTGATTCATACTGGGTTCGCGACTACGGTCCGTGGTACATCTTCGAGGACAGACATCCTGCCATCGTCGACAACATCTACAACCGTCCGCGTCCTAACGACGACAACATGTCGGGCGTGTTTGCCAACTTCTGGAACATCCCTATGTATGGCATGAACCTCCAGCACACAGGCGGCAACATGATGGAAGACGGCCGTGGCCATGGTGTCAGCGACGACCTCGTTTTCCAGGAGAACGGTAACAACGAGACCAACGTGCGCAACAAGATGCGTGACTATCTCGGCATTGACCCATATCATGTCACCATCGACCCACAGGGCGACTACATCGCGCACGTCGACTGCTGGGGCAAATACCTCGCACCTGACAAGATTTTGATTGCACAGCTGCCGCAAAGCAACCCACGTTACCAGTATTACGAGCAGGTTGCTGAGTATTTCGAGACAACAAATTGCTGCTGGGGCTATCCTTACCACATTTACCGCGTGCAGGAACCAGGCGGAAGCACTCTCGCACCATACACTAACTCATTGATTCTTAACAAGACAGTGTATGTACCAATGGGCAGCAACACCACATATAACAATCAGGCCATCCAAGTTTACCAAGAAGCAATGCCAGGTTATGAAATCATTGGCGTTACCAATAACGACTACTATATTTCTTGGGAAAACACCGACGCTCTGCACTGCCGCACACGTGGCGTGATGGACTTCGGCATGCTCTTCGTCGACCACAGAGACGTCAAGTTCGGTGTGCAGGAATGGCAGGATTCAATAGCAATCACAAGCAAATTCATCGCCTACAGCGGTCAGGATTTGAAACAGGATTCACTCCTTGTTTATTATAGCATCGACGGTGGTGAATATCAGGTAGCACACATGACAGCAACTGGCGAGCCAGATGAATATGTCGGCTATATCAAAGGTTATGAAGGTGATTCGGAGATTAACTACTATGTTTTCGGTGCCGACGAGTCAGGACGCCGTTACACACAGCCGGTGTTTGCAGAGATGGAGCCACACCACTTCACAATGGAATCACATACTCCTATCACTCCAACGATCAGCGTTAACGAAATTACATTTGAAGACTATACACCTGCAACATTCACAATCACCAACGAGACAGCTAACCCATTTACTATCAACGACATTTCAGAAGATGTCATTGGATTAAATTATCTGTATATTGAGACAAATGCAACTCTTCCTGCAACATTGGCAGTTGGCGAAAGCATGGAAGTTACTGTTGGCATTTCGTTGGTGGTTAAAGGTTATATACAAACAGCCATAAAAGTCGAATCCGACCTTGCCACACAGGTAATTCCAGTGTTTATGAATGAAGAGATTTTTGATGGTGTTGACGAGAACAATGTGGCAAGCTTAGAGGTTTATCCTAACCCGATGAACAACACCTTATATATTAACGGTGATGTTAAGGATGTTACAATTTTCAATGCTGTCGGCCAGCAGGTTATGTTTGTTGAAGGCAGAAACGAAATCAACGTTGAGGATTTGAACGAAGGCATGTACTTTGTGAGAATCAGCGACAAGAGAGGAAACAGCGTGGTGAAGAAGATTGTGAAAAAATAACCACCTCTCACACGTCATTTCGAGTGTAGCGAAGCGGAATCGAGAAATCTCCTGCAAAAAAGATCATTAACAATTATTTGGAGGAGATTTCTCCACTCCCTTCGGTCGGTCGAAATGACAAAAGAAAAAAATATTTTTTTGTTGCGCATATCAAAAAAAGTAGTATTTTTGCAGCGCGATTTAGGTCGGGTTCTACTAACGGTTAGGTAACGACACTCTCACTGTCGAAATAAGGGTTCGATTCCCTTACCCGATACAAAAAAGCACCGAGAATCTCGGTGCTTTTCTTGTTTTTAGTCGTACGACTAAAAACTAACAACGTAAGGATTATTTCGTTTCTCATCCCCTATTCTCGTTTTCGGGCCGTGACCGCAGTAGGCGATAGTGTCGTCGGGAAGCTTGTAAAGCACCTCACGAAGGCTGTTTTCTATTGTTGAATAGTTGCCTCCGGGAAGGTCGCAACGGCCGATTCCACGATAAAACAAGGTGTCGCCAGTGAACACGATGCCGTCTTTCTCATCATAAAAACAAATATGTCCTGGAGCGTGCCCCGGCGTGAATAAAACCTTCAATTCGTCATCGCCAATCTTAATGATATCGCCATCGTTAAGGTCTTTTGTCGGATTCAGGCATCTGTCTTGTGTGAAATTGATGCCGAAAGCCGCTGCATAAGCCCAAACCTTGTCGTAAAGCGGTTTTTCGATAGGATGAGCAGCCAGTTCGACATGATATTTGTCGGCAATAATCTTGTTTCCCATCACATGGTCGATATGCGAGTGCGTGTTGAGGAGCATCAGCGGTTTCAATCCGTTTTTGTCGATATAATTCAGAATTTGCTCGTCTTCAAAGGGCTCCATATTGCCCGCATCGATGATGACGCATTCTTTGTTTTCGTTGTAAACGATATAGGTATTGACTTGTATCTGGTTGAAAATGAATGTCTTGACTAGTAACATGATTATTAGTTTTTATTTACAGGAGATTCTCCACTTCGGTCGAAATGACGTTTTGTCTTAATAATGAAACAACTTCGTCGGTATCGATCAGCTGCATGCATTTGAAGTGTCCTTTGGGGCATTTTTTGTAGCCGAGTTTGGAGCAGGGGCGGCATTTCAGGTCTTTCACTTCGATGATATGTGATTGAACATCAAGCTTTTCGGGATAATACTGATACATTCCGAATTCAGGGACGGTGTTACCCCAGACAGAGACCATAGGTTTGTGCAATGCTGCGGCGATGTGCATCATTCCGGTGTCGCCGGTGAGCACTGCCTTCGACATCTTGATGATGGAAGCCGACTGCTCGAGGTTCAGCATTCCCACGGGATTCCAGACGTTCTCACCCACTGCGTCGGCTATGATTTTCGCGCGCTGCATGTCACCGGGGCCACCGAGCAAAATCACGGGTTCATCAAGTTTTTCGATGATTTCGATGACTTTCTCGGCAGGCATCACCTTGGTGTTGTAGCTGCCGCCGACCACGATGGCGTAAAACCCATTTCTGAACTCCTCAGGGATGTCGGGTTCCTGCATCATGTTGGTCTCAGAGAAGTAAAAATCAAGTCCGCGGCCGTCGTTTTTCACGCCAAGTGGCTCTACTGCCTCAAAATATCTGTCGACTATGTGGCAATCAGGTAACTTGTTGATTTTAAATGTGGTAAGTAACATTTTCTGAAAATCCAGCTTATGGAACGAATGATACTCGCAACCCAAGGCCCAACAGACCCGTCTTGAACGTCTATTCTTTTGTAAATCAACGATATAGTCGTATTCCTCCTTCTTCAACTCCTTGATAGTCTCACGAAGCGAATTTGTATATTCAATAGTCTTGTCAACATAGGGGTTGTTATGCGACAGGCTTGCGAATTTGTCTTTCGTAAGTACGTGAAGCTCAATATCATCGTCCATCCGCTTGATGCAGCGGATGACAGGCGTGGTGAGGACGATGTCGCCGATTGAGCTGAAACGGATTAGTAATATTTTCATATTTCAAATTATTCTTCAACGATCCTTAATTCGTAGCTCTTAGCTCCTTGATAATCAATATCTTTATGGTCTTTGAGATATAATAATTCGGCTTCGTTGGAGGTCATTTCGCTATCGTGCATGCTCAAGCAGTTACCATTTGCCCAAAGAGCCATATAGCCATTGATTGCCACTTTATATCTCTTTCCAGATTTGATGCGTTTGCCATTGATGAATGCCTTTGCGTTGGTGAAAAGCCCGCTTCCCTCTTCGGAATTTTGATATTCAATTTGATATGTGATACCGGAGACATGGGTGCAATTATGGTCATTATTCGAAGCAATTACCAGATAATCCTCCACCTGTTTACCAGTCATCTCGCAGATTACCAATGAGTTATCAAATGGGTCAAGGTCATAAATGTCAGCTTTTATGATATCACCGCCATGCATGTTATCAAAGCGCACACCGCCTGGGTTCTGCATCGCGATATCTGCTTTAGTGATATAACGTTGGGCGTCAGCCATGAAGGAACCGAGGGCGTCTTTATCATTAAATGGCGTCTTGGCATGTCCGACTACAACATGAAACTCCGGTTCGGCATAAAAATTATCCACCTGTTTCTTTATGCGTTCATTGACATTTATAACTTTGTTTAAATCAATGACTTGCGCCTCTTTTTCAACGATTTCACCATCGACAAGTTTTACCTTTGTAACTGTTGCGTCTTTCAAATAATACTTAGACTGTGTGTAAAGCACGCCATTGTCGAGCTGTTCGGTCCACAAATCGTGTGAATGGCCGCCTATTATGAGGTCAAACTGAGGATATTCGGCGGCTAATTCAAGTTCTTCGTCCTTACCGAGATGTGACAGAAGCACAAACACATCGCAACTGTCTTTTAGATGCAGATACTCTTTTATTTTATCTTTAGCGTCAACAAAATCAACGTTTTGCATGTTTTTAACATGTGCGCTCGGCCGACCGAAGTTGGTTGTCTCAATCATGCTAAGCAATATTATTTTCACATCTTTCCCGTTGATTTTTTTCGTGATGGTGGCATAAGGGGGCAGTTTGAGATCAGGATAACCTGTGAAGAACGTGTTCGCGCAGATCAGCGGGAAATGTGCGGTCTTCACGAAATACTTTATTCCCTCAATGTTCCCGTCGAATTCATGGTTGCCGAGGGCCGATGCTTCGAAGCCGATTTCGTTCATCAGCGAAATCATCGGAAGGTTTGGGTGAACAGGATATTTGTCGTTATAAGCGTTGCCGGTGCGGTTGTCACCCGCGCTCACAATCAGCAGCTGCGGATAAAGATTACGCAAACTATCAGCAATATATGCCAATTTCGGCATATTTTCGATATGGCCGTGCATATCGTTTACCGACAAAAACACCACTTCTTGAGGCTTTGAAGCGCAAGAAATCAGTAATACACTGATTATCAACGAATAAAGTATCCTTTTCATATCAAATTATATTCATTAAAAATATTTTCCACTGCTGTCTCGTATTCATCCAAATGATTGACTTTCTTCACTTTACGCCACACATTCTGCGGGTCGTCGAAGATGTTCATCATGTATTTCCACAGTTCCTTCATGCTTCCGATGATTTTCGGGCTTCCGCCAGCATGATGCAGACGATTGATGTATAAATCGACAACGAATTTATGCAATCGTTGTTTTTTATCTTGTTGATTATCAATGCTTTTTATCTCTTCAGCAAGGAAAGGATTTGTCAAGAGACCGCGACCGAGCATAATAGAAGAGGATAAGAAGGATAAAGAGGATAAGGAGGATAAGATGGTGTTATAACGATCCGTTGTAAAAATGTCGCCGTTGTACACCAAAGGTTTGTTGATTAGCGGTATCAGATTTACGAATTTTTCGAGTGATGCCTCGCCGGTGTACATCTGTTTTCCGATGCGCGGATGTATTATTATCTCGCTGAAATTCAATGCATTAAAGGTGTCGATGAATGCCATGATTTCTTCATCGTCATAATATCCGAGGCGGCATTTTATGCTGAATTTTATGCCATCTATTTGTTCGAAGACGTCGTTCAGCATCTTGATGGTGCGGGCGGGGTCAGCCATGAGACCGCAGCCACGGGTTTTGTTGGCGACACGAGGAAACGGGCATCCCATATTGAGGTTAAACTCAGGATATCCCATTGATTTACATTGATTTGCAAATCTGATAATTTCTTCAGCGGTATTGCTTAAAATCTGAGGGACGACGGTATTCACGTCGTTGAACTCGGGGCTTATCTCCTCTCCTCGCAGACTTTTAGAGTTGTCTTTCTGAATACCTGTAAAAAACGGCGTATAATATTTGTCGATACCGCCAAAATGTTTCTTGAAAACATTGCGGTAGACCACATCGGTTATTCCTTGGAACGGCGCAAGACTCAGTGTTTCCATCGTTTTTCAAGAATTAGTTTAACAATAGTCATTGCGACGAGCAAGGCTGTCAGGAAAGCTGCTATTTTGTAGATATAATCGCCGTAACGGACGTAAAATGTCAGTCTGTCGTTGGTTTTTAAGGTGTTTCGCAAAGCTGTCTGTTCCCAGTACTTGCTTTTTTCGATGATGTCGCCACGTTGGTTGATGAATCCTGATATGCCAGTATTTGCTGAGCGAGCCACGCTTCTGCGGGTTTCGATGGCACGCAGTTTTGAGAACTCGAGATGTTGTTTATGACCTGGTGAGTTGCCCCACCAGCCGTCGTTGGTGATGACGAAGAGCATGTCGGCGCCTTTTTTCACGAACTCTGTGACATATCCGCCGAACACTGATTCGTAGCAAATCAACGTCCCAACTTTATGATTATCAAACGATAGCGTGCGTGCTTCGTTGTCCTTTTTCAACGTCCCGACGGTGCCGCCGAGGTCGAGTGCGCTGTCTTTGAGCATCCTCATAAACCACCATGAAGGCATTGCCTCTGCCCCTGGGGTCAATTTTGATTTATGATATAGTTGGATTGAGTCTTTGGTGATTAGAGTAGCTGTGTTGTATGCATAAAACCACTTGTCGACATCCATGAATCTGCGTGCGGCAAAGTCACTTTCCGAGCCTTCCGGGGCAATGCCGTAAGCACTGATGCCAATCACATAACAAGTCTGCGGATATCTATCGATAAAACGTCTCAACTCATTGATAGAGTAATATTTATCAATCTTCTCAAGCCAGATATTCTCCTGTATTGCCGACTCAGGGCTCACCACAAAACGGGTGTTTTCGGTCATCAGAGGCGCTGCCACCGAGAGATTTCTGTCCATTATTTGTCGAGGATTCAAGGTGAACTCTTCGGTGTAAGGGTCGAGGTTCGGCTGGACCACGATGATTTCGACATCGGAACCTTGCTCGGTATAACAATGATACTGGATTTTGCTGATAATCAATGGAATAAATAAGACACAAATTATTATAATCGAATAAAATAACGAAGATTTCTCCGCTCCGCTTCGCTGCGGTCGAAATGACGCCAGCAAAAATTTGTAAATCAATATATTAGCGGCGAGAACCCAAAGAGTGCCTCCGGCGATGCCGGTAACTGAGTACCATTGAATCCATGTGTGGTGGTGCGAGAACACGTTGCCGAGGTTGAGCCAAGGCCAGTTGATTTGCCAGTTGAGATGCAGGTATTCAAAGGCTAACACGAAGATTATCAATATGTAATAGCCTTTTTTATTGTCGTAAAGACGTGTTTTCACGAAGTGATAAGCCCAAAAGACAGTGGTCATGAAGAGGGAGTTGAGCACAATCATACCGATAGTGCCGATAGCTGTTGTTTTCCAGACCCACCAGGTCGTGAGGGTGTTCCAAATCAGAAAAGCGATGGAAGATATTCCAAATGAATAGTCTTTGTCTTCAAGATAGAGCAATGGGACGAAAGCCACAAAAGCGAGGGGCACAAGACCTCTAACCGGCCATGCGGCGGCTATCAATAGACCGCTAAGCACCGCCAATCCAACTTTTGTAATCGTCTTCATCACTTGATTCTCAATAGTTTAGACATCTTGCAGCTGTCGTCCATGAAGACTATGGAGGCGTTGGCGTTGCGTTCAATTTGGTTGATGCTTTCCTCGAACAACTCGCAGATTTGCGCCACATTCTTTATATTAATAAAAGGTGCGAAGTTTCTGGTGAAGTTCTTCTCATCGGTTGGGAGCATCACGTCGTCGGGCATATTATTGTTGAATAACAATGAGTTATGGAATATATTCAGGCCATATTCCAGAAACTCTTTTTGTTTTTCGCGACCAAGCGGTTTGATGTCGTTAGCCACCAAGTCGATGAGTTCGGGCAGTGCTCCTTTGAAGCAGTAGCGCATCCATTTTTGGAAGATGTTGGCGTAGAGCTTTTCATCTTCATGGTCTTGGGCATAATGTTGGGCCAGAATCCAATTGCCGTTGGAAAGGGCGGCTGCATCGTAAGCCTCTTGTTCGGTGCATCCGAACCGTTGAATCAGGGCGTTTTGCGTCTCTTGAAGTCCCAATTTCGGCACTTTGACCATCACACAACGCGAGCGTATGGTGGTGAGCAGTTCCTCTTGGTGTTCAGCGATGAGGATGAATAGTGTCTTCTCTGGCGGTTCCTCGATAAGCTTCAGTAACTTATTGGCACTCTGCACGTTAAGCTTCTCAGCCATCCATATAATAGCAATTTTAAACTCGCTTTCATAAGCTTTAAAGCTGAGTTTTCGCATTATTGTGGCGGCGTCACGCACGTTGATGATACCCTGTTTGTTTTCAATATCGAGTTTGTTAAACCAATCTGGCAAGTCAGTATATCCTTGACAATCAACAAGATACTCTCGCCAATCGTTTAAAAACAAATCTGATTCAGGGTCTTTTTTGACATCTTTGTTTATTGCTGTCGGGAAGACGAAATGAAGGTCAGGATGGGTTAGCGACATGAACTTCCTACATGATGGGCATACGCCGCAACTATCTGATTCTGAACGGTTTGTACAGTTGATATATTGGGCGTATGCCAATGCAAGAGGCATTTTGCCGCTGCCTTCCGGACCTAAAAACAGCTGAGCATGCGACACACGGCTATCCTTGACGCTCTGAATCAGGCGTTTTTTCAAGTCTTCGTGTCCTATGATGTCAGCAAAAAGCATTATTTTTTGACGATTTTTGTCGTTGTGGTGTTACCTTGTTTGTCGATGATTCTTACAAAATAGATTCCGCTTGTAAGATCAGCAATATTTATTGATTCTGAATCAACAACATTCTTAGAGATGACTTTTGAGCCAATAGTATTGTAAATCTCAATACATTGGATATCAAGGCCTTTTACGTTGATAACATCGTTTGCCGGGTTAGGATAAACCTCCATATTGTTGTTGTCTGCTACTGATTCCACATCGAGAATCACAGTGTTGCCTGGGAAGGTGATATCATCGATCCAGCATACATATTCTTCCACGCTGCCGCTTTGAGCTGTATAATAGCACCATTTCACAGTGTGCTGCCCGGCAGGCAATGCCAATGTATACAATGTCCAGTCTTTATCGCCATACAGCATATCTTTGACCACATTATCAAGATAGATGATGAGCGCGGCTCTATTATGTTTGATATGCATTTTATAATAGAATGAAAGTTGGCCGTCGGTAGTGTTTTCCATATCCACCATCAATGTAGCCGACTGGTGTTTAGAAAGTTGTGGTGACTGTGCGCTATAGGTACCGGTGTGAGCTTCGGTATCAGTGACAAACCAATTATCATCGCCTTCAAGCATCCAGTTGAGGTGAGAGAAGTCGCCGGTTTCGAAGCCTTCTTTCACTGTTCCGATTGTCAAAGAAATGTTCTTGTCAGATGAATATTGACCTGTAATAGCGCTTAAATTGATGTTAACAGTGCTGCCGTTGGGGGCATCGTCAGCGATTCTTATATCTACGCTTCCTTCAAATCCTGCACCGGCTGCCACATTGGCGAAATGAGTGTCGTTGCTGACAAATGTCAGATGTTCCGAGTTCAGACTTCCGTGGATATAAGGATCTTCGGCGACATAATGGCCTATATTTTTACCATTTGCAGTGACTCTAAATGTCTCACCCGGATCGAGGAAGCCGTTCATGTTGCCAGAGATTTCCTGGTATGTCAGCTCGTTTATTGTCATGACGGGGGCCACTGCCTGGAAGTAGATATCGCGATTCCAGACGTTGGTGCCATCGGTGCAAGTCATAACGAAATCGACGTAAGTGCCATCAGGGATATTGTTAGCGACTTCGATGTCGAAAGCGTCGGTGAGCTCTACTGATGCGCCTGCGTTGATGGTTCCCACGTTCACCGTGGGCTTCGACAATGTCACAAAGTCGGAGCTTGACGACAATGTAGCGACCACGTTATTGGCATCGACTGTGCCAACGTTCTTGAAGTTGACATCCATTGAAATATTTCTTCCGAAGAGGAATTCACCGTTAATATCAACATCTTGCGGATAGACGAATGCTGTATTGGCATTGATTCCAATAATATCTATTGTCTGAGGCAATGCGTTAGGTCCGGTGATGATAAGTTGCATAGTATCAGCGACATTGAGAGCATCTGCAAAGTCGATATTGGCGTTTCCGTTGGCATCTGTCATGCCGAAAGCGAGCAGTTCGCCGTTATGGAAGATGCTGCAGCGGAAGTTGCTTTGTGCCACGCCTCTTTGTTTTATTGTGACAGGTGTTGTGGTAGTTCCCATTGGCAATGCTGACGCATAGTTTATTTCAGGGCGGAAAGGCTCGTCGAGCCATGGGCAGACTGCCACGTCGCCTAAGATATTGATATCGTAAAGGTTCCAGCGCATTGCGCCGTCATCGCCCCAAGGTGTTGAGACGTATGGGGCTGTCATTATCTTCATTTCCACGAAGGCTGTCCCGATGTAAGGCAGGCGGTCGTTGTAATAAGCGTCGACGAGTTCACGATGCAGGTGGGCTGCCATGCCGTCGCCCCAAGGCACATACCAGCCATAGCGTGAGTTACCTGCTGTTGCCACGAAACCTGTTGAGATGTTGACCATGCGTTCGAGGATGCATGTGTGTGTGAAGTCACCGCAGATGCAGCCGTGAGAATGGAAGAAGCCATAATTGTGGTTAACGCCATTGAGTTGTGCGAACGAGTTGTCGTCGGTAGTGTTCACATACCATCCTGCGACATAATCGGTGTTGGCGTGACCCACATGGTGAACATACTGTCCGCCTGTGGCGTTGATTTCATCTTTAAACCATTTTCCTGTCCAAGGCTTGCTGTCGGTTTCGTATACTTTAGTGAAATTATAGTCTGCCGGGATGCCCACGGTGGTATAGTCGTAATCGTTTGAGCCGCCGATGAGACGTTCGAGGTCGGTGCTGCCGTAGTATCCGTCGCCGAGATGTTCGGCGCCGAGGACGACATCATGGAATTCACCTAACACAGGGTTAGACTGATATTCTAACGTCTTATGCATCATGTTATTAAACTGTGTCTCATTGTTGAAAGGCATACGGCCGACGCCGAGTTCAGGGAGGAGGTCGTCTTCACCTATCTCGCCCCAGACGCCGTCATTGTCATCGTCCCATGTGCCATCGAGGCATACGAAATACATATCGGCGGGGAGGTTATCCACATATTCATCGCTGACGTAGCAATAAAGTCCGCGCCAAGGCACCAGGTTAGAGTCGCCGCCGAGCAGGACCATCATAATGCCTTCATTTTCATATTCTTGAGCGATGTAAGTGCGCATCTTCTCAGCGTCATCGCGGCCGTCGTAGTTAGCGATGATGTCTTCCAGTGCTGTGACATGAGTGCGGAGGCCGCGAGTCTCGTAAAATGCCACATACTCGTCGAAATGCGGCACCCATTGTTCTGGGGTGATGACGAGGAGTTCATACCCGCCTATTGTGCGTGCACGGCTCTTATATTCCTGCACCGCTTCCGGGTTCTGGGCGAGACGCTCCACGCGTGACTGCACCTCAGGAGTCATCCAGACTTTGCTGCTCCTGTCGGCTCTTGAAGCGGTCACGTCGATGGTGACAGTCACTGACTTAGCGTATGAGACCTTGCCTGTAGCAGGCACATATCTCACCGGAGTGAACTGAGCGAAAGCAAAGGTGCAGCCGTTGAGATACTGAGTGTTTACTGAAGAAAAGGTGGTTTCAGGATACACATTATCTGAACGGTAAAAGTCTTCATTCCTCTCAAAAACGACTGGCTCCGTTGATGACAAAGGTCTTGCAGCCTGTTTAGGAAGCAGGTTGTAGGTGCCGTCGAGTTCGACAAAATCGAAGTATTCGACAGTAATATCTTGAGCCTCAGTATTTTGAGGGAGCAGCAGCGACACTGTCATATAAGGCAATGTAGCCTCGCCATCGATGCCTGTGTTGTAGGTGTCGGTGAAACGGATGACGTCGTAGCCGTTCATCTCGCTGACCATCGGTGTACCGAAATAATAGGTTTTCTGCACAGTCTGAGCGAAAGAGAGTGCGCCCAGAATGATAGCAAACAATGATGTCAATAATAGTTTTTTCATGGTTATTTATTTATGGTTTGATGGACACACGCGGTGTGTCCTTACTTTATGCGTTGATCCATTTTTCGACTTCTTCGAGCTGCAATGCCGGGACGTCCATTTTTGTCTTTTTACGGATGCCGTTGAGTTTCTCGCGCAGTGCTGAAGGCTTCTCTGACTGCATCTGTTCGACGGTTGTATAGTTTTGTTTCACAAGCACTTCTGCCCATATCTCAGGCACTCCGACGGCCATGAAGTCTTCTTTTGTGGCGACTTTCTTATGCACTTCTGGGCGCATTGTCGGGAAGAGGAGCACTTCCTGGATTTGAGTCTGGCCGGTGAGCAGCATCACGAAGCGGTCGATGCCGATGCCCATGCCTGATGTAGGAGGCATGCCGTATTCGAGGGCGCGGAGGAAGTCCTGGTCGATGACCATAGCCTCGTCGTCGCCGCGGCCTGCAAGTTTCATCTGTTCCTCGAAGCGTGCGCGCTGGTCGATTGGGTCGTTGAGTTCGGTGTAGGCATTAGCTACCTCTTTACCGTTAATCATCAGCTCAAAGCGCTCGGTGAGTTCCGGGTTGTTACGGTGGCGTTTACATAGCGGCGACATTTCGACGGGATAGTCGGTGATGAACGTCGGCTGGATGTAGTTACCTTCGCATTTCGCGCCGAAGATCTCATCGATGAGCTTGCCTTTGCCCATTGATTCATCTACTTCAACCTCAAGTTTCTTGCACACTTCGCGCAGCTGTTCCTCGTTCATTCCGTTGATGTCGATGCCTGTGTTTTCTTTGATGGAGTCGATCATCGAGATACGTTTGAACGGGCGTTTGAGGCTTATTTCATGGTCTCCGACTTTCAGAGTGTCGGTGCCGAGCACGTCGTGAGCGCAGCGGCATATCATCTCCTCGGTGAAGTCCATCATCCAGAGGTAGTCTTTGTATGCCACATATATCTCCATTGCTGTGAATTCAGGGTTATGCGAGCGGTCCATGCCTTCGTTGCGGAAGTTACGCGAGAACTCGTACACGCCGTCGAAGCCGCCCACGATGAGACGTTTCAGGTAAAGCTCGTCGGCGATACGCAGGTACATTGGGATGTCGAGAGCGTTATGGTGTGTGATGAACGGACGTGCCGAGGCGCCTCCCGGGATAGGCTGAAGGATAGGAGTCTCCACTTCGAGATAGCCTCTCTCGTTGAAGAAGTTACGCATGCTGTTGATGATACGTGTCCTCTTCTCGAAGATATTTTTCACTTTATCGTTGACCACCAAGTCGACGTAACGCATACGGTAACGCAGCTCAGGGTCGTTGAACTCGTCGTATTTCACGCCGTCTTTCTCTTTCACGATAGGCAGTGGGCGCAAGGACTTGCTGAGCACTGTCAGCTCTTTGACGTGAATTGAGATCTCGCCCATCTGGGTACGGAACACGAAGCCTTTCACTCCTATGAAGTCGCCGATGTCGAGAAGACGTTTGAAGACCACGTTGTATAAGGTCTTATCTTCGCCCGGGCATATCTCGTCGCGGTTAAGATAAAGCTGGATACGGCCGTAGGCATCCTGCAGCTCGCAGAATGACGCTGCGCCCATGATACGACGGCTCATGATACGACCGCCGATGCTGATGTTTTCAAACTTCGAGAGGTCATTGTCGTCAAACTGTTCTTTGATCTGCGAGGTTTTCACGTTCACCTCGAACGCTGCCTGCGGATATGGGTTAATACCGAGTTTGTAAAGCTCCTGTAAAGAATTTCTCCTGATTTGTTCTTGTTCGCTTAACATTGCTATATGTTTTATATATTTATTTTCTTAATGTGCATTTGGGTGCAAAGATACAGTTTTTTCTGAAAAGTTAATTATTTTTAACGATAATTGTTTTTTTAACGAAATCTTGCTATTGAATAGATATAGTTTTCAGTTGTTTTTGTTTCAAAGACAATGTTTTCGGCATTTGTCAGCACTGATTTCAGGTCGTTGCGTATGCCTTCGCCGGTGAGTTTGAGCGCTGCCTCTTTTCGGGTCCAGAGAGCGAGGAAAGCCGGCAGGCTTTCCGGCGCCGACGTTATCAGTGCCTGTTCTTCGTCGTTCATGGTATAATTTATCAGAGATGGTGTTATCTTACGAGGCGTCTCCACGTCGGCGCCCACCGGCTGGCTGTCGATGGCGCATAATGCCACGGTACCCGAGTGACTGAAGCTGAAATATATTTCCGGATGTCCTTTGATGACGGGCTTGCCTCCTTTCAGGTAGTCGAACTCCGGTGGCTCGGTGATGCCGTATTCTTTCTGAAGTCCTTCCATGAGAAGCAGATACACCGCCAGCGACAGCCGCCGGCCGCTCTCGTGCGCGAACTTCAGCGCCTGCTCACGACGTTGCTCAGATACCTTATTCAAAGCAGCATCAATATCAAGTAATTCCGTATGATCATTGAGATAAATCATCTTCTACTCTACCTTTGAATTGCAAAATTACGAAAAATATGCTTCGCGTATAGCGAAGCATGATTTTTTGAATATTTTATTTTTTTGTTGAATGTAACGAAAAAAGTTGTGTTTTTGCATCAGTTATTAAAGCACCGCCATTCTTTCTTGAATGGACGATGGCGTAAAAACATGCTATAAATCGAATATAATTCAGTTACACTTCCACCATATATACTTGAGAGATTACCTGTTAAACGCGTAATACTATACCTGTAATAAACGCTACGATTTCTATTTTATCCATTTTGATTAAACTATGAGTTCTTCAGCTCCAAATTACCGAAAAATTTTGCTCCAAATTACCGAAAAATTTTGCTCCAAATTGCCGGATTTTAAAAATTATTTGTATCTTTGCAGCGGAAAATCAGTCATTTATCATGATAAAAAAATACAAAAAAAGAATAGCAGATGAGCTGTTGTCAAAGAAACTCCAATACATTGGAGCCGTTTTGATACAAGGGCACCAAGTGGTGCGGCAAGACAACAACTGCAGAGCAAGCTGCCAAAAGTATTTTATATATGGACGACCCTGAAAACGGCGAATCCAATCTGATTATGGCTAATACAGAACCAAAAAAACTTTTAGAAGGTGAAACTCCGCGTCTTATCGATGAATGGCAATTGGCACCAAATCTCTGGGACTCGGTCAGATTTACAGTTGACCATCGCGACGGATTAGGGCAATTCATTTTGACTGGCTCAGCTGTCCCTGTCGGCACATCACAGATACACCATACTGGCACCGGTCGTTTTTCATGGATGACTATGAGACCTATGTCATTATATGAATCAGGAGAATCAAATGGCACAGTCAGTTTAGCTAATCTTTTCAATACACCTGAAAAAATCGCCGAAACAAACAATTTGAATTTCGAAGATATCGCATATCTTATTTGCAGAGGAGGTTGGCCTCAAGCAGTAAATATTGGTGGAGATTTAGCTTTAAACATTGCATACGAGTATTTTAATGCCGTCGTTGAATCGGATATCAGCCGAGCCGACAATATATCAAGAAACCCTTCAAGAGTAAAGAGATTATTGCGTTCTTATTCAAGACACCAAGGGTCGCAGGCTCCTATTCGGACTATAAAACAAGATTTGTTAGATAATGAGGCATCATCATTCGACGATGAAACTATCAATTCATACATCAACGCTCTCAAAAAGATTTTCGTTGTCGATGACATTCCGGCGTGGAATCCTAATTTGCGTTCAAAAACAGCTATCAGAACTTCCGACACAAGATATTTGGTTGATCCGTCGATTGGAGCAGCCGCTTTAGAAATCGGTCCGAAAGATTTAATCAATGATTTAAACACAATGGGCTTGCTATTTGAAACATTGTGTATCAGAGATTTACGCGTTTTTGCAGAATCACTTGACGGAAGTATTTATCATTATCGCGACCATAACGGATTGGAATGCGATGCGGTAATTCATCTTAGAGGCGGTTCGTATGGTTTAGTCGAGATAAAACTTGGCGGAAGCGCACTTATCGAACAAGGTGCCAATACATTACTGAAACTTGCATCAAAAATTGATACAACAAAAATGAAAACTCCGTCGTTTATGATGGTGCTGACAGCAGTAGGGAAATACGCCTATCGTCGAGAAGACGGCGTTTTTGTTGTTCCTATCGGGTGCTTAAAGAATTAAATTATGGATTTGCTGCAGACGAAAATAGAATACCTCAAGGGTGTCGGGCCGAAACGGGCGGAGCTTCTGAACAATGAACTCGGCATCTTCACGTTTCAGGACCTCCTCGACTATTTCCCGTTCAGATATATCGACCGTTCGCAGATTCATAAGGTCAGACAGATAAGCGACGACACCGTCTATTACCAGCTCGTGGGAACGGTGAGCAACATGCAAGCCTTTGGCAGTCCGAGAGTTACGAGAATTACAGCTACTTTCACCGACGACACCGGAAGCATCGAATTGGTGTGGTTCAAAGGTCTGAAATGGATTAAAAACCGCTTCCAGCCAGGCAAGAAATACCTCATCTTCGGCAAGGCGAGCGTGTTCAACAACCGCTTCAACTTCACCCATCCGGATGTCGAGGACTATAACCCCGACGACGTGCTCGTCGGCGAGGCTCTGCAAGGCGTTTACAACACCACCGAGAAGATGAAAAACGCAGGTCTCGGCACCAAACAGTTTGCGAAAATCATAAAGACGTGCGTGTTGCAGGTGTGGAACATGATTCCTGAGGTTCTGCCCGAGAGCCTGGTGCTTCACGACAAGCTTCTGCCTCGAAAAGAAGCCTATTACAAGATACACCTGCCGTCGAACAGCACTGATATCCAGCGTGCTACGACGAGGTTGAAATATGAGGAGCATTTCTTCTTCCAACTTAGACTTTTAGTTCATAAAAAAGACCGTCAGATAAACACCCGGAGCGTTGTGTTTCAACAGGTTGGCAATTATTTCAACACCTTCTACAAGGAACACCTACCCTTTCCTCTCACCAATGCGCAGAAACGTGTCATCAAAGAGATCCGCGCCGACTTGAAGAGCGGCCACCAGATGAACCGACTGCTGCAAGGCGACGTCGGAAGCGGCAAGACCATAGTGGCTTTGATGATAATGCTTCTCGCCCTCGACAACAGCTATCAGGCAGCGCTCATGGCACCGACCGAAATCCTCGCCACCCAGCATCTCGAGACGTTGAAAGCACAGCTCAAAGGCATGGATGTGCACTTCGCTTTGCTCACCGGAAGCACCAAGACGGCCGAAAGAAAACAGATATTAGCCGACCTCGCGAGCGGCGACCTACAGATAATAATAGGCACTCACGCTCTGATAGAAGACACCGTGGTTTTCAAAAATTTAGGTCTCTGCATCATCGATGAGCAGCACCGTTTCGGTGTGGCGCAACGTGCCTCGTTCTGGGACAAGACAGCATTCCCGCCCCATACCCTGGTGATGACCGCCACCCCTATCCCGCGCACCTTGGCAATGACACAATATGGCGACCTCGATGTCTCGAAAATCGACGAGCTACCGCCAGGAAGAAAGCCTGTCAAGACAGTGCATGTGTTTCAGGAACAACGACTTGCGATAATCGGATTCATGAAGAAACAGATTGCTGAAGGGCATCAGATATATGTCGTTTATCCGCTCATCAAGGAGTCGGAGAAGATGGACTTGATAAACCTGCAGGAAGGCTACGAGGCGATGATGCGCGACTTCCCGGAGCCCGACTATCACATCAGCGTGGTGCACGGGCAGATGAAGGCCGAAGACAAAGACTGGGAGATGCAGCGTTTCGTGCGTGGCGAGACACATATCATGATAGCGACGACGGTCATCGAAGTGGGTGTCAACGTGCCGAACGCCTCTGTGATGATTATCGAGAACGCCAACAGGTTCGGGCTCTCACAGCTGCATCAGCTGCGTGGAAGAGTGGGCCGTGGCGCCGAGCAGTCGTATTGTGTCTTGATAACCGACCATAAAATCACCGGCGAAGGCAAGAAACGCATGGAGACCATGGTGAAGACCAACGACGGATTCGAGATCGCGGAAGCGGACTTGCAGCTGAGAGGTCCCGGCGAGACACAAGGCACCCGCCAGTCGGGAATGATTGAGATGAAAATCGGCGACTTCCAATACGACGAGCCTATCATCAGGCACACCAGAAGGATGGCGAACCTGCTTCTCGATGCCGACCCGACGCTGTCAAAGCCCGAGCATTACGCCACAAAGCAATATTTCACACAGCAATTCGAACGCGACTTCGACTGGAGCAGAATCGGGTGATATACTTCCTTTTTAATCTCTCACAGATTACACAGATTAACACAGAAATATACAACAAAAATCCGTGAAAATCTGTGTAATCTGTGAGAAAAAAGACTATTATTTGTCAGCTGATCTCAAGAATTTTGGAAGATCTTTCTTAAGGGATTTTGCTGGTTTAGCCTGACCGTTGTCCGGAATGATGAAGTGGCATAACGGCTGGATGTTGTCCAATTCCGCATAGTTGCTTGGCTCTCCTATCGGGAACGTTCCTGTTATCGGGTTACGGCCTTCCACTGTCTGGATAAGATTGCCACCGTAGAACACCGACAACACAAAGTTGGTTGCGACTGATGGATCGCAGTTTTCCCACATGTCGACGTACACTGTGTATTCACCTGGCTCGACGTATGCGTCCTCACCATAGGTGATGTTCTCGTTGTTGATGCCGTCGATGCTGCAACTCGGGTTAGAGTCGAGGTCAAGGACACCGCCATTTTCACTTGTTCTGTCACGGTAGAATATATGATATCCGTTAGGTTCGAAAAGGTGGAGGTCGACGTCCTTGTTGTTGTCGAACGACAAGCTCACCTGGAGGGCGCCTGTACCGACGACATGGATAGTCATCTCTGTCGTCCAGTATTCGCTCACATCGCCGTTTTCGTCAACGATACCGATAGTGATGTTGAATGTGTCGCCTTCAAGGTTCTGGTTCATAATCATAACGAAGTCATAAACAATCTCGTTCATGCCTCTGTTGTTAGGAACCATCTCGAAATGGCCTCGCACACCGTCAACACCGATGAGGATCTTTGCCGCCTCAACCATTGACGACACTGTCACATAGTTTGAACCGCCAGGGATGACTGTGTTGTTCATCTCAACCGTTGGGGCGTCACCGCCTGTTGATGCCGGTAAGTTTGATACGCTGTAGCTCGCACCTTCAACGGTGAAGTAGTTGTTGATTGTCGGAGTGTTAGGGTTGACACCGCCACCGCTGTTGCTGTCTTTTTTGCAAGCGAAAGTAATCAGCAAAAATGCCGCTACCGTAAGCAAAGGGAATAATGCTTTTTTCATTTTTTAGGAATTAAGTTAAACAATGATGTTGAATATCAATATTTACCGCAAAATTAAACATTATTTCAATACAATCGCAACAATTGGCAAAAAAGTCAAATATTTTTGAATACGAAACCTTTTTGAGAATAGTATTCCAAAACTCTCGGCAAGACGGAAATCATGTTGCTGTAGGCTTTGAGGCTGTCGTGGAAGGCAACGATGGCACCGTCGCCGGCGTTTCTGATGACATTTTGATAGACGTCTTCCGGCGAGAGGGCATGATCCCAGTCGTAGGCGATGACAGTCCAGGCGACAATCTTTAGTTTAGAGTGTAGAGTGTAGTGTTTAGAGTTGTTTAAAAAGTTTAGAGTGGATAATTTTTTCAGCTCTGACCTTTTGATTTTGCCGTGAGGCGGGCGGAAGAGGTTGCTCTGAATCAGTTCGTTAGCTGCTGACACCGAGTCGACATAATCCTGGGTTTTGGTTTTCCAGCCGTTTTCGTGGTTGAAGGTATGGCAGCCCACCGAATGGCCTTCTTTTTTGATTAGCTCAAAAGTGGCGGGGAACTGCCTGACGTTGTTTCCTATGCAGAAAAACGTCGCTTTTGCATCGTATCTTTTAAGAATCTCAAGCACCAGCGGTGTTATCGTCGGATGCGGGCCGTCGTCGAAGGTGAGATAAATGGTCTTCTCGCCTGTCTTCGGCATCTCCCAAAGCAGCGACGGATAAAACATCCTGAAAATCTTCGATGGCTTGACTAATCTCACGTTGCAAAGATAGGAATTTTATATAAAACCATGACATTTTTTGTTGATGTGACACCTTTTTGTTATATTTGCAGAAAAATTCAACGATGAGAACAGAAATTGGCCCTAAGACGTCACCGCGAGCGGTATAATCTCGTTCAAGACCCATCATGCTCAGATGGACGGCTACGAAATATCTGAAAATCAATTAGTCCTTTCTTTTCAAATTTAAATCATCCCTCACATAGTAAGCCCTGACCATACTTTCTGTTATCATCACACTTTCCTGATGGAAAAAGGCGCAGAGGTCTTTTGCGATAGCCTCGGTCACCTGCCTGTCGGCATCAATCAGCGATAGGACTAGAGTCTGCTCCTGTGTGTAAGCGCCATCCTCGTGGAAAAATCCGCCTTCTGTAATGACAAACGAGAATGAGACATGATGACTCTTGCAGACGTACTTTATGACATCGACATACGTCTCTGTGTTATGTTGCTGTAGCCTTGTCAGGGCATCGTTCAGCCCTACATATATCTTCGTTTCAGTCATATTTTTATGGCAATGGATATTAAAACCTAAAAGGAGAAAGGATTCCGCATCCATCTTTAAGCAGTTTTACATAAACTTAAAGATGTTGCTGAAGCCGGTGATGGTGAATATAGTACGGACGTTTTCGTTGATACCTTTAATATATACATGTCCGCCTTTTTCCTCTACATTCTGAAGAATGCCAAGGAAGATACGCAGACCGGCTGATGAGATGTATTCCAGCTCAGTGCAGTCGATGATGATGTCTTTTCCCTCCACGTCGTTGAGTGGGCTCATTGCCTTTTCGGTCTCAGGGGCGGCAGCAGTGTCGAGACTGCCTGCCAGGATGGCGACCATTTTGCCGTCTTGTTCTTGAATAGTTGTTTTCATCGTCGTTCGATATTTAATTTTTCTTATTTAATTTTTTTCTAAGTGTCAATACGTTGCGGTTGTCAGAACGTTCGTAGTTGATGGAGTCCATATTCTGGCGCATGATATGGATGCCTAGTCCGCCGATTTTACGTTCTTGGGCAGAAAGCGAGGTGTCGACCGCTGACTGGACTGTAGGGTCGAAAGGCTTGCCGCTGTCGATGATGGTGAATTTCAGACGCACATCGTTAGATGCCGCTTCTATGGTTATGTCGCCACGTTCTCCTGACGGATAGGCATATTTCATCACGTTGACCACGGCCTCTTCAACGGCGACTTTGATCTTCATTGTGTCGATTTCGTCGAGTCCCACTGTCTGGCAGGCCTCTTCCACGAAGGCATTCAGTTGAGGCACTTCCTGTATGTCGTTAGGCAGGGTGATGCTTTTTCGCATCCGAGCGTCATTATTTTGCCATATATATTGTATTGCCATCATGGTGAGGTCGTCGCTTTGTTCGGCGTCGCCCACGAACTGGTGTACGGCGTCGGTCATCTGTTCGATGAGTTGGCGTGGCTCATGCTGTTGGTTATCGAGTGCGCGGGCTGCCACCTCGTTGACGCGTTCCATCTGGAACTGGGCTTTGTTGGCATTCATGGCCTCGGTGAGTCCGTCGGTGAAGAGGAATATGGTGGTGCCTATGAATATCTGTGCTTCCTGCAGCGAGAACTTCCATTGTGGCATGAAGCCCACGGGTATATTGGAGTCGCATGGCAGTTCGCCTATACCTGCTCCTATCAGCAGCGGGGCATCATGACCGGCGTTGCAGTAATGCAGGCGTCCTGTAGGCAGGTCGAGCACTCCGACGAAGAGGGTGACGAACATGTGGTTTTTGTTCATGTCGGCGATGGTCTTGTTCATGATTGTCACGATGCGGTCGGGCATCGACTCATGAGCCGACACGGTGCGGAAGGTGGAACGTGTGACCGCCATGAAGAGCGATGCAGGCACGCCTTTACCCGACACGTCGCCGATGCAGAAGAATAGTTTCTCGTCGCGGAAATAAAAATCGAACAGGTCGCCGCCCACCTCCTTGGCAGGGGTCAGCGAGGCGAAGAGCTGCACGTCGTCGCGGTCGGCACGTGTAGGGAACTTCTCGGGCAGCATACCCAGCTGTATCTTACTGGCGATGCGGAGGTCGCTCTCTATCGTGGCCTTCTGGGCGGTTGTTTTCTTCAGCTCGTCGATGTATTTCACCAGCGACTGCTGCATATTGCCGAACGAATGGCTCAGCTGGCCTATCTCGTCGACACGTTGGAAGTCGGGCAACTCTGCGTCAAACTGTCCGGAGGCGATGGTCTCGGCCTCTGTGGCGAGCCGTCTGAGCGGATCCAATTCGAATGTGATGATGCGGATAAAGAAATAGAGCATCAGCAGCAGACCGACGGCGACGATGCCCATAATGGTGTTTTGCAGACGGTCGAAGCTTCTGAAGATGTCGCTTTCCGGACATACTATTGCCATCGAGCAGCCGGTCCTGCCGAGAGGCTTATAGAACACATAGCTGTCCTTACCATTGATATACATCTGTTTCACGCCTTCCTCACCACGCTGCATGGCATAGCCCAAGGCGGTCATGGCCGTATCGGGCTGCTCCAGTGTCTGTGTGAAGATGGTCTGACGAGTGATTTTCGTTGTGTCAGGATGTACGAAATAAGTGCCACCGCGGCCTATCATTATGCTATAGGAATGCGGATAGGGCTTGACGGCAGAGATGGTCTTCGACAGCCAGTTGATGGAGAGGCTGGTGTTGATGACGCCTATCATCCTGCCCTGCCTGTCTTTGACGGTCTGGCAGTAACTGGTAACCATCTCGCTGGTGTTGGTAGCCACGTCGAGGTCAAAATACGGTTCCGTCCAGCACGGACGGTCGAGCAGTTTGGGCATAAGATACCAGTCAGCAAAGAAGTACTGGTAGCTGTCGCTGCCGCCCTGTATTGTGCGGATGCTGTCGCCAACGTGTTTGGTGTAGGCGGAGAAGTAACGTCCTTTTTCTTCAAAATAATATGGTTCGAATGCTACGGAGCAGTTGTAGAAGTCGGGGTTGTTTTCCAGCATGCTGCGGCTGTACACGAACATCGAGTCGGCTTGGTTGGTGTGGCGTTCCACGAGCCATTTTGTCATGTCTGACGCCACCTCCACACGGTTCAGGATGCTGTCGACGCGCAGTGATGTCTTGTCAAGGATCTGTGTGGCTCGGCTTATCGCCTCCTGACTCACGGCTTCACGGGCCTGATAGAACATGATTCCGAGTGCAGCGACGAATAAAATGGCGGCAGAGACAACCACTCTCAGACTGACCCTGACCGATAACTTCCGCCGAATATATGCAATTATCCTATTCATAATTCTCAATTGTCAATTGTCAATTCTCAATTCTCAATTAATTCCTCGTATGTCACTTCACGGCTCAGCATCTTATTTTCCACCATCAGTCGGCTTGCCTCCTGCACCATATCGGGACGCAGCCGGAACTCGCGTTGTTTCGACTCTCTGTCGACTTGCAGGCGTAGCACCTCTTGGAGCATCAGTTGCTGCATCACGCGGTTGGTGGCGATGTTGTTCATGTCGACATATTTCATCACGATGTCCAGTGCTTCGTCGGGATGTTCGACAGCCCATTCCCAGCCTCTCTTGCTGGCTTCGGCGAAGCGTCGTGCCTGGTCCTTATGTTCTGAATAGTATTCGCGGGTCATATATACGCCGTCTTCCTGCACGTTATAGCCGTGGTCGCAGAAGCGATACACGTTTTTGTCTGTCATCTTTATTCCAGCCTGTACCAGCTGGTAGTATTCGTTATAGCTCATTGCCAGTGTTGCGTCGAGGGCGCCGGCGACAAACAGGTTGACGTTATGGGCGAAGCGCACCCACTCATAGTCGAGATGTTCCTTGATGCTCATGCAGATGGCCAACTGGCCGAATCCGACGCTCCATATACCCACACGGGCTCCTTTCTGCGTCAGCGGGTCCTGGTCGCGGGCTGAGACGATGACCATCGCGTTGTTCATCGATGTCTGAAGGATGTTTACCAAAAGGATGCCACCGTCGATGATCTCCATAGCCTGACAGAGTTGCAGTGTCGTTGCCTGGCATTGGTTATTACGCAGGCGGCTCATGGCGGGTTGGGTGGGCGACGGATGTTCTATGCGCACGTCCACCCCTGCCTCACGGTAAAAGCCCATCGCCTCGGCGACGTAATAGCCGGTGAACTGAGCCTGTGCCGTCCACTGAGGCGTGAACACTATGGTCTCATCCTGCGCTGTCACAGCATGGGACATAGCTATCATCACGGCAAGTAGTATAAACATTTTCTTCATATTGTTTCAATATTAAAGCTTATTAAAACATTTTCTTTTTTCAAACTTAAACAGCATGGGATATACGCCGAAGTCGACAAAGGCGATGATGGCATAGCGAGTGCATCGCACCAACAGTGCGGCGGTGCTGCCATCTGTCAGAAACTCCTTTGAGAACGGCATCTTCAGCACGGTGTTAAGCACAAGATATACCGCCAGTCCTCCGAGCAGACGGGTGACCATTAAGAGAGGCTTGCGCGTATCCTCATAGTGCACGCAATAATCGTCGAGGAGTGTGCCGCCCATGAAGCCGACCAGCAGGCCCACCGCGGTGAAATAATCAGCGCTGGTGCAGTAGAAGAAGCCCGGGACAATGGTGAGCAGAAGTATGCAGTACAGCGTGAGCGTGTCACTCACACGTTTTTGAAGCATCTGGACAAGCACCACACTGGTTAAGCCCAGCAGCCATCCCGCCATCACATCAGTGGGATAATGAGCACCCACCACAAAGCGTGAGATGCCTGTGAGCAAAGGTATCATTATGGCAATCACCGTAAACCACCGTTTGCGCAGGTTGACAGCCAGCGAGCCGAACACAGTAACCACATTGGTCGAATGGGCGCTAGGAAAGGAATAGCCCTGGGCCGAGATGTCGTAGATGTCAGCCTCCGAATCCACCACACGCAGTATGTTGATGCTCTCGTGGTCGAAATACGGTCTGCGGCGCATGACGATGTTCTTAATCATGGTGTTCCAGATCAGCCCCATAATGGCTATCAGACCCACTTTTCTGCCCAGTTTCTTGTCGTAGCTCCAGTACACGAAGCCCACTATCAGTATGAGTGGCAACTCTTCTCCAAACAGTGAGAAGAATGACATGAACGATATCCAAGTGTCGCTGATGTTAGCCTGGAGCCATGCCATCAGGGAGACTTCCCAGGAAAAGAAGAATGTGTTGCCGCTTAGTGCCATAATGTCAGTTTATATCAATAGACTTCGCAAAGTTAAGCAATTTTTAATACCATTTTAAAAATTGAACTAACAATTTTTGCGTCTGTGCTTGACCGCATATCCTGCGCCTGAGGTAGGCCAGAGCGTCATGTTTATGACAGTGCCATAGGTGGTTTTATAGCCTATGTTGCCGCCACTGCCGCCGAAGCCGCCGCCATCGCCACCTCTGCCACCCGAACCGGGCTGACAATATTTATTATATTGGAAGTTTGCGTCACCACCATCACCGCCACTGCAGCCATTGGCAGCATCGCCGCCATTGGCGTTGAGCCTACCACCGCCTAAGAGGTGGAGCGTATTACCAGTTGACAACTCGACACCGGCACCGGCACCTGCGCCCGTGATTCCGCTGGCATTGGCACCTCTACAGGTAAGCGTTGTGCCGCTGGGGATGAAGAGATACACCGTGCCTTGAATCTTAATGCCGCTGTTACCATTGCCTAAATTGTCAGTCTTGTTATTGATGAAACTCTGGTTCCCATCGACATAGTAATACGTCGTTGTGTTGGATGCACCAAGCACATAACCATCGGTGGAACCCGCATTTATCGGAGTCCAGTTTGCAGATGTGGTCTGCGTCATCGCATAGACTATATCCCATTCAGTCTGTGCCCAAGCTCCCTGTGCAACAGCGCACATCAGAGCGATAAATAGTAAAAGTCTCTTTGTCATATCACTTTATATCAAATATACTTCAATTTATTATCTTCCATTTCATCACTTGCGAGTAGATGTTACCGTCGGCGTCATATCGAATGGAGTTCCACTCCATGTTGCCAGCAACAAGCGATACGATTTCCCACGACTCGTAAATCATAGGTTCACCCTCGGATTTCCAACGTGTGGCTAGAAACTTATCGTCCACGTAGTACTCGTTCAGCTCACGGGGAACAAGGTTCCATATCCCGGCCTCATCCTTGCAGTAGTAGTTGTAGCTGCCGTCAGCGAAGAACTCAAGGCGCGCATTGGAATCGTTGTAAGTCACTGCACCTACCAACTCAGTGCACTCCCAAAGACCGATGATGGACTGACTGTAGTCCTTATCAGTCTTGATACAGCACAACTGATTAGGGCCAAAGACTTCATCCTGCTCACCGTTTATAAAGACAGTGTACATGCTGGTGTAGCTCAGCCTGTAATCGCTGAAGGTGATGTTGGTAAGCTCTTCCACCGTCTTCAAGGTGTCCTTTTGCATCGTCAACGTGAGCTTATCGCCATCAATCTGCACATCTGTCGGCTGTTTGTAAAACCACATATCGTACGGCTTTACCAACTGGCTGGTGTAAGCTTTCAGCGTTGAGTCTTCCATGACGAAGTTGGTAATCGTTAGTTCGTCGGTATCGACCGCTTCTCCGTTTTCTTCAATGTAAAACCATTTGCCGAGAATCTGCTCCGCGATGTTAGGAGTAGGATTAACCGTGTTGTTGTCCTTGTTTTCTTTCTTGCAGGAAACAAATACCATTGTCACTGCTGCCAAAATAATAAATAGCTTTTTCATGATGATTTGATTTTTAATATTTCACTTTTGATTTTTATTAATAAGATTATAGCTGGACAAATCCAGATATCCATGACCCTCATGGTATTCTCATTTAAATCTAAGCATAATTATTAGTTATAATAGTAAAAGTAGACTGCAAAGATAAGCAGTTTTCTGCAAATAGCAAAGCCTTTTAATGCCATGCATTCAGTTTTTGCAGATTTTGAAACAATTTTTGCAGATTTTGAAAGTAGAGACACCACAGCGTGACGTCTCAAATAAAAAAATACAGAGACGCCACAGGGTGACGTCTCTACTCTAAACCAGAATAAAGTGGCTCTTATTCAACGACTTTATGCAATGTGGAAGTTTCGGTGTAACAATTGCCGTTACGCCTGACCACTTCTTTTACAATCAATGTGTTGTCAACGTATGACATGAAAACGCTGTTCTCACGTTCTTCTTTACATCCCGGGTATTGCCAACGTGTGAATAACATGGCGCCATCGACGAAATATTCGGCAAAATCTGTTTCTACCTCAACCCACTGTCCGTCTACGAGCTCATATTCGATGTTGGTGCCGTCAGACAGATATTTTTCACAGAAAGGCAGAGGTTCAAATCCAGGTTCGTCGCTGGTGATGGTTCCCTCCCAACGGCCAAGGATGATTTGCGAGAAGTCGTCATGTACCCTGACACAGCGCACCTCGTTAGGTCCAAAATCTATAATCACCTCACCGTTATACAAGACTGTGTACATGCTGGTATAACGCATTTCATCACCGTTGATGTTGATGTTGGAGAACTGTTCCACTGTCGTTAAGCCGCCGTCGCTCGCTGTCAATGTAAGTGTACCGCCATCAATCTGTACATCGGCCTGATGTTTGTTTTCCCATACGTCAAAATCCAAACTCGACACGCTGATATTAGCCTTTAATGTAGAGCCTTCCATAAAGAATGTGGTAACCATTGATTCGATAGTCGGAACCAATCGTCCGTCAGATTCAACGTCAATCCACTTGCCGACAATCTGCTCAGCGATGGTAGGTGTAGGGTTGACAGGATTGTTGTCTTTGTCTTTCTTGCAGGAGACAAATACCATTGTCACTGCTGCCATGATAATAAATAACTTTTTCATGATGTTTGTATTTGAGTTATTAATAAATATGATTATTTGTATAATGTTTATTTTCTTCCGTTTCCGACACGAAACAGGCCACCAAACCGTAGGTGATGGTCGGACGAATCCATATTTCCGTGAGGAGATATGGAGTGTATTCATCGATAGGCTCAATGTAGATGTCCAAGTTGTAAAGTATGGCAATGAGCATGTCAAGAACAAAGATTACCCACAGGTTGCGTTTGGTGTAACTCTGCCAGTTCTTGCGCGAATAGAAATACATCAGCGTGAGAAGCAGCACCACCGCGAGGACAAGACACACAAGGTGCAAAGCATAATATGCCAGCGGAGGCGCGAAAAGGATGTCGCGTAACAGTACCGTCACGCCGATACACACCGAACTCCAGTAGTTGAACTGTTCCGGCTTCAGTCGGTTGAAGAAATACAACCACATCATAGCCAGACAAGCCAAATAAAACATATTGAGCACCAGCTCCGGCCACGACTCTTTTAATCCAAAATGGGCAACGGCATAAAGCATGACGCCTACCGAAAACAATCCGCCAAAGGCCGTCACGGCAACGTCAAAGATTCTGCCCTTCGTTTTAAATCTAAGCATAAATCAAATAGTAAAGTTAAATAATAGTAGTAAAACTGGTGCAAAGATATGCAGTTTTTTTCAAATAAAACAACTCCTGAATGCCAAACATTCAGTTTTTGCATATTTTGAAACAATTTTTGCAAATTTTGAAAGTCAGAGACAAATTACACGGCCATTTCGTGCATCCAAGCTGTCACAGATTCACCCATGCGCTGCTTGAAAGCGAGGCTGAAGGTGCTGTAACTGCGGTAGCCGCTGTCGTTTGCCAGCTGCTGTGCGGTGACCGACTTATGGGTAGCAGTGGCCTCGCGATAGAGATTCACGAAGTGATTGATACGCAAATCATTGATATAAGCATTGTAAGTGATGCCATGACGGGAGAAATACTGGCTGAGATAGAATCGGTTGGTGCCAACAGCCTGGGCAAGCTGAATAAGAGTCAGATCGCATTGTAAGTAAAGCTGTGTGGCAACGCACTGCTCATCCAAAAGCTGTTCGATATTGGAAGGGATAGCCGTGGGCTGTTGTTTCTCCGGTTCCGCATATTCCAACGGCTCAAGCGACACGTCTACCAACTGCGGCAATGTCTCAACACGCCACAGCATGAGGCCGATAAGCACGAGTTCCGCACCTTGAACGAAGTAACTTATGGTAAGGTTGTCATTATCAAACCCATAGGTGATGATTAACAGTAAGATGCCAATTATCATAACATGGCTAAGCATCACCTCCTTATACTCCAAATCGGCATAATTGTCGCGCAGCCAACGCCTATATTGCCTGACAGCAAATATCATATATACAGTAAAAGCCACATAAATCACCATTACGTATACGACTGCTATATCAGCGTAATGACTGCCAGGATAGACCAGGCTAAGCTCCAACAAAACGGCGTATGGCACCGTTGCCATGATTATAGGCCAGACGGTGCGCTGGCGGTCTTGAAGCATGGCGAACAGAGTGCCGGGAATGGTAGTCATCAGCGTCATACCGTCGAGAATGCAGACCACCATGCAACTCACACTGTTATAGTCTCCGGAATATAGGTAGAAAAGAAGCCACCATATATGACCCAGAAACACCACAGCAAAAAAAGCCGCGGCCCAAAGACGCAGCCGCTCAGGCGGCGTGACACCCTCAACAAAAGCATTACCCTTACAAAACAACAAGTAGATACAGGCTATCAGAGACGCCACCGTCGTCCCACCATAAAGCAAGAAGAATAATAATAATTCGGTAGATATATTGTCTATTGACATATCAATCAATATTTATAATTGCGTCTTTCGACGATGCAAAAGTAGTAAAAATTTAATCCTTTTCCAAAAAAAATAACTATTTTTGCAGTCCACTAAAACTATTGACTCATGAAAAAACTGATATTAGTTCGCCACGGCGAAAGTGAATGGAACAAACTCAACCTCTTCACAGGTTGGACCAATGTGGATTTGTCGGAAAAAGGCATCCAGGAAGCCAAAGACGCAGGAAAAGCCCTCAAAGACGGCGGTTATAAACCTCAAATCTGCTTCACATCATACCTCAAAAGAGCCGTCAAAACGCTCAACAACATCCTCGATGTGATGGACATGGACTGGCTGCCGGTGTACAAGACATGGCGCCTCAACGAGAAGAGCTACGGCCAGCTGCAAGGCCTCAACAAGGTCGATATGGCAAAGAAATACGGCGAAGAACAGGTCCTGAAATGGCGCCGCTGCTTCGACGTGCAACCGCCAGCGCTCGCAATGGACGACCCTAAAAGCCCACGTCAAGACCCACGCTACGCCGAACTCACCGACGAACAAATCCCGCTCACAGAGTCCCTGAAAGACACCATCGCACGCCTCATGCCTTATTATAAAGATGTGATACTCAAGGCCTTCGAAAACTACGACGAGGTGATGGTGGTAGCCCACGGCAACAGCCTCCGCGGCATCGTCAAAGAACTCAAAGACATGGGCGAAGACGAAATCATCAAGTTCAACATCCCGACAGCCATACCTTACGTCTTCGAATTCGACGACAACATGAAACTGCAAAAAGACTTCTTCCTCGGTGACCCGGAAGAAATAGCAAAGAAAATGCAGAGCGTCGCCAACCAGGGAAAAGCAAAATAAACCCGATGTTCGTCGACATCCATACTCATATTGATAATCAATCTGTTATAAAGATTGTTGATGAGAATGGTGTGAGGATATTTGAAACGGCAGGCATTCACCCTTGGGAGGTCGTCTGTCATTTCGACTGGAGCGAAGCGGAATGGAGAAATCCTTTTTTCGAAAAAGCTTTCGGTAATGGAGGATTTCTCGACAAGCTCGGAATGACTGCCGCTATCGGAGAAGTCGGTCTCGACAAAGCCCATAAAGACACCTTCGACAAACAAATCGAGGTCTTCGAAGGAATGATAAGATTATCAGAGAGTTACCGCAAGCCGATGATAATACATTGCGTGAGGGCGTATTCCGAAATCATCGCGATGAGGAAAACAACGAAAGCCACCATGCCATGGGTCATCCACGGCTTCAACAGCTCGGTGGAGACGATGCGGCAACTGCTGAAGCACAACATGTACATCTCGCTTGGCGAAATGCTGTATCGCAATGAAAGTCAAGCAGTTGAGATATTAAACGATATCCCTCTGGAAAGGCTTTTTTTAGAGACCGACGTCTCCGGAAGAGATATCAAAGACGTTTATTCTAAGGCGGCACGTCTGATGAATTGTGAAGTCGATTTATTATGCAAACAGATTTTTGAGAATTATGAAAGACTGGAAACAGCGCACTAATATATTAATAGGTGTAGACGGTGTCGAGCGGCTCGCTAAGGCACACGTCCTCGTCGTCGGGCTCGGCGGCGTAGGTGCCTACGCCGCCGAGCAACTGGCACGCGCAGGCATCGGCGAGATGACAATCGTCGACAGTGACACCGTGAGCGCCACCAACAAAAACCGCCAGCTGCTGGCACTCGACAGCACCATCGGACGCCTCAAAACCGACGTCATGGCAGAACGCATACGCGACATCAACCCGGAGATAAAACTCCACGTCTTGCCGCAATATCTTAAAGACCAATCGATTATAGACTTGATGGCACAAAAGTTCGACTTCGTGGTCGACGCCATCGACACCATGGCACCAAAGGTGTTCCTCCTCTACTACGCCGTACAAAACCACCAGAATATCGTGAGCTGCATGGGCGCCGGCGGAAAGTTCGACCCCACCAAGATAGAAATCTGCGACATGTCGAAGTCATACAACTGCCGTCTCGCCTTCTACATCCGTAAACGCCTGCACCGTCTGGGTATCCGCGAAGGCATAACGGTGGTGTTCTCACCCGAAAAAGTGGCCGACGACGCCTTCATCGTGGAAGACGAACAACAACAAAACAAAATAGCTACTGTGGGAACAATATCTTATATGCCGGCTGTTTTCGGATGCTTCTGCGCATCACACGTCATCAACCAGCTACTAAAAACACAAAATCGTGTTTCCTCCTGACCTCTTTCTCAATATTAGCGATGTAATGGGTGCGTCGAGGAATGGTGTTGAGAATCCTCTGTGCCTCGTCGTACTCGCCCATCTCGCGGTATAACTCTATGATTTCCAATATCGAAGCCTCATATTCCTCATCATCAGGAGTGTAACGCCCCTTCACCAAAAGCAGCAAAGCCTTTATATTTTCGATATATTCCCCGTGAAGTCGCTTGAACATCACACGACCCTGCTTTTGTTTCTTGCGGTTCTTTCGCCAGACGTTAAAACTCATCTTTCCTGAAAACAGATAAGGCAGATGCATCTGATAGTTGTTGCGCACGAGGTCGTTATACGCCCACCACATCAGACGACGTATGTAAAGTTCCTTATCCTTATCATTATCAATAGCTTGCAAGCATCTCTTATAATGCTCGACGAGAGCCAGCCTACCCTCAACACTATTGAAATGCACACCGAAGAAACGCCAATGGTTCCAGCTGTAATAAGGCACACCGGGCTTTGCCGATGTCACCATAGGCTCTTTGTATTCGTCAACCCAAAACCAATGGCTGCACGATGGACATGCAATAATCTTCTGAGGCTCGGTTATGTAATTGTCGTTCAACGTCTTACCATCAGAATACAATATCGATTTATTGACCATCTCGGATTTCACGATATGGCCTTCAAGCCACGCTCCGCAGCGTGGACATTGAATATAAAAGGTATCGTACTTTATCATGACGTTGATTTTTAATTACTTACGTCCGAAGTCTGCGGGTATCTCGCCCCAGATCTCGGTTCTCCATTTGTATATCGGCACCCTGAAGGTGTTGTCGTGAAGCCATTTCTCAGCTCTTCTTATCACCTCGAAGAGATACTTATTCTTCTCATTCTCAACGAGTTTCGTCTTACAAGCCCCTTCCCTCACCCATTTTTGGCCGTTGACCGAATCGGAATATATCGGGTAGTTGAGTTTGCGTTTCTGCTGCCATGCGAGGCAGTGCACGATGGCGAGAAACTCGCCTATGTTGTTGGTCCCGCCTTCAAACACAGGGCTTTTAAACAGCTCTGTGCCGGTGTCGGTGAACACGCCCCGATATTCCATCTTGCCGGGGTTGCCCGAGCATGCCGCATCGACGGCGATGGTGTTGGTGTCGGGATGTGGCGCACCTTCCGGGATTGATTGTAGAGACGTGCCATGGTGCGTCTTTACATCATCCGTCGGGCCGTTTTTAAACGCCGATTCGGCGGCTTCCCTGGTGGGAAATCCTTTGTATCTCGCACCAGGGAACCCTTCGACCTGCAGACGGCATTCGTCCCAAGAGGCGAAGACACCGACCTGCCGGCCTGACCAAACGACATAATAGTTATTTTTTGCCATATTGTTGAGACGCACAGCCGTGCGTCTTTACAAATTATTTACGCATTGCTAACAATAACTCAAGCATCTTGATTGCCGAATCCGACACAATGGTGCCAGGTCCGAAGATGGCAACCGCGCCAGCGTCATACAGGAACTGATAATCCTGGTGAGGGATAACGCCACCCACTGTCACCATGATATCCGGGCGACCGAGTTTGGCGAGCTCTTCGATGACCTGAGGCACGAGGGTCTTGTGACCTGCCGCCAATGAGGAGACACCCACGATGTGGACGTCGTTCTCCACTGCCTGACGTGCTGTCTCCGCCGGTGTCTGGAACAACGGTCCCATATCGACGTCGAAACCTATGTCAGCGTAGCCTGTAGCGACAACCTTGGCGCCACGGTCGTGACCATCCTGACCCATCTTCGCAATCATGATACGAGGACGACGGCCTTCGATCTTTGCGAACTCATCAGCCATTGCCTGTGCCTTGGCGAATTTCTCATTGCCTTTTGCTTCCATAGAATAAACTCCTGATATTGAACGAATTACAGCTTTATAACGACCAACGACTTTCTCGCATGCCATTGAAATCTCACCCAAGGTGGCGCGGCATTTAGCTGCTTCCACAGCGAGAGCGAGGAGGTTGCCCTTGCCTGTCTTCACCGACTCGGTGATGGCGTCGAGGCAACGCTGCACGTCGGCTTCGTTACGGTTAGCTTTCAACTCTTTCAGACGGCGGATCTGTGACTCACGCACCGCTGTGTTGTCAACTTCAAGAGTATCAATGCTATCCTCATGTTCGAGACGGTATTTGTTGATACCGACGATGGTCTCTGTACCTGCGTCGATCTTAGCCTGCTTGCGTGCTGCAGCCTCTTCGATACGCATCTTAGGAAGACCTGTCTCGATAGCCTTTGCCATACCGCCCATAGCCTCAACCTCCATGATGTGAGCCCAAGCACGCTCGTAGATGTCGCGAGTCAACGACTCGACATAATATGAACCTGCCCATGGGTCGACGACGCGGCAAACGTTGGTCTCTTCCTGGATGTAAATCTGAGTGTTACGTGCGATACGTGCCGAGAAGTCGGTAGGAAGTGCGATAGCCTCGTCCAAAGCGTTGGTGTGCAACGACTGTGTATGGCCGAGAGCAGCTCCCATAGCCTCGATACATGTACGGGCGACGTTGTTGAACGGGTCTTGCTCCGTCAACGACCATCCTGAAGTCTGAGTGTGAGTACGCAATGCCAATGACTTGTCGCTCTTCGGGTTGAAGGTCTTCACGATCTTAGCCCACAGCATACGTGCGGCACGCATCTTGGCAATCTCCATGAAATGGTTCATTCCGGAGCACCAGAAGAACGACAGACGTGGAGCGAAAGCGTCGATGTCCAAGCCCGACTTCACACCTGTGCGGAGGTAATCCCAACCGTCGGCGAGGGTGTAAGCCAACTCGATGTCGCATGTGGCACCGGCTTCCTGCATGTGGTAGCCGGAGATTGAAATGCTGTTGAACTTCGGCATGTTCTGCGATGTGAATGCGAAGATATCAGCGATGATTCGCATTGAGAACTCAGGTGGATAGATATATGTGTTACGCACCATGAACTCCTTCAAGATGTCGTTCTGGATCGTACCCTGAAGCTCTTCATATTTGGCGCCCTGTTCCAAAGCTGCGACGATGTAGAATGCCAAGATAGGCAACACTGCGCCGTTCATTGTCATTGAAACAGACATTTTATTCAGAGGAATCTGGTCGAACAAGACCTTCATGTCTTCTACTGAGCAGATTGACACGCCAGCCTTACCCACATCACCCATAACGCGTTCATGGTCAGCGTCATAGCCACGGTGTGTGGCAAGGTCGAATGCCACTGACAGACCTTTCTGACCGGCGGCGATGTTACGGCGATAGAATGCGTTCGACTCCTCAGCTGTAGAGAAACCTGCATACTGACGGACGGTCCAAGGACGCATCACATACATTGTTGAATAAGGTCCGCGGAGATAAGGAGCGATACCTGCTGCATAGTTGAGGTGCTCCATGCCCTCGAGGTCTTCAGCCGTATAAGCCGGCTTCACATTGATATGCTCAACAGTCTCCCAGTCAGGCTTGTAGTCAGCCTTGGTATTTGACTTAGGTATAGCGTTGATATTGATATTTTTGAAATCTGGTTTCATTGCTTACTCCTTTCTCATTTTGTTATACCTAATTTTTTCTGGAAACTCTGTAATGTCTCAAGGACGTTGCTCTTGACGTGGATGAAGTATTCGAGGCCTGCCTCTTTGAGGATGTCGACGGTGCCTTCAGGGTTACCTGCGAGCACCACGATGGTCTCGTTCTTCAGCGCTTCGTAAATCTTGAGGGCGTTGCCTTCGCCGTATTCTTCATCGGATGAGCAGATGACCAAAATCTCAGGTTTCACCTGACGTGCCGCCTCGATGCCTTCTTCAATGGTCTTGAAGCCTGGGTTATCTACCACTTCGAAGCCAGCGCAAGCGAAGAAGTTTGATGCGAAGTTGGCGCGTGCCTTACGCATTGCGAGGTTGCCGTAGGTGAACATCCACGCTGTAGGACGTTTGTGGTTCTGAGCGTAGATGTCGGTGGCATAACGCATTGTCTCAAACTGCTGAGCCACGCGGAAGGTGTCGATGGTGTCGACCTCGGCGTTAGCCTCACGTTTGCAGTCTGGTTTGAACACCCACTCTGCCGGATTGAACTTCATCACTTCGGTGAAGTTAGGATACTGGTTGGTGCCGAGTATGGTCTCGCGGCGTGTGGCAAGGTTGCTGAAACGTTTTGCAGCGCTTTCCTTCACGATATTTTGGATAGTGCCCTTGCGCACCGATGCGAGGTAGCCGCCTTCTTCCTGAATCTGGAGGAACACGTTCCATGCTGCGGTGGCGATGGACTCTGTAAGATTTTCAATGTAATACGAACCTGCAGCCGGGTCGGCGACCTTGTCGAAATGTGACTCTTCCTTGAGGATGAGCTGCTGGTTGCGTGAGATACGGTCAGAGAACTCGGTAGCCTCTTCGTATGTGGCGTCGAACGGTGTCACACAGAATGAGTCGACACCGCCGAGGACAGCCGACATCGTACCTGTCGTGGTACGCAGCATGTTCACGTATGGGTCGTACAAGCTCATGTTAATCAACGCGTTGAAGGCGTGGATACGGATCTTGCAGTTCTCTTCTTTCGCACCGTAAGCCTTGAGAATCTCTGCCCAGAGCATACGGTAGGCGCGCATCTTGGCCATCTCCATGAAGTAGGTCTGACCGACAGCCACGTTGAAACGCATTTTAGGTGCTATCTCATCGATTGTCATGCCCTTGGCGAGCAGCTGCTCGATGTATTCGACACCCACTGAGAGGGCTATACCCATCTCCTGAGAAATCGTAGCGCCTGCGTTGGTGAACACGTGGGCGTTGACACCTATGGTCTGCACACCCGGAATCTCGGCTTTCGTAAGTATTGCCGCAAGTTCCATATCGGTGTTCTCGGTGACAAACCATGTGCCGCGACGGATGTAACGTGTCAGCGGATCGTAGTTCAACGAACCGTTGATGCCCGGAATCTTCGACATCATCTCGAGAAGTGGCAGATGATACTTGTTGTTGTAGAAATTGATTTCGACCGCTTCGGCGACGATGCCGTTGAGGAGGCCCGATATCTCGACAGCGTCGTATGGCTTGTCGTATTCAAGACGGAACGACAGTGCTGTAGCACCGCGGTTGAGTGCGTCGAGGGCTTTCTGGTTAGCCTCGTGGTAGTCCTTCACTACTATATCTTCGCACACAAGCCAGTCGTTGCCCTCTTTCTTCGTGCTGCGGATATATGGGAACTCACCCGGTTTCGTGTCAAGCCACGGGATATCCTTCAAATTCTCAGCACGATAGTACGGCCTTACCTGGAAACCTTCGGCTGTCTTCCAGACAAGTTTCTTGTTGTAATCGGCTCCTTTGAGGTCTTTTTCGATGACAGCTTCCCACTGCTCGGTGGTCACTGGAGGAAATTCCTCAAAAAGTTTCTTGTGGTTACTCATGATTTTAAAATTTTCGAAAATTTTTGCAAAGATACGAACAAAAGTTGAACAGAGAAAAGAAAATAATATTATTTTTGCGGGCAGAAATAATCATTTAAATAATCAGTTCATGAAAACTTATACTATTGTGTTAAGCCTCATTGCGCTATTCCTGACACCTTCTGTATTAAAAGCTCAGGATGTAATTATGAAAAACGACAGCACCACTATTGAGAGCAAAGTCGTAAAAATTGACAAAAATGTAATAGAATACAAGAAGTGGTCAAATCTCGACGGTCCTACCTACACAATCAGCGTTTTGGACGTTCTTTGCATCACCTACCAGAATGGAGAAGTCGAATCTTACAAACAAAAAATCGACAACCTGAGAAGCGAGCTTATGTACAGGGTAGGTCACGAACTTGTCATAAACCATCGTGCGTTAAGTAAGGAAGAAGCCAAGAAAATCCTCACTACCGAGCAATATGACACCTATGTAAGCGCAAAAGCGCAAATGCAGGTTGGCAGTTTTTTTGCTGTGGTGTTTGCCGGCTCGTTGTTCTGTGATATTGTCTGTATTGCCCAGATGATCGGCAGTAATGATAAATTGAATCTGGATACTTGGGCTGACTGCCTTATGATTAGTGCCGTTATCACTGACATCAGTTGCCCATTGTGGATAGTATTGAGAGGAATAGGGAAAGGCAGGCTAAACTGGGTTGCAAGCGACTACAACTACAACAACAGTAACGGTTCCTTGAGCTTAGCTCCGACACTGATAAAATGCGAGATGCCTCAATTGCAAAACAATTACTCATTAGGGATGACCTTAAAGGTCTCATTCTAATTTGTCGTTTTTTTTAAAATTTTAAGGTAATCAAGGCGTTTCCGCCAATATTCGGGTTTTTCTTGCCATAAACCATTGATTATAAGACAGTTGCCTCGAAATGTTAAAAATAATTAACATTTTCGAGGCATTTTTTATATTCTCCAATGCTGTGATTATCAGCGCTTTAAGTCTCGGTTTTAAGATTATTCGTTTTTCGTACGACTAATTGAAAGGTGTGGTTGTAATTTTGCAGCGAGAAAGATCTTTATATGCTGGCAACAATTTTGAGAAGCGATACAACCATTGCCATCATTGAGACTTTCGCAAAGCTGAGGGAGCTGCTAAGGGAAATTAAGGCAATGTCCATCATAAAAAAATGTTATGGAAAATGAAAATAAATCAAATATTGGAAGCTATAAAAATCTGATAGTTTACAAAAAGACAGTGTTAATTTATAAAATAACACATTATTTTTGTACAACATATTTAGACAGTAAAGACCGTACTGTTGATCAAATGATACAAGCCGCAAGAAGTGGCAAACAAAATATTGTTGAAGGATGTTCAGCTGGCAAGAAATCGTTAAAAAGCAAAGATTTCTTAATCAATGTCGCAAAGTCAAGTTTAAAAGAACTGCTGGAAGATTATGAAGATTTTTTAAACATTCACAACCACAGACAATGGGAGAACAATTCGGTTGAAAAAATAAAAATGAGAGAGCTTGCAAGCAATTCCCAAAATGACGAGCTGATTAGTGATATTGTAAAAAACCGTCCTCCAGAAGTGATAGCAAATATAGCAATAGTTCTTATCAATCAAGCTGATTATCTGTTTTATAAATTCCAGCAAAAAATTGGGAAAGAGTGGAATAACAAGTCGCCTTAAATGCGTTACAGCGACTGCCTTAAAGGCGTTACAGCGGCTGCCTTAAAGGCGTTACAGCGGCTGCCTTAAAGGCATTAAGGGCTTTAATGGCGTTAAGGCCATTAAGGGAGCCGCTGAGGGAAATTAAGGCTAGAAATTTTTCTGCAAAATTTTCTTTGCACCTTATTAAAATAATAGCTAATTTTGCGGTTTAACACTTTTTGAAAAAAATCGAATTAAATAAATAACAAAAAATTAACAAGTATGAAAAGAAAATTTACATTTTTAATCGCGGTGGCGTTGATGCTGCTGTCAATGATGGCAACCACAGGGGAAATGTGGGGGCAGACGAGAGAAAGTTACACAATTACCGCAAAAACAGGAAGTGGCGATGGTTCAGATATAACCACCAGTACACCTGTATCAAGCATTTTTACGTCTACGATATATCCTAACGCAATTACAGCTGCTAATAAGGCTTATTACAACGGTGATAACGGAATTAAACTTGGAACATCCAGTACTGCTGGATCATTAACCTTTTCATTAACTAATGCCGGTCAGGTTAATGCACAAAAGATAACAGTTAACGCTAAACGTTATAACTCCTCAAAAGCTGCTACAATTAATATTACTGCAGGCGGTGTCACAGGCACAGCACAAAGTTTGACTGCGGATTTTGCAGACTATGAATTTACTATAAATAAAGATATAGATAATATCAAAATAGATGCCAGTAAATACTGTTGGATAAGTAGCATAACAGTTACTTACAGTGGTGGCACAACTCCTTCAATCTCTGCTGATGATGTCAACATCGCTTACGACGCAACGGAAGGCGGAATTGCTTACACCATCAACAATCCTGTTGATGGTGGTACTCTCAGCGCAGAGGTAACCGATGGCGACTGGCTCTCACTTGGACAAGGCACTGCGAGCCCAATTGCTTTCACATGCTCAGCAAATGATGCCTCTGTTGCTCGCACTGCTACTGTGAGACTCACCTATACATATAATGCAAAAGCAATCGTTACAAAGGATGTGACAATTACACAGGCCGCTGCTCCAGTGATTTACACTACAATTCCTGAAATCTTTGCAGCCGCAACAAGCACTGAAACTAATGTAAACGTAACTTTTGGGGACTGGGTGGTTTCTGGTGTTAGTGGTTCTAGTGCTTATGTTACGGATAATAGTGGTAATGGTTTCATAATTTATAAAAGCGGCCACGGATTTGCTGTAAACAACAAACTTAGCGGAACAGTAACAGGAACACCGCTTAAGCTTTACCAAGGATCAGCAGAATTTACCAATCTCACAGCCTCTACAACTGGTCTTACCGTGAATGATGATGGAGAAATCACGATTATAACAAACAAAACCATCACAGATCTTGGTGGCGTTAATACGGGCGCTGTTATTACACTGAGCAATTTGACTTATGACGGCACTAATCTTTCTGATGGTACAAATACAATTAAGCCATATAACACATTGTACTCTGGCATGAGTTTCACAAACGGCAAAATATATAATGTCACTGGTGTTTATGTTCAGTATGGCAATACCAAAGAAATCGCTCCTCGCAGTGCTGCAGATATCGTAGAGGTAACAACACCTACCCTTACAACCACAAATGTCAACATTACTAGCAATGCCACTGAGGGAGCCATCACTTATACTCTCGAAAACCCAACTCAAGATGGCGTTCTTACAGCTGAGATAACAGCAGGAAACGAAGGCAGCTGGCTTATACTCGGTGATTTAGGTGCAAATGTCCCATTCACATGCACAGCCAACACTGGAGATGAGCGTACAGCTACTGTCACCTTGACATATACTTATAACACAAACGAGACTGTTACAGCAGCATCTGTTGTCACACAGGCAGCTTACGCGGCTTCAGTCACAGTTGACCCAGCTACCGTTAACGCCCCTTATTCTGGAGCAGACGGCACACTTAATGTAACATACAATAATATAACCGACATAAATGCTGAAGTGTGGTTCTGCAACGCAGAAGGCACTGCAGCTGCCTCATACGATTGGATTACAGCTGATATCAATGCTCAAAACAATGTTGAGTATTTGGTTGAAGATAACGATGGCGATGCCCGTACAGCTTATTTCAAGGTTTATGCCCTCGACGACCAGGCAAACGATGTGTATTCCAACCTTGTTACCGTAACACAGGCAGCATACGTAATTGATTACGCTACAATTCCATTCTCTTATGACGGCAACGGAAATCCTAATCCTGTGCCGACAGGAATGACTTTATATAGTATTGGTAACTATGACAATTCTCCTAAGATGAAGTTTGATGCTGCTGGTGATTATGTGATTATATACTATCATGGTGAAGCCAACAAACTTAGCTATACAGTTAAAAATAATAGCTTCTCTGGTGGACAATTTGATGTATTGGAATCAGCAAACGGTGTGGATTACACCACCATACAATCATATAGTGGTTCAACAATGACAGGTACCATGAATGAATCATATGAGATTAATCCAGATTCAAAATATATTAAATTCATTTACACAACAAAGAAAAGTGGGAACATCGCTCTTGGTGCTATCAGCATTAAGTACATCCCCGCTCCAACAGATTCGTGGGAGTTGAATGAAGAACCTGTCACATCTCACGAAGTTACAATCGGTGAAGCCAATACATTCCCGACATTCGTTACAAATTCAGATGGTGCAAAAACTTACACATCAACAAATACAGATGTAGCAACCATTAATTCAACAACAAGTGAAATTACTCTAATGGCTGCTGGTAGCACAACTATCAAGTGCGCTACAGCCGAAACAGCTAATTATCTTGCTAGTGAAAAAGACTATGTTCTCACAGTCAACGCGGGTGCTAATTATACAGTTACATATCACGTAAACGGTGTTACAAGCACGGATGAGGTTCCGGCAGGCAACCTCAACCTTACTGCACCACAGATTATTCCTGGTGGCTACACATACGTTGGTTGGACCGACACAGAAATAGACGGAGTTACATCTGAAGCAACATACTTCTCTTCATACAATGTAACAGCTAATGTCGATCTGTACGCTGTATTTTCAATGGAAAGATTTGATAAAATAGCATCTGTTCCAACAGCTGGCACATATGTTATAGCAAGTAAAGTTGAAAATGTTTATAAGGTCTTCGCAGGACAGGATGGAGGAAACAGCTATGGAATGGCCGTTAATGTAACAGAAATAAATCCAACCAATGTAGAGAATTACGTCGTTACAATTGCTGCTACAGCAAACGGTTATTCTATTAAATACGGTAATAAATTCCTTGGATGGACATCTGGTAATTCTCTTGATTTCGATACAGATTTTACCGCTAATTATAACGAATGGACATTTGCTATGAATGACGGTAATGTTGATGTTATTAGCAAAAAAGATGATACTCGTAAATTAAAATGGAACGCAAGTAGTCCTCGTTTCGCATGTTATACATCAGCACAAACACCTGTAATTCTTTTCAAGAAAGTTTTGGTGTTGTGTACAACAGTATCTACCCCTGCATTACCTGTTGACCCTCAAGGAGAAATGACCTCAGATGCGACAATCCCAGCAGGTGACGCATATACATTAACAGATCCTGTTACGGTCCCAGAAGGCATCACATTAACAGTTAACGGCATTCTTGGAAACGACAACCCTGCCAACCTCATCATCGAAGACGGTGGCCAGGTTATCGTTAACAACACTGGCGTACAAGCTACTTTCAAGAAGTCAGTGGCTCACAGCGGAGCTAAAGACGCTGCCAACTGGTACACAATTTCTTCACCGGTTAACAACATCGCAACGGCTTCAGTAAACAACCTCATCCAGGACCCAGCAACAAAATACGACTTGTATTATTACGATGAAGCTACCCAGATGTGGAAGAACCATAAAGCTAACGCTATCACTAACATGACAAACGGTCGCGGTTACCTCTACTGGAACACCGATGGCGACGAACTGTCATTCCCAGGCGAACTTAACAGCGGTAATGTTGAGATTGCTGTCACTACAACAGGAACAGGCGACCTCGCAGGTTTCAACCTCATCGGTAACCCTTATTCACATAACATCTATAAAGGTGACGGCACAGCTATTCCAAATAGCATCCTCTCAGCTGGCTACTACACATTGTCAAATGCTGGCGCTTGGACTGCTGGAACAGACAATACAACAGCTATCAAACCTGGTCAGGGTATCTTGGTGAAAGCTACTGCAGCTGGCACTGTCACAATGACCAACACCACTGCAAACGGTGCAAAACGCAACAATGAATTCATCAAGTTCATGATAGCTAACAGCCAATACGAAGATGTTGCATACGCCTTGTTCAATGAAGAAGAAGGCTTGAACAAGATCAACCACCGCAACGCTGACATCCCAATGCTTTACATCCCACAGAATGGTCAGAACTATGCTATCGCCACAATGAGCGACGAAACACAATCTTTCAACCTCAACTTAAGAGTAATGACAACAGGTCAGTACACCTTAAGTTTCAAGGCTGAAGGCAAATACGATTACCTCCACGTCATCGACCGCATGACAGGTGAGGACATCGACATGCTCCTCAATGGTGAATATAGCTTCATCGCTTCTCCTAGCGACAACGACGCCCGCTTCATCGTTAAACTTGGCTACAACGCTAACAACAGCGTTGAAAACAACCTCTTCGCCTACCAAAACAACAACGACATCATCGTCAACGGCGAGGGCGAGCTGCAGGTGTTCGACGTCACAGGCCGCATGGTCGCTACACAACACGTGAACGGAGTTCAGACAGTGAACGTTCCTTCACAGGGAGTGTTTATATTCAAACTGAATGAGAAGACACAAAAGATTGTTGTAAGATAATATTCAAACCGTCATTTCGACCGAAGTGGAGAAATCCTCTTTCTCCGGTGACATGTGAAAAAGAGGATTTCTCGACAAGCTCGAAATGACACAAAAAAGAGAAAGGATATATAAAATGAAAAAGATATTATTTGTAATTGCATTGGTTATTACAATGGGCTTCGGCGCAAAAGCCCAAATTGGCCTTACCGACGCATTCTTCAACGACTGGGCACAGAGCGACTTGATGCGCGACATCACACTCGTTAATCTTCCTAACGAGCACGGCCTCACCACCGATGTCCCCGGGGCCCCTCTCGGCAGCGGTCTGTTCATCCTCGGCGCCCTCGGCGCAGGATACGCATTGGCTCGCCGTAAAAGGGATTAGTTTACGGTTTACCGTTTACCGTTTATTGGCAGACACATCATCAACCGATACAAAAATCCAGTATCATAAAAAATTAGGGACGAAATCTTTCGTCCCTAATTTAAACGGTAAACAGTAAACAGTAAACAATAAACAGCAAACAGCAAGCAACTACTCCGCCGCTCGGCTCTTATTCACTAAAACAACTCCAGTGAAAACGAGAACCGCAGCAGCAACCTTCTGCCATGTGAGATGGTCCATGCCTGTAACAATGCCCATCACAGTGGCGATAATGGGCTGCAAATAGCCGTATAGGCTGATGACCGTCGGACGTAACACCTTCTGCCCTACCGGAATAAGGAAATAAGCGACGAAGGTGGAGAAAAGAATCACAAAACCAAGCTCAAGAAGGTATCTCGCAGGCATAACCGCCATATTGAGACCCACCAACTCCTTGATATCGAACGGTATAGCGACGACAGCCGAGAAGAGAAACATCCACTTCATGAAAGTGACAACGCTGTATTTCGTGATGAGCGGACGGAAAGCCCCAAGATACAAGGCAAAAAAGATGCAGTTGCCAATCATATAGACAATGCCCATGGGCTGAGTCTCGGTGACACCGCCGCCATCGACACGCACAGTGTTGAAAACCAAAAAGATGACACCCAAGAAACTCAACGCCACACCGCCAGCTTTCTTCAAAGTGATAGGCTCTTTCAACACTATCGCCGCAATAAACATGGTGAAAATAGGCGTGAGCGGTGTGAGAATGCTGGTGTCGAAGGGCGTGGTCATGGTGCTCGCCTTCAAAAACGACCACTGCGTGAGGAAGAGACCGAGCATCGAGGCAAGAAAAATCTTCGGAAAGTCCTGTAAGTCGACCTTTTCCTTCGGCAGAAACAACGACGTCAGCCAGAAAAGCACAGCAGCACCTACCGCACGAAAACAAAACAAACCCATCGGCGATATCAACGCCAACATCGACAAATCCCTGCAAATGATGATGTTGAAACCGAAAATCGTGTAGGCGATGAATGCTGAAATATGACCTAAAGACTTTTTCATTGCGGGCGCAAAATTACAAAAAAAGTCGCCAGTCTTTAGTTTTTAGTCTTTAGTTTTTAGTTTTTTAAAATTATAGCAACTAAAGACTAACGACTAACGACTAAAAACTGTATTTTTGCAAATTGAAAATTAAAATACATAGAAATATGAGTAGAAAAGAAACCCCGGTCCTACTTCTGACCGGTTATCTCGGAAGCGGAAAGACAACATTGGTAAACCACATACTTTCGAACAAGAAAGGTATCAAATTCGCAGTGATAGTCAACGATATAGGTGAAGTAAACATCGATGCCGACCTCATCCAGAAAGGCGGCGTGGTGGGCAAGAAAGACGAGAGCCTCGTGGCACTGCAGAACGGCTGCATCTGCTGCACCCTGAAAATGGACCTCATCGAACAACTCAACGACATCATGAAGATGGCACGCTTCGACTATATCGTCATCGAGGCAAGCGGCATCTGCGAACCTGAGCCAATAGCACGCACCATCGCCGGAATACCTCAAATGGGCAAAGAATACACCCAGTTCGGCACCCCACGCCTCGACTGCATAGTGACAGTGGTCGACGCCCTCAGAATGAAAGACGAGTTCGGTTGCGGCGACAACCTCAAAAACGAAAACATCGACGAAGACGACATCGAAAACCTCGTCATCGAACAAATCGAGTTCTGCAACATGGTCATCCTGAATAAGGTGTCAGAAGTCGAACCTAAAGAACTCGAACGCATCCGCCAAATTGTGAAAAACCTCTCCCCTGACGCCGAAATCCTCGAATGCGACTACGCTAACATCGACCTCGATAGAATCATCGACACCTACATGTTCGACTATAACACCGTCTCTGGCTCAGCAGGCTGGATAAAAATCATAGAGAGTGCCTCTGTAGAGACGGATGAAAATCCGTCTCATGATGATGATGACCATCATCATCATGAAGAGCATGAACATCATCACGAGCACGAGCATCATCACCACCATCATGACCATGAGGAAGAAGGCGAAGCTGAAGAATACGGCATCGGCACATACGTCTACTTCAACAGAAGACCTTTCGACACCCTGAAATTCAACGATTACGTGCTTAACAGCTGGCCTAAGAACATCATCCGCTGCAAAGGACTGTGCTACTTCGCCGACAACCAGGACATGTCGTACATCTTCGAGACGGCAGGCAAGCAGAAGAAACTCTCTGAGGCAGGCTATTGGTTCGCCACCGCAAGCGAGGAAGAACTGCGCCAGTTCGCCGAACGCGACCCGAGCATCCTCAAAGACTGGGACGAAGAATATGGCGACCGCATGGAAAAAATCGTTTTCATCGGACAAAAACTCGACAAAGAAGCAATAAAACAAGCCCTCGACAGCTGCCTGTTTTAATTAACATAACAATGTTTGGAGAAAAAAAAGTTCCCCGTTATCACAACGGGGAACCTGAACAAAACTAAACATGATAAAACTACATTCCTGTAGCTTTGGGGTTATTGTCATTTCGAGCGAAACGAAGTGGAGTCGAGAAATCCTTATTTTTCGGGAACAACCGAGTAAAAGGATTTCTCCACTCCGGTCGAAATGACATCTTATTATTTCTTTCTCTTCCTAGCCACAGCATATCCCGCGCCAAGGGCAGTGAGGACCAACAATCCGCTGCCGAGAGGAGCCGGGACATCACCGTCAATCGTTCCCAAACCACCCGACGGAAGCGTGAGAGCCAATGCGCTTCTCCAGGTATCATTACTGACTGAGCCCCATTCGGTGACGAAAGCGTCGTTCTTGCCTTGGGCGTTTGCTGTTAAACCAAGTGTCAAAACTATAGCGATTGCAAATATTATCTTTTTCATCTTATTATCCTCCTATCATTTTATTTAACAACTATTTTCTGTGTCTTATCATTTAATCTGAAAACATAGACACCACTTAATTGTAAGTTGATCGTTTCAACTCCACTGACGTATTGTGTTGAAACCCTTCTTCCCATCATATCGAATATCTGCAATTCGCCTTCGCCGTTGACGATGATATCGTTACCGCTTTGATAAGCGAAAACTGAACTCTCCGGACTCTCAGAACCGGCTGAATACTCAAGGCGCACGATAAATCTGTTTTCTGCGTCGCTCGGACTTGCAATGAAGCTGTATTCGCCTTCGAGGAGCATATCCACATCCTCACCAGTGAGGCGGTCGATGACGTGGAGATAGCTGTATGTGCCAGTTGCCTTATAGCTCAATGTGTACTTACCGGTTGTCATTGCCTTGAAGTTAAGGTTGAATGACTTGGTGTCGTCGCTCATCGTGGCGATAGCGAAGTTTTGCTTGTCTTTAGGGATATAAAGCATCGGGATGTCGGCATTGCGGTGGTCGATTTTGTTAAGGCCGTAGCCTTTGTCGAACAAGGCAAAAGCCGCATCTTCATACTGGCTGTTGGCAACAATAAATTTCAAATAATCATGATTTGTTCTTGATTTGCTTCCGCCTGTTGGCTTTGTTATCCTTGCTGTAACGCCGGCTTTGTCAATCTGTACGAGGAAGCCTTGTGCCGGTGCGATGGTTGCGGCGACGTCAGCCGACCAAGCGCCAGCATTTGACAGGACATAGCCGCCAGTAAGCGTACCTTCGTTGTTAACCGTCACGTCACTCATAGTGATATTTTGCGGGTATGGGTTTCCGATAAGGTTAAAGCCCAGCAAACTCGGTTCAGTTGACGCATACGACAAGTCTTTTTCGTAATAAGTCGCTTGATTGTTGTTTCCTGCGAAATGAAGTTCGGCACCATTGTTACGGTAAAGGTATCCTTGACCCACATTAAGGTCAAATCCGTGTTTCTTATAGTTTCTCCAATAATGTGATGGCTCATCATAATAGAAGAAATCGTATTGTTCTGGTGCAAGGATGAGGTTTTCAACACTTTCATGTTCCAGGAATGTATTTGACGAAGTATGCACCGGTGTTGATATGGTGTACCATCCGCCATCTTTTGTCGCACTTGTAATGTTCTTCTTATAAGTGAGAGGTATACAACTATTAGTAATAAGCTGGCCGCCGTCTTCGATGACGAGGTTGGCAGGATCATCACATGAAACTGTTCCGGTTAAAGTTACCGTAGCGCCATCGCTAACAGTGATTTTGTTAGATGGTGTAATTGTTACATCATTAATGGTAACATCCTCATCATATGTTGTAGGACTGTATGGATGGATATCGGTGTCGTTGTCTTTTTTGAAAAGATAAACAGCTGATTGTTCTGCCTTATAACATGTGAAACGTTTAGGATTAGCTGAAGAATTAAAACTAAGTAAATTCCTAGCATCATTTCCTGTAAAATTTGCAGTAATGATTGCTTTATCATTTTCTCCCCAAGCAATTGTCCATTGACTTGTATTACCAATTGTGCTTATGACATTAATGCTATTATTATTCGTTCCTCCATTGGCATTCAAATAATGCGTGTTTTTTTGTGATTCATCATAAATAGTATATAATAATGATTCAGATGATACAGGACCACTAATAACAAATTCTTGTAATCCAGCCTGAATCACCTGGCCATCAACCGTTATTCCATCGGTAATCACATCGGCATCTCTATATGTGTTAGAACCAGTTTGAGCCCCCATAGACCAAGCCCCATTATTGGTTGTTCCAACCATGATATAATGAGCTCCCGGAGTTATTTCTGAAACACTTGTTACCAATGTATAAGTAGGTATATTGGACCATTGTGCATATAATGTTGTATTTTCAGTGATTTCAAATGTATCATTGGCTTCATACCATTGTCCTGAAGCATCTGCTTTTGTATTCCATTTGTAGAAAACTTTTCCAGTTGGAGCTGTGAAACCATTCGCAAGCACAGTTACTGTTGAGCCATAGGCATACGGACTATCTCCATCTGACATTGTACCAGATGCTCCTTCATCATTTTTATTATATGTTACTGTACATGGCAATGCTGCTTGGGTAACAGTAATAACATTAGAATAATATGTGATTTCATCATACACAGCCGATACACGCATATAAACTGTGCGGGCAACACCTATGTTAGCATTAGCAGAGTAGTCAATTTCTGTTTTATCGCTTTCATTTAAACTCGCAGAAAACCAATCACCACCAAAAGCTTCGGTACATTCCAAATCATTGTATAAAGCAACTTCCGCATTAGAATATCCCGATGGCATATTGTTATACGAAGCTGTAGCTGTTTTATCTCCTGATTCTGTATAAACCAGATTAAGGGCATTGTTTGAGATATCATCGCCGCTAACAACGATATTAGGAGTAGATGCTGATGTCCATTTAGCATACAATGTATAATCTTGAGCAATATTGTTAATAGTTGCACCTTCAGCATAATCAGTACCCTCTCCATCTGTTTGAGTATTCCATCCGCTAAACATAAAACCTGTTCTAACTAAAGAACCAGTATTATTAGCTACTGTAGCATCGGAACCTGCATCATGTGTGGTAGCATCTGGCACAGAACCCTTTGTTGCTCCGTTTGCATCATAAGTGATAGTGTAGGTTGTTGTGTAGAATTTTATTTCCACATCATCAATTCTCCAGTTACCAGAAGTATTTGTAGCTTCAAATAGTAATCCAAAATATCCAGAACAAGAATTAAACTCAAAATTCACATAACTACCGTTGTCAATACTAGCACCCTGCGAGCCAGATATCAATGACATTTGAGAAAACGCGTTGTTATCTGATGAGTATACAAGATAAACTTTAGTGTCACTATCATTACTGCCTCCATTATGTTTGTATGATATTTTACTTATGTTTGATATTGAAGTCGTAGTAACAAACGCAGAAGCAGTTTGCGACGATGTTACAGGACTAACTGCATATTTTGAATATGTATCACCTAATTTGCAATTTGATCTTTGTTTTGAACTAGTTCCTACCGACTTGTTGTTTCCCCCAAATGTAATGACATATCCCCTATTTTCAATGGTTGCAGTATAAGTTGTATAACCACTATTATTAACAACATCTCCTGATTCAATTGTAAATAGTTCTGTGTAACCTTTACTTTGTCCGACCATTTTTTCTGGTAGGTAAATCATCCCTAGCAGCATCCCCAATGCCGCAATTAAGAAAGTAATTTTTCTTCTCATTTTCTTTGTTTTAATTGGTTAAATTTGTTTTTATATTTTTTGAAATCTTTCCACCTCGCCTGTCCGCGCCGACCGAAACGACTCGGATTCGCTAAAAAGGCGTTCGCCGTTCCGCTTGCGCCCACCAACCTGTCAAGGGTACCCCTACCCTCTGTATCTGATAAGCACGAAACAACTCACGCCAAAATGCGCGAGCTTTTCGCTGTCTTATTCCGATACATTGTAAGATTTGGGGTAATTTTGACAAGCGGAACAAAAGCGTAAAGCTCTGTATCTTAATACTTTACATCAATCATCTTTTCATAATAAATACGTTTTACGATGTATAATCTCGAAGTGCAAAGATAATACTTATTTTTAAATAAGGTGATAAAAACTTTGAATTTTTCACATGTTATTTTCTCATCTCTTTCACGGCAAACGGCAACGTCAACAGAAATGTCATAGCGTCGGCGACGGCTTGCGTCATCTCAACACCCTGAAGCCCGATGAAAAGAGGCAGAATCATAATGGTGGGAATGAAGAAAATGCCCTGCCGCCCCATCGATAACAGCGTGGCTATGAACGTCTTACGCGTGGTCTGATACATCATGTTGGTCACCGTGCTCAACCCTATGAGCGGAAACGAGATGCACTGCCACCTCAACACCCGCGTCCCTATTCTTACCAACTCCGCGTCCTCACTGCGGAAAAACCTGATGAGGTCCGGAGCGAAGATGGCAAAGGCTATCGACATCACTATCAGGATGACAGTGGCGAGCTTTGTGGTGAAGATGTACGACTTGCGCACCCTCTCATGCAGCCCGGCACCATGGTTGAAACCGCAGACAGGCTGAAAGCCCTGCCCCACTCCAAGAATGATGGAGAAGGCAAACATCATGATACGCGACACTATCGCAAACGCCGCAATGGCACTCGCCTCGGTGCCAGGAACAGCATAAAAAGCCGCATAACGGTTCAACATTATGGTGCTGATGCACACAAAGACATGACGGCACAACGATGGCATACCGCCGTTGAAGATGTCGATATAACTTCGCAATGTTGGAGTGAAATTACGGAATCTTATATGCACGTTGCCGCTTTTCTCCGTGCCGAGAAGCAGGATAAGCCACCCCACCATCTGGCTGATGCAGGTGGCAAGCGAGGCACCCGTAACACCCATGTCGAGCACATAAATCAACAGCGCATCGAGGATGATGTTCAACACCGCACCGGTGGCAATCCCCACCATGGCATAACGCGCGTTGCCCTGCAGCCTCAGCTGGTTGTTAAGCGTCAGCGACGACATCATGAAAGGCGTTCCGATAAGGATAAACGTCAGATAATCATTGGAATACGGCACTATGTCGGGAGTGGCACCCATCATTCGCGAAAGCGGAGAGAGGAAGAAAAGTCCTATTATCGCCGCTATGGTGCCAATCCCCATCGACGAGAGGAAACCCGTCGCCGCCATCTTCTCTGCCTCACCGTATCTCTTCGCGCCAAGCGCCGTCGAGATGTAATTTCCCGAACCATGACCGAAGAAAAATCCCACCGCGTTGATGAATGTCATGTAGGCAAACGACACCCCCACCCCAGCAGTAGCCTCAGTGGAGATATGCCCCACAAAAAACGCGTCGATGATGTTGTAAAGAGCCGTCACCATCATGGAGATGATAGTAGGAACTGCCATCTTCATAACCAGCTGACGCACAGGACTTTCCGTCATCATAACATAACGTGCACTGCGCTGCTGCTCGTCCTCCTCGCGTGTCGACCCAAAAATATGCTTCATTCCGCAAAAATACAAAAAATAAAAGTTCGTAATATAATTTTCCTTATCTTTGCAGGTTAATAATATAGATTGGATATTTTTGCATTTATGGAAGAGAAAGATTTTGATAAAGATTTCAACGAAGAAGAAATTCTTGACGAAAATATAGCAGAAACCACTGAAGACGTTGACAGTCTGCTGAAGTCGGCTCCTCAAAAAATCAACATGAAAGACGAGGAGATGGAAGACCGGATGGTGAACAAACAGGACGATGGCGAGGAGTTTAAGGCCACATGGCCGCTTCACGACGACATGAAAAAGACGCTCACCAACGATTTTCACCGCGGATGCCGCATCAAAGCCGACAAATATGAGTTCGCAAGCAACGTGTTATGCCACGGACAGTGCAAACTCGACAGCTTCAACTGGCTGAAGGACTATGAGAACGAGACCCCGAAGGAAGGCTCGCTGCTGATTGCCGAAGTGCGTTTCAAAAACGACAGAAAAGACTTCTACAGCTACCCCTCGGAAATGAATCTCCTTGAAGGCGAGCTGGTTGCAGTGGAGACCGCCATCGGACACGACATAGGTATCGTGACAATGGTGGGCGAACTCATCGAGAAACAGCGCAAACGCAAGAAAAACAACACCCCCGTCGAAGAACTCAAGAAGATATACCGTCGCGCCCGCCTCAACGATGTGGAGAAATTCATCGAGGCCATCCGCCAAGAAGACCACACATTGTATCGCAGCCGCGAGATAGCATCGAGCCTGAAACTCGAGATGAAACTCAACGACATTGAATATCAAGGCGACAGGACAAAAGCCATATTCTACTACACCGCCGACGGCCGTGTCGACTTCCGCGAACTCATCAAGAAACTGGCTGAGGAGTTCCATGTGCGCGTGGAGATGCGTCAGATAGGATTCCGTCAGGAGTCGGCAAAGCTGGGCGGCATCGGCTCATGCGGCCGTGAGCTCTGCTGCGCCTCGTGGATCACTGACTTCCAGTCGGTAACCACCAATGTGGCAAGAGTACAACAGCTGTCACCAAACCCGCAGAAACTCGCAGGACAGTGCGGCAAACTGAAATGCTGCCTCAACTACGAGTACGAAACCTACATCGAGGCTCTGAAAGCATTCCCCGACAACCGAATAGTGCTGAAAACCAAGAAAGGCGACGGAATATACCAGAAAATCGACATCTTCAAAGGCCTGATGTGGTACTCCTACCCCTTCGACCGCAACAACATGATGGCGATTCCGGCTGAGAAAGTGAAAGAAATTATCGAAGATAACAAAAAAGGCGTGCTCCCCGAACAACTGGAGGACTTCGCGTTCATCAAGGAACAGAAGAACAACGACTACGGCGAAGACGGCAAACCCGCAGATTTGTCGAAACTTGAATAAGCTCCGTCATTTCGACTGGAGCGAAATGAAATGAAGCGGAATGGAGAAATCCTTGTTTAACGGACTTATTCAATTGTACTCGGGAATAAAGGATTTCTCGACAAGCTCGAAATGACGAATAAAACAGAATGAAAAAGATATTATATATTGCAATTGCATTAATGTTAGCTTCGTGCAGCACCAACGCCCTGTACGACGAAAGCGTCGTTATCCCCGATGCGAAGTGGGACAACGAAAACATCCCGTATTTCAATGTCACCGTCGACGACACCCTGACAGATTACGCTTTCTACATGAGTGTCAGGCATTTGGAAAACTATCGCTACAGCAATTTATATGTCTTCATGCACACTGAGTTCCCGAACGGCAACGTCACCAACGACACCATCGAGTGTGTCTTGGCGGCACCCGACGGCCATTGGATGGGAAAAGGCAGCGGCAACATGCGCTATGCAAAGGTGCTTTTAAACCCATCACTGCGCTTCCCGCTGAAAGGCGATTATCATTTCGAACTTGAACAGGCGATGCGCGAGAAAGAGCTGAAAGGCATCACCGACATAGGCATTTGTTTTGAAAAACAATAAGTTATGACAAAAAACAAGACAAAAAAGAAGAAGGATATCAAGGTCTATCTGATAGTGATTTGGACATTGTTCCTGTTGTTTGCGCTGTCGATATTCCTGCTTTTCCACGGCATTGTTCACGAGTGGTTCGGCGAGATGCCCACCTTTGAAGAGCTTGAAAATCCTGAGACAAACCTCGCGACGGAGATTATCTCTGCCGACGGCAAGCTTCTTGGAACTTATTACATCGAGAACCGCTCCAATGTGAGCTATGCCGACATCGCCCCCGACCTCATCCACGCGCTCATCTCCATCGAAGACGTGAGATTCTATGAGCACAGCGGCATCGACAAGATAGCTTTGTTCAGGGTGGCGAAGGGCATCGCGACAGGCAACAGCGACCAGGGAGGCGGCAGCACCATCACACAACAGCTGGCGAAAAACCTGTTCCCTCGCGGCGAGAACCTCAGCAAGAGCAAGCTCGTGATAAGAAAACTGCAGGAATGGGTGACGGCGACAAAGCTGGAATACAACTATTCGAAAGACGAGATCATAGCCATGTACCTGAACACCGTGTTCTACGGACATAACGCGTACGGTATCAAGAAGGCGACAGAGACGTTTTTCGGCAAGGAACCCGATGAAATCACTATGGAGGAAGCCGCTTTGCTGGCTGGCGTCGTCAACGCACCTTCAAAATTCAGCCCAAGACGGCATCCCGACAACGCCATGAACCGCCGTAATCTGGTGCTCAAACGCATGGAGACCAACGGCTACATCACCGAGGCGGAGTACGACTCCATATCTCAGATCCCAATAGACTTGTCGAATTTCGGCGTCCTCGACCACAACGCGGGACAGGCTACATATTTCCGCGAGTTTCTGAGAAGCGAGATGCATGAATGGGCAAAGACACATTTCAAACAAGACGGCACACCTTATAATATCTACAAGGACGGCCTGCGCATATACACCACCATCGACTCGAGAATGCAGAAATATGCCGAAGAGGCAGTGCGCGAACATCTCGCCCTGGACCTCCAACCGGCGTTCTATAATCATTGGAAAGGCGACCCGAAAGCACCGTTTGCCCTGAAAAACGAGGAAGAAGTCGAAAAAATCATGATGCTGTCAATGAAACGCTCCGAACGCTACCGCGTCCTGAAGAACGCTGGCTGGCCTATGGACTCTATCATCGCCAACTTCAACGAGCCCGTCGAGATGACGCTGTTCTCGTGGGACGGCCCCATCGACACAGTGCTAAGCCCAATGGACTCAATACGTTACAGCAAATTCTTCCTACAGTCGGCTCTGATGTCGGTGGAGACCGGCACGGGTCATGTGAAAGCCTACGTGGGAGGCGACGACTTCCGTTTCTTCCAATACGACCACGTGACACAGGCAAAACGACAAGTAGGCTCCACTTTCAAACCGTTCCTGTATTCTCTGGCGATGCAGGAAGGCGAATACACACCATGCACCAAGGTTCCTAACATAAGCTACAGCATACAGCTTCCCGACGGGAAGTTCTGGGAGCCCAAAGACTCAGGCAAAAACAAATTAGGTGAGGAAGTCACTCTGAGATGGGCGTTGGCACACTCCAACAACCGCATCTCAGCTTATCTGATGAAACGTTTCGGACCGGAAGCCACCATACAGATGGCTCGCAGGATGGGCGTGACATCCGACATCCCGGCAGTGCCTTCCATCTGCTTGGGTGTGTGCGACATCTCACTTTACGAGATGGTGGGCGCCATGAGCACCTTCGCCAACAAAGGCGTTTATGTGAAGCCTATTTTCATTACAAAAATAGAAGATAAAAACGGCAACGTCATCGAGACGTTCAGAGCCGAACAGCATGAGGCAATGGACGAGGTGACAGCTTATAAGATGATAGAGTTGATGAAAGGCGTCGTGTATGAAGGCACCGGCGTACGTCTGAGATATAAATACGGCTTACGCAACCCTATCGCAGGCAAAACAGGCACCACACAGAACCAGAGCGACGGATGGTTTATGGGCATCACCCCCGACCTCACCACCGGCATCTGGACGGGCGCTGAAGACCGCTCAGTGCATTTCAAGACGATAACGCTCGGACAAGGCTCCAATATGGCACTCCCAATCTGGGCTTTATATATGAAAAAGGTGTACTCCGACCCGACACTGCACATCAGCCAGGGTGACTTCCAGAAACCGCTTTCGAACGTCGATTTGGAATTCGACTGCGACAAGTATGATGAAGAACAAAACGCGGCAGCGACACCGGAAGTGATTGAAGAAGACGAATTTTAATCTCTGGGGGGCAAGGCATGCCTTGCCCCAACAGGATGAATATAAATATTATGGCAAACTCAAATTTTGTTGACTACGTGAAGATTTTCTGTCGCTCGGGCAAGGGCGGCAACGGCGCTATGCATTTCAACCATGCGAAATACGTGCCCAAGGGCGGTCCTGACGGCGGCGACGGCGGCAAGGGCGGCGATGTCATCCTCAAAGGCAACGCCCAGCTGTGGACACTGCTGCATCTGCGCTACACCAAGCACCTCTTCGCCGGCGACGGAGAATCAGGAGGCGCTAACCAACGCACCGGCGCTCAAGGCAATAACGTCATCATCGAGGTGCCGCTGGGCGCCGTGGCATACGACGCTGAGACCAACGAACATCTCGGCGAAGTGACAGAAGACGGACAGGAAATCGTCATCATGAAAGGCGGACGCGGCGGAAAAGGCAACACCTTCTTCAAAACAGCCACCATGCAGGCACCAAAGTTCTCGCAACCCGGCGAGCCATCAGAAGAACGCTGGATCATCATCGAACTGAAACTTCTGGCAGATGTCGGCCTCGTAGGCTTCCCAAATGCAGGAAAATCAACCCTGTTATCCGTCGTATCAGCAGCAAAACCTGAGATTGCCGACTATCCGTTCACCACACTGACACCAAACCTCGGAATAGTGCCATATTATGACTTCAAATCGTTCATCATGGCCGACATCCCTGGCATCATCGAAGGCGCATCGGAAGGTAAGGGATTGGGAATCAGATTCTTACGTCATATAGAAAGAAACTCAATACTGCTGTTCCTCGTCGCAGCCGACAGCCCCGATGTGAAAGAAGCTTACGACGTTTTATTGAATGAATTGAAGAAATATAATCCGGAGTTGCTGGATAAGAAGAGAATCTTGGCCGTCAGCAAGTGCGACCTGATTGACGAAGACACTAAGAAAGACATCAAGAAACACCTCCCGAAAAAGGTGCCGCACCTCTTCATCAGCTCGGCAACCGGCGAAGGAATTAAAGAGTTGAAGGATTTGATTTGGCTTTCACTTAGTGAATGACTTGTCATTTCGACTGACTAGGTTGAGAGTTGAGAGTGAAGAGTTAAGAGTGAAGAGTTAAGAGTTAAGAGTTGAGAGTTAAAAGTTAAAAGATAAAAGAGAGATTTTAAGATTGTTTTGGAAGAACATTTTGAATGATTTTTAATTAGATTTTGTAAGATTTTGAGCCGTAAGGCGACCCGATTATGTTAAACGACCTCGATCATCAGCTTTTTCTGTTTCTCAACGGTTTGCACGTTGGGTGGCTCGACCCTGTGATGACGTTCATCTCGTCGGAGCTGGGCTGGATTCCGTTTTATGCGGTGCTGGTGTTCCTCGTTTTTTACAAATACAAGTGGAAAGGCTTGTGGATCCTCCTCGGCGTGGCTGTGGCAATAACTTTATCCGACCAGATTGCATCTCACCTGTTCAAGCCTATGGTCATGCGACTCAGGCCGTGTCACGACCCGTTGACAAAAGACCTTGTGTATCTGCCTGACGGTCACTGCGGCGGATTGTACGGCTTCATGTCGTCGCATACCGCCAACACCTTCACTTTGGCGTCGCTCATCTACATGACTATGAAAAAGCATTACAGCAAAATAGGCTGGGTGATGTTCCCTTGGGCAGCTGTGGTTTCTTACAGCAGGATTTACATGGGAGCGCACTTCCCCGGCGATGTGATTTGCGGGGCGGCACTGGGATTGATATTGGGATTTGTAATCGGTTTTCTAACGAAAAAATACCTGCTAAAATAATTACCCACGCAGAAATAGCAGATATGGCAGAATTTTTCTGCTGTTTTTTCAATTTCTGCGTGAGATTTAAAATGGGAACTCCGTGATAGCCTCAAGTTTACCGTTTTCCACTTTATAGCAAAACATCGTTTTCCCATTAGTCAGCGTGAGATATTTCACTTTTAGGCCAGAGTAGTATCTTATTGCCTGGTCGAGCACTTTTTCGGTTATTGGTACTGTCTCCGCTTTGCATTCCACAATCATCTGCGGCTCGCCGAGCTTGTTGAAAACCACGATGTCGGCACGCTTCGGGAGGTTATTGACTTTGATGGAATACTCCACTGCGATGAGTCCCGCCGCCACTTTTCGTGTCTCCACGAGATAATACAGCATCTTCTGACGCACCTGCTCCTCAGGCGTCAAAGAGACCCATTGTCTCCGAAGCGGATCGAAGACAACCACTTTTTCATCAACAAGAGATGTTTTGAACCATTCCATGATGCAAGTCTATTACAATCCAAAACATTGATAAAAATTATCTGGATTGATTGTTTTTACTATACTTTCAGGATAGGCCGAGGTGAAAGTGGATGACACTCGCGACTTCTTTTTCGGATTCCATTTAAACTCATACGCTGTCAGTTTGCCGTCTTTCTCCTCTATATAGTCAATTTCTTGTTTTTGTGTCGTCCGCCAAAAGTATGTATTGCAATAATTTTGTGTGTAATGGTTGTATTTCCTTAATTCACTTATCATGAAATTCTCCCACAAAGGTCCTGCATCCTGACGTAATTCCATATCTGAAAAGTTATTAATCAATGCATTACGGATACCATTGTCACAAAAATAAATTTTACGGCCAAATTTTAATTCATTTCTCAAATTACGACTGTAAGATGGAAGTCTGAAAATGATTTTTGTTTGCTCAAGCAAATTTATGTATTTCTCAATAGTTCCTTTATCAATTTCGACAATTTGTGACAATTCATTATAAGACACCTCACTTCCTATCTGATATGCCAAGGCTTTCATAAGTTTGACCAGTTTGTCAGGTTTTTTTATGCGTTCCCATTCTAAAATATCTTTGTAAAGATAACTATTTGTGAGCTGATTAAGGATTTCTTTCTCATCGCCAGGATTGCAAACAACATCAGGATACATGCCATAAACCAATCTTATTGGCAGTTTCTGTATTTCAGCAAACAACCCTATATCGTTAACCATTTCGTTGAAAGACAATGGGAAAAGCTCATATTCGAATTTTCTGCCAGTTAAAGGTTCGTTTATCTTATTTGCCAACTCAAACGATGAACTACCGGTAACTACCAACTGGATACCAGGGAAGTTATCCGTTATTAGTTTCATCTTAATTCCAACATTTTCAATACGTTGCGCCTCATCTATCACGACAATTTTATTCTTTCCAATCATACTTCTGTATCGCTCTATTGTGACATTTGAGAAAAAGTCCCTAACTGGCAAATCGTCAGCATTAAACCACAACATATCATTTTGTGTAGGAAAAATCTCCTTAAGTAACGTGGTTTTACCCACTTGTCTGGCTCCTATCAGCACAATCGCCTTTCCTTTATACAACCGTTGTTTGATAACATCATGAAGTATGCGTTTTATCATGTTTCTGTCATTTTTACGCTGCAAAGATAATAAATTTTTCTATCCAAATCGCCAAAAATTATAATATTTAGCGATTTGATTCTATAAAATTAAAGTGACTGACAAAAATATAGATTATCGGTTACTTACATTTCCTCAAAAATCTCATCCAAAGTTCTCTGGTCGGACTCAAAGCCGAGCTGACTCTTGATTTTTTGTCGCCTTTTGAAGATGGCGCTTTCCGAAATGCAATATATCTCAGCCAATTCAAGGGTTGAAAGACCCGATTTCAACAGGCAGCAAAACTGAAGATCTTTGGCAGGAAGCCCTTGGTTGCTCAAAAACTGGATGAATGAAGTGAAAATTTCGGAGACAGCCTCGCAAAGCTCGTTAATTTCACGTTCTTCAACAACTTCAAGATTGGGTTTTCTGACCTTTGAGAAATAGCCTTTCTGACAGAATTTTTTATATATGTCCTTGTGTTTCAGCAGCTCATATCTCAACGAGGCATCCTGTCCGACGGGTTTCGCTTCCCCTTCATTGCTGCGATGTCTTTTCAAAATATATCTTACAACAAAAAACACGGCAATAGCAACCACAAGCGCGACACCCAACCACAAAAAAACATGGCTAGTTTGACTGTCGTTATTCTCAACAACTGTATTCTCATCTGGCACAATTGCGATTCTATAAGTCGCATTGCCTGTCTCATGGTCAAAAGTAGCTGCAATTTCCACGGGATTATCTGCCAGATGAATTATCATTCCTTCTCTGATAGTATCTGTTTCCATGTTTTTTTTGCAAAGGTAGTCATTTTTTTTGACCTTTTCCAGTAAAATTCCTCTGTTTTTTGCGCTTTCAATCTGGATTTTTTATAAATAACTGTATTTCAATGATTTAAAAATAATAATTTATAAAAATTCCAGTATTTTTCCAACACATTTCCATAGTTTTCAGAAAGAATTTAAACAATTTTGCACTTGACAGCGGATGCCGAAAAGCTATTAGAGTAGGCGTAAATAAAATCTATACTTATGTTAAAATTCAAGAAAAGCCTTTTGGCACTTACAGCATTAACATTGTTGTCGGTTTATGTTTTCGCAAAAGACGACAACACCAATAAAGAGCCAGTTGCTCCAAAACAGATAGAAACGCCATGCACAGACATAGAAGTTCATGGCACTTATGTTTCTGCAACGTATAACCCCGACAATATCACCATAGTATGTCAAGGAAACGTGGGACGTTGTTTTACAATTCATGATAATAAGCTGAAAATCTACACTCGCACAGGTATAACTGAGACTTATAATGTCACAAGCGTTACTCATGTCAGTGGAAAAGGAGATAACACGGAGTATATAATAGGTGTCGAATAACTAAAAAAATATAAAACCAAACAATTTACTAACATATAAAATTTTTACATTATGAACAAGAAAATGAAATTCGTTGCCACAGTGGCAACGCTGCTCATCGCAGCAGCAGGAGTAATCACATTTGAGGCCTGCAACAAGAAAAACGAAGTCGTTAACAACATCCCTGAGCTGAATGTCGCAGAGCTCTCAGACATGGACAAGGAGATGATTCTCTTTGGCGAAAAAATGAAATCGGCGACAAAAGGCGGCGAAACCATGCAGCTGGATGAAGCTGTCAGAAACTTGAGTAACTACGAGAACTTCAAAATGTGTGACGCAAGCAGATATTCCGCAGATATGGAGCGTCTAACTATCGAGTCGGAAATACCTGTAATCGATGGTAATGTCTATTTGTCGGATATCAATGCCATCTACGAGTCAAACAGGAAACAAATCAAGGATAAGCTTGCATCTCTTGAAGGCGATGACAAGACCGTTTATTGTGTCTACAGCAGAATCGACGGAAACAGCAAAGACGGTGAAGATGTAAGAGTTGTAACTGATGCTTTTATGAATAGAAACGATAAGATTGAGCCCAATCCATACCATTTTGACGATAATTTATGCTGGCCCTATAATGTTTATGATTGCCCGGAGTGTACTGGAGGAAAAGCTGTGGATGTGCTAAACGAAAGAATCGTAACTATAATGACTGAACACGTACAATGTCTGCCTGGTTACAGAGTCGTATTGTATGAAGCAGATGGGGAATTATTAAGTGCAAGTGAAGTCCCAGACCCAAATAGTCCCAATGGACATTATGCTCTAATACATTTTAGTTATGAATCGCCGTGTCTTGATGCTGATGACATGCGCTATTATCTTAATAGCATGATAAATATAGCTACTGGATGGAATGTAAGCCAACACAATCGTGGCAGGATTCTGTCATACATACAATACATAGATTTTGGTGACACGGCTCTTTGGGGCATATATTCAGAAGTGGAATGCTCATATGTTGGTCTTGATTGGTAAAGCAAAAAAATAATCATCCTATGAAAAAGCTGTTATTGTTACTGGCAATTGTTTTCCTCGCTTTTGCCGGGGAAGCACAAAACTATTTTGAGACGAAAATAAAGCATGATGATAAGTATTAGAGACATCGGACCATGGCTTTATTGTCAGCTGCCGGACAAAATTTATTTACCAGAACGATATGCTTTTAAAGCTGTCTCCGGAAGGTGATGTCACCAACAGCCTCGCCTTCCAGATAGACGGGAAAAACATAAAGTATTGCGGTTTGTTTAAGGATAATGGGCAAGATGATGAGTATATAGCGATAGCCGTTTTAAGTAACGGGAACACCTCGCAATCATGCGTCAGGAATGAAATTGCCGTTATGCACCTTGACGCCGGTCTAGAGATAAAGAGCCACCAAACATGCAGTCTCGGAGAAAATGTTATCGAGGTTTGTCCAGGAAGACAGCGGGAATTTTTTTATGGCTGCCCATTGCCAGATGACAGACGGCTACGGCTATCTATACCTCAGGATGACCCCTAATGGTGATATCGTTAAAATGGAAGAGGATTATTCACACGATGGCGAACCTGATCAGCTGATGGCTTTGTTCGAACGAAATAAGGCTGAGAAAAACTATGGCATGATACGGCTGCAAAATGATGGTGAATACTATTATAAGATCGATTCAGCTTTTAATGCCACACGTATCGCCAGACTTCTAAATACGACAATTAAAACAGTTCAGAATGATCCTCAGCAGCAGTATCCTGATACCACCTTTCAATATGCTTATATGGGAGGATACATGACAACATATGATGAAGAGACTTTTCTTTTAACTAGTCCGGGTTTCTTTCTGAAACATTATGGCGGGATATTGGGATGGAACCATTATGTGGCAAAGATAAACGATAGTATGCAGGCGCTTGTGGCTGATACATGGGATTGTATTAGAAATACAGGACCTCTCAACCGTGTTATTGCTAATGTTCAGGCCTTGAGCGTCACAAACGATGCCATATACCATTGTGGAGTGAATGGGTTAAAATCTCAGACCCAAGGCTATGTCAGGCCGGAACCGTCCGAAATAGTCGTTAGCAAGTTTGACATGAATCTTAATCTCATTTGGCGCAGATGGTATGGGGTAAATGATGATTTTTACAATATAAACACCATCCTTGCCACGGAGGATGGCGGGTGTATTTTGGCCGGATATCATGCGGAAGCTCCGGGATATTACACCTATTACTCTTACATCCTCAAGGTCGACGAAAACGGCTATGACGCCGTCGGCGAGAACGCGGAGAGTGTGGCGAAACCGTATTTCTGCTATCCTAACCCCGCTAAAGACAACATCTACATCGAGCTTTCACCCGATGCCGACTGCCAATCAGTTGAATTGTACACCCTCGACGG
>OMYA01000008.1 GCA_900315175.1 uncultured Bacteroidales bacterium
ATATTGTTGTACTTTAAATTTTTCTGTTCTACCTGGCGGATTCACCTGTTTCTATAGTCTCTTGGAATTTCAGGTTCCTTACCTTTCAGACTATGCTTTATTGGCTCATTGCTTTCAAAGAACTTCCACAATCTTTTTTGTTGATTGGGACTGCAAAGATACGGCGATTTTTATTTCTGTCAAGAAAAAAATGAAAATTTTTTAAAATATTTTTTAAACATTGATTTTCAATAGGTTGCAAGGAAAAATTTTTCCATGAGGGGTGAAAAAATGGTCTAGAAGCCAACTTATAAGGCCTAATTTTAGCCCTTCCTTTCAAAATTTTTACGCCAAATCGCCAGAAATGAAAAAAATCTTCTTATCGGTCATCTCCATTTTGACCATCCCGATGAGGATAAAATTGACCAGAATTCGCTCCGCGGTTTTCTTATTTAAATGAGAAATTTCCATAAATTCTTCAAAACTTATCTTTTTATGCTCGTTCAAATAGCGTAAAAGCAGCATTTCCTCGTCCGTAAATGTGATTTGGATGTTGTTTTTGTCTTTTTCATGCTTCCATACCTTAATTAATATACTGTTGGCGACAATATTTTCATCTTTAACGCGCACATACACCTTATATATATTATTATGGTCGGGAGCTTTATGTTTATGATGCCTGCTTTTGGGAATTATCACTTCAAGTACCGTTTTGCCGTTAATAATCCATTCTTTAGCGGTAAATTCAACCTCTGGGCGACAATACAACTGTGCGGCAGTCTGTATCATGTGTTTTTCTTCTTCGGATCTTATTCCGGAAATTGCGCCGTTGTCCTTAACACCTATTAATAATCGTCCGCCGTCGGTGTTTGCGAAGGCTACCAATGAGCGTGCGATTTTCCTGCTGTCAGAAACTTCAAATTTGAAATCCAACATTTGATGTTCACCCTCCGATATCAATTTTTGAATATGACCAGCCATACGTTTGATTTTTTGCAAAAATATTAAAAATTTTCTCTCGCTGAAATTTAATCTGGAATTTTTGACAGGAGAGGGAGAAAACCGAATAAGTCATTTTTAGGCGTTTTAAGCGCATCAAAAAATCGGGGTGTAAGAATCTGTTTTTGGCGTAAAAAAGTGTCCCATATCCAAAATTTACAAATATAAAACAACAACCTTAACAGAAAAACCAAAAATTTACAAGAATAAAATGCATCATATAACTTGATGAAATACAATGGGATAAAGATTTGTAAAATATTAAATTACAAATGTAAAACCAAATGTTAAAAATTACATAAATAAATAAATCCAAATGTTAATAAAAATTTACATAATACACAGAAAATCAATTATAAAAGAAATATAATCAAAACAAACACTTTAGAAAATAAGATATTTTTTCAAAATTTAGTGTGAAGGTAGAGTTAAGTCATAAATAATTGTTATAAAAGAGTTTAATTGGAAATATCAAATGAAATTGTTGAAATAAATTTTACGGCATGGATGATTTACAAAAATAAATTTCAAAAAATTAACTTTTGTATCATTTTTCTTTTTACTTTTGTAATCTCAAACGAAGTTAAAAACAAAATTTTCAGGAGGGACATACCATGGAAGACATCAAAGACAGACTGGCTCATATTCTCAGAGCGAAAAATTTGACCGCAAAACAATTCGCCGAATTGATGAAAATTCAGCCTTCAAATGTGTCACATCTGCTCAATGGTAGAAATAGACCGAGTCTGGATTTTATTGCAAAACTGAAAGAAGTTTTTCCTGAATACAGCTTCGATTGGATCATACTGGGGAAAAAACCTATTACGATAAACGAGCCAAATCCTGTTATTTCTGAAAGTCAAGAGATAAAATTTGATGAAAATGAAGATGAAAGAGTTATTGAATTCGATGATATTGATGAAAACTATCAAGAGCTTGAAGATGCGGACCCCAAAGTCATTGATAATCAGTCTGTAGGAATGGGGACATCTGACATTAAAAAAGTTCTTGTCATTTATTCAGATAAGACATTCGAAATCATGACACCACGCATTTAATTTATGAAATCCATTGTTAAAAATAAAATTAAAAATATGTTTGGATATTGATATATAAACAAAATTTTGTATCTTTGTTCTCTGAACAAATAGAATACGACAATGTCTAAGCAATTGTTTTTCAATAACTTCCGAGATTTTATATCACAATTTAAGCGTGTGGTGATTGTTTCGCACGTTAATCCAGATGGCGATGCGATAGGGTCATCATTGGCATTTTATTATTTCCTATTAAAGCTTGGACTTGACGCAAAAGTGATTGTTCCTAACGACTTTCCTTCATTTTTGTCATGGATGCCTGGCGTTGAGAATATACTTGTTTATGATAAAAATCCGGAAAAAGGGGTTGAATGTCTGAATGATGCAGACTTGATATGTTATCTTGACTTTAATCATCCGTCACGTACTGGTTTGGTGCACAATGATTTGTGTCATTGTAAAAAGACTCCGAGATTGCTTATTGACCATCATCGGGACACTGATTATTCACAATTTGCGATGTATTTGTCAGAGGCTGAGACCTCAAGCACATCTGAATTGGTTGCAGAACTTATTCAGTATCATGGATTTGAAGAGTATTTGGATGACAAAATTGCGACTTGTCTTTTGGTTGGAATAATGACAGATACGGGTTCGTTCGCGCATTCAATATATCATCCTGAAACATTTGAGATTTGTGGGAAAATGATTTCTCCTACAGTTAATTATCAATTGATACACAGTAAGATATATAATACATTTTCTGAAAACAGGCTGCGGCTGCTCGGATATTGCATCGGCAATAGAATGACAACGCTTAACGAATATAATACAGCATATATTTACCTGACTAAATCAGATTTGGAAGCATTCAACTATCAAGTTGGTGATACCGAAGGTGTGGTGAATTTCCCGCTTATGATTGATGATATTAAGATGGCTGTATTAATCACTGAGCGTCAGGGAGTTATAAGATTTTCGTTCAGATCTAAAGGTGATTTTTCGGTGCATGAGCTGGCTAAAGCGCATTTTAATGGAGGCGGTCATACTAATGCAGCCGGAGGCACGTTAGAATGTAGCATTGAACAGGCAATTGAGAAGTTTTTGGAAGTTCTGCCACAGTATAAATCTTTATTGAATCAATCATGTTAAGGTTTTTATTGAAAATATTGACCGTTATTGCTGTTATGGGCGCCTTTTTTGTGATGGGAGCGTGCTCTGATGGTGCTGGACGCGTCTCCAAGACTGGTTTTGCTGATAACAAACAGAAAAAAGACAGTCTGGAAAACCTTAACAGATATCTTGTTTCACAGGAAAAAGAAGCCATAAATGAATATATTTCAAATACTGGAGCTGAATTTGAAAAAACTGGCACCGGATTATGCTATCGTATTGTAAATCAGGGAGATGGTGAATTGATTCAAACAGGAGATATTGTCACTTTGGATTACGAATTGAGACTTTTGGATGGTGATTTGGTGTATTCATCTCATGAAAACGGCTTGAAAGTGTTTGTCGTTGGGCGTGGCGGTGTTGAAAGCGGTTTGGAAGAGGCTGTGTTGTATTTACATAAAGGAGATGAGGCTGAAATCATTATTCCTTCGCATTTGGCGTATGGCTTGGCTGGTGACGGTGATAAGATTCCAATCAGATCGACTATTGTTTATAAATTGAAAGTTGTTGAAAATCATTCAAATAAATAAATTTTAAAATTAAAAAAATGAAAAAGGTATTTTTAATGGTGACAGCATTCTGTGTAATGCTCTCAATGTTAACAGGTTGCGGCAATGGTAACGCACCAAAAGGTTATAAGGCGACAAATAGCGGCCTTTATTATCAATTCCATATCAATAATGGCGGAGAATTGCCGAACATGGGTGATTTAGTGGAAGTTACACTTGCTTGCTATGTAAATGACACAACAACAATCATCCCAGCTTCGAACAATATCCTTCAGCTGAGTGAGCCTACATTTGCTACAGATTTCATGGAAGGCGTTGCAATGATGCACAAAGGTGATTCAGCTTCGTTTATCGTGAATATCGACTCAACTTTTTACTATCTTTTCAGAGTTCCGGAACTACCAGCAGAGTTCAACAGCACTGATGTTATGAGATTTGATGTTAAAGTCAACGATTTCTACCCTGAAAGTGAATATGTGAATAAAATGGTTGAGGCAATAAAGGAACAATATCCTGAAGAAACTGCCAACGCTTATGCAGAAATGCAGCAGTATTTTGCAATGAACAATATTGTTGCAAGTCCCACAGCATCAGGACTTTACTACGTGATGATTGAAGAAGGTAACGGTGAAATGCCAGCTAAAGGCGACAATGTGAAGGTTCATTACACAGGAATGTTGTTGGATGGCACAGTGTTCGATTCATCAGTTGAACGTGGCGAACCTATTGAGGTTCAGATTGGAATGGGTTATGTTATTCCAGGATGGGATGAAGGTATCATGATGATGTCGAAAGGCGAAAAAGGTGTGCTTTATATTCCTTATTATCTCGGCTATGGTGATAGGGGAGCAGGCGCTGACATTCCGCCATTTGCAAACTTGATTTTTGAAGTTGAACTTATTGATTTTTAATAGTTTATGAGAAGACTGCCATCATATTTTCTGTGTCTGATAGGCTGCCTGATTCTCGTTTCATGCGAAAAATCGGCATTTCGTGGCTTTGACAAGATGGATAACGGCGCTTATATGCAGTTCCATGAAATCAACAAGCATGGCGAAATGCCCAAAATCGGGGATCATGTAATTGTTGACGTCAAACATTCAATGGGCGAGACACTCTTCTATGCTTCTGAATTTGAAGATGAAAACGGCCTTGAGATGGAATTGACCGAGCCTTCTTTCATGGGAGATATGATGGCGGGACTTCTGAATATGCATCTTAATGATTCGGCTACAGTCGTTCTTCTTGTTGACTCATTGTGTATCAAGTCGTTGGGAATGAACGAAGTGCCAGATTATCTTACTGCAGGAATGCCTGTTTATATTGACATGAGGCTGAAAGAGATTATTCCTGCTGAAGAGGTGGCTGTACGGCAAAAACTTGAGTTGCAGCAAAGAAAACAAGATGATGAGGACCGTTTGGCAATGTATTATTCCGATGAGAATTATAAATTCACAAAAAGCGGACTTATCATATTGGGTGTCAAAGGGAAAGGTCGTGGGCCAAAAGAAGGTGAGATTTTAAACATCAATTTCAACCTGATAACTCTTGACGGTGACACTCTGTTGGATCTCTTTGATAGAGAGCCTGTTGCGGTTAGATATGGCGATTTGGAACTCGGACAAGGCTTTGCGGAAGCGATGGGTTATGTGCCGGCCGGTGGGGAAGGGCATTTTGTAATACCTTCGTCGTTGGCTTTTGACAGCGTTGGTCTTGAAAACTCAGTGCCGCCATTTACATCGATGATTTTAAATGTGAAAAACACAAGTATTCTTACACAAGAAGAATATGAAAATGAGCAAATAAGGCTTCGTGAGCTTGAAGAAGCTGAAAACCAGAGGCGTTTGGAGGAAGAACCAGCCAGAATTGAGAAATTTGTTAAGGAGCACAACATAAAAGTGGCTCCAAGTCCGAGTGGCGTTTATTATCTTGAGATTGTTAAAGGAACAGGTGCCGTGGTTGACAATGGTGACATAGTGTCAATTCATTACAACCTTTATAATATAAATGATAAACTCATCGAGACGAGCTTCGGAGATGAACCTTTGCAGTTTGTTTATGGTAACAATGAAATGGTGCCAGGAATTGAGGAAGCTGTCGGAAACATGAGGGTGGGAGGAAAGGCGACAATAATCGTGCCTGCTATGATGGGTTTTGGCGATATTGCCATCGATAAAGAACTGCCAGCTTATTCAACAGTGATTTTTGACCTTGAACTTATTGACGTTCAGAAGGCTCGTTAGTATCGTAGAAACTTTCCTTGTCGGCATGGAAACAGTCGATGGCTGTGATTATTGCCATGCAACTCCACACTGGAATCGCTAATTTGTCGGTGTCGAGGAAGTTGTTTAATGTTCCATGCACATAATAACCGAACAAAGCCAGTGTTGCTGCAAGAACAAGAATCTTTGACTCTCTGTTTTTGGCTCTCCGGTATGTCATGAGTCCACTATACATGAAAACCACGACTATCGTTACAACGAGTAAAGCGCCGGGAACACCTTGCTCTGACAGCGTTCCGATATATTCGCTGTGCGCGTTGCCCATATCTCCGGAATTGGTGCTGATGATAGTTTTGTTTCTGGACTCTTGGAATGGCGCATATACGAATTGGTAAGTGCCTGGTCCCCATCCGAATAACGGTCTTTCCTTGAACATCCTTATTGCTGAATTCCAGCGGTTTATGCGTTCAAGATTGGATGCGTCTGTACTGATATTGGTCATTGACTGGATGTTCTCGGCAATATTTCCGGATGCATCCTGGTCGTTCTTTGACAATGAATCGAAGATTTGTTGCTGGAATGTGAAGAACAATCCTATCAAGACCACTGAAATAGCAGCTATATACTTAAACCTTATCTTAAGAAGCACGCATATCAATACGCCGAGAGCGGCGATGAGGCTGATCCATGAGGCACGGCAGAACGATAAGATTATTGCGGTTATTAGTATACATAGTGCTATGATTACACCTATACGCCTGCTGCTCTTCATGTTAGGCATAAACAGATAGGCAGCGCATAATACAATGTATATTGCCAAAGCGGCACCATAGGCGGTATGGTCGTTGTAGAATGGCGACATCACCCAGTGCGCAGTATCACCGTCAAATCCGTGTGAAGCATGGACGGAAATAGTGTAAAACACAACGATAATCAGACCTGCAAGGTAAAACCATATGAATCTGTTTATGTTTCTAGGGTTTTTGAAAAGCTCAGCACCAAGAAAATAGGCTGGGATGATAAACCAAAGTCTCGATACGAAGAATTTCAGTGACACGATGGGCATCTCACTGGTTATAGTAGTGACTATCATCCATGTAAACATCATGTATATCACAATGGATATCGGATGTCTTGCGATTTTATAATCGAAATTCTTTTCGTAAATAAGTTTGGCGATGAATAGCACCAGAACACCGGCAAGCAAAGGCTCGACAGGTAATGAAACAGCAAGCCCGCCAGTGATTTTATCCAAATTTATCGATAGGGGAGTTAAAAATGCTATTAAAAGCAGAACTTTGTCCAATGAGAAAACATATAGCATCAGAATGCCGACGACAGCAGGAAGTGCAAAAGCGAGATAGGTGTCTTTTTTAATGGTAAAAAAGAGCCCTATCGCGACAACCAGTGCTGCGATGACATATAATGCGGCTGTTTTGACGAGTTTAGACATTATTTAAACAGATTCTTCTTGCTTTCCATTATGTAAATAACAAGAATTGTAATGAAACAGGCTGCAAGTCCGCATAGAGCCACGACGACCCATCTTACAGGATAGGCTTTTTTGTCGGCCACAAAAGGAGCTGATACGACGTTGGAGAAGGTCATGTTTGCATTATAAAAGCGAAGTTCTTGCTCATAATCAAGTTTTACTTGGCTATAAGCCATGTTTTCGCTTTTAATTAATTGCTCAAGGGCAATTATCTCAGGGCCGTATTTCTCGATGTTGGTTTTCATGGTGTCGACTCCATCGCTGTTTACTTTTGAGCCACCATCAGTTCTGAGATATCCTCTTGTAACTTCTCGTGTTTGGCTTTGATATTCGAGAACTCCGTAATTAGATGAAATATCAGCCATCCTGCGTTTTAGTGAGTCGATAAAAACTTGTTTTTCGTCCAATTGGCGTTTGTACATTTCAACAGTTTCAGCTCTCTTGACTTTGTGCATGAATCCAACTTTCCAATTGTACAATCTGATGATTTCGTTCACCATTGCGCAGGCTATTTCAGGGTCTTTGTCCATGACTTTCACCAAGACAGCGTCATAAGGTGTTCTTGAAATGCTTACATTGGTGCGATATTCGTCAATAAGAGCTGTTTTCCAATATTTGTATCCTTTGTCAATCTTGTAATGTTTCATCAGGTCGAATTTGATGACGACTGAATCCATTATCTCGTTTGACTGCATGATTTGAAGCATTTGCTCGGTGAAAGTCTCATCTGAATAAGCTGAGACGTTGCTAGGGTAGAGGATTGCTTCAGATTTGTACATCGGGGTGATGAATCTTGAACCTGAGAAAATTGCGCCCAAAATCGCCGCCACCAAAGTAATTATGACTATGTGCCATTTCCATTTGAAGATGGTTTGAACCATTGAAGTGTTGTTAAAATAATTATCCATTACGTTTTTATTTGAATGCAAAATATAATCTACAAAAATAGGGAAAATTCTTAAACAATTTCCAATTTTTGCAAATTATTTCTTGATGTTTTTCATGGAGGAGACGACCAATTCTTTTATCTCATTGTAATTCAACATCTTAGTTATGAATGCGATTATGACGCACATGGCAGCTGCGATGAAGAATGAGGTAATCCACTTCAATTCCAATGTCGTTGACATATAAGTGGTTAGGCTGATCAAAACCAAGAATGCCGAAAGACGGAGCCAGTATGAAATGCCGAGTCTGAGGTTGAAGATTTTTTTTGCAATGAAGAATTGAATAACGCAGGTTACGAATTGCACGCAAAGGCTGGTGAATGCAGCTCCAATTGCTTTAAAATGAGGTATGAAGATAAGATTCAGTGTGATATTGAGCACGACACCGCATGCGGCAACTATATTCAATTGTTTGAGGTTTCCGTTGGCAGTCAGAAGTGTTCCAAAGATGTAAGTCGTTGATATTGAGACAAAACTGCCCATTAAAATTTTTAAAATTGTAGATGATTCTTCGTTAAGTTGGTCGGGATACATCAGCTTCATGAAATCGCTGCTGTAGAAAATGCATAACACTGCGATAATGCATGTCATCGACAGCATGATGCTAAACGATTGTTTCACAAGGCCTTGCAGGTCTTCTTTTTCTTTTATTATTGCTGCAAAAAGTGGCAGAAGAATGACTGAAAACAGATAGGAAATGTTGTTGCCGGCATCGAAAAGACGCCAGGCGCGGGCATAAACTCCTGCCTGAGTCGCTGCAATGTCTTCGGGCAGCAAACGCTCAATGAGGACTGGCTCAAGGCGGTTGTAGAAACTCATCAGTAGCACGAGCAATGCATAAGGAAGACTTTTTTTGATAATCATTATCACAAACGGGATGTTGATTCTTATCGTGAGTTTTCCGGTGTGTCTCAGCACGATGGCAACAGCAATGATTAGCGTGATGACGTACGATATTGTCTGGGCGTAGATATAACTGTAAATGTTGAAACTCGATTTCGGGAAGAATCCTGACCATAGTAAGAAGCTGCAAATCAATATCATAAGCACCCGGTCGAGCACAGAAAGCATGCTGTCGGTCTTGAAAAGCAGCAAAGCTGATATATTGGAACGCACATATAGAATAAACGACAGCAACACCTGGTTGAAACCGAAAATTGCAAGCAACTTCAGCTGTTCGCCACGATATCCTATCAGCCATCCAATGACGAAAATAACAATAAAATATAGGATTGTGAGTAAAATCTTGGCTTGTGATATGCCTACGAAATGCTTCGACAGCAGTTGGTTGTTTTGGGCGATATTTCTGTTGTTGAAATTCGTCAGACCAAGGTCAAGCAATATATAAAATAGGTATGAGAATTGAGAAATGGCTAGATAAAGACCGTATGAGGTATCACCGACGAGATTCTGAACGGCAACGTCAACGCCAAGAATCCAGAACGGTTTTATCAAAAGGTTGATAAAAAGTAAAAATATAATATTCTTTAAGAACTTATTATTCATCACCACTACTCAAACAGCTAACGACAGCGAAACTGACATTATTATAATTTTAATCAAAAAAATACGTTACAAAAATAGTACATTTTGAATTATTTTCGTATATTTGCAAAGTAATTTTTTTAAAATTGAAAAAATATTCGGAAAACGAGATATTAGAGATTGAAAAATCGTATAACGAACTGATTCAGTCGGTGGGAGAGACGATGACTTTGGAAGAAGTCGGCTTCGTCAGGAAAGCTTACGAGTTGTGCTGTTCGAAATATGACGGTATGAAGATGCGCTCAGGCAGGCCGATGATGCTTCATGTGCTTGAAGTGGCTAAGATTTCCTATTCTGAGATGGGAATGCACAGTAAAACAATAGTATGTGCATTGCTTCACAATATAACCAAAGTTTCTGATGTCACTTTTGATGATATAAAAGAGCAATTTGGCGAGAGAGTTATGCTGATACTCAAGGGCTTGATTAAAGTGATGTCCTTGAATATGTCGCAGATTTCGACGCAATCAGACACTTTTAGAAAGCTTTTCCTGTCAATGATTGACGACATCAGAGTGGTGATGCTGATAATCGCTCATTGTCTGTCAAATTGCCGTAATCAGGGCGACATAGATGTGCCAATAGAGATTAAACCTTCTGATAGTGAGGAAGTTACAATAAAGAAGAAGATTGACAGATTTTTTGACATCACAAAATACCTGATAATTCCGATAGTTCATCGACTTGGATTGTACAATATCAAGAAGGACATGGAAGAGGCGGTGATGATTTACGAAAATCCCAAGGAATACGAGGAAATAAGTGAAAAAATCTCCATGTCGCACGTGATGCAGGAAGAGAAAATGGCCAATTTCCTTTTGCCGATACGTCAGGAATTGGGCAAGGAGGGCTTTGACTATACGATTAAATGGCGTACAAAGTCAATTCCGTCGATTTTTGCAAAAATGAAGGCTCAGGGAGTGCCATTTGAACAGGTATACGACCTTTTTGCCGTCAGAATCATTATAAATAACTCGAAAATCAAAGAGGAAAAAGCTGACTGTTGGAAGGTTTATTCCATTGTTACAAATCTGTATCAGCCTAATCCTCAGCGACTTAGAGATTGGATTACTAAGCCTAAGACATCTGGATATGAGTCGCTGCACACCACGGTGAAAAACGGCGTTGATTGGGTGGAAGTGCAAATTCGTACGTCGCGAATGGACGAGATAGCTGAAAAAGGCAACGCCTCACATTGGTCGTATAAAAGCCATAACGACAAGCATCAGACGGCAGATGCGTGGCTGAACCAAATCAGAAGTATTCTTGAGGCTACAAACCAATCGGATTTCAATCCTTTGGACGACAAACGTGCAGCTAAAGTAGGCAAATCCGATAAGATGTACATCATAACGCCTCAGGGCGAGGTGAAACAGTTGCCTGTAGGCTCCACTATCCTTGATTTTGCTTTTGAAGTGCATACCCAGGTGGGTAGCCATTGCATCGGAGCACGCGTGAACGGCAAAATGCAGCCGATACGTTATTTACTTAACAATGGCGACCGCGTTGAGATACAGATAAGCAAGCGCCAGACACCGAAAGCCGACTGGCTCAACTATGTTAATACCGAAAAGGCAAAATCAAAAATCCGCAGGTTTCTGAAGGACGAGGAGATGAAAGAGGCAGAACTCGGCAGCTCTATCTTCCACAGAAAGCTCAAAAACTGGAAAATTGCCTTTAATGATAAGATGTTCACAGAGTTAATTAAAAAGTATGACTGTGAATCAGGTATAGAATTTTATCATAATATCGCCACAAATCAGATTGATCTTGCCGAGTTGAAGGCGTTTATCTTATCGCAGACCGAGGAAAAGGAGGTGCATAAGGTAGAGGAGGAGCAGAAGAAGGACAAACCTGTTGAGAATGACAATGATGCCATGAGCATTGGCGTGAATATCAATGGTTTCGCATTCAAGATGGCTAAATGCTGCAACCCGATTCCTGGTGACAGTGTTTGCGGCTTTGTCAATGTGGGCGGAGGTATCACGATACATCGTGTCAATTGTAAGAACGCCATTGCGATGAAGAAACGCTATCCATATCGTTTGGTTGATGTGAAGTGGCAGGGTGATGTGCCTTCACGTGCTACTATCAAGGTTGTGGCAAAGGATAGTTTCGGTATTCTCAGCGATATCACGGAAGTGATGAAACAAATGGAGATCAATATCATAGATGCGTCAATGGGCACGCGAAACGGCATGTATGAAGGTCGTTTCGTGGTGCATGTGACGAGTGTGAGTTATCTGGAACAGCTCATTCGCAAGCTTCGTTCGTTGAATAATGTCACTGAAGTTCAGCGAATTGATTGATAATCAGTTATTTAGTCATGATATCGATAATTTCGGTATCGGTTTCTTTCATGCCGATTGAGCCGACTAATCCCACGTTATTGATTGTGTCTTCGATGTCGCATCCGACAATGCCGTCGCCAGCTTCGAACTGCTGGCCGTTTTTATACATGTAATAGCCTAAGATTCCTGATTCCACTGATGCTGCGATTTTTGCGGCGCATGATGCTTTAGCGCCGTCGCAGATGATTCCTGAAACGGTGACCACGGCGTTGCACAGTGTATGTTCAATAACATCAAGGCTTTCGCCTAGCAGGTATGCGATGCCGCAGGCTGCTGCGCAGCCTGCGCTGACAGCTCCACAATATGCTGAAAGCCTTCCGATGCGTGTTTTCTGGTGTATCGCAGTGAGGTTTGATACGACCAGGGCGCGATACAGTCTGTCGTCGCTGATTTTATATTCCTCTGCGTATGCAATAACAGGCATCGATACCGTAAGTCCTTGATTACCACTGCCGGAGTTAATGATAACTGGTAGTTCGCATCCGTTCATACGGGCATCGGAACCTGCGGCTGCACGCGCTTTGGCTTTGACTTTGATGTCATTACCATAATATTTTAACAATGTACTGCCGATGTTGGCGCCCCAATTGTTTTTCAAGCCTTCGTCAGAGATGGCTTTGTTGTATTCTATCTGGCGTCCGATGATATCTTTAATGTCTTGAATATCAAGGCTATCGGCGAAATCAACAATGCCTGATACGCTTAGGCAGCTGCGGTCGGTGAGCTCTTTGGCGGGCTTGCTGATGGTTTCGCTATGGAAGATAACTTCGTTGTCTTTCTGAATATGAACGATATTGGTGTGGAAACCGCAGATTCTAACGTCAGCATGATGTTCTCCACTATACTCAATTATTGTGACATCCAGTTGTTCCTGGCAGTTCACGTGTTTTACAATGATAGGGGTGGAGTTGAGGTATTTCTCTGTCTCCAGTTTTTGGTCAGGTGTCACGTTGGCAATCACTTCAAGAGCTTTGTCGGGGTTTCCTGCCACGATTCCAACTGCCACGGCTGCTTTTATTCCCTTCATTCCGTTGGTGTTAGGCACAATAACGCTCTTCACATTCTTGATGATGTTGCCGCTAGCAAGTACTTCAACTCTGTCGGGTATTACGCCTAACACCTGATGCGCTTTGGCAGCGGCATAGGCGAGGCAGATTGGCTCGGTACAGCCCATTGCTGGCACTAATTCTTCTTTTAAGATGTTGATATACAATTGATAACGTGAATCTGACTTATTCATATTAATTTCCTTTTGTTATTTCCATTGATATAATTTCTATATTGCCGTTTTCCGGTAGTATTTCAATCCAATTGTTATCTTCGCTGAACCATTTGTATTGTGAGCCGATTCTCACGATGAAGTCGTTAACATCTTGATTTTTAGGCACATTGACGGTAAAACCTCCATTTCTGCCGCTCTTACTGCCGTAAGATATGTACATGATGAACGGCTTGTCGCCCAGGTTCTTGGCTTTCAATAAAATATAGTTGCCACGACGTGTGGTGACGTCAACTGGTTCGAAATCGAAACGTTTGGTCTCGCTAGAGTTGATTGTTATGGAAGAGTTAACAAGTTCTACAAGCTTGTTGGCTGCCAGAATCTCGCCGATCTCCCTTATTTTATTGGCAGGATATGGATTGTCGATGCCAACGCTCATGGCTTTTGTATATAACTCTATTGCCTTGTCGTAGTTTTTGGTTTGTAATTGTGCATCAGCCTTTGTGATATAGCCGTTGTATTCATTCTGAAGACCAGCGACACGCATGTTTTCGTTTTGTTGTGCTAGCGTAAGTTGTTGAGTGGCAGCCTCATCGCCAGGTTTATTGGTCAAAGCGATGTTGTATTGTCTGATGGCTTCAGCAAAATTCCTGCTGTCCATTGCATACTGTCCTTCCGACATTGCTCTGCTGTAATTTTCCTGTTTTTGACGCTGAATTTCTTCATAGAAACCAGCAATCAGGCCAAGCTTTTCTGTTGCGACGGCGTTGTTAGGATCCAAAACAAGAACCTGGTTGAATGTCTGTTCCGCTTCAGCGTATTGTTTTGATGTAAGTTGTTGGTTACCAGTGCTGATGAGGCTTTGGATCTGTTCTTTGCGCTGTTTTTCGGCTTCAGCTGCAGCCAAGCGTTCCTGTTCTTTGCGTTGTTGTTCGGTGTACAGAATCATATTCTCGGCATTCTCTTTCTTTGCAAGTGCGTCAGCGTTATTTGGCTTGAGTTCCAATGCTTTGGCGTAATAGGAGAGAGCCAATTCGTAGTTTTTGGTGCTCTCTGCATTTTCACCTTTGCTGATAAAGTTTGCAAAATCGCTGTCAATCTTTGCCTTGTCGCTCTGAATCTTGAGATATTCTGGACTATTAACTATTTCGTCGACGCGCGCAATCATTCCCAAAGCGTAGGAATCATTAGGAATTACTGATAATGCATCTTGATATGCCGCTTTTGCCTCGTCATATGAACGGTCTTCGTAGAGTGCATCTGCCTCTGTGATTTTGGCATTGTAATTGTCCGCTACTTGTTTCATGGTTTGTAGTTCAGTTACCTTGTCGGAAATCTCTTTTGTATCAGGGAAAATTTGCAATGCCTGTTCGTATGCGTCAATTGCTTCGGCGTATTTTTTTCTTAAAGTAAATTCTTGACCTTGAGAGCAAAGTCTTTCAAATTCAGATACTTTCAAGTCATATACTTCTTTCTTGTTTTTGGCATCCTGATACTTTGATTTGGTGGCTGAATTGTTTGGATACAGCTTCAATGCCGATTCATATTGCATTACTGCTTCGGCATATTTTTCTTGTTTTAAGAGATTATCGCCCAGGGCAACCATCTCATTGAATGAAGCCAGTTTGTCCTTCTCGTCTTTGAGAATTGTTGTGATTTCTTGTTTCTTGCCCAAGGCATATTCGTCCTTCGGGAAAATTTCCAGAGCCTTATTATATTCTGCTATAGCTTTATCTAAGTCATTGTTAGAGTAGAAGTTGTCGCCGTTGTCGATATGCTCGAAAAACTGTTCTTCTTTTTTATTTTCCTCGCGTATTTTTTGCAGGGTGTTGTCCAGTTTGTTTTTTGCCGAGGCGTCATTAGGTTTTAATCGCAAAGCCTCCTGATAATATGTTTTTGCCTTTATATATTCCTTATTTGCGTATTCTTTGTCACCCGAAGCAATCAGCGATTGAAAAGAAGGGGCGTTCTCTTGCGAATACGCGCAAGTCGTTGAAAAACAAAGTATTCCAAACGATATTGCGAAGATATATTTGATCAAACTTTTCATTTTAATTGATTTTACCGTCTTTTATTGTTAAAATCCTGTCGGCCATCTGTGCGAGTTCAGGATTATGTGTTACTATAACGAAAGTTTGTCCTGTTTGTTCTCTTAATTTGAAAAAAAGTTCATGAAGTTCTTTCGCGTTTTGAGAGTCGAGGTTTCCTGATGGCTCATCTGCTAGGATCACTGACGGGTTGTTGATGAGTGCTCTTGCCACAGCAACGCGTTGTTGTTCGCCTCCTGAAAGCATTGATGGTTTATGGTTTGCTCTTTCAGTAAGATTAAGATAATCAAGTAATTTTGTTGCTTTACTTAAAGCATTACTTTTAGATTCTCCTGCGATAAAAGCAGGGATGCAGATATTCTCAAGAGCTGTAAATTCAGGCAAAAGATGATGGAATTGGAACACGAAGCCAATGTTTTTATTGCGGAAAGCGGCTAGTGCTTTCTGTCCCAGTTTGTTGACATTCTGACCGTTAATAAAAACGTCGCCTTTGTCGGCTTTTTCAAGTGTTCCGATGATTTGGAGCAATGTGGATTTGCCGGCACCTGATGCTCCGACGATAGTGACGATTTCGCCTTTATCGATATGAATATCAATGCCTTTGATAACATCGACATTGCCAAATGACTTATATATGTTATTTGCCTTTATCATTCTTCTTCTTTTTTGCCGTTTGTTTGCAGTTTGGCTCTTGTGAAAGGCTTGTTTCTGTCAAAAAGATATCTGAAGGTGATATGTGTCTTATAATGTGTTGCGCCGGCTCTTTCCGCTATTTTGAGCATTGGGGGGTTGAAATCGCCTATCCAATTGAGCTGCAATTCTTTATACTTGAATTTCTTCTTGATGGCCTGAGCTTCAAGTGAGCAAACAAGTCCTGATTCGAGGCCTTTTTTGCGATGTTCCGGCACGATTCCGAATACTAAGGAGATGGCTCTGTCGCAGATTCTTGATATTTTAATCCTCCAGAAAATGCGTAACTTATTGAATCCTTTATCGTTGCCATTCAAACCTTTGTAAATCTGGTTCAGGTCTATCATCATCAGGAAGAAGCCGACGGGTTCGCCTTTGTAGTATGCAAAATGCATCAGGCGAGGGTCGATGATAGGTTTCAGGCTGTTTAGCAGCGCCAAAGCATGCTGGCGTGTGAGTTTTGCAGTGCCTGGAATTGAGCCCCATGATTTGTTGTAAATCGTCAGGAAATCATCGGCATAGCGGTCGATTTTACGTTTGTCAAGAATTTCGAAAGTATAATCCGGGTTTTCGTAGATTCGAGCAGCTTTTTGATGCAGAATGGGGTCGAAACCGCCGGGGATGAGATTGCGACGGAATGTCAACTGCTTGAAATAATCCTTAAATCCGTAATTCTCAAAGAGTTGTCGGTAATAAGGATAGTTGTACGGCATATTGTAGATAGGGTCGGTGAAACCATCTACGAGGCAGCCCCAGAAATAATCGCGATCGCCGAAGTTTACTGGGCCATCCATAGCTTCAAAGCCACGTTCTTCGAGCCATTTTTTGGCGGCATCGAATAGGATGTTGGCTGCTTCCTGGTTGTTGATACAGTCGAAAAAACCGCATCCACCTGTTTTTTGGCCGTTTTCCTCGTGTTCGTATACTTTTGAGGTCTTTTCATCATAGAAGACGGCTATTCTTCCGACAATTGTGCCGTTTTTGTCAGTCAGGTAATATCTTATGGCGTCACCATGGCGGAAAAGCTTGTTCTGATTTCTGTCGAACACCTTTTCCACCTCGTGATCAAGTGGTCTGACGTAATGGTTGTCGTTCTTGTATAATTTTGACGGAAATGCCAGCCATTGCTTGGTTTCCCGTTTGCTTAATACTTCGTGAAGTGTGTAATTTGGCATTAAAACAATTCCCTATTCGTTATTAAGATACGAGTCAACGACGGCTTTGGCTTTTTCTGCATCTTCAGTGTACACCAGCAATTCTGTGCTTTGTTCGGGGTTTCCGTCAGCCCAGCCGGCGCCCAAACTCGATTCGAAATTGTTGCGCACGAAACACTGTATGCTTTCTTCGTTGAGCATTGCCGCTATGTAGTTGGCCTCAATGTCTGTTCCAATAAAAATTTTTTCAAGTCCTTTTTCCATAATTATATTTTTTTGCAAAAATAAGCAAAATTTTGTAATTTTGTTGTGAAATTTTAAAAAAATGAAAAAGATTGATATTCAGGGGAAATACGATAAATTTATCGAATATTTTGAGGTGGCGATGCCTGTTGCAGAGTCGGAGTTGAAGTTTATGAATCCTTATCAGTTGCTGGTCGCAGTGATTCTTTCTGCTCAGTGTACCGACAAACGTGTAAACATGACAACACCTGCGTTTTTTGAGCGTTTTCCGGATGCGAAGACGTTGTCGGAAGCTACTCAAGATGAAGTGTATCAATTGATTAAGTCTATTTCTTATCCAAATAACAAAGCCAAGAATTTGATAGGGATGGCAAAGGGTTTGGTGTCTGATTTTGATGGTGTAGTGCCAGATAACATTGAGGATTTGCAAAAATTGCCTGGGGTAGGACGTAAAACGGCAAATGTGGTGGTCGCTGTAGCATTCGACAAACCTGCAATGCCTGTAGATACTCATGTTTTCAGAGTCTCGGCAAGAATCGGGTTGAGTAAAAACGCTAAAACGCCTTTCGATACTGAGAAACAGCTCGTTGAACATATACCTCAAAACATCCTTTCGAAAGCTCATCATTGGCTGATTTTGCACGGCAGATACGTCTGTCTGGCGCGCAAGCCGAAATGCGTGGAATGCGGAATAAAGGAAATTTGTGATTTTTATCAAAAAAACACCAAAAAAGTTTGCTGATTAGAAAAAAATGTTTAAATTTGTAGCGTTACAGTTTGATTAAAAACTCGTCAAAATCAGGCTGCAGAATATGGAATTTTGGTATTAACTTATTGATTTAAAATTATTTAGAAAATGGCAAAGACTATTGAGGAAGATGTCGAAAAAGTGAGACAGGAGAAAATGAAGGCTTTGGAAGCCACATTGGGAAACATTGAGAAATCGTTCGGAAAAGGCAGCATCATGCGCCTTGGCGACAATAAACAAGAGAAAATTGATTCAATATCAACTGGTTCAATCGGTTTGGACTATGCTTTGGGCATTGGTGGAATGCCTCGCGGAAGAATCATCGAGGTTTATGGACCAGAGAGTTCGGGTAAAACAACATTGGCTCTTCACGTGATTGCAGAGGCTCAAAAACAGGGCGGAATCGGTGCGTTCATTGATGCCGAGCATGCCTTTGACCGTTTTTATGCAAAGAAATTGGGCGTTGACATTGATAATTTGCTGGTGTCGCAGCCTGATAACGGCGAGCAGGCACTTGAAATAGCTGAAAACCTTATTCGTTCAGGCGCTATCGACGTAATCGTGATTGACTCCGTGGCCGCTTTGACGCCAAAGAGTGAGATAGAAGGTGAGATGGGTGACAGCAAAATGGGCCTTCAGGCTCGTTTGATGTCGCAGGCGATGCGTAAACTTACAGCCACAATCAGTAAGACATCGACAGTGTGCATCTTCATTAACCAGTTGCGTGAGAAAATCGGCGTGATGTTTGGCAATCCTGAGACGACGACAGGCGGAAACGCATTGAAATTCTATAGCTCCGTGCGTCTTGACATCCGCAAGGTGAGTCAGATTAAAGATGGCGAGAATATCATGGGTAACCGCGTGAAAGTCAAAGTGGTGAAAAACAAAGTTGCCCCACCATTTAAGAAAGCTGAGTTCGATATCCTATACGGCGAAGGAATCTCTAAAATTGGCGAGATTATCGACATCGGAGTGGAGCTTAACATCATAAAGAAGAGCGGCTCATGGTTCAGCTATAATGAGACAAAACTCGGACAGGGCAGGGACGCACTGAAAAAACTGCTCGAAGAGAATCCGGAGCTGTGCGACGAACTGACCCAGAAAATAACTGAAGCTCTTAAAGAAACAGATCAAGACCTTTAACATATTGAACATCAGATGCTAATTAAAAAAGTTTTTCTGGCATTGGCTTGCATGCTGCTGCTCGCAAGCTGCACCGAAAGTGCTAATAACGACGGTAAATCAAAAGGGACTCAACAAGTCGAGTCTGATATCGATAAGCCAGTTGACACATTGGATATGAACGGCTATATCAACAGAGCACGTTGGTATCTTGCCAATGAGCAGGTTGGCTACGCTATTCGTGACATCAACAGCGCCTTGTCCGTTGACGGCAAGAATATTGATGCATTGCTCGTCTTAGCTGATATTTATTATGCCTTGGGCGATCAGGATAACATTTTGCTGACATTGAACAAAGCGACGGAGATAGATCCTCTGGATTCAAGACCGTTGGTAAAATTGGCGGAGCTCAGTTTCCTTCAGGGAAATTCAGCTATGGCAAATGCATATCTTGACAAAGCATTGCAACTCAATGGCATAAATCCTCAGGCATATTATATGCGAGGGATTATTAGCATGTCGAAAAATGATACAGTTCAGGCGCTTAAACAATTCATGAAAGCGAGAAACCAGGATGATACTTTTATTGACCCGGTTCTTCAGATTGCCAGTATTTATTCGGCACAGCGTAATCCAATGGCAAAAGACTTCTATGGCTTGGCGCTACAAATGGAGCCTGATAATAATGCCATATTTTATGATTTGGCGATGTATATGCAGGATAATGGCGAGCCTGAGAAAGCTTTGGAAATTTACGATACTTTGGATGCCAGAATGCCTGGCAGTTATCAGGTTTTGTTTAACAAAGGCTATGTGAATCTGGTTTACCTTCTTGATTATGACCAGGCTATCGTTGAGTTTGACAAAGCTCTACAAGTCAATCCAAAATCAGTGGATGCATTGCTGAACAAAGGTGTTGCATACGAACAAAAAGGTGATTACAAGCAAGCGAAAAGCATCTATCTCCAGATTTTGAAAGATAATCCAAATTATCAGCTGGCGATAGATGCTTTATACAGAATAGGTGAGTGATTCACCTATTCTTCCTTTGGCTCTTCTTTAGGCTCGGTAAACAATTTAGCGAGCTGTTCGAGGTTTTCGTCGAGTTCCTGCTCAACACCGGTAAGCTCATTGATGTTTTCAAGAGGCTCGTTCATGCTGAAATAGAACTTGATCTTGGGCTCTGTGCCAGAAGGTCTTACACTAACTTTAATGCCGTCTTCTGTAAAGAACTGAAGCACATCGGACTTTGGCAGGTTGATGATTGTTTCAACGCCGAAGTTCATGTCTTTGCTGATACCAAGTTTATAGTCGCGAATCTCAGTGACTTTTGAGCCAAGCAGAGTTTTGGGCGGGTCTTTTCTGAAATCAAGCATAATCTGTTTGATTTCCTCGATTCCGCTGATGCCTTTCTTGGTTAATGAGACGAGTTTTTCGCGATACACGCCGTATTCTTTGTATATGTCTTTGAGAATCTGATACAATGTTTTGCCTTGTTCGGCTGCCCAAGAGGTGGCTTCGGCAAGCATGAAGCATGTGATGATGGCGTCTTTGTCGCGAACGAAGTCACCAACGAGGAAGCCGTAGCTTTCCTCACCGCCGCAGATGAATTTTTCATCAGGTTTGTTAAGAATCTTGTCTGCTATATACTTGAATCCGGTGAGCACATCGTAGGTCTTGACATTAAAACTATTTGCAATCTTTAACAGCAAGTCGCTGGTTACTATAGTTTTAACTATGAATTCATTGCCGGTGAGTTTTCCCAGTTCTTCCCAGCGTGTGAGGATGTAATATGTGAGGATGTTTGCGGTCTGGTTGCCGTTGAGTAGGATGAAGTCGCCGTTGTCGTCTCTTACAGCAAGTCCTACGCGGTCTGCGTCAGGGTCTGTGGCAAGGACGAGGTCGGCTTTCATGGCTTTCGCTTTTTCAATAGCCATGTTCATTGCTGCCTTCTCCTCAGGGTTTGGAGATACTACAGTCGGGAAATTGCCATCTGTAACCATCTGCTCCTCAACAGGATAGAAGTTTTTGAATCCTGCCTTGGCGAACAATTTCGGCATTACCTGGCCGCCTGTTCCATGGATTGGAGTATAGACGAAAGAAAGGTTTTTGTGTTTTTTGATAAGTTTTGGAGACAGCGAAAGGCTCATAACTTTATCAAGATAGATTTCATCGAAATTGTCGTCGAGCATTTCAATGAGTTTGGCGTTTCTTTTGCGTTTAACCATTGAAATGTCGGTGATTTTCTGCACTTCGGCAATGATGTTTTTGTCATGTGGAGCCACAATCTGACCGCCGTCTTCCCAATAAACCTTATATCCGTTGTATTCTTTCGGGTTGTGTGATGCAGTCACCACAATTCCTGATTGGCATTTCAGCTCGCGGATTGCGAAGGAAAGCTCTGGTGTCGGACGTAAGGCGCTGAATAAGAACACTTTAATACCGTTGGCAGTCATTACGTCTGCAGTGATTTTGGCAAATTCTTTGCTATTGTTGCGGCAGTCGTATGCTATGGCAATCTGTGGGGTTTTCATGTCGGCAAACTTCATTTTGATGTAATTTGCCAAACCTTGTGTAGCCATTGCCACTGTGTAAATGTTCATTCTGTTTGTTCCGACGCCCATTATTCCTCTCAAACCACCTGTTCCAAATTCAAGAATGCGATAGAAGCTTTCGGTAAGTTCATTAGGGTCATTGTCAATGAGATGCTGAACTTGTTTTCTGGTTTCTTCATCGTATTGGTCTGATAACCAAGACTTTGCCTTTGCAAGTACTTCCGGAGAGATGTTGTCCATAATGCAATATTTTAGTTACTAATTTTTTTGTCTTTATTATCAACTGCAAATTTATATAAAAAAGTGATACCGAGCGACTCTTTGAACTGAAGAATTGGTTTTTGTTGGTTGTCAACTGTAAATTTTACGTTGTCGTCATAAATCAAATGGACGTTGATAATCGTTGATATACTTTTACTTACAGTGAATTTTATGCCTGTTTCCCAATCCACGTCAATATTCCAACGATTGGAACGGTTAACGTCCATATAGTTGTTGTAAAGGTTAAGATTTGAGAAAATACTGACATTGTTTTTGAACTCCTGCTTGTATTTTATCAAAATATTGAAGCCGAGCTCGGCAAGAAATCTCTTTCCTGGAATCCAGGTACTGTCGCCCTCAACGATGTTCCAATAACCGGCTTCGACGCCGAAAGAGCCTTTGTCGGCAAGTATCTGGTCGTTGACAAATGTGAGCTTTCCTGCAGCGGGACTCATGAAAATACTTACAATATCATGAATGTTGTATGTGTAACCTATTGATATTGTTAGATATGCAGGTGCGAAAAACTTTGAGATGGGAATGGAATCGTTAGGATAACGATAACCATTTGTAAACTGTGTTTTTAACATTGTTAACGCAGTAAATGTGAGGTTTTTCTTGTTGTTGTGGGTCATAGTCATCGCAAGTTCCAAACGGTCCTCGGTTTTTTCGAATCTTTTGCTTTTCGGAAAACTCTGCGCGCCATACATGAAAAGACCGGTCGTTACGTAATTGAACAAGCTCCTGTTGTACGTGTATTTGAAATTCGCCGAAGCTTTCCCACTCATATTGCTTTCACCACCGGCAGCCCAATATGTAATAGCTAACTGATTAACAGTCAATCCAACAGTCCCTTCAAGCATATGCCAATTAACCCTATTTTCGTTAGCAATAGTGTCCTGTGACAGACATCTATCCGGATTTAAAAACAAAAACACAAATAGCATGCCTGCGGCTAATACATTGATTATCTTCAAATTAGCTTTGAATATTGGCATTTTAACAAAAATAAAGATTTGCACTCGCTTTTCAAGTGCAAAATTACAATATATTAATTATATTTGCAAAAAATTATTGTATGGATTCTATAAAAATTTGTTTTGAAAAATCAGACGACGACCTTTTCATGAAGAGTAAGTGGTTGGGGAATCCTGATGTGCCGCAAAACTTTGATGTTCCTGACGATTTGACATTTATTTGCCAAATAAGATGTGATGAGATTGCAAAGTTTGATGAGGAAAACTTGCTCCCTCACAAGGGGATGTTGTATTTTTTCGCTGCAATCGATTATTATTTCGGGCATTTCGATGCGTATTATCCCGTGGATTTTTATTGGAATAATGATGATGTCAAGGTTTTTTATGTGGAAGATATTGAAAACCAGACGTTTGAACAAGTGGTTTTTGTTGATGATGACAATCAGCCTGTAGCTTTGAAAGAGTTAAAAATCACTTTTGCGAAGGCTGGAGCACTTTGTGATGGAAATAAAATGCTCGGTGAACCATATAATCGGGAATGGGAAGATTGGGATGAGCCGTATGATGGTTGGATTGAGCTTTTACAAGTCGATTCTGATGATTATGATGAATGCAATTTGAATTTTATTGACTGGGGAATGCTGCATATTTTAATAAATTGTAATGATTTGAAAAACAAAGATTTCACCAATGTCACTTCGTGTATTTGTTCAACATAAAAAGATATGAAAAAAACTTTTCACGACGAGTATGAGGAGCAGGATTTTGAAGTGGAAATTCCTGACGAATTATACAAAAAGGCATACGAAAAGAATGATTCTGATGCCTTGTATGAGATAGGAATAATTTTAGAAACCGAAACCGAGATTTCGCTTGCCGCTGTTGCTGAAATCATGGAGGAAGCATATGCTGACGGTGAAGGAAGCCAGGATGCATACGAATGGCTGTTGGATTACCGTCATCCTGATGGCGGCTATGATGCTTGGGCTTAGCTCAGCTTCTTAGCTAAAACTTCAGCGGTGTAGCTTTCCTTGCATTTTGCCAGATCTTCTGGAGTGCCAGCAAACACTAAGTATCCGCCTTTATCTCCACCTTCCGGACCGAGGTCGATTATCCAGTCCGCTGTCTTTATCACGTCAGGGTCGTGCTCTATGACGATGAGCGAATGTCCGTTGTTTATCAATGCCTCAAAAGCTTTCAAAAGTTTGTTGACATCGTGGAAGTGCAAGCCTGTAGTTGGCTCGTCGAAGATGAAAAGAGTGGGTCTCTCATTCGTTCCGTTGACTAAGAACGATGCCAGTTTGATGCGTTGAGCCTCACCGCCCGATAGGGTTGATGAAGGTTGTCCCATCTTGAGGTAGCCAAGTCCTACATCTTGTAAAGGTTTGAGCTTCAATACAATACGGTCAGTAATGTTTTTATATTCATTTGGCTGACCGAAGAATTCTATAGCTTCGTTAACGCTCATCTCGAGGATGTCGAAGATGTTTTTGTCGAGGAATTTTATCTCGAGGGCTTCTTCTTTATAGCGTTTACCGTGGCAGACGTCGCATTCCAGGTAAACATCGGCCATGAATTGCATCTCCACTTTGAGGATTCCTTCGCCTTCACAATTGTCGCAGCGGCCTCCCGGGACGTTAAATGAGAAATAACCGGCTTTGTTGCCGCGCATTTTAGCAAGTTTCTGCTCTGCAAACAGTGCTCTTATATCATCAAATGCTTTTACGTAAGTCACTGGGTTTGAACGCGTTGACTTGCCGATAGGGTTCTGGTCTATCATCTCTATCGACTGAATTGCTTGAATGCTTCCGTGCATCGTGCCGAATGATCCGGTTTTATCAGCTGTGCCGCCGAAATGCTTCTTTAGCGAAGTGTAAATGATGTTGTTCACAAGCGATGACTTGCCTGAACCGCTGACACCTGTCACGACAGTGAGCACATTCAAAGGTATTTTGACGTTGATATTCTTGAGGTTATGCTCAAGGCAACCGCAAAACTCGATTGAATTGTTCCATTTGCGGCGATATTTGGGCACTGGAATTTCCATTTTGCCAGTGATATATTGAGCGGTAAGCGATTTGCCACTTTTCTCCATGGCTTTGATATCACCTTGGAATACCAGCTCGCCTCCGAAACGACCGGCATACGGCCCGATGTCGACAATCTGGTCGGCTGCACGGATGATTTCTTCGTCATGTTCGACAACGATAACTGTGTTCCCGATATCGCGTAGGCGTCTTAATACTTTTATAAGTTGTTGAGTGTCACGGGAATGAAGGCCAATGCTTGGTTCGTCAAGGATGTATGTCGAGCCGACAAGGCTGCTGCCGAGAGATGTCGCCAAATTGATTCTTTGTGCTTCACCGCCCGAAAGTGTGTTGGATGCACGGTTCAATGTCAAATAGCCGAGACCGACTTCAATCAAAAATCCGATGCGGTTTTTGATTTCGACGAGAAGTCTTTCAACAATGGAACTCTCTGATTCTGAGAGCTTTATGTTGTTAAAAAACTTTTGCAGCTCACTGATGGACATTGTTGCCAAGTCGGTGATGCTTTTGCCGTTTATTTTTACATAGTTAGCTTCGGGACGCAGCCTTTTTCCGTGACAATCGGGGCAGGTGGTTTTGCCGCGATAACGCGACAGCATCACGCGATACTGAATCTTATATGATTGATTTTCAACGTCTTTGAAGAAATCATTAATGCCCATGAAATACTTATTGCCCTTCCATAGCGTCTCTTTTTGTTCTTCAGAAAGTTCGAAATATGGTTTGTGGACTGGAAAGTCAAAATAATGCGCTTTGTTTACGAGTTCGTCGCGGAACCAGCTCATTTTATCACCTCGCCAGCAGGCAATGGCGTTGTCGTAAACCGACAGTGACTTGTCGGGAACAACCAGATCCTCGTCGATTCCGATGATTGTGCCGAATCCTTCGCAGGTCTTGCAGGCACCGAAAGGGTTGTTAAAAGCAAAAAGATGAGTGGTAGGCGGCTCAAAAGTGATGCCATCTGCTTCAAAACGCGATGAAAAAGAGAATTCCTGGTCGTCTACCAAGATTATGCAAGTGTCTTTGCCTTCATACAAAGCTGTCTGGACCGAATCTGAAAGCTGACCGATAAGCACTGAAGAGTCTTTGCTGACTTTCAAGCGGTCAACCATGATGCGGACGTCTTTCGGTTTGTCTTTGCCTTTTTCTTTGAGATAGTCCTCAATTCTAATAGCTTTGCCTTTGACAATCAATCTGTTAAAACCTTGTTGGAGAAGTATGTTCAGGTGTTCCTCTAGTGTTCTGCCTTCTGGGATGACTATAGGGGCTAGGATATATACGGCTTTGCCTGTTTGTTCGAGAATAAAATCAACGATATCGCTCACCTGATTGCGTTTCACTTCCTTGCCAGAGACTGGCGAATATGTTTTTCCGATTCTGGCATAGAGAAGCTTGAGATATTCATATATTTCAGTGGTAGTCCCTACAGTTGAACGCGGGTTGCTCGTCATGGTGCGCTGCTGAATGGCGATGGCAGGCGAGAGGCCGGTTATCAAATCCACGTCAGGTTTGCTGAGACGCCCCATAAACTGGCGGGCATAAGCACTCAAACTCTCAACATATCGTCTCTGACCTTCGGCATATATCGTGTCGAAAGCCAATGACGACTTCCCTGAGCCAGACAAGCCTGTTATCACAATGAGTTTGTTCTTTGGAATGCTTAAGTCAATGTTTTTCAAGTTGTTGACTCTCGCACCGTGGATTTCTAGATTCTCTAATTTATTCATCTGCAACTAATATACTTCAAAAAAATTGCACGAAAATACAAAAAAAAATGGCATCGTATTAAAAAATGTTGTACATTTGCAAAAATTTTGACACTAAATATTGTTCAACCAATAAAATTATAGGAGAGACGCTATAGAAAATTTTTACCCTTTTTGATTGTATAACCTAAAAAAGGGGGACTAATGTCTGAAATATTAAACGATAGAGAACTGGTGCTGCGTTATCAGAATGGTGATGTGGCGAGTTTCGAAGTATTGGTTGACCGTTACCAGAATAAAGTTTTTTCGTACATTGCTATGCTTGTCAAGGATAAGCAGCTCGCTGATGATATTTTTCAGGACACTTTTTTGAAGATTATCAGAACGATCAAGGCGGGAGCATACAAAGAAGAGGGCAAGTTCATACAGTTCGCGATGCGTATCGCGCACAACCTTATTATAGATTATTTCCGCAAGGCAAAGCGTCTGCCAATGGTGGATCCGGCAAAGGAAGACTATGATATGCTTGACAATGCGAGGTTCACCGACCCTTCGATAGAAGAGCAGATCATCACAGATCAGATTCACGACGACATTCGCAAGATGATAGAATATCTTCCGGAAGAGCAACGTGAGGTTCTCAATATGAGAATGTATGCCGACATGTCGTTCAAGGAGATTGCCGACATTACAAATGTGAGTATCAATACTGCTCTCGGACGAATGCGCTATGCGTTGATTAATCTTCGTAAGATGGCTAAAACAAAGAACCTGCAGCTGACGTTAAGATAATTGTTAAAATTTTTTAACTTTTTTTTCACAGTTGTAAAATAAAAGAATGTTAATAGGCGTTAAGATTTCAAAAATAAACGAAATCGAGTGCCTATGGGTTTAATTTCTACACTGTTATTTGAAGATGAGGTCAAAGAGGCGTTATGTGATATGTGCGCCGACATGAAACCGAGCCGCAGGGCTTTAAACAACATTCTTCAATTTGCCGCCACTTACGATTGTGTAAGTACAAAATTCGGTGCGGTTGACCTTATGCTTAACTGATGAGCAGAGGTTTTATCAAAGAAGGCGACCAGGAAGAGATTCCGATGGTGCCGCCAAGGGCTCATCTGCCGAAAGGCATGCCAAACTACGTGACGCGTGAAGGTCTGGAAGCGTTGAATAAAGAACGTGAAGACCTCGAAAATGAACGTGTCGCGGCAAATGGAAACTACATAATGAGCAATTTCATCGATGCAAAGATGAAGTTGCTCATTAATCGTATTAATACCGCTGTGGAAGTGGATATGACCAAAGCCAATAAAGAAACCGTGAGTTTCGGAGCTTATGTGAAATACAATGGACGCACCGTGAGAATAGTAGGCGTTGATGAGGCTGATTTCTCGAAAGGCCTGCTGTCGTTTGTCTCTCCGGTGGCAAAAGCTTTGGTCGGGAAAAAGGTGGGTGACAAGTTCGAGATAAAAATCCCTAAGGGTACGGAAAATATTGAGATTCAGGGGATTTGGTATGAACGGCAAGAGCTGGCATCGCAAGAAACGTTACATACAGATGGGATTCCTCGCTGCGCTCGGAATGACAAGTGTGATGGCGTGAAAACGTTTAATTCAAATGAGATTCCTCGACTCCCTACGGTCGCTCGGAATGACAGCAGTGTTAATGTCATTTCGACCGAAGCGGAGCGAAGTGGAGAAATCTCAAACAAAATTGATGTTTTCGCACCGGAGGAAAACATCATGGAGTTCCTGCCGGTTGTCAATGAACGCGGCATTATTGTCGGGCGAGCTTTGCAGATGGAACTTCATAAAGGCAATAAAATACTACATCCTTCAGTGCATCTGCACGTTATAAATAATAAAGGTGAGACTGTCAGGAGATATTGGTGGCATGTGGCATTTGGCGATGCTCCGGAAAAGACCCTTAAACGCAAAATTACGGAAACATTAGGAATATCTGGCGTTAAGCCGAAATTGAAGAGACAATATATCCGAGAAACCAAGACTGAAAAAGAGCTGGTTTACGTCTTTGTTTTAAATTCTGAAGAAAATTTGCTGAAAACTCCCGAAGTGAAAGAATATTTTGATATTTTTGCAAAAGATTAGGATTCGTAAAAATATTGAAAATGGTTTTTTCTCCGAAACTTTTTAAATGCCTGAAAAACTATGACAAAACGCAGTTTTCGGCAGATGCGATGGCTGGACTTATTGTTGGAATCGTGGCGTTGCCTTTGGCAATCGCATTTGGTATTGCCTCTGGTGTCGGCCCTACGGAAGGTCTTGTGACGGCTATCATTGCAGGATTTCTCATATCGTTTTTGGGCGGCAGCAAGGTGCAGATTGGCGGCCCGACTGGCGCATTTATCGTAATCATTTACGGCATCATCCAGCAACACGGGTTGGGTGGACTTATGATTGCCACCATCATGGCTGGTATCATCTTGATTTTAATTGGAGTTTTCAAACTCGGAAACGTGATTAAATTCGTGCCATACCCGGTGGTTGTCGGCTTTACAGGCGGTATCGCGCTGACCATTTTCTCCACACAGATGAACGATATGTTCGGTCTCGAAATTAAAAATGTGCCAGCTAACTTTATAGAAAAATGGATTTGTTATTTCCAGAATATAACAAATATCAATTGGTGGGCTTTCGGTATCGGTGTCGTGAGTCTGCTGATTATCATTTACAGTCCGAAGATTTCGAGAAAGATACCGGGGTCGCTTGTTGCGATTGTGCTTGTGACGTTGATAGTGTGGGTGTTGGAGCGTTTCTCCGGCGTGACGGGCATCACCAAGATCGGTGATTTGTATGAGCTGCCGACTTCGATACCGGCGCCGAAAATGCCGAGTCTGGGCTTGGGTGACGGCAAGACGTTGATTCAGCTTATGACAGACCTTGCGCCGTCGGCATTCACAATAGCAATGCTTGGCGCTATCGAATCGTTGCTTTCTGCAATGGTTGCTGATGGTGTGATAGGTGACAAACATGATTCAAACACTGAGCTTATTGCGCAGGGTATAGCAAACATTGCGAGTCCGTTGTTTGGCGGCATTCCGGCAACGGGAGCCATTGCACGTACCATGACGAACATCAACAATGGAGGCAAAACACCTGTCGCCGGCTTGATTCACGCTGTGGTGCTGCTTCTGGTGCTGCTTCTGTTGGGCAGATTGGTCGGCTTGATTCCAATGCCGTGCCTCGCAGCGGTGCTTATAATGGTGTCGTATAACATGAGCGGCTGGCGTACCTTCAAGATGCTGGCAAAAAACCCTAAATCAGATTTCGCCGTCCTTATCATGACGTTCCTCCTGACAGTGATTTTCGACCTGACAATAGCAATAGAATTGGGACTTGTCGCATCAATCGCATTGTTCCTGAAACGTACCAATGAGGCTACAGTTATCCGTTCCTTCCATGATGAGATTGATCCAGGCGATAACACCGACATTGCCATGAGCAGTGAAGAAAAGCTGCAGATTCCTGAAGGTGTTGAAGTTTATGAGATTGACGGGCCATATTTTTTCGGTATTGCCAATAAATTCGATGAGATTGACAAATCTGTGATCGGCAAGGAATACAAGGTGCGAATCATCAGGATGAGGAAAGTTTCATTCATCGACAGTACTGGTATTCACAATCTGGAGTTGCTTTGTGATACGTGTAAGCAGCGTGGCATGATTGTGGTGCTTTCGGGTGTTAACGTTCATGTTCGCGCAACGTTGGAAAAGGCTGGATTCATAAAGAAACTGGGAGAGGAGAACGTTTGTTCGCATATCAACATCGCGCTGAAGCGGGCTGAAGAGATAGTTTCTTGCTAAAAAAACACAACTTTTTTCTTGCAAATTTAAAAAATAAGCCATATATTTGCGCTTTGTTAATATGGGCAAATAGTTTGTATTATGGCTTATATCTCTTTTGAAAAACGGCAATTGGTGAACCTCGAGTTCGCGATGAACAGAGAGATTCTGCGCTCGAACCGTCTTGGCGCTTTTTATAACACCACAATAATTTGTTGTAACACAAGAAAATACCATGGCTTGTTGGTCGTCCCTCAGCCTCAGCTTGACAATAACAATCATGTGCTGCTGTCGTCGATTGATGAGACGATAATTGCCAACAAGGAGGAATTCCATCTTGGAGTTCATGAATATCAGGATGGTACTATTGCACCACGTGGACACAAATATTTGAGAGAGTTCACGGCAGTGCCAATTCCAAAGTTAAGATATCGCATCGGAAGCTCTATTTTGACAAAAGAGCTGATTTTCGGTGAGAAAGAGTCACGTGTGCTTATACGTTACACTCTTGAAGAGGCGACACAGCCAATTGTTTTGCGTCTCACGCCATTTCTCGCCTTCCGAAACGTCCATATGTTGACGCATGAGAACTATGTGGCAAACCGTAAATATATCCCTTTGAAAAATGGTGCTGCTTGGCAGATGTATGAAAACTATGATCATCTGTGTTTCCAGCTCTCGAAAACGACGGAATACACTCATTGTCCGGATTGGTATCGTAATGTGTTTTATATCAGAGAGTTTGAGCGCGGCTATGATGCTGTCGAAGATCTTTACGTGCCAGGGTTCTTTGAGGTGACACTGAAACCGGGCGAGAATGTTGTGGTTTCTGCTGGACTTGATGAGAGAAACCCCGCCATTTTGAAGAAACATTTTGAAGACCAGATCGATCACCGCATCCCTTGTGACGATTTTGAACATTGCCTGCAGAATTCAGCTTTGCAGTTTATCATAAGAGGCGAGGAGGGGACTCGTATGTATGCGGGATTCCCTTGGTTCGGCTCATGCAGTCGCGACACCTTCCTGTCGCTGCCGGGCATCTGTCTTGCCAACGATGACGAGAAGACGTTCAAAGAGATGCTTAAGTATTTCATCAGAAGGATGCAAGGACCGTTTTTCCCGCACAGATATTATCAAAAGAGTTTGTATTACACAGCTGTTGACTCACCGTTATGGTTCATCGTGAATCTTCAGAAATATGAGTCGATGCTGGGCAAAGACAGGAAAGCCATCTGGCGTGAATATGGTGATGTCGTGACAAATATTTTGGACAGTTTCATCAAAGGAACCGATTTCAATGTGAAGGCGCAGGATAACGGACTGCTTTATGCCGGAAATGAAAACCTTGCCCTCACTTGGATGAACGTGTTCTGCGATGGTAAGCCATGGACACCGAGAACCGGATATGCTATAGAGATTAATGCATTGTGGTACAATGCGTTACGTTATGGCGTGGAATTGCTTAAAGCAGCGGATAAGAATAATTCTCGCTGTAAAGAATGGGAAAAATATACCGATAAGATTGAAAATTCGTTTGTGGAGACGTTCTATGATGACAAAAACGACAGGTTTTATGATTATGTCAACGAGAACGAGAAAAACGATATGGTGCGACCAAACATGCTGATTGCCGCCTCGTTGCGTTATTCTCCGCTTAACGACCATTTGAAGAAACGTGTTCTTGATATAACACGCTCTGAATTGCTGACAATCAGAGGGTTGCGCTCGCTGTCACCGAGAGATGTCAATTATAAAGGTGTGACCATCGGCAATCACCGTGAACGCGAGCAGGCATATCATAATGGAAGCGTATTCCCTTGGTTAATAATGCCTTACACTGATTTGTGCGTTCGTCTATACAGAAGAACAGCACTGCCTTATCTTGAAGATTTATACCAAGGCTTCGAGCAGTCGATTTTTGAGAATGGCATCGGCAGCATCTCTGAGATTTATGATGGCAATCCGCCTCATGAGGCGCGAGGCTGCATCTCGCAGTCGACGAGCGTGGCGGCGTTGCTGTATATGAAATATGTGATAAACTGGCTGAAATACGCCACTGATGCCAATTTGTCGCGTTTTGATATTGATAACTCTAATATTATTTAGTTATGAGAGTCTTGATGTTTGGTTGGGAGTTTCCGCCTCATATCACAGGCGGTCTCGGCACGGCTTGTTTTGGTATGACTAAAGGTCTCGCCAAGAACGGCGTGGATGTGCTTTTCGTGGTGCCTAAGGCTTTCGGCGACGAGGACCAGACCAACGTGCGAATCCTCAACGCCAGCGACGTGACTGTCGATATCGACCACGAGACGGAGCGAAGCTATTGGGATAGAGTGCAATATATGGAGATTGGCTCGAATATCATCCCTTACGTGGGACCTGAGCAATATGCCACGATGTTTGAGGAACAGCGTCATGCCACGCAAGGCTTTCATAGCTCGGTGTTCGCGCCAAGATACGAGTTCTCGGGCAAATACGGCGCCAACCTCATGGAAGAGGTGGCACGTTACGCCCTCATCGGCTCGTCACTCGCAACGAAATATGACTTCGACGTGATTCATGCCCACGACTGGCTGACGTATTCGGCAGGAATAGCCGCGAAAGAGACGACAGGCAAGCCTCTCGTGGTGCACATGCACGCCACCGAGTTCGACCGCTCAGGCGAGAACATCAACACCGACGTTTATGCCATCGAAAAGAGAGGCATGGAGGCAGCAGACCTCGTTATAACGGTGAGCGACTGGACACGAAATATTGTCATCGAAAAGTACGGAATCAACCCCGACAAGGTCATCACTGTGCATAACGCTGTGGAACCAAGCGACAAGTCACTCGACGAATACGAGAGCAGCGGCCTGAAAAACAAGGTGGTGACGTTCCTCGGACGTATAACATACCAGAAAGGCCCAGAGTATTTCGTGGAAGCGGCATACAAAATCCTGCAGGTTGACCCGACCATACATTTCGTGATGGCAGGCACAGGCGACCTCCTGCAGAAGATGGTAAAACGTGTGGCGCAGCTCAAGATAGGAGCTAATTTCCATTTCACGGGTTTCCTCAAAGGCAACGACGTCGACCAGATGTTCGCCATGACAGATGTCTTCGTAATGCCTTCAATATCAGAGCCTTTCGGCATCGTGCCTCTTGAGGCTATGCGACTGAAGGTGCCGGTTGTCATCTCGAAGCAGTCGGGAGTGTCGGAAGTGGTCGAACATGCACTGAAAGTCGATTTTTGGGACATCAACGGACTCGCCGACGCCATATACGGCATCTGCAAATACAAGGCTGTGAACGACATTTTCCGTAAGGAAGGAAAAGAGGAAGTCGACAACCTCAAGTGGGAGTATGCGGCAAAAAAAATAAAGGCTGTATATGAACGTGCCATCGGTCTGTAAAAACACATCGAATGCGTAAAATTTATTTATAAAATAACAACAATAATGAAAAAATTAGTCATATCAATCATCTTTATTATTACAATGATTCCGGCGTTTGCGCAGATCGAGGATGAGATACAGCAAACCAAGAAGGTGAAAATCGAGAACGGCAGGGCGTATCTCCTTGAAAAATTCCTCGATCGCGACTATGAAAAGGTTAAGGAAATCAAGGATTATTTGAAAGGATTGGAGGATGACAACTATTGCGCTTTTTATCCTTGGGAGTTGTGGCAATTATTGTATTGGACAAGCGAATTTGATGCATTATCGGTGGAATTCAGTGTTGATTCTACAGATTTCCACGCCTTGGACAATAAGGTTATGCCTACTAAAGATCAGCTAAATCAGCAACTTTATATACATTCGATTGAGGATGAGCATATTTTGCGTTCCAATCTTCAGGATGCTCAGCTGTCAGACGAAGACGATGATTTCTTTACCATATTCTTGGATTGGAATTTAAAACCGTTAAGCTCTGAAAATCAAGAGATTGTCAATGGAAAGATTGACGATTTTCTGAAAACTTATCCTGACAGCCGTTATGAATGGGTAGCTAAAAATGTTGTTCACAGACCATATTTGGGGGAGTCTGATTGGGGATTTGGATTCGGATTGAGTTTTGGCACAGGATTTACAACAGGTAAGTTACAACAACCAATTTTTGCTTTGGAAATATGTGTAGGAGTTGTATATAAAAAATTTGAGCTTGATTTTGGTGTAAATGTTACATCGTTGAAGACACTATATGAGCAATCACTACCAAATGATAGCATATATCCCAAGGGTTCATCAGCAAGTGGTTTTATGCCATTTTTTTCTTTGAGTTATAATGTTTTTAAAAAAAAGTGGATAGGGATTACACCATCTGTGGGCATTGGCTTTTTGAGAGAAGGATATCCTACCAAAGATAATCCTAATAATAAGTATTTGGATAAAAAATATACTGTTTCGCGGGCAGGTGTGGCTATTGATATAAGATTTGTGAGAATCAGATATGATTTTGGGATTACTGGTTTGGGTAAAGGAGATGGGTCTACAATGCATACTATATCATTAGGAATTGCAGGAATTGGTAGAATTCAAAAATATATTGAATAATAAACACTTATAGATATGAGAAATCTTTGTTTTTACTTCCAGGTGCATCAGCCGTACAGGCTCCGCACGTATCGTTTCTTCGATATCGGGAAACGTCATTTCTATTATGACGACTACAAAAACCGCATCACAATGCAGCGTGTGGCTGAGAGATGCTATATTCCGATGAACAACTTGATGCTCAAGAAGATAGCGGAACTTGGGAACAAGATGAAGTTCGCGATTTCGTTCTCGGGAGTCGGCATCGAACAGATGGAGGTGTACGCGCCTTATGCCTTGGAAAGCTTCAAAAAGCTTGTGGCGACAGGCAATGTGGAGGTGCTGGCAGAGACATATTCGCATTCGGTGGCGTCGCTGATGAATAAGGACGCTTTCAAGATGGAAGTCGCTGAGCATAAACGACTTATGAAAGAGATTTTCAATGTCCGTCCGAAGACTTTCCATAACACCGAGCTCATATATTCAAACGAAATAGGTGCTGACGTTGCAGAAATGGGCTTTGACCTCATGCTGACAGAAGGTGCAAAGCACGTGTTGGGCTGGAAGAGTCCTAACTATCTGTATGTCAATGCAATAAATCCAAAACTTAAAGTGATGCTTCGTAATTGGAAGATGAGCGACGAGATTGCTTTTAAGTTTTCGCATGAGAATTTCAAGGTAGATGATTTTGTCAATTGGCTCAACTCGATACCGGAAGAGGAGGAGGTTGTCAGTGTTTTCATTGATTACGAGACTTTCGGAGAGGCTTTGGACGCTTCGACAGGCATATTCGAGTTTATGAATTATCTGCCTGACGCGGTCTTGAAGGACACTGATTTCCAGTTGGTTACGCCGCATCAAGTTATTGACAAGCTGCAGCCGACAGGGGTGTTCGACGCACCGATTCCGCTATCATGCCGCGATGAGGAACGTGACCTGTCAACATGGATGGGTAACGACATGCAGGACGATGCGCTGGCGACATTGTACGGATGCTTCAAGAAGGTGAAAGCATCTAAGGATGAGGAGCTTAAGCGCGATTGGCGCACGCTTCAGGCGGCAGAGAACTTTGCTGCGATGTGCAGCAAACATGCGGGCGGGACGCCATACGACTATTACATCAATTACATGAATATTTTAACAGATTTTATTAACAGAATGAAATAAATGAAAACTGATTATTTGTTTGAAACGAGTTGGGAAGTCTGCAACATGGTGGGCGGTATTTACACCGTCATATCAACTAAAGCGGACGAAATAAAGCAACTTCTTGAAGATCATTATATTACAATAGGTCCTGACGTGGTGAAGGAAGCCCACGAGACCATGTATTTCGTTGAAGACACATCATTGTTTCCTGAATGGCGCGAGAAAGTGTCGGAGCAGCTTGGCGTGAAGGTGCGTATCGGAAGATGGAAGATATCAGCCAAACCGATAGCCATCCTCATCGACTATACCTCGATGTATTCCATTAAGAATGAGATACTTGCCCATCTTTGGGAGAAGTATCAGCTCGACTCTATCCAAGGCCAGTGGGACTACATCGAGCCTGTGGTGTTCGGCTATGCTGCCGGTAAGGTCATAGAAAGCTTCGTGGAGTGGAATGTGGGTCCGGACGATAATGTCGTGGCACAGTTCCATGAGTGGATGACAGGCGCAGGAGTGCTTTACATAAGAGAGCATTGCCCATATATCTCAACGGTTTTCACCACCCACGCAACATATCTCGGACGCGCGATAAGTGGCAACGGACTGCCGCTTTACAGTCAGCTCGAATCGTACAACTGGCAGACCATGGCGAGCCGTTTCAACATCGTCTCACAGCAGTCGATGGAGATGAAATCAGCCCAAAACGCTGACGTTTTCACCACAGTGAGCGACATCACCGCACAGGAATGCAAGCAGTTTTTGCAGAGAAAACCTGATTTTATCACGATAAACGGTATTAATTCGGACTTCGTGACGAAAGTTGAAAACAGCAGCAAATGCAGGGAAAATAGCAGAGCGAAGATTTTTGAAATCATCGATGCCCTTTGCGGAAAAGAAGTCCCGCGTGACTCGATGCTGCTGATAAACAGTGGCCGCTACGAGTTCCATAACAAAGGTACTGACTTGTATATCAAAATGTTGGCCAAGCTGAACCACGACGAGAGCCTGAAACGTGACATCGTGGCAGTGATAGCTGTCCCGGGCAACATCGCCGGCCCTTCGAAGGATTTGATGCATCGTCTTAATAAAGAGGTGGAGATAAACGGCCATACTGATTATCCAAGCACTCATTATATTCATGATTATCAATGGGATATGGTGCTTAATGCCTTGCGAGACAACGGCCTTCAAAATAACGAAGGCGACCGCGTGAAGGTGATGTTCATCCCGGCATATCTGAACGGCAACGACGGCGTTTTCAACATAAAATACAACGAATTCCTGTATGGATTCGACCTCGCCGTGTTCCCGTCATATTATGAGCCATGGGGCTACACCCCGCTCGAGAGCATCGCCCACGGCATCCCGACGATAACAATGGACGTGTCGGGATTTGGCAAGTATATCCAAGATAAAAACATTGACAATGAAGCAGTTGCTGTCATCCATCGTGAAGAAGGAAACGAAGATTCTGTCGTCAACGAGATGGAGAAAGTGGTGCTGAAGATGGCATCGCATTCTGACAAAGAGACAGCGGAAATCTCTAAAAAAGCTATCGAGATAGCATCATCGTTGACATGGAAGGACTTGATTGTCAATTACTTTAATGCCTATGACCTCGCTGTTACGAAATCTGAAGGGAAGGAGTATCTGAAGCAAACCAGGAATTATTCGGAAGTGTTGAGGAATTTCGACTATAAGAAACAGGATTCTCCGACTTGGAAGAAGATTTTGATTGATCCTGTGTATTCTGAGCAGATGAAGAAACTGCAGGAGCTCTCCAACAACCTGTGGTGGTGCTGGAACATGGATGCCGTCGAACTGTTCGAAAGCATTGACCCTGTTGCGTTTGAGCGCCTTGAACAGAACCCGATAGCACTCATGAAGAGCCTGTCAAAATCGCAGATTGAGGACCTTGAACAAGACGAGAGATTCGTCAACAGACTAAATGCTGTTTATGACAGGTTTAAGAAATATATGTCGGTGAAGCCTGCCGATAACAACAAAATAGCTTATTTCTCGATGGAATACGGACTGCAGAAGTCGTTGAAGATATACTCCGGCGGCCTCGGCATCCTGGCAGGCGACTACCTCAAACAGGCATCCGACTCGAACGCTAACTTATTGGCTATCGGACTGTTATATCGTTACGGCTACTTCAATCAGGACCTTTCGGTGTCGGGCGAGCAGCTCTCGCAGTACCTGCCACAGAAGTTCTCGGAACTCCCGATTGAGCCTGTGCGCGACCAAGACGGCAACTGGGTGACCATCAGCATCGCATTCCCGGGCAGAAGCGTTTACGCAAAAGCTTGGAAAGTCAGCGTAGGTAGGATAAGCCTCTACCTTCTCGACACCGATATCGAGCAGAACTCGCCTGAAGACAGAGCAATCACAGGACAGCTCTACGGCGGCGACAGCGAGATGCGTATCAAACAGGAGGTGTTCCTCGGCATCGGCGGCATCAGGATGCTTAACGCATTGAATATCAAGCCTACGATATACCACTGCAACGAAGGACATGCCGCATTCTGCGGACTCGAGAGGCTGAGTAAATACGTCACAAAACATAACCTCGACTTCGACGTGGCCAAGGAGCTTGTCAGAACTTCGACCTTGTTCACGACACATACTCCGGTTCCTGCAGGCCACGACGCCTTTGAGGAAAATCTGATGAGGACTTATCTTTCGCATTTCCCGGGCAGAGTCAACATCTCATGGGAAGAGTTCATGAACATGGGACGCATACGCCGCGACGACCCGAACGAGAAGTTCTCGATGAGCGTTCTGGCGGTGAACCTCAGCCAGGAAGTCAACGGAGTGAGTAAGATTCACGGCCGCGTGAGCCGCGAGATGTTCCAGAAGATGTGGCCAGGCTATTTCGCCGAAGAGAACCACATCGGATACGTCACCAACGGCGTGCATCTCCCGACATGGGCCGACAAACATTGGCAATGCCTGTATAATGACGTGCTTGGCAAGGATTATCTTGACAACCAGTCGGATCCGACAGTCTGGAAGAAGATACAGGATGTCCCTGCCAAAGACTTTTGGGCAATACGTAAAGAGCTGAAACACAACCTGATAGAGTTTGTCAAGGTGAGAGTCGCCGATGATATGCGCCGTCGCTCAGAGAGCCCGAAACTCATCATTGAGACGATGGAGAAACTCAATGAAAACGCTGTGATTATAGGTTTTGCAAGACGTTTCGCGACATACAAACGCGCGCATCTGCTGTTCAGCAACATTGAGAGATTGGCTGAGATTGTCAACGACCCTAATCGTCCGGTGATTTTCCTGTTTGCAGGTAAGGCACACCCTAACGACAAAGCAGGTCAGGATTTGATTAAAAATATCATCGAAGTCAGCAGAAGAAAGGAATTTATCGGTAAGGTGGTGTTTATCAACAACTACGACATGGAGATCGGCAAGCTCCTGACTTCGAGTGTCGATGTCTGGATGAACACGCCGACACGTCCGTTGGAGGCTTCCGGAACATCGGGAGAGAAGGCTGCGATGAACGGGACACTCAATTTGTCGGTGCTCGACGGATGGTGGGCTGAAGGCTATCGTCCGAAGGCAGGCTGGGCAATAAAAGAGGAGCGCTCCTACGACGACCAGCGTTATCAGGATGAGCTCGATGCCGAGATAATTTACGACATCATTGAAAATGAGATTGTTCAGCTGTATTTCAACAGAGACAAAGACGGCGTGCCATGCGAATGGATTCAGTATATGAAGAACGACATGATGCAGATTGCGCCGTTCTACACCATGAAACGCATGCTCGACGACTATTTCAGCCAGTATTACACCAAGCTTATCGAGCGCACCAACTGGATGAAGGCTAACAGATACGCCAAGGCATTCGAAATCGTCGAATGGAAACGCAACATCCAGGCTAACTGGGACAAGATTGAGGTGGAATCCATCAAGGTGCCTGATCCTGATGTGCGTCCGCTGAACTATGGCGATGTCATGATTGCTGAAATCACGCTGAAGACGCCGGGATTGCAGAAAGGCGATGTGGGCATTGAGCTTGTTGTAGCGACGAAGACCAACGATGTGGTAGACAAGCTCGTGCGTGTCGACCCGTTGCAGCTTGTCGACGCCGGCGATGGCTGGGCCCGTTATTACATTGGCGTGCCTATCAACAGGGCAGGGGTGTTCAACTACACGTTCAGAATCTTCCCGACCAACGCGATGCTGCCACACAGACAGGATCTGCCGTTGGTAAAATGGATTTAGACAGGCTTGTTTATTAGACAGGATTAACAAGATTTACAAGATTTTTTCCGTCATTTCGACCGAAGCGAAGCGGAGTGGAAAAATCTCATTAAAATATGGAAAAACCTAAAATAATATACATTCATGGTTTCGGAGGCTCGCCGTTCACGCAGACGGTGGGCTTCCTGAACCTTTATTATCCTGATTATGAATGGTGTGCGCTTGAGGTGGACCATCATGCAGGAGCTTCGATAAAGAAAATCAACGATTTCGCGAAGGAGAACGAGGTCTTTGCGATGATGGGCACGTCGTTGGGCGGTTTTTATGTGCTTTGCAGCGATTTCACTGGTCCTAAGCTGGTGATAAACCCTGTCATCGAGCCTATGAAGTCGTTGAAGAATAGCGTGGGCACGGTGCAGTATCATGCCCGACGCAGCGGCGGCGCCACTTCGTTTAAGTTCACGATGCAGGATTTGTTTGAGTTTAAGAAATTCAAATTCGTTGTAAATGATAATGTTACGTGTCATCATACAGAGCACGACGAGCTTCTTGGCGACGACATCAAGAGGGATTACGAGAAAATCTTCAAGAACCGCAAGATGTGTCCGAAGAAGACGTTGCCGTCGCATATCATCAGCGAGAGCTATGTGAAGCACGAGGTCGGGGAGTGGCTGTCAAACATAAGACAGGATTGAGTTTTATTAGACAGGATTAACAAGATTAACAAGATTTTTGCCGATACTGGTGCCGCTGCCATTAAAGCCGTTAAAGCCATTAATGGCATTAAGGCCCTTAAAAGCGGCGGCATTAATCTCAAACAAAATTTCACAATTTCTTGACTTTTTTAGGAAAAAACTTTTATTTTTGCAGTGTTAATTCATAAAAAAATTAAAAGAAACAGAAATAGTTAAAAGAATTTAAAGAAATATAAAAGGCGTTTTCGCTTTTCTTGGAAAACTCGAAACCTAGGAAATTTCGGAAAGTAACATCAGAAGAAAGTTGAAACGCTCACGAGTATTTACCGTGGGCTTTCTTGTTGATGTTACAGGTACTCCTAGGACCTCGAGTTTAACAAAAAGTTCGCGGTTTTTTTTATTTCTGTAGATCCTGTTTGAATGTCATACCACAAAATATCATAACTGTCATGTTTTTATAACTAATATATAGATAATTATGGCAAACTTTATAGTTAACCAGAAATACATAATGCATGTCAAATATATTGACACTTTTAATGGAAGGCAGAGTTATGTCGTTGAGTACGAAGGTGTAGAGTATCGTGTGCGAAAATATGAGCATCAATCTGTTAATCGTACTGAAATTGATGTGGAATACTTGGGTGACAACGCTTGTGGAAAACCAAAATTCGATCAGAATTACACAGGCGTCCTACATGAGGTTTATGCAGAGGGCTGTACATATCCTTTCAAAATAACAGATGAATGTATTGATCCAAACTCACAAGCTTTTTATTATGCAGTCTCAGACCAATACGGATTCAAACACAGAGTTTATGCCCTGCAAAATCCGTTGTTTAAGGTTGGTGACGAAGTAGAGTGCGAAGTTGTTGCTATTGAAAACAAACATTTAAGCATGCATCTTATTCCTAAAAAAGCAACAACAGCTTCATATACTATTGGCGATGTTGTCGATTTAAATAGTGTTGTAAGCAATGGGGATGGTATAGATTTTTCTATGCTGAATCCCGAATACGACACAACTCTTAGAGATTATCAAATTGACAACAAACGCAAAATATACAAAGCATGGCAGAAATGCAGAGCTGTTATGCTGCAGATGCCGACAGGCACAGGTAAAACTCGTTTATTTGTATCAATAGCCCGCGATTTACACAACTATGGCGTTGAGCGCAAGAAAGCTATAAAGATTTTATTTCTCGCTCATCGCAAAGAACTTATAGATCAGATTTCTGACCATGTTGGAGTAAAGTACCATTTGGCTCATGGTCTGATTGTCGCTCAAAATATGGAACAAAAGAATCTGCCAGTACAGATAGGCTCTGTTCCAACATTGAATCGAAGATTGGAAGGTTGGGGTGACAAGGATTTTGATGTCATAATCATTGATGAAGCTCATCATGTCAAAGCTATGAGCTACAAGAAAATTATCGACTTTTTTCCTAGGGCAAAGATTCTTGGTGTAACTGCAACTCCATATCGTCTCAATGGAGCGGGATTCCGTTCTGAATTTGATGAACTTATTATATCCGCCTCGGTAGCCGAATTTATTAAAAAACGCTATCTATGTGAATATGTATATTATTCGATTAAACCTACATCTGAGCTCCAAAAAGAGATTGATAAGATGAAGCTTGATTTCCAAGGTGATTATATGGAAACAGAAATGATGGGCGTGATGGATAGAGATTTTATTAGAGCGGGCATATTATCTTCTTATCAGAAATATGCAAAAAATAAAAAAGGAATTGTCTATACAATTAGCCGGGTTCATAGTACACATCTGACAAAAGAATTCGACGCGGCAGGTATAAAGTCGGCAGCCATAGATAGTGAAACACCAAAAGAAAGAAGAGCAGAACTTGTAAGTAAATTCCGCAACGGTGAAATTCAAGTGCTGTTTAACGTAAATATATTCAGCGAGGGTTTCGATTGCCCAGACGTTGAAGTCATTCAGCTTGCTAGGCCAACCAAATCGCTCGCCATGTACTTGCAGCAAGTTGGACGTGGCCTTCGCCCCTCAGAAGGCAAGGATAATCTCATCATTCTTGACAACGTTGGCCTTTTCAACAAGTTTGGATTTCCGTCTGCACGTAGAAAATGGAAGGATCATTTTGAAGGGCGCACAATAGATGAATCTCCAGAAGCTCAGCGTTTAGACAATGAGAGTGATGAAGAAAGAGAAGTTTACGATATTTCCGAAGGAGACGAGGATGTTGAGGTCTTACACGACTCAAGAACAGAAGATGTTGGACAATCGGCATTGGATAGTATTGAGCATGACTATGAGCAAAGTTTCCTTGATTACGCAGTGAAGTTGTTGAATGTTAATACCGCTCAGAGCTATGCTCGCACTATTCGACAACATCTGGATTTTTACATTCGAGAACACATTGATACAACTTTCAAAAGTTTATTCAATATAATTGACAGAGAAACATTGAACTCAATCGCTGATGATTTAAAGTCGAATGAAGATTTTCGTGAGTATAACAGAGAAAAGCATAATATTTATACAGCATCGCTAAATCGTTACTTGGACTTTGCTGAATGGTATACAAATAATCAAACTGGAGATATTCCAGATGTTCCGATGGAAACTAAAGAAGAATCACATTCTGAACAACCATATTCGAATATTGATGACGACGATATAGATAGTGAAATTACCTCAATGGAAAAGGTCATAACTTTTCATAAGAATAAGAAATTCCCGATACCAGAAGAATTATTGTTGGAACTCGAAAGGCTGCGCAAGTTAAAAGCTGTGCGTTCTCGGGAAGCACTTGCCAAAGAAATAGAAGACGACATAATTGGCAATTATGACCTGTCTAAAATAGACACCATTACCTATAATATGGGTTCAGAAAATCTGGATGTAAGAGCTGGTTTTGACTATAAGGCTGAATTATGTGATGAAGATGACATGATGGAACTTACACATATTATGAAAAAACTTAATCTTGAGTTGTCTTATGTGATAAGAGATAAGCTCAAACTGTTAGACAAGGCAAGAAACATCCACCAGATAGAACAACAGCTTTCTGCAGACATCAAACAATATGTTGAATTGAAGAAAGAAATGGGGGTAAATATTCAATCTATCTATTATTCTAAAGAAGACGGAGTTATCGTTGATTTATAAATTTGACACACCATGAAAGAATCATTAATTCAAGTAGCAGAAGCAATCAAGGGAGCTCAACCTATATACAGTGAAGAGCATATTCCTGTTGTAGCCAGAATACATGGCGATTTTGATGGTAAGGAAAAAACTCTTTGGTTCCAAATCGGTGCATTAAATAAGTCTATGTTATCTATGTCGCCACAAGTACAAAGTCTGGGAAGAATAGTTTCGAAAAACTCATACATTGCAACCAGGATATTAAATAGCAATGTGGGGGACAACATCGATTATCAACAGAGAAGCGAACTTAGAAGGCTGGAAAATCATCATATAAGAACCACGTCTAAAGCTGACTTGGAAAACAGAGAAATATCAATATGCGATGATTCTCAGAAATACACGTATATTGATATAAATACGTTCTTAGAAGCTTTGAGAGTAAACAAGGCAGAAATTGAAAGGGTAGATAAAGAGATTGCAGAGCAAAGACGAAGATATGATGCTCTTAAAGAACAAGATAAAGATAATACGGCTCATGAACGTGGTATAATAACCAAGGGAATTAAGAAGATTGAAGAGGAACGTCGTATTCTTACTTTACAGCAAGAGGAAATGGAACAGTTGACAAGGTACATTCGTCAGCAAGGAAAACTGCGTTTTAACCCAATACTTGATCCTGTTCAAAATAGAATTAAAACACAAAACCTTTTCAATGGTGTAACTGTTGTCATTGATGGTGGTCCAGGTACAGGAAAAACCACAACAATGATACAGCGTTTGAAATATCTAACTGATTGGAATGCCATTGAAGAAGACTTTGTTAATGAAACAAGTCAGTATCAGCTTACTGCTTCTCAGCGTGATCACTTAAATGAAGCAATTAAAGAACATAGAGATTGGATGTTTTTCTCTCCTTCAAAACTTTTGAAGGAATACCTGAAAGATGCCATGAATCGTGAAGGTTTGGCAAATACCAGTGCAAAGGTTTGGAGCTGGGCTGAATACAGAAATGTTGTATTACTTGAAGATTATCAACTCTTTGATCTGTCAAATGATGCCGCACCGTTTAAAGCAGGGCGTAGTACAGAAGTCTTGTTTAATAATTGTTACGGGATAATAAAAAGCTTCTCTGAATATTTTATCGACAGTTTAAAAGTCAAGAATAAACTTCCAAAGTTAGAGGAAAACGACCAAAAGTATCGTTGGGAGAATATAGCTGTTAATATTAAGAAAAGATTAGATGAAGCTGAAGATTACAACAAAATATCACAATTTATACAACTTTTCAATTCTCTTGAACAACTGTACAGTAGAGATTGTTTAGATTTAATATCTGAAAGCAGAACTATATTAAAACAAATATCAGAAGAAATATATCTACTTGGCAAAGAGAATAAATCAATATATGACAAACTGATTTCATTGGCCAACATACAGTTGGGAGAACAAAATGATGATGTGGAAGAAGATCAGGAATCTGTTGATATTTTAGAGGTTAAGAATGAAGAATATGATACAAAGATTATCGACATGATTCGCACATGGTTCAAACGCTTGTGTCATAGTAAGAAAAACAAGGATATAAACTTAACTCAAAGACAAGAACAATTAAGTGAACTTTTAATGCCTATTGTTACAGAAGAACACAAAAATAAGATGGATAGAGTTGGAGAATTAGCTCTTTTTGAACAATATGCAAAATATACCAGAGGGTTGAGAAGTAACTTGTTTGTCGGATTAGCAGGAAAATACAAACGCTTTCGTCGTCAAGCCTTGACACAAATGGAACCTGGAAGAATTGGAGGCGATGCTTAAACGTAGAAGTGGAAACGAATTACATCCACAAGAGCAATCGTTGCTTATAGGTTTTATAAATAATCTTGTAAAAGAAGTACTTCGTATAAACAGAGAAAAAATAAATCATCCATTTATTGAAGCATATCAAGAATTAGCTCGTCCTATTATTGGAGTTGATGAAGTAACAGACTTTAGCGAATGTGATATTTATGCAATGCAGTCGTTGCTATATAATGATTATAACTCATTTACCTTATGCGGTGATATGATGCAAAGACTTACTCATCATGGCATTACATCATGGAATAGCATACAACCGTATGTTGGCAATATGAAATTAATGAAAATGACTACTTCGTATCGTCAAAGTTCAAGTTTGCTTAAAGTAGCTCGGGCACTGTATTCTGATACTATAGGAGAAGAGCCGGATTATAAAGCGTACATGAAATCAACAAAAGTGCCAGAACCTTTAACTTTTATATCAACAAATGAATCCACAAAGATTGATTGGATTGAAAAAAGGATAAAAGAGGTTTATATTGCTTACGGCAAAAAGCTCCCTTCAATTGCAATTTTTATGAATAACAAATATGCCATAGCAGAATTTGTTGACAAATTAAAAAATACGGATTTTATTCTTGATTCTGGCATAGAGATTGTTGATGGCAGTGGAGGAAATGTTTTGGAAAGTAATCATCAAATAAGAGTTTATCCAATAGATGTTGTTAAAGGTATGGAGTTTGATGTTGTCTTTTTCCACAATATTGATAATGCTATTGGTGATACCGAATTAATAAAGCGTTATATTTATGTGGGCGTATCTCGTGCGGCATTTTTCTTGGGAATAACACTCAATTCTGACCGACAAGATATTACTAAATATTTTAAGGAGGGACTTAACTGGTCGAAAGTATAGAGTGTTGAAATGCAATCTGAGACAAGATATATTATCATTTGTTTAATATGTAAATACCAATCCGAATCACCAGCCTTGAGAGTGTAATTGGTAGTGTAATCTGAACTGTGTCAGGCTACAATAAATAGTAGAATGACAAAGTTTGATTTACACTCTCTATTTAACTACAGTATTTTGTAGTTTTAGCTTCACACTATGATAAAACCACCCTCAGCGGCTGCCTTAAAGGCTTTAACGGCGTTAATGGCATTAACGCCATTTAGGTTGCCGCTTTAATCAATTGTTCTTTTCATGAGCGCTTCCACCATCCATTTGTCGTTGATCAAACTCACCGCAAAACACTTCTTTCCAGCGTCTTTTATTGAGGCGCTGTTTAACACCGATGCCAACATAGAGACTCCTTGCTCAGTGAAGGCGTAAGGATTAGATGTGGAATGCTTTAACTTGTTGAACCGGTCACAATTTATGACCAGTTTGTCTAATTCATTATCAGACAGTTGAAATCTGTAACGTTCAGGAAATCGTTCAATATTTCTTTTAACAGTTTGATTTAATACCTTGGTTCTGCCAAGTCGCTGTCAATCATGACATTAACTCCCCTTATGCAGAAGATTCTGTCTTCAATGTCTTTGAGGGAATCCATCGCATTATACAATATTACGCCGCTATTGTCCGTGTTTTTTAAAGGCTCCATAAATTCATGAATTTAATATTACGTTGCAAAAATACCAAATATTCTATATAAATCAAATGTTTTTTTGTCTTGAACGTATTTGCATGATAATCAACGTCGAATTTTAAAATTATTTTAAAAAATAGGCTGAGCGTCTGAAAAATTGTTGTATCTTTGCAGTGTGAAAGTCAATTCCGTATGTGTTCATTCATTTGTTAACGCTTTGTACGGTTGGCTTTTTTCTTTTATATCGATTTTGTTAACGCAATACTGTACATGCTTTGCACTTGCTTTTATGCCGATTGTTAATCTGGCTTTGAAATTCAAGTAGTCAATATTAGGATCAACAAAGTCATAATATAGAATGGCTATGTTTTTATAATGAAATTTGGATTGAGTTCCTTTTTTGGGCGCAAAGAATACAATCGTGTTTTCTTCACAACGAGCATTTTTAACAACATCTTCAAGATGTTTAACTGCATATGTTGATTGCCAATTCTTAGATGCGGTATTGATGGTCTTTTTATCGCTTTCTTTTTCTACGATATACACATCAACTCCAAGATAATTGTTGAAGATTTTATTGGATCTTCCTTCTTTCTGTAGTTTTTTCCATAAGTTTGAATAATACTTCTTAATCAAATCAATTCTTTCTCTGCTTTTGTTTTTAGCCGTCGGAATGCCTTGAATGTATTCCGGAAATGCGTTGTTTTTGTTATTATTATCATTAGTTGTCATATCGTTAAAAGCTTAAAAGATAAATAAATAATAAAATTCCAGCAGGCAATCTGGCGATTACTTCTGTGGTTAATAATAAATTTACGATACTCTGGATGGAGGGAATTCAAAAATCTGGTGCAAAGATACACTTTTTTCGGACAAAAAATGCCAAAATGTTTTTGGTTTAAAAAGCCATAACCACCTTCATCGGCTGCCATAATGGCTTTAATGGCCTTAACGCCATTAAGGTCGCCGCTTTGTCTTGAACGTATTTACATGATAATCAACGCCGAATTTTAAAATTTTTTTAAAAATAGGCTGCGCGTTTGAAAAATTGTTGTATCTTTGCAACAAGAACCGAAACAAAATAGTTTCAGGTTTTGATGTTAAAAAAAATATTTCACTTTTAAGTGAAGTTTAAAATTATTTGTATATTTGCAAACTTGAAATTTGTGGAGCTATGAGAAGAAAAATGACTTTGAAAACAATAGAACAGAACGATATAGTTTGTCTTTATTCTATTTGTTTTGAGGGGGATGAAAAAAGCGAATTTGAGAAATTTCTTGCTGAATTTAAAGATAATGCGAGATTAAATAAGGATTTTCAAACGATTATTTTTGCTTTGAAAAAAATTATTGAAAAAGGAGCCTTGGAACGTTTTTTCAGGATGGAAGGCAAGATGAAAGATAGTATTTGTGCATTGTCGCTCGATTCAAGGTGCTTGAGGTTGTATTGTTTAAGGATATCCGATCAGGTTTTGATTCTCGGAAATGGAGGGGAAAAGGTTACAAGAACGTATGAGGAAAATGAAAAACTTAGCGGTTATGTTTTGGACCTTCAAAAATTTGACTTTTTGTTGAAAGAAGCAAGGAAAAACGGCAAAGTTAAAGTTGAAAATAATATTATTACAGGAATTGATAAAACAGTATTTGAATTATGATACAAAATAAGTCGTTTCGAGATTGTATAGCTGCTATCCCAGAAGACCGTATGGCTGAGTTTGAGCTTTCGTTTTCGATTGCTGAAAGAATTGTGGAAGTTCTGAAACAAAAAGGTATGACCCGCCGTGATTTGGCAAACAGGCTTGGCAAACGTGAATCGGAAATCAGCAAATGGCTTACTGGTCGCCATAATTTTACGATTAGTACCTTGTCGCATATTAGTTTGGCCTTAAGACAAGACATTATTATGGTTACAAGTCAGAATTATGATGTCGCGAATGAAAAATGCCCGATGGTCGCTGAGGATCAACAACCATACGGAGATAAATAACAATTATTGATTGAACACCTCCATCGCTATCTTCGCGCACGCCTCCGCATCAGCCAGCGCGTTGTGATGCTTGTTCTTCTTGTCAAACTCATAGCCGCAGGCTGAAGCCGCTGTCTGCAGCTTGTGGTTCTCCAAGTCAGGAAACACTATCTCTGAGGCGCGTTTCGTGTCGTAAATCTTGAAGCGCTTGCGTCCCATCTTGTAGTATTCGAACAGCGAGTTCAGGCAGCGTTTCTCGAACTCGTAGCCGTGCGCCACGAAAGGCAACCCCTTGAGTTTCTTCTCAACCTGATTCCACACCTGAGGGAAGATGGGCGCGTCGTCGGTGTCTTTTTTCTTGATGCCGTGAATCTTGCTCGTGTAGAAGTCATAGTAGTTGGGCACGGGCTTCACGAGGCTGTAAAACTCCTCCACAATCTCGCGGCCGCGCACAATGACGATTCCCACGCTGCACACGCTGGTGGTGGCAGCATTAGCCGCCTCGAAGTCGATGGCGACGAAGTCGGGGAGGTCGGGTAAGACGTTATCTTCAGCCTTTGATTTCGCAGTAGTAGATGTCAATGCCATCGTCTTCAAACATTGCCTCACTCAAACAATACTGTCCCGGACGGTCGTCCTCCTGATAAAGATATACCGATGCCTTGTGGAATGTGACAGGCTTCTGGTCGGCCGACAGTTTCTGCACCGTTTCATATGATATGCCTTCAATCTTGCAGAGCTTCATCATCGCCGCAAGGTCGAGGTCGACATTCAAAAACATGTCCTTTTTGCCCTCTTTCCACGCAATGCTGATGATTCCCGTGGTGTAAAGCTCAAAATCTTTGATTTCTACCTTCTTCATTGATTGTTATTTTTTTGTCGCCTTTGGCGAGAAATCTTTCAAAATTTTCTACGAAGATTATTTTTTTGATTTTTAATTAGATTTTGTTGGATTTCTGCCTATAAGGGCACCGAATAAAACTATATTTTTAAATTCTTCCAGTTTGCAAATTTAATGTAAATTATTGATACTATAGCAATTAAGCCTCCGTAGAGATATTCGCAAGTCCAGACCCATTCCACATGGGTGGTGACATTGGTCAAAACCCAGATGTAGACGATGTAAAGCAAGAGTATGCCAAACTCCAGCCACAATGCAGCTTGGGTGTTGCCTGTTCCCGACACCGACTCGAACGCGATTGCGCCGATGGCTTGAAAGATGATGGCGCCGCAAATCACGTAAACCGACGGGATAGCCGAGCTGGCGAGCGTCATGTCGTCGGTGTATATGCTCATCACAGCGGTGGGGAAGAAGACGCACACCAAAATCAACGGTATGCAGCATAAAACACAGTTGAAAATTATTCTGAATACCGTCTTAAGCACTTCGTCGGCTTGTCCCGCCCCGATGATACGGCTCGTAAGCGTGTTTGACGTGGCGAGGAAACCGAAGACAGGGATGAACAGAATCATATACACGCTTCGTGCTATCGAAGAGATTCCAATAGCCTGTTCGCCCATCTTCTCAACCAAGATGAAGAAGATAAACCATGCGCTAAATGAGAACAGCTTCTGGAACATGGTCGGGGTGGCGATACGTACTATGTTGAGCGTCAATTCCTTATTAAAGCCATGATGCTTGAAAAGCTCGTATTCGCTCTTGCCTAATTTAACGTATGTGTAAACGAAGAAGAACGTCGTGGCGGTGACCTCGGCTATCAAAGATGCCAACGCCGCTCCGGCGATACCCATCTCAGGTAGGCCCCAGTGACCGAAAATCAGGCAGTAGTCAAGGATGATATTGACGGTGGCCATGATTATCGTGGAATATGTGATGACTTTCGTGTCGGAAAGCCCTGTGTACAAAGCCCGAAACAGGTAGTTGAAGCACACGAAGACGATGCCGAACTGCCGCACGTTGATGTATTCCATCGCGCCTGCGTAGATGTTGTCCGACTCAATGATGAAATCGAGCAGCGAGTTTGAGAAAATCCTCATTATCATGAACAAAAGCAGTCCGAAAATGAGTATCGACACGGCTCCGTGCTGGAAGATGCTGCCGATTTGATTGTATTCCTTCGCACCGAAACGTCGGGCTATAATTATCTGAATGCCAATGGCCAAGCCCATCGCCATGGTGGTGAACACGAAATAATACATGCCCGCCATCATCGAAGCCCCGAGAGCAACCACGCCGAGATGCCCAAGAAACGCCGTGTCGGTGAACGTGATGAGCGTCTGCGCCAGGTTTCCAATCATTATCGGAACCGCAATACGCCAAATTTCCTTAGTTGAGATACTTGTATTCATAATCGTTGCAAAAATACGAAATTTTATGATGCAATTTGCGTTAATATTGTTATATTTGTAAATTGAAAAGTTATCTCTTGAAAAAGAGTTTTGCTTTTGTAAAATATTGAATAATAAAGAGTTAATAAATTTTTTATGAAGAGCTTAAAAAATATTGTTTTGGTTTTCGCTGTTTTGGCGATGCTTCCAATGATGTCTGTTGCGCAAAAAACAGAAAAAATTACCTGCAAGAATGAAAGATGTGTCTTGGAAACACTTGAGAAATTAAAGTCGCCTGATCCAACGACGGTGTCTGAGGCGAAGGCGCAGGTTGACATCTGGGCGAATCATGTAAGGTATACGGGGGATCCGGAGATGAAAGATGTTCTGAAGGAGGCTGTTTTCGTGTTCGTGGAGAAAAATGCCGACAGTAAAGTCAGTGAATACCTGTTTTCGGTCCTTCCTCAGTTTTGCAACAAATATGATGCCGATGATATTCTGCGGCTTGCCTTCGTTGAGCCGATAGCTGGCGCGGCAATAAGGTGTATCGGCGATATTCCGGGTTCGCAGAAAGCTATAATGAAATATATCGACGCACATCAGGATAATCTGCAACATAAGGATGCGTTGGCGTATGCCGTCGGCAAACTCCAAATCACGAGCATGGAAGACATGCTTGTTTCATGGCTTGATGATGCCGACGATCCGACAAAGATTGAGATTTATAACGCTTTGATGATTATAAAAAGCAGCGATGAAACGACAGCCATTATTGAAAAAGGAGCTAAAAAGCTTAATAAAAGTAAGGCCGCTGACAGCAAGATCGCCGGTATGCGTCTGCTGGTGGCTTTAAATGGCGAAAAAGAGATTCCGATACTTTATAAGGCATTGAAAAACAAAGACGGGAAGGTGCGTAAGGCGGCACTTGAACTGTTGAAACCTTATGCAAATGATGATGTTGCACAAGTTGTTGTGAAAAAATGCAAAAAAGGCGATGCCGCTGTTGACGCCGTCGACTGGCTCGGAGATGTTAAAAACGGCTCACAGATGGATTTCGTGATGAAACAGTTCTCATCAAAGGACCCGAAAGCCGTTGACGCTGCCATCCGTACCGTATTCAAACTCGACTATGCAGAAGGTATAAAAGCGGTGAAACCATTGTTCGGCGGAGAACATCAAGAGGTTATAAAAGAGTCGTTGATTGCTTACGAAGGCAATTATGTCATATTCTTGAGCGATATGATGAGACTGGGTGATAATGAGCAAAAATATGCGGCACTGCAGATCGTGGAATGCCGTCCTGTGGCGAATTTTGCCACCCCAGTGAGAGAACTTACCAATTCTACAAATCCTGACGTAAAAGCCGAGGCATTTAAACTGCTCAGACTGGTGATGACACCGGCAGAGGCACAGTATCTGATGACGCTTCTTGAATATTGCGATGACAAATATGTCGAGGATGTGCAGCTTGCCATAAAAAATGTCACCCAAAAGATGCCTGACAAGACCAAAGATGAATTTGCCTCGACGCTTAAGCATGTCAGATCGGATCTGATGCCCCGCTACTATAATGTTTTCGCTTATTTCGGCACAGAGCTGTGCGTCAACAAACTAATAGATGCCTATCAAAACGGTGCTTATCAATTTGAGGCGAAGGAAGCACTTCTCCTCGTTGAAAACGATAAGTTTAAAGAAATGATTGACAACATTTTGAAATAATTAGAAAAAAGTGTTTATGAGAGTTAAGACGTTGATTATAATAGTGTTGCTGTTTGCTTTCTCAATGACGAGAGCGCAGATGAACGACGCTTTACTCGAGAGAATCGACTTTAACGACACTACTTTGATAAACACGGATTTTTTAAATTCCACGTTGGCTGACTATATCGATTCCGCCCAAAATCAAGAGCTGTCGGCGGAAAGTCAGATGTATAATTACATCTTGGCAGCCGACAATATTTTGAAAAACTGCACGACCTATCCGATGTATAAGTATGTGTATCAATATCTTATAAGCGGATTTTCTGAGTTGGGCGCGAATCTTGTGGTTGATTACATGGTCAGACTGCCTCATTTGGAATATCTTGATGCCAATGATGAACAGCTGAATGAGATTATCAGTATTGCAGAATCGTATAATAGAGTTAAAATAGGATGTAAAGCCCCTGATATTGAATGTGTTACGATTGATGATAAGCTTTTTAATCTGTACGCTGTCGAGGATAGGTTCACAATAATTTTGTTTTGGTCGTATTCCTGCCCGCATTGCCGTGACTTGATTAAGGAACTTGCTGAATTTGCTGATAAAAACGAACATATTACAGTAGTGACAGTGAATGTTTCAGGTGATTTGAAGAAAGTGAGACGTTTGCTGAAAAAGACAGGTTCGAAAAAATACCACAACATTTTTGAAAGCGAAGGTTGGAAGTCGCAAATCGTTGAAGATTATGCCGTTGACATGACTCCGTCGCTGTTTTTGCTGGACGAAGACAAGGTGATAATTGCAAAACCATTTGATATTGATGAAATAATAGAATTTTTTGATTGATGAGAAAGATATATATATTTATCGCGTTTTTGGCTGTAAGTTTAGCAGCTGCCGCCCAGTCTGACGAAGACCGTTGGGTGGATTCGGTTTACAATTCTTTGACGGATGAGCAGCGTGTCGGGCAGCTTGTCAATGTAAGGGCGAATCTGCCTAATAAGGCATATTTTGCTGATATACAACAACTTATAGAGAAATACAACATCGGAGGAGTGACGTTTTTCCGCACTGATGCGGAGCCTTTGCTTAAGCAGGCCAACCAATGGCAGGCGATGGCGCAGACACCTTTGATGGTGGCTATTGATGGAGAATGGGGACTTGGGATGCGTATCAATGACGGAAAGTCGTATCCTTATCAGATGACGCTTGGAGCTATCAGAAATAAGGAACTCATTGCAGATATGGGCGTTCAGATTGCCGAACAATGCCGCCGTATTGGAATAAATGTAAACTTTGCACCGGATATCGACGTGAACAACGAGCCGACAAACCCGGTGATTGGTATGCGAAGCTTTGGCGAGAACCCTAAGGCTGTGGCAGAATACGGTGCTAAGTATGCGCTGGCGTTGCAAAACAACGGAGTACTGCCTACAATCAAACATTTCCCTGGTCATGGTGACACAAAAACCGACTCTCATGAGACATTGCCGAAAGTTGACAAAAATCTTAGCGAGATAAAGAAAACAGAGTTGTATCCTTTTGAATATCTGATAGATAAAGGCGTCGACGGTGTGATGGTAGGACATCTTTACATGCCGGCTTTAGAGCCAGTGAAAAACCTCTCATCGTCGGTGTCAAAAAACGTCGTGACAGGACTTCTGAAGGACAAGATGGGCTTCGACGGCCTCATTTTCAGCGATGCGATGGAGATGAAGGGTGCCTATAAAGGAGTTCATCCAGATAGCGTGGGACTTAAGTCTATAATGGCGGGAATCGATGTTGTGCTGATGCCGATAGACCCTGAAAATACAATCCAAATCATTGTAAATCAATTAGATAATGAAGAGGTTGCACAAAGGGTAGAGGAGAGTTGCAAAAAAGTTTTGAGATATAAATATCGTCTCGGATTGAATAACTATGTGCCGCAACCGGAAGTCGGCGTGGAAAATGATTTGCATCAGCTGAGATACGACAATCTTAAACAAAGGCTTTATAATGAGGCGGTTACGATGCTCCGAAACGACAAGGAAATGCTGCCTCTCGACAAATCGCAAAGCGTCGCCGTGGTGACTTTCGGCAAAAAAGACGATGTCGCCAACAAACTGAAAAACGAAGGCTATGACGTGTGTTCTTATCTTGTAGAGAAAGACCTGAATAAAGGGGAAAAACAACGGTTCGTCAACGAGTTGAAGAATTACCGACAGATTGTCGTGAACATCCAAAACACCTCGATTTATGCCACAAGAGACTTCGGCATCACTGATAATATGGTTGATGTTGTCAAGGCTTTGAGCGGCAAAAACAACAGGATGGTTTTCAACCTGTTCGCTTGCCCTTACGCCATGAAGTTGTTCAAATTCAAGAAAAATCCGGCGGTTGTGATTATTGCGTATGAAGACACTCCTTATGCTGTAAATGCCGTAGTCGGCGTGATGGCCGGGAAGATTAATCCTATTGGAAAACTGCCCGTCACAATCAGTAAGCAATTCAGGGTCGGAAGCGGATTGAGTTTTGAAAATATGCTGACGCCAGAAACGTTGCCTGTCGAACTGATTGATAATGAATATATTGCAGAAATAGACTCAATAGCTCAAAACGGCATTGACATCGGCGCATATCCAGGCTGTCAGATTCTCGCGATGAAGGACGGAAAGATTATTTATGAGAAGAATTTCGGCCATTTCACCTATGATGATGAAGGTCATGAGGTTCAGAGCGATGATGTTTATGATATCGCCTCCCTGACCAAAGTCTTTGCGACAACATTTGCCATAATGAAGCTTTACGACGACGGCAAAATCAGTCTGGATGGCAAACTCGGCGATTATTTCCCATACCTTAAAAATACTGACAAAGCCAATATCAGACTGATAGAAATCATGACACATCAGGCAGGATTGACAGCCTGGCTCCCGCTGTATCAGGACATGATGAAAAATGGCAAGCCTGACCCTGACATTTTCAGAAAAGCCATCGACGAAGACCATACTGTCCGAGTGGCAAAAGAAATGTATATCTCAGAGGATTTCAGATTTGAATTCTATGAGACGGTTAAAGAGTCTGAACCCATAGAAAAGAGGTATAAATATAGCGATTTGGGCTTTTATTACCTGCCTCAAATAGTGGAGATGGTGACAAATATGCCGTTTGAGAAATATCTTGAAGTGAATTTCTACGAGCCGCTTAATCTGAATCATATTTATTATAAACCTTTGAAACACATTGAGATAGATAAGATTGCACCGACAGAAAACGACAATTATTTCAGGATGCAGCAGCTTCAAGGCGACGTTCACGACCAAGCCGCGGCATTGTTGGGAGGTGTAGCAGGTCATGCCGGACTCTTTGCCAACGCACGCGACCTCGCCGTGATGATGCAACTGCTTCTTAATGATGGATATGCCAACAACAGACAGTTCCTTTCGGAGTTTACGGTCAGGAAATTTACCAATGCTCCTTTCATCGAAAACATGAACCGCCGTGGCATCGGATTCGACAAACCTGAAGTCGACCCGACAGTGAAGTACTACACCCCGGCAAAACAATCGTCAATGAAAAGCTTCGGACATACAGGATTTACAGGCACTTTCGTGTGGGCCGACCCAGCCAACAACCTGATTGTGGTGTTCCTGTCAAACAGAGTTTATCCTGATGCATCCAACAATAAACTGTCAAAAAACGACATCAGGACGAAGATTCATGAATTGTTTTATGACGCAGTTAAATAATTCATGTCATTTCGACTTCGGTGAATAAATCCTAAAAAAAAGATAAAACATTAAATATTTTTATTTAATTTTGTAACTCGTATTGTGAGCGAAATAGTAAAACTATGTCAAACCAAGCAAAATATGACTCTTTGAGGGAGACGTTCGAGTCTTTCTGCTATCAAGATTTTCATTATTCTTTGGAAAACGATGAATTTTTTGCAAGTTTTGACTTTGTATTATCACCATCCAGTAATTTAGACCGAAGCGAAACTGAGCGGAAAAATCTCCAACAAGTAACGTTTAAGCCATATTTTAGAATTCCTGCACGCTCATTTTACCACTGGGACGAAATTCCCAAACCTCTTCTCGACAACCTGGTCTTTCACATCGGAATGATTGAGCTGATAAGCTATTGGAAAATAGCATGCCCTAAGAAGGTGATTATCATGCCTTTTGCGCTTGACGATGAGCAGGTGAAATGGTGGAAGAAACTGTATTTCAATGGGTTAGGGGAGTTTTTCTATGTCAATGGGATTAAGACGGATATCAAAGAATTTATGACTTTAACGTCATGTCGACCGGAGCGTAGCGGAGTGGAGACATCTCCGGCATACAATTTGTTGCACGAACGCACTTTGATTCCTGTCGGCGGCGGTAAGGACTCGGTTGTCACCCTTGAGCTGCTGAAGAACCGTATGCCTGCTATCCCGTTGATTATCAACCCGAGAGGCGCTACAAACGAATGTGTCGCAGCGGCAGGTTTCACTGAAGAGCAGACGGCCATCGTGAAGCGCACTCTCGACCCGACGATGCTACGAATGAACGCCGAAGGCTATCTCAACGGCCACACTCCCTTCTCGGCAATGCTCGCATTCTATACCATTTTGCTTGGTTTTGCGACAAAATCGAAGTATATAGCATTGTCAAACGAGTCTTCAGCAAACGAACCTACCGTGCCTGATACAGAAATCAACCACCAGTACAGCAAGTCGGTGGCGTTTGAAAACGACTTCAGACATTATGTTGCAAAATATATCGACGCTGATATTCAATACTTTAGCTTCCTGCGACCGTTGAATGAACTGCAAATTGCAAAACTGTTTAGTCGCGCTAAGGATTATCACAAGGTTTTCAAGAGCTGCAACGCCGGCTCGAAGACTGACTCATGGTGCGGAAAATGCCCTAAATGCATGTTCACATGGCTCGCATTGTCACCGTTCATCACAAGAAAAGAGTTGTCCGATATTTTCGGTAAGGATTTATTGATTGACAATGACTTACGTCCAATCTTGGATCAGCTTGACGGCTCTGTGGAAGTGAAGCCTTTTGAATGTGTGGGGACAGTGGGCGAGGTGCGCGCTTGCGTCAATGATATATTGCAACACGATGATAATCTGAAAGATACGATTCTCGACGGCGTTGCAAAAACCGATGATCTGACGGTTGCCGATTACATTGCGCAGTTCGATGAAGGCAACAACCTGCCGACGATATTTAAAAACATCTTGAAGGAGGGTTTAAATGCTTAGCAACAGCGTCATATTCAAACGGCTTCGCGGAAAACGCATCCTGATTCTCGGTTTCGGACGCGAAGGCAAGTCGTCGCTGGCATTTATTAAAAAGTTTCTTCCTCACGCTGTCGTTGGTGTCGCTGATAAGAACGCTGAAGCGACGAAGGACTTGGACAGCAGTGTCGCGGTATATTCTGGTGAGAATTATTTGGATGCCGTAAATGACTATGACATCGTCCTTAAAACCCCTGGTATTTCTTTACTTGGCAAAAACATTGACCTTTCAAAAATCACTTCGCAAACCGATTTGTTTTTGGAGGAGTTTCATAGCCAGATAATAGGAATCACCGGGACAAAAGGCAAAAGCACCACTTCCACATTGATTTATCATCTGCTGAAAGAGTCGGGGAGAGACGCGATTTTGGCTGGAAACATTGGCATTCCGATATTCGATGTCATCGAAAAAATCAGCAATAGGACCATAGTCGTGTTTGAACTCTCCGCGCATCAGCTGCAGTTCATCCATCAAAGCCCGCATATAGGAATCTTACTTAATGTATTTGAGGAACATCTCGACCATTTCGGGACTTTCGAAGCTTATCGTGATGCTAAGTTGAACATTATCAGGAAGATGGAAGATAATGACTGGGCCGTCACCAATGATGAGTTCTGCTATGAGGCAGATAAAATTATGATAAAATCGCTCAATTACCAGTATTATGATTTTGGTGTTAATTGGGATGATGTGCCTCTTAAAGGCGACCATAACCGCTTGAATGTCAAGGCTGCACTGTGTGCGATTTACGCATTCGGCATCCCTGCTGACGAGGTGATACCTTATTTATATACTTTCCATCCGTTGGAGCATCGTCAGGAGCTGGTGGGCACTTTCGGCGGCGTGACATTCTATAATGACAGTATTTCCACCATTCCGCAGGCCGCCATTGCTGCAATGCAGACCGTCAAAAATGTGACGTTCCTGCTTCTCGGTGGTTTCGACCGCGAGATTGACTACACTCCTTTAATCGTATATCTGCAAAAGAATCCTGTCCCGCATATCCTTTATACCGGCAAGGCTGGTAAACGAATGTGCGATATGCTGCAGTCGGCTGGTTATCAGGGGGATATAAAAAATTTCAAAGACCTCAATGAAGCCTTTGAAATTATTAAGGGTTTATCAAAAAACGGCGATGTTTGCCTGCTTTCGCCAGCCGCCGCCAGCTATGATCAATACAAGAATTTTGAGGAACGCGGGCGCATTTTCAAAGAATTGTCAAGAGTTTTTTCCGGATCATTTTTGAAATAGAACAACAGAATCTCATTCCACTGGTTTAATGCGAGTCGCTTGCCGCAAATGATATTTTCATCTTGTTTATACTTGTACACCGATAAAGTGATGATGGTGTCCTGAGTTTCAGAAATCGGGATAGTATCGTTGATGTCAGCGTAATGGTTGAAATTCTCTGTAAGATAATTGTTTAAGAGATAACTCACTGACGGTCTGATATATACATCTGATTCTTCGTAAGCTCCGTTATTAAAGAAGAAGTCCATTTCGCCGCAAGCGTAAGAATATCCCTGACTGCCTGTATATTGGTAAACTAGCTTGCCTTCTGGGTTGTAACCTGAATTATAAGGTCTTCCATAAAGTGCTCTGATTCTTTCGGAGCTGCATCCGAACTCGAATGTGGGCTGAGTGAAAAGAGCGACATTCACATCAACTGTCATTTCTTCGTAGCCGTTTGATAAAGACACCTTGGCATTGCCAACATTTTTACCATAAATATTTCCGCTGCCAGACACTGTTATGACTTCTATATGCGGGTCGCTGTTTATGGCTGAATATGAAATGTCATAATCAGATGATGCTGCAATTTGATGATTGCCCTGAAGTACCATTGAGATGGGGTCGGAGTCACTGTAATTCAATGACTTGGACTTTTTGTTATTCTTACAACCTGTAGCCAAAACGGCTAAAATCATCATAAAAAACAATGTCTTTTTCATATTTTTTAAATTTATGATGCAAAATTATAAAAAAAATCTTAAGTTTGAAGAAAAAAAATTAAATTTGCACGTTTGGAAATAAATGACAAATCAAAATATAAATCTATGATTAACAATAACTTCATTAAACGTCACAATGGTCCGACAGAAGCAGATGTTGAAAAAATGCTTAAGGTCATTGGCGTGAAATCGACCGAACAACTCGTCGATGAGATTATTTCTCCGGATATTCGTCTGAAAAAAGACCTCAATATCGGTCGCGGAATGAACGAATACGAATGCATCAGCCATCTTAAGGCTCTCGGCGCAAAGAACAAACAGTTCCGCAGCTACATCGGAATGGGTTACTACAACGTGATTACTCCTGGCGTCATCACACGTAACATTCTTGAGAACCCGGGCTGGTACACATCATATACTCCTTATCAGGCTGAGGTTTCACAGGGCCGTCTTGAGGCTTTGCTCAATTTCCAGACTGTTATCAGCGATATGACAGCAATGCCTTTGGCAAACGCTTCATTGCTCGACGAAGCTACAGCAGCAGCTGAGACAATGCTCATGTTCTACCACGAGCGTACACGTGCTCAGGTGAAAGCCGATGTCCGTAAGATTTTCGTGGCAAACGACATGTTCCCACAGACTATCGAGGTTATCAAGACAAGAGCTCATTTCCTCGGAATCGAGGTCGTTGTTGACGACATCAAGAACTTCAGCGCAGGTGAGGAATACTTCGGCGTCATCGTCCAGAACCCTAACCAGTTTGGTGAAGTCATCGATTATCGTGAGTCAGTGAAGGCTTGGAAAGAGAAAGGCATGCAGGTTGGTGTCGCAGCCGACTTGATGAGCTTGGCTCTCATCACACCTCCAGGTGAATGGGGTGCTGACGTGGTGTTCGGCAGCAACCAGCGTTTCGGTCTTCCGATGGGCTTCGGCGGTCCTCACGCAGGTTACTTTGCAACAACAGAGGCTTACAAACGTTCGATGCCAGGCCGTATCATTGGTATCTCGAAAGACGCTCTCGGCAATCCGGCTTACCGTCTTGCATTGCAGACACGTGAGCAGCACATCAAACGTGAAAAAGCTACTTCAAATATCTGCACAGCTCAGGCTTTGCTCGCCATCATGTCAGGATTTTACGCAATCTATCACGGACAGGAAGGCATCAAAGAAATCGCACATCATATCAACTGTCTCGCAGGAAAACTCGCCAAAGAGTTGGAAAAATACGGCGTGAAACAGCTCAACAAACACTTCTTCGACACTCTGTTGTTCGAGTTGCCGGAAGGTGCTTGCACATGCAAAGTGAAAGAAGCAGCTGAGAAACACTGCATGAACTTCCGTATCATCGACAAGCAGCACTTTGGCATCAGTATTGATGAGACGACATGCAAGGAAGACCTCGACGAAATCGGAATGGTCATCGCTGAAGCTCTTGGCAAGGCACATCAGCCACTCGTTTGCGACCCTAACTGCCAGAGTTTCTGTGGTATCCAGGAAGGCATGAGAAGAACCTCAGCATTCTTGACAGCTCCTGTGTTCTCTAAGTATCGCAGCGAGACCGACATGATGCGTTACATGAAACAGCTCGAAAACCGCGACCTCAGCTTGAACCGCTGCATGATTCCGCTTGGCTCATGCACCATGAAGCTGAACCCGGCAACGTCAATGTTCGCACTCAGCTGGCCTGAATTCGGCAATATCCACCCATTCGTGCCGGCAGAACAGGCTGAAGGTTATCTCGAGATGATTAACGAGATGGAGAAAGACCTCTGCGAAATCACAGGCTTCAAAGGTATCTCGTTCATGCCTAACTCAGGTGCTAGCGGTGAATACGCAGGCTTGATGACAATCCGCCGTTACCAGGAGGCAAAAGGCGAAGGTCATCGTAACATCTGCCTGATCCCAGCATCAGCACACGGAACAAACCCGGCATCAGCAGCCATGGCAGGTCTTCAGGTCGTCGTCGTGAAATGTGATGACCACGGTAACATCGACCTCGCCGACGCTAAAGAGAAAGCCGAACAATATAAGGACACTCTCGCCGCATTCATGGTGACATATCCTTCAACACACGGTATCTATGAAGACGGCATCCGCACCCTCGTGAAACTCGTTCACGACAATGGTGGTCAGGTCTACATGGACGGTGCCAACATGAACGCACAGGTCGGCCTCACATGCCCAGGCTTCATCGGTGCTGACGTATGCCACCTCAACCTGCACAAGACATTCGCTATCCCTCACGGCGGTGGCGGTCCTGGCGTAGGTCCTATCGGCGTTGCAGAACACCTCGTCCCATTCCTGCCAAGCCATGTGTGCTTCAAGACCGGCGGCTCAGAGCAGAAAGGCGCAGTGTCTGCAGCTCCATTCGGTAGCGCACAGATCCTCACAATCACTTATTGCTACCTCAAGATGTTGGGCGGCGAAGGTCTCAAGAAAGCTACAATGGGCGCTATCCTCAACGCTAACTACCTGAAAGACAGACTTAAAGATTACTATCCGATCCTCTATACCGGCAACCACGGTCACGTTGCACACGAGATGATTCTCGACATCAACCAGATCAACAAGACAACTGGCGTTGCCGCTATCGACATCGCAAAACGTTTGATGGACTACGGCTTCCACGCACCGACAGTGGCATTCCCGGTTCACGAGACTTTGATGGTCGAACCTACCGAGAGCGAGCCATTGGCAGAACTCGACAGATTCGTCGACGCCATGATTAAGATCCGTCAGGAAATCAAGGATATCGAGGATGGCAAGGCACCTCAGGGCGACAACATCATCTCACACGCTCCTTATACAGCTGAGATGTTGATGGCAAACGAATGGAACTTCCCATTCAGCCGCGAAGAGGCAGGCTTCCCGCTCAAGAGCGACGTACAGGATAAGTACTTCCCGCACGTCACTAGAATCGATGACGCCTTCGGTGACAGAAATTTGGTCTGCCGCATGATATAACAAATAAGAGCCGTTTCGATAGAAACGGCTCTTATTTGTTTGGTATAATTTTTTTAGGTATAATAGGAAAAATAGTTGGTAAGACCTAATATAAGGTATTGTATACCAATAAATACAATAACTTTGATTAAAACGTTTCCATCAAAGTCACTCTTTTTACTTGAAAAACCTGCTATTTACAAAGTTTTTACCAACTGCTTTTGTCCATTATACCGGAACTAAAGATGTCAGGAATAAGTAATGAGCCCGGTCAATACCGAGCCCATTACCTTAATTTTGATTAGTTAACTTTAATTAACGTCTCTACAATTCAATCATATTAAAATTCCCCAAAAACATAACGAACAAGACGCACAGACTGGCCGCGGTTAAAGAGAGCGTTGCCATTCAGACCCATCTGGTATTCTTCGAAGTACAGGCGTCGAGCCTTGGTGGTGTCTAATAACGTAGAAGACCAATAGTAAGCATAATGTCTACCAGGCACATTGCCAAGGTCGTAGACGCCCGACCCGTTGCGGATACCCGCAACTGGCAAGAACACCGCACCATTGGCTTCCATCAAAGCCCAAGTCGTGGCATCGTACACGTTACCATTCCATCCATGCATGCCGCAGTTGAATGTGCAACCTGCCGGAAGAACCCAAATGTCGGGCAACAACACCATGCCGTAAACACCATTAACAGTAGCAGAAGCGTATTTGTCAACACGTGTAGCATTTTCATATGGTTGCTGGTTGAACAGATACTGCAACTCTTCGATTGTAAGAGTGCGCCATGTATTGGCAGCGTCAGAACCTATGTCAAGGGTACCCCAATCGACAAAATCACCACTGTAATCTGTTTCAGACCTGCTACTATTTATACCGAAGTATGTTGCGGTCGTACTCCATCCAAATAGGTCAACGGTGCCTGTACCGCTAATCCAAGGGGCTGAATTTGTGACTATGGTGTTACCTGGCGCAATGCCAATATAACTCCATTGGTTAGGTGCAAAATCCCAACTCCATGAGGTGCCGTCATATGTTGCCTGTAAATTGCCTGGTGAGAGACGCACTGGTTTACACCATTTGTTGATGGTGAACACATCATGAGTGTCGTACGCAGCCAATGTAACAGTGACACCGCTGTCGTAGTATCCATTGGCATTTACGGCAGGAACGGTGAAAGTGCTTGTGGCGGAGTATCCAATCGTATAGGCAGTGGCGTCAGTCACCTCGTCCTGCGGCAGAAGGATAGCCCAACGCTCAGTGTTTGACTCTGCATGGAGTGCGATATCACCGTCGCCAGTCTTGCTGTATTTGTAAGGGTTGACAGCGGGGCCTATGCTATTTGCTGAAAAGTCAACAGTGACAGTGTTGTTCATACCTGTGATGGCGATAGCCTGATCGGTGTCGGCTCCCGTGATGTTGAACCTCATGATGGCGCACTTGTTGTAAAGTGTGGTGCTGTAGTTTGTGTTTGTTGAGTTGTACAATTGTGTCGAACGGCCGTAAGAAATCACGGGATACTTGACAGTCTGGTCGGAGATATCAACGCTTGAAGGTGCTGAACCAACAGGACCTTTGTTGCCCATGAAGTAGAAGTGCAGGTAGTCCTCATCGTCAGCGCTGGTAGGAGTGATGTCGCCTCCAAACATCGTGCCGTCGTAAGTGAGATAGCCACAATATTGGCCGTTGTTGCCGACGTATATCACGTCGCCAGCCTCGAATATCACTGTGGCGTAATCGGGGTGGCCATGAGGGTCGACTATGACCCTATCGCCGCCGTCAACGTCAAGGGTGATGTAAACACTGGCCGGAGCACTTGAGATTGTCTCAACCTTTTTCTTGCACTGGCTCAATCCGATAACAAATGCGAATGCAAATAAGAATGAAGTAATTTTTTTCATACGTTTTTTTATTAAAATTAGGCTGCAAAAATACAAATTTTTTCAATACGGCGGGGAAAATATTTTGCGGTTTTTTTGAAAAAAATGTGGAGATGCGCGAAGTGCATCTCCACATCTGTTATCTGTTATCTTCTAACAATCATCTTGATTCCAGTCATATCCTTGCCGTTGGCGATTCTAACAATGTAGATGCCTTCTGCGAGGTCGTGACGGATTACGTTGCTGCCTGTAGCGACTTTCTCGCTCAACACTGGCTGGCCAATGAGGTTGTAAACCACGACGTTCAAAGCCTCGTCGCCGTTGTTCTCAATCATGAGCTCGTTGTAGCTGTTCCAGACTTCTACATTCAATGCGGTGTCAGGAGTGATAGTCATCTGAACTTCTTCAGCGACAACGATGATATCGTCGACTTCCCATGATGCAGCGCCATCTTCAATGGTGCTGATGTATCTGAAGCCGATATGGCATGTCCTGCCGATATATTCGTCCAATGCGATCTCACCAGACTCTGTCCATTCGTAGTTGCCTTCTGATTGAGTGTATTCCAATGGTTCCCATGTAGCAGCTGTAGGATCCTGGCCGTCATAGTCGTCGCTGATGTAGAGCTCAAGAGCCGGGCCGTTGAACTTCATAGCATTCATGAAGGTCAACGTTACGTTTTGATAAGCACGTGCGCTGAGGTCTAAAGCAGGGGAGATGCACCATTGCTCGTTGTCGACGTCATCGCCGTAGCCGTTGGCGTTGGCGTAGTGGTTGCCGTTGTGCTCGCCTATGATCCATGGCTTGTTACCAGCGATGTTCACAAATGTCCAGTCGTTCATGTCGCCTTCCCAGTCTTGGCTCGTGATAATCACAACATCACTCATGATGACGTAGTTGGCTGTTGCTATGCCACTGTTCTCATAGCCTTCCTTGATTGCTATGGCCTTGAGTGTCATGTCTGAATCCACATGGATAGGATCCATGTAAAGCATTGCCATCGAGGTTGGGTCGCTGCCGTCGGTGGTGTAGAAAATCATCGCATCTTCTGTCGCACATGATATTTCAACATCAATCTCTTCGTAGTAAGTGCCTGATGCGTAGTTAAACACAGGCATCGCTACAACTGGAGTGACTGAGCCGCCATATACGAACAGGTCGAGATAGAAGTTGTAATCAGGATTGCTGATATTGCTTGTTGCGTAAGCTCCGAACTTGTTGCTCGAGTTCTTTGCGATGCCGCGGTTTGTTGTGGTGCCGTTGGTGATTACGAATCCTGTGTAGTTTGGAATCAAAGCGCCTTCCTCTGATGTCTCAAGAGCGATGTTCCAATCAGTGTTGGTGTTGGCTGCGAAGTTGGTGCTGCTGCTGTATCCGAGCATGTCGCCAGCAGCATTTGTCAATGTGATGACGTCGCCGTCTACTGTCACGTTCCACAGATATGTGTCAGCGTTGTCAGCAATATCTGCAGGAAGTATCTCATTACCGCCGTTGTTAACTGATGTGAACAACACTCCGTCAGGTTTGCCAGAAACACCAGCTGTCATTGCATAGTAGCCGTCGCTCACTGTTGCGTCGTAACGTGAAGCGATGATGACCTGGTCGCCGTCGTGCAAATCACTGAGAGCATAGATTCTGTTCCAGTCGCCACCAGGAACCGGAGGCTCGGTAACTGTACCGCTCAATGTTACTGTTGCTTCGTTGCCAGAAGATGCATAAATGTTAACACTCTCGGTGTACTGACCGATTTCTGTACCATTCATTCTGACGTAGACAGTGGTAGGCACAAGGTTTGTGACACCCTCGAAGAAGATCTCGTCGTCATATTCTTCGTCGTCAAGAGAAATCTCAAATGGACTATAAACAGACACGTTTATGCTACCCGTTGTTCCGCCTGGTGCTGGAGAGATATTGCCAGCTGTCAGAACAAATGTCTGCGATGCTGATGGGCCTTCGCCTACAACATGTGTGAAACCGTTCAATGATGTCGGTGTCACTGTCAGATATGGATCTGTTGTGAATCCCATCAATGTGATGTCATCAATTTCCCATGCTGCCGCTTCTGTCTCTGTTGAGGTGTATTTGAATCCGATGTAGCACTCGTCACCTGTGAAGTTTGCAAGATCTATTGAACCTGACTCAACCCATGTGTATGAACCTGTTGACATGATGTATTCGAGTTCAACCCATGTGGCTGTCACTGGATTCTCACCGTCGTAATTATTCGAAAAGAACACCTGCATATCAGGTCCCGTGTAGTTCTTTGCATTTCTGAATAACAAGCTTGCATTGCTATATACATTGAGGCTGAAAGCAGGAGAGATGCACCACTGTTCGTTCACTCCACCGTTGTAGCCGTTGGCATTGGCATAGTGGTTGCCGCTGTTTTGTCCAATAGTCCAAGGCTTGCTGCCTTCCACTGTGACAAATGTCCAACCGTTCATATCACCTTCCCAGTCTTGGCTAAAGATGGTGACTGCACCTAAGATGATAGTGTATTCTGCAGATGCGACATTGCTGTTCTCATAACCTTCTTTCATCGCAATGGCCTTGATAGTCATGCTTTCCGCCACTGCGATAGGTGTTTCGTAAACCTCGCTGTTCTCATCTGGCTCACTGCCGTCCAATGTGTAGTAAATCGTAGCATCTGCTGTGGTGCAAGCGATAGCCACTGTCTGTTCCTCAAAGTATGTGCCGGCTTCTGGTGTGAATGTAGGAGTTGCGCAAGTCAGAGTGCCGCCGCCCACTGTAGCAAACATGTCGAGGAAGAAGTTATAATTTTCACCGCCTATGTTCTGAGTGTGGTATGGACCGAAGTTGTGGTTGCTGTTCAATGCGATGGCTCTCACCGGGGTGTTGACGTTGTTTACGACAAAACCTGAATAGTTTGGAACCATGGCGCCTTCTTCTGAAGTCTGGAATGTGATACCCCAAGCAGTGTTGTCACCGCCGTTAGCGAAGTTGGTACCGCTGGTGTAGCCGAGCACGTCACCGTTGGCATTTGTGAAGGTGTAATTGTCACCGTTCACATCCACAGTCCAATAATACGTTTCCTCGTTGTCAGTGATATCGCTTGGTAAGGTCTCGCCGTTGTTGTCAGGGATACTTGTGAACAACACGCCTTCCGGTTTGCCCGATGCCTGTGCTGTCATGGCAAAGTATTCGTTGGCATTTTCGTTGTAACGTGCCGCAAAGATGACCTTCGAACCGCTTGTCAACTGTGAAATGTCGCTCACACGTGAATAGCTTGTCACAATAGGTGCTGAAGTGACGCTACCGCTCAAAGCGAGATACATGGTGTCGAGCTCTTCTTCGCATATCATCAGACTTTCCTCGTATTCACCAATCTCAAGACCGGCTTTCAGTCTCACCTTGATGGTGTAGTTGTAAACGCCTGTGTATGTGTTAATTGTGATAGTGCTCTCAGGATGGAAACTGTCACCAGGGAATGACGAAATCTCATAATTTTCTGAGGCATGGATGTATGTCGGAGCTGATAGACTCATTCCGCTAATCACAAAAGTCTTCACCGTTGATGGACCCTCTTCATACGCATAGTTGAATCCTGACAAAGATGTTGGATTGAGTGTGATGCTTGCGGGATGTGTGTATTGAATGTCGGCAGCAGTTGCTACACGAAGCTGTAACTCGTTGTTGAATGCTCCGACAACACCTGTGACTGTGACGTTGTCGCCTTCCTCAAGACCTTCAACAAATGGAATCTTATAGATGATAATGGAAGCGTCGTCTTGCGAGATGATTGTGTGACCGCTTGTGTTTATAGCGCCGATTATGGCATTTTCAACCATGACGCGTGTGCCTTGTAATGCATTACTGCCGCTGTAGTCTTCGATGAGTTCGGCAATAGTCTTTACCGTCACAGGTAATGGGTTGCCGCTTGATAAGATCAGGAATTGGTTTTCATCGTTTCCATTAATACCGGTAAGCTCAACGAGACCGCCGTAAACAGACTTTTTGCCATATCCCTTGACCATGTCGCCTAAAGCTATTGTGGCAGGAACAGTGTTGCTGTTGAGGTAAAGGTCTATACCGCCAGTAGCATCCTGGATGAAGATATTTCTGCCTTCCAGGAATGTCACAACACCTTGTACCAATGCGTATTCGTTGTCTGCCAATGCTCTTGCTTCTGCAATAGTCATAGGCTCAATGATTACATATTCTGCTGAAACAATATCGCTGTCGTTCAAACCTTCCTTGACAGCCAAAGCTTTCACTGTTGTCGTTGCACTTACTGTGAATGCATTGGTGTAAACTGTGCTTTCTGTTGTTGGGTCGGTGCCGTCCAATGTGTAGTAAATAGTGGCACCTTCAGTGGTGCATGCTAAAGTGACCTGTTGCACTGAAATGTATGATCCTGCTGCTGGGCTGAATGTAGGATTGGCTACATGTGCAATCTCTGTGAATGTTGCGTTCACTGTGACGTCAGACCCAGGCATAAGGAACTGCATCGTCGTCTGGTCGATGTCGTTTGTGGTCTGGCCATAGGTATATGTTAATGTTGACAATTCATAGCCCAGTGCTGGTGTGGCTGTCACTGTGATAGTGTCGTTTGCCATTGCCGATGTCGGGTTAACAGCCACTGTACCATTGGTGATGCCTTGAGCGACAGTTACATTGTAATATGTCGGAGTCGGTATGTCACCTGCTTTATAAAGGTAAACATCCAGCTGACCGCTGCCATAACATGAGAATGGTGAACCGCTACTGTTGAGTCTCAACCAGTTGCGTGTGTTAGCGCCCTGCGCCTTGATGGTGGCAACACCTGTTGATGCAATCTCAATGGTCCACTGACCGTTGGCGTTGTTCTCAGCCTGAACCTTCAATTGATTTGCTGAAGAACTTGCAGCGTAGAGATAACCTCCGTTCACTGCATCATACAAGGTCCAATTGTTGTTATCCTGACCTAATGTCAACTCGAAGACACCGTCATCGGTTGTTGTGGCAGGTGTCAATGTGATGACGTTATTTACAGGTGTCACATCAACAGCAGCTCTGTTGTTCGTGTTTTGTTTTCCTAATGCCTTGTATGACTCTCCCTTGATACCTACAACGATGTATTTGTCACCTGAGATAAGTGCATTTTCATTGGTGATCAGAGTGTAGTCGGTCTCTTGTACTGGTGGAGTTGGAATGTTGATAATGTAAACCGCTGTTGCGATATCGCTGTCAGTCATGCCTTCCTTAACGGCGAAAGCCTTCACTGTAGTTGAATCACTGACGGCGATGGCTGTAGTGTAAGCTGTGCTATTGACTGTCGGGTCGGTGCCGTCTAATGTGTAGTAAATTGTCGCACCTTCTGTTGCGCATGCAATCTCAACATTCTGTGCCTCCGTGTATTCGCCAGCTGCAGGTGTGAATGTAGGTGTGGCGACCTGCTGCATCGGTGTCTCGTGTTTTGTAACATCTGTTGCATAAGCAACACGAAGTTGCGGGTTGTTGTAGCAACCGACAACACCGATGACATCGACAGCGTCACCTTCTGAAATGCTGTCCAATGCCGGAACTTTGTATATATTCAAGGTGTTTTCACCTTGTGTGAGAGTTGTGTTGCCGCTAGTGTTGATAGTTCCGATAATCGCATTCACAATCTGAACGCGTGTCGACTGCAACAACTGGGTGCCAGCATGATCTTCCATGATCTCAGCAATGGTCTTCTCTGCCAAAGGAAGAGTGTTGCCCGTCGAGATGATGCTGAACTGGCCGGCTTCACCACCATTGATAGAGGTGAGCTCTACGAGACCGTTGTAAACTGTCTTCTTGCCGTATGCCTGAACTTTGTCGCCCAATGCCAAAACTGAAGGCACGGTGCCAGAGTTGAGATAAAGGACGATACCAGCTGTCTCATCCTGAACATAAATGTTCCTTCCGTCAATAAATGTCACGGTGCCTTGCACGCTAGCATACTGGTTGTTGGCTAACGCTCTTGCCTCAGCAATGGTGATGACTGGCTCAATTGTGTATGTCGCACTTGCCACATTGCTGTTGCTCATGCCGGTCTTCACACCAAGGGCCTTCACAGTCGTCGTTTCGCTGATGGCGATAGGAGTGGAGTAGACCGCACTCGATGTCGTCGGAACGTCACCATTTGTTGTGTAGTGGATTGTGGCACCGTCGGTTGTGCAGCTGATGGTCACGTTCTGTGCCTCATTATATGTTCCCTCTGCTGGTGAGAACGTCGGAGTTGCCACCGTCTCCTGACCGCCACTCTCTTTATAAAACACAGCTGAATTGAACTGTATGAATCTGTTGGTATTACCTGACACCGAAACATTGTATATGATCTTGTAATATTTGTTAGTCCAGTCAGTTGCTGCTGGTCTGTTGAATGTGGTTGTCGTATTTGCCCCGAAATCTCCAGTCAATGTGCTTGTAGGATTGCTGAAATCCGCATTCGATGAAACCACAAGTGTCATTGAGTTTACTGTAATGCTACTTGCAGCACCGTGAGTGACAACAATTTTTGTGATGTTGTCCGACATTGTACCCGTAGAATAAACGGGACGGTCCACATCGGTAATATTCTTACCGCCGATACGCCACGGATTTGTTGTGGTGTTACCCATGACCATCCATGTGAGATTATTCTGGGTAATTTCACTCTCAGTTGCATAACCGTTTGTGCCACCGGTGATGGTGCCATCCAAAGTGTATGCAACCACTTCATCTCTCGTCTGTCCCCAGGCGAGACTTGTCATCATCAGCATTAAAGCCGTAATAATCAATGTAAATCTACGTTTCATACTGCTAAATTTTTATTGTTAATATATCTTTTCGTAATAAAAAACACTTATTCTTTCAATCGACAAAATTATACAAAATACTATTAAAATCCAAACGAAATTAATAAAAAATGTTGATAACTCGCAAAAATCTCCAAGTTATCAACATTCTTTTAACTTTTAACTTTCATCTGTTATCTCATTACTCAATCACCTCCGCTCCAAACAACGCAAAATCATATTTAACCGGGTCTTCTTTATCAAACTCCCTTAATTTTTTGGTCAGAATCTCCACTGTCTGTCTGTCGTTGCTCTTTCTTTCAATTAGTCCTAAATTTCTTGAGACTCTTGCCACATGCACATCCAGCGGTATCATCAAGTCCTTGGGGTTAAATTTTTTCCAAATTCCCAAGTCCACAATGCCGTCATTTCTCACCAGCCATCTCAATGCCATGTGAAGTCTCTTGCACGCCGAGCCTTTCTTCGGCTCATCACAGCAAGGATTCGAGATGTGCTTGCTCGTCACGCCATTCGCTTCCGCCATCAAATCCCTGAAATTCTGTATTCCTCTCCACACGTCATGCTCCTCATTATAAAACACATCTTCTAAACTATAGTCATTGTCATTCCGAGCGAAGCGAGGAACCTCATTTGAATCGCGAGGAACCTCATATATTGTTTTCATTCCTCTGCAATAATACTTAAAATCTCTGTTAAAAAACGTTCTATGCACACACTTCCCGTCATCTAATTTCTCCCATCCTTCCGACATTACATAGTCATAAGGTGACTTTCCCATGATTCCCAACATCTTATTGGCGTTGTTCAAAATCATCTTTCTGTTGCCCCAGGCTATTGTGGCAACCAGAAACGACACAATCTCGATGTCTTTTTTGTCATTGTATCTGCGAGGGAACTGCACCGGGTCGTCTTTAATAAACGCCTGGGTATTATTCTTCGCCACCAGTTCCTCCAAATACTCTTTAATATTATTCATCCTCTTGTTTCATTTATCCTAAAAATGTAGAGACGTCACACTGTGGCGTCTCTACTTTAAACCGTAAACGGTAAACTGTAAACCGTAAACTACTTCACAACGACCTTAACTGTCTGACCGTTAGCGCTCACAAAGTAAACACCAGTTTCGAGGTTGACGTTAAGTTCTGAAACGTTGTCATAAGATTTAACCAACTGGCCAACTGTGTTGAAGATTTTCACGTTGCTTGCATCGTTAAGTCTTACGTTGAATGAACCCTGTGCTGGGTTAGGATAGACGTTGATTGAAGGAGCAACAGCCATGTAGTTTTCTTCTTCACCTAAAATAGGGACGTAAACCTTAACAGCTCTGTAGAAGTTGTTATCCCACACGGTTTCGTCGCTCTGAACGTATGTACCGGTCTCTTGGTCGTTCTGGTAGCAAACCCAGACGTAGTCACCGCCAGCGTCGCTGTAAACGAATGGGATTACCTGTGGATAAACCATCTCGTCATAGATGTCCATGATGTCTGTGATGAGGTGTACTGGCAAACTCCAAGTACGGCCACCGTCGATTGACATAGCGCCGAACAATCTGTACTGGCTGTTAGTTCCATCATAGAAAACTGATGAGCAGTCACCTGCAATCATTGACCATACTGCAATGATTCTGTCACCATCCATAACCATTGATGGGAATGCAGCAATACCGCTGTTGTATTTGCCGTGCTCTTTGTTTTCGAGGTCAATCCAGTAATATGTTGCTGGCATCTCGCCGTCGTAAGGAATAACATTATATTCTTCGTCAAGAATCATGAGTTCGCCGAAGTATTCAGGAAGTGGATCATGTTGTGCGTCTGACCAGTACCATTCTGATCTGTAAAGGTCCCACTCAAGATATGTAGAGTCCATGATGAATGGCTGTCCGACTTCACCGATACCGCCAATGCACATCTCGTTCTTTGGAAGAGTCTCGCTCCAGAAACCGATACCACCGAGTGATGGGTAGTATGAACCTGAAGTAGGCTCGCCTGATGAACCGTTCCATTCATAAACGATGTTGATGTTGCCTTCTGTGTCGAAGTGAGCGTCAACCCAACGTGGATAGAGGAATGAACCCTCGTAAGTTACGCCAATACCTGGGTGCTGATAGAATATTCTGTCTGTCCATGAATCACCATTGTCTTCTGAAACAACCACTTTACCGTCTGCTCTTGGTGTGCTCAAAGTGAAAGCTACGCGGTTAGGGTTAGCTGGGTCATAATGTACGAAGACATAGTTGTTTGTACCACCGTCAGTAACATGATCGGCGTCAAGGCTTGGAAGCAACTCGCACTGCTTGGTCCATTCGCCATTCTCATATCTCCAATAGAAAATAGCCTCGTTATAATAAGGTGTTGCATTTCCGAAGTTAGCGGCAAGTACATGGATGATGTCGAGGTTTTCACCTGAGCACTGTACTGCTGGGTGTGTTCCGTCAACGCCTTCTGCCATTGGAAGAGTGATGCCCTGACCAAAGTCACGGTTACCTCCACGGAAGTCTTCAACTATGAAAATTCTCAAATCATTTGCAGTGTGAGCTGCAACAACGAGACCGTTCTCTTTGTAACGTGAGATTGAACCGAAACCGGTCTTGATACCCTCAACACCTGTCTCTGAGAACTCCCATTCACCAACTGCCGGATCCCAAATTGCGAGACCTGTACCACGATCGCCAAAGCCCTGTTCTGCTGCCTGTGTGTAGCACATGACTGCATAACCGTCAGGCCATACTGCTGTGAAGTTTCTTGCAGCTGCGTTTGACTGCCAGTCATAAGCTGAGAAACCCAATTCAATCTCCTCTGGAGATGTCATAATGCTTCTTGTTGATGCTGGGAAGTTTCTGTTGTTCTCCTCCATTCCAGATACAGCCACTGTCTGAGCTGGCTTAATGTCCTTCTTTGAAGGTCTCTGAATGCCCTTTACCTGAGCAAAACTTGTAATAGCCATCGCCATCACGAGTCCTAATGTTAATACTTTCTTCATAAGAATAAAATTTAGTTATTAATAAATAGTTGTTTTCTGTACATAGTACATTGCAAAGATACATATTTTTTTATAAAAGCAACAAAAAAAATAAAAAAAATAATTTTTTTTGCTACACCTTATTAATATTAATACCATTAATTTTATTATTGCCACTAATCCTAAAAAATCTCTTCCGAAACTTTCCAGTTTTCAACTTTTTCCCTATATTTGCAAAAAATTTCAATTAGATGATAACTTTAAACAACTATCCGTTTCTGAAGAATCTCAAGCCCAACCGCTTCTTTCTCCTTGCAGGGCCATGTGTAGTAGAAGATGAGGAATCTCCTTTCAAAATTGCGGAGACACTCGTGGAAATCACAAAAAAACTTGACATCCCGTTTGTTTTCAAAGGCTCATATCGCAAGGCAAACCGTTCGCGCCTCGATTCGTTTCAGGGGATAGGGGATGAGAAAGCTCTCAATGTCTTGAAAAATATATCAAAACAGTTTAACGTTCCTGTTGTCACGGATATTCACTCTTGCGAGGAAGCTGCAATGGCCGCAGAATATGTAGATGTCCTGCAAATCCCGGCATTCCTCTGCCGTCAAACCGATTTATTAATCGCTGCAGCGAAAACCGGTAAAGTGGTGAATATCAAAAAAGGCCAGTTCCTTTCGGGAGATTCGATGCGTTTCGCCGTTGAAAAAGTGCAACAGTCTGGAAATGAACGCGTTATGCTTACTGATAGAGGTAATTTCTTCGGTTATCAGGATCTTGTCGTCGATTACCGCAACATCTACGATATGCAGAAAAACAATGTGCCGGTAATCATGGATGTCACGCATTCTCTGCAGCAGCCAAACCAGACTGGCGGTGTCACAGGTGGCAAGCCGGAGCTTATCGAATTGATTTCAAAAGCCGCCATAGCAGTAGGAACCGACGGTCTCTTCATGGAAACACACCCTAACCCGGCTCTCGCCAAATCCGACGGCGCCAACATGCTTCGCCTCGACCTCGTCGAAGACCTTCTCGAAAAACTTGTAAGAATTAAGGAATCTCTATAAACGGTAAACAGTAAACGGTAAACAGTAAACAACTAACTACCAATTGTCAACCGCATCATTTCGGCAGATCCGTTGCCCCAATTCCCGACGAGACTCTGCTCTTTTACCAATCCCTTCAGCATCTTCATGAACTCCTTCCTTTGGATAGGGGTCGCACCCATTCTTTTCATGTGCGCCGTTTCCTGCTGAGCGTCAATGAGCTCGAAGTTGTTTCTCGTCAAAAACTGACATAAATTGTACAACGCTACCTTAGAAGCGTCAGTCTTGGTGTGGAACATCGATTCAGCGCAGAAAATCTTACCGATGGCAACGCCATATAGCCCTCCAACTAGCTCATTATCCTGATAAACCTCAACCGAATGTGCAAAACCTAATTGGTGCAGTTCACAATATGCCGCAATCATGTCTTCGCTCATCCATGAACTCGGCTCGTCCTTGTCGTCTTCCTCCTCGGCTTGGTCATCGGTACGTGGGACTGAGGCGCAGGCATTTATCACCCCTTCAAAATCAGCGTCAAAAGAACAGGAATATTTGTTCGATTCCAGTATCTTCCATAACGATTTCGTGATTTTCAAATCCGACGGTTTAAGCACCATCCTCGGATCCGGTGACCACCATAATATCGGTTCTCCTTCTGAATAAAATGGGAATATACCCGATGAGTAGGCGACGAGCAGCCTTTCAGGTGACAAATCTCCGCCAATCGCAAGTAATCCGTCATTCGTCGATTGATTTACTGGCGGAAAATCATATACCTCGTCTTTAAGCATGTATATCGGCATGGCTTTGGGCATTTAGAGGTTAAAATTCACCACAAAGGTAAAAATAATTTTTCAATTATGCAAGCCTTTGATGCATTTTTTTTAATTTTGCAGTGCAAAACATTTTCATGAACAGGTATTTCTTACATCTGGCGTATAACGGGAAAGCTTATCACGGCTGGCAAATCCAACCCGGCGACATCTCTGTGCAGGAGGTGCTCGAAAGATGTATCAGTCTCAAACTGAAACAGACGGTTTCCGTTACCGGATGTGGCCGCACCGACACTGGCGTCAACGCACGAAATTTCTATGCGCATTTTGAAAGCGAACCGATAGATAATCTGGAATCCTTTGTGAATCAATTGAATATGTTTCTTCCAGATGACATCGTGGTTTATCGCTGCTGGCAGGTTGACCCTTATCTCCACGCTCGCTTCGATGCCAAATCGCGCACCTATCATTATTATGTCACCCGCACAAAGAATCCTTTCCACACCGACGATACCTTATATATATACGGCCCTTTAGATGTCGAAAAGATGAATGAAGCCTCTAAGATTTTGTTTGAATATCAAGACTTTACAAGCTTTTCAAAACTTCATACACAGGTGAAGACAAATAATTGCCGGATTATGGAGGCTTATTGGTTTGAACAAAACGGTCTGCTTGTTTTCCATATCAAAGCCGACAGGTTTTTACGCAATATGGTTCGCGCCATTGTCGGCACGCTGCTCGAAGTGGGGAAGGGGAAGCTCTCATTGGAAGGCTTCCGCAGAATCATCGAACAAAAAGACCGCTGCTCCGCCGGCACCTCAATGCCCGCCCACGCCCTGTTTTTAGAAGAGGTCACTTATTAATCTCACACAGATTTTTATGTGCAAAGCCGATTGCTTTAGCAATCAAAATATAATATAGTTGAAAATCCCTGTTAATCGGTGGAATCTGTGAGAAAATTATTTCAAAACAAAAACAGCGCCACCACCGCTCTTCATCTCAATCTTTATTCTGTTATCTTTTATCTCTTTATCTGTTATTTTGTAATCCTCGGCATTGCGGTTAGCGTTGATGCCATCGACATAAGCCTTGCATTTGCTGGCCTTTACACCGATTTTGTTTAAATCTATTTCAATGGTTCTTGCCTCCCAATTCGTAATCGCTCCGATATACCAAGTGTCTCCCTTTCTCCTTGCAATCACAGCGTATTCTCCAAGCCTGCCGTCCAATGCGACAGTTTCATCCCAAACTGTTGGGACATTGGCGATGAAATCGACACATTCCTGGTTTTGCATATATTTTGTCGGGCTGTCGCAAAGCATGTTGAAAGGCGACTCAAATATCACATACTCAGCGAGTTGTCGACATCTTGTGCCTTGGCTCATCGGGTTGGTGTAGATGGCTCTGAAATGATATTTTGTGGCGTTGTCCATCGCGCCTTGAGTGTAATCCAAATTTCCTGCCACCATTCTGATGTAAGGAATCATGCACTCGTAGTTGACCTGGTTGAGGTCGTCGTCCCATTTCGACTGTTCCAAGCCGTAGACTCCCTCGAAATTCAGCACGTTAGGGTAGGTGCGGCTCAGCCCCGTAGGCTTGTAGGCCCCATGAAAATCAACGAATAAGTGATATTTTGCCGCCATTGCCGCCATCCTGTAATAGAAATCCACAACCTTCTGGTCGTCGCGGTCCATGAAGTCGACCTTAAATCCCTTGATTCCCATCTCGCTATAATGCTTGCACACATGCTCCATGTCCCTGTCGATGGCATAATAACCTGCCCAAAGCACCAGTCCGACGTTGCGCTCGTTGGCGTAAGCCACGAGTTCTTCAAGGTCAATTTCCGGTACCACCTGGAATAAATCAGCCTGTTTGTTCACTGCCCAGCCTTCGTCCAAAATCACGTATTCTATGCCGTTTTCCGATGCGAAATCAATGTAATACTTGTATGTGTCGTTGTTGATGCCTGCCTTGAAATCCACTCCCCAAATGTTCCAGTTGTTCCACCAGTCCCAAGCTACCTTGCCGGGCTTGATCCAGCTCACATCTTTAACTCTCGAAGGCGATGCGAGTTTGTAAACCATATCGCTGTTCAGCAGCTCGGCGTCGTTTGCCGAAATCACCATTGCCCTCCACGGGAAGTCCCTTGTCCCATTGACTTTCGCGACATAATCTTCACGTTCTTTCACTACCATCTGAAGCATATTGTGCCCGCCTTGTTCCTCGACTTTCGGATATGTCGACTGCACCGAAACCAAGCTGTTTCCTTCGCCTTTGCGGAAAAAAGTGCCCGGATAGTCTTCCAGATCCGACTCCACAATCACTGCTTTTTTGCCGTCCTTCAGGCATATTAATAAAGGTGTGAAAGCGATGCGCTCGACATCCATTTTCGAAATCGAATCAATTGTATATTGGCTTTCAAAAGAAGTGAAAAACTGCTGTGTCAGGAAGTCACCGTCGGCTTTTCGGGCGTTCACGTATGGAATATATGCCACATAATCGTCGTCAAAGCGATAATTCACGTTCTCTTTCTTCACGATAACAGGCTTTTTGAAACTTGTCGAAAATCTGTATGCCACCCCGTCGTCAAAAGCTCTAAAAGTCAGCTTGTAATTTCCTTTAAAATTGATAATCAATTCGTTATAATTGTTTTCAACTTCTGCTTTTTTATAAAAATCGGATTCAACGACCTCTTCGACTGAATTGTTTTTTACGTTTTTCACCGCTCCTCCCAATCCTAATATCGTCCCGTCTTCCAATTCCATTGAAATAGGTGAACCCTTGATAATCATCGTGTTACCATGCTTTACTGAGTATTTCACTTCTTTTCCGACACTGATGCTCATCTTAATCATGCCATTTGGCGATTTCAACTCATATTCTTTGTATTCTTTAATACCGCTAAAAGCATTGCAAACACCGCTGATTCCTATTAAAATCGCAATCAAAAAAGCTAATTTCTTCATATTTATTGAATTTAATTTGGCAAAATTAAAAAAATCTTCGGTCATATTGAAAAAATCTTTAATTTTGTGAAAAATTTAATCTTTAAAAATATGAGAAATTTACTTTTAATCAGCAATTCAACTAATTTTGGTGAGACATATTTGGCTTGGGCAATGACCCAACTCGAGCAGTTTTTTGATAAGAACAAACTCGGCGCTGACAGCAAGGTGGCGTTCGTGCCTTTTGCAGGCGTTTTCATCGGTGGAAACCCTTATCCGAAGAGCTATGACGCTTATACTGAGAAAGTTAAGAAAGTTTTCAACGAGAAACTTGGCGTGAAAAAATTTGTCTCAGTTCATGAAGTTGAAGATAAGGTCGGTCTGGTGAAGACTGCCGACTGCATTGTGGTCGGTGGCGGAAACACTTTCCATCTTGTCGCTGAGCTTCATAAATTCGGTCTGATGCAGGCTATCGCCGAGTGCGCCAACAACGGCACACCTTACATCGGATGGAGCGCGGGCTCTAACATTGCCTGCCCGACATTGTGCACCACAAACGACATGCCTATCGTTCAGCCTGCAAGCTTTAACACATTGAATCTCATTCCGTTCCAGATCAATCCTCACTACCTTGACCCGCATCCGGAAATCGACAAGATGATAAAACACGGCGGCGAGACCCGTCAGGACCGTATCAACGAATATCTCGCGGTACGTCAGGAAATGAAGGTCGTTGGTTTGCGTGAAGCGACCGCAATTTGGGTCATCGGCGACAAATATTTCCTCAAAGGCGGAAAGAAAATGATGATTTTCCAATACGGAAAAGAACCTTTAGAACTCGAGCCGAATCAAGAGATTACGAAGTTCGTGCTTTAGGAAATTCTTTTTTTCTTGCATAATATAATATTATTGTCTAAATTTGCCGATTGAAAAACTGGTGCTGTTTGGAAATGTTAAAGAAATTATCGCTTATAATATTGATTATCAGTATTTTTGCGTCGGTATCGCTGGCACAGAACAGAGATGCTAATAACATTCTCAATGCCCAGTTTGACGTGCGCATCGCTGGTGTGGGCCCTAAAGGCACAAAAATCATCGAGATGCGTGTCATCGCAGATAATCTTGAAGAAGCTCATGAGTACGCCCAGCGTGATGCTGTGGCGGTGTGCCTGCTGCGCGGACTGCCGGCTTCGACAAAGACACGCCCTATGCCCGCCATAGTGAAAGAAAGCGTGATAGAAGCCAATGAGTCCTATTTTATTGATTTTCTTAGTGCTCCGAAATCAAAAAAGGTTGTCGGTAAATACGCCAGATACGTGCAGAAATCATGGGAAGTGGATGTCAAAGAACTGGATTATGGCGTGGATGCTATAATCGATGTGCAGGTTCTTTACGACAACTTGCTTCAATATATGCAAGACTTGGGTTATGCCGTCAAGACAGAGGAAACGGTGGCTGGAAAATATCTCAAACCACTTATAATGGTGGTCCCCGCCGACGTCTACTGCACCGAAATGGACTTTGTCCAGACGTGGAAAGACGAAACCGGCAAAGTCCAGGTCATCCCCGATTACAATATTTTTGGTAGAGAAGACAGCCGCGATCTGCGTCTTGTAATATCGTCGCTTAACGAGATTTTCGCCTCTCGCGGATTTGAGACGATAAGCCTTGAATTCCTGCTGAAGAGCCTTAACCAGGAAAATGACGAAAACGCCTTTATCGGCGATGATTACGGACTTTCGGGAACCGTTAAGGAGTCGCCACTCGACCGTATAAAACGTACCGCCAACGTCGATTTTATCGTCGACCTCGATTTCGCACTCTACGAGGTGGATGACTACCGTTATGTCGCTTTCAATATGCGGGCCGTCGACCCATGCTCCAATGCATACGAGATAGCTCATGCTTACGGCGACGGAAGACCGTCAAGAGTGGCGACAGTAAACACACTACTTGAAGAAGCAGTGATTAATTATGTGGATGATTTCTGTGACAAAATGCAGAGCCAATATCAAAAAATGGAGACTGACGGACATCGTATCACCGTGAAAATCAAAAAGACAGACAACTCTGACTACGATTTCCAGAAATCGAAATTCCAATTCGACGGTAAAACAGAAAAACTGTGCGACATCATCTACTATTGGTTGCAAGACAATACCATCGACAACAACCCGACACGAAATATCACACCTAACGTGCTGACATTCAATCAGGTGATGATTCCGATGATAACGAAAAACAGAAAAGGTGCCGTCCGTCGCCTCGACTCAAATGAATTCGTGACACAGCTTCAAGAGTTTTTAAGCAATAATTACAGTATTGAAAGTACAATTTATATGAGAGGCCCGGGCGAAGCGTGGCTGATTTTGTAACTGATTGATGTAAAATAAGTAATATGAGAAGATTGTTTTTACTTTTAGGATTTGCGATGGTCGCTATGCTGACGGTATCATGCAGTGCAATTCATCAGAAAATAAAATATTCAAATAAGGATATTCAAATAAGCAACCCTTGCGAAGGTGAAAATCTTGATTTCAAACTCATTTCCCTCATTGGCGACAAGGAAGAACAAACTCTGGTGCTGAACTGCAGGCTCATTAACAGAGATGTGAACAAGGATATTCGTGTCGGCGGACACCTTGTGGCTTATGACACAGAAGGGAATGAACATAGCGGAAACAGAACAAGTGAATATACGGCAAAGACTGACAAAAAAGTGGATTTCTCAATAGATATTCCAGGCAAAGTGCTGCCTAAAAAAGTGAAAAAAATGGCAGTGATATCATTCGATATCGGCGACTGCAACATAGAAATGAGAAACGTACCAATAATATGGAAGAAAATTGATAAAGAAAAATAATATGTTAAATTAAAATCATTGAATATGAAGAAGTTTATCTATTTTATCATCACAATGATGTTCCTCTCGGCAATGCCGGAGATAGTATTTGCACAGTCAAATGACCCATTTGAGCAGCAGACTCTTAAGGCAAGAGACAATACTACAAAGAGAGAGAAGAAAATCAACCGCAAGAAAAATGCCGAACAGGAAGTGAAGGAAGAACCTGCAACTCCTAAAGCCGAACCTAAACAGAAATCAGCACAGGCACCGGCAAGCGAGTTGACAATTTCAAACCCATGCGACGAATGGCTCGATGTTGAATTCGTTTCCCTCATCGGCAGTAAATCAAGCCAACTGGTGAAACTGACCATAAAATTCACCAACCATGATGTCAACAAGCACATGTATGTGGGCGGACATTTCCTTGCATACGACTGCGAGGGTAACGAACACGCAAGAAGCTGGTCGTCAACAGATTACAACGCTTTGACAGATATCCCTATTAAGACAACTATCGATGTGCCTGAAAAAATCAATCCGGCGAAAACGCAAATCATGCCTGTGATGAAATTCGACATCGGCGATTGCAAGATAGAGATGAGAAATGTCCCAATTAATTGGAAATAATGTATTTGGGAATAAAAAAATTGTATTTTTGCATGTTAATATTTTCAATATGAAAAGTTTAAGACTAAAAATGATGCCAATGGTCGCTTTGCTTATGATGGCAAGCACCATGTTTGCGCAGAAAAACAACGAAAAACGCTCAATCCTTGACCAACAGTACGAGGTTCAATACATCGGAGTCGGTCAGGATGGCACAAAAGTGTTCACTGTGACCACAACAGCCAAAGATGCTACAGAAGGCGTCGAGATGGCCAAGCGTGACGCTGTGGCCGCATGCCTTTTCCGCGGAATCACTGCATCAGGCAACACAAAAGCAACTCCAGCTATCGTGTCTTACTCCACAGCTGAGAATAACATCGGGTTTTTCGAGAGTTTCCTGGCACTACCAACCAAAAAAGACCCAGGCGGACAATATCATCGTTTCATCAACAAGACCGGCAACCCACAATCAGTGAAAAACGGTAAGGTCTATACCGTTTCCGTTGATGTTCAAGTGCTTTACGATGAACTTACGAAATACATGCAGGACAAAGGCTATGCTGAGAAAATCAAAAACACCGATGCCGGTAAATATGCAAAACCGATGCTTATGGTGGTGCCTTCCGACGTGTATTGCAACGAGATGGGTTATGTCCAGAAATGGAAAGACGAGAACGGCAACGTCCAGACCATCGTCAACTACGATATCTTTGGTAGAGAAGACAGCCGCGACCTACGTCTCGTGATAGCTTCACTCAACGAGATTTTCAAGAACAAAGGCTTTGAAGTACAAAGTCTTGAATTCCTTCTGAAGAGCTTGAAACAGGAAGACCAGGAGAATTCTTTAATAGGCGACGACTACGGACTTGACGGCGCTATCGCCGAATCGCCAATCGACCGCATCAAACGTACTGCAAACGTCGATTTCATCGTTGACCTTGACTTCGAAGTGATGGAAAAGGGCATGGGACGCTACGTCTCATTCAATATGAGAGCTGTGGATGTGAGCGCAAACGCACGAGAAATAGCACACGCTCATGGCGATGGGAAACCATCTAACTCGGCAACAATCAACACTTTGCTGGAAGAGGCAGTGCTTAACCACATGGATGCATTCTGCAAAAAACTCCAGGATGAGTTCGTTGACATGTCAAACAACGGCCGTCAGATTACCGTTAAAATCAAGAGAACCGATAATTCTGACTATGACTTCCTGAGAACCACCTTCGCTTTCGAAGGCGAACAGACAACCCTCGGCGACATCATCTACTATTGGCTGCAAGATAATACCGTTGACAACAATCCTACAAGAGTTATCACACCTAACGTCTTGACATTCAATCAGGTGATGATTCCATTGACAAAAACAGGTCGCCGTGGAGCAATCCAACGCGTTGATACTCAAGATTATTTACAAGGTTTGCAAACATATTTGAGAAACAACTATAATATCGATGGCACGATTTATATGCGTGGTCCAAGTGAAGTATGGCTGGTTCTGTAATTAAAATTGAATGATATGAAAAAGATTAAATTCTTAATGCTGGCAGTGATTTGCGCAATTTCAGGGCTGCTCTGCGCCCAAAATGAGATGACATTTGAGCAGATGATTCCTGTACGCGTGCTAATGCCTAAAAACAATGAAATTAACGGTGACGCCCTTACAATACTTTATAATAATGTAAATCAGGCAGTTACACTTAATGGACTCGGTTCAACAACAGACAACAGCCGCTTCCTTATCGTGACATCAGTCACAATTCTGTCGAAAAATGTGACGACATCGATACCGCCTCAATGTATGGCAGAAGTTGAAGTGTCTTTCTATTTCGTTGACAATGTCAATAAGGTTATCCTCGCTCAGGAAATGATTACCAAAAAAGCTATGGATGACAACGATAACAAGGCTGTCTCCAAAGCCATCAAATCAATTAAGGCACGTGATCCTAAATTGAAGAAACTCATCAATGTAGGTAAGAAGAGAGCTGTTGAATATTACAAGGCTATTGACGAGGTGGAATCTTCAGAAGAGAACACCGAGCCTAACGTATCATGGATTTTTGAGTAATTAAAATTATTAAAAATGAGAAAATTATTGATAATAGCTTTAGCGACGATGCTTCCTCTCTTTGCATGCGCTCAGAAGAAAGGATTCAAACTCGTGGAAAAAAGTGGCCCCAAACCGGAATGGGTGGGGAAGGGCAGTGTGCAAGACTTTATCATTGTACAGTCAGATAAGCCAACACTTGAAGAGGCTAAGGCTGACGCCATGCAGAAAGTCCGCGCTGATATAGCTTCGTCTGTGGCAACTAACGTGACACGTACAGTTAATTCTTACACTCAAAAGACTGTTGAAGGCACCAATGCAAGCACCAACGCCACAATGTCGATAGAGTCAACATCAAAAATTGCCAAAATGCCTGCAATTCAAGGTGTTAGCATCACAAAAGCTGAGACCTATCAGGAACTTTTCCAGAACAAAAAAACTGGAGAAAAATATTATAATCTGTATGTGAAATACCCATTTTCACGTTTCGATCTGGTTGAACTCGTTACAGCTTACGAGAAACACGAGAAAGAACTTGATGACAAAATCGCCGGTTATGAAGACGGATTGGACAATATCGAAACCGTTGAGCAGGTTGATGATGCCATAACAGCACTTGGCGCTCTCTCAAAAGAACTCGGGACAGATGATTCGAGATATTTCACAGTTGAAGGTCTTATCAACAGATATATTGGTGTTTATGACAATATAATCATTGATATTGTCGACAATACGACCGGAAAACTTACTGTCAAGTTGGTGTACAGCGGAAAAACCATTACAACATCGCAAAAACCGCGTGTGTCATCGAATTGCGCCACACAATTTGTTGTGAAAAACGTTGGTGACAACATGGTTGTCAACTACAATTCCGACTATTGCTACGGCCAGGATGACAATTACGTGGAGGTGCGTTTCAGATTTGGCTCAAAATTTGTCAAAGAGAAAGCTTTTTTTAATGTGAAATAAATGTTTTTATTAACTAAAATTTAATTATCATGAAAAAAATCAATTTACTTTTGGGAATCGCTTTGATTTCTTTACTCGTCGTTTCTTGCGGCTCAAGCAAGGAAGTTGCTCAGAAACCACAGAATCAGCCTTCAGAACTGCCATGCCCTGACTGCACAGCATCAAAAGGCAATTTCAAGTATCTGGCACAGACTATCGCTGAAAGCGAATATGACATTCAGTCAGCACGTATTTTTGCAGAGCAGAATGCACGTGACGGTATCCAGGCTATGATCGAGTCTGTCGTTCAAAGATCAGTCGACCAGTTCACACAGCAGCATCGTGATGGCGATAACGTGAAAAACATCGCTAAAGGTACAATCCAGTCAATTGGTGTTGTCAAAGGTAAACTTAAAAACACCCCTGTGACATGCTGGGACGCTCAGCCAAGCAAGCTCACCCCAGGTAAGATTGCTGTTTATGTCTGCATCGAATATTCAGGAGAAGATGTTCTGAATACAGTCGTTGAGACAATGAGCGCTGACACTGAATTGAAGATTGACTTCAAACAGGAACAGTACAAGAATGATTTTTATAAAGCCTTGGAAGAATACGGAAATAACTAATAATGAAGTATCAAGGACTTGATAAGAAACAAGTAGAACAAAGCCGTGCTTTGCACGGCTTTAATGTTCTTACGCCTCCACAAAAGGAGTCGATATTCCATCAGTTTATGGGCAAATTCAAGGATTCAATTATTCAGATCCTGCTAATTGCCCTCGCACTATCCATCGGAGTGTCTGTATATCAATATTTTACTACCGATGAAGGCTATAGTGTTTTGTTTGAGCCACTTGGAATCTTTTTTGCTATTATGTTGGCGACATGCGTCGGATTCATCTTCGAAGTCAACGCCAATAAAAAATTCGACATCCTCAATCAGGTTAATGATGAGGAAACCGTGAAAGTTATTCGCGACGGCAATGTCACACTCATCCAACGGCGCGAGATAGTCGTCGGTGACATTGTCATTATAGAAACAGGCGATGAGGTGCCGGCTGACGGTGTTTTACTGGACGCTTTTTCTTTGCAAGTCAATGAATCAGACCTTACAGGTGAACCGATGGCTCGAAAGACCATCGACGAGAAAGAATTCAACCACGAGGCCACATATCCCTCAAATTGGGTTATGCGAGGCAGCAAAGTTATTGATGGCCATGGCATCGTGCAAATAGAAAGAGTAGGCGACGCCACCGAATGGGGCAAGGTTTACAAAGGCTCTCAGATTGACAACAATGTCAAAACACCTTTAAATATCCAACTCGACAAACTCGGACAAGTGATTTGCTATGCGAGCTATATAATCGCTGCATCAATATTCCTGACACGTTTAATTATGTATTTTATTCATATTGACGGAATCGGCGACGGCATCGATTGGCTCAGATTCGCACAATATGCATTGAATACATTGATGATTGCTGTCGCAATTATTGTGGTGGCTGTCCCGGAAGGACTACCTATGAGCGTCACTTTAAGTCTTGCCTTGAGTATGCGCAGGATGTTGATTACCAACAACTTAGTTAGAAAAATGCACGCTTGTGAGACTATGGGCGCTGCTACGGTCATATGTACCGACAAAACAGGCACGTTGACACAAAACCAGATGAGTGTCAACGACATACTGTCATATAACGGATGTAATGACGTTTTAAAAGAATGTATCTCAGTCAATACAACCGCTTTTCTTGATTTTACTGATAAAGAAAAAGTTAAGGCTATAGGCAATCCTACTGAAGGTGCACTTCTGTTATGGCTTTATAATCAAGGAGTTAACTATTATGATTATAGGGAAGACATGCAGTTGCTTTATCAGGTGCCTTTCTCCACCAAATATAAGTTTATGGCTACAATTGTTGAATCTAAGACATTCAACAAGCCGATGTTTTATGTGAAAGGTGCTCCGGAAATTATTCTTGCGCATTGTAACAGAATCGCCACAAAAGATGGTGTCGTTGATATTGAGCCATATCGAAAAACCGTTGTAAATCAATTAAGTGCATATAATGATAAGGCGATGAGGACTCTTGCTATGGCATACAAGGAAGCCGACCCCAACGAGCAGTCGTTCGACCCGAAGACGGATAATCTCATTGCTGATAATCTTATATTTGTTGCAGCTGCGGCCATTGCCGACCCTATACGTCCTGATGTGGCAGATGCTGTGGCAAACTGCCTCAAAGCAGGCATTGACGTTAAAATAGTGACTGGCGACACCCCGGGCACCGCTATTGAGATCGGTCGTCAGCTTGGATTGTGGAGAGAGACCGATCAAAAAGATTTCAACCACATCTCCGGCAAGGATTTTGAGGCCCTTTCCGACGAGGAGGCAAAACGCCGCATTCCGTTAATAAAGATTATGTCGCGTGCCAGACCGATGGACAAGGAACGCTTGGTGCGTCTGCAGCAGGCTTACGGCGAGGTGGTGGCTGTCACCGGCGACGGCACCAATGACGCTCCAGCATTGAAAGCGGCTCAAGTGGGACTCTCCATGGGCGATGGCACAACGGTGGCAAAAGAAGCCTCCGACATCACAATCCTCGACAATTCTTTCAGAAGCATAGTCCGCGCAGTGATGTGGGGACGATCACTTTATCTCAATATTCAACGCTTTGTGATGTTCCAGATGACTATCAACGTGGCAGCATGTCTCGTCGTGATGCTCGGCGCATTGCTGGGCACCGATGCGGTCCTTACCGTAACCCAGATGCTTTGGGTTAACTTGATAATGGATACCTTTGCAGCGCTGGCCTTGGCATCATTGCCACCGTCAGAAACAGTGATGGAGGAGAAACCACGCTCAAAAGACGCACACATCCTGACAAAGCCGATGATAAAATCAATCATCATCGTGGGAGTGGCTTTTGTGCTGGTTTTACTTGGATTTGTCCAGTATTTCAAACATGTTGAGATCAACTCCCTGACTGAGTTTTCAATCAAAGATTATCTGTCAAACTTCTTCAATTTCAATATTGTCGGCGAAAAAAATTTTACAACCTACGAACATTCGTTGACGTTCACGATATTCGTGTTTATGCAGTTCTGGAATCTTTTCAATGCCAAAGCCTATCATACAGGAAAATCAGCTTTCCATAATAATAAGACCTTGGGTGGTTTTGAACTCGCATTGCTGATAATACTAGTCGGACAGTTCGCCATAATCACTTTTGGTGGCGAGATGTTCAGCGTTGAACCTCTCAAATGGCAAGACTGGCTAATATGTTTCATCGGAACCAGCCCGGTCATAATTATAGGTGAGTTTATTCGTTTTTTAAAAAAAGACAAATAATGATTATGAAGATATTGATTTTAAACGGTCCGAATCTTAATCTTATCGGCAAGCGTGAGCCTGAAATATATGGTAATCAATCACTTGGCGATTTTTTTGAGATTGTTAAAAAACGTTTTCCAGATTGTATTATTGAAACATTTCAGTCGAATCATGAAGGCGTTTTAATTGACAAACTGCAGGAGGCGATGGGTAGATTCGATGGTGTGGTGTTTAATCCAGGTGGCTATTCACACACATCAATAGCTTTGGCCGACACGGTTAGAGCTATCAGAATTCCTGTTGTGGAGGTCCATATTTCGAATATTTATGAGAGGGAAGAGTATCGGCATCACTCATACACTGCCGAAGCAGCTGTAAAATCTATTGTCGGCCATGGTTTGGAAGGCTATGCTGAAGCTGTAGAATTCCTTTTGTCATATAATTAAGAGAAGTCTTTCCCATTCAGTTCGGTGTAAAGCTTCTTTTTTTCTAGGAAGTGCTTGAAAACGATATTTTTCTGATACACTTGTGAAACGTGCTTGTGTGGTAGCGCGTTTCTTTTTTTTCTTAGTGACGGGATGTGCCTGTAAAAACTGAAATGTGCTCTTGTTACTGCCCATAAATCAGCGAAACTGCCATCGAAAAGGAACTTTAATCCAGCCACCCAATCCAATAGGATTCTGTAGGAAATGGTTGGAAACACTGCGCCTTTCGGAAGGTTTTTAATCAGTAGCGACAAGTTGTTCCTGAAGTTGAGATATGTCTTTCTCGCCGAGCTCTTTGGCAGTGTGCCTCCGCCGATATGATATACCTTTGATTGTGGGCAATACATCACTTTGTAATCCATGTTTTTCACGCGCCAGCAGAAATCTATTTCCTCCATGTGTGCGAAGAAACTGTCGTCCAAGCCGCCAAATTTGTGGTAAACGTAGGATCTCACAAACATGCAGGCTCCAGTTGCCCAAAAGACTTCTTTAATATCATCATATTGCCCGTTATCGGTTTCCAGATGCTGGAAAACTCTGCCGCGGCAGAAAGGATAGCCGTATTTGTCGATGAAACCGCCACCTGCGCCAGCATATTCGAACTTCTCCTTATCGTAATACGAGAGAATCTTTGGCTGGCATGCAGCGATAGTGTCATCGCTGTCCATCAACTCAACAATAGGCTCAATCCAGTGTGGGGTTACTTCAATGTCTGAGTTTAACAAGCAGTAATATTTTGCTTCAACTTGACGCAATGCGAGGTTGTAACCGGTTGAAAAGCCGTCGTTGTTGTCGTTGATTATCAATCTGATGTCTGGGAAAACGGACTTCATGAAAGCTACGGAGTCGTCGGTGGATGCATTGTCGGCAACGATAATGTCAGCCACATCGGAGCTGTGCTCGATGACTGTCGGGAGGAACTTCTCAAGGAACTTCTTACCGTTATAGTTCAATATGACTACCGCAATTTTTTTCATTCCTGCAAAAATACAAAAATTATTAATACGAAGATTTATTTTTCATGGAAAGAGAAACAAGCTTTATTGTCATTTCGACCGAAGCCGATAGGTGCAGTGGAGAAATGACGGGGGTGGGTAAAAGATAAGGAGCTCGATTTTCACCAAGCCCCATTATCGAAACAAAGTATGTGTGGTATGTTATCGTGGATTTTCGTAATAATCAACAGCTTTGTCGCCGTATGAGTTTGGATGGGCTACTCCATCTACGCCATAATCAGTATATGAGCCGTATGTTCTCTGGTAGATTTCTGTAGGCCATCTGAAGTTGCTCACCTCACCTACGGCGTCAGAGTGGATGAGCTGGAAATCGTTGGTTACGATATCACGTGTCATGAATACGAATTTCTTGTTACGCTGGCTGGCGCCAAGGACATAATAATGCCAGATCTCATAAGGGTAGGCGCCCGGCTCGTTGTAACTCTGGACTATTCTGTCGGGAGCTCCATATTTCAAGAACACTATGCCTCTGTCGGTGTCATAACCTTTACTGTTGACGCTGTTGAATGAAGCATTAACTCTTAGGACCTGAACGTAATAGTCGAGCCATGCCTGCTTTGGTTCCATCTTGTTTCTGCTTGACCAGAATGTGTAGAAGTACTGCTGCATCGTTTTGATGTCATTACCTTTTATAAGCTCGTAGGCATAGTCTTTCTCAACCAATGTCGAGATAGGTGAGAGCATCTTGATATATTCACGAATTGTGTCGAGATTGTTGATTTTGCCGCTAAATACCTCGTCGGTATTGATGGTGGCGAGCATTGTGTTGTCAATCTGGTAATAAGGATTGCTTCTCTGGAAGAAATAGCGGTTCAAACCGATGATTTCGTTGTTTCTGTCGCGCGCTTCGAGTACGAGATAATAATTGCCAGTAGGAAGATTTGTGATGTCTATGTTGTTGATTATGACATCTATATCCTTGGCAGTCATTCGTTTGGTGAAATAGAAGTTGTTTAACACCGTGTTATTTTCAAAAGCGCAGATATATGTGTTGAGCAGATATTTTTCACCTTCTCCGAGTTGTTTCTTTGCATTGTAAATCTCGGCGTAGAATGTCAGCTTGTTGAGCGTTTCCGGGTAGTACGGTAGAACCATAGGGATGATGTCGTACCCGTTTTTTGTTGTGTTGTTTTCTGTTTCGGCTTTTGTGAAGCTTTCAAGGCTCAGAATGCTTGATATACAGAATGTTTCAGGAAAATCGACAAGCAGCTGGTCGATTGCCTTAAACGGTTTGTCGCTTTTGTTATTGGCATCTTCAAGAATCACCTCTAAAGTATAAGTGCCGTTATCAAGAGAATAGCGTTGCATGTCCATGAAAAATCCGGTAATTCCGGTTGTATCAGCGACCATAGGGCTTGACAATGAATATTTTCCAAAGTTCTCAACCGATTCCCATTGCTTGAACATCACGGTGACATTGACTGTGGCAGTATACTGTCCATCCTCATTTTTTACATAAACGAGACTGCTTTTATCAAATGTAATATAAGTCTCAACGTATGGTTTCGAATTTTCTCCAGGAGTGTCGAATACCGCATACGATATGTAAGCGTTCAATGATTTTTTCTGCTGGGCGCAAACCGTTATACCAAGCATTACCATTAAGCTGATAAAAAATAACTTTTTCATGATGCACATAATTTTGTTTCGAGTGCAAAAATACTGCCATAAAAAAATTTTGTCAAGGATTTTGGAGGTGTTTTTTGTGGAAAAATGTGGAAGAAATCTTTGTAATTATCTGATTTACAGATGATTACGATGTGTTGATTTTAGTACTTGAAGGTGCTCAAAAAGCCTGGAATAAAATGATTTAATTCTTGTTGAGTGCCTAAAATATTCTCAATGCGGTTGCCTCGTTTGTTGGCAGAACTATATGTTTGCTTGAGCAATACTGCGATTTCAAGGTTTGAGAAGCCCATGAAGCTTAAAATGATAAATCTGATATCAGCGGGAGTTAGTGCTGGGTAAGTGTTTGATAATGAATGTATTAAATTGGGGAATGACTCGTTAAAAGTGGTGGTGAGTGTTACCAATTTGACTTTTGTCAATGCGAGTCGAGGATAGTCGCCAACTGTTTTTGTCAAAATCTCTTTGCCTTCAAGAGAGGCTTTGATGTCCTTGTAAATCTTGGAGTTTACAAATAGTTCACAATCTTCTTCATGGGTGCGTTTGGGGGTCTCAACGGTTGTTTCAGCAGGTTTGCGAAACACTATTACACCTACTATTAATAGAACGATAACCGCAATCAGAATCCATATTAAAATATTGAAACTGTTGGATTTAGTTGATTTGTTCGGGCTATTGTCAACGACAAATTTCTCGTAAATGTTGTCGAGTTCCATTTTAACAGGTGTGAGGCGTGCTTCTGCCGATTGTGCTTTTGCCTGATATTGAGCGTAGAATAGTTCTTTGTCGTGTTGGTTGAGTGAGAAGTAGATGCTTGCGAGCATTTCGGCAGCTTCCACTTTGATTTTTTTGTCGCCATCTTCAAAACATTTCAGCAAATAGGGTAGAGCAGTGTCAAATTTGTTGTTGTAATAAAAATGGCATGCTGTAAAATACTGAAACTCAATTAGATGCAGCGATTTTGTCCACATTCTTCCATATATGGAATCGGCTGAATTTATATCTGAAATGTCGTATAAAGCTATTCCTTTTTTAATTTGTATGAGGTCATATTGTTCTTCAGTAAGGTTTTTCTTCTCTTCGGCAGTCTCATAGTTGAGAAGCGCAATGTTTGATATATGGTTGTGCAGATACAGGTCACCTATTTTTAACAGCATGTCTATGACTTCATGTTGGCGACTGGCGTTTTCGAACTGTAAAAGTGCCTGGTCGTAAAAATAGGAGGCTGGTTTCAAGCTGTTGACATCGGAGTAGACGTCGCCAATATTGTCGAGAATCTGTCCGAGATAATGAAAATCGTCGTTGTCGGTTTCTTTTTTCAAAGAGATAAGGGCTTTTTGTGAATCGTATGACTCAATAAAAGCTTTTGCGGCATTAAGATAATCAGATTTTTTGTGCTCTTTTCTGCCTTTTTGGAAGAAAATTTGTGACTTTTTTTCAAGAAAAATGGGGTTGTTGGCGTAAAAATCGGAACAGCTGTCGGCGATTTTAGCCAATTTTTCGACATGCTCGTCGGTGTTTTCATAACTGTTTTTAAAGTCCATAATCTCTGTAGGTATGGATTTTTTGTTACAAGCATCAAAGCATAATGCTGTGAGTAACAATGAAATAAAAACAATATGTCGATAAAACAGCTTCATAAGCGGGAACAAAGATAGGGCATTTTTTCGAGAAAATTAAAAAATTTTTCAAAAAAATGTTGTTGCATTAAAAACTTTTGTATTTTTGCAGCGGAGATATGGCAGAGCGGTCGATCGCGGCGGTCTTGAAAACCGTTATACAGAAATGTATCGGGGGTTCGAATCCCTCTGTCTCCGCTGAGAAAGCAACTCTGAAGGGTTGCTTTTATTTTGTAAAAAGGTTTGGGAGAGATGCCAGAGTGGTCGAATGGGGCGGTCTCGAAAACCGTTGAACGCTTTCGCGTTCCAAGGGTTCGAATCCCTTTCTCTCCGCGATTTAGACCTCAGACGTTCTAGTCTGGGGTCTTTTTTTGACGGGATTTACAAGATTTTTATAGACAGGATTTACAGGATTTACAAGATTTTTATAGGCAGGATTGACAGGATTTGCAAGTTTTTTTAGACAGGATTTACAGGATTTACAAGATTTTTATAGACAGGATTTACAGGATTTACAAGATTTTTATAGGCAGGATTGACAGGATTTGCAAGTTTTTTTAGACAGGATTGACAGGATTTGCAAGTTTTTTTAGACAGGATTGACAGGATTTACAAGATAATGTTAGGGTGGTCCTTTATCCTGTTAATCTTGTAAATCCTGTCTAAAATAATATTTAACATGTCAAAATGTCATCGAATGCGTCATTTTGTCCGAAACAACCCTCTGGCACATTATTTGAATATATTCCTGTCGAAAGCCGATGCGAAAGCTGAGGCGAAAAAAGATTGTTTAACAAAAATTATGGAGGTATAAATTATGTTACCAGTATTTAAAAACAGTTGGTTCCCAACAGTATTTGACGAATTCTTCGACAGTGATTTAATGCCTCGTGCCAACACAACAGCACCGGCAGTCAACGTGAAAGAGGACGATAAGGCCTACACAATGGAGCTCGCAGCACCAGGCATCAGAAAAGAGTTCTGCCGCGTGAACATCAACGAGGACGGTAATCTGAACATCGCCATCGAGAATAAGACAGAACATAAAGACGAAGATCACAAACACCACTATCTGCGTCGTGAGTTCTCGTACACCAACTACGAACAGAACTACACTTTGCCTGATGACGTGGAAACTGATAAGATCTCCGCAAAAGTCGAACACGGTATCCTGACCGTAGTACTGCCAAAGAAGACTAAACAAGAAATGAAGATTTCGAAGAACATTGATGTTCTTTAAAAGTTGAGAGTTGAGAGTTTAGAGTTTAGAGAGCGCGAAGCGACCTTCATGGTTACTTCGCGCTTTTATTTATCTTTTAACTTTTAACTTTTATCTTAAAATCCGATTAGAAGCCCCGCGATTCCTACAGCTAATCCCAACACAATCTTAATGCCCTTTGAGAGGACGAAGGCCCGGCGTGACTCGGCAAGCAACGGCAATGCCCCATGTCCGTCCTGAACTATCGAACTGGCTAACAAGATGCTCAATGGCAATGTGCCGTTGGCAAACAACAACACGAAAATCAAATGCGGACCTGACTGTGGAATGATTCCGATTAAAATCGCAATTAATAATACGATATATGGGTTTTTAGTTACAACGCCTTGAATATCAACGAAATAGTTGATGACCGTCAAGGCTATCATAACACCTAAAGTCCAGAGAAAGACCTTCGGGAGATGTACCTTGATGACATGTTCCCAGATGTGCTCTTCGAGGAAATGCTCCTTGGCGACAATGACAATCACAAGGATTATCGAGAACATCGCGAGGAGTGTGTAACGTATCCAGTCGGCCTCGCCCTCATGATTGTGATGATGCCCTTCGTGATGATGGTGCTCGTCACAATCAAAATGCTCATGATTATGATAATCAACGACTTCGTGATGATGATCGCCTTCAAACGACTCTATCGCCATCTCTTCGCTTTGTCCGCCCATCAGTATGTTGAGCTGGTGCTCTCCGTTGATGACGCCGCTCAAAATCAGTCCTAAAACCATGACGCACATCGCGATAAGTAAGGCTCTCACAAAAGTGAAATTCTTGAAATTCTTTCTGACCGTATGCTCGTGATGGTGATGATGGCATTCTGGCTCGTCGTGCAGAGGGAATGACATCTCCGACAGTCCGATGAATTTGTTTTTCATCGTCAGTTGGAGGATGCCGCCTATGACTATTGCTGCTACGAATAATATAACGGTGATTTTCAATGCGTCGCCGGGGAAGAGCGAGAACATGAAAAACGCCTCGTCGCCTGCAGTAGCTATCAACGCAGCCATCAGAGCGGGAAAGTTCACGACACGATGGACATACAGCGACACTATGGTGTAGGTGCCAAGACATCCCGGAATAACACCCATCAGAGCACCTATTAATATCTGCACCCATGGCGACGCCTGTAGCCGTTTTGACCATAATCCGTCGGTTTTCACGTTGATGTATTCAATGATAATCATCAGGCCGATGACGAATGCGGTGATGATAAGTGTCTGCTGCAGAATAAGATACAATGTATGTAATGTCATGTTTTTTTAAAATTTACATCGTGCAAAGATAACTTAAAAATGCTTATCTTTGCAAAAAATATAATTATGACAAAAGACGACTGCTTTTTCTTTGGTAAGATTACGAAAACACACGGTTTGAAAGGCGAACTGACCGTCAAGCTCGATGTGGCAAATCCTGTTGATTTCAAAGATTTGAGATACTTTTTGATTGAAGATAGAGGCAATCTTATTCCTTATTTTATTGAAAATCAAAAGATTAATGGCGATAGGATGATTGTGCAGCTTCAGGATGTGAAAAAGGTGGAACAGGCTGTCGCTTTTATGGGAAAGGCTGTTTTTTTACCTAATGAACTTATGCCTGAACTCGATGAAGATGATTTTTATTTCAAAGAAATTGTAGGTTTTAAGATGATAGATGCGCTTAAGGGCGAAATAGGGGCGATTTCCGATGTTTTGGAGTATCCGACACAGGCTGTGATTCAAGTGATGAAGGATGGGAAGGAGATTTTGATTCCAATTCACGACGACATTATTCAGAAGGTCGATAAAAAAGCTAAAACATTGACCGTCAAGACTCCGGAAGGATTGATAGACATGTATCTCAATATGTGATTTATGGATTGTCGTCCGTTTTTCTTCAAAAAATTTGGTCTTTTTCATCATCGCTCGACCATGAAAATCGGGACGGATGCCATTTTGCTTGCCCGTTGGACGGAAGTGTCTGATAATGATGATGTTATAGATATTGGTACAGGCTGTGGCTTGATTCCCCTGATGCTGGCGCAAAAAGGCATAAAAAGTGCCGATGCAGTGGAAATCGATAACGATTCTTACGAGGAAGCGGCGCAAAATTTCAGCAATTCAGCGTGGAATTCACGACTTTCAGCCATTCATGACGACATTAAGCATTACGCTGAAATATGTGAGAAAAAGTATGATTTGGTGGTGTCAAATCCTCCGTTTTATTTCGGTGACAACATTCCTGAAAAGGCGAAAAAAGGTTTGGCTCGTCATACCAATACATTGAGTTACAATGATTTGCTTTCTTCTGTAAAAAAAATAATGAAGCCGGAAGGTAGGTTTTCTTTGGTGCTGCCAGCCATAGAATCGAAGACATTTCTGAAAGATGCTGAAAATCAAGGTTTTTATCTTGAAAAAGAATTATTAATTGTCCCGATTGAAGGCAAAGAACCAAATCGAATCAATATGCAACTTGTTGTAAATCAAGTTAATAGTATTAAAACAGAGACTTTCGTGTTAAGGCATCCGGATCATTCTTTCACAAAAGAATACAAAGACTTTTTAAAAGATTACTATTTGCATTGAAAAAAGTAGTAACTTTGCAAAAAATTTTTTATGTTTAAACTGATAATCACAGCGATAATACAATCGGCATTCCTTGCTGTCGCCCAATTTTTCATGAAAGTTGGCATGGACAAGGTAGCAGATTACAGCATGTCGTGGGCTTTTTTAAGGAGTTTCCTGAACTGGCAGCTCGGCTTGTCGTTGCTTCTTTATATCATCGCGATGGTTATTTACATGTTTATGCTTAAAAGTTTTTCATTGTCATTGGTTTACCCACTTACAAGTATAAGTTACATCTTTACAATCCTTCTGGCGATGATATTCCTTGGAGAAGCAGTTCCAGTAGTCAGGTGGATGGGCGTCCTTTTCGTGATGCTCGGTGTTGGAATGATAGCAAGATAGTTTATTTGATATGAGAAAAGTATTGTTATTCAGTGCTTTAGCACTTTCGTTCATGATGGTTTCATGCACCAATCCCCTTGTCGGAACATGGGTGCAGCCGAGTACAAGTTATACTCAGGAACAGGGCTTCGTTTTGTATAAAGACGGCAGCGCTGAAGATGTCAACATAGATTTTGTGACTTTCAAATCATGGGAAAAGAAAGACGATATGCTGATTTTGAAGGGCGAGAATACCGGTTCGATAAAAGGACAATTTACCGACACTCTTATCATTGAAAAAGTGACAGATAATGAGCTTACACTTTCGCAATCAGGATATTCAGTCAAATATAAGAAGAAAAATTAATAATAGATACAGACATGAGTAAATTAGTTGTTGTAGCTCTCGGCGGTAACGCTTTGTTGAGAAGCAATCAAAAAGGAACTTATAAAGAACAGATTGACAATGTTGCTGACACTTGTGAGGCATTGATGAGCTTCATAAAAAACGGTGATAATCTGATTATCGGTCACGGTAACGGTCCGCAAGTCGGCAATGTGATGCTTCAGCATGAGGCTGGTGCCAAGATGTTTGAAGTGCAGGCTATGCCTATGGATTTTTGTGTTTCTGAGACACAAGGGTCAATAGGTTATCTCATTGAGACTGGATTCCGTAAAGTGCTTTCGAAACATGGATTTAAGCATAATATCGTCACTTTGGTGACGCGTGTTTTGGTTGATGGCAACGATCCGATGTTCAAGAATCCTACGAAGCCTGTCGGTCCATATTATGAGAAGGAAGAGGCAGAGGAATATGCCGCCACCACTGGCGCTATTTTCAAAGAAGACCCTAAGGGCAGAGGCTGGCGTAAAGTCGTGGCATCACCAAAGCCATTGGAAATCAATAACATAGAATTGGTTGAACAGCTTGCAAGAGGAGGGAATATCGTAGTGACCGTTGGTGGCGGTGGTATTCCGGTGATTGAGAAAGAAGGCTACTATGTTGGCGTTGAGGCTGTTATCGACAAAGACCTTGCTTCGTCATTGGCAGCAGTGCAAGTCAAAGCGGATGAGTTCTACATCTTGACAGATGTTCCGCAGGCTTATATCAATTTCCGCAAGGAAAACGAACAGGCTCTCGGTAGAATTACCGTTGCAGAAGCCAAGAAATATCTTGAAGAAGGTCAGTTCACTGAGGGCTCGATGGCACCAAAGATGCGCGCAGCCATCAAGTTTGTTGAGGAAACAGGTCATGAGGCAGTCATCACTGACGCCACAAGCCTCGGAAACCCGAGCGCAGGAACACGTATCGTTAAGTAGTTTATTGTTTACGGTAAACTAAAATGGAACGTCATCGTTCATTTTAGAGCCGATTCGGCGCTCTGTCGGGGTGTTGAAGTTGGCGTTTGGAGCAAATTGTGACGGTTGGTCGTTGCCGCCGGCATTATTGTTATCATTGCCGAAACTCTTTGTGTAGTCTTGCTCGAGGTCTTCGAAACGCGCGTATTGTCCCACGAAACGCAACTCCACGTCACCGAGTTTGCCGTTACGGTGTTTTGCTATGTTGATGACCGCTTTGCCTTTGGTTGATGAATGGTCTTCGTCCTCGCTAAGTCCATAATATTCAGGACGATAGATGAAAATAACCATATCAGCATCCTGTTCGATAGCTCCGGATTCACGGAGGTCGGATAGGATAGGTTTCTTGGAACCTGGGCGCGATTCGACACTACGTGAAAGCTGAGAAAGCGCAAGAACAGGGACATTCAGTTCCTTTGCCAGACTCTTCAACGAGCGAGAGATATTACTGATTTCCTGCTCACGGTTGCCGTTTTTCTCGGTTTTGGCAGTCATGAGTTGGAGATAGTCAATGAATATCATCTGAATGTCGTGTTGTTGCTTCAGTCGGCGGCATTTGGCTCTGAGGTCGAATACCGAAAGCTGAGGAGTGTCGTCTATGAAAAGCTTTGCATTGATAAGAGGCGACACTTTGGTGTTAAGTTGCTGCCACTCGTATTCTGCGAGTTGTCCTGAACGCAGTTTGTCAGCAGTTAATGATGTTTCCGAAGAAATCAGACGAGTGACGAGCTGCACAGACGACATTTCGAGTGAGAAAAAAGCGATAGGTTTGTTGAAGTCGACAGCGGCGTTGCGTGCCATGTTGAGTGCGAAAGCTGTCTTACCCATACTCGGACGTGCTGCGAGGATGATGAGGTCGGATTTCTGCCAGCCTTGTGTGATGCGGTCGAGCTCAGTGTAGCCTGAAGGCACGCCACGTAGGGCAGAACCGGCGTTTTTTGCCTTCTCGATGTCGTCGATGGCGAGTTTCACCAGGTCAGGCATCTGGTCGTAGTTACGACGCAGGTTGTTCTCGCTGATCTGGAACAGCTTGTTTTCGGCAGTGTCGAGCAGATCAAACACATCAGCAGAGTCCTCATAAGCGTCCTTGATTGTCTCAGAAGAGATCTGAATCAGCTGCCGCTGGATGTATTTCTGCAAGATAATTCTTGAGTGATACTCAATATTTGCTGAAGAAACGACGCGGTTGGTGAGCTGCGAGATGTAATATGGACCGCCCACAGCCTCAAGGTCACTGGTCGATTTCAAATGATTGGTAACCGTAAGGATATCGACAGGCTCAGACTTGGTGAACAAATCCTTGATGGCTGCAAAAATTAACTGATGAGCCTCTTTATAAAACACCTCTGGCGACAAAATGTCAATCACCGCGTTCACTGCTTCTTTTTCGAGCATGAGCGCACCCAAAACGACCTCCTCCAAATCAACTGCTTGAGGTGGTATTCTTCCTTGAATATTAAGCACATCCGCATTTGCAGCAGCGGCTTGTGACCTGATAAAACCCGATTTTTTTACGCTTTCATTATTCATACCACAAAATTATGAATAATGATTGTTTGTTTATAAGATGTTGATAACTTTTTTGATATTTAATGGGCGAAATGAAGGTATATCTCGCGCAATGCTTTGTTCTCCAATTCCAAGTCGCTGGTAATCATGCTTCTTTCCATAATATTGTCGCTGAGAGCGTTTAAAATTATGCGACTGTGCTCAAACAAATTCTTGTCAGGAAAGATGCTTTCGTAGACATTTTTCAAAGAAAAATCTGTTTTTACCTTCTCGTGATGAAAATCGGATTGTTGTAAAACTTCCCGTAAATTAAAGATTTTATAATTTAATTCTTTGGATTCCAATAGGTTATACTTTTGCAATGACGCAGTGATGTTTTGTGGGGCAAAACATACAACGCGCTCGAAACCGGACAGTTGCTCGGATAAAATCGTGAGACAATCTTGCCATTTTGAGAGGTCTTCGAGACAGTCCCAATTGTAAATTTTATCGAAGTTGCCGTTGTTTGAAAGGATTGAAAACCCGATGATGAATTCAGTGTAGGGCTTGTCGCCATCGTAAAGGGGCACGGCAGGACGATAAAACAGCAGATTAAGATAAGCGGTAGTTTGTCTTCTGTCGCCCAACAATTCATAAAGTGGCTTATAATCAATGGTGTAAGGTTTGTCGGCTTCATTGGGGACATTTTTCCAGCAGTGGCCGTGGAACTCGCAGCGATATGGTGTGTCGCATTGATTTCCAATAGGAATCTTTGGTGAATGAGGCTGTTTGATAATGTCTTTGAAATGGGCTATGTTTTTAGCAATCACATCCTGATATTGCTCGGCATAATCTTTAACAGATTGAAACACAAATAGTTGTGATAAATCCAAGTCGCCGTTTTTGACATAATCGGCATTGATATACATCAGCTGGATATCGGATAGAGGCACTTGGCATCCTTTTAGGACATAGTATTGCAAAGCCGCGTCTTTCATATATGTTTGGCTAATGCTGAGTGAGCTTTTCACCTCGATTGCGCGCCATTTGTCGCCGTCGCGGACAATGATGTCGAGCATGATAAGAGTGTCGTCGTACTGAAAAACCGCTTCATACATCACGTTGATAGCAGGATTTGCCAGATTTCTCAGTGTCTCTGCGGCTTTTTTGCCGAACTGTGTCGGTGAGCCTGGAGTCATGTTGATGCCACCGAGGAAAAGCTGCTGCGCGAGGATGCCAACGTCGGTGCCACGTTTGAATTTGGCACGCTGCTCTAAACTTAATTTATCTCGTAAAAACGGTCTGTTTTTGAAGAGAAACAGTGCCTTTTCGCATTGCTCGCCTTTGATGTATGTGGATTTTGACAGAATATGCATCTTATTGATTGTTAGGAAGTTGTATTATATTTTTCTTTGCAAATAAGGTCATAGAGATGCCTCTTGCGAGCATGAATCCGAGGAAAGCGATCCAAAGTCCGTGGTTGCCATAAATTGGGACAAGGATATACCAAAGTGGCAGAAAAATCAGTATAGATGAAATAATCATGGTGTTGCGGATTGCTTTTGAGGCTGTTGCTCCGATATAAATGCCGTCCCACAAAAATGCGGCGAAAGTGATTACCGGGATGAGCACCATATATATGTAATAAGGTGGAATTTGTTCAAGAATCAAAGGGCTGTCGGAAATCATTTTCACGAAAGGGGTGGGGAAGAGCGCATAAAGAATGGCAAACGGTACGCTTATTAAGCCGCCCCACTTGAAAAGGTGCATTACTACGCTCCGTAGGCTGGATTCGTCGCGGGCACCAATGAATTTCCCGACCAAAGCCTCGCCGGCGTATGCGAAACCGTCGGTGAAATATGAGAAGATATAGAAAAACTGTAGAAGTATCATATTGATACTCAATATATTATCTCCAAGTTTCGCGGATTGGTTGGTGAAAAACGCTATAGTTAAAACCAAGAGGATGCTTCTTATCATCAAGTCGCCGTTGACCCTGAAAAACCTCTTTAACTTGTTAATATCCAATAATTTATGGATGTCAATTCTAATAAGATATTTGTTGTATTTTATCAAAAGGAAAATCAGTGCTGTCGCGAGTCCGCAATATTGTGCGATGACGGTGCCTAATGCCACTCCGACCACATCTTGTTTCAGCACAACTACAAAAATGATGCTGAAGGCAATGTTTAACACGTTGATTATTATGGCTATAGCCATCGGAATTTTTGTATTTTGCATCCCGATGAACCAGCCATTGAGGCAATAAAGCAGCATATTGGCCGGTGCAGCCCAAATTCTTACAAAGAAATATGTGATTGCCAGATTTTTAACGTCGTCGCTGCCTTCCAATAGGGCGAGACTGAGTCTGGCGATAGGTTCCTGTATGCATAATATTAATAGGGATGCAAAAATGGCAATAGTAATTGACCTGTATAGCGAGTAACTTATTTCGGAAAAATCTTTTGCGCCGTATGATTGTGCGGTAAAACCGGTGGTTCCGGCGCGCAGGAAGCTGAAAAACGAGTATAACACGCTGAATATGGTTCCTCCGAGGGCGATTGCACCTATATAAATAGGAGAACTGAGATGCCCCATCAGAATCATATCCACCAAACCGAGCAACGGAATAGTTATGTTGCTGATTATGTTTGGTATGGCTAATTTTAAAATTGAACGATTCACGAAAAAAAATTTATGCAAAAATAAAAAATAATGCATTATGTATCAAATAATTTCGTAAATTTGCAGTGTTGAAACGGGATAGTGTGGAAAAGTGTGAGGCAATTCCACGATTTTCCACAATAATTTTCGAGGAAAATGAGAGTGAGGAAAATTGTAAATCATTGAATATCAATAATAAAGAAAAAATCATATAAAAAAAGACAGTTTGGCACGATTTTGGCACAAACTAATAACGTTAGCAAAGACTAATCTAAAATTATAACACAATGAAAAAGACATTAACAATTTTATCGGTCGCATTGGTAGCTGTTTTGTTAAGCTCATGCGTTGAGAGTTCAAAGAAGTACAAAGCATTAGTTGCTGAGAAAGAAGCTCTTGTTATTGAAAACCAGAAAATGGAAAACGAATTTAATGCCACAATGGGTATCCTCAACGAAGTTGAGAACAACCTTCAGGCAATTCGCGACGCAGAAGGTATCCTTATGGTTAAACAAGAAGGTAACGAGAGAGATCAAGTTGTTGCTGAACTCCTCCAAATCAAAGAAGTTATGGCAGCCAACCACGCTCGCTTGGATTCATTGAACGATGTTCTTGCTAAGTCAAACAGAAACAATGGTAACCTGCGCGCTCAGATCAAGAAGTTACAGGCTCAGATTGAAGAGAAAGAAGCAATGATTTCAAATCTCCAAGCACAGATTGCAGAGAAAGATGGTCAGATTGCTAATTTGAACACTCAGGTTGAAGACCTCAACACTAACCTGAACAATGCAAACAACCAGATTGCTAATCTGAGTGAGAACATTGAAAATCAGACAAATGAGATGAACACTGTTTATTACATCAACGGAACAGTGAAAGAATTGAAGGAAAAGGGTGTCATCCTCAGCACAAAGAAAGTTTTGAAGAGTGATGTTCCTACACAGGAGTTCACAAAGGCTGACATGCGCAACCTCACCACAATCACATTCAACTCAAAGAAGGCTGTCGTTCTTTCAACACACCCAGTTGATTCTTACACACTCGTCAAAGGTACTGACGCTGACGGTAAGAAGGTTATGACTCTTGAAATTACAAATCCAGAGATGTTCTGGAAAGTAACAAGATATTTGGTTGTTCTAACCAAGTAATTTTTCTGCTCGTTTTCAATATTTACGGAAATCCGATGCCGCCTGGTGTCGGATTTCTATTTTTTTATCCGAATTTTTGTTGGCAGTAAGGATAAAATATTTATTTTTGCACGCGAGCAGAAAAAATAATATGTTAAGAAAGATTTTAATAGTAGATGATGATGTTGCATTTGGAGTCATGCTGAAGACATGGTTCCAGAGGAACAATTGGGAAACGGTGCTGATTTCGAGTTTGGAGCAGGCGCTCCAAGTCTCGGCATCGTCGCAATTTGATTTGATATTAAGTGACTTGCGTCTTCCGGACGGCGACGGTATCATGTTTCTCACACATTTGCGTGAGAAGAAAATCATGACACCTTTTATTATTATGACTGGATATGCTGATGTCCAGACAGCTGTTAATGCCATAAAGCTCGGAGCTTTCGATTACCTTAAGAAGCCTATCATTCCTGAGATTCTGCAGCAGAAGATAGAATTGGCATTGACTCAGGATATGACAGACAAGAAGGATAATAAGGATAAGAGAGATAAGGACGATAAGAAAGAGAAGGGTGTTGCGACGATGGTGAAGGGTAAAAGCCCTGTGATACAAAGGGTCTACACCCATGTTTCGCTTGTGGCGCCTACCAAAATGTCGGTGCTGGTGCTTGGAGAGAGCGGCACCGGAAAGGAATATATCGCCCGAATGATTCACGATCAGAGTGGACGCAAGGATAAACCGTTTATCGCCGTTGACTGCGGCAGTCTCTCAATGGAACTGGCACCTTCAGAACTCTTTGGCCATAAAAAAGGTTCGTTTACCTCAGCAATTGCTGACAAGCGGGGCGTTTTTGAAGAGGCAAAAGGCGGGACGGTGTTTCTCGACGAGGTCGGTAACCTGCCGTATGAAGTGCAGAAACAGCTTTTAAGAGCCTTGCAGGAACAAAAGGTGAGACCTGTTGGATCTGCGCAAGACATTGATGTGGATGTAAGAATTGTCGCAGCCACTAACGAAAACTTGGAAAAAGCCATTGATGAGGGCCGTTTCCGTCAGGATTTGTACCATAGAATTAACGAATTCTCGATAGATGTGCCTCCGTTGCGTGACAGAATAGATGACCTTGAAGAATTTGCATATCATTTCTTGAAGCAGGCAAACGCAGAGTTGGGTAAGGATGTTAAGCGTATCAGTGATGAGGCGCTGGATATTATGAAACAATATCAATGGGATGGGAACCTTCGTGAGTTGAGAAATGTGATACGCAGAGCCACCTTGTTTGCAGAAAACAATGAGATTAGCGCCGATAATCTGCCTGTTTTAAAGAACAAAACGCAAAAAGCACCGGAGGTGGAGGATCTGGCATTAAAACCAGGTGACGAGAAAGAGCAGATTCTTGCGGCGTTGAAAAAGGCGCGCGGAAACAAGACTGTTGCCGCAAAGTTATTGCAGATTGACCGAAAGACACTGTATAACAAGATGCATCTGTACGGAATGGACCTTACTTAAATTCCGGGTATAGTTCGTAAAATTTGTTTTCAAAAGTGCGGACGCGATTGATGGATTTGCGCGTCCAGTCAAGGCGTATCTCTTGTTTTTCCTCTTCAGAGAGATGCCAGTTAATGTCGCTTTTATGTAGCCGTTGCGTGAGAGTGTACATAAGCAATGCTGCGGAGACACTGATATTGAAGCTCTCGGTGAATCCGTGCATGGGGATTTGTACGTACATGTCGGCGTGTTCCAGGGCATAGTCGGTGAGACCTGTTTTTTCTGTGCCGAAGACAACAGCAATAGGCTGGTCGAGTGGGAGGGTGTCAAGACTGTAATCATTTTGATGAGGACATGTGGCGACTATTTTATATCCTTTGTTGTGAAGATAGTCGAAAGCCTCGGGTGTGTTGAACTCGTTCACATTGTATTTATGGAGGTCGAGCCATTTGCTTGAACCCACAACAATATCAGGGTTTATGTCATATACCCATTTGTTTTCGATGATGTGGATGTCCTGAACGCCTGTAAGGTCGCAGCTTCGAAGCACAGCGCTTGCATTATGCGACTGATATATGTCTTCGAGCACAATTGTGAGGTGGCGCGTGCGATAATTCAGCACCTGTTCGAATCGCTGTTTTCTCTCATCGGTGATATATTCCGAAAGGAATTCGTATAATTTTTTTTCTTTTGCGTTCAAAATGAATGATTTACGATTGTTAAACCCCTGTTTTAAAATTTTTACAAATATATTAAAAAATTTGTTCAAACATAAATAAAAAAACCGTAAATTTGCAGTCCGAAAAAATGTATTGATATGGCAAAAGAAAACGTACAGAAAGACGAAGAACGTCTTGAACAGATTGAAACTACATTAGGTAAAACTGAAATGTTTATTGAGGATCATCGCAAATCTATAACGATTATTGTGGCGATACTCGTCGTGGCTATTTTGGCTATTTTTGGTGTGAAGAAGTTCGTTATGGAACCTCGTGAGACAGCAGCCGCCAATGCAATGTTCCATGCAGAGCAGCTTTTTGAAAAAGATGACTATGCGACAGCACTCAACGGTGATGGCAATATCGATGGTTTCCTTAATGTTATCAGTGAATATGGCGGAACAAAATCGGGAAATCTTGCAAGATATTATGCTGGCGTATGCTATCTTAACATGGGCGATTATAATAACGCTATCAAGTATCTCGGCGAATATAGAGGGAAAGATTTGTTCGTTAAGCCTTTGGCAACAGGTGCTATGGGTGATGCATATATGGAACTTGGCAATCCTGGCGAGGCTGCAAAATGCTATGAGAAAGCCGGAAAAGAGACAGACAATGTGCTCACAAGCCCAATGTTCCTTATGAAAGCCGGCTACGCCTACGAGATGGTCGAAAACTATAAGAAAGCTTTGGACGTTTACAATACCATCAAGAACGATTATCCTACAAGCAATGAAGGATTCTATGTGTTGAAGAATATTGCTTACGTAGAGGCAAAGATGGCTGAATGAGAATAGTATATTTCGGTACACCGGAATTTGCGGCATCACAACTTGAGGCTATATTGGCGGCAGGTTATGATGTCGCAACTGTTATTACCACTCCTGACCGACCGGCGGGACGTGGCAAGCAGATGCATGCTTCAGAGGTAAAAGAATGTGCTTTGAAACATGGTTTGCCGGTTTTGCAGCCTGAGAAGCTTAAAGATGAGGCTTTTGTGGAGCAGCTGCGATCTTACAATGCCGATTTGTTTGTCGTCGTCGCATTCAGGATGCTCCCGGAAGTGATATGGAGCATGCCTCCAAAAGGAACTATCAACCTGCATGCGTCACTGTTGCCGCAATATAGAGGCGCAGCACCTATCAACCATGCGATTATCAATGGCGAGAAAGAGACCGGATTGACGACATTTATTCTCGACAAGGAAATCGACACAGGAGCGATGATTATGCAGGAAAAGGTCGCCATAAATGAAAAGATGACCGCTGGCGAGCTTCACGATGCATTGATGCATCTCGGAAACGACGTGATTGTCAGGACGATAAAAACGATTGAAGAAGGGAAGGTACAGGCGCAAAGTCAGACCTCTGTGATTGAAAAGGAGAACATGGTGTTGAAGCCGGCTCCGAAAATCTTCAAGGAGGATTGTTATATCGACTGGAACAAATCGGGAAGTGATATTTACAACTTTGTGAGAGGGCTCTCACCGTATCCCGCGGCACACGCTAAAATAAAAAATCCACAAGGCGAGATTTTAGATTTAAAGGTCTATGAAGTGGATTTGGCGTTAAAATCATGTGAAAATGACATGGTTAACAGTCTTAAAACAGACGGAAAATCATATTTAGAGGTGGTTTTAAAGGATTCAAACATAAAATTTTTGCAAATTCAGCAACCAGGGAAGAAAGCAATGCCTATTGCGGAATTCCTAAGAGGGACAAGGGTTTCCGAAGATTGGACGTTGGTTTTGTAAGTTGTCATTTAAAAATTTTTCAAAAAAATTAAAAAAAAATGAAAAAAAAGTTGTAAGTGACTGATTTTATGTTATATTTGCAATGTCAAAACAATTATAAACTTTAAAACTAACAAAATGAATAAAGCAGAATTAGTAAATGTGATGGCTGAAAAAGCTGGCCTCACAAAGGTGGACGCCAAAAAGGCATTGGACGCTTTTATTTGCGCAGCAACAGATGCAATCCGTAAAGGTGATCGTATTTCATTGGTCGGATTTGGTACATTCTCAACAACAAAACGTCCTGCACGTAAAGGTCGCAACCCACAGACAGGCAAGGAAATCACAATCGCTCCTAAGACAGTTGTGAAGTTCAAAGCCAGTGCTGATTTAGTAAAATAAAGTTTTTACTATTTGACAATAAAGGTCGCCCGTAAGAGCGGCCTTTTTTTGTTTAAAACAGCGTCTGCTGTCTGCCTTTTTCCTTCAGATTGCCATTTTCATCCTGTTCAATAATGCCGCTGTCGAGCATCCAACGCACGGTTTCAAGCACTTTTTCCTCGAAATAATTCTTTGCCAACGAAGGAGTCTCATACAAGGGGACGACACGTTTTTTCAGCTCTTGAAGTATTAGTTCGCTTATGTTTTTATACTCTTCGTCGTTGATATTCATTTGGTTGCGTATGTTGCAGACATCGCATTTGCCGCATCGTGTGCTTATTTTCTCACCAAAATACCTCAGAAGCTGTACGCTACGGCATTCGGTGTCGTTATTAACGAAATCGATAACAGCTTGAACACGTTTTGTCGCATCGTCCTTGCGATTTTTATAGACATCGTCAGACAGGATGAAATGCCTTGTATCCTGGCGTTCGGTGAGATAAAGAATCTGTGGTTTGTCGCTGCGTTGGATATATGTCAGGAAGTTTAATTTTTCCAGTTGTTTAAGCGTTTGCTCGACTTTGACAACGTCAATGCCGAGTTTGTGGCTGATTTGCTCCTCTCTTATCTTGATGAAATCGGACAAGATGCCGGGATAGTTTCTGAGCAGGTGTTTTATCATGACATCGAAGTCAGGATACTCGACCTGAAAGCGGTAGAGGTCTTCGCGGCTGGCATTGATGAACAGTTGTGAAGGTGAATCCAAGGCTTCGGATAGAGTGAAGAATCCTTCTCGTTCCATGAGTTTCAAAGAGTTGAACACCTCGAGGAGTGAGAATCCGTAGTTTGTCGCGAATTCAGTCATGTCGAACGGGTAACTTTGTCCGTTGCCTGCGCCGACGGGTATCTGAAGGTAGTTTCCGAGTGCATCGTAGATGTTTTTGATCTTATCGAGCTCAGGATATGATTGCTGCAGGTTGTCTTTCAGTTGTTTTATATCGCTGTCGGCCACGAGGAGGAAGGCTTCTGATGGCTTGAGGTCTCGTCCGGCGCGTCCGGCCTCTTGGAAATAAGCTTCGAGGCTGTCGGGGAGGTCCATGTGAACGACGAGGCGCACATCGGGTTTGTCGATGCCCATTCCGAAGGCATTGGTTGCCACAATGACCTTGATTCTGCCGTCCATCCACAACTTTTGGCGCTCATCGCGGGTCTTGGCGTCGATGCCTGCGTGGTAGAAAGTGGCGCTGATGCCTGCAGATTGCAACCAGTCGGCGATGACCTTAGTGCGTTTGCGGCTGCGCACATAAACGATGCCGCTGCCAGATTGCATCTTCATGAAGAGCCTGTACATAACCCCGTATTTGTCGGCGACTTTCATGACGTTATATGTGACATTTTTACGTTCGTAGCTGGTCTGGAACACGTTCTGCTCCTTGAAACCGAGACGGAACTGTATGTCTTCAACGACTTTAGGTGTCGCTGTTGCCGTCAGGGCTAAAACAGGAGTGTTCGGGATGTATGGACGTATCTCCGCTATTTTCAGGTAAGGCGGACGGAAGTCATAGCCCCATTGTGAGATGCAGTGTGACTCGTCGATGGCGAGCAGGCACACTTTCATTTTCTTGATAGCTTCCACGAAGGAGTCGGTCATTAGACGTTCTGGTGAGACGTAGAGAAACTTGAGGTTGCCGAAAACGGCTTTGTTGTAAGCTATCTCCACCTCGCTTGGATGCATGCCTGAGTAAATGGCGGATGCTGGTATGTTGATGTTTTTGAGGTGCTGAACCTGGTCTTTCATGAGTGAGATGAGGGGTGTGACGACAATGCAGACGCCTTCCATCGCGAGGGCGGGGACTTGAAAACAGATGGATTTTCCGCCGCCTGTCGGTAACAGCGCAAGGGTGTCGTGACCCGCGATGACGGAATCGACAATGTCTTCCTGCATAGGACGGAAAGAGGGATAGCCCCAGTATTTCACCAAAACCGATCTTGTCAAGTCACTCATCAGAATATTTTTTGCAAATATAACGAAAAAATCTTAGTAATTATTATCATGTTAAATAATCGAAAATAATTGTTAACAAATAAGATTTTTTTTGTAATTTTGCACCCGATTTTTTGATATTTGGAAAAGTTGATAATAATCAAGATTAAATAATTGGTAATCAATTAAATATAAACAAATGACAAGTATTCGTAATGTTGCGATTATCGCTCACGTTGACCACGGAAAGACCACTTTGGTGGACCGCATTCTGTATCAATCCAAATTGTTCAGGGATGATAAGGATAATGGAGATTTGATTTTGGATAACAACGACCTTGAGCGTGAGCGAGGTATCACCATCTTGTCGAAGAACGTCTCGGTTCGTTACAAAGATGTGAAAATCAACATTATTGATACTCCCGGCCACAGTGATTTCGGTGGTGAGGTGGAACGTGTCTTGAACATGGCTGACGGTGTGCTTCTTCTCGTTGACGCCTTTGAAGGTCCAATGCCGCAGACCCGTTTTGTGCTGGAGAAAGCTATCCAGCTTGGACTGAAGCCAATAGTGGTCGTAAATAAAGTCGACAAGCCGAACTGCACTCCGGAAGAGACGCAGGAAGCTGTCTTCGATTTGATGTACAACCTTGGTGCAAACGATGACCAGCTTGACTTCCCGACAGTTTTCGGTTCGTCGAAGCAAGGTTGGATGTCAGACCATTGGACACATGTCACAAGCGATGTCTCATATCTTTTGGATGTCATAATCGACACCATCCCAGAGGCTAAATATGAGGAAGGGACACCACAGATGCTCATCACCTCACTCGATTACAGCTCGTATGTGGGCCGTATCGCGGTGGGTCGTCTGAAACGCGGAGTCCTTCAGGCAGGTATGAATGTCTCGTTGGTTAAACGTGACGGCTCGATTGAAAAGAATCAGATTAAAGAATTATACACATTCGAAGGCCTCGGCAAGGAAAGAACGAAGAAGCCTGTGATGGCTGGCGATATCGTAGCTGTGATGGGTCTCGAGAACTTTGAAATCGGTGACACCGTCGCTGATTTCGAGAATCCGGAAGCTCTTCCTCCAATCCATGTCGATGAGCCTACAATGAGTATGCTGTTTACCATCAACAACTCACCGTTCTTCGGAAAAGAAGGCAAATTCGTGACATCACGTCACCTGCGCGAACGTCTTTACAGAGAGACAGAGAAGAACCTCGCTTTGAAAGTCGAAGACACCGAATCACCAGATTCATTGATGGTTTACGGCCGTGGTATTCTTCACCTCAGTATTTTGGTTGAGACTATGCGCCGCGAAGGTTATGAGTTCCAGATCGGTCAGCCGAAGGTGTTGTTGAAAGAAATTGACGGTAAGAAATGTGAGCCTATCGAGGTGATGAACGTTCAAGTGCCTGAAAACTTCGCAGGTCGCGTCATCGAGTTGGCGTCACAGCACAAGGGTGAGATGACAAACATGTCACCTAAGGGCGACCGTATGAACCTTGACTTCGACATTCCGGCGAGAGGTCTGATAGGATTGCGTAGTGCCATGCTTACCGCAACAGAAGGCGAGGCAGTGATGTCGCACCGTTTCAAAGATTACGAGCCTTGGAAAGGCGACATGGACACTCACGAGGTCGGAGCTCTGATAGCAATGGAGACAGGTACTGCTGTGCCTTACGCATTATGGAAGCTTCAGGATCGTGGCAAGTTCTTCGTGCAACCTAACGAAGATGTTTACATGGGTGAGGTCATTGGCGAGAACACCAGAGCCAACGATATCGTGTTGAATATCAACAAGACAAAACATTTGACCAACGTGCGTGCATCGGGTTCTGACGATAAAATCGTGCTCATCCCGCCGGTAAGAATGTCGCTTGAAGAATATATGGAATATATTCGCGACGACGAATATCTTGAGGTCACTCCAAAGAGCTTGCGTTTGAGAAAGATTATCCTCGATGAGATTGAGCGCAAGAGAAGCGGCAGACGCAGCGAAGAGGTCAGCGATTAATCGGAAATATCATATTTTTCGGCTAACATAGCCAAGAGGGCATCGGATTGATTCATGAATTCGATGCCTTTTTCTTCCCAGTCGGGAAGGGGTGAGGCATTTTGGCCACGACGGCTGTCCATATCTGTGAGATATTCTGCCGATTTTTGCTCAAGCTGGATGAACATAGGACGCATTTTATGGCAGACAGCCTGCGCTTTCGCGAAATCATGCTCAGTGATGGCGTCGTTGAGGATGACAAGGTTGTTGGATGTAGTGTTGACAAATGTCTGCAGAATCTCACAAATGGCGTTGCTGTCGTTGTCAAACATCGCACAAAGCTGTGGAAAATCTTCAGTTAACTCGCATCGTTGGCATTCTTCGTCGGGTGCACTGGTATTCAATAATGATGCCAAGTCTTTGATGCTGAATGGCTTCTTGATATATCCGTCAAAGCCTTCGTTTAGTGCGAACTTCTCTGAATACTCGTCGCTGGCAGTCATGAGGATGACTTTTTTCTCCTTGTTAATGCTTTTTATCGCCTTCATCACATCGTTGCCTGAGAAAGTACCCATCTCGCGGTCGGTAAGTACCATGTCGTATTTGTCAAGCTCATTGATGGACTTGTTGAACTCGATGTACGAGCGGCAGATGTCAGAGCTGTGGCCTAATTTGTTTAGCATCGCTCCGATAACGGAGAGAAGACTGTTGTCGTCGTCAATAAGAAGGATATGAAGCTTTTTGTTTGATGCGACAATTTGTGTGTCGAGTGTTTCTGCCTTTTCGTCATCTTTTTTCTCAATTACCTTAACTGGTATTGAAATCTCTATGTGGCTGCCTTTTTCCAGTTCCGACATCACATTTATATTACCGCCAAGGATTTCGAGCAGTCCTTTCACTACGAAGAGGCCGAAGCCGTTGCCTTCAGCGAGACCTGTGTTGTTTTCTGCTTTGCTGAACGGTTTGAACAGTTCCTCGATTTTCTCAGTCGGCATGCCGATGCCTTGGTCTATCACGTTGAAAATCAATTTGTTCTTGATGAGATAAACACCAAAATGAACTTCACCTTCAATTGTGTATTTTATGGCATTTGAAATGATGTTGCTTACAACTTGTTTGATTTTCAACGCATCAGAATTGATATACAGATTGTCGCTAATATGCTTGTGATAGAAGAATTTCAGCTGTTTGTTCTCGGCAATAGGTTTGAACATGTTGACGAGCTGGTCGCACAGTTCCGAAATGTTGAAATCGGCACGACGGATAAACTGCTTGCCTTGTTCGAGGCTTGAAAACTCAAGCAAATTTGATAGGAGCGAGAGGATATGCTGCGACGAATACTTCATTGAGTTGAGGCCTTGCTTGTCGTTGTCGTTATGTTGCTCCATCTGCATTAACTCGATATAACCGATTACTGATGACAACGGGGCTTTGATGTCGTGTGACACAGAGAGAAGCAGTTTGTGACGGCTCTCCATGATTTCCTCGGTGCGTCTTTGGGCTTCTTCCATCGCTCGCCTTGCACGTGAAACTCGCTTTATGTCTCTGGAAATCATGAAGATAAACAAAAGGATAAAGAAGAGCGCCACGGTACCTCCGTATATAGTGTAATCCAAGCTGCGTTGAATCATCGTCTCACTCTTTAGAATCGCAATCATCACAGATGTAAGGGTCTGCTTGTGAAGGATGATGAGCAGACCTGAAATCTCTTCTGATATCTCTTGGTCAGATTTTATAAAGTTTTGGTATTGATTCTCAATGGTTTGTAATCGATGAAGATATTCTTGCTTTCCTTTGTCCGTATATAATTTTATACCTTCCATGAGGTCGATTCGGCTTGCCGGAATCTCCTCCGTGATGGTGTCGTAAGTCGTTGTGGTAAGCAAAATGACGCTGTCGCGAGGTATTTCCGATGAAAAGACACGATGGAAAAAGTCTTGTTTTTCTGCTTTTTTCACAATTGTGTCAACCTTGGTGATAGCTATTATGCGCGTGGTTTTTTCTTTAGGCTTGTAATCCGACAAAAGTTTATAAATCTCATCATACGGGTTGAAAATATCATACTGATGAGTTAACTCTTTGATAATGCTTTCTTTACGATGCAGCAAGTCGACAATCTCATTAAGAATGTTTTTGTTGTTTATGTCGTTTCCAGAATAAAAAATAATTGAATCTTGGATAGCGGTCGTCCGCTGCAGATTATTGTTGAAACTTATCAGATGCTCCGGATTTCCTGATATTATGTAAAGCTGTGCATGTGATTGTGCCTGATTGACATTCTGGATGAGTTCGTTGGTGTAATGAAGCACCATTTCGTTTCGATTAATCGCAACTCTCTGGTCGAAAATGGATTTTTTAAGATTAGAGATGTAATAAAACACCGAAAAACATATGATTATCGCTATGATATAGATAATCACGGCTTCCCAACGGACGCGGCTTTCGTAATGCTTTCGTATAGTTTTAACTTCTCTCATCGTGACAAAATTACTAAAAAAAGGTTTATGTGTGAAATATTTTATAATTTTGCAATATAAAATTTAAAGAATGAAAAAGATTTTGATATTAGCAATAAGCACTTTGATTATGATAGGTTGTACAAAGAAAAATGAAGTTAAGTTATTAAATGTCAATGATTTCAATACTGAAGTTGATGGCAGGCAAGTGTCGCTTTACACTTTAAAGAACGGATTTTTAACCATGCAGGTCACTAACTACGGCGGGCGTGTAGTGTCGCTGTGGATGCCTGATAAGAGAGGCAGTTTCGAAGATATCGTACTCGGCTACGACAAAATCGACAGATATATTAATTGTACTGGCGAGAGATATCTCGGTGCTGTTGTTGGGCGTTGTGCAAACCGTATCGGACATGGTGAATTTACACTGGACGGCAAAAAATATGAGCTCACAAAGAACACTGGCGACTGTATGCTTCATGGTGGCGAGTTCGGAGTGGACCGTGTTGTTTGGGATGTTCAGTCGGTGAGCGACACCTCGATAGTTTTGCACGTTGTGTTGCCTGACGGATTGGATGGTTTCCCTGGAAATCTTGACATCACCATGACTTACGCATTGACATCGGACAATGAGTTTCATGTCGATTATCTTGCAATTACAGATGCTCCGACGGTATGCAACCTCTCACATCATTCGTTTTTCAATCTGAGAGGTGAGGGCAATGGTACAATTCTTGACCATGAGCTGATGATAAACGGGAAGCTCATCACTGTGATTGACGAGAGTTTGGTTCCGACAGGTGATTTCATTCCTGTCACGGGCACTCCTATGGATTTCACAGAAGCGAAGCCAATAGGACGTGATATTGAGGCATATCATCCGCAGATGGAGAATGGTGGCGGCTACGATTTCAACTGGGTATTGAACAAAGCACTTGGTCAGATGGGGTTGGCAGCCTCAGTTTATGAACCGGAGTCAGGGAGGGCGATGGATGTTTTGACCGACCAGCCCGGAATCCAGTTCTATAGCGGAAATTTCTTTGATGGCAAGACGACAGGAAAATATGGCAAGCCGTTATGCAACCGTGCGTCATTGGCTTTGGAGACCCAGCAGTTTCCTGATGCAATAAACCAGCCGAACTTCCCGAGTGTGGTGCTGCGTCCGGGTGAGGAATATCGTCACACCTGCATCTATCGTTTTTCTATCAGATAGTTTTATCTATTTTCCAAGAGAACGCTCTAAGGCCCAGTTCCGGAGTCTGAAGGTCGTGCTCGTGCAAAGTGTTCATGATGTTGTCCACCTTGTCGTCATCGACGAAGGTGAGCATGGCGTCGTTGAACGTTGGCCAGGTGTGGGTGCCGTAATGTGCCTCGCCCGTTGCTGAGCCTCTGCCTGTGATCTCGTTCCACTTGGTGAATCCGCGAACTCCTTGTTTTTCAAGGAGTTCGGAGATTTCTTCATAATATGCCTGATTATAGGCGATGAATATTGCTGTCATTTTGTTGCGTTTTAAAGTTCGTTAGCCATTGCAAGTCTTGCATGTCTTTTTTCCTGACGTCTGATTCTTCTTGAGATGAATATGGCGTACAGTGTCGGGATGAGGACGAGGGTGATGAGTGTTGATATCGAGAGTCCCCATGACACCACCACACCGAGGCCGTTCCACATCTCAGCGCCTTCACCTGTTCCGAGGGCCATAGGCACCATACCGAGCACGGTGGTGAGTGTGGTCATAAGGATAGGACGCAGACGTTGGCGTGAGGCGGTCACGACTGATTCGTTGACACTCATGCCGCGTTCGAGGCATAATCTGGTGTAGTCGATGAGCACGATACCGTTTTTCACCACGATACCCATCAAAATCATGACACCGATGAGAGCCATGACACCGAGAGCCATACCATTGATCCTTAGTCCGATCAAAACTCCGGTGATGGCAAAAGGCACAGAGAACATGATGACGAATGGGTCGAGCAACGACTCAAACTGTGATGCCATCACGACGTAAACCAGGATGACGATGAGGATGATAAGGGTGAACATGTCTTTGAAGGCATCTTGTTGGTCTTCGTAGTCACCGGCGATTTTCACCAAGAATTCTGCAGGTATCTCGATTTGGTCGATACATGCCTCGGAAGCTGCCACGCCATCACTCAAGGCATAACCTTTTGAGACAATGCCTGTGATAGTGACGATACGTTCGCGGTCTTTACGCTCGATTGTAGGAGGGGTGCGGCCTTCAACGATTTTTGCCACCTCGCTCAGTCTCACTGCATTACCCGAAGTGCCATAGAGCACGATGTTTTCGATGTTTTCCACGCCTGTACGGAACTCAGGGGCGTAACGCACACGGATGTTGTATTCGTCACCGTCTTCACGGAAATACGACATCACGGAGCCGTTGATGCGGTTTCTCACATATTGCGAAGCTGTTGTGATGTTGATGCCGTTGAGCATCAGTTTCTCACGGTCGAAGTCGACGTGCATTTCAGGAGTGTATTCGTCACGGCTGATGAGCACCTGCGAGATTTCAGGGCGTTCACGGAGCTCTAATGCCAAATCGTTGGCGATTCGGTCAGATACATTGAAGTCGTAGCCGTAAACTTCGATTTTTACGCTGGCCGTCGAACCCATGCCCATACCTTCAGAGACGTTGTATTTCTTTATCACAGCGTTGTTTTTCAGGTCTTTACGTATATATTCTGCAATTTCCTGAGTGCTTCTCTTACGTGTGTCCTTGCTTCCAAGGTTGAGGTTCATCGCGAGGATGTGAGTGCCGTTGCTCTGCATTGATGCAAAGGCGTTTTCCTCGTCAGCGACACCATAACGATAGTTCATCACCTTGATTTCAGGAATCTCAGCCATGTATTTTTCTGCCAATTCAGCGCCAAGCTGACCGGTGATGTCTTCCTGAGTACCGACAGGCATCTCAATATTGATTGTCAGACGACCTTGGTCCATGCTTGGCAGATATTCTGTCTTCATTCCCGGCAAGGTGACGATGAGTGTCACAGCGAATATCACTATGGCGATAGTAATCGTCATTGCGCGGTGTGTCACAGACCAGTTGATGAGGCGTCCGTAGCCGCGGCTCAGCGCGTCGAGACCTTTATTAATAGGTGTGAACAGAATCTTATGCCAGGCGTGGCTTCTCGGGTTGCGTTTCAGAAGCTTTGAGCACATCATTGGCACTAACGTCAATGCAGCTGATGTTGACACTATCATGATGATACTGACGATCCATCCGAGCTGATGGAAGAACACTCCGACAGCGCCGTTGACCATGGTGAGAGGCAAGAACACCGCCAACATGGTGAGGGTAGAGGCGATAACGGAGATTGACACCTCCTGAGTGGCGTGTACAGCAGCTTCTTTCGGCTTAGCGCCTCGATCGATATGCGATGTGATATTCTCCAAGACCACGATAGCGTCGTCCACCACCATACCGATAGCAATGGTCAAAGCACTCATTGAGATGATGTTCAACGTGTTGCCTGTTGCAAAGAGGTACACCACTGAGGCCACCAATGAGATCGGGATTGACAACACGATGATGATGGTAGCTCTCCATCTGCCAAGGAAGACAAACACCACCAGCATAACCACGATAAACGTGATGAAGATAGTCTCTTTCAATGAGTCGATGGTGTTGATGATGCTCTCGCTCGTATCGTTAATCAGGTTAATCTGGATGTCTGACGGGAGAGTCTTCTTTATCTTTTCCAGTTCTTTGTTGATGCCTTTACACACCTGCACTGAGTTGGCGTCAGTCTGTTTCTGGATTGTCACCATGGCGCCCTGAATCTTGTTAGAGAACACTTTTTGCAGACGTTCCTGTTCGCCATCGTTCACTCTTGCCACGTCTCTTAAATAGATAGGTGTACCCTGGAAGGTGCCGACAACCACATTGAGCATCTCTTTTGCCGATTTGAACTCTTTCTCCACGCGCACGGCGTATGTGTTCGAGCCTATGTCAATATTTCCTGCAGGAGTGTTACGGTTTTCGTATGCCAAGGCTTGCGAAATCTGCTCAACGGTGAGGTTGTATGCCTCGAGTTTGTTAGGGTCGACATAAACCTGAATCTCACGTTTTGGAGCGCCAGACACTGAGACGGTACCCACACCTGGAACACGTGCCAAAGGTGTTGTGAGCTTGTCGTCAAGGATTTTGTCGAGGCCCGAAAGACTCTCTTCGGCTGTCACGGAAAGGAACATCACAGGGATGTCTTCCATGCTGAACTTGAAGATGGTAGGGTTGCCTGCTCCGTCGGGGAGGTATTGCCGCACCATGTCAAGCTTGTCTCGCACATTGTTAGTGGCGTCTTCAATGTCAATACCATATTCAAACTGCAATGTTATGACTGACACGTTTTCTTTTGATGATGACGAGAGGTGTTTCAAGTCGCTCACGCCGTTGAGGGTGTTCTCCAAAGTCTTGGTGATATTCGTTTCGATATCTTCCGCGCTGGCACCTGAATATGATGTCATCACCATGATGGCGTTGGTTCCCATGTCAGGGAAGAGGTTGATCGACAGCTTGGTCAGCGCGAACACACCCAGAATTGCCACCGTTATGAAAACCAGTGATACCGTTACCGGATGGTTAACTGATGTTCTATATAAACTCATGATTTTCTTTTATTTAAAAACTTATTTCACTACATCGACGGTGATACCGTTTTTCAATTTTGTCTGACCTGTCATGACTATTGTGGCGTTGTCGTCCAAGCCGCTGATGACCTCGTATCTGTTGCCCATTCTGCGTCCGAGTTCGACGACGGTGTAAGTCACTGTGCCGTCGGCATTCAAAACGTATACGTACTGCTCGCCTGAGCCGACTTGTTTCATGACGGCTCTGTCGGGAGTCACAACGCGGAAGTTGTCGCCATAGTTGACTGTGACGCGGGCGAACATGCCTGGACGCAATGTCAGATCCTTGTTTGCAAACTTCACCTCGACGGCAAAAGTGTGTGTCATTGCGTTGATGGTAGGATGGATGAGGTCGATAACGCCTTTGAACACCTGGTCACCGTAAGCCTCCGTGGTGATGTCCACTTCCATGCCTTTCTTAACCTGTGAATACTGGCTTTCCGAGATGTTGATGAGCATCTTCACCGGATTGATTTTCTGTATCACGAAAAGCGGCTGGGTCATAGCATACATGTCGCCAACATCATAGTTGCGAGCCGTCACTATACCGGCGATAGGGCTTTTCAAAACCGTGTTTTCCAAGAGGTTTTTGTAAGTTTGCTTCGTCACATCGTATTTCAACGTCATCGCCTCGTAATCCGACTGTGATGTGGCTCCGATTTCATGAAGCTGTTTGATTCTGCCGAACTCGATGGAGTCGTTGATGAGCTGAAGCTTTGCCTTGTCGAGATTCACCTTGTCCATGATGGCAAGAGTCTGACCTGCCTCGACTTTGTCGCCGACCTCCACAAATATCTTGCTGATACGTGCTGCCGACTGCGGCGCGATGTTGTTGACGATGTCTGCCTCAATGGTGGTAGGATAGACCGAAAGTTGCGAGACGTATTCGGCGTTTACTGTTGTGACTGTCACTTTGGGGTTTTCCATAACCTGCTGAGTGTTCTGATCCTGCTGTCCGCATGACATCAAAACGACTGCGGCTGATGCGATTAATAATGTACTTAGCTTTTTCATATTTCGTCTATTTTTATTATCTTATTTAAATTCGTCACCGATAAGTTCTTCGATTGAAGCCTTTGTAACCATGAAGTTGTAAACGGTACGGCTCATTGTGAGCTGTGCCTGCACCAATGCGAGTTGGGCGTCGTTGAGCTCTGTGAGTGTGGTCTTGCCAAGTTCATACATCTTCTCGGCAATGTCGTAGCTTCTCTGAGCCATTTCCACTGTCGATTCTGCAGCGGCGTAATTCTTCATGAACGTGGTTATTTCGTTCTCGTAGTTTTTGAATGCCACTCTCAAGTTTCTTTCCGTGTCTTCAATGCTAAGCTCCAACATGTTCTGCGAAGCCTTGTATTGTCTGATGGTGTTGCGTTTTTGGAAACCGTCGAAGATAGGTAAATTGAGGCTTATGCCGGCTACCGAATATGGATTCCATTTAAATTTGAAATCGTCGCCCATCGCTATGTAATTATATGAGAATGAGGCTGATAGGGTAGGAACGTATTGGTATTTTACCATCTTGATGGAGCGCTCCAACTGCTCGTTTTGAATCGAAAGCTGAGTCAAAGTGCTGTTGTTTTCAAGATTGACGTCGTTGGAAACTGTATACGTCAATAGCTCGTCTTTATACTGGTCGATATTGCCCTGCACACCGATTCTTGTTTCAAGGTCGATGCCCATTACAGCTTTGAGTTGCCAAATGGCGAGTTCGATAGCTGTCAGTGAGCTATAGACGTTAGGCTCAGCGTTTTTAACGTTCACGGAAGCTCTAAGGTATTCATATTCAGATGTTTTGCCGGCATTGTATAGTTGTTCGGTGCTTTCATAGTTTTTGACGGCGTTGTCGTATACGTCTTTGTAAACTTCGTGAACTTGCTGTGCCAGCAGCACTGCATAATAGGCTTTCTTAACCTGTGCCACCATCGAGATCTTAGATGAGCGTGCCTGTTCCACAGCGAGTTCCACATCCAATGCCGAAAGCTTCAGAGTCTGCCACAGTTGTGCGTTGATGAGAGGCATTGCCGCGCTCACTCCCGCATTCACATTGTTCCACTTGCCTACGGCAATCTCCATCGACTGTCCGTTAAAGTCCATCGCCATCACCTGTTTCTTCAGCGTACGCTGGTAACTGCCACTGGCGTTGATGTTAGGATACAAGGCAGCGTAAGTGCCCTTTTTAGCGTATCCCGATTTTACTATCGTGAGGTCGGCTATCTTGATGCTGTTGCTTTCCTCAAGGGCGATTTCTATTGCCTGGTCAAGGTTGATAATCAGCGAGTCCTGCGCCTGCTGGGCTTTTGCAAGGCCGCTTCCCAAAACCATCGAGAGGCATAAAACCGTCATTAAAACACTTTTGAAATTTGACATTTTATCTTGATTTTTTTTATTTTTATACCTATTAATAATAGGTCGCAAAGATAGAGATTTTATCCAAATGATTTTAAATGATTTGGGAATTTTCAGCATCGATTTTTGTCGGTTCAGAGGCGTGCTTTGTCATTTCGACCATTAGCCATTCCAGTCATCTAGTCAAAAGCGGATAAATCTCCGACAAAACTTTTTTTGTTTGTATTCAAAAAATATATATTTTTGCAACGGTACAACATTTAAGATATGAAAGCGAAGATTTACGGTGTCTTTATTCTCGTTGAGGCGTTCTTCATGCTGGTCGCCTCGATGGTGGCGTTGTATTACAACGTGCACTGCGGCGAGAAAGACGTGGTGGCGCTGCTTGCATCCACCATGATCACGGGAATCTTCGGCTTTATACTGCTGTCGGCCGGCCGTGAAAGAGCAAGGAGAGGCGATGAAAGAGTAAAGAAAATCGACAACCTCACGATGAAAGACTCATTTGTGCTTGTCACCGTAGCGTGGGTGCTCTTCGCAGTGTTCGGAATGCTGCCATTCATTTTCACTGGCGCCATCGACAACGTCACCGACGCGTTCTTCGAATCGATGTCAGGCTTCACCACAACTGGTGCTACAATAATGAATAACATTGATTCTCAGCCACATGGCATATTGTTCTGGCGAAGCGTCATTCAATGGTTAGGCGGATTGGGAATCATCGTGTTGTTCCTTGCCATCATCCCAGCTTTGAATAAGAAGTCAAATAAAACCACACTTTATGCGGCGGAGATGTCGGGCTTGAGTGTCAAGAAGTTGCATCCTAAGATGGCGGTCACTGCACGTCATCTGTGGATTATTTATATGTTCTTGACAGTCTGCTGCGCAATGGTTTATTGGGCAGGTCCGATGAACCTGTATGATGCTGTATGTCATGCATTTACAACAATGTCGAGCGGCGGATTCAGCACACATCAGGCTAGTATAGGATACTTCAACTCAAGTTATGTGGAGTATTTCTGCGCCTTGTTCATGATATTGGCGGGAATCAATTTCTCACTATATTATTTCCTTTCGCGAGGCGATGTGAAATATTTCTTGAAAAACGAGGAATTGCGTTGGTTCTTTGGTGTTATAGTCATTATGGTGGCTGTCATGACCGCCTTGTTCTACTATGCTCCAAACGTCAATACAATCGTCACAGATACATCGGCATATCCGGAGCCGACATTTGAGTCGAGATTCCGTGCCTCCTTGTTCCATGTGGTGACAATAGTCTCTTCGACAGGATATCAAGGCTCATATTACGATTACACTCTTTGGGGCGGATTGTTCCTTTTCCCGACGTTGCTGCTCATGCTCAGCGGTTCCTGTGCCGGATCAACATCGGGTGGTATTAAAATAATCCGTTGGATGGTGTGTCTGAAGTCAATCCGCATAACTATCAAACAGTTTCTGCATCCCAGCGCGGTGTTCTCAGTGAAAGTGTCGAGAGAGGTCGTGTCGAACGAAATACTTCTCAGGACACTGAATTTCCTGTTCTTCTACGTCATAATATGTATTGTGAGCGTCATAGTGCTTACTATCACCGGATGTGATTTTGAGGAAAGCGTGTTTAACACTGTCACTGCATTGAGTAATATGGGGCCAGGCTACAAATCAACAGGTCCGGCTACGACATTTTCTGATTTGACAGTCACAGCGAAATGGGTGATGTCGTTCCTGATGCTTATCGGGCGTCTTGAGATTTACACCGTGCTGTTGCTGTTCACACCTACATTCTGGAATAAAAAATAAGGCTTTTGCAAGCCTTATTTTTCTTGGTTTCTTTCCTTGACAATTTCTTCCTGCTTGTCGCGAGGCATTGGGGCGTATTGATGGAATTCCATGGAGTAATTAGCTCTTCCGGAAGTGATGTTACGTAATGCGGTAGCGTAGCCGAACATCTCCATCAGAGGCACGAAGGCGTCGAGTTTCTGCGAGCCTTTGCGGAAGCGGCGCATTGCCTCGATACGTCCGCGGCGTTTGTTGAGGTCGCCGGTGACGTTGCCGATATAGTCGTCAGGAGTGTTGACTTCGACCTTCATTGTAGGCTCAAGCAATACTGGGTTAGCCTTCATGAATGCTTGCTTGAAGCACATCTGGGCGCAAAGTTGGAACGCCATATCCGATGAGTCGACAGGGTGGGAGCTGCCGTCCACGAGGACGCATTTCACATCCACGACAGGATAACCTGCGAATGGGCCTTTGTTCATGGCTGCCTGCAGACCTTTTTCAACAGAAGGGATGAATTCTTTAGGAATCACACCGCCTTTGGTGATGTCGACAAACTCGAAGCCCTTGCCTGGATTAGGCTCGAAGCGGATGACGGTATGTGCGAATTGGCCCTTGCCACCGGTCTGTTTCACAAATCTGTAATTGCATTCAAACTGTGATGTTATTGTCTCTCTGAATGATACCGATGGTGCGCCGACGCTCACTGGCACCTTGAACTCGTCTTTCAGACGGTCTACGATAATCTCGAGGTGCAGCTCGCCCATGCCTGCGATGATGGTCTCTTCTGTCTCTTCGTCGAAATGAGCGCGGAACGACGGGTCTTCATTGCAAAGCTTGGCCAATGCCTCGCCGAGTTTGTTGCGGTTTTTCTTATCTTCGAGGTTTACTTTCATCTCGATGACCGCTGGTGGGATATGGATGTTTTCAAGTAACAACGGCGCGTTTTCGTCGCACAATGTGTCGCCTGTGCGGGTTATCTTCATGCCCACGAGAGCCACGATTTCGCCTGCGCATGCTTCTTGAATCTCCTCGCGTTCCTTAGCTTTGATACGGAAGATACGTCCGATACGCTCTGGTTTGCCTTTGTTGGTGTTATAAACGCTCATGCCGTTGTTGAGTTTGCCACTGAACACGCGGATGAACGTCTGCTGTCCGACATAAGGGTCGTTGATGAGTTTGAATGCGAGTGCTGCCAATGGCTCGTTCTCGACGGGGTTGCGCTGGCATGTCTTCTCCTCATCATAAGGGTCGTGCGCGATGATGGCGCCAAGGTCTTTCGGTGATGGCAGATAGTCAACGATGGCGTCGAGCAAGAGCTGGATACCTTTGTTTTTATATGCGGAGCCACATAATACAGGCACCATCATGAGTTTGATAGTAGCTTTGCGGATAGCTGCTTTAAGCATATCTACCGGAATCTCTTCCTCCGCGAGATAAAGCTCGGCGATGTCGTCATCAAAGTCGGCGACATGCTCGATGAGGTTCTGATGTGCGGCATGGGCCTGTTCCATCAGATTCTCCGGGATAGGACCGACGATGCGTTCTTTTTCTTTAAATATCACCGAATTCATTTCCACGAGGTCGACCATGCCTTCGAAGTCGTTCTCCACGCCGATAGGAAGATGCAACGGCACCGCATTGGCCCCGAGGTATTTGTTCATCTGGTTGACGACCTCGTTGAAATCGGCTCCGGTGCGGTCCATCTTATTGACAAAAGCGATACGTGGCACGCGGTATTTGTCAGCCTGGTTCCACACTGTCTCGCTTTGTGGCTGCACGCCTCCGACGGCGCAGAACACCGCCACCATGCCGTCGATGACCCTCAACGAACGCTCCACTTCCACAGTGAAATCAACGTGGCCGGGAGTGTCAATCAAATTAATCTGATAATCGTTCCAATGTGTTGTGATAGCAGCTGAAGCGATAGTGATGCCGCGCTCCTGCTCCTGTTTCATGAAGTCCATGGTGGCCTGACCGTCGTGTGTCTCACCGAGCTTGCGGTTCACACCAGTGAAGAACAAAATGCGTTCAGAAACAGTTGTCTTTCCTGCATCGATATGCGCAGCAATACCGATGTTTCTTAGTTTTGAAATATTTTGACTCATTGTAATAAATTGATTTTCAATGAAATAAAAGTAGTAAGCTACTTTAGCTTTTCAGTTTGCAAAAATAAGAAAAATATATGAGATATTAAGGATTTTTTTTTATTTTTGCATTATTATTTAAAAATAGGTATTATGTTTAAAGGTCATCCAAAAGGTTTGTACGCTCTCGCTTTGGCTAATACTGGCGAGCGTTTCGGCTATTACACAATGCTTGCAATATTCGTATTGTTTTTGCAGGCAAAATTTGGTCTGTCAGCTAAGGCGGCAGGACAGTTTTATGGCGTTTTTCTTGCCACGGTGTATTTCATGCCGATTTTAGGAGGCTTCATTGCTGATAAATTCTGGGGTTATGGAAAGACTGTCGTCACTGGAATCTTGGTGATGTTTGCGGGATATCTGCTGCTTTTCACACAAAAAGACGCTGCCGGTAGCATGGCATTCACCATGATGATTTTGGCTTTGTTCTGCATCGCAGTGGGAACAGGCCTGTTCAAAGGCAACCTGCAGGTGATGGTCGGCAACCTTTACGATGATGCAAAATACGCTGCAAAACGTGATGGCGGATTCAGCCTTTTCTATATGGCAATAAACATCGGCTCGATGTTCGCTCCGACAACAGCGACAGCTGTCACCAACCTTTTCTTGGGTAAAAACGGCTATACCTACGATGCCAACATACCCTCATTGGCACATCAGTTCCTTGACGGAACGATAACTGCCGACGGTATGACGCGTCTTGAGACTTTGGCAGGATATCAAAGCAACTTTAATGGTGACATGACCGCATTCTGTACAAGTTATATTGACTCATTGTCAGTGGCTTACAGCTATGGATTCGGCATTGCATGCCTGTCGTTGATACTATCAATTGCCATCTATTTCGGTTTCAGAAAACTGTTCAAACATGTCGATGTGCGCAAAGGCGAGAAGGCTGTTGACGAAGAAAAGATGGTTGAACTGACTCCGAAACAGACTAAAGAGCGTGTGTTGGCGTTATTCCTTGTGTTTGCAGTTGTTATCTTCTTCTGGATGGCGTTCCAGCAGGCTGGGCTTACGCTTACGTATTTCGCCCGCGACTACACGGCATCGGTGGCGACAGGGTGGACCCGCATAGGATTCGACGTGTTCACGCTGACGATGATAGCTGTCGGCGTCTATGCTTTGTTCGGAATATTCCAGAGTGATACAAAAAAAGGAAAGCTTCTTTCTGCCTTGTTGTTGGCGGCATGTGTGGCAGGTGTGTGGTATAAAGCCATCACCGTCGGCGACAGGGTGGAGCTGCTTCCTCAGATTTTCCAGCATTTCAACCCGTTCTTCGTCGTGGCACTGACTCCTGTCTCGATAGCCTTGTTCGGTGCATTGGCTAAGAAAGGCAAAGAACCTTCTGCACCTCGAAAAATCGCATTGGGAATGTTGGTGGCGGCTTTGGGTTACTGCGTGATGGCAGCCGCATCAATAGGACTACCTTCACCTAAAGAACTCGCAGAGACAGGTGGCGTAAGTAATATACTCGTGTCACCTAACTGGCTGATATCCACTTATTTAGTGCTTACTTTTGGAGAGCTGCTGCTCAGCCCAATGGGCATCTCTTTCGTGTCGAAAGTGGCACCTCCGAAACTCAAAGGCTTGATGATGGGACTTTGGTTCGGCGCGACAGCAATAGGTAACTATCTTACCTCAGTCATCAGTAATATCTGGAACACAGGTCTTTCTCTGGTGATGATTTGGGGTGTGCTGATAGTGCTTTGCGTGATTTCCGCAATCTTTATGTTCTCAATGATGAAACGCTTGGATAAAGCGACATCAGAAGAATAGCTGAGATATTACTTTCCGATGCAAAAACGGCTGAAGATGTTGTTTAAAACCTCGCCGTTTGTGACCTCTCCGGTGATGCTTCCGATGTGATAAAGCGCCTGTCGCAAATCCTCGGCAAGCAAGTCAGCGGAGAGTTTGTTTTCCAAACCGTTTTTCACCTGCTCAAGGCTTTCTTTGGCATGTGTCAACGCCTCGAAATGCCTGATATTGCTGACCAAAGTGGTGCTACCGTCAATCTTGGGAGCACTGGTGTAATAACGGATATTGTGTTTCAAATCCTCAATGTCTTCAGGATTTTTCGCCGACATGATTTCATAGTGCATGAGGTTGCGGATGTCGTATAAATCCTGTCCGGTTACGCTGTAGCTGTACTCGTCGCACATGTAACCGCCGTGTGCCTCGATGTTTTTCTCCACAGTCTGCTTGATTTGCCAACGGAAACCGTCGTTGATGTCGTAAAACTTCGAGATGTTAATCTTGTCGTTTTTGTTGATGAGCAGCAATAGCTTCTGTTTCAATAAGTTGACGTGATTTATAATATCTCTTGCCGCTTTATAGATGCTTGCCAATTTTTTCGTTCCGTCGAGCAATCCAATCACGATATCGGCTTCGGCTATCTTCTGGAAAGTGCGCTCGATGCCAATCTTTTCTATGGTTTCAGATGTCTCCCTGATACCCGCTGTGTCGATGAAACGGTACATTAGGCCATCGATGGTGAATGTCTCTTCAATGGTGTCGCGAGTCGTTCCTTCGATATCGCTGACGATGGCGCGTTCCTCACCGAGAATGGCATTCAAAAGCGTGCTTTTCCCAGTGTTGGTTTCACCTACGATAGCCACAGGAATGCCATGTTTTATCGCGTTGCCCATTCTGAAAGAATCGGTTAGCTTGCCAATATGTTTCAATGCTGTGCCAAGCAGCTCATTAAGCTTCTTGCGGTCGGCGAACTCGACATCCTCTTCAGAGAAATCGAGTTCGAGTTCCAAAAGTGCGGTCAAATCGACCAATTTTGAGCGCAAGTCACGCAATTCATTTGAGAAGCCGCCTTTGAGCTGATTCACTGCTATCCTGTGTTCTGCCTCATTTTGAGCCGCTATCAGGTCGGCGACAGCTTCTGCCTGTGCCAAGTCGAGTTTCCCGTTGATGTAGGCACGTTTAGAGAACTCGCCTGGTTCAGCAAGGCGACAGCCTCTGACACAGAGCAATTCCAAAATCTTCTGCTGCACGAATTCCGAGCCGTGACAGCTTATCTCAACAGAATCTTCGCCAGTGTAGGAGTGGGGTGCCTTGAAAAACGTCACCAAAACGTCGTCGACCATCGGTTTGTCGTCTGGTACTGGGTCGAAGATTTCGCCATAATATGCCTTGTATGGCTCAATGTCATTGATATTCAATATCTTGCCGTTCTTTCTGAAGATGTAATGTGCAATATCATGACTGTCTGTGCCTGAAAGCCTGATTACCGCAATGGCTCCAGTTCCCGAAGCTGTAGAAACAGCGCAAATTGTGTCGTACTTGCTCATATTAGTCCATGTTTAAAATCAGTTCAACCTGTTCGGCTTTGATGCGTTTTGCAATGATATGCTTGTCTTTATCTAGGACATATATCATCGGCGTGCTCTGGATATCGTATTTTGACAGCAGATTGTTTATGTCTGTCGAGTTGATCTCTACCGGGAAAATCACCATTTCAGGATGCCGCTCCCGGGTCTCTTCCAAAATACGGCCTTCCTTGGCGCATTTCTGGCATGTCTTGTCATAGAAAACCACAACAATATATGATGCTTCAATTGAATAAACATCACCGATTTCAGGCAGTTTCGCACCTATTTTGAGGTTTTCAAGATAGCTGGCTCGGTCTGCCATTATGTTCAGCATGCTGCTTGTCACATTAGGCATATCCAGCTTCATGAAATACTCGTCAACGAGATGGATATAAACATCATCAAGGTTTATGTATTTCGGGTTGAAATATTTAATATAGAAATACCAAAGCAGGTAATCGCGCACAGCGATGCAATCGCCAGTTTTTGTTATGAGTTTGTCGATTTCTTCATTGATAAGCTTCGCATCGTTGTAGAGATTGTCGAAATATGTGTTTAACTTATTCTCTATCAGTGGATAGGTGATGACTCTTGCATCGTTTAACGGGAAATCGTCCCAGTAATCAGCCATTGTATGACGCTTCAGCGAGCTTATCACCGTATTTATAAAGGCGCCTTTCTTCTTGATTCTCAATGACTCTTCGAAATTGTCCAAATCCTTTTTCAACGAGTCGGCTATCTTCCAATTTTCAGGATGATAACCTTCTTCACTCTCCAAAGCAGCAATATCCGCTTCCGTTTTGCGTACTTTTGCCATCAGTTCGTAGTAAAGCTTTGTCTCTTTTGCATTACCTTTCACCTTATAAGTGCTCCAATCGTCCAAGTCGTTGATAATCACTGTAAAATGTTGCCTGTTACTTACCAAAACCTCAGTCAAAGGAAAGTTATTGCTGTTTTTTAAAAGATAAATGCCTTCGGGTAATTTTGTCTTGCTTTTGTAGCAAATCATCCCGTTTTGCGATTTCAAAGTGTCCAAAACCAAAGACTTGGCTCCAATATATTTACAAAAATAGTAAACACTATCTTGTTGGTTATCAATCTCAAACTGTATGTCAGTCTGTGAAAACACTATTGTTGGGACCAGTAGGCAAATAACAAATAACAATTTCTTAATCATGACTGTAAATTTTTGCAAAAATAATGAAAAATGCGAGTCATAACTTAAAATATTTTGTATCTTTGCATGTCTAAAAACTTCAAAACATGAGGCCTTTATCTTTTATAAAAGTCCCGTTGCTATTCTGTTTAATCATTGAGATTCAGGTAGTTAGCTCTTTTGTCGCATTCGGACAGGAGAGAGGGGAGATGCGTGTGGCATTTTGGAACTTCGAGAACTTTTTCGATCCGTTTGTCGATTCCACCAGAGTTTATAACGAGTTTACTGAAAATGGCGGCCAACATTGGACAAAATCGCGATTTTACAAGAAACGGAACAATATGTACAAGGCGATTCTTGGAATTTCAAATAACGAACCGATGGCAGTGCTTGGAATTGCAGAGATTGAGAATGAATATGTGCTGAAAATGCTTTTCAACCAAACTCCGTTGAAGACGCATAATTATCGCATCATTCATTATGAAGGCGACGACAAACGTGGCATCGATGTGGCAATGGTTTATTGCATCGACAAACTGCAACTCATTTATACTGAGCCGATTAAGGTTAGGAATCCAAGAAATCCGAAATATAAGACACGAGATATATTATATGCTAAATTTTACGACAGGCGAGGTGATACCATTCATGTTTTTGTCAACCACTGGCCTTCTCGTTATGGTGGCGAGCGGGAGACCATAAAACTGCGCGCTCTCGCTGCTAACACATTAAAACACAAAGTTGATTCGCTGGTGTTTTTGCATCAGACTATACCTAAAATAATAATCATGGGTGACTTTAACGACACTCCGGAAGATCCGAGCATCAAAGAGGTTTTATGCGCTAAATCGCTTGATAATACTGGTAAAGATGATGTGTTGGTGAATCTGTTTACCGATGGAAAGACTCTTGGCTTTGAAGGCACATTGAAACATCAGTATAACTGGCAAATATTTGACCAAATAATTGTCTCTAAATCATTGATTGACAGTTATAAAGGCTTGCTATACAAGCAAAACAGCGCCACAATCTTTCATGGCGACTTCCTCTTCGAGAAAGACGAGTCGTATGGAGGTGTGAAGCTGTTCCGTACGTATGTGGGACCAAAGTATTTTGGCGGCTATGCCGACCATCTGCCAGTGTATATCGATTTGATTTTCAAGTGATTAACCGCGTTTGCAGATGCTCTTGAAATCGCAGAAACCGCAGTTCTTAACTTCTTCGGTTTGTGCGAAAGGAATCTCTTTGTTGAAAATCTCTTCCAAGAAATCGCTAAAGTACTTGTCACATGTCGCTTCAAATGATGTGCTCAAATCATGTAGCTCGTTGATTTCCAGATTGTAAAGCCCATGGCTTAACTTTTGGAAACCAACGATGCCCGGTTGAACCAACTCCGGTTTAACCTCAGGATGATTGTGCAAATACAGGTATTTGTACATCAACAATTGTATCGATTTCTCGGCCATCGACGTGATACTGTCATTCTTTATAGCGATTTTCACGTCGTAAGGGTTTACTTTACCGGTTTTGTAGTCAATAACTCTGATTTCCTCACCGACCTTGTCTATTCTGTCTGCAAAACCATGAAGCATTACCTTATGACCTTGATAATCAACTTCTTTATTGAGCTCGACCTCTGTGTCAATAATTGACATTTGGATACCGTCTTCAAGAAACTTCTTTTCATAACGAATGAAGTTTTCAAGCATATTGTCAATTACGGTCTTGTTCAAATAATTAAATCCAGTATCCGGCAAGCCATTGGCGAAACCGTTGTCAATCAATGATTTATGGTAGCATTCTTTGAAATGCTTTTTATACATCTCATCGAAAAGCGCAAGAGAAATCACTTCGTGACCGAACAATTTGTAGAAATGGTCAAGGGTGGCGTGAATGATGCTTCCGACAACGTTTACCTGAATCTCCTCATCGGGTGATTTGTCCTCGATTTTTTCTATGTTCTTCCAGTAATACTGCAACGGACATCTCACATACACACCGATTGAAGTAGGCGAAAGTTTTTGTATTTTATTTAGGATTTCATCGGTTTTAACCACCTCGATAACGCTTCCTTTATCATTGATAGACGGTGACTTATACTGTAAATATTCGAGCTTTACTTTAGGATTGTTTTTTGCATATTCATACTCCAATTGCCTTATGAAACGACTCGGTTCGCCCATGCCCGACAAATCCGCTATGTTGTTGTAATACAAGTTGATTTTCTTGGCGTTTTGCAGCAGACGATAGAAGTGATATGCGTAAACAGCCTGTTGCTGGTCGTATGTCGGCAAGCCGTAAGCTTTGCGTAAGTCAAACGGAATCAAGCTGTTATTGTTTTTGTTTTGAGGCAGGATACCTTCATTAACGCTCAAAAAATGAATGACATCGAAGTCAAGGTTTCGGGTTTCAAGCAATCCCATAATTTGCAAACCATCTTTTTCGCCTTGCAAGTTGATAGTCATTTGACCAGCAACCTGTGTGTAAAGCATCTGTAAATCAATGATTTGAATATAATCAGAGTATTTGTTTAGAAGCAGCTCGAGTCTATTGGCAATTCTTCCTGCCACGCTGACTTGATTCTTGACGAAAGTGTCATTTTTGCCAAGTTTTGCTATAGATAGAATCAATATTTCTTTTAATGAGTTTACACAATCATTGGCATTTTTCCATTTTCTTATCGCAATATTAAGAAAATCAAAGAGTTGCTTATTATCTTCAAACTGTATCAAATCAGATTTTTTGAAATAATAAACCGAATCTTTAGCCAATTTAACCAGCCAGGAATTCAGTTTATTGTATTCTAACCCATTGAAAATCAATTTAATAAAGTCAGAATTGCAGAAACGCAGGAATGTCCAAAGATAAATCTTGTCCTCATCTCCAGAAAGTGTGTTTTGGTATCTAAACCATTGATCCACAAAATGATAGACTATAGTTTTGTCAAACGGATAACCCATCGTCACCTGGATATTGCCTGTTGTATCCGGAATGGCGTTCAAAACAGGTATTAAAAGCGATTCGTCAGCAAGGACAATAGCACGCTTATCTTGTTGATTGTCAGATGTTTTGTTTAGTTGTATTTGTAAAGCATTAGTTTGAACGGCATTGCCTGAGACGCTTATTACATTTATAATTTTCTCCTGTGTCAGGAAGCTGTCGCTAATGAAATTTTTCTCAATATTTGGATGTTTTTTGAAGAATCTTCTGGCAAAATGTCCTGCTTCTTGTTGCTCGTCTTCAAAATAATACTTGTCTAAATCCCACAGCATCACTGCGTTACCGCTTTCAATCATGCGCACGATGATGTTTTCTTCAGTAGTGGTAAGCGCATTGAAACCAGCAAAAATGATTTTTCTGCCCTTGGTGCATTTTTGTAGAGCGGAATCGTCAAAAGAAGCTATCTTCTTGGTTATCAAGCCATAATAGCCTTGGTAGTTTTGCGACAAGGTTTCGCGAAGATTATTATAGTAGGAGATAAGCGAGCCGAAAAACTTAAGATAATTCGATTCCACACCGTTTTCAAGGGTAAGATTCCATTCCTCAATCTCTTTTGCGTCTTTCAGGTGAGCAAAAAGTTTTTCTGCATTTACGCCGTATTGGTCGATTTCGTCGAAATCTTTTGCCATCTGGGCGGCATAGGGGAAAAACTCCTGGTTCATTTTGATAATCTCAAAGATAACTTCAATATTATCAATGAGTTGTAAGCCGCTCCATTCTTCCATTGCCTGCTGGATGGAGAGAATTTGCGGCACCCAGAAGTTGTTCTTTATTGTTTTCGCGAGCTCTGTCCTCAACTGCAAAGCTGCCCGTTTGTTTGGGAAAACTATAGTTATGTTCTCCTTCGTCAAATCGTAATGACTTGTTATATAATCACTTATCTTTTGGATGAAAGCCATGACTCCGCGTTTTTCAGTTGTTCCTGTGTGCCCAAATCGAACCAATAATCGGGATGTATCAGTTTTGACGAAACTCTGTGATTCTCAGCTATATTTTGATATAATCCGAAGATGTAGCAAGGCTTTACTTCAAAATCCTTGAAATATTTAGGCTTGAAGAGATGTATTCCGCTGAATGACAATAATTTACATTCATTCGGTAATGCTCCGTTTCCGTCGTAATCATTAGTCTCTGAATTGTATCTTCCAAGAAAATTGTCGTTGTTGTCGAACACCAGCTTGCGTTTGCTTGTGCGTTCCTGTGTCAGAAGCCAGGCGGCATCACCGCTTTTGCTGAAATCGTCGTAAAAGCCTTTCAAATCAACATTTGTGAGCACATCCACGTTATGGACAAGCACGGCTTCGCTATGCTCAAAATAGGGCAGAGCTTGCAAGATGGCGCCTCCGGTGTCCATAAGAAGCGGCCGCTCGTCAGAGATTTCGATAATCACGTCAGCATGAGATTTCTCGACTTCGCTCGAAATGACGACACCATCCCCGTCATTTCGACCGGAGCGAAGCGTAGTGGAGAAATCTCCTAAAAACTCAATTATCTGCTCTCCAAAATGATGAACATTTATGACAATATGATTGAAATCCTGCTTAATCAATTCTTTAAGTACAACTTCAAGTAAATGCTCATTATTTATTGATACTAAAGCCTTTGGAGTGTTAGTTGTCAACTCTTTTAAGCGGGTTCCGAGACCTGCTGCGAGGATAAATGCCGTTCTTCTATTTAGCTTCATAGACGTGGGTGATGTGTTGTGCCAAGTGGTTGATTTCAACGTTTACCATAGGGTAGTTCTCGTGTATAAGTTCACCGATTTTTTGTGCGAAGAACACCGAACGATGCTGTCCGCCAGTGCATCCGAAGTTGATTTGGAGGTTCTTGAAACCGCGTTCGAGATAGTTGTCAATAGATTGATATACAAGCATCTGTACGTTTTGCAAGAAGTAATGCACATCTGGTTTGTCGTCTAAAAACTCCTTTACGTCAGCGTCTTCTCCGGTGCTTTTCTTGAATTCGACAAAACGTCCCGGATTCGGTAAAGCTCTGCAATCAAAGACAAAACCGCCGCCATTGCCGCTTTTATCGTAAGGAACGCCGCCGTTTTTGAACGAAAAGCTGTTTACTGTGATTGTAAGTCTCTCAGGCTCAATCTGTTCGTATTTTGTCAACAATATTCCAAACTGTTTTATAACAGCTTGCAGTTCCGGCAAATTGAACGGCAACTGCCAATTTTCACAAGCTTTCATGATCTCGCGAATGGCATACGGAATGCTCTGCATAAAATGTAACTTCTTCTGTATCAATCCTCTGAAGCCGTAAGCACCAAGGACTTGAAGCAGTCGCAATAAAACAAATGATGGAAAATACTTGTCGAATGTTTCGGCTGTTGAGGATTTCTCCACTTCGCTCCGCTCCGGTCGAAATGATACGTCCTGATTGTCATTTCGAGCGAACACAGGGAGTCGAGAAATCCTTTTTTTGTAATACTCAATCAGTTCATTGCGTAGCTCTTGCGGCATCTTCGCTTTCACCTGATACAGCAATGAAACCACGTCATATTGCAGCGGTCCCTTTCTACCGCCTTGATAATCAATGAAATAGGGCTCGTTGTCAACTATCATGATGTTGCGCGACTGAAAGTCACGATACATGAAGAAATCCGACGGAGCCTCTAAGATGTATTTTGCAAGTCGTTGAAAATCAGTGTCTAAACGAGTCTCATTGAATGAAATCTCTTCCTGCTCCTTCAAAAAACAATATTTGAAGTAATTCAAATCCTCCATTATCGACATCTCATCGAAAGCAGGAGTGGGGAACGCTTTGGAATAATCAAGTCCTTGATGCCCAATTATTTGAAAATCAATGAGTTTGTCGAGAGATTTTTTATATAAATCAATCGTGGTGTTGTCAAAATAACCGTTTTTCAGACAGTCTTCAATGTGATGGAATAGTGTGACGTCGCCCAAATCGGTTTGAATATAAATCTCTTTGGAAGGAGAAATCGCCAAAACTTCTGGAACTGGGAGCCCACATTCATGAAAATGCTTGGAAAAACTGAAAAAGGCCTCGTTTTCCTCAATGTTGAGATTATGAGCTCCTATCAGGTAACGATTGTCGGTTTTAACCCGAAAATAACGCCGCGACGAGCCCGAACTCGGCATTGCATTGATTTCCAAAACTTTTTCCCCCAAATTTTCAATGAGTTCCGCTATCGTTTTCTTAATCTCTTCCAAAGTCACCATACGCAAAAATTTAGGTTACAAACTTACAAAATTTTTTCAAAATAATGCATTTTCATGAGAAAATTATTATCTTTGCAGCCTATTTTTACTCCAATATCGAGTTTTGTGAAAACAAAATTCTGATAACGATTTAGTTAAATAATTGATTATCAAACATTTATCAAAAAATGAACGCTACCGAACTCAAGACAATTGAGAAACTCAACAAGCCGACAATTTTGCCGGGCTCTGTAAAAATCAATGTAAAAATTGATGTGAATGAAGAAGAAACGAAGCTTCCTGAAGAGGAAATCATGCCTCAGGATGAGGAAATTCCGCAGGATGCTGAGCTTGATTTATCAAACGACAACGAAAACGAGGAGGAAGAAGAATCTGAATTCGATTTTTCCAACCTGAACAAGCTCCAACTCGTTGAACTTCTTGAGGAAACAGTCCAAGATCCGGATGTCGCTAAAATCAAGGACAAAGTTGCTGCAATAAAGACTAACTTCTTGAGACTCAATAAGATTGATCGTGACAAAGAAATGGAACAATTCATTCTTGACGGTGGCGACAAAGAAAGCTATGAGCACAAAGACGACCCGCTTGAGGTGCGTTTCAAAGCCGCTTTCGACATTTACAAGGTGAATAAGGAAAAATATAAGGAAGAGCAGGAAAAGCAGAAGTCTGAGAACCTCCAGAAAAAGCTTGAAATCATTGAGGAATTGAAAGCTCTGATTTATTCTGAGGAGACTTTGAAGAAGACTTACGATGACTTCCGCGCGCTTCAGGACAGATGGAAAGAAATCGGTCAGGTGCCAGCAAACGAGGTCTCGAATATTTGGAACACCTACCATTTCCTTATCGAGAAATTCTATGATAAAGTCAAGATTAACAGAGAGTTACGTGACCTTGACCTGAAGAAGAACCTTGAAGCTAAGATCGAACTCTGCGAGAAGGCTGAACTCCTGCTTCTTGAGAAATCACAGACGAAGGCGTTCAAGGCACTTCAGAAATATCACGACGAATGGAAGGAAATCGGTCCGGTTCCGCAGGATAAGAAAGATGAAATCTGGGAGCGTTTCAAGAACACTACCGATAAAGTCAACCAGATCCGCCGCGAGCATTACGCCAAGATCGAGGAAGAGCAGAAGGCCAACTATGAAGCTAAGGAAGCTATCTGCGTGAAGATGGAAGAGATTGTGAATGAACCAGTTAACAGCATTAACGGATATCAGAAAAAGTCAAATGAGGTTAACGATTTGTTCAAGACCTGGAAGGAAATCGGCCCGGTGTCGAAGAAACAGAGCGATGAGATCTGGAACCGCTTCAAAGGCTCGATGAACACGTTCTTCGAGGCTAAGAAAGAGTTCTTCAGCAAGCTCAAGGTGCAGCAGATGGAAAACTACAACAAGAAGGTGCAAATCTGCGTGGAAACTGAGAATATCGTCGAATCGACAGAGTGGAAGAAGACCACCGACCGCATCAAACAGCTTCAGGAAGAATGGAAGACCATCGGTCCGGTGCCTAAACGTCACAGCGACAAGATCTGGAAACGTTTCCGCAGCGCCTGCGACGCGTTCTTTGCAAGAAAAGCCGAGCATTTCTCAGGTATCAAAGGTGAAGAGGATGCCAACCTCAAGGCAAAACAGGAAATCATCGAGCGCATCAAGGCTTACGAACTTAAGAAAGACCGCAACGAGAATATGGAGGCAATCCGCGGATTCCAACGTGAATGGATGGCAATCGGTCACGTCCCGATGAAGGTGAAAGACAGCATCCAGAACGAATACCGCAGCCTCATCGACGGCATGTTCGACAAGATGCGTGCTAACGATAACGAATTGACTACCAACGAGTACCGCAACATGGTATCTGGCTTGAAAGACGATCCTGATTCACGTGACAAGGTCAGAAGAGAACGCATGAACCTCCAGACAAAGATTCAGAGACTGCGTGACGAAATCACCACGTTGGAAAACAACATCGGATTCTTCGCGAGAAGCAAACAGTCAGAACTTCTGAAGCAGGAATACGAGAAGAAAATCGCTAAGATTAAGAACGACGTCAAGGTTCTCGAGGCAAAAGTTAAGATTTTAAACGAACAATAATAAAATCTGATATTTCCGTAGGGACAAGGCAAGCCTTGTCCCTATATGTTTATATGAATTCGAATTCTTTTGGAACGGCATTTTGTTTGACCACCTTCGGTGAATCCCATGGTCCGGCCATCGGTGGAGTTATCGACGGCTGTCCCGCTGGTATTTTACTTGACAAGTCATTGATTGAAAATGAGTTATCACGCAGAAAGTCGGGACAAAACAATGCCATGTCAATGCGGAAAGAGCCAGACGTGGTCGAGTTCCTGTCGGGTTTGTTTGGGGGTAAGACTACTGGCACCCCGATAGCATTCCTGATTCGTAACAAAGACGCGAAATCCTCTGATTATGAGAATATTAAGGATGTTTTTCGTCCATCGCATGCCGATTATACTTATCAGATGAAGTATGGAATCAGAGACTATGCGGGTGGAGGCAGAGGCTCGGCCAGGACTTTGCTGCCATGTGTGGTCGCCGGTGCTGTCGCCAAACAGATCCTCACATCGCAAGGCATTGAGATTCAATCGGATGTGATTCAGATAGGTGAGGAGAGAAGTGAGGGATTCTCGAAAGAAGAGATTGAACACATTTTAAACCGCTACAGAGAAGAAAAAGATACCGTGGGCGCTGTTGTCCAAGCTACCATAAAAAATGTCCCTGTAGGCCTCGGAGAACCTGCTTTCCAAAAGTTTCATGCTGTGATGGCGCAGGCTATGATGACAATCAACGCGGCGAAGGGTTTTGAGATTGGCGAGGGATTTAATGCGGCAGGCATGCGAGGCAGCGAATGCAACGATGAGTTCGTGTCTGACGGCGAGAGAATCCGCACCAAGACCAATCACTCGGGCGGCGTGCAAGGGGGCATCACAAACGGTGAAGATATCGTATTCAAAGTGGCTTTCAAACCGATTCCTTCGGTGTTGTTTCCGCAGAAAACCGTTGATATTCAAGGAAACGAGACTGTTTTGGAGATACAAGGACGACACGATGTCTGCGTAGTTCCACGAGTGGTCCCGATGGTAGAGGCGATGGCCGCAATGGTCACTCTCGATTTCATTTTGTTGAAAAAATGCAACAAAATATAGCACAATATTAAAAAAATGTGTATTTTTGCAACCGAAAACTTCAGGGCAAGGTGAAATTCCTTTCCGGCGGTGACAGTCCGCGACTTCCCCAAGGGGAACTGATTCGGTGAAATTCCGAAACCGACGGTGACAGTCCGGATGAGAGAAGTTGAATTTTTATTTACATTTTTGTATGGAATTCCAAGCCCTGATGTTATTTTGTCAAGGCTTTTTTTATGTCATATTGCGAAAAAGACATCGAGTTTATGCGGCGCGCCATTGAGCTTGCCAAGAAGGGCGGAGGATACGTGCATCCGAATCCTTTGGTGGGCTGCGTGGTCGTGAAAGACGGTGGAGTCATTGCCGAAGGATACCACGAGAAATACGGAGAATTTCATGCAGAACGCAATGCCTTAACACGCTGTCAATCAGAAACTAATGGTGCTTCACTTTATGTGACACTTGAACCTTGCTGCCACTACGGCAAAACGCCACCATGCACCGAAATAATCATCGAAAAAGGCATCAAAAAAGTGTTTGTCGGTATCCTCGACCCGAACCCGTTAGTAGCTGGAAAAGGCGTGAAGATATTGCGAGACGCTGGCATTGAAGTCGAGGTCGGACTTTGTGATAACGAGATTCGCGAGATGAACAAGGTGTTCCTTAAATACATCACCACCAAACGGCCATACGTAATCATGAAGACCGCGATGACACTCGACGGAAAAATTGCAGCGCACACAGGCGATTCGAAGTGGGTGACAAATGAGGAATCACGCAAGATGGTGCATGAATTGAGAAGTGAATTAGCTGGCGTTATCGTTGGTATTGGCACTGTTTTGGCCGACGACCCGATGCTGACATGCAGATTGGAAGGAAATCATCATCAGCCGATAAGAATTGTGGTTGATAGCAATTTGAGGATACCGATTGATTCTCAATTGGTTAAAACGGCAAATGAATACAGGACGATTGTTGCTTGCCGTCATTTCGACCGAAGCGAAGCAGAGCGGAGCGAAGTGGAGAAATCCTCTTTAAACGTTAACAAACAAAAAGGATTTCTCGACTCCCTACGGTCGCTCGAAATGACGGGGGCTGAAATCATTGAATGTCAATCAAATAACAACCGTGTTGATATCAATGACCTCATGACAAGACTCGGTTCTATGGGCATCGATTCGCTTCTCCTTGAGGGCGGCGGGACACTCAATGCAGCGTTTCTTGAGGCAGGCTGTGTGGATGAGGTCTGGGCTTTCATCGCACCGAAAATCATCGGAGGAAGCGACGCAAAGACACCTGTCGCAGGCAAGGGAATCGAAAGGATGTGTGATGCGGTAAATTTGCAAAACATTGATATTCAGAATATTAACGGAGATATTTTAATAAAAGGAAAGATATGTTCACGGGTATAATTGAAGAAATCGGGAAGGTGAAGGCGATTACGCGTGGTGCCAACAGCATCAGGCTGACAATCGCTGTGAAGAAGATTTTGGACGACATCCATATCGGCGACAGCATCTGCACAAACGGCGTCTGCCTGACGGTTACGACATTCGACAACGACTCTTACACCGCCGACGTGATGCCGGAAACGATGAACCGAACTGATTTCAAGGATTTGAGAATCAACGATTTAGTGAATTGCGAGAGAGCAATGCCTGCAAATGGTCGTTTTGGCGGACATATAGTTTCAGGCCACATCGACGGCACTGGCATAATCTCAAAGATGACCCGCGACGACAAGGCGATACGTGTGAAAATAGAGACACGACCTGAGATTTTGAGATATATCGTTGAAAAAGGCTCTATCACAATCAACGGTATCTCATTGACAGTCACTGATGTAAGCAGCTTCGACTTTGGCGTGTCAATCATCCAACACACTCAGGACGAGACGACTCTGACTAAGAAAAAAATCGGCGACACCGTGAATTTGGAGAACGATATCGTCGGAAAATATATCGAAAAATTTGTGGGAAACATCACCGCAAGAAATGATGAGAGATTGCTTAACTTATTGAAAGACAATAATTTTTAATATAAATGAACAAAGATTTTAACACTATTGAGGAAGCTTTAGAAGACCTTCGCGCTGGTAAGATGATCATCGTCGTTGACGACCCTGACCGCGAAAACGAAGGCGATTTGATTTGTGCGGCTGAGTTTGCAACCGTCGAAAACGTGAATTTTATGGCGTCATACGGCAAGGGTCTGATTTGCATGCCGATGAGCTCAGAGATATGCAAACGTTTGAAACTCAACCAGATGGTGACTGAAAACACTGACAATCACTGCACTGCATTTACGGTTTCAATCGATTATATAGACACAACGACAGGCATCTCGGCTGTGGAGCGCTCCATTACTGCCATGAAAGTCGTTGAAGATGGCGTGCGTCCTGAGGATTTCCGTCGTCCTGGGCACATGTTTCCGCTTGAAGCCCGTCAGGGTGGAGTGCTGAAACGTGGCGGCCACACTGAGGCTACTGTCGATTTGATGCGTCTTGCAGGCTTGAAGGAATGCGGTCTCTGCTGTGAGATCATGCGCGAAGACGGCACCATGATGCGCACCACCGAGCTGATAAAGTTCGCAAAGGCTAACAACTTGAAAATCACTTCGATAGCTGAGCTGATAAAATACCGCAGAAAGACAGAGATTCTCGTTGAGAAGGTGACAGAGGCCGAACTGCCGACAAAATTCGGCACTTTCAAGGCTGTAGGTTACGTCGATAAGATCACTGGCGAGCATCATGTGGCGCTGGTGAAAGGCGATTTGACGACAAACGAGCCTGTTTTGTGCCGTGTGCACTCTGAATGCTTGACTGGCGACGCTTTCGGTTCGATGCGTTGCGACTGTGGCGAGCAGCTCCAGGAGGCGATGCGCCGTATCGAGGCTAAGGGCAGAGGCGTGCTGCTATATCTCCGTCAGGAAGGCCGCGGCATCGGCTTGATAAACAAGCTGAAAGCCTATACTTTGCAGGACAAAGGCATGGACACCGTCGAGGCTAACCTCGCACTCGGTTTCGCCGCCGATTTGCGCGATTACGGCACCGGCGCTGAGATTTTGGCAGATCTGGGCGCAAAGAAAATCATCGTGATGACCAATAACCCGATGAAAATCAGCGGCTTGGAAGGCTACGGCATCGAAATCGTTGGCCGTGAGCCTATCGAGATGACCTGCAACGAGAAAGATGCATTCTATCTTTACACAAAATACAAGAAAATGGGGCATATACTTCATGTGAAAGAAGTCAGAAGCCAGGAGACAGAAGACGGAATATAGTTCCCGTCATTTCGACCGGAGCGGAATGAAATGGAGCGAAGTGGAGAAATCCTCTTTTCGCATAAGCATATTCTAAAGAGGATCTCTCGACAAGCTCGAAATGACGAATTAATGTGAATTATTAACAACTTAAAATATTAAAACATGAACATTTTAGAAGGAAAACTCTTGGCTGAGGGCCAGAAGATAGCTATCGTGGCTGGCCGTTTCAACGAGATTATCACCAACAAGCTGTTGGGTGGTGCCATCGACGCTTTCAAACGTCACGGTGGCGATGAGAAAAACATCGACGTGGCTTGGGTTCCGGGCGCTTTCGAGATTCCGCTCGTGGCAAAGAAGATGGCTGCAAGCAAGAGATATGACGCCGTCGTATGCCTTGGCGCTGTCATCCGTGGCGCTACACCACATTTCGACATGGTCGCTAACGAGGCTACCAAAGGCATCGCAACAGTTGGTCTCCAGACCGAAGTGCCAGTGATCTTTGGCGTTCTCACAACCGACAGCATCGAACAGGCAGTGGAAAGAGCCGGTTCAAAAGCCGGAAACAAAGGCTTTGAAGCTGTGACAACTGCTATCGAGATGGTGAATCTGCTGAAGCAGATTTAGTCGTTAGTTACTAGCCATTAGCCACTAGATAAACCTAATGGCTAATGGCTAACGGCTAATGGCTTATTTATCAAATTCTTCAATTTCCTTCACGATATTCTCAATCAATCTTTCCTTGAGGTCGTAAAGGTCGTCGGAGATGTCGCATTTGTAGTAGTGCGGGTTGATGAGACGTTTCTCAGTCTCGTCGAGATGCTCAAGATTATCAAGGTAATACGCACGTTTCTCTTGAATCGGGATGTCTTCGAGAATCACTTTGCCGTCTTTCATCACCTGCGGCTGCAAAATACGATATTCATATTTTCCGGCAGGGAATGTTGTCGATTTCAGGCGGTCGTTCTCGTCACGAAGAGTTATCTCCTCATGATTCTCGATGGCTTGTGCAAGCTTGTCGCCACGCAGACAGGTGACATCGACCTTAAACTTGTTGTTTCTAATGATGCGGTAGGTGATCTGGAATCCAGGATTGATGAGCTTGCTGCTTTCCTCCGAGCGCTTCAAAACGGGCATGTCGTCGACTTGGACGAGCTTGTAGACGTTGCCGAAACAAGGGTTGTGTTTGCTTGTCGCGATGGCATCGCCTACGCCGTAGCTGTCGACCTTGCAGCCTTGGCGCTCCAATTCTAATATCAGATATTCGTCTAACGCGTTGGTGGCGAATATCTTACAGTTCTTAAGACCAGCTTCGTCGAGTATGTCGCGTGCTTTTATTGAGAGGTAGGTGAGGTCGCCGCTGTCGAGACGGATTCCGTAGCCGTAAGGGTAGGAGTCGTCTATTCCATTGGCTTTGAACGCCTTGATGGCGTTTTTGAGGCCGCATTTCAGCGTGTCGTATGTGTCGACGAGGAGTATCAGCACCTCGTTTTTGTGAGTCTTGATATATTTGTCGAACGCTTCGTATTCGCCTTTCACTGTCGGGCCGAACGAGGTGACGTAGCTGTGCGCCATCGTTCCTGATGCCGGGAAACCGAACTCCACGCCGGTGACAATGTTTGAGGTGTTCTGACAGCCTCCTATATATGCCGCTTTCCCGCCGTAGATGGCAGCCCATGGGCCGTGAGCGCGACGGCTTCCGAACTCGCTGATAGGCTTGGTGGTGCTGCGTGTCACACGCGACGCCTTGGTGGCCACCGCCATCTGATGGTTCATGATGCAAAGCATAGGCGTCTCAAGCACTTGCGCCTCGATGATAGGACCTTCGACGGTGATGATAGGCTCTTTAGGAAACGCTATCTCGCCCTCCCGCATGGCATAGATGTTGCCCGTGAACTTCATCGTGGCGAAATATTTGCGCACTTCTTCATATTCATCGCCTGGCAGGAACTGCTCGAAGAAACTCTCGTCGGCTTTTCCGAGGCCTTCCACCATCTTCAGCACCTCGCGCACACCACTGACGACCGCCCAGTTGTTCGTATCCGGAGCCTTGCGGTAGAAGAGGTTGAAAACAGCGCGTTTGTCCTTCATCCCATTGTCGTAGAACGACTTGCCCATCGTATACTGATACTTGTCGGAGCAATAAGAAGTGTTCAATTCCATGATAATCACTAATTTTTTGCAAAGTTATAACATTTTCTCACAGATTTCACAGATTTCAAGGATTTTTTCCATTTTGTTCTTCCACAAGGATTTGGTTTGCTAAAACAAACGGATTTCGCACTGCCGTTTCCGTGATTTAGACCGATTCGTTCCCGTCATTTCGACCGACCGAAGGGAGTGGAGAAATCCTCAAATAACGTTAATAATTGAATGATTTCGTAAAACAAGGATTTCTCGACAAGCTCGAAATGACGATTTTGTTCTCGTCATTATTAATGTTAACATTATCAAAAAATTAGTATTTTTGCGCCTTAATTTTGAAATAACCATGTTTCTAGGAGAGCTGATAGCTTTATTCGTTGCTGTTTCGTGGACTGCCACCGCTTTGTTTGCTGAGGTCGGCTCGAAGCGTATGGGCTCGTTGCCGTTCAACACAATAAGAATGACGATGTCGCTTGTGCTTCTTGTGCTTACTTTATGGTTCGTGATGGGTGTGCCGTATCCTCGTCATGCTGATGGCGGCACATGGCTGTGGTTGCTTCTCTCGGGTTTGGTCGGCTATGTTATCGGCGACTACTGTCTGATGCAAGGATACATCCATATCGGCTCGCGTTTCGGCCAGCTTTTCATGACACTTTCGGCACCTACGGCGGCTATCACCGGAAGGATATTGCTTGGCGAGCACATGCGGCCTGTTGCCATTATTGGAATGATAATAACGTTAAGCGGTATTGCTTTGTCGATATTGTCGAAAAGTGACGGTTCTGAGAAACAGAAATTGCATTTCAAGCTGCCTGCGAGAGGTATCTTTTATGCGGCTATGGCTGGAATCTGCCAGGGTTTCGGTCTGGTGCTAAGCAAGGTCGGCCTGACGCATTACGATGCGGCTCTCGCGGCTTTGAATATCGCGCAAGACTCTGTCTTTGAAGGCGCTATCTTGCCGTTGCCGGTGAGCGTCAGCGTGCCCATTGCCGCCACCACGATTCGCGCTTACATCGGTTTGACGGGCTTTTTCCTGGCTTTGATAATCTTCAACAAAGACGGACTGAAGCAGCTGCATCATGCTGTCAACGACCGCAAGGCGATGTGGTGTGTGCTGGCGTCGACCATCTTCGGGCCTTTCATCGGTGTCAGCGCATCGTTGCTTGCCACCCAGTACACCTCGACGGGCATCGCGCAGACGCTATTCGCCCTCACGCCAATCCTCATCATCGCTCCGGCGGCGATACTTTTCCATCAGAAAGTGACGGTCCGCGAAGTCATCGGCGCGGTTATCAGCGTTGCTGGAGTGTGTTTGTTTTTTGTTTAAAACCTTAGATTATGACCGAGCGCCATCCATTACAGCCATTTCTGCCAGCTAATGCGAAAGTGTTGTTTTTAGGCAGTTTTCCGCCGCCGAAGAAGCGCTGGTGCATGGAGTTCTATTACCCGAATTTTCTGAACGACCATTGGCGTCTGGAGGGCGAGATCTGGTTTCACGACAAGAACCATTTTGTCGATTTGGAGCGTAAATGCTTCAAAAAAGATGAGATCATCGCCTTTTTAAATGAAAAAGGGATAGCGTTTTTCGACACTGCAATGGCTGTCAACCGATTGAAAGACAATGCTTCTGATGCTTTTCTTGAAATAGTTGAGAGAACCGATATCAGGGCTTTGTTGGCGAAGATGCCGCAATGCAAAGCCATTGCCACGACAGGGGAGAAGGCTACCGTTGAAGTCTGTGGATATTTCAATATTAGTGAAATTCCAGCGCCGAATGCTAAAATAACAATGGAAAAAGACCTTGTTTTATACCGTTTGCCGTCATCATCGCGAGCTTATCCGTTGGCGTTTGAGAAGAAAGCGGAGTCGTATCGGAAGATGTTTGAAGAGGTTTTAAGCTGATGCCAGCGCTGTCATAAGCAGCAAAACCAGCAATGCTATTGTAACAATCGCCAGTATGCTTCCGAGGCATCCCCAGTTGCGGTCGCCCTCAGGCAGTTTATCTGATAAAAGGCAGAAAATCAGGCCTATGAAAGGTGTGAACAGCACCGACAGGAAGAACGTCCAGCCGAAGCCGATGCGGCGACGGGCGCCGACCAGTCCTACTAAAGCGGCGACAAAAGTGTCGGAAATAAGACCGAAAAGTAATAATGTGAAAGCCATAATGATTAAAATTTTTGCAAAAATATAATTTTTTCAAAAACTTCTTGACAAATCGAAAAATTTTTGTAATTTTGCCAAGTTTGGAACGCCTAGGCCCTCGCATCTTGCTTAATTGTGCGTTGGGTAGCTAACAGACAGGCTGAGCAAGCAGCTTCGTAACTTGGGCAACTACGATATAACGAGGATCGGGATGAGAGAATACCGGAAATAACCAGGACTCTTTAGATCCTCGTTTTTATTTTATGGTGTTCACTTCAATAATGTATTTCTTCATCATTTTCTAAAGATTAAAAGATTTCAAAAATAGCGTTGAATTCCTTGGTTGCAAAATTAAGTCGTAATTCCTTCTGTGTCAAGGATTTTAGTGTTAAATTTTGTTAACAATTCGGGCCAGGGTACGGTCGACTTTTTTTCTTTTACCTCGATTTTGTTAACACAGTATTGAATATGTTTGTTATCTGTACGTATTCCGATTGTTAGTTTGACTTTAAAGTTTAAATAATCCACACTCTCATTGATAAAATCATAGTATAAATATACTGAAAATCCTTGTCAGTCAAGCGGAAAAGTGTTAAAAAATTTAACAAAAAGTTCAATATTTTGCAAGAAATCAAACTTTTTTGTCTCTCGCAGATATCGCAGATATTGCGGAAATGTTCTTCCACGATTTTTATCTCTCAGATGTCCGCTAAAGCGAGCTGGCAGATTTCGCAGAAAGGAGAGTTGTTTTTTTTTATGTCCACTGACGATAAACTTGTGAGATTACAAAACGAGCTCATTTAGCTTATTATACCTTCTATTAAACTATTAAGCTAATAAGCTAATAAGCTAATAAGCTATTAAACTATTAAGCTTATAAGCTAATAATCTAAAAATCACAAAATTTCCAAAATCTTCTCTTTCTCGAAATTAAGTTTTGAGAACGCGAACATCTTTTTGCCGAGGTCTTTTAATGAAGCTCCGATATGATATACTTCGTCGTCGATAATCAGAAATCTGTCGTGGGAATTCTTGAAAGCCTTAATATCTATTGGCTGATACTGCGTATTATGTTTTTGCAAATCGAGTTTCAGATCTTTTGAAAGATTTGCTGTGTAAATGGTAGCTTTTACGCCATCATTTCGTTTGTTTAGTATTGTTAATACAGACTCGTCGATGTAGTTGTCGATAAGGATGATTTCGTGCTTTGCTCTTCTGATTAAATCTGATGCAAACACGTAAGCGTCAAATATCTGGCCATCATAGAAGACACCTTCATGAGGCGGAAGCTGGCCTTTGACTATGGTGTCGAGTTCTTCAGTTTTCTTTTTCAGATAAAACACCTCTTCCTCGACTTTATCAACTCTGACATTTAGTGCGTTAGCTTTAATAATATGGTTTTTTATAATGACATTAGCCCATTTGCGAAACTCGACTCCTTTCTGCGATTTAACGCGATATCCGACAGAAATAATAACATCCAAATTATAATAATCTACTTGATAGGTTTTTCCGTCGGAAGCAGTTGTTGCAAAATTTGCAACAACTGCGTAAGGCTTTAATTCTCCTTCTTTGAATATATTTTTTATATGCCTTGATATTGTTGACTTATCGCGTTGATAAAGCGTTGACAAATTATCTAATGTAAGCCACAAAGTCTCATTTTCCAATACGACTTCCATATTGATCGAGCTATCCGGCTGATAAAGCACAATTTCGCTATTATTTTTATTTACTGGTACCATATTTTTTAATTTTTAGAAACCTTGCTGCAAAAATATACTGAAAATCCTTAACTGTCAAGCGGAAAAGTGTTAAAAAATTTTAACAAAAGGTTCATTTTTCTGCAAGAAATTAAACTTTTTTGTCTCTCGCAGATATCGCAGATATCGCGGAAATGATCTTCCACGATTTTTATCTCTCAGATGCCCGCTAAAGCGAGCTGGCAGATTTCGCAGAGAGGAGAGTTGGTTTCTTTTTTTATGTCCACTGACGATAAACTTGTGAGATTACAAAACGGGCTCATTTAGCTTATTATACCTTCTATTAAACTATTAAGCTAATAAGCTAATAAGCTGAAAAAACGGAAATGTTAAAAAAATTTTACAAAAAGTGCTCAAAAATGAAATAGGTGAGAAAATTTTGTATTTTTGTAGGGTCGTAAAACAATTCTATATATGAATACTGATTTGTATAAGTCTTTGTTGGAAAGATACCATAATTGGGTGATTGCCAGTGCTGATACGGTCGTTGAAGAAAGCAAAGAAAGAGAGAAGCTTTGTGAACGTGTGCGCTCATATACTTCAGATAATTTATTGAGTCTAACAGAAGAAGGTCTTTATGACCTTATGGCTAATCTATGGGCAATGAGGCTTTGGGGCAACAAACAGTATTATGTCAATGAGGTGATAAAAAACAATGGAATGGAATTGTTGCGACATCAATTGCACAACTTGTTGTATGGACAAGCTGATATAGTAAAACGCTGGGATGATTTTCGCAATAAAGTAAAAGGTATTGGCCCTGCAATTATGAGCGAATTGTTGTGCAAGCTTTATCCAACACAATACGTATTGTGGAATAGCAAGGCATATAACGGTTTTATAGCATTGTCAATACCTAAAGTGCCAAAGTCAAATGTCGGTATTGACGGTAAAAGGTATGCCTATTTATCTGAAGTTGGACGCGAATTGATTGCCAAAGCGCAAGAATGGGGCTATAAAGAAATAAACGACCTTATGGCTTTGGACTACTTTATTTGGCAAGAAATGCAAGATATTGCTCCGACAGCGATAACTGTTGACAAATCTGATACAGTGGAGATTTCCAAGAAGGAGGAAAAGTTTACCCACAATGATATTCGGGATATGATCAAGGAGATAGGCAACTTGTTGGGATTCAATGCCGATGTTGAGAAAAAGGTAGCTGATGGTGCTGTGGTGGATGCTGTTTGGGAGGTGCTTATCGGAAATATGGGTCGAGTGATTTATGTTTTTGAAGTGCAAACAGCAGGCTCGATTGATAGTCTGATTCTTAACCTGATGAAAGCCAAAACCAATAACAAAGCGGTTCAAGGTATTGTGGCTGTGAGTGATGAGAAACAACTGGAAAAGATAAAGAAAGAGGCAGCCTCTTTGCCTATCAAAAACGACATTCGTTATTGGAATTACAAAGAGGTGATAGACGTATATAACTCGTTGTCTTCGGCATTTGAATCGATTAATCGGTTGGGACTGGTGCCGGATGGGATCAAGTAATAGTCCTTGAAATATAAACAAAGGAAATGGTATTGATAATGATTAAAAACTTCCGATAATATAAATTATCACGAACATGACACCAGAAGAAAAAGCGAGAGTCAAAATCGACAAAATGTTTGAGGAGGCCGGATGGCAGGTAGTCAGTAGGGATGAATACACGCCCGAATTGACGGCAGCTGCTATCAAAGAAGGTTTGCTGAAACATAATCTTGAAGCTGATTATTTCTTGTTTATTAATGGTAAAGCCGTTGGCGTGCTTGAGGCAAAGAGAGCTGAGATTGATGTGGATTGTGATGAAGTTAAAGGTCAGGCAGAGAAGTATGTTAACAATGTGCCGCCGATATATGCTGTTTACGAAAAACCTTTGAGAATCATCTATCTTTCTAATGGTGAAAAAGTTCTGTTTTACGACTATGCTAAAAAAGATGGAAATTATATTGAAATAAATCGCATCCATACTCCCAAAGAGATTGTTGACATTTTGAGCATAGATGATTTTTATGCAGGATTGCCCACATTACAGAAAAAGGGATTAAGACAATGTCAATTTGATGCCATAAAAGGTCTGGAACAAAGTTTCAGAAACGGACAAAAACGGGCTTTGATGGTTTTGGCGACAGGTGCAGGTAAGACTTATGCCGCTTGTCTTGCAGCTTATCGTTTCCTGTCCTATACGCCGATGCGGAAAGTGCTGTTCTTGGTTGACCGTAACAATTTGGGCAAGCAGGCTGAAGGTGAGTTTGGGACATTCAGACTTACTGAAAACAAAGAACCGTTCAACACTATTTTTGGTGTTAATCGTTTGAAATCAGCAAAGATACCCTCGGACAGCAATGTTGTTATTTCCACAATTCAACGATTATTTTCATTGCTGAAGGGCGACGATGTTGATGATAATGACGAAGAGAGTGCTTTTGACGATAATGAGGACAATGTGGTGAGTCTGCCGACCAAACCATTGCTTCCGCCCGATTATTTCGATTTGATCATCATTGACGAGTGCCATCGATCTATCTATGGTAATTGGAGACAGGTATTGGATTATTTCAAAACAGCCAAAATCATTGGCTTGACAGCCACTCCAATCCCTGAGACTGTCGCGTTTTTCAATGATAATATCGTTGTCAACTACACATTGGAAGATTCCATTAAAGATGGCGTGAATGTTGATCACCGCACTTTCAGGATTCGAACTGAAGTGACTGAAAACGGTGGTGCTATTCTCCAAGGTGATAAAACTCGTCAAACTACAGTATATACTGGGAAAACGGAAAATGTGGTCTGGCAGGAGAATAAGAATTATACCCGAGAGGAACTAAACAGAAGTATCATCAATCCTGCGCAAATCAAGTTGATTTTGGAGACCTATCGGGATTCTGTTTACACCGAAATGTTTGTTGACCCACAGCGTGAACCAAATTTCGACTATCTGCCAAAGACTCTGATTTTTGCATTGAATGAGAATCACGCTAACAATATCGTGAAGATTGCAAAAGATGTCTTCAATAGGCATGATGATAAATACGTGCAGAAAATCACTTATTCTGTTGGTGACAGCAACGCTTTGATACGACAATTCCGTAATGATAAGGATTTTCGCATAGCGGTTACGTGTACGCTGGTGGCCACAGGCACAGATGTCAAGCCCTTGGAAGTTCTGATATTTATGCGTGATGTGGCGTCAGAACCATTGTTTGTCCAAATGAAAGGCAGAGGAGTGCGTACGATTGGCGATGAACAGTTGAGGAATGTTACGCCAAACGCCATTAGTAAAGACTGTTTTTATCTTGTTGATGCTGTTGGTGTTACGGAAAGACAAAAGTCGGTGCCCAAACCAGGTAACGGACCGAAACCTGTTCCGCCAACACTGAAAGAATTGTTGGAATTGCTTGCGCATGGTAATGTGGAAGATGACAATTTGCGGATGTTAGCGAGTCGCTTGTCAAGAATTCATAATAAATGTACGGATTCTCAAAGAGAAGAATTTGCGAATCTGTCACATATAACGATGAGCCAACTTGCTACAGACATCTTTAATGCTTTGGAAGACACATCGTTTCCTCCATTTGTGGACATTAACGAACCCAATCTTGAGCGCAAAACTTTGATTGCATTACTGATCAATAATGTGCCAGCCCGAAACTATCTTCTGATTGTAAATGCAGGATTTATCAACACGCTCATGCCGGGCGAGGACAACCTCATATACAGTGGGTTTTCGAGAGAAGAGGCGATTGCTACTACATCTGCGTTTGAGGAGTATTGCGACGAACACAAGGACGAAATTGAAGCATTGCGAATCATTTATAATAATGATGGCGCTCCTATCACTTTCAAGATGCTCAAGGACTTGCAGAACCGTATGAAAGCATTTAACAACAAGTTTGCCATTGCCAATCTTTGGCATTCATATTCTGTGGTTGACATCAACAACGTAGTGGTTTATAATGGCGCTGACCAGAAAAACGAGAAGGAAGCACTCACAAACCTCATTCAGTTGGTGAGGTTCGCATGGAATAAGATTGCACGGTTGGAAAGTTTATGTACGGGTGCTCAACAGCGTTTTAATTTGTGGTATGGTCAGATGCAGCGCGATATTACAGCAGATCAGATTAAATTGATGCGTCAGATTGTTGATTATATTGCGGCTAACGGAACGTGTCAGATTTCAGATATTAAAGATTATGACAAAACATTTGCGGCGCAGCTCATTTCGGAATACAAGGGCTTGGACAAAGCAAATGAGGCATTGGAATCGTTATCAAGATTTATTATTTATAGAAAAGCAGCGTAAGTTTTTATGGCTAAAGAAACACTTCAAAGGGAACAGACATTATCCCAAAAAGTTTGGCAGCTTGCCACGGTTTTAGCGGGACAAGGCATTGGTTTTACCGATTATATAACCCAGCTCACTTATCTTTTGTTTTTAAAGATGGACGATGAGAATACTGAGACTTTTGACGAAGAATCAGCTATTCCAGAGGGCTTCAGATGGAAAGATTTACTAACGTTAGACGGTCTTGCATTAAAAAAGCAATATGAAGACACTCTGAATGTTTTGCAGAATGAGGATAATCTCATTGGAACTATATTTACCAAAGCTCAAAACAAAATCGATAAGCCGGTTTACCTGAAAAAGGTGATCACGCTCATTGATGAGGAGAAATGGCTTGTGATGGATGGAGATGTGAAGGGTGCCATTTATGAAAGTATTCTTGAAAAGAACGGACAAGATAAGAAGAGCGGTGCAGGTCAGTATTTTACGCCTCGTTCGCTGATTCAAGCAATGGTTGACGTGACCCGACCCAAGATAGGTGAGACTATTTGCGACCCGGCTTGCGGAACTGGCGGTTTCCTATTGGCAGCATACGATTATATGAAAAACCAGTCGCAGGACAAGGAGAAACAAGACTTTTTGCGGAATGAAGCCTTGTCGGGAGTCGATAATACCGCCCTTGTGGTAACGTTGGCTTCGATGAATCTTTATTTGCACGGTATCGGTACCAACAGAAGTCCTATTGTTTGTCGTGATTCGTTGGAAAAGGCTCCGGAAAACCTTGTCGATGTTATTCTTGCCAATCCGCCTTTCGGTACTCGTCCTGCGGGTTCTGTGGAGATTAGCCGTGATGATTTTTATGTCGATACCAAAAACAATCAGCTGAATTTCCTTCAGCATATAATGGTGTCACTCAAACAGGGTGGCCGTGCGGCAGTGGTGTTGCCAGATAATGTGTTGTTTGAAGGTAATGCAGGTGAGACGGTCAGAAAAGAATTGCTCAAAAACTTCAACCTCCATACCATTTTGCGTCTGCCCACCGGCATCTTCTACGCTCAAGGTGTTAAGGCAAATGTCCTGTTCTTCACCAAGGGAACTCCGACGAAGGACATCTGGTATTTCGATTATCGCACAGGAGTAAAGCATACACTTGCCACCAACCCGATGCAACGTCATCATTTGGATGAGTTTGTTGAGTGCTATTGCGCTGACGATATGAGCAAACGTAAGGAAACTTACGATGCGGAAACCAACCCGAATGGCAGATGGCGTAAGTTTACGTTGAAAGAGATTATGGCTCGCGACAAAACCAGTCTCGACATCAGCTGGATAAAGCAGGGTGACGAAACCGAAGACATGTCTCTGTCTGAGTTGCTTACCACCATTCAGGAGAAGAGCAATAAGATAGCCGACGCTGTTACCAAACTTCAGGCATTATTGGCAAACATCAAGGAGGATTGATATGAACACGAAACTGCTCAAACAAAAGATCCTTGACCTTGCCATCCGAGGCAAACTCGTGCCGCAAGACCCCAACGACGAGCCTGCAAGCGAGCTGCTCAAGCGCATCCGTGCCGAAAAGGAAAAGCTCATTGCAGAAGGCAAGATAAAACGCTCGAAAAAAGCTGGTGATAAGCCGCATTATGAGAATGTGCCGTTTGAGGTTCCGGAGAGTTGGGTATGGACGACGATTGGCGAATTGCTCATTAACAGAGATTCAGAACGAATTCCAACTGCGGTTAGAGAAAAACAAACCAATAAGATATATGATTATTATGGCGCAGCTGGAGTAATTGATAAAGTTGACAACTATATTTTTTCTGAGAGGCTTCTGCTAATAGGCGAAGATGGTGCTAATCTATTATCGAGAAGTAAGGACAATGCTTTCTTTGCAGATGGCAAATACTGGGTTAATAATCATGCTCATGTACTTGATTGCACAAATAAGATAGCTTTGGATTTTGTTGCTTTTGTAATAAATGCTTTTTCATTAGACATGTATATAACTGGCAGTGCTCAACCAAAACTGTCACAAGATAATTTGAATAAAATTCTTATTCCTTTACCACCTCTTGATGAACAAAGGCGACTTATAGAGGCTAAAAATGAATGGTTTGCCATAATTGACGAACTAGAATTAAACAAACAAGATTTACAAGAGATTGTCAAACAAACGAAAAGCAAAGTATTAGACCTTGCCATCCACGGCAAACTCGTGCCGCAAGACCCAAATGACGAACCCGCGATGGAGCTATTGAAACGTATAAATCCGGCAACAAAGCCTTGTGATACCTCGCATTATGGGAACTTGCC
>OMYA01000003.1 GCA_900315175.1 uncultured Bacteroidales bacterium
GGAGCCACAATGGCTCCTTTTTTTGTTTACCGTTTACTGTTTACCGTTTACCGTTTAGCTAAGAGAAAAAATTAAACTGTAAACGGTAAACTGTAAACTATTAAACTAAAATTCTTATCTTTGCATCGTGAAAACTATAAGAGTCATATTATTGATATTAGGTGTGATGGCAAGCTGTTTTTTGATGGCTGGCACTACCCTTTTACATGAAAATGATTCCACAAGTGTGGACTCTACATTGGTAAGATATTTTTATAATGGACTTGATAATCAACAGCTTGGAAATGTAAAAATTTGGGACACCACTACCCTTTCAGCTTCATTTTACGACCCGACAAATCCACTGTTTGAGTATTATCAAGAATTGAGCAATTCAGGGCATGCTCATAACAATCTGGAGTTCTACTACCCTACTTCTATCGGTTTCAACAATAATCTGATATCTTACGACAAATTCATAATTACAAAATCAAAAGTCCTCTACCCTATTGTTTATCAGCCATTTACAGAGATTAGCTATATGATGGGAAGCAAAAAGGAACAACATTTAAATGTCCTTTTCTGCAGAGAATTTTTGCCAAGATTTTATGTCACACTGAATTTTAATATCGATTATGCGCCATCTGTTTATCAGAGAAGCTATGCGCAAAACATTTATTTTGCCGGCAGTTTCCGTTGGAACACTAAAGATGAACGTTATGGTCTGAATGGTTATTACGTCACAAATAAAGTCGATGTTTATGAAAACGGCGGTATTACCCACGACTCCATTTTTGTGGATTTAATCGAAACAGACAAATCTGTTATCCCTGTTAATTTGAGTGGCGCAAGCAATTTGATAAAGGTCTCGGGCTTTGGTATTAATCAATATTTTGTTTTAAGCAATTCTGATATTCAGACAGAGAAGAAAATTGGACTCGGTAGAGTCAATTATTCTTTTGATTATCAACGTAATAGATATCTTTATAAAGATACTGACCCGACTTCAGATTTTTATTCTGGATATGATCCGGTTTTGAATACAGATGAGACATTGGACAGCCTGACTTTTTATACGATAAAAAACGAAATCAGTTGGAACTCATTGAGTTACGGCAAATACGACAACGATATCCCATTATATCTGACGTTTGGAGCAGAGCACAATTATACGCGTCATAAAGGATACAAAGAGATTTTGACAGGCGAGCAATTTGGCGAAGTGGCTTATCAAAATATCAGGGCTAAAGCCGGTGTAATTATAAATCTTTTCAAATCTACAAGAATTACTGGTAAAGGCGAGCTTATTTTGAGCGATTACCATGCCGGAGATTTCATCTTGAACGGTCAGTGGAAGCAGTTTTTGGGCACATACAAAAGAAATATTGGTGCTTTGGTATTTGATGTGAATCTTTCAAGGCAATCGCCGGATTGGTTTGAGGAGACATATTACTCAAACAATTTCAGATGGAGTAATGATTTCAGTCCATCGACATATCTGAAGTTGCAAGGTGCCTATGAAACTCCATGGTTTTCAATAGGTATTAAGCAGACAACGATTGATCACTATATTTATTTCGGTGAAAATGCGAAACCAGTCCAGCACACTGGAACCATTTACATCACATCGACTTTTGCGAAGCTTACCATCAATGTGAAATATTTCGAGATTGGCGCCTTCGCATCTATGCAAGTCACTGATCATGACAATGTTATACATCTTCCTTTATACTATGGGAAGGTGAAATTTGGCTGGAACATCAATCTTGTGAAAGGCATCTCGCTGATACAGCCTGCTGTTGTACTCAATTATTTCACAGAGTATTACGCTGATGCATACATGCCAGCTACAAGGACATTCTATCTTCAGAATGACGTGAAGATCGGAAATTATCCTTTCTTGGATTTTTATCTGACAATTAAATTGAAACGCGCAAATATTTACGCAGGATATACCAATATCTATAGTTTGACAAAAGTCAACAGGTATTTTACCACGCCTCATTATCCGATGAGGGATTCGAAGATTGTTTTTGGAGTAAAATGGCGTTTGTACAAGTAGTTACGCCATACCGCGCTGTTTCTTGATTCTGTCGTAAGCGTCGTTGATTTCCTGGAATTTCTTCTCTGCAGCTTTGCGGACATCTTCGCCAAGATAAGCAACTTTATCAGGATGGTTTTTCTTTGCCATTTCGCGATAAGCTTTCTTAACCTCATCATCTGAAGCCGACGAATCGATTCCCAGAATTGTATAAGCGTCATCAACTATTTTGACGAACATTGCCTTAATAGATTCAAAATCAGAGGTATAGACGCCCATGTAGCGTGAAATCGTCTCGATGACATTGATTTCGTTTTCATGCACTTGACCATCAGCATTGGCGATGCCAAACAGATAATGAAGCAGCTGGAGGCGTGACGAATAATCCATGTAACGGCCTATTTGCTGGCTGACTTCTGCAATCTGTATATCTTGTTTCAAAATTTCACGCAAAGTGAGAACATACTTTTCCGCTTGTTCCTGGCCAAAATTTGACAGGAAAAAGTGCTTAACATAGTCGAGTTCTGATTTTTTAACAGTGCCATCGGCTTTCATGACAGCTGCTGAGAGGACCAGCAAACTTGATGAAAAGTCTTTTTGTTTTGGCGTTCCACCAAGGAATTCGGTATCTTTTCTGGTATAACCGCCGCCCAGATATGAGCCGAGAGCAGCACCGATTATGCCACCTATAGGTCCCAAAGCCCAGAAACCGACAAAAAATCCGAGGATGCCCGGGAGGCATCCAATATTTCTATATTGTTGATTATCAGAGTTATTCATAATAATATTTTAATAATTTAATTTTTTACAAAGATACAAAAAAAGACTTTAGACCTTAAATTTTAGACCTTAGTTTTTTTGATATTGACAAAATTATAAAAATTTATTTGTGTAAACTGTCGCCCGAGAGGGACAGTTTCTTTATTTTTGAAAAAAACTCAATTTTTTTTATAAAAATTCAGATTTTTTTTCTAATTTTGCATTTTTCAAAAAACGAGCAACTTTTTTTGCTGAAATTGAAAATCATATAGTAGAACAACAAATAATTTTTTAGAAAAATGGGAAAAACCAAGTACGTTTATCTTTTCGGCAATCGTACAGCCGAGGGTAACTCAACGATGAAGAATTTGTTGGGTGGCAAGGGTGCTAACTTAGCAGAGATGTGTCTGTTAGGATTGCCTGTTCCAGCAGGTTTGACAATCACAACTGAATGCTGCACAGCATATTACGCTAACAACTGCCAGCTTCCTGCAGGTTTGATGGATGAGGTCCACGCAGGAATCAAGAATATGGAGAAAATCATGGGCATGAAATACGGCGACGCAAAGAATCCTCTCTTAGTGTCATGCCGTTCAGGCGCGCGCCAGTCAATGCCAGGTATGATGGACACCGTTCTGAATATTGGTCTTTGCTCAAAGACAATCCCTGGTTTGATTGAGAAAACCAAGAACGAGCGTTTCGTTTACGATTCATATCGCCGTCTTATCATGATGTACGCTGACGTCGTCATGGAGAAGGCTGAAGACAGAGAGCCTGTCAAGGGTAAAGGTATCCGTAAGATTTTGGACGACAAACTCGATGCTTTCAAGGTAAAGAAAGGTTACAAATCAGATACAGACATCACAGCTGCTGAGCTCAAGGCTTTGGCTGAGGATTTCAAGAAGATTATCAAGAAAGAACTCGGAACAGAGTTCCCGGACGATGCAGAGATGCAGCTTGAAGGCGGTATCAGAGCCGTGTTCAAGAGCTGGAACGGCAAGAAAGCTGTGTCATACCGCAGAATCGAAGGTATTCCTGAGGATTGGGGAACAGCTGTCAACGTGCAGACCATGGTGTTCGGCAACATGGGTGAAAACTCAGCAACAGGTGTTGCTTTCACACGTGACCCTGCTACAGGTGACAACAAGTTCTACGGTGAATGGCTTATCAACGCTCAGGGCGAGGACGTCGTGGCTGGTATCCGCACTCCTAACCCATTGAACAAAGCCACCAAGAACGAGAAAAACAAGAAGATGCCTTCAATGGAAGAGCTCATGCCACAGACTTACAAAGAGCTGTGCGACGTTCGTGAAACATTGGAGAACTTCTACAAAGACATGCTCGATATCGAGTTCACAATCCAGGATGGTAAGTTATACATGTTGCAGTGCCGCGTTGGTAAGCGCACAGGCGTTGCAGCAGTCAACATGGCTCTCGACATGCTTCACGAAGGCAGAATCGACGAGGCTACAGCTGTCATGAGACTCGGTGTCAACCAGATTGACGAGCTCCTCCACCCTATCCTCGACGCAAAAGACGAGAAGAGCAAGAGCGTTTTGGCTCACGGTCTTCCGGCAGGTCCTGGCGGCGCGGTGGGTAGAATCGCATTGAGCAGCGAGAAAGCTATGGAATACAGAAGCGCAAAGCAGGCTAACATCCTCGTCCGCGAAGAGACCAACCCAGAAGACGTTGAAGGTATGCGTGCTGCTGACGGTATCCTCACACAGCGTGGCGGTATGACCTCACACGCAGCTTTGGTTGCACGTGGCTGGGGCAAATGCTGTATCGTTGGCTGCGAGGCTGTACATATCAACGAGAAAGAAGGCACTGTGAAAATCGGTGAAAAGACATATAAAGAAGGCGACATCATCTCGCTCAACGGAACAAAAGGTTATGTGTACGACGGCTCGGTGAAGACCATTGACGCTACAGAAAACAAACGTTTCCAGGAGTTCATGAAGCTCGTGGACAAATATCGTAAGATGGGTGTCCGCACCAACGCTGATAACCCGGATGACGCACAGAGAGCTGTCAGCTTCGGCGCTGAAGGTATCGGCTTGTTCCGTATCGAGCACATGTTCTACGGCAAGAACAGCGAGAAACCTCTTGCAAAACTCCGTAAGATGATTCTTGCTGACACAACAGAAGCACGTAAGGCAGCTTTGGCAGAACTCGAGCCATACATCCTCGAGTCGGTGAAGGCCACAATGAAGGTTTTGGACGGCAAACCTGTCACCTTCCGTTTGATGGACCCACCATTACACGAGTTCGTGCCTCATACACTCGACAAGCAGAAAGCTGTCGCTGCAGATCCTGAGTACAACATCACTCTCAAGAAGCTCCAGAAACGTATCGAAGAACTTAAGGAAGTCAACCCGATGATGGGTCTCCGCGGCGTACGTCTCGGCATCGTTTATCCAGAGATTTCAGAGACACAGTTCCGTGCTTTGTTTGAGGCTACAGCACAGTTGATGAAGGAAAAGAAACACCCTCATCTCGAAATCATGGTCCCTCTCACAATCAACGTGAAAGAGCTTGAAAACCAGAAAGCTATCGCAGAACGCGTCAAGGCTGAGATGGAAAAGAAATACAAAGTCAACATTGAGTACATGTATGGCACAATGATTGAGATCCCACGCGCTACATTAGTGGCAGACAAGATCGCTGAGGTGGCACAGTTCTTCTCATTTGGTACCAACGACTTGACTCAGATGACATTCGGTTTCTCACGCGACGACGTCAACTCTATAGTTCACAGCTACATCGACCAGAAGATCATCCCTGCCGATCCATTCAACACATTGGATCAGGAAGGCGTTGGCCAGCTGGTTAAGTTGGGTGTTGAACGCGGACGTTCGACAAGAAACAACCTGAAGTGCGGTGTTTGCGGCGAGCACGGTGGTGACCCGGCATCAGTGGAGTTCTTCTATGGTGCAGGTTTGAACTATGTTTCATGTTCACCATTCCGCGTGCCGGTTGCGAGACTGGCTGCAGCACAGGCAGCGATTAAGGCTGATCGCAAATAAGACCTTAGACTTTAGACATTAGACGTTAGTCTTTAGATAGTAGAGAAGCACGGGTGTGCTTCTCTACGTTTTTTTAGACAGGATTAATTATTAATCACTAAAACGGTTAAACAAAAAGCCCGCCTCACGGCGGGCTTTTTTTACCACTCATTCTTTGAAAACATTATTTTATTTTTTCAACAATAGCTTTGAAAGCTTCCGGGTTGTTCAAAGCCAGGTCGGCTAAAACCTTACGGTTGAGGTCGATGTTAGCAGCATGAATCTTACCCATGAATGTACTGTATGTCATACCGTACTCGTGTGCGGCAGCGTTGATACGTACAATCCAAAGGCTTCTGAAATCACGTTTCTTGGCCTTTCTGTCACGATAGGCGTAGGTCAGACCCTTTTCCCAAGAGTTCTTGGCCACTGTCCAGACGTTCTTACGTGCGCTGAACTGTCCCTTCGTCTGTTTTAATACTTTTTTGCGTCTTGCTCTTGAAGCGACTGCATTTACTGATCTTGGCATAATTTTCTAATTTTATTCCGTAAGAGCGCCCCGCATCTGTCCGGGAACTTTCTTCCGCTCTTACAAGAGTTAAACAATTTTGTTGATTACATGAGAAGCATTTCTCTTACTGCTGCCATGTTGGCCTGCTCCACAATTGTCTGATGACCTAAAGCGCGTTTACGTTTGTTGGTCTTCTTTGTCAAAATGTGGCTGTGATAAGCGTGCTTTCTCTTGACTAAACCGGTGCCAGTGATTCTGAAACGTTTCTTGGCAGCGGATTTTGTTTTCATTTTAGGCATTTTAAAACTATTTTTTAAAGTTATGAATGAGTGTTTTTCTTATTTCTTAGGAGCTATTATCATTAACATGCGCTTTCCTTCGAGCTTCGGCAAAGACTCAACCTTGCCAACATCCTCCAAAGCCTGAGCGAACTTGAGCAAAACCAGCTCTCCCTGCTCCTTGTAGGCGATGGAACGTCCGTGGAAGAACACATCGACCTTCACCTTAGCACCGTCCTCGAGGAACTTCTTTGCGTGGTTCAACTTGAATTCGAAGTCGCTGTCGCCAATCTGTGCGCCGAGACGTAACTCCTTGATAACCACTTTGGTAGCCTTAGCTTTGATTTCTTTCTGTTTCTTCTTTTGGTCGAAGAGGAATTTCTTATAATCCATGATCTTACAGACCGGTGGATTTGCGCTTGGTGAAATCTCCACTAAGTCGAGACCTGCCTCGTCAGCCATTCTGATGGCCTCGCGAATCGGGTGTATCTCGTTGTCACCGGCCTCGCCGACGACTCTCACCATTGGTGCCGTGATCCTGTTGTTTATTCTGTGCGGATCATCGTTCTGCTTGCTTTTCGGAGGTCTGTTCTGGTTTCCTCCGTTGTTTACTGGTAGTGCTATGGTATGTATCTCCTATATTAATTTAACAATAATTTAAAATTCAAAATTTAGAATTTAATATTCGACCTTTTGCTCTTCCGCTACTTGATTCTCAACCATCTTGGCGAAATCAGCAACCGGCATCGAACCGAGGTCACCAGTACCGCGCTTACGCACTGACACCAAGCCCTCACCTTCTTCCTTCTCGCCCACGATGAGCATGTAAGGAATCTTCTTCAATTCGGCATCACGGATCTTACGGCCAATCTTCTCGCTTCTGTCGTCGAGCAAGCATCTAACCTCAGCATTCTTCAGTGTCTCGTACACCTTCTCTGCGTATTCCTGATATTTCTCAGATATAGGCAGGATGATGGCCTGGTCTGGAGCGAGCCACAACGGGAAGTCGCCGGCGCAGTGCTCGAGCAACACAGCAACGAAACGCTCCATCGAGCCGAATGGCGCTCTGTGAATCATCACAGGACGGTGTTTCTCGTTGTCCTTGCCTATATATGTGAGGTCGAAACGCTCTGGCAAGTTATAGTCAACCTGGATGGTGCCAAGCTGCCAACGACGGCCGAGGGCGTCTTTCACCATGAAGTCCAACTTAGGACCGTAGAATGCAGCCTCGCCTGTCTCTTCTCTTGCCGGAAGGTTCTTCTCAGCGCAAGCTTCCTTGATAGCCTGTTCAGCTCTCTCCCAATTCTCGTCTGTACCGACGTATTTTGTGGTGTTGTTAGGGTCACGGAGTGAAATCTGTGCCTCAAAGTTCTCAAATTTCAAGGCTTTGAAGATGATTTCGATGATGTTCATCACGCGGAGGAACTCGTCTTTCACCTGGTCAGGACGGCAGAAGATATGAGCGTCGTCTTGTGTGAACGAACGTACACGTGTCAAGCCGTGCAACTCACCGCTCTGCTCGTAACGGTACACTGTTCCGAACTCTGCCAGACGCAGAGGGAGGTCCTTGTATGAACGTGGCTGCCATCTGTAAATCATGCAGTGATGAGGGCAGTTCATAGGCTTCAGCAGATAAACCTCGCCTTCCTCAGGTGTGGTGATTGGCTGGAAGCTGTCCTTGCCGTAATGATCCCAGTGTCCTGATGTCACGTAAAGATTCTTGTTTCCGATATGAGGAGTGATAACCTGCTCATAGCCATAGTGTTTCTGAATCTTTGTGAGATATTCCTGGAGACGGTTACGCAGAGCTGTACCTCTTGGGAGCCACATCGGGAGACCTTTGCCGACCATGTCGGTGAACATGAAAAGCTCAAGCTCACGACCGAGTTTGCGGTGGTCGCGTTTCTTCGCTTCCTCAAGAAGGACGAGGTAATCCTCGAGGTCTTTCTTCTTAGGGAATGTGATGCCGTAGATACGTGTCAGCTGTTTGCGGTTCTCGTCGCCACGCCAGTAAGCGCCGGCGATAGATGTCAGCTTCACCGCCTTGATGCACGATGTGTCCGGGATATGCGGTCCGCGGCACAAATCAGTGAAAGTTCCTGATTTATAATATGTTATGGTACCATCTTCAAGCTCGTTGATAAGCTCTACTTTGTACTCATCGCCTTTTTCTGTGAAATATTTCAAAGCGTCAGCCTTGCACACGTCAACACGCTCAAATGCCTGCTTCTCCTTGGCGAGCTCGAGCATCTTGTTCTCAATCTTCACGAGGTCTTCCTCTGTCAATGTCATGTCACCGGTGTCGATGTCATAGTAAAAACCGTTCTCGATAGCTGGACCAATGCCGAATTTCACACCCTTATACAGCTGCTCGATAGCCTCTGCCATAAGGTGTGCTGATGAGTGCCAAACTGTAGCTTTTCCTTCTGGGTCGTTCCACGTAAACAATTGAATATTAGCGTCTTCGTTAATCGGACGAAGAGCATCCCACATCTTGTCGTTTACCTTTGCTGACAACACGTTACGAGCCAAGCCTTCACTGATGCTTTTGGCGATGTCCATTGGCGTTACGCCCGCTTCAAACTGTCTGACGCCACCGTCAGGAAATGTAATATTTATCATATCAAAATTATTTTCACAAAAAAGCGCTGCAAAATTACAAATTTTTTTAACACGAAATTCACTGATTATCAAAAATTTTTCAATCGATTTTAACCGTCTTCAAATTCAGCAAATTCACGGGGTTTCCGTCGAATCCCGACACCCTTTTGTTGACGAATCGCAGCACCTCGTCGTAAAACAGTATCACAACCGGTGCCTCGGTCATCATCAGCGAGTCCATTTCGTGGTATATTTCGGCTCTTTTTTGCAAGTCATTGGTGGAGATTGCGGTCTCGTAAAGCTCATCAAATCTCCTGTTTGAATAATGGGTGTAGTTAGGACCTTTCGGAGCGAAATTTTCGGTCGTGAAAAGTGAGAGATAATTCTCCGCGTCAGGATAGTCTGCGACCCACGACGAGCGGAAGAACGGCAAGCTGCATTGGGCGCGTTTCTCACGTAAAGCAGCAGGCATCATCTCCTCAACCTTGCACACCAGACCGACATCGGTCACCGACGACTGCACAAACTTCGCCAAATCGATGTAATCCTTTGTGGTATAAAGCCTTATCTCGCTTCCCTGCAGATGATATTTCCCGATAATCTCGAACGATTTCTGCTGATTGAAAGCATATCCGATTTGTCCTAAAGAATCGTATCCTGGCAATCCAGCAGGGATGATTCCTCCGTTTCCAGGTGTCCCGATGCCGTTTCTCAAATAATGCAGCATCTTCTCCCTGTCGATGGAATAATTCACCGCCTGACGCAACGCCACAGCACGTTCTTTATCAGTCCTTTCCTCTTTAGTATCAATGTTAAACGACAGATATTCGGTATTCAGATAAGGCTCGCGGATGAGATAGAAATTGTCCTCATATTTGTTTCTCAAAAAGCCGTCGCGAGTCAGGAGCTCGTCCTTGTAACGCGCATCGACGCCCGACATGAAATCGGTTTTCCCTTTAACAAACTCCATGAAAGCCACCTGCTTGTCGATGAGAAAACTCACCGAAACAGCGTCAATATATGGCAAACGCTCCCCGTTTTCAAACTCGAAATAATCAGTATTTTTACGCATCACAAGACGCACTCCTTCTTTCCAATATTGAAATTTGAACGGACCAGTTCCCACAGGATGCCTGCCGAAATCATCACCGTAAAACTCGACCGCTTCATGCGGCACCACCGAGGCGTAAGTCATTGATAATATGCCGAGAAACGCAGGGAACGGCTCCTTCAGCTCCACTTGAAAAACGGAGTCGTTCAACGCCATGAATGCATATCCGCTGTCATCCTGTTTCACCTGAGCAAAAATCCACGAGCCTGGAGAGCTTAACTTTCTGTCAATCAATCTGTTAAATGAAAACTCAAAGTCTTTAGCCACCACTCGCCTGCTCTGTCCGTTAAAACAGCTGTCGTTGTGGAAATACACGTCGTCACGAAGCAAGAAAGTGTATGTTTTTCCGTCTTCTGAAATCTCCCAACTCTTCGCCACGCACGGCACCACATTCATCTCGTTGTCGAAGGCCACGAGGCTGTTATACAATTGGTTACAAGCCCAGATATGCGGCTGGTCCTTGGCATAAATCGGGTCCAAGGTGAGGATTCCCGCCGCCTCGTTGTACTTGAAAATCTTGAGGTCAGAATCAGTGTTTTTCTTTCCACATGAAGCGAGAAGAAAACAAGCAATTAGTATAAAAAATAATCTCTTCATTTTATCGGAGATTTCTCGACTTCACTTCGTTTCGCTCGAAATGACAGTTTATAGTCGTCATTTCGACTAAACGCACGTTTAACTCCGTCATTTCGACTGAAGCGAAGCGGAATGGAGAAATCTCCTGCAAAAATACAAAAATTTTCAATCTATTAAACTATTAAGCTATTAAGCTATTAAACTTATAAACTAATTTAGTATTTTTGCAAAAATTTTTCACGAAATGCGCATAAGGAATATCAGAAGCGACCGCGGAGTGCTCGTCATCACCGACTATGGCGACAACACCCTCATCGTGCCATTGAACAATCGCGACAAGCTGCTAAGTTTCATGCGCTCCAACGCCACCAACGTGCCACTTTTCCCGATGGAAGTGATTGACAGTCTTGCCGATGCGGCGTCACACAAGGTGCAAATCAAGATGGAGGCAAAGAGAATCCTCACAGAGTGGCCTTATTTCGTTTTAGACGTAAACTTCAGGTATTCAAAAAGTTACGACATCTCTTTTGAGGAGCCGTTTTTCAAGCTCTCCCACCCTTTTGACGACGGCACCGACTTTTTCCGCCTCGAATACGACGAGATTGACAGCGACTTCGAGCCTAATGGCAAATACCGTGGAGCCCACGCCCGCCGCTACCACCTCGACGAGATAATGGAAAGTCTGGAATATCTCGCAAAAGACACCCCAGACTTACAACTTGAAGCTGTCATCCAGACCACAGCTGGAGAAGTTTACACTTCCGACAAGATTTTATTCAGACAGGATTTACAGGATTAACAGGAATTATAGTGCCTGATATTACTACCTGGCAGATCGCACAGGTCGGATACACTGGCCGGCATCGCGACTGCTGGAGTAGGTAAAGTAATCCGAATAGATGACGAGGGCCTTTGCCTCATATGCGGTATTAGTTTTTAGAGAACTCGACCAATAGTAACCTTCTTCGCCAGCGTACATGAGGTCGCCATCAAGGTAGTAGCCGGCACAAGGCAAGAACAGACTAGTGCTATCATTTATGGCTGTAAACAAAACACCATTCACGCCGTTCTGGGTCGTCCTTGTTAAAGTTGTATTTTGAAGCAATTCGTCCCAATCCTCATAGGTAGGCATACGCCAACCGTCACCCCATATGACTGCTGCGGCGTCATCATCAGGTAGCAGAACAGTCAAAGTGTCGGTATAGCCTTCATAGCCGCAATGAGGGTCATAGCAGTATTTTGTGATGGTGTTATAGCTACCGTTGCAGTACTTGTATGTGCTCCATTTGTAATTGGTCTTTGGCTGGATCTCACCCCAGGCAAAATAGTTGCCGTAGGCCTCTGGGGTTTGTGCACCGATGTTGCAAGTCGCCCACAAAAGACCGCTCGGCAATCCGAGGTCGACGTATTCACGAGTGTCGGCACCGTCACCTCCACCGCATGGTACATCATTCTTATCTTTTTTACATCCTACAGTGAAAACCATCGCTGTCATTAGCATTACAACAGCCATTACTTTAGTAGATCTTTTCATAGTTAAAATAGTATTAGTTAGACTGGGCAAAGATAAATATTTTTTCACAATGACAAACACTTTTTTTGTTCGTCATCATATTTTATGCCTTAAACCCAGCCACTTTCTTATGTGAATCCACCAGGAACTTGTTGTAATCCAATGAATTAACCTCTTGTTCCTTCTCCAAGGCGAGGTCCAGGACTTCGAGCATGTTGTCGACGAAATGGAACTGCAGACCTTCGATGTATTCTTTCTTTATATCCATGAAGTCGCGTTCGTTGTCACGTGACAAAATGACATCTGTCACGTTGTTTCGTTTGGCAGCCAGCATCTTTTCCTGTATGCCTCCCACTGGCAACACTCTGCCACGAAGCGTGATTTCGCCTGTCATGGCGAGCTTGTCCTTGACACGACGCTGCGTCAATGCAGACGTAAGCGCTGTCAGCATGGTGATGCCTGCTGACGGTCCATCTTTAGGCGTGGCGCCCTCCGGGACATGGATGTGGACGTTCCATTCTTCAAACACTATCGGATTGATTTTCAATTCGTTGGCATGTGCCTTGATAAACTCATATGCAATCGTTGCCGACTCTTTCATCACGTCGCCGAGGTTACCTGTCATGTTCAGTGCCCCCCTACCTCTGCTCAAGCTGACTTCGATTGACAGTATCTCGCCGCCGACCGGTGTCCATGCCAATCCGATGGCGACGCCAGGCATGGTATGTTTCACCTCGTCCTCGTCGTGATGCATAGGCACGCCTAAGGCTTTCTTCAAATCGTCCTCTGTGACTTTCTTCTCGTATTCGCCGCCAACAACGATAGCCTTCGCCTTCTTACGAATCACGTCGGCGATTTTGCGTTCAAGGTTACGTACGCCGGCTTCTCGGGTGTAATCATCGATAATTTTATATATTGTCGTCTCCGAGAATGTCACATCTTTTGCCTTCAGGCCGTGTTCCTTAAGCTGTTTTGGGATGAGATGGCGTTTAGCGATCTCATATTTCTCTTCGCGCAAATAACCATTTAAATCGATGATTTCCATTCTGTCGCGCAATGCAGGATGTATGGTCTGGAGGTTATTCGCCGTGGCGATAAACATCACCTTCGAGAGGTCGTAATCCAGCTCGATGAAGTTATCGTTAAAGGTGTTATTCTGTTCAGGATCAAGGACTTCGAGCAATGCGGCCTGCGGGTCGCCGTTGATGTTGTTGCCACTCACCTTGTCGATTTCGTCGAGGATAAATACAGGGTTTGACGACTTCGCTTTCTTCAGATTCTGAATGATTCGGCCTGGCATTGCGCCGATGTATGTCTTACGGTGTCCGCGTAATTCTGATTCGTCGCGAACGCCGCCCAGTGACATACGTATGTATTTGCGTCCCAATGCTTTAGCTATCGACTTACCAAGAGATGTCTTACCGACACCAGGAGGTCCGACGAGGCACAAAATCGGGGCTTTCATGTCGTTTTTCAGCTTCAAAACAGCCAGATGCTCCACTATTCTGTCCTTGATTTTCTCAAGTCCGAAATGGTCTTTGTCGAGTACTTTCTGGGCGTGTTCGAGGTCGAAATTATCTTTTGTGTATTCGTTCCACGGCAGTTCCACGAGATATTCCAGATAGTTATGCTGGATACCGTAATCGGCCTGTTGCGGGTTCATTCGTTGCAGTTTCTGGAGCTCCTTATTAAATACGTCAGCCACTTCCTTGCTCCATTTCTTTTTCGACGCTTTCTGTGTCAGTTCTTTGACATCCTGTTCGTTAGGCGTTCCGCCGAGCTCTTCTTGAATTGTTCTAAGCTGTTGATTCAGAAGGTATTCGCGTTGTTGTTTGTCGAGGTCGGTCTTCACCTTGCTCTGTATCTGCTGTTTCAGGTCGACCATCTGCATCTCTTTGTTGAGGAATTTCAGAAGTTCGTTTGCGAACTTAATTATATCATTGATTTCCAGCAACTTTTGACGGTCTTCCATTTTTGCCACGAGGTTACTTGCGATGAAGTTGACCATAAACCAAGGGCTTTCGATGTTGCGTATGGCGAATGTCGCTTCAAACGGCACTGCTCCCGACTTTTGCACGATCTGCATTGCCATGTCCTTAATACTCTGAATCAGGGCTTTGAACTGGCGGTCGCGTGGCACTGGTGAGCTATCGCCAAACGGAGTGATTCTGCCTCGCAGATAAGGTTCTGTGGCAGTTATCTCTTCGAGTCTGAAGCGGCGTTTACCCTGAATGATGACGGTGGTGTTTCCATCCGGCATTTCCAGTGTTTTCATGACTTGCGCAATAGTACCTATTTCAAACAGGTCGGTCTGTTGCGGGTCTTCCACCTTCGCGTCGCGCTGGGTGATGACGCCGATATCCATACCTTTCTTATATGCGTCCTTCACGAGGCGTATGGTCTTGTTTCTTCCCACAGTAATTGGGATGACCACACCGGGGAACAGCACGGCGTTTCGCAGGGCCATGATAGGCAGTTCCTCCGGAAGTTGTGCGTCGATCATGCGTTTCTCGTCTTCCGGTGAAAACAGCGGGATGTATTCTGTGTCAGCCTCAATGATGTCACTGAGGATTATATCGTGGTTGATTTGATTATCCATAAAAACGTTTTTTCAGAGTATCTCTATCAAAAATCGTGCCAAAAAAAGCCCTTGTCATTTCTGGCAAGGGCAAAACTTCATTATGAAAAATTTAACAAACCTAGATTATTTCTTCTTAGCTTCCTGGAATTTTTTGTACTTGTTGTTGAACTTATCGACGCGACCTGCTGTGTCGACGAGTTTCATCTTACCAGTGTAGAATGGGTGTGATGTGTTTGAAATTTCAAGTTTCACCAGTGGATACTCGTTACCGTCTTCCCAAACGATAGTTTCCTTTGTGTTGATGGTGGAACGTGACATAAAAGCGTGGTCGTTTGACATGTCTTTAAACACGACCAGTCTGTAGTTCTTTGGATGTATGTCTTTTTTCATTGCTGTATAATTTTCCTTTCAATTCGGACGGCAAAAATACAACATTTTTCAATACGCGAATCATTTTTTTGAAAAATTTTTTAAAAAAATATTTTCATTGATTTTCAGCACCTTATAAATATAAGCCAACACATTATCATTACAAATACGGTTTGATTTTCGGTAAAATATATCATAGTTTATGCCAAAGATTCATTTTTGACGTAAAAAATCAAAATCTCAAAAAAAATCATTTTTTCTTGCTTAATAAAAAATTATTGTTTATTTTTGCAGTGTCAAGTTACAATGAAGGAGGAACTCATGAGCAATGCAATTATAGATCAGTACGAATTCGCCCTTATGCGATACGAGGAGCTTTTCCTTTTGGTTTGCGGGATGCCGACGGTTGACAGCCGACTGGCTATTGAGATGGATGTTATGTCAAAGATTGTGACTGACTACGAGTCGTGTTATTTCCCGGCAGACAGATAAAGCCTATCTAAATTATTGGTTATCAGCGTATTGTAATGACATAAAAAGATTTTCATCTTTTGTGTTTTATATGATTTTATTTTGCTAACTTTGCAACGCTAAAAAAGCAGTAAAAATTAATGAAATTTCAAATAATAACAACTTAAAATATAAACGTAATGAAACACAATTTCAATGCGGGACCATGCGTCCTTCCAAAAGAAGCCGTTGAATCAACTATCAACGCAATTCGCAATTTTGACAACACAGGTATCGGTTTGATGGAGATTTCACACCGTACTCCAGGTTGGGAGCGTATCATGGAAGAAACACGTCAGTTGTGGCGCGACATCCTCAATATTCCTGCAGAATATGAGGTCCTCTTCCTCGGTGGCGGCGCAAGCACACAGTTCTTTACAGTGCCGGCAAACTTGCTTAAGACAAAGGCAGCTTACCTCCAGACAGGTGTTTGGGCAAAGAAAGCGGCCAAAGAAGCTAAATTGTTCGGTAAAGTTGAGATTGTTGCCTCATCAGAAGACAAGAACTACACATACATTCCGAAAGGCTACACCATTCCTACAGATGCTGACTATTTCCACATCACAACAAACAACACCATCTACGGTACAGAGATCCGCACCGATATGGATTGCCCTGTGACACTCGTTGCTGATATGTCATCAGATATCATGAGCCGTCCAGTCGACGTGAAGAAATATGGTCTCATCTACGGTGGTGCCCAGAAGAACGTCGGTCCTGCTGGCGTGACATTCGTCATCGTCCGTAAAGACCTCCTCGGCAACATTGGCGACCGCGCTTATATGAACCCACTTCCAACAATGGTTGACTATAAGACACACGCTGCAGAAGAAGCCAAGAACATCAGTATGTTCAACACACCTCCAGTACTTCCTATCTTCGTCATGCACGAGACATTGACATGGTTGAAGAACACCATCGGCGGTGTCGAGGCTATGAACAAACTCGCTGTAAAGAAGTCAAATATGCTCTACGAAGAAATCGACCGCAACTCAATGTTCGTCGGAACAGCAGAGAAAGACTCACGTTCAATCATGAACCACTGCTGGGTGATGGCTCCAGGTCGTGAAGACCTCCAGGACGCTTTCATGGCATTCGCAAAAGAACGCGGCATGGTCGGTATCAAGGGTCACCGTTCAGTCGGCGGTTTCCGCGCTTCATTGTACAACGCCTGCCCAATCGAGTCAGTTGAAGCATTGGTCCAGTGCATGCAGGACTTCGAAAAAGCTAACAAGTAACAATCAAGTGTTGAGAGTGGAGAGTTGAGAGTTGAATTAACTCCACACTCCACTCTTAACTCTCAAAACTATAGAAAAATGAAAGTATTAGTTGCAACAGAAAAGCCATTTTCAGCAGCAGCTGTCAATGGAATCCAGAAAATAACAGAAGAAGCAGGTTACAGCTTCGCAAAACTCGAGAAATACACAGACGTGCAGCAGTTCTACGATGCAGTCGCTGACGCTGACGCTCTCATCGTGCGTTCAGACAAGGTGACTAAGGAAGTCATCGACCACGCCAAGAACCTCAAGATCGTGGTTCGCGCAGGCGCCGGCTTCGACAACCTCGACCTCGCTGCTTGCACAGCAAGAGGCATTGTCGCCATGAACACTCCAGGTCAGAACTCAAACGCAGTTGCTGAATTGGCAATCGGCATGATGATTTACATGACCCGTAACACATTCAAACCTGGCACAGGTTGCGAATTGAAGGGCAAGAGAGTCGGTATCCAGGCTTACGGTAACGTCGGTCGCCTCGTGGCTGAAAAAGCCAAGGCTCTCGGCATGGAAGTATGGGCATTCGACCCATTCGTACCAACAGAGAAGATGGAAGCTGAAGGCGTTCACGTCCCTGCAACACTCGATGAACTCTACGCACACTGCGACTACATCTCATTGCACATCCCGGCAAACGACCAGACAAAGAACAGCATCAACTACGCTCTTCTTTCAAAGATGCCAAAGGGTGGCTGCTTGGTCAACACAGCTCGTAAAGAAGTCATCAACGAGGCTGACATGGAGAAGATGCTTGCCGAACGTACAGATTTCAAGTATGTGACAGACATCGCTCCAGCAAACGCAGAGGCATTGGCACAGTTCGCCCCACGTTTCTTCGCAACACCTAAGAAACAGGGTGCTGAGACAGCTGAGGCTAACATGAACGCAGGTCTCGCAGCAGCTCGCCAGATCGTTGGCTTCTTCAAAGACGGATGCACAAAGTTCCAAGTGAACAAGTAGTTAAAAGATAATAGATAAAAGTTAAAAGATAAAGGAAATGTCAGTTATAAAGCCATTTAAAGGATATCGTCCACCGGTTGATATCGTTGAGAAATTAGCTTCAAGACCATACGACGTTTTGAATACAGAGGAAGCACGCGAGGAATGCGCAGGCAACCCATACAGCCTCCTCCACGTGACCAAAGCCGAAATCGACCTTCCAGCTGGCCACAAAGACAGCGACCTCGAGACTTACATCAAAGTTGTCGAGAACTTCAACATGTTCAAAGACTACGGATGGCTCGTCCAGGACAACGAAGAGAAGCTGTACATCTACGCACAGAGCATGAACCCGAAAGACGCCAACGCACACTGGCAGTATGGTATCGTGGCATGCGCCTGGAGCGAGGACTATATCAACAAAGTCATCAAGAAGCACGAGCTGACACGTAAGGACAAGGAAGAGGACCGTATGAAACACGTCCGCATCACCAACGCCAACGTGGAGCCAGTGTTTTTCGCATATCCTGCAGTGAACGAGATTGACGCCATCGTCAACAACATCGTTCGCCACGATAAGCCGATCTACGACTTCATTGCCAAGGAAGACGGCTTCGGACACCGTTTCTGGGTCATCGACGACAAGGCTACCATCGCCAAGTTAGTTGAACTCTTCGACAAGAAAGTCCCTGCAATGTACATCGCCGACGGTCACCACCGCAGCGCTGCAGCAGCATTGGTCGGACAGGAGAAGAAAGAGCACAACCCACACCACACCGGCAAAGAGGAATACAACTTCTTCATGACAGTTATCTTCCCTGACAACCAGCTTAACGTCATCGACTACAACCGCGTTGTTAAGGATCTGAACGGCTTGAGCAAAGACGAGTTCATCAAGGCTCTCGGCAAGACATACGATGTCACCGACATGGGAACAGAGATCTACAAGCCAGCTAAACTGCATGAGCACAGCATGTACCTCGACGGTCACTGGTACAAGATGTCAGCAAAACCTGGCACTTACAACGACAGCGACCCAATCGGCGTTCTCGATGTGACAATTTTGAGCAACAACGTGTTGGACAACATCCTCGGCATCAAGGATCTCCGCACCGACAAGCGCATCGACTTCGTCGGCGGTATCCGCGGTCTCGGCGAGTTGAAACGTCGTGTTGACAATGGTGAGATGAAAGTCGCTTTCGCAATGTATCCTGTTTCAATGAAACAGATCATCGACATCGCTGACACCGGCAACATCATGCCACCTAAGACAACATGGTTTGAGCCTAAACTCAGATCAGGTCTTGTAATTCACACATTAGAATAAGACATTAGACTTTAGACGTTAGTCTTTAGTCTTTAGAGAAAGCCCCGTCGCATGCGACGGGGCTTGTTTTTTGTATAGACAGGATTAACAAGATTGACAAGATAATTTAAATCGCTCTCCAACCGACTTGGCTGAAGAGCGATTACCATATTGTATATATACACTAAAAATTCAAACTTAACGTCAAACCTAAACCATAATTGTTTTGCGATTGCGGAGTGCTACACCGAATCACTGACGGCGAAAGGTTCAATTTCATCTGTCAGCAACTTATTATCTAACATCAAATTCTTACCAACCCTTACTTAGACATTTTTTAATACGAGAGCATATTATTTTAATTTATTATGAGATTCCTCGCTTCGCTCGGAATGACAACCCAATTATTAGAAAAATCATAGTGGTGCGGCATGTAAGAAACTTCCAATGAAGAAGAGATCGTCATGCCGCGCCCCAGTTATTTCGGTTGGTGTTTGTCATTCCGAACCTCGTAGGGGTGAGGAATCCTAACAACTTTTATTGTTTATCGATATTTTTTGTATTTTTGCAAAAATTATGAATATGGAAAAAAGTTTTGATCCTAATGCAGCGGCGGCGCTCGGTTCGGGCATTTACGGACTGCCGTGCACGGCTGAGGAAGCCGAGATTATCATCATCCCTGTGGAATGGGAGCTGACAACGAGTTATAATCGCGGCACTGTTGATGGCCCAAGCGCGGTGTTCGACGGCTCGATGCAGGTCGACCTCTGCCATCACGACTACCCTGATTTATGGCAACGCGGCATCTGGATGGATGAGTTTCCAAAGGAACTGAGGAAACTGCACGACAAGCTCGCTCCTGTCAGCGAAGAGATAATCGAAGGCATCGAAAACGGCGAAGTCGACGAGTTTCCGTGGAAATTCGAGGCGAAATACAAAGCCATTGAAGACGGTTTCGAGAAGATGTTCGCATGGCTGCGCGAGCGCATCGCATATTGGAAGAAACAAGGTAAGAAGGTGGGACTTCTGGGCGGCGACCACAGCACACCCCTGCCCTATCACCAATACCTTAATAATATAGGTGTCAATTACGGCGTTCTGCACGTCGACGCTCACAGCGACCTGCGCGAGCGCTTCGAAGGCTTTGAATATTCGCATGCTTCAATATTTTACAATGTTTTGAAGCTTGAAAAAGTCGACAAATTAGTGCAGGTGGCAATCCGCGACTACTGCCATCAGGAGAAGCAGCTGGTGCAGGATTCAAACGGCCGCGTGAAGGTGTTTTACGACCGTGACAACCGCCGCAGGATGTACGAAGGTTCCAACTGGAGACAAATTTGCGATGAGATAATCGACGCATTGCCTGAAAAAGTATACATCTCTGTGGATATCGACGGATTGGATCCGAAACTCTGTCCAAATACAGGCACTCCGGTCCCAGGTGGCATGGAATATGAGGAATTGATGTATTTACTCAACAGGATCAAGGAATCAGGGAAAGAAGTCATTGGTTTTGATTTGTGCGAAGTATCACCAGGTGAAGATGATGAGTGGGACGGAAATGTTGGGGCGAGAGTGCTTTATCACCTTTGCGGAATTAGTTAAGTTCACGCAGAAACAACGGAAATTGCAGAAATCATTGAATAACAAAAAAGCCCACAATGTGGGCTTTTTTTAATATAATAATTTCCGTTGTTTCTGCTGTTTCTGCGTGTAAAATTATTCCATGTTAGTGTACACTGCCTGGACGTCTTCGTCGTCTTCGACTTTGTCGAGGAAGTTCATGATGCTTTCGATCTGTTCGTCGTTGAAAGCGACAGGGTTGTTGGCGAAACGCTGGAGGTTGGCTTTCACGATATTGATTTTCATGCCTTCCAAAGCCTCGTGCATTGTGCCGTAAGCTGTCCAGTCGCTGTAAGCGAATGTGCCGTCTTCTGTCTCTTCGATTTCTTCGAGACCAGCGTCGATAAGTTCGAGTTCGAGGTCGTCCTTGCTCATTCCGGCAGGGATTTCAATTTGGAACACAGCCTTACGTGTGAACATATATTCAAGCTGACCGGTCTTGAGAAGCTCGCCACCGGCTTTGTTGAAATATGAACGGACGTTGGCGACGGTACGCGTTGTGTTATCGGTTGCGCATTCCACGACGCAGAGGACGCCATGAGGGCCTTTGCCTTCGTAGACGATTTCGACCATATCAGCCGTGTTCTTATCTGTAGCACGTTTGATAGCTGCATCGATGTTATCCTTTGGCATGTTTTCCGCCTTGGCGTTCAAGATGGCCTGACGGAGTTTAGGGTTCATGTCTGGATCAGGACCGCCTTCTTTTGCTGCGATTGTGATAATTTTTCCAAGTTTCGGGAACACTCTTGACATGTGGCCCCATCTTTTCATCTTAGCCGCCTTGCGGTATTCAAATGCTCTTCCCATATTATTACAATTTTATTTTTCGGGCGCAAAATTAATAAAAAAAATGTTTGGTTTTTATTTTTTTGAAAAAATAGTTTAGAGTTTAAAGTGTAGAGTTTAGAGTAGTTTTAAAGTTCAGAGTGGAAAGTTGAAAGTTTTTTATACACTTTAAAACTTTTAAACTTAAAACTATCAACTACTCTAAACTATCAACTCTAAACTCTACACTTTTAGATGCGACCGCAGGGAGCATCAAGTCTTCTGTTTCTTCTTTTTCGCTGCTGGAAACAGTACATTATTTAATATCAACCGATATCCTGGTGAGTTCGGGTGCATGTCGAGCTCTGTCGGCGGGTCGCCTACGAGATGCTGGTAATCCTCCGGGTCGTGTCCGCCGAGGAAGGTCCAGAAACCATTGCCGTAGTCACCATGGATGTAACGGTCTTCCTCCAAAGCGGCGTTGTCACCCAAAACGACCACAGTCGGTTTCACGTATTTCTTGTTGAACGCCGTGGTCTGTCCCATAAACGACTTTATCAGTTTTTCGTGGTCTTGCGTGAGCATGGTTGGAACAGGGTCCCACTTTGCAGAGAAATCAAACAACAAAAAGAAATCGTTGCCTTCTCTCACTGATTTCGGGCGGGTAAGCGTAACGTCGATGTTCGAGACCTCGTATTCCTGAGGGTTAGTCGAGACGGTGAAGTCGGTGAAAGCGAAGCAGTTATCGTAGTTAAGACGCTGAGGGTCGCCAGGACGTATGGCATCGCCGTCGAACATCACGTCGCAGATGTCGAGGCCTTCGGCTGCGAGGGCGATGTCGAAGCTGTCGGGTGCCGAGCACATTGCGAAGAGGTATCCCCCGCCAGCCACAAAGTCACGGATTTTTTTCGCCACAGCGAGTTTCAGCTGCGAGACCTTTGTAAAGCCATGCCGGCGTGCTGTCTCCTCCTGTTTTTGCACGTCTTCCCTGTACCAAGGATAGTTGCGGTATCTTGCCCAAAACTTGCCGTATTGCCCCGTAAAGTCCTCATGGTGCATGTGGAGCCAGTCGTAAGTAGGCAGCACTCCGTCGAGTACCTCGTCATCGTAGATGATATCGTAAGGTATTTCAGCGTATGTCAGCACTAAAGTAACGGCGTCGTCCCAAGGGAGAATATTTTTCGGAGCGTAGACCGCAAGACGAGGCACTTTTTGGAGCTTCATCTCGTCCATATTAACATTTGGGTCGGCAATTTCGGCAAGGATGCCCTGTGCCTGGACATCAGCAATCACCTGATAAGAGACGTTGCGGAGCTTACATTCGCGTTCAAACATGTCGTGATACGGCATCAGGTAGCTTCCGCCTTTATAATTGAGAAGCCAGCTTATCTCCACATCACGTTGCAGCACCCAATATGCCACTCCGTACGCCTTCAGGTGGTTGGTCTGCGTCTCGTCCATCGGAATCAGAATGTAGGCAGCGAAGATTTTAGGCAACGCCAACATCATGATTATCAATAGGATAATATATTTTTTAATGTTTTTCATCATTATTAAAATTTAATGCAAAGATAGCAAAAAGCCATTAGTTATTAGCCATTAGCCATTAGTTTTTTTGATTTTTTGTGTTATTGAATGATTAATTTTGTATTTTTGCGAATTGTTTGAATCTATAATTTATATACGTAATAATATGGAAAACACATTGAAAAAGACTGCATTGAACGCAATGCACTATGAAATGGGCGCCAAGATGGTTCCATTTGCAGGTTTCGACATGCCTGTTCAGTTTGAAGGCGTGAACGTTGAACACGAGACAGTCCGCAAGGGCGTTGGTGTTTTCGATGTCTCTCACATGGGCGAATTCCGTGCAAAAGGTCCTAAGGCTTTCGCTTTGGTACAGCGCTGCACCTCAAACGACGTGGCAGCATTGGTTGACGGCAAGGTTCAGTACACCTGCCTCCCGAACGGCAAAGGCGGCATCGTCGACGATATGCTTGTTTACCGCGTGTCAGCTGACGAATATTTCATGGTTCCTAATGCAGCCAATATTGATAAAGACTGGGCTTGGATGTCGAAAGTTGCTGAAGAGATGGGCATGAAGCTCGGTGTCGACTTCATCAACGAGAGCAACCAGTGGTCACAGCTCGCAGTGCAGGGTCCTCTCGCACTCAAGGCCATGCAGAAGCTCACAAAGGCATCTGTTGAAGATATGGAATACTACACCTTCAAAATCATTGAGTTTGCTGGCGTGAAGGACATCATCTTCTCAACAACAGGTTACACCGGCGCTGGCGGATGCGAGATCTATATCCCTAACGCAGAAGCAGTGAACGTTTACAAACAGGTTCTCGAAGCAGGTAAAGAGTTCGGTATCAAACCTATCGGCCTCGGCGCTCGTGACACTCTCCGTCTCGAGATGGGATTCTGCCTCTATGGCAACGACATCTGCGACACCACCTCTCCTATCGAGGCTGGCCTCGGCTGGATTACCAAGTTTGTCGACGGCAACGACTTCATCGACCGCGCTTACAACGAGAAACAGAAAGCTGAAGGCGTCACACGCAAGCTCGTCGCTTTTGAAATCACAGGCAAGGGCATCGCACGTCATGAATATGAGATCTGCGACGCTGAAGGCAACCACATCGGCGAAGTGACTTCAGGCACAATGGCACCATCAGTGAAGAAAGCTATCGGCATGGGCTATGTGAAGAAAGAATTCTCAAAGGTCGGCAGCGAGATCTTCATCAAGGTGAGAGACAAACTCATCAGCGCTGTTGTAGTGAAATTACCTTTCTACAAAGGATAAGCAAATAATAAAAATAAACAAAGCGGCTCGTTTGAGCCGCTTTTTTTATTTACCATGCGAACACTATTCCGAATCTGGCATTAGCCTGTCGGTATGTCGATGCTAACTCAAGAGCTGGAGCACCAACCTTTGCCACACAAAGTATATTGTCGGTGACGAAATAGATGTTAAACGCTCCGAAATGTGCACCAATACCTGCGCCCATTGCTGTTCCGGTGTAATTAGACATGGTGCAGTTGAGTTCCAGGTTAAGATGATCCCAGAAGTTTCCGCTATAAGCCAATGTCAATGCTGGATGTGCCTTGCCTTTCACGAGATACATCTGTGCTATTGCAGTGGCGCGAACCATCGGGTTCAACTCATAATAACCTTGAAGCATCAGCCTTGTCTTGAGATATGTCTTGTAGTCGGCACCATTGTCAAGAAGACTGTTGCCCCACACCTCGTTGATGACATTGTCAACCATCGACTTGTAATCGATGCTGAGAGTGTTGAGGTCGGTAATGTCGTTGAACACAGCGTCATTAAGCATATAATTGCTCTTGTTGACTGTCTTAACTTTTGCATCGGTCCATTTGACATAGCCGAGGTCGTAAACGCCTGCAGCCACGCCAAAATGTTCGTTGATAACATATTCAGCACCAAAATCAATGCCAAAGCCCAAGTTTTCGCCGAGTTTAAAGAAATCAGCTGTAGTCACGGAGTCAATCATCTTGGTGACATCGCCAATCTTTTCCACATTGCCTTCCAGCAGACTTGCCATCCTAATCTTCAGGTCGACATCTGCCGAGATTGCGAATGAGTTGACATCGGTGAAGATTTTAGTATTGTTGTTCTCCACCACTGCATTGGCGACACCACTCAAAATCTTCGGACGGATACCCACGGTGAGTTTGTCGTTTACCTCATATTGGGCACTGACGCCGAACTCATGGAAGACTGAGACATCAGCGCCGAGGTTGAATTGGCACGGTTGTTCAACGCCTAAGAAATGTGCGTTACCAAAGGCGAAGAAACCGACGAAATCTCTTGAGAAGCTGAACTCGCCAACCATTCTAACCCTCCAGTCGATGTTGAAGAACAGTTTATCGACTCTAAAGCCTACATTCAAAACATCAAGCGAGAAATTAGCGTTGATATTGTTATCGTCATCAAGACTGTTGGCGAATTTCGTCAGGTCGATGACGCTTTTGTCATTTCCGTAAAGGTTATTAAATCTGACGCTTGAGTTAAACATTGCGACGTTGAAATTTGAGAATGCCACGCCGACCATGCCATTGTATTGAACTCTGATACCCGGGTTGTAGAAGTTAGCGTAAGGCATTTGCGGAAGCAGGGTGAATCCTATTCCGTCGTTCTGGGCTTTTGAAAGCAATGACGAGCAAACTAATGCAATAACAACAAAAAATTTATAAAATTTCTTCATATTCCAGCCCTCCTATTTATTAATGTCAATCTCAGATGATTTTGTCACTACTCGCATCCTCATGAAAATGCCATCGGTATCCATCATCATCACTGGTTCCGGGCTGATAGCCTCTGTTGAGGCGCCCAAACGAAGCACCATCTGGTTAGAGCGCAACACATTTCTGAGCCTACGGCCTGTAATTATCACAGAAATAGTTGAGATTTCGTCTGTCGGAGAATAGTTCAATGAACTGGCATCGACAAACAATGAGTCGAGGACTGTGTTGTTTTTCATGAAGACAGCCTGCATATCGACATCGATTTTAATCTTGCTGTTATAGTCGATATAGAAATCTATCTGATCAATCAAATCATCGATATTTGAGTCGTTGTCAGAGCCTGACAAGTTGACCGGTACGGTATCAGTATAACATAAGTCGCTGAGTTTGAATGAGAAAGGCATCTCGATATCGGCTGCTATATCGACTGTTGATGTGTCGGATATTGAGAACTGGTGTTCGTTGAGGTTCATCCTTATAGCGCCGTCGAAATCGAGGCGGTTATAGCCTGCCAGGGCGTCGATATCCTCTGCCAGACCATCGATTTTCGTGTTATGCCAGGAGCCTTCGGTAGGATGCACCAACAGTTCGACCACATCACTTGCGAGGAGGTTTGTCACGAGACCTGTACCAGTGTTGACGAAGTCCAGTTTTGTGACATCGGCGACTGCGCCAAATCCGAAGGTGTTGTTATATGCGATTTTGATAGTAGGTACTGGGAGCACGGCGCTTCCTGAAATTCCTTGGATACCGTAGTCGATAGCTGTCTGGTCTTGGAATATAGAGTCGAGTGGTTTGTCGATGGTACCAAATACTGTTTTGAATTTCACGCCGTAGAGGCTGCCTGTCATGGTGCTGGCATACTCGCCGCCTTCATATATACCGCTTTCGAAGTGCATTGTGGTGCGTGCTCCAAATGCCACGGTGTCGGCTTCAGGCACTATTCTGTAGCCTGCCAGGTTGATGTTCTGACGACCTTTGTTATAATAGTCGATAACGATTGTCAGAGGTTTGCCTTCCGGTGTAATCAGCTGGTTGGAGTAAATTTCAAGTCTTTTCAGATGCTCGATTGCTGGACTGACCACAAAGTCGAAATTCAGTGCACCTTCGCGGAGCAACACCTCTTCTATATTATAGCCATCGTAGTGGAACGGCAATGTCATGAATCTGTCGACATCGATCACTGTGTCGAGGCTGATTGGAGAGGCGATCGGAGGCATCGCGAAGTTTGTTGTTGAGTTGAATGACATGTCAGCTATGTCGCTGAGAAGGTCATTGGCTTTAAGTACCCCTCTGATGGTATCGACATAAAAAACGAAGATAGAGTCGTTTCTCACGCGAAGCCAATTCTGTGTCGTGCTGTCCATGTCATTGATAATTTCTCTCAATGAGACGGTATCGCTGAAGATAGCGATAGCAAATTGAGTGTCAACCGCCACACTTTTTATCTCATTTTTCTTACATGACGATGCAAAAATCACCATCAGCAAGAGCAATGTGGTGGCAAACACAGTTTTGAATTTTGCCTTCATAATATTAAAATATTGATTAGTAATTAGTTAGGTGCGTTTTACATTTTGTAGAAAATCGTTTCAAATATAGAAAATTTTTCAATTACAATGAAAATAATATTTTTTTAAAAAAATTGAAAATTTATGTTTTTGGTAATTAAAAAAGTTGTAATTTTGCAGTCCGAAAAATTTAGAGAAAAAGAATAGATATGTATTTAACTGCAGAAAAGAAACAAGAGATTTTCACAAAGTACGGTAAAAACGCACAGGATACCGGCTCAGCAGAAGGACAAATTGCATTGTTCACATTCAGAATCAAGAATTTGACAGAACACATGAAGGGTGCTAAGAAAGATTTGGCAACAATGCGTTCGCTCGTCTCTCTCGTAGGTAAGAGAAGAAAGCTCCTCGCCTACCTGAAGAAGAAAGATATCGAGAGATATCGTGCTATCATTAAAGAATTAGGTATCAGAAAATAATAGCATTGACTATCAATGCCCTTGCGAAAAAAGGCAATGTCGGATTGCCTTTTTTCGTATTGTTGTATACCTAATTATAAGCGGTTTATTTAAATTAATTATTAAAAGTTTATTATTATGGGTCCAGAAGGTATAAAACAGACCATACAAACCGGTAAGGATATTATTACCATCGAGACAGGACGTTTGGCCAAGCAGGCCGACGGTGCAGCGGTAGTGACATGCGGTAAGACAGTGTTGCTTGCGACAGTGGTTGCGGCAAAAGAAGCGAAAGACGATGTCGATTTCCTGCCTCTTTCAGTCGATTATAAAGAAAAATACGCCGCCACAGGCAAGTTCCCTGGCGGTTTCTTCAAACGCGAAGGCAAGCCATCAGACTATGAGATTTTGATTTCACGTCTCGTTGACCGTGCCATCCGCCCGTTGTTCCCAGACGATTTCCATGCTGAGATTCAGGTGCAGATCACATTGCTCTCGGGTGAGACCAACGTTCTTCCTGATGCTTACGCTGCATTGGCGGCATCAGCAGCTATCGCAGTGTCGGATATCCCGTTCCACGGTCCTATCTCAGAAGTCCGCGTCGCCATGATTAACGGCGAATACGTCATCAACCCGCGCGCTGACGAACTCGAGAACGCCGACCTCGAACTCATGGTGGGTGCCACGATGAAAGACATCTGCATGGTGGAAGGCGAGTCGAAAGAGATTTCAGAAGCCCAGATGATCGGCGCTTTGAAAGCCGCCCACGAGGCCATCAAAGGCCAGGTGCAGGCACAGCTCGACCTCGCTTCAAGAGTCGAGAAAGCCAACCCGAAACGAGAGTACTGCCATGAAGTCAACGACGAAGACCTTCGCGCTGACATGATGGCATGCTGCTACAAGCCATGCTACGACTTCGCTCTCACAGGCAACGCCAACAAACACGAGCGCGAGGACGCTTTCGCGGCAATCCTTGAAAATTATCTGACAAAATACACCGAAGAGGAACTCGAAGAGAAGACCTCGATGGCAAAACGTTACTTCCACGACATCGAGCGCAAGGCGGTGCGCGACGCCATCCTGATCGAGCGCAAACGTCTCGACGGCCGTAAACTCGACCAGATCCGTCCTATCTGGACAGAAGTCGACGTGCTTCCTTCATGCCACGGCTCAGCCATCTTCACACGTGGTGAGACACAGGCATTGGTGACAGTGACATTGGGCACCAAGCTCGACGAGCAGACCATCGACGGCGCCGTCGTTGAAGGCACAAGCAACTTCATGCTGCACTACAACTTCCCGAGCTTCGCAACAGGCGAATGCAAGGCAAGCCGCGGTGTCAGCCGTCGTGAAATCGGCCACGGCAACCTCGCTGAGAGAGCTCTCAAGAACATGATTCCTTCTGGCGAAGAGAATCCTTACACCATCCGCGTGGTGTCGGACATCCTCGAGTCAAACGGCTCATCATCAATGGCTTCAGTATGTGGTGGAACATTGGCGTTGATGGACGCCGGCGTGAAGATGAGAAAACCTGTCGCAGGTATCGCAATGGGTCTTATCACCGACAACGAGAAATACGCTGTCTTGTCAGATATCCTTGGCGATGAGGACCACCTCGGCGACATGGACTTCAAGGTGACAGGCACAGTCGACGGCATCACAGCTTGTCAGATGGATATCAAGGTCGACGGATTGTCATACGAAGTGTTGAGCGAGGCTCTCGAGCAGGCAAAGGCAGGCAGAATGCACATCCTCGGCGAGATGGCCAAGACCATCAGCGAGCCACGTGCCGACTACAAAGAGTCAGTACCACGTATCGAGAAGCTCATCATCCCTAAAGACTTCATCGGCGCAGTCATCGGCCCCGGCGGAAAAGTCGTACAAGAGATTCAGAAGAGCACCAACACCGTCATCGTCATTACTGAAGACGAGAAATGCGGCATGGTGGAGATCGCTTCCACCAACAAGGAAGACCTCGAGGCAGCAAAGGCAAGAGTCAAGGCTATCGTGGCTGTTCCTGAGGTTGGCGAGATCTACGACGGCACAGTGAAGTCAATCATGCCGTTCGGCGCTTTCGTCGAGATCCTTCCAGGTAAAGACGGCCTGCTCCACATCTCAGAGATCGACTACAAACGTCTCGAGACCATGGACGGCGTCTTGAAAGAAGGCGACAAGATCCAGGTGAAGCTCATCGACATCGACTCGAAGACCGGCAAGCTCCGTCTCTCAAGAAAGGCATTATTACCGAAACCTGAAGGTTACGTTGAGAAGCCAGAGAGACCGCGTGGCGACCACAAAGGCGGCGACCACAAAGGCGGCGACCACAAAGGCGGCGACCACAAAGGTCCAAGACGCGAGAAGAAGTAATTTGTTAAAGAAGAAAAGAGAAAAGAGAAAAGTTAAAAGATGCAAGTTAAAAGAGATGATGCGCTTCGCGCTCTTTTAACTTTTCTCTCCTAACATTAACTAAAAAAAGATAATCCTAAAAAATAAAATATGAGGCAGTTAAAGATTACCAAACAAGTTACCAACAGGGAAACCGCTTCTTTGGATAAGTATCTCCAGGAGATTGGTAAAGTTGAATTGATAACGGCTGACGAGGAAGTCGAGCTTGCGCAGCGTATCCGTCAGGGCGACATGGCCGCTTTGGAGAAGCTCACGAAAGCCAACTTGAGATTCGTCGTCTCCGTGTCGAAACAGTACCAAAATCAGGGATTAAGCCTCCCCGACCTCATCAATGAGGGCAACCTCGGACTTATCAAGGCGGCACGCCGTTTTGACGAGACAAGAGGTTTCAAGTTCATCTCTTACGCTGTGTGGTGGATCCGCCAGTCCATCCTCCAGGCTCTTGCAGAGCAATCACGTATCGTCCGACTTCCATTGAACAAGATCGGCTCGATCAACAAAATCAACAAGACATACGCAAAGCTGGAGCAGGAATTTGAGCGTGAGCCTAATGCTGAAGAGATAGCTGAAGTCCTCGACTTGACCGAAGCCGAAGTCAAGGAGTCGATGAAGAACGCGGGCCGTCATGTGTCGATGGACGCTCCTCTCGTGCAGGACGAAGACAACAACATGTACGATGTCTTGAAGAGCGACGAGGTGGTGACACCTGAGACGCAGCTTCTTTACGAGTCATTACGCAAGGAGATTGACCGTGCCATATCGACTTTGACGCAGAGAGAAGCCGACGTTGTCCGTCTTTATTTCGGATTGAACGGCGGTCATCCTATGACTTTGGAGGAGATTGGTGAGAAGTTTGACCTCACACGCGAGCGCGTGCGTCAGATCAAGGAGAAGGCGATCCGTCGCTTGAAGCACACAAGCAGAAGCAAGATTCTCAAGAGTTATCTTGGTTGATCTTACAGTTTGAAAATCATTAAAGGATTAACAGGGCTGCGTGAGTGGTCCTGTTATTTTTTGGGAGAGTGTAATTTTGCACCGTGTATTAATGATGGAATCAGACCTTGACACAGTTCAGATTACACTACCGGCATCCACGACGATCTGCGCTCTTTTCTGTTGTCTTCCTTAGTCTTCTTTATGGTAAATTATACCCCGTAAAGATAACGAAATTCAGGCAAAAGCAGTTCTATTTTAGATTTTTTGAAAACAATTTGTTCAATATTGTGTTATATTGAAACTTTTTGTGTTTTCTTTGAGATATTAAAGTATAAAACTTGTATCTTAATGTATTATTTTCAAAACTTTGCTTCAACGAACTTCTTCCCTATTTTATGAATCGCGTCCAAAATCTCATTTTCCCTCTCTTTTGAAGGCTTTTTAAACCCGTTGATGTAATTTCTTAACAATGTGGCGTTGATTCCTGCAATTTTTGCAAATTCAGTGATGTTTATCTCCTTATGGACGAGGAAAAATCGTTGAAAATCAGAAGGTTCGGCATCTTCATATAAAAAACTCTCGAAGCTGACATCAACGTCGAGATTTCGCCAATGAATGCCATCGAAACCGAAAGAATAGGCGTTTCTCTCCTCATCTGAGGCATCTATCAGTTTTTGATACCACAGTAGCGATTGCTTATAAACATTACCGTTTTCATCTTCTCCGGCCAGATGCTCACCGTCGAACCAGATCTTTGTTATTTTAATTTCGGGCATAAATTTTAATTTTATAATTCCGCTGCAAAGATAGGAATTATTTTTGATACCCAAAAGATTTTTTGAAAAAAAACATCAAAATTGCTTTCAAAATTTGTGTAAATTTGCATCGAAAACAACTGCTCGGCACAGGACCTATGATGAGAAACAGTTGTGAATTGCTTTCAAAATTTGTGTAAATTTGCATCGAAAACAACGATGTAGGCACCTTGTGGACGCTCACGCACGTTGTGAATTGCTTTCAAAATTTGTGTAAATTTGCATCGAAAACAACAAAGATACAAATATATTTCATAGTGCAATAGTTGTGAATTGCTTTCAAAATTTGTGTAAATTTGCATCGAAAACAACTCAGATTGACGGCTATATATTGGCGGTTCTGTTGTGAATTGCTTTCAAAATTTGTGTAAATTTGCATCGAAAACAACTCCATTTTGTTATGAAGTAATGTCAGGTTCGTTGTGAATTGCTTTCAAAATTTGTGTAAATTTGCATCGAAAACAACCCAACGACGTTTTTTTGTGCAGTAATACCGTTGTGAATTGCTTTCAAAATTTGTGTAAATTTGCATCGAAAACAACTTTTGTAAGTTTTACTTTTAACAATAATTTGTTGTGAATTGCTTTCAAAATTTGTGTAAATTTGCATCGAAAACAACGAAAGAAAAAGATTGTTGAAATAAAATGGTGTTGTGAATTGCTTTCAAAATTTGTGTAAATTTGCATCGAAAACAACATTATTTCGGCAAGTACAATGTTTTAAAGTGTTGTGAATTGCTTTCAAAATTTGTGTAAATTTGCATCGAAAACAACTATAGTATCTAATTGAGAAGTTTATGTGTGTTGTGAATTGCTTTCAAAATTTGTGTAAATTTGCATCGAAAACAACCTATTAGAAAAACAGAATCAGTATAATACGTTGTGAATTGCTTTCAAAATTTGTGTAAATTTGCATCGAAAACAACACGACATCAATCTTACAAAGGCAGAAATCGGTTGTGAATTGCTTTCAAAATTTGTGTAAATTTGCATCGAAAACAACAAAACCAATTGAACATAATGATGAATTAATGTTGTGAATTGCTTTCAAAATTTGTGTAAATTTGCATCGAAAACAACTTTTGTATTCTCAAAATTAAATGATTATGGGTTGTGAATTGCTTTCAAAATTTGTGTAAATTTGCATCGAAAACAACTACTTGGCGCTGTTATTTTAGTTTTTTCTGGTTGTGAATTGCTTTCAAAATTTGTGTAAATTTGCATCGAAAACAACTCAGTAGACAATTCAATCAATTAATTAACGTTGTGAATTGCTTTCAAAATTTGTGTAAATTTGCATCGAAAACAACTATCCAACGGCCGCAAATTGTTTTAAAATGTTGTGAATTGCTTTCAAAATTTGTGTAAATTTGCATCGAAAACAACCGCTCGACTTCACAAAGCCGGTGTACCTCAGTTGTGAATTGCTTTCAAAATTTGTGTAAATTTGCATCGAAAACAACTTACCTCTACATCATTAACCGTCCAATTAAGTTGTGAATTGCTTTCAAAATTTGTGTAAATTTGCATCGAAAACAACTCAATCGCTGCAAATTATTGAGTCACAACAAGTTAAATATTGTTTCAGAAATAAAAAATCCGACCTTAAAAAAGCCGGATTTTTTATTTTCACATGGTTTTATATTTTCAAAACAACTCCAATTGCTGCCCCGGGGTGCCCGTTTCCTCAACTTTTTTGTTGTGAAAAATCTCCATACTGCCAAATTGCTTGTCCGTCACACACATAATCCCGACCTCCCCATGCTCGGGCAACGACATCTTCACCCTTTTTATATGGACATCAGCGTTTTCCATGCTTGCACAATGCCTGAGATATATTGAAAACTGGAACATCGTAAAACCATCGTTCAACAACTTCTTTCTGAACTCCGCCGCGGCTTTGCGCTCCTTTTTTGTATCCGTTGGCAAATCAAAAAACACCAATACCCACATAATCCGATATTCACTAAACCTGTCCATGTCAGATTTCCATGGTTGGATATGCCATTTTTCGCAATTCCCCTGAATAGCATTTGCAAAGCGAAGCTGTGGTTTGCGATGCCGCCACCATCAACGGACTGCGTTGTCCGCCAATCATCACTTCAGTAACAGGCAAGCCCAACAACTGTTTCTTCAATTCCGGAGTCAACTCCCCATAATCGATATCACTGCGCATTATATTGACAACCAACTCATCGACATACGGGCGATACGGTTCCATAATGTCATCAGCCAGGCAATACGCATTGTATCTGTTATGATGATGGATTCCGAGTGTAGGTAAAAGACCGCTTGCAACCAAGGCGCGGGCAATTACGGCCCTCACTATTGCATAACCGTAATTCAGCAGATTGTTTGGCATCTCCCCTTCCCTATCTCTAGTAAATCCTGGCAAACTCGGGAAAATGTTTTTCCAATAATACGCTGCTGCGCGTCCTTCAAGATTATCGCTGTCGCCACTTTTAACATCGTTTGCCCAGGCAAGCATACACCCCACTTCAACGCCGCTCAACCTTTTCAAAACTGACGCCTGATTACGGATTTTCGCCTGTACCGTCTGTTGCCACAATTGTTTTTTCAAAGGTAGTGAAGCATCAATTTGATTGGCAAAACGTTCACTTTGAATTGTATTGCCCTCGAGAGGCAGAAGCATACCGGCAGGCATGTGTTTCTCATCGCAAGTTATTACTGCACAATTGTTTTGCAGCAAAGCATCCAATGCGACATTAGTGATGGTAATCTGCCGGTCTTCAAGCACAACCACTCCAATATCTTCAATTGGAACGGTTCTTACAACCTCCTGTTGCGTTTCCGAATCAGTCCGTTTGACAACAAGTTGTGAGTTTTTGACTGACAGGTACGCCGGATTGCCAAAGAAAAGGGTCTTTTTAATCATATTTTGACGCCATTAATTTCAATAATGTTGCCAAGTCTGTCAACTTTGATGGGAACACAAGTCTCTTTGATCATTTCACCAGTGATAGCTCGCTCAGCTTTGTTCAAAGAAGTAAATTCAACTTTGTCAACTATGGCTTTTGCAACAATTTCGTTTAGGAAAAAGCATTGATTCCCTGACGAAGAGACCATCTTATAAATCCGCTGTTTATCACCCCCTTTTATTCCTTCTTTCAAATCTTTTTGCGTCGGCAAATACACTAAATCATTCGGTGAAAGTACAAAGAGTGGCTTTGCATCATTAGCCACCAAACCTTCTCTTTTCAGATATGTCTCAATATTGCTCCTCCATTGTTTACCATACTTTTTCTGGCAATCAATCATTACATTCAAAGGAATGGTCAGATAGGAACGAACCACTTTTGTTTCGCCAGTTTCCTTGTCATCAACATTTGTTGCAAACACGGCAAAAAACAGATTGGTGCCTTTTGCAGCTTCAACAAATTTGGCGGACTTGTTTCCATTCTGCCCAACGGCGAATTTTTCAGCCTTTTCATAGACACGTACTTTCAGAATGGGCTGATGGAATTTGCCTTTATTGAGTGTGACAACGTTGCGATTCATTTCGTCAATGCCATCTGGCGAGAAAGCAAGTTCAGGGTCATTGCCCTTTGCTTCCAAATGAGCCAATAAAATTTTTTGAATGCCCGAATCTGTTACACTATCCTCTATCTTAGCTTTATTAAATGAAGTATCAAGAGGCTTGCGCGTAGCAAAATACCGATCATTAGTCTCATTAGTGAAATAGTAAACCTCTATCTTTGACAGGTTAATATCCGACCATACGTCTTTATTATCCTCTATATACTTCTTGATGTATTTGACATCCCGGCCCTCCATCAGCAGCTCTTTCATCTTAACTTTGAAATCTTTGTTCACGATGCGCTCTGGATTCTTGATGGCCTCGTTCAAAGACACAGTCTTTTTCATTCTCAGGTTAACCTCTCCGAAAACAGTATCCTTGTGCATCGACTTGCGCACAGCCCAGCTGTCACCTTTCTGTTGGGGCACAAGTACTTTCTTACCGTTCTCGTCATAATGCTGATAATAGTTTGTGGTCTTGTTGATTACGCGCAGATTCTGCTTGAAACTGACAATAATGTTTTCCAAAGCTCGTTTTGTATCAGTGGTAAACGAATCCCAAGGCTTGATGAATTCTTTGGCAATTTCGTATTCTTTACCATCAATAATCGTTTTCTCAAACCTGCGTAGTTTGCGTTGCAGTTGGTAACGGTTGGCATTATGTTTGGAATGCGCAGCTTCGTTGTTAAGCAAATTTATATGGTCGCGGGTGGCGCAAGCTATCACTATTGCATCCATTGCATGATGACGATGATCAATACGCTTTTTGTTGAATCCTTTTTGTAATTCAAGCGGCATAGCTGGTATTTCGTGTCCTTCTGCACTTATTGCAGTGAAAACATTTTTGCCTGTCAGTTCATTCAACCTCTTAAAGCGAGGTAAAACAATGTTGTTCCAAGCATCGTTCATCCCCCAGTCTTTTTTCAAACGGTCGGTAATCGATCCGTTGCACGAAATCAAGTTCTTCGAAACGGCTTCCTGTTCATATTCACCATTGACAAGTTTTTCACGCACGATATTGGAAAGCAGTCCCTTCACAACTTTACTGATATATCGGCTGTCGTTCAACTGTCGTTCAATAAAGCCATCTGGAATATCATCCATCAGCAATTTTTTCATCTTGGCTCGGTTGTTATTGTAATGGTCTTTCACAAACTTCTCGTAAGCCTCAACTGATAAGATTTCAACTGTATTTCCTTGATTGATTTGAACTTTTTCTCCTTTGTGATTCTTGATAAATTCAAATCCCAATTGTCTGTCTTTTAGTTTGTTTACTTCGGCTTCGCAAATCACTTTGTTGCTAAACGAATCATCAAAATAGCGTGATTGTGGAATCACGTGCTCAATCTCATAAGCAGTGGTAAAGAGTTTTGCAAGCGGAATCATTTCGCCTGTGTAAGGAGAACGATATTTCTGTTCAAGCCACAGTTTATAGCGCACAATATCAGACTTCGAGGGTTGGGCTGTTTTTGATATTTTGCTTACGAAATCAAATTCCGGGTCATCCTTAGTTAGATTATCAAGTGCATTTTCCTCGTATATGCGCAAAATATCCTGCTGACTTGGTGAATACGGACGAACATTTTCAATGCCCATTTCAGGATTCATAAATTCCATAAGCATTGACTTGATACGCAGGTTGGTATTTTCGTTTTGCAAAATGCTTTCAGTCATCCGTTTACGCTTGTCGGCTGGATTTTTCATTTCACGACCAAGTTCGACGTGTATTTCATCAATCCGCCCTTCTTGTCTCCAAATATCTCGTACGGTACGTAATGTTTCTGTAACAACTTGTTCCACAATAGGATTTCGCAACGAATGTTGTTTGAATTCCTTTAGATAATTATCAATATCTTCAGGCTTATCCCATTTGCCAATATCCTTAGCTTCCGAGTGGCGGTCATAAACAATGTAGCAAGCCAACCAAATAGGCAAACCTTTGAAATGCGTTTCGTCAGTCAAATTGATTGCCTTTTCGCGAACACGATTTTTTATTTTCTCGTCATACTCTCCTGTGATAATTTTATCAATTCGTTCTTTCGTTTTCGTGTCAATAGCGTCAATGCTCCAATATTTGCCAATTCGCATCAGCGGAAGCAGTTTCTTGATAGCCTTCTCTGAATATGAGCCATAATCTTTCGGGAATGGCTTGATTTTAGCAAACACTTCTGCAAATGACTCTGGCAAATTATTCTTTTCGGCGCACTTTTTCAGAGCTTTGCCTATCTCAATTTTATCCTCCACTGAATAAAGAATGTGCCAAAGTGCCATTTCTTGTTCTTTAGTCAGGAAGCCAGCACTAACACCGCATTTCGTCAGTCCATTTAATATTGTTGTTCTCGTCTCATTGCAAGGATACTCTTTGTCCTCCACATAGTTCCATCGGTATGAATATTGCTCTTGTCCTTTCTGCTTTTTAAACTTGAAATATGAGTTTAACAACGTATCTTGTTTTATGGCAGCCCTGTCATTCAGCCAATCAAACAATTTGACAAAATCATCTTCGGTTTTCAGAAACTCACTGGTGACATCCACGTCTGTCATAAGCTTGCCAGCCACTTCTTTTTCTCTCTCAAAAATCCTCAAATTCTGTACAAACTGCCACAATCTAAATTCCTGGAACAATGGATTCGATTTTGCTATGCACTTCACGGGATACTCGTCACCCTCTTTGTCGAAATGACTCTCGTAAGGGCAATTGCTGATGAGCGTTTTCTTGCTCTTCAGCGGACGATGATAAAAGAGGATATCGTTAATGAACAAATTGGCAAAATCCGGTTTTGCGATAACATTGCGATGTGCTTCGTTGTTGGGATATAGTTCTTCCACACAGGCTTTGTATAACGATTCGTCTTTCAATTCAGGAATCAATGATTGCTGAACCTCAAGAATACGTTTCAGCTCGTCCTTATAATACTTACGTTCCACAGTGCGTACGAGTTTGCCGATAATCTTCTGATTCGGATTTTGAAGTAGTGCATCGTAAATGTAGCAGCCAACAGTTTTATGACTATTCTCTATGTCAGCCTCCGTTTTCTTCTTCATCAAAGTCCAGTCATCCTCTTTAGGAGCGCGGAAAGAGCGTTTGATATTTCCTTCCTTGTCTCTTTTGGGAGTGCCGTCTTTCTCCAAATCTGTAGTGACAATAAACTCTTTCACTTTTCCGACCCAATCCAATGGTTCTTTGCTGGTGCGACGGTAAATCATTCCGTTTTCCAGATGAACGTTATACCAGATCTCATCGCCTTTTTTTTCATTGGTGGCTTCAACCGATACCACTTTTTGTGCGAGGAATTCGACAAGTTTGTCTTCCTGTTCCTCTTCTTCGCCACGTAATTGGTAGTAGCCGCGTTTTTGGTTAAATTGCAATAATATCCAGGCAAGTTCTTCTTTAGTAATCTTTTGCGACAGAGCTTTCTTGCGCAAATAGTAAATCGTCCAATCATAAGGGATCTTTTTACCATTTTCTATAAGTTGAGGCTGATTAGCGGCAAAATCAGCAAGCATCTCGTTGAAAGAATCATTGAATAGAAATTCCATCTTGCCATCTGGACCTTTATACCAAGGTAATTTCGGTTCGCAATGTTTAATAAACTTTCCGTATTCATTAATTTGAGATGCAAAATGATCGGGCAGGAATCCTAATGTTTTTAATACTCGAAGCATTCTCTCACGGCGCAATAGGTTTCGCTCGTGCAAACGACGGATACTTCTATAACCCGTCCTCTCTGCTGTCTGCGAAACCGAGTTTCCTTTATCAAAATCACCGAGAATATCTGCCGACATCGGAATAATCCGACTACCAATAGCACTAATTTCCACAGGTTTCAAGTATGTAGTTGCATCATTACGAGTTTCCTCATTTGCATTCACCACAGCCCAACCGATGCTGTTGGTTCCTAAATCAAGGCCTAATATTTTTTTCATATGCTCACAAGTACGATTTAACACCACAAAAGTAAAAATTTTTCAATTAATTTACAACATTATCAAAAATAATTGTATTTTTGCAGTACAAATTTTGAAGCAATTCACAATAAGGATTATTCCGTTGTGAAAACATTAGGTAGCCCTCGTCCTTAACGGGGGTATTTTTTATATGTGACAAACACGCCTTGTTTTTAAGTCAACTTATTTACTTTAATCAATTTATATGTATATTTTTAATATCTGTTAATAAATCACTTATCATTCCGATTTTCTCATTTTAGCACCCAAAAAACATGTATATTATTCCGATTTTCACAATTTTCGGAATAAAATAATTAAAAAAATGGCTTAAAACGTTTTATAAGATTTATTCACTACGCCACACTGCGGTCGAAATGACAAAAAAAAATCTCCATTTCAAAAATTATTTCCTATCTTTGCAAATCATAAAAATCATTCTAAAAATGAACAAATTAATCGCTCCATCGTTGCTTTCAGCTGACTTCCTGCATCTGGCAAAGGATATCGACATGGTGAACCGCAGTCAGGCGGACTGGTTCCACTGCGACATCATGGACGGGGTGTTCGTGCCGAACATCTCTTACGGCATACCGCTCGTGCAAGCCATTAAAAAAGAAGCACTTAAGCCTCTCGACGTGCATCTCATGATTGTCGAACCCGACCGCTATTTCGAGAAGTTCCGCGACGCGGGTGCCGACATCATCACCTTCCACTACGAGGCAAGCACCCACATACATCGCAGCGTGCAGATGCTGAAATCACTGGGCGTGAAAGCCGGCGTGGTGCTCAACCCGCATACCTCAGTGACACTGTTGGAAGACATCCTCGGCGACTTGGACCTCGTTTTATTAATGTCAGTGAATCCGGGATTCGGCGGACAGAAATTCATAGAACGCACATACACCAAGATAGAAAAACTACACCAGATGATTGAAAATCAAGGACTTAAAACCATGATTGAAGTCGACGGCGGAGTGAATGTCGAGAACGCACCGAAGCTTTTCGCAGCAGGAGCCGATGTTTTGGTGGCTGGAAATGCTGTATTTAAGTCGGAGAATCCTGTGGAGGTTATCGCCAAAATGAAAGCATGAGATTCCTCGCTGCGCTCGGAATGACAAATAAGGAATAACTAAATAATAATATCATGAACGAAGTAGTATTAAAACTTAAACCGGAAGGCGTTTGGAAGGAATTCCAAGGCATCATGGGCGTGCCACGTCCTTCGAAGAGAGAAGAAAAAATGGTCGCTTACCTCGAGAAATGGGCTAAAGACCATAAGGTGGAATACAAGAAAGAGCCTTGCGGCAACATCATCATGAGCGTGCCGGCAACCAAAGGCATGGAGAACCGCCAGACCATCATCCTGCAGGCTCACATGGACATGGTGTGCGAGAAGAACGGCGACAAGGTCCACGACTTCGACAAAGACCCTATCGAGGCTGTGTTGAAAGGCGAATGGCTGCATGCCAACGGCACCACCCTCGGTGCTGACGACGGCATCGGAGTGGCTGCGGCATTGGCAGTGATTACTGACAAAGACGTGAAACACGGTCCACTCGAGTGCATCTTCACCGTCGACGAAGAGACAGGCCTCACCGGCGCCGAAAAACTCGACCCGAAAGACTTCAAAGGCCGTATCCTCCTCAACCTCGACTCAGAAGACGAAGGCGAGATCTTCATCGGATGCGCAGGCGGCATGGACACCATCGTCAAGATTTTCTACAAACTCGAGAACGCCCCTGAAGGCTACATCCCTTACGACGTGAAGGTCAGCGGACTCAAAGGCGGTCACTCAGGCGACGACATCAACAAGAACCTCGCCAATGCCAACAAGCTGTTAACCAGAATCTTATGGCAGGCCACCAACGACTACGACCTCCGCATCTACGACATCCAAGGCGGTAACCTCCGCAACGCCATCGCCCGCGAGGCAACAGCAGTGGTCTTCATCCCGAAAGACTGTGCAAAGAAATTCGAGGCAATGGTGAAGAAGTTCGAGAAGAGCTTCAAGAACGAATATCAAGTCACCGAGCCAGGCATCGCTGTGAAAGCCAAGAAATCGGAGACCACAGCCGACGTCGTAATAGACGAGATGACACAGTTCGACCTCCTGAACGGTCTCCTCACCTGCCCTCACGGCGTCATCGAGTGGTCACAGACCGTCCCGAACTTCGTGGAGACATCGACAAACCTCGCCTCAGTGAAGAAAAAAGAAGGTTATTTCTTCATCCAGACCTCACAACGCAGCTCCATCGAGTCGGCTAAGGAATATGCAGCAGCAATGGTCGAGGCTTGCTTCAACCTCGCCAACGCAGAGGTGAAACACACCGACGGATACCCGGGCTGGACACCGAACCCTAACTCGGCAATCTGCGCCATCGCTGAGAAAGTCTATAAGAAACGCTTCGGCAAAGACCCGAAGGTGAAGGCTATCCACGCAGGTCTCGAATGCGGCCTCATCGGTGACAAGATCGCCGGCATGGACATGATTTCATTCGGTCCGACACTCCGCGGCGTGCACTCACCTGACGAGAGAATCGAGATTAAGACAGTCCAGATGTTCTGGGATCTGCTGTGCGACATCCTGCTCGAGGCACCGAAAAAATAACTCGTCATTTCGACTGAAGCGAAGCGGAATGGAGAAATCCTCTTCAAACGTTAACATTTAGAAAAGGATTTCTCGACTTCGGCTTCGCCTGCGCTCGAAATGACACCAACTGATAAAAAGTGGCATTTTTATGTCACTTTTTCTTTTTTTGTCGGAAATTTCAAATATTTTTTGTATATTTGTCGTTTGCACATATATAGTATATGAACATTTTAACAATGAGAAAATTTTTATTAACAGCATTGATGTCAATGGTGTTTTTGTGCCCAGCATTTGCACAGGAAGTCACATTCACCATTGTGAAAACCGATGGCACATCTGCCGACCACGTAATGAGCAGCGACTCAAAAATCTACTACTCCGACACCCAAATCTTCATTAAAAGCAATGGGGAAACGGTGTCTTACGACTTGTCTGGCCTCAGAAAAGCCTATTTCTCAACATCAGACAACGCCGACGAAATCGAGAATCAATACCTTACAATATATCCCAATCCGGCAACAGATGTTTTAAAAATATTAAATACATCTGAATATCAATCAGTTACAATATATTCAATTGACGGCAAAGTCATTAAGAGAATTGAAGTTTCCAATGAAGCCGACATCAACGTAAGCGATCTGAATGCCGGCATATACATAATAGGTGTAGGCAACGAGTTTTCAAAATTTATAAAAATGTAAGCCATGAAGAGGTTAGTTTTAGTTATATCATTGATAATCACCGGATTATCTATCAAAGCACAAGATGGCGAATACCACGTGCGTATTCATGGCCAGCAAAACAAGGGCATCATCTTAGATGCGCCTGTCTCATCAATCGACAGCATGTTTGTCAACCCGACGGCAAACAACCCGATTAAAGTGCGTACAACCGACAACTTATATTCTTTCGACTGTTCAGAGGTCGACAGTCTGACGTTCCCGTTTATTCCGACAGGTTCGGGTGACATCGTTTACATAAATTATAATGGTACAAGTGCAGAAGTCATCAATCCCTACCCTGCCACACAAGTCATCGTGACGGTAAACGGGGCAAAGGTTTCAATCACATCGCTGGGTTCCGACAATATCACTTACGCATTGTCAGGTACAGCAAATCCGGGTCGTTTCACCATAGAGAGTGTGACAACACCGACCATCGTTTTAAATGGTGTGAGTCTTACAAACCCTACAGGCAAGGCAATGGATTTGACATGCGACGCTGGTGTTATCCTGCAAATCGCTGACGGCACGACAAATTCGCTCAGAGACGGCACTGATAGCGACAAGAAAGCAGCTCTCATGAGCAACAGCGACTTATTGGTGCAAGGCAACGGCACACTTAACGTCACAAGTTTTGTCAAACATCCGATAAAAGTAAAAGGAATTTGCACCATCAACTCGGGTAACTTTGTGATTACCAGCGACGTAACCGATGTCAACGGTCTCTCAGCCGACAGCACCTTGGTCATCAACGGAGGTTCGTTCAACATTACCATGAACGGCGATATCTCAAAAGGAATCAAATGCGACAACAACATGACTGTCAACGGTGGTGATTTCACCATAGTGGCAGCGGGCAACACAGTATTGAAAACCGTTAACAATCAGAATGTTCCGTCATATTGTACAGCAATAAAATGCGACAACGACATCAATATCAATGGTGGCACGTTCAACATCACATTACCCACCAGCAACCAAGGCGGAAAGTCAATCAGTGTTGATGGAAACATCGCCATAACCGGCGGCACTTTCGACATCCTCACACAAGGAGACGGTGCAGCTTACACCGTCACTGGAAGCACCAAAGACTCCTACACCTCGTCATGCCTGAAATGTGACGGCAACATGGAGATTCTGGGCGGTAACTTCCTTCTGAGAAGCACCGGGGCAGGCGGCAAGGGCATCGACTCTGGCGGCACCATGAAAATCGGTCTGGAGAACGCCAGCAACGACGACCTTATCCTCAATGTCACGACAAGTGGCGAGCGCATCACCGTGGAAGCCGGCAGCGGCGGCGGATGGTGGCCGGGCGGTGAAGGCGAATACGCCAACCCGAAGGCTATCAAAGCGGACAGCAATATGACAATCAACAGCGGAAACATCACAGTCAACTGCACACAGACGCAGAACGAAGGCGGCGACTGCATAGAAAGCAATGCTGTTTTAACCATCAACGGGGGAAACATCGAGGCTTATTCAAAGAAAGATGACGCTATCAACGCAGCAAGCCAACTCATCCTCAACGGCGGGACATATTACGCTCACAGCGATGCCAATGACGGCACCGACTGCAACGGAACGATGCATATCAACGGAGGATTCTTCATCTCCAACGGCTCACGTTCGCCTGAAGAAGGTTTTGACTGCGACAACAACCAGTTTAAAATCACTGGAGGCACAGCCATCGGCACAGGTGGCGGCACCAGCGACCCTACAGCAAGCGTCTGCACCCAGCCGAGCATGAAAATCAACACACAACATGGATATGCCATCCAGATTCTCAAGTCGGACGGCACGGTTGTCTGCACCTACCAATGCCCGACATTCACCGGCGGTGGCGGCGGTCCCGGCGGAGGCAACAGCATGGTGATGCTATTCACCGACCCGCAGCTCCAACAAGGTCAGACATATACGATAAAATATAACGGAACCATCAGCGGAGGCACCGAATGGAACGGATACTATACCGGAAACGTGACATACAGCGGCGGCCAAAGCACCACGGCAACGCTCAACTCAATGTACACAACAGTAAATGCCGGAGGCAACGGATGGTGATTTTAGTTAAAAGTTAAAAGAGAAAAGAGAGAGCAAATCGATAAAAACCGGTTCGCCCCCTCTTTTAACCTTTAACTATAATCTTTTAACCAATAACTTCTCCGTAGCAATCGAAATAATCGGCTTGAGTAATCTTGACATTGACGAAAGAGCCGATTTCTATTTTATTGTCTTTCATCGAGATAAGCACCTCGTCGTCGACTTCAGGAGAGTCGTATTGGGTGCGGCCGACATAATAGCCGCCTTCGGTGCGGTCGATGAGCACTTTTTCAGTCCTTCCAAGACGTTTGGAATTGATTTCCAATGAGATATCCTGCTGCACATCCATAAATTTATCGACGCGCGCCTTCTTGACATCTTCCGGAACGTCGTCTTCGAGTTCGTAGGCAGGTGTCCCCTCTTCAGCCGAGTATGCAAACACGCCGGCGCGCTCGAAACGCATCTCCTTGATAAAATCAATCAATTCATTGAATTGCTCCTCCGTCTCGCCAGGAAATCCCACGATAAACGTGCTTCTGAACGCGATATCAGGAACGTAGGAACGCACTTTCTTTACAAATTCAATTGTTTGCTCGCGGGTCACGCCACGGCGCATAGCCTTCAAAATAGGCGTGCTGATATGCTGCAACGGCAAATCGATGTAATGGCAAATCTTAGGGTTGTCGCGCATCAACTCAAGCAACTCCACCGGAAATCCCAGCGGATAGCCGTAATGCAAACGAATCCACTCGATGCCGTCAACTTCTGTCAACTTCTGAACCAGCTCAACAATATGCGACTTCCCATCAATGTCGTAGCCGTAATATGTGAGGTCTTGTGCAATGAGAATAAGTTCTTTAACACCTTTCTTTGCTAGATTTTCAGCCTCTTTCACGAGATTTTCCATCGGCACTGACTTATGGTCACCGCGAATGAGCGGAATCGCACAGAATGCGCAATGACGGTTGCAGCCCTCAGAAATCTTCAGATATGCGTAATGCGACGGTGTTGAAAGCACTCGTTCGCAGCAATATTCAGCATGAAAATCTGATTTCAAGATGTCTGCGGCAACATGTTGAACCGGCTCCACCCCAAAGAAAGCGTCCACCTCGTGAATCTCCTTGCTGAGTTCTTTCTTGTAACGCTCAGAGAGGCAGCCCATCACATAAAGTTTCTTGATTTTGTTTGCTTTACGCAGCTCGGCATATTCCAAAATCGTGTCAATAGACTCCTCTTTGGCATCGCCGATGAAGCCGCAGGTGTTGATTATCACCACGTCGGATTTCTCATCCGAGTCGTGGACGATTTTATATGTGTTGTTCAGCAATGCTGCCAGATGCTCCGAGTCGACTTTGTTTTTGGAGCAACCTAAAGTTACAATATTTAGTACTTGTTTCTTCATATGTATATATTTGTCATTTCGACAGAAGTGGAATGAAATGGAACGGAATATAGAAATCCTTGTTAAACGAAATCATTCAATTGTTTTCGATAAAAAAGGATTTCTCGACTTCACGTCGTTACGCTCGAAATGACACCTTGGCTCCTTTACTTAAACAATGAATCCACGAATTCGTTTCTGTCGAAGATTTGAAGGTTCTCCATCTTCTCTCCCACTCCGATGTATTTCACCGGGATCTTGAACTGGTCGGAGATGCCGATGACCACGCCGCCTTTGGCTGTGCCGTCCAACTTGGTGAGTGCTAATGCGTTGACCTCTGTCGCAGCGATAAACTGGCGAGCCTGTTCGATGGCATTCTGTCCTGTTGATGCGTCCAAAACGAGCAGTACCTCATGCGGTGCGTCAGGGATGACTTTCTGGCACACTTTCTTAATCTTCGAAAGCTCGTTCATCAAGCCGATTTTGTTGTGCAGACGGCCTGCTGTGTCGATCAGGACGACGTCAATATCTTGTGCCACAGCCGATTTCACTGTGTCGAAAGCGACAGAAGCCGGGTCAGCGCCCATGCCTTGCGTCACGATTGGCACGCCAACACGGTCAGCCCAAATCTTGAGCTGGTCGACAGCGGCTGCGCGGAATGTGTCGGAAGCGCCGAGCATCACCTTCTTGCCTGCCATCTTGAAGTTGTAAGCGAGCTTGCCGATGGTGGTGGTCTTTCCCACGCCGTTCACGCCCACGACCATGATGACGTATGGTTTCTTATCCTCCGGAAGGTCGAAGTTGCTGCCGTCGCCAGAGTTGTTCTCCTGCAACAACGCCGCGATTTCTTCCTTCAGTATCATATTCAACTCGCTGGTTCCCAGATATTTATCACGTGCCACACGTTTCTGGATGCGGTCGATGATCTTCAAAGTGGTATCAACTCCAACATCCGACGTCACCAAAATCTCCTCAAGGTTATCCAAGACCTCGTCATCGACAGTCGATTTTCCTATTATCGCCTTCGAGATGCGGTCAAACACGCTGGTGCGGGTCTTCTCCAGACCTTTGTTCAGGTCTTCTTTAGCTTCCTTGTCTCTTTTGAAAAACGAAAAAATTCCCATGACAAACTTTTTTGCAAAGATAATGTTTTTTTTCGACAGGATTTCCTTTTTTTATTAGACAGGATTAACAAGATTTACAAGATAATTAGTCTTCCATATTAAATAAACAAAAATCCTGTTTATCTTGTTAATCCTGTCTTATCTTTTATCCCGTCCATCCTGTCTAAACCTCAAAAAGCTCTCCCGCCGAAACGGGAAAGCTATTCTAAATCAATTCAAAAAACTATATTAGTTCTTTGCGATGAATTCCTGTGCCTGGTCAATCGGAACGATAGTCTCTTCAAAATAGTAAGCACCAGTCTTCTCTGATTTCTTCATTTTGATGACCTTTGTATATTCCTTACCAGCTGTGTGCAATGATGCAACTACCTTCTTTGCCATATCCTAAATCTTATTTAATTTCTTTGTGAAGAGTCATTTTCTTGAGGATTGGGTTGTATTTCATGAGTTCCAATCTCTCTGGGGTGTTCTTCTTGTTCTTCGTTGTAACGTAACGAGAAGTTCCCGGGATGCCTGTTGCCTTTTGCTCTGTGCACTCCAAAATCACTTGTACGCGTGCGTCTTTAACTTTCTTTGACATATCTTATTCCTTTCAAATTTTCGGACTGCAAAAATACATATTTTTTTAATACCTTACAATATTTTTAAGCCAAAAATTTAGAAAATTTTTAACAATATTATCTATTTGATTATCAATTGGTTAAATTATTCTTTGTTGATAATCTTATTGACAACCTCAAGAATTTCAGCCTCTTTCTTAATGGCAGCGGCCTCAATCTTTGCGCCATCGGCGACGATTTTGTCGGCAAATGCTCTGTCCTTAAGTCCAGCAGCGTTGATTTTCACGTTGAGATATGCGCCCATGACGGCACTTCTGCAGCATAAAGCACCCACTCCGGCGTCTGACACTGATGCAGGATTGCCTGTCTTTGCCATCGCCTCGACGATCTCGAACGCCTCAAATGCAACGTTCATGGTCTTGAACGGCACCTTAGTAGCATATTGTGAGGCTAACTCAAGGGCTTCCATACGTGCAGCCTTGTCGGCGTCGGTCTTCTTAGGCATCTGCAATGCGGCCATGATTTTGTTGAATGCGTTGGTGTCTTCGTCAACCAAGTCAAGTAATTGATCCTTAAGGATTTGACCTTTTTCTGCGACTTTCGAGAACTCTTCCCAGCGCTCATCCCAACCTGGCTTGTGTGATGACAGGTTAGCCACCATCGTTGCCAATGCTGCGCCGAGAGCGCCCATGTAGGCTGATATTGAGCCGCCGCCTGGTGCCGGGCTCTCGCTGGCTGTCTCGTTGGCAAAGCCTGTGCATGTCATGTCGACGAGCTTCTTCTGTGTCATGTCTTCAATCAAGAACTCGATGACTTTCTCTTTCGGGTTGAATGGCTTCAAATCGTCGAGGCCCATCGACTTGATGGCAATCTTCATGATTTCGTCCTCGCTGACGCCCAGTGAACGCTGCTGTTTTGCAAGATAATACTTGCCAGCGTCGATGAGCACCTTCTTAGGAATCAAACCGACGATCTCGCAGCCTGTCACACGCACTCCGCGAGCTGCGGCCTTAGCGCACACTTCGTCGAAGCAGACGTGCACCGGTGACACGTTGATGTTGGTGATGTTCATCGACACCTGAGCGATGCCGTATTCCTCGATGAACCATCCGATAGCCTTGGTGCTCTTCAGAGTGCCAGGAATCATGATGGTATTGCCGTTCTCGTCTTTCATCGGCTTGTCGGTGACCTTCGGTCCCACTCTCTTCGGACGGCCTTTCTCGCGGACGTCGAAAGCGATGGCGTTGGCGCGGCGTGTCGAAGTGGTGTTGAGGTTATAGTTGATGGCGATGAGGAAGTCGCGGGCTCCGACCTGTGTTGCGCCGGTCTGTGCCACATGCTCGTTCCACTCGTTAGGACCGAAATCAGGTTTCCATTCCTCGGTGCCGAGACGGCTCGACAGTGATTCATATTCGCCTGTACGGCAATAAGCCAAGTTTTTACGTTTTGGCTGGAAAGCGGCCTCTTCGTAGCAGTAAATCGGGATGTTGAGTTCTTCGCCGAAGCGTTTTGCGAGGTTACGGGCGTAAACCACCACCTCATCCATTGTGATGTTTGAAATTGGGATGAGTGGGCATACGTCTGTTGCACCCTGACGTGGGTGGTCGCCGTGGTGGTTGCGCATGTCGATGAGCTCGGCAGCCTTCTTCACCACGCGGAATGCGGCTTCGCACACATTCTCAGGCTCGCCCACAAAGGTGATGACGGTACGGTTTGTCGTCGCACCCGGGTCAACGTCCAACAATTTCACTCCTTCGACCTTCTCGATCTCGGCTGTCACCTGGTTGATGATGTTCATATCGCGACCTTCGCTGATATTAGGAACACATTCGATAAGTTGTTTCATGATGTATATTTTTATTTGTTATATTATTTTCGACGAATGATATAAATTCAAACCGCAAAGTTACAACTTTTATCTAAAAGATGAGAGAAAAAAGATAAAAGAGTAAAGAGTAGAGATTAAAACGCCAACTTTGGTAATAAAAATCGGCCAACTTTGGTAATAAAAATCGGTCAACTTTGGAAATGGAATGATTTTTTTATTATTTTTGCAGCGAAAAACGACATGACATGAGAGAGTACAAACAAAGAATTGCCGACAAAATGTTGCAAAAAAAGCTTGAGGGGACTGGGGCTGTTCTGATAGAGGGTCCGAAATGGTGTGGAAAAACCACAACTGCAGAGCAGCAGGCCAACAGCATTGTTTATATGGACGACATCACCAGCGATGTCAACTGGAAACAGATGGCTTCCATCAATCCCCAAAGTGTTCTTGATGGTCCGACACCACATCTGATTGACGAATGGCAGATTGCTCCACAATTGTGGGATGCCGTACGTTTTCAGGTGGACCACAGGGATGAAGATGGCCAGTTTATTCTTACAGGTTCCGCCGTCCCACCCAAAACCGATGAAATAAACCACACGGGCACTGGCAGGATTTCATGGCTCACCATGCGCCCTATGAGCTTGTGGGAATCGGGCGATTCTAATGGCGAGGTCAGTCTGGGGGAACTTTTCAAGAAGTCTGACGCTTTGTTGGCCAAGAATCAGCTTTCGTTAGAAGACATCGCATATCTCACATGTCGTGGCGGCTGGCCGAGAGCTGTAATGCAAAAGAGAGACATCGCACTTGGCAGGGCGTTCGACTATTATGATGCTGTTGTGAAATATGATATTTCAAGGGTTGATGATGTGAAAAGGGATGCTGAGCGCACAAAAAGAATCATGCGCTCTTATGCGAGGCACCAGGGAACACAGACTCCGATAAGCGTTATCGCTGACGACATTCGCGCCAACGATATTGACTCCATTGACGACAAAACCGTTTATTCTTACATATCAGCATTGAAAAAGATTTTTGTTATTGAAGACATGGAGGCTTGGAATCCCAACATCCGCTCCAAAACGGCAATCCGCACGTCTGACAACCGATATTTCGTGGATCCGTCGATAGCGACTGCCGCTTTAGGACTTGGTCCTGATGATTTGATGAACGACCTGAACACTTTCGGTCTGTTATTTGAGACTTTGTGTGTGCGTGATTTGCGCGTTTTTGCCGACGCTCTCGACGGACATGTTTACCATTATCGCGACAAGAACGGCTTGGAGTGCGATGCTGTGGTGCATCTTCGCAACGGTTCATACGGTCTGATAGAAATAAAACTTGGTGGAGACGAGTTGATTAGCAATGGCATAGCGTCACTAAAAGCCCTAACATCGAAAATCGACACCAACCGGATGAAAGAGCCTTCATTCAGGATGGTATTGACGGCTGTGGGAAAATTCGCATACAGGCAAGAAGACGGGATATTTATTGTTCCTATCGGATGCTTGAAGGATTAGATATTTTGATGTGTTCGGTCCATTCGGATAGTGTAAATAAAACTATGTCAAGCTACATTAAAAAGTGGAACGACACAGCTTGATTTACACTCTTCTCAAAATAATACTATTTGTTTTCTTTCAAGCGCCGGTCTATATGGGCGAAGATTTTCTTGTAGGCAGGACAGAGAAAGGTCTTGTGACGGAAATCGCCAGAGGCAAGGAATCCATCGTGCAGGCAGCCGCCGTGGCAGATATGGTACCAGTGGCAGTCCTTGCATCCGCTTGCAGCGATGTACTCGGTGCGTCTATAGGTTTCGGTCTTTTTGATGCGGGACAGAATATCGGCAAGTGGCTCTTTATGCAGGTTTCCGTATGAATATTGAAGCAAATCGTCGTCGCAGAAACGACCACAAGGCATTACATCGCCTGTTGGAGTAATGGCAAGGAAGTTATCCTGACAGTTCTTAGTAAACATGCAGCCTGTAGGCTTGCCTGTGGCAATATTGCTGGCTATTTCTACAAAATTCGATTCGGTTATCTTGCCATCATGATCATCAAACCAAAGGTCGAACAGTTCTATAGCCATCTGGGCATACTCGTCGGGGGTGATGCCATAATCATCCATATTGTTCTGCGCCTCGCCGGAACAGAACAAGGGATTGAACTTAAAGCCCAGACACTCGTCCCGCATGAATCGGTAGAGTTCGGCGATGTGACCTTGATGCTTCTTGCTGCCTACCACTATGCAGCCTATCCGCATACCGCGTTCCTTGCAGCGGCGGTAGTTGGCGATGATGCGCTCAAAGGTAGGCTGTCCGTGGATATCCACACGCTGCTGATCGTGGACAGCCCGTGTGCCGTCCAACGAGAAGCCCACATGCACGTCGTATTGCAGGAAGAGGTCAATCCATTTGTCTGTTACCAGCGACAGGTTGGTCTGCATAGAATTCTGTACATCGCATCCTGCCAGTTCCTGCTCCATATAGGCCCATATCTCGCGGTAGTTGTCGATTCCCCACAGCATCGGTTCCCCGCCATGCCAGATTATGGTGAGTTTCCTGCGGGGCTTATCCTGCATCAGCGACTTCAACTGTGCGACTATCTGTTTGGCGAAATCGATATCAAACAGCTGTGTCTGCTGCTTGGTTTCATTGCTCAGATAGCAGTATTTGCAGCGAAAGTTACATGAATAAGTAGGTTTTATGATAAGAATCATATCAGTTAATCAAAAAATATTCCTTCTTCTAAATAGAATCATATTCATTTTATTTCACTCCATTTCGTCGTAATATAACTGATGATTCACCCGTTTAATATGATCATACCCTTCTATAAAAGAACCTTTCATTATATTTCTTTTTTTAAATATCTTAGTAGGAAAATAGATTCTCGCACCTGTAATCATATTAATTGCACTAACTTTCACCTTTATCACAATATCCTTCATTAGCAAATTGTAAATACTAGGATTTGCCGAGTTCACTCTAATTGGGGATACAGTCTTGAGATCAATATGGCTTGATGTATATTTAATAACAAGTTCCCTATCTTTCGCTTCTCGCGGTTCACTCAAACTTAATAATTGTCTTCTTCCTAAATCAATCGAATTCATTTCGCATATAAGGTTCTCGTATTCATCTTCAAAACGCATATCAACAATTATATTTGAAGCATTGGCTATTTGAGATTGATTAATTATTTTCACTGACAATTCATCATTATTTATTCCTATCTCATCACAAATGTGAAGCGACAGTTTCTTACGCAATATATCCTCTTGTCTTTGTTTTTCCTCATCTTTTCGCCTAATATCCTCCTGTTCTTTATCCTTTTTTCTAAGAATCAGATTAACCACAATTGGTAGTGTTGCACCGCTAATAGCAGTAATCACCATTTCAAAAATAGCATCCATAATAATCGAATATTAAAGTGAATATTCTTCAGACCAACTATATGATTCGTTATAAATAATGTCGTCATAATCGCTGTAATCGCTATAGTCACTATGGTTATTATCTTGAAAGTACAGGGAACCCTTACCATGTTTAGATTGGATGCGTTCTCTGATTGCCTTTTGGGCATACGTTGTTTCTTTTATTTCCATATTGATTTTAATCAGTTTAAATTATTACGATAAAAGTACTCCCATTGTCCGCCATACAAATAATATGTAGATTTCAAACCTAAATCCAAATTAAATCTATTACCGAGGATTAATCCTACATCTGACATACAAATCTATTTTATAAACTCCCTCAAAACTTGTTAAACAGAGGTTTTGAGGGAGTTACATTACATCTATTCTTGACGAATTGGACGGACCTGATGATAATGATAATCCCAACCGTCTGAAACAGAGCCATCAGCGAAGGAAATCGTATAATGGTAAAGGTTATACGAGTGTGAGCTGCTCCAATAAAGATCACTAATAAAGCCGCCTATACTTGCTCTGTCATTATACATTTGCAACAATTCTTCCTTTGTGGGCAACCTCCAATCACTATAGCCATAAAGTGTTAAATTCTCGCAATAAGAATTAGCATTTGACCAATCTAATGTATTATTTGCATTTGGTGCTACTCTGTAAGTATTTCCGTTATGCAGGAACGTTGGCAGTTCGTAATACTCGTCATACGGCTGAATGATACTCTTTTGTTCGCCATACACTGTGCCATTGGCGTTGGTTGCATATGCACGTATATAGTATCTGCCACTACCAACTGGTAATGAGAAGGTTGATGAGAAGTAGCCAGAGCCGCTTCCATCAGTCGTATGACTATATGTGGAAGATAAATCAGGATTTGGCAGCGGTCCGTAACAGATGCCGCGAGCTGTAACAGGGTATCCGCCGTTGCTTGTTACATTGCCTCCAGTAGTCACCGTGGTGCCATTAAGCGTTGGCTCGGTTGTTGTCACAGCAGGCAAACCAACTGCCGTAGTAAACGACCTTTCTTCTCCGTAATATGTCCCAAGTTGGTTGGTAGCATAGGCCCTTACATAATACTGTGTATTAACCGTTAGTCCAGATATAGTACTGGTAAAAATTCCAGAGTCGGTTCCGTCATTTGTATGGCTATTGGAAATCGACGGATTGTGTCCTGTACTCCAACAAACGCCCTTGGCTGTAATCGGGAGGTTGTTGTCATTTGTAATAGTCGCATTTCCGCCACATGTTGCTGATGAAGCTGTAACACCTGTAACTGAATTTGTCGTTACTGTAATGGCACCCGAAGTAGTGGTTAATGTTTTGTCCTCCCCGTATACTGTTCCATTGGCATTTGTAGCATAAGCACGAACATGGTAAGTTGTTGAGTTTTGGAGATTTTCCATAAAACTATTAAATTCTCCTGTGCCAGAACCATTTGTTGTATGGCTATCATCAATTGTGGGATTTGCCACCAATCCCCAACAAATGCCTCTTGAAGTTACAGAAAAGCCGTTATCTGCTGTCACAACACCACCGCCTGTAGCTGATAATGGGTGAATATCCGTAATATCTTTGGTCGTTACGGTGGCTAAACCCATAGTGGTATTAAAATTCTTTTCCTCTCCATAAAATGTGCCTGTTTCATTTGTGGCGTATGCCCTCACATAGTAGTTGGTGTTAACCGTCAAACCTGTTATAGTACTTGTAAAAGAACCGACACCAGAACCGTCTGATGTATGTGTGTTATCAATTGTCGGGTTGTGTGTCGTTGCCCAACACACACCCCTTGATGTAATTGGGAAAGTATTACCACTGCTGACAGTTACTGTACCCCCACATGTGGCACTAGTTGGTGTAACATTTGTCACGTTATTGGTTGTTACAACCGCTGAACCGTCATTAGTGGTAAATGTTTTTTCTTCACCATAGAATGTACCAATTTCATTTGTCGCATATGCTCTTACATAATAATTAGTATTAACTGTTAAACCTGTTATTGAACTTGTATAGGAGCCGGCTCCTGTACCATCATATGTGTGATTGTCACCTATTGTCGGATTATGATTAGTTCCAAAACATACACCACGAGCGGTTACAGGAAGGTTATTCCCGCTTGCCAATGTGATATTCCCTCCACAAATTGCACTAACAGGCGTTACATTAGTCACGTTGCTTGTTGATACAGTAATATCACCAGCAATAGTAGGAAACGTTACATTTTCACCATATACAGTTCCATTGGAATTTGTTGCATACGCTCTTACATAATATGTTTTATTAGAAGATAAATTCGTCATTTCACTATTAAATTCTCCTAATCCGGAACCCGCAGGTTTATGATTATCACTAATTGTAGGGTTTTCGAATATACTCCAACAAATTCCGCGTTCCGTTACATTAAAACCATTATCTTCTATAACATTACCACCACCAGTGGCAGTTACTGGTGTAATATCTGTGACTGGCTTTGTTGTAACTGAAGGTAAACCGGCAATTGTTGTAAAAAACTTCTCTTCTCCGTAATATGTTCCATGCATATTTGTTGCATAAGCTCTTACATAATATGTCGCATTAACATCAAGATTTGTCAAATTACTTGTAAACGAGCCTGTTCCAGAACCATCGGTGGTATGATTCCCGTCTATATCTGGAGTGTGAGTTGTTCCCCAGCATACCCCTCGAGACGTGATTTCAGCAGCGCCTGAATATGTGATTGTACCTCCAGTTCTCGCTGTGGTTGATGTTATTTCAGACACCTCTTTTGTTGAAACATTGGGCCAGTTACTCGGATTACTATTGTCATAATACACAATATCTTTATAATCATAACTCTCTTGTCCGAAACCTTTCAAATCTTCTTTGAGTGAGGTATATCCCTGACAGTCAAGCTGTAACGAGTAGTTATCATCAATATCATCGAAATCGACTCTGAATTCAAAACGTCCGTCATCTCCAGTAACCTGCGATGTGTGAACATGTGAACCGTCTGTCACACTAACCGTAACACCTTTAATAGGTTTATTTTGGCTTTTTTCTATAACGCGACCTTTGTAAAGAGTATTTGGATGGATACCTAGCTTCGCTGGATCTTTCACGCAGCCAATCAATATTATGATAGCTGCAGCTATTATCATTATCAATCTCTTTTTCATAACATCAGAAATTATAAGTTAAACTAACTCCAAAAGCCAAATCATAATTAGTTGGCATTACTGTTGGATTCAAGGCATATCCGCTTTTGTATTTTGGCTTGGCTGAATAAGCACGATACAAATTAAACACATATACAGCGGCGGCGGCTCCCCAGCAAATTGTATTTGCTTTTTTCATCGAATTATACTTGTCTTTAGCTGCAACATAATCTTTGTATGTAGTGTTAGCGTCTTTCATTATATCCATTTGGTTTTGCGCTGTATTATAAGTTATAAAAGCGCCACCTAACAATGCCAATTCCGTTGCAAGTGTAAGAGTGCCTTCAGTATAGCGACGTTTGCCCATCTGTCCCAAACCTGGAACAAAAACCGATTTCAGTAAAGCCGTGCTGTTTTTATATTGGTTTGCGTCATGGCATCCATTAAATTCATAATCGAAATCTACAACAATATTTCCTGCTTTAGCTACCTGACAAAGCACATAAACCCGATATCCACCAGATACCTTTTCGGTATATTCGCAAACTTTATTAATCGGTATGTTATATTGAGATGAAATAACCTCAAAAGATGTGCCATTTTGTACCGCTCTGTTAATTTCATCAGAGTTAATCGGCTGCCCGAGTCGCATTGCCGTAGATTGCAAAACTCTTGCAAAAGCTTGATTTCTTGCCGTTATTTCAGTTTCGCCAGTTGCCGATTCTATAGCATACAAATACGAGCTGTTTGTGGGTTTTGGTTTATTGTAAATCCACCCTGGCTTATCCTGTGCAATTGATACCAATGTTACCATTGCAAGGATTAATGTTAAAACAATTCTTTTCATATCAAGATTATTTTATTTATCACCCTGTTTTTCAAGATATTCCGCAGCATATTTTCTAAATTGGTCGCGATGAAACTGTATCTCAAGTTCCTGCTCTTGTGAGAGAGCATCTGCAACTTTATTCACCAATTCCTTTTTGGAAATTTGAATAGCGTAATATGAACGGTAGTTGCCATTCTCAAGTTTCACAAGGTCTTCGCAGGTTTTATCAGCATCATTCAACATTTTGTCAATAATTGTGTTGAATTCGGCCTCAATAATACCTTGCACTTTATCTGATGATGCTTGACCAGAAACGCTACGGCTATAGTCGGTTGAAAGTCCTTTAACGACTCCATTCAAACGTTCCTTAACCATTGATTGTGCGGCTTTTACCGCAGCTTTACGTGCCATTTGTGGATTCAAATCCGTACCGATGCCCAAATCTCTGTAATAATCATCGTTATCATAAGACGAATCCAGACATGGCAGTGTAACAGATACACCTTCCTGAATTTTTTGTGGTTGTGGTGCCGGAGCTTGATTTGTCATTTGTTTTTCACTTCCGCAGCTTGCAAATGTGATGGCGAACAAAGCAGCCATTCCTAATAAATGTAACTTTTTCATGATTTAAATAGATTAGTTAATAATTAATGTTTTCATTGCATTGAATAATACCTTGCAAATTTACACCTAACTTATTAAAAATCAAAATATTACACATTACTTATGCGGTTAATATTTGTAATGAAAAATTCTGATAAATTGGATTTTTAGTTCACATAAAAGAAAAGACACACTATATTAATATAGGTGTCTATAATTTAGCAGAGCGAATAAAACAATTCGTTAAAACTAATATAGGGTGTGTTGCTTATGAAATCAGACCAAAAACTCTATCCCTTTGTAATGTCATGTCATTCAAGCGTTTAGATATCTTATCCCAATTGAAATCATATTTTAACATCACTATGTCTTCATTAAAATCAATATCGGCAAAATAAACCAATGCCTTTGCCAACATCATCTGATTCGAAGCAGGAAACTTTGTCGAATAAAACTTCAACATGTCATCAAAACTGTATTTCGATGACAGAAAGGCTATGTCAATAAAATCCTTCATCCTGGAACCATTGTCGCATATTGCGGACAACTTCATGGCAATAACATCAGGAATACTCTCAAAACGAATTCCTTCTATTGTTTCAACGGAGCAAACTTGCGGATAATCATATTTTATCAAATCTATCTTGACATTGTTGATAAAACCCTTTAACGTCTTGCCCTTCTCGTATGAAACCCGTAAATTATACTTATTTACAAGTAACTCCCTTAATTCTTGTAAATCAAAATCGTCTTTTGTAAACAAATCCAAATCAACACTCTTGCGATGCCCCATACGTAATGCAAGAGACGTTCCTCCAACCAAGTTGAACGAGGACAACAAAACTTCGGATTGCAGGTTTCTCAACAGTTCAAGAGTGCCGCCCTCGATTGTTTCCGTGTATAACATCGCAAATCCTCTTTTTTGAGATTGAAATAATGACAAACAAAATTAATATCTATATCCGACAGATATGGTATGCTTTTGATAATCTCCCTGAAACCGGAAAAACCACCATAAATATCAAAGGCTGCATAAAAATCACTGAAATCACCGCGTTCTATAACACGTTGAACAACAATCGCCTTTGATTTTTGCCAATCAAAACATGAAATGTCATAATCCCATAGCAACGCAGTATTTATCGTGTTGCTGTTGGGCTTGTATCCTGAAAAAAATGTATTTTCGGCACTATGCATATCTCATGTTTTTATCGATAATTATTCTATCGACTGCAAAAATAACAAAAAAATTCCATCATTCAACCTTTGTGCTGTTTTTTTGATAAAACTCCGTGCAGTCCTTAAAGAAATCGTGCCCCAATGCCTTGCTTATCTGAAAAAGCAAGTCGGTGTTGATCCAAGGGCGCATAAAAAGCTTGTAAAGGTTCTCGCGCGAACAGTTCACCTGCAATGACAGCCATGTGATGCTCCTGCCCTGTTGCGACAACTCGGTTTTAATCAGTTTTCCGATATGAAACTGTCCCTGCTGGTAATGGTGATGTCTGCTCATAATGCCTGCCTTTCCGGATTATCCCCTCCTGCAAGCAACAAAAAAGGCGTGTCCTGTTTGTCGCTTATCCCTATTGAAGGCGTCTGGAAATGCCCAAGTGTGAACAAGCCAAAACAGTTCACGCCCGTAGCGTGAACCTCGCCTGCTTGTCATCACACTTTCTCAGTTTTCCAGACTTCTCAATAGGATAACAAGAGCGTAAAGTTCTATATTTTTATTTTCTTATGTCTTACTAATTCTACAATACTCAATTTGACACTGCAAAGATACAATTTTTTTTATATCAACATCTTTAAATAGCATAAAAAAGGACGCCAAACGGCGTCCTATAGTTAGTATGAGATTTCTCCACTCCGCTTCGCTCCGGTCGAAATGACGTGGTGGAACTTCGCTCCGGTCGAAATGACGTGGTGGAACTTCGCTCCGGTCGAAATGACGTGGTGGAACTTCGCTCCGGTCGAAATGACGGACTAACGGATTACTTTCCCTTTTAAAATCATTGTCTGAACTTTGTTCGCGCCATAATAATACGGCATAAACTCCAGCTGCGTCATCGGATTGGTGATAATCACGTTGGCAATCTTGCCCTTGGTGATGGAGCCGAGCTCGCGACTCACATCCATGGCGTAGGCGGTGTTCAATGTCGTCGCATTCAAAGCCTCCTCCGGAGTCATGCGATATCTGATGCACGCGCATGAAAGCACAAACTGCATATTGCCTGACGGCGATGTACCCGGGTTGAAGTCGGAAGCCATAGCAACCGGCAATCCTGCGTTAATCATGTCACGAACCGGCGACAACGGCAGGTTCAAGAAGAACGCACAGCCCGGCAATACCGTCGGCATGGTGTCGGAACCTTTCAATGCCTCAATCTCTTCTTTTCCCATCTGCTCGAGGTGGTCAACAGAGATCGCGCCATATTTAACGCCGACCTGCACGCCACCCGACACTGCCATCTCGTTGGCGTGAATCTTAGGACGCATGCCGTATTTGATGCCTGCCATCAGGATTCGCTCGGTGTCTTCAACAGTGAAGAAACCTTTGTCGCAGAAGACATCGATGAAATCAGCCAAATCCTCGGCCGCCACCAATGGTATCATCTCGTTGATGACGAGGTCGACATAGTCCTCCTGATGTCCACGGTACTCCATCGGGATGCCGTGAGCACCAAGGAAGTTCGCCTTTATCGTCATCGGAGAGTTTTCCTTCATGCGACGGATAACACGTAAAAGCTTCAGCTCACTTTCGGTTGTTAAGCCGTAGCCGCTCTTTATCTCGACGGCGCCCGTTCCCATACGCATAATCTCGTCGAGACGCTGCATCGCCGACTCATAGAGCTCTTCTTCGCTTGCAGCCGCTGTGGCTTTAGCAGAATTGAGGATTCCACCGCCTCTCTTTGCGATTTCTTCGTAGCTCAACCCACGAATCTTGTCGCAAAACTCCATCTCACGCGAGTTGGCGTAAACCAGATGCGTGTGCGAGTCGCAGAACGCAGGCAAGACCAAGCCGCCCTTGGCATCGACGACTTTTCTCTCATTCGCCAGATATTCCTGGTATTTCGGAGAGTTCATCTCACCATAGTCGGCAATCTTGCTACCTTTTATATAAAGGTATGCGTTCTTGATGCGCTTAACATCCGACATCGCGGAGCCGGCTTTCCAAAGAGAGCCGTCCTCCACAATGCCGCATAGTTCTTTAATATTTTTAATAAGCATATCAAAAATTGCTAATGGCTAATGGCTAATAGCTAATGGCTATTTATTATTGTAAATAGATTGCCAATTCTTGTACTCGCGTTTCTTCCAAGGTCCGTTGTGGTACACGTAAGATGCAATCATCGGGATGACTGTTGTACCTTCGGCGTAGACCATCTGCTGGAGTTTCTCGCTGACCTTGCCCCATGAACCTGCCTCGAGCAATGTTGATGATGAGCAGGCGCCGTCGCGGACGTCAGCCACGGTGATCTGGATAGCGTATTTGTGCATTGGCACCTCGTGACCGAGAATCTCAGCGCACACCACTGTGTCCTGAGCGAAGTTCTTAGGAGTGCCGCCACCGACCATGAACAAGCCTGTCTGTGGGGCAGCCATCTTGATTTCTGTCAGCTCGAGGAAGTCGGCGACAGAGTCGATGCTCACGTATGGCTTGCCAGCGTGCTTGCGCTCCCACTGGTGCAGACCGATACCGAAACCTGCTGAAGAATCAGAGAATGCCGGGCAGAACATCGGGACGCCGCACTCGTAGCATGTCTGGATGAGGCTGTCTTTCTTCACGCCGTGACCTTCATGCAGCCATTTTCCGAGGTTCCACAAGAACTCGCGTGATGAGTACGGACGTGGCTCAAGTATGTTGGCAAGCTCGTATGTAGCGTGGTCGCACACCTGAAGCTGTTCCTCGTCGATGTATGTATCATAGATACGGTCGATGTAAAGCTCGCGGAGCTTGGTATCCGGCACCACGTTCTCTTTCTCGCCGATATAATGTTTGAAACCGAGAGCCTCGAAGAGGTCCATGTCGATGACTGAAGCGCCTGTAGAAACGACGACGTCAATCATTTTGTTGCGGACCATGTCGACGTAAACCTGCATACAGCCTGCTGCTGAGGTTGAACCAGCCAATGTGAGGATGTTGGTGCACTGTTTCTCCTTCACCATCATCATCAAAATGTCAGCGGCGCGGGCAGTGTCACGTGATGTGAATGACATTTCACGCATTGCGTCGATGATTTCTGTTGAGTCGTACTTCTTGATGTCGATGTGCTTCACGACATTCTTCAATAAGTCTTTCTTTTCAAGTTTTCTTGCCATTTTATTTATATTTTAATTGTTATGTTTTCTTTTAATCTGCAAAAATACAAAATTAATCATTAAACAACAAAAAAATTAAAAAAATCTGATTGCAAATTGCTAATAGCTAATGGCTTTTTACTATCTTTGCAAAAAATATTCAAATATGAAGAAATTATTTATAATTGGACTGGTTATCATCGCGTTTTTATCATCCTGCGGCAGTTCTGACAATAAAAAAGAAACTAAAAAACAAGACACAACATCTTCAGAATCAACAACTAAAGAAAAAACTTACGTCAAAGTGATGTCGTATAACGACTTTATAAGAAAGGTTTGGGATTTTGAGGCAAACGCCAGCGAATTCGTTTTCAAAGGCAATCGCCCTTGCGTCATTGACTTCTATGCCACATGGTGCGGTCCTTGCAAGATGGTCGCCCCTATTTTGGAAAAATTAGCTCAAGAATATGACGGCAAAATCGATTTTTATAAAGTTGACACCGACAAAGAGCAGAAACTCGCTTCTGTGCTGAAAATACAATACTTACCAACGGTTTTCTTCGCTAACAGCGGGACTCAGCCTGACAAATCGGTAGGCGCTAAAGATGAGGCATTTTTCCGTGAACAAATCAACAAACTGTTAGGTGAATAACATCTTTCCGACATCTTATCTCCCTGGTATTCAGTATGTTGCGCTTTTTTTAAAAAACGAAGCGCCTAAAATCGAATTGTTCGAGACATATCAAAAGCAGTCGTGCCGTACCCGTTGTAACGTCATGACTGCCAATGGCTTACAGACTTTGACAGTGCCCATCGTGAAGACCTATGGCAACCACACTTTAACCAAGGACATTGCGATAAGCTACCGAGAGCCTTGGCAGCAGATTCACCAGCGTTGTCTCGAGGCTGCATATCGCAAAACGCCTTATTTCGAGTACTATTTCTCTTACCTTGAGAAGGCTTTTTCGACAAAATTCGACAGGCTCATCGACCTCAATGAGTTTTGTTTGAAATTCATCCTTAAAGTGTTGAAAATCAACAAAGAAATCGTTTACACCGAAGATTTTGAGCCAATCTCAGATGCAAACGATTATCGTGTTTATTTGTCAAAATGGTCGCCAGAAGGCACCAATTTCCCGAAATATTATCAAGTCTTCGATGACAGGCAGCCTTTCGTGTCAAATTTGTCTGTAATAGACCTTATTTTCAACGAAGGACCCGACACATCCAACTATCTCTCCACCCTCCCCTCTTTTAACTTTTAACTCTTAACTCTTAACCCTTAACTCTTTAATCCGGATACGCTATCCTCACATGGTATATGCTCATCAGCTTCTTTTTCAGCACTTTCTTCGTCATGGTGATGTCGTGGAAGGTGATGTTGGTGTTGTCGAACTGGTTGGCTTTCATCTGACCGTCTATTATGTTGTCGACGAGTTTGTTGAGCGATTCCTCGGTCTTTTCGCTCATGCTTCGTGAGGCGGCTTCAACGGCGTCGCACATCATCAAAACCGCTGTTTCCTTTGAGAATGGCAGCGGACCAGGATATTTAAACTCTTCTTCATCAACGCCATCAGGGTTTTCGCGCATTTCCATCTGATAGAAATACTCAGTGCGACGAGTGCCGTGGTGCGTCCTCACAAAGTCGATAATCTGCTCCGGAATATGGTATTTCCTGCAGATTTCAATACCATCAATAACATGGCTGATGATAATTTGCGCGCTTTCGGCATACGACACATCATCATGAGGATTGTATTTGCCGTTCTGATTTTCAATGAAATAGAACGGATTACGCGTCTTTCCGATATCGTGATACATAGCGCCAGTGCGGACTAGCAAAGGATTGCCACCTATATTATATATGACCTCCTCACAGAGGTCTGCCACCTGCATCACATGTTGGAACGTGCCTGGTGCGTCTGATGCCAATTTCCGCAATAGCGGGCTGTTGGTATTGCTCAACTCAAGCAACGAAAGATCAGTGACAAAGCCAAAAATGCGCTCAAACAAAAACGCCAAAGGAAGAGCTAACATTGTAAAGAAGGCGTTACCGCCATATATCATGATGACCGTCCAGTCGAAAGAGTCAAAACCACCATCAAAAATAAGCATCATGCCGAGATAAACAATGACATAAGTGGCGAAAACAGCCAGCGAGGTGCCGAAATAACTGGCTCGACGCGTGCGTTTGGTCATGCTGAAGATTGCGACAAACGACACCAGCATCTGGACAAAGAAATACTGGAACGGGTTTAGCACCGCCAAACTTATGATTATCAATGTCATAACCTGCACAATGATAGATATTCTGGCATCAAAGAACGTCATAAGCAGTATTGCCATAATGGCAACAGGCATCAGGAAAATCATTGATGGCGCATATCGTATCAGAATCAGCGACGGGACTATCGTCAGCAACATCAGCAAAAGAATGAGGTTGATGTAACGCAACTGCTCGAATATGTCAGGGCGTAACATCTTGAGTGTCAGATATAAAGCCAAGAAAACTATGCTTACCAAAAGCAGCTGTCCATATAACATGTAATTTCTGCTGAAGAAATTTTTGGCGGTGATATCGGCGTATTCTCGCTGTAATGAAGTGATAATCTGAAACTTCTCATCTGTCACAATCTCCCCTTCCATAATGATGAGCTCATCTTTCTGAACCATCCCGAAAGTGAGCATGATGTTGTCGACAGCCATTTTCTCCGCCTGTTTCGTCATGCTTTCAGAATATATCACATTTTGACGCAAAGAGTTATGTAACAAATTGCTAATCAATTGCAAAGTTTTATAGTCAGAGATATGCGTCAGCTTGCCTTGAATATAAGCCGAAGCTGTTGCCATGGTGTTCAAATCCTCGTATCTGCACTTGGTTTGCACCTTATTTCTCACCACAACGACCATCTCATCACCTTTGAAATTGTTTGTACGGTTGTTTTTCGCCACAATTCCATTATTCTCGATATGATCGTAAACATACAGTATAAGATTTCTGTAATACTCCTTGTCGCCGATTGTATCAACCCATTGATATTCAAAGTCTTTTAACAGTTTTTCACGACCATTTTCAGTACCGAGAGCATCAAAAACAAAAATCGGCTCAACGCTCTTCAAAGCCTCTTCTTTTTCTTTTTTCACGGCATCATCCGATTTGTATATCGGGAAGTTGAACGGGGCATAAAGGCTTTCGTGCGGCCAAGGGCGCATTTTCTGATATTCATACTTAAATTTGACGTTCCTCGGCATCAGAAGAACGACTATCACAATGGCTAAAACAAAAGCCAAGACCTTCATTATGTCATAATATGAATGACGGATCTTTTCTATCACAGCCTTTATCTTATTCATAATCAATAATTTAAAAATAAAACAAGTTATTTTTTCAAAACAAATCAAATAACTTGTAAAAATACGGAAATTTCTTGTAACTTTGCAAAAAAAGTTTGATTTATGTTTGGAATCTGCACTTTATCGGCGATTAGCGTGCGAAAAGAGCCGCGTCACGAAAGCGAGCTGGTGACTGAATTGCTGTTCAACGACTTATATGAAGTTTTGGAGCATAATGGCGACTGGCTTTATATCAAGATGGAGTATGACGGCTACGAAGGCTGGATCAGAAGCCTGCAACACTTTGAGATTCAGGAAGATGCGTACAAAGCACTGGCTGCAAGCGATTGCTATGTCGTCAACAATCCGATTGAGCTTTATGATTCCAAAATTTTGACTTTCGGAACGACCATTTATTCAAAAGACAAGTGCTGCATCGAGGCTAACAGCTTCATTAACAACGCATTAAAGCTGCTTGACGTGCCTTATCGCTGGGGTGGAAAAACCGTTTTCGGCATCGACTGCTCGGCTTTCGTACAGCTCTGCGCGAAAACTATTGGAATTAAACTCCCGAGAGACGCCTCACAGCAGGTGGAATGCGGTGAAGACGTGTATTTCCTTACAGAGGCGCGACCTGGCGACATCGCGTTTTTTGAAAACGAAGAACATCATATAGTTCACGTCGGCATTATTTTAGATGACGAGAAAATCATTCATGCATCAGGCAAAGTGAGGATTGATTCGCTTGACCAGACAGGCATTTTCAATAAGGAGTTAGGGAAACACACACATTTTTTGAGTGCAATAAAACGCATTGTTTGAGGTTCCTCACCCCTGCGGGGCTCGGAATGACAATGCTCACAGTGGTAACGCTGTCATTCCGAGCGCGAAGCGCGAGGAATCTCAAACAATTTAGCCACTTCATTATCAATAACTTCCATCGCCTCTTTATTCCCTTTCAGCACTTCATCAACCAATTGAGTTAAACGCTTATCAGTTTCTTCAGAAATCTCTGGGAATGGCAGCTCCATAAGGTTTCCTTTAAGGATTTTTATCTCTCCGAAAAGCGATTTATATAGGAATGTGAAAAGTTCGCTATTCAAAAATGCAAGCACCGTCTTTACCGACATTCCAGGAATGCGCGGAATGAGAATATTGGCACTGTTTAAGAACAGGCTGCCACTGCCATCATAGGCAAAAATGAGGTTTTTCGAGATGAACTTATACACGAGTTTTTCTTCTGCACGATAAATCTCATCTTTCGCAACTTGTTGATATTCTGCGCGTTTGTATTTTACAAAACATTTTGGCTGTCTCAAAGTATAAGCCTCGATTTCTTTTCCGGTGTAAATCGGCTCCATACCCCTGCCCTGCTTGAGTTTCAGATGTTTTTTATTGTCGCCTGTAACAATGCCGAGTCCCCAAATTGAATCTTTCAAAGTGTACTTCCCTTTTGCAAGTATTTTTTTCACTTTTTCAAGTTCCGAATCATATAACAGATTGAAATTCAAGTTTTTAGCGAGATAGAAGGCATCTTTAGAAACGAGACTGTTTTTTACGTCATTTCGAGCGGATGAACCTATTTTACCGTCATTTTGAGCGGATGAACTTTTTTTGCCGTCATTTCGAGCGAAGCGAAGCGTAGTCGAGAAATCTCTAACAACTATTACGTTATTATTTGCTTGAGATTTCTCCACTCCCTGCGGTCGGTCGAAATGACGGGCACATTGTATGTCAAAGTATTTTGTTTGAACACCTGAAAATGTGCCATCATACAATGTAATAGACTGAATATCAGTGTTTTCGAGCAGGAATTGGCGGAATTTCTTATGAGTCTTCACATTCATCACCGATTCAGGTAGCAAAAATCTGATTGTACCGCCATCCACAAGCTGATTGAAGGCTTTTTCAAAGAAGAAAGAGAAGCTTTCTCTGGTGGAAATGGGATTGCCTTTTTTATCAAAAATAGCGGCACCCCACGGTGGGTTACTGATGATATAATCGAAGGATTTATGTGTCCAATTAGTATTAGAGTAACACTTTAAGTAATCGCAGCAAACAACTTGAGGCTCAAATATTTCCGCTTTGAATTTTAATAGTATATTTATCTTCGCTATCATCACTGCGATTGAGTCGTTGTCGCAAGCGAAGATCTGATTTGGCGAAGCATTTTCAAGTGCCATGATAAACGCGCCGCTACCGCAACAAGGGTCGAAAAAAGTCTGATTTTTCGAGAAATCGAGGTCTTTGACCATGTTCTCAGCCACCGAATAAGGTGTGTAGTAAGAGCCTTTGCGGTTTTTCTCGCCTTCGAGCATGAAACACTGGTAAAGCAGACCGAGGAGATCATGTTCATCCGCAGGCAGCGGCGGCGGCACTAAGGGCTTTAAAGCCATTAAGGGCGTTAAGGGCTTTAATGCCGCCGCAACGTGAGGTTTTTCAAGTATTCCAGCTTCTTTCAGAAGCTTAACTCCCACAGAATATATCACTTCCTCAACTTTGTAATTCTGTTCTTTACAGAAATTCACAAAGCATTGAATATCAGCGATATTAGCTTTATTTGAAAAATATTCGACAGGTAAAATCGTCTTGGTGGACAGCTGTTTATTTGCGCGCGACATCAGCCTGCCGCCGCCGTTGGAATGCAGCCGTTTCCAGTTGCGGCTCGTAGCCTCGGAAATCACAGGTCGGATGATGTCGTTTTCTTTCACAAATATTTTTTTGCAAAAATATTAATTTTCGGTATAATTTCTCAAAAAAATTTCTAAATTTGCACTTCAAAATATGAAAATTATTAACCTTTAAATAATTAACTCATGAATAACGCATTATTTCAATTTGCACATCCTGCTAACGAGCCTGTGAAAGAATACAGACCGGGCAGCCCTGAGCGCATCGCTTTGGAGAAAGAACTCGAAAAACAGTCGAAGGAAGTAGTGGAGATTCCTATCATCATCGGTGGTAAGGAAATCCATACCGGCGACATGGGCGAAGTGGTCATGCCACATAACCATAAGCATGTGATTGCAAAATACCATAAAGTCGGCGAAAAAGAAGTCAACATGGCTATCGACGCCGCTCTTAAAGCCAAGAAAGACTGGGAAAACACCCCATGGATTGAGAGAGCTTCCATCATGGCACGTATCGGTCAGCTTTTGGCAACCAAATACCGTGCACGCATCAACGCTGCATGTATGTTAGGTCAGAGCAAGAACGCTTTCCAGGCTGAAATCGACTCGGCTTGCGAGACCATCGACTTCTACCGTTTCAACAACTATTATGCAGGCAACCTCTATTCAGAGCAGCCTTCTTCAACGCCAGACCAGCTCAACCGCGTGGAATACCGCCCACTGGAAGGTTTCATCATGGCTGTGACACCATTTAACTTCACCTCCATCGCATCGAACCTCAACATGACCCCGGCATTGATGGGTAACACCACAATCTGGAAACCATCAACGACAGCATTGCTTTCGAACTATCACATCATGCAAATAGCAATGGAAGCCGGTCTTCCAGCTGGCGTCGTGAACTTCCTGCCAGGCAAGGGCTCGTTGATCGGCGGTGTCGCCTTGAACAACCCGAACCTCGCCGGTATCCACTTCACCGGTTCGACAGCCACATTCCAGGGCTTATGGAAGGGCGTAGGCGTGAATATAGCCAATTACAAGTCATATCCGCGTCTCGTCGGTGAGACAGGCGGCAAGGACTTCATCTTCGCTCACAGCTCGGCAAATCCACGCGAGGTGGCATGCGCCATCGTCCGCGGAGCCTTCGAATATCAAGGCCAGAAATGCTCGGCAGCATCACGCGCATATATCCCTGCATCAATGTGGAACGAGGTGAAACAGATCGTCGGCGACATGCTCAGCACAATCAAGATGGGCGACGTCACTGACTTCACCAACTACGTCAACGCTGTCATCGATGAGGCTTCATTCGACAACTGCAAGGGCTACATCGACAGAGCAAAAGCCAGCAAAGACGCGGAAATAGTGTTCGGCGGCACATGCGACAAGAGCGTCGGTTACTTCGTCGAGCCTACAGTCATCCTCGCCAAGGTGCCGAACTACGAGTCAATGGCTCAGGAGATCTTCGGACCTATCATCACCATCTACGTGTACGACGACAAGAAATATGAGGAAACACTGGAACTCTGCGACACGACATCACCTTACGCATTGACAGGAGCCATCTTCGTCAACGACCTCAAGGCACGTCAGCTCGCCGACCAGAAGCTCAAATATTCAGCAGGCAACTTCTACATCAACGACAAGCCTACGGGTGCCGTCGTGGGATGCCAGCCATTCGGCGGCTCACGCGCATCAGGCACCAACGACAAGGCAGGCGGTCTGTGGAACCTTATCCGCTGGACCAACCCGCGCGCCATCAAGGAGACATTCGTGCCGGCAACAGAGTACGGATATCCTTTCCTCGCGAAATAAGGAGATTCCTCACCCCTAACGGGGTTCGGAATGACAATTTAATTCATGATTAGAATTATGGCGCGGCGTTCACGCCGCGCCATAATTTTTCTCAAATTTGATTGTCATTCCGAGCGAAACGAAGTGGAGCGAGGCATCTTATTTAATTACTCTGTAAACCAATTCCTCCCCCGGTCGGGCAAGCCTCATACGTTGGCGTTGTTCTTCTGTTAGGTCGTAATAAATGCGGTCGGCATCGACGGTAAAACCAGCTTTTTCAAGCACTTGGGCGTAGTCTCGACCGAATTGGCGTACATGGTCGTACTGACCAAAACAGCGTTTTCTCTCTTCAGGGTCGGTGATTGAAGGGTCTTCCCATGTGTCGACGTCAGGATTGATAGGCACCATCAAAATAGCCCAACCACCTGGTTTTAAGATGCGTTTTATCTCTGAAAATGCCTTGTTCACATCATTTACGTGCTCCAACACATGGTTACAGATAACCACGTCATATTGGTTATCTGGGAGGTCGATATTGGTGACGTCAAGATGCAGGTCAGCAATCGGCGAGTCAAGGTCGGCAGTGGTGTAATCGAGATTTTTCAATGCCTTGAAACGTTTCAAAAACGGCTGTTCAGGGGCGAAATGCAACACCTTCAGAGGAGCTTCAAAAAAGTTAGAGCGTTGCTTTAAGTAAAGCCATATAAGTCGATGGCGCTCAAGTGACAAGCAATAAGGACACAAACGATTATCCATAGCCTTTCCATAGCCGTATGGAAGGAACTTGCGGAAGTGTTTGCCGCACACCGGGCACTCCACTTTGTTGCCAATATAAAACGGCCTTATCAGGAAACTGAACAGCGCGCTGAAACGTATCAGCGTCTGACGTGGAAATATCTTCGTAAACAAAGCAATCAACTTCTTCATAACAAATTCTTAATCGCAGCAGTCATGTTTGACCACTGATACTTCGTTTTCTCTTCTTTTACGCCCTCAACAAACGTGTTATATCTCTCATTTTCATAAAAATCGACCAAAGCATCGGCTATCGACGACGGATTCGGCTCCACCACATAGCCCACTTTGCCATTCGGGATGATTTCTCCCAGCCCTCCCACATTGGTAACCAAAATAGGCTTCTCGAAGTGATACGCAATCTGTGTCACACCGCTCTGAGTAGCCGATTTATATGGCTGAACGACAATGTCAGCAACATTAAAGTAATACTTTACTTCATCATCAGTAATATATTGATTCTTAATGATTACCAAATCACGCAAACCATGTTTTTCTATCTGTTCAAGATATGGTTTCGAGTCGTCATAAAACTCACCTGCGACAATCAACTTTACATCGTGTTTTCGAAGTCTTTCATCGGCGAAAGCATCGATTAAAAGGTCCAGCCCCTTGTATGCGCGAACCAGTCCGAAGAACAGCATATATTGCCAATTCTCATCCATACCCAGATGCTTTTTAGCTTCTTTTCTGTCCAAGATCTCTCCGAAGTGGTCGTATAATGGATGAGGCACAAGACATTTCGGTTTATCTTGATTATCAAGCGATTTTACATCGTCCAAAACCGATTTGGAGAGTGCCACAAAGCCGTCCATAGCCTTCACAAAATAAGGCGGGAACATCTTGTCAAGCACTGATTTTTCGTGCGGTATCATATTGTGTATCAATCCGATACACTTTGCATTGCATCCACGCTTGATTACGCGTGCGATTTTGCCAAAACAAGGGGCGAAAAACGACATCCAATAGGTGAAAATCACGATGTCAGGGCTCTTTTTGCGAATCTCCCTTCCTACTTTAATCCAGTTTAACGGATTGACAGAGTTGACTTTACGTCCAACAGTGAAGCCTTCAGGAGCCTTAGCATCGGTGAGCTGCGTCTTGCCAGGAAACAGGAATGCCGGATACTGAAGTTTGAATGTAACCACTTCAATATCAACACTTTCCTTGGCAAACTCAGTGGCGAGTCTGTCGGTGAAGGCTGCGATGCCTCCACGATACGGATGAGATGTGCCGACGATGATTATCTTCATTTTGCTCCATCATCAGACGGATTTTCATCCGCCTTTACACCTTTCTTCTCTTCTGGCACGACGACGGTTGCCTTATACCCTATTTTTTGAAATGCCTTTTGAAGCTTTTCGACATCGGTTTTCTCGCTATCATATTGAACAGTAACGAGTTGGGTGTTTAAATCGGGATTAATGGCTTTAACTCCTTTTTCAAAACGGAGATTGTTTTTGATGCGATTAACACAACTCTGGCACTCAATCTCAGGTTCAGTTTTGAATACAACTTCCTTCACGGTCTGAGCTTGTGACATCACTGCTAAAAACAACACGAATGCTAGTAATACAAGCTTTTTCATAATATTAATATTTTGATAATTTCCATTTGATTCCGGCGTAAACCATGATTCCGTCAACTGGTCCCCAGATCATAGTGGCATCGAAGTTCTCGCCCCATGGGTCGTCGTAGCCGATGATTGGGTTTTTCTGTTTGAAATTGGTGAGATTCTCACCTCCTATATATATATTGCCCCAGCGGAACCATTTGAGTATCTGAGCATTAAGCACCGGATAGGCATCAAATGTGCCGAATCCGTCGGGCAAACGGCCGTCACCGTTGATTTGCAATGTGAGGTCAAACTGCCATATTTCAAGCGGGGTTTTGTACGTTGCAGTCACCAGGCCCTTGTAACGGCTTGACAACGGTTTATCGCGCAATACCCCGTTGATAGTGGTCTTCACATCGTTATATCTGAATGCCCCAAGAAGTGAAAAACCTTCAAAAAACGGATATGTGGCATCAATTTGGAGGGTGTGTGAATATGATATTCCGTCAAGGTTATAGAAATGCACCAGATGTGCATCTGTATCGAGGTCGGTAACTACCTGATTATTGAAGTTTGTATAATAGTATTCCAAATTGACAATCAAGCACTTATCAAAGATATCGATGTCAAATGAAGCTGTAGCGCCATAGTTCCACGCCTCTTCCTGCTTGAGGTTGTCGTCGATGATGATGTCGCGGCTGCTCGCCAGAAGCGTGTGATTATCAAGCATTGGGCGCGGTGTACGATAGCCTTTTCCTGCAGAGAAACGCAGTTTCAGAAGGTCGCTGACGCTCCATTTCACATGAGCACGAGGCGTGACAAACGCGCCATACAAATCGCTGTAATCGCCTCTTAAACCTGCCATAAACACGAAATTGTCAATATAGTTGAACGTATACTGTGCGTATACACCTCCTATATTTTCATCCGGGGCCTTGACGAGGTTTGGCAACAACAGCCAGCGTTCGTCAAAGCAGTCATGATTGAACGACAAACCCGTTGATATACTGTGACTTGGCGTAAATTCAGTCTCAAACATCAGCTGTGCATATGCGTTATTATTGTCCACGTCATACTTTCTTACGCCATACAACGAATTCATTTTATGGATTGAGCCTGAAAAGACCAAAGCGACGTTGGTGTTGTGGATTTCATCAAAAATATATGCGTTTTTGACGACGCCCTCGTAACGTTCCGAGCCGATATTTATCTTATACAATGGATCGTTTGCAACTCTCGCGTGATTGTGATGTTGTTCATCGGTTTGTCCGCCGTTTCTGTCTTCTTTCAAAGCCTTGACGTAAGCCTGCATGACGTAATGGTTTTTCTGGTAAGTCCAGCGGTTCATAAAGTCATATTGCTGCACCTTCGGCATATCCATAAAACCGTCGCCGTTGCCGTCGTGTTCCATCCACATATTCTCGTAATGTGCAAACAATCCGGTGCTTAACGCATCGTTAAAATGCAGATTACCTTCAACATTCGTTTCAAATTTCAGGTGGCTGTCGAGAAAAAGATTCACGTCGAGTTCCTCATCCAGCTGTGGTTTCAGATACTCCACATTGATTTGTCCTGTTATTGATTCGTAGCCGTTTTTCACTGTTGCAGCGCCTTTCGACACCTGAATCGAGTGCATCCAGGTACCCGGGATGTAACCGAGCGAGAATGGAGCCGCCGCTCCACGGAAAGCCGGCACGTTTTCTGTCAACATCTGGACGTAACTGCCAGATAATCCGAGGAGTTTGATTTGTTTTGCACCTGTTGCCGCATCAGAATAGTTCACGTCGACAGACGGATTGGTTGAAAAACTCTCACCAAGGTTGCAACATGCGGCGCGGCACAATTCGGTCGTTGTTATGGTCTCGATGTTTACCACCCCTCTTGATTGTATTCTGCCCGGACGCGATGACTTCACGACCACATCGCTGAGAGTTATCTCGCCACGAAGCGTAATCTCTGCATAATCAGCACGTTCAAAAGAAACGGTGTCGTTTTGATAACCGACAAACGATATCACGACGGATTTTACATCCGGTTTCCTTTCCAATGTAAAAGAGCCGTTGACATCGGTTGTGGTTCCGGTATTAGTGCCTAACCACACAACGTTAGCACCAACCAAGGCATTGCCGCTGTCGTCTTTAACGACGCCTCTCACCTGCGAGAACGAGGTAATTGAAAGCAAACACAATACGAAAATTAATACTAGTCTCTTCATATCTTATCGGAGATTTCTCCGCTCCCTATGGCCGGTCGATATGACACAGCCTATTTATTATTTTATTTATTTCATTTGAAATTTTCATATAATATATTATTATCAAACCAACAATAACAATAATTGCGGTTCTGACAACTGCCTCTGTCACTTTGACTACGATGCCTTCGCCAAACAATTCAAAAAACCATATTGAGGTATATTTTACTGACAGCCAATTGATTACAAATAAAAACCCCATCACTAAAACAACTACAATCTCTTTCCATGAAAATGGAGATATTTTGGTCTTCCACAAAACAAGCGACAGCAAAAACAAATAATAAATTGAGAATGAGATTATCGAAGACCATGCTGCTCCGGTCATTCCCCAGATTGGTATCAGCTTGTTATTCAATATGATAGCGCTGACAGTAAGTACAGCGGTGAATATCAGTTGAAGGTAATACCAGCGCGAATAGCTCAACACCGTAACCCCAATATTTAGCGAAGAATTGACTAATTTTGCCAGTCCGAGAAGGAAGAAAACCCATTTACCTTCAACGTATTTTTCGCCGTTTGGAAGGAGTTCGAAAAAGAGGTCGATGTTTATCCACACGATAAAGAAAACCAGTGCTCCTGCTATCAATTGATGCAGCGAAACGCTTTTGCACATCATCGAAGCCCGCTGAATATCATTGTCTTTCATCGCCTGCGAGATTATCGGGCGCGAGATAGCCGACACCGAGCGATAAGGCATCTCCACAAGATTCGCCATATATGCCGCGATGGTGTAAATTCCAGTCACAGCGAGCCCCATTTTTGCAGAGATAAAGAAGGTGTTAAGACTCGGAATGATGTTTCCGACCACTGCCGCAACGGTGAGGAAAATGGTGTAAAACATGAAATCCCTGCGCAGACGGCGAGTGACATGTCCCGGCTCTATCTTGAAACTTATCTTCGACAGGCTTAGCAAGTATATGATATTCAAAAATGTAGCCGCGATATATGCCAAACACAGCCCAATCACCATGCCATCAAGACTGATGACGCCTGTTATGTACAAAATGTAATCCGCCAAAGTGAAAAGCCTCACTCCCACTTCACGCACAAACTTAGGGATTACTATGCGCATCAGCAGGTTGGCATTGGTCTCGAAAACCGTCATATACATCATGAAAAACGCCATCGGTATGACGAGATACATATAATCCACAAACAGCGGCGACTCGTCAGAGAACTTACTGATTATAAAGCCTTTAAAGCAAAAAAACAATATCGTAAAAATGACAAATCCGACAGCTGGGACAATCAATGTCCACCCGAAAAAGCCATGATCGCGACTCTCTTTGTCTTTGAAATAAGGGTAGTAACGCATAGCCGAGGTGTTGGTGCCAAGGGCTGCGAGACCCGAAAGCAACAAGGCGGCATCAGCCATGACACGAGTAAGGCCTATCTCTTCCTGCGTGAGATATTTCGTCATCACAAAGAAGGTGGTAATGAACCCAATGGCGACGCCGATATAGTTCATTATCGTGCCTTTAATGCTCTGTCGTACTACTATTCCCATCAGTTTTTCAAGATATTCTTGATGAAATTACGTGTCGGATAATTCTTGTCGTTCAACACATGATAAAGCTCGCACATCAACGGATAATCTTGCGTATCAATTTGGTTGTCAATAAGTTTCTTATAAAAAACATCCACTGCGATACGACCTTCAAGCACCACATTATCTGACATGCAGTTGTTGAAGAAGCCCTTTCCGATGAGCAGTCCGAGCGTACGGTTGCGGCTCATGTCGTTGAGTGATGTCAGCGAGAAATCGCCGAAGCCGCAATAATGGTACATGGTGCTGTTTTCGCCGCCGAAAGTGATTATCAGGCGTCGCATCTCATTGAGAGCCTTGGTGATAACGATGGAACGCAGGTTGGCCGAGTCGAAGTTGGCATCGACCATTCCGATTACGATAGCATAGATATTCTTCAAAATTGAGGCATATTCAACGCCGGTGACGTCTGTGGTGAAATCGGTGCGAATCATGGTGTCGTCGAAGACGCTGACAATGATTTTGTAGAGTTCCTCGTCGGTAGTTGCGGCTGTGAGGCCAGTGTCCTGCCTGTTGATGATTTCACGTGCAAACGAAGGCCCTTTCAGTGTCATGAAAGGATTGAAAATGAATGACTTGATGCTATCAGGAATTATCATATCACCGCTGCCGAAGCCTTTTGCCAAGTTGACCAACAAAGCTGTCGGATTGATATAATCTTTGTTTTCCTGGAGATATCCGACCACCGCTGTCGAAGGGATGGCGAGAAAAATCACGTTTGCCTCAAGAAGCACGTTTTTGTCGCTCGTGGCCTTCAGGTTCTCACTGAGTTTGCATTTCGGGAAATACGAACTGTTGACATGCATGGTATTAATCATCTCAACCACCTCATCCTCAATGGATAACAGATAAATCTCATCTTTATTTTTCTGTGCAAGAACGTCGCCAATTGCCGTGGCTATCGCTCCGCTTCCGATAAATACTATTTTCCGCATTTTAAAAATTTTTGCAAAATTAATAATTTTTTTGACTTAGAAGCTGTTTTTCCGCAAGGAAAATTGACGCGTCCAATTCAAAACCAATCAAAACTATGATACAATTCACATACATCCACATCATGAAAATGATGAGACCGCCTATTGAACCGTATAGCGCGTTGTAATTGGAAAAATTGACAATATAGTAATTAAATCCAATAGTACCTAAGATAAACAAAAGGGTAAACATGATGGTGCCGGGTGTAAACAAACGGAACTTTCTGTCTTTACTAGGATTTCCAAAGAAATAAAGCACCGCAATTGCAACGAGCAAGACAAACACGGTCAGCAGCCAGCGTCCTATGTCAATCAGAGTTATGACCATGCCGTTGTAGAAATGTATTCTATTGAAAAACCAAGGCAATACGTCGTTTCCGATGATTATAAGCGCAATAGAGGTGATGAGCAGGGTGCCGAGAATCAGTGTTGTAACCAGTCCGCCGCCATACATTCTCACCAATGACATTTTCCCGATATGGTTGACGCCCATGTCGAAACCTCGGAAGAATGCGCGGATGGCGCCAGAGCTGAAGTAAAACGCCATAAAAATACCGATTGACATGAGGGTGTTATGCTGATGTGACATGATTTCGTCGATAGTGTCCACCACCCTGCCGGCAATGTTGTGCGGCACCACCTTGTAGATCATATCGACAATCATAGCCTGAACACCTTCAAGCGGAAGATACGGAATAAAGGTAAACAGCACCATGACTGCAGGGAAAATAGCAAGAAAGACGTTGAAAGCCACAGCCGCTGCACGGTCGGTAAGATAACCCTTCGAAAATCCGTTTATGAAATATACGAGAACATCATAAAACGGCTTGCCTCGGAAACCAGGCAAGGTTATCGACTTCAGCCTACGTATGGTCCTGATTTCCAAATACTTGGCTTTTCTTTTATATGATGCAATATCTATTTTCATGGTGAATATACTAACATGCAAAAATACAAAAAATTAATAAGTTTTACTTTTTTTGCTGAAGATTTCTCGGCTAAGCTCGAAATGACGTACACACATAGCGTCATTTCGAGTGGAGCGAAGCGTAATCGAGAAATCTCATTCAAAATAACTAGTTTTAAGATTTTTTTTTGTAACTTTGCGCAAAAAATAATAACAATGGGAGAACATGTTTCACATCCAGGCGTAGTGGTCGGGATAAACGATAAAGACATTGAAATTGAGATACTTAGCTCGAGCATGTGTGGCTCATGCGGCATCAAGTCGGCATGCGGCATGTCGGAGATGCAGGAAAAACGCATCACTGTGCCGAGGCCTGAAGACAAGGAGTTTATTGTCGGTCAGCCGGTCAGCATCACCATGAGCACAAGCCAGGGCAACAAAGCGGCATTGTTTGCTTATTTCATCCCGGCGTTTTTGCTTGTCGCCATCATCGTGATTCTCAGCAACTTATCAGTAAAAGAATGGCTTGCAGCGCTCATCGGAATCGGGGTGATTGCGGTATATTATGTTGTTTTATCATTCTTCAAAGAAAAGTTGAGAAACGAGTTTAAATATGAGATAAGATAAAACACGTCATTTCGCTATGCTTCGGTCGAAATAACGAACTCTTTAGCTATTAACGACTTACAATTTTTGCAAAATTTCCCTTGTTTAATTAATATAATATCAGTAATTTTGCAACCGCTAAAAATATGTTTTGTTTTATGAGTAACATTTTACTATGGTCCCTTGTAATTCTGGGAATTTTAGGAGGAGTGGCGGCAGTGATTCTGTTCTTTGTCGCCAAGAAGTTCAAGGTTGAGGAGAACCCTCTCATCGACGAGGTTGAATCGGTGCTCGCGGGTGCCAACTGCGGTGGCTGCGGTTTTGCCGGTTGCCGTAACTTTGCCGAGGCTTGTGTTAAAGCTGCTGCTGAGAAACAGAGTCTCTCCGGCTTGAACTGCCCGAGCTCCGACATGTCTAAAGTCGCCGGGTTGCTTGGACTTACCGCTACCGTTGCCGAGCCAATGATTGCTGTAGTACGTTGCAACGGTACTTGTGAGAACGCACCATCGAAGGTGCATTATGAAGGAGCCGACATCTGCGGCTTCGCCAACACCCTCTATGCTGGCGAGAACGGATGTCCTAACGGCTGTCTCGGTTTGGGCGACTGCGTGAAGAAATGCCAGTTCAACGCCCTCCACATCAACAAAGAGACAGGTCTTCCTGAGGTCGATGAAGACAAATGCGTGGGCTGCGGTGCATGCGCCAAGGCTTGTCCGCGCGGCGTCATCGAGATTCGCGCCAAGGGAAAGAACAACCGTCGTGTGTATGTGGCGTGCAACAACGTGGAGAAAGGCGCCATCGCGATGAAGAACTGCAAGGTGAGCTGCATCGGCTGCCAGAAGTGCTTCAAGACCTGTCCTTTCGAGGCCATCGAGATGCGCGGCAACCTCGCCTACATCGACTACACGAAGTGCAAGCAGTGCCGCAAATGCGTAGAGGCCTGCCCTCGCGGAAGCATCCATGAGGTCAACTTCCCGCCAAGAAAGCCGAAAGAAACTAATGTTGAACAACCAAACGAAAGTAAAGAATAACGTATGAATCCAATTAAGACATTTCCAAAAGGTGGCGTTCATCCGGAAGAAAACAAGCTTTCGTCGGACCAGCCTATCATCACATTTGAGATTCCGAAACAGGTAATCATCCCGCTTGGCCAGTGCCTCGGCGCTCCGGCAGAGCCGATAGTCGCTAAAGGCGACAAGGTGAAGGTGGGACAGCTCATCGCCACGGCGAAAGGCTTCATCAGCGCCAACGTACACTCGTCAGTGAGCGGCACCGTCAACAAGATTGACGAGGTGATGGACCACACAGGCTACCGTAAGCCAGCCATCTTCATCGACGTGGAAGGCGACGAATGGCTCGAAGGCATCGACACCAGCGACACCTTAGTAAAAGATATCACACTCTCAAGCGAAGAGATTGTTGAACGCATCAAACAGCACGGCATCGTGGGCCTCGGCGGCGCCACATTCCCGACATACGTCAAGTTGATGATACCAAAGGACAAGAAAGCCGAATACGTCATCATCAACGCAGCGGAATGCGAGCCTTATCTCACCTGCGACAACAGACTGCTGCTCGAGAAACCATACGAGTTCCTCGTGGGCGTGAAAGTCATCATGAAAGCCGTCAACGCACCTAAAGGCGTGGTCGGCATCGAGGTCAACAAGATGGAAGCAGCCAAGAAACTCGACGAGATTGTCAAGGGTGACAAGTATTTCGAAGGCATTGAGATTCAGCCGTTGAAGACAAAATACCCTCAAGGTGGTGAGAAACAGCTCATCAAATCAGTGACAGGACGCGAGGTGCCGTCAGGCAAGCTGCCTATCGAGACAGGCTGCGTCGTCGTCAACGTGGCTTCAACATTCGCTATTTACGAGGCTGTTCAGAAGAACAAGCCGTTGGTTTACCGTGTTGTCACCGTGACAGGCAAATCTGTCAAGAAGCCATCGAACTTCCTTACAAGAATCGGCACTCCAGCCAATATGCTCATCGAAGCTGCTGGCGGACTCCCTGAAGACACAGCCAACCTCATCAACGGCGGCCCTATGATGGGTAAGTCGGTGAGTGTGACGTCATTCCCTACCATCAAAGGAACCTCCGGCATCTTGATGCTCAACGAGAAAGAGGCTCAGCCACGTGAGGTCAGCAACTGCATCCGTTGCGGCAAGTGCATGCAGGCATGCCCAATGGGACTTGAGCCTTACCTCTTGAACCGTCTCGCACGTCAGAACAACTTCGAGGAGACAGAGAAACATAATATCATGGACTGCATCGAATGCGGCTCATGCGAGTTCACCTGCCCTGCCAACATACCGCTGGCGGACTACATCCGTTACGGCAAGACCAAGACAGGACAATTAATACGTTCACGTAATCAGAAATAGCTATGAATCAGTTGACAATATCAGGTTCTCCGCACGTTCACGGAGACTTAAGCGTAAAGAAAATAATGTACTCGGTGATTATCGCCCTGTTACCTGCTCTGCTTGTAGCCGTTTATTATTTCGGCTGGTATGCTTTGCGTCTGACCATCGTGTCAGTTGCAGCCTGCATGCTGACGGAATGGCTCATCCAGAAATATCTCATCAAAGGCCCATTGACCATCAACGACGGCTCAGCTGCCTTGACAGGTCTTTTGCTGGCTTTCAACGTGCCCGCCAACCTTCCTGTCTGGATGGTCGTCGTGGGCAGCGTGGTTGCAATAGGCATCGCCAAGATGTCGTTCGGCGGCTTGGGTAAGAACCCGTTCAACCCGGCATTGGTAGGTCGTGTGTTCATGCTCATCTCCTTCCCTGTCGAGATGACAACATGGCCAAAGGCACAGCCGATTTTCGACGCCGGATTCTTCGCCGATGCAGTGACCGGTCCTACCCCATTGAGTCTGTTGAAAGAATCAGGTGCAGGAACACTAGCCAAGTCAGGCGACATGCAGTTTTTGGACATGATCCTTGGCAACCGTGGCGGCGCCTTTGGTGAGGTTTGCGCCATCGCCCTGCTTATCGGTGCGATTTACCTTCTCATCACGAAAATCATCGACATCTGGACTCCATTGAGCATCCTGCTCACCGTGTTCATTATGACAGGCATCTGCTATCTCGTCGACCCGACACAGTACATCGCCCCTTGGTATCATCTGGTCTACGGCGGTCTCATCCTTGGCGCCTTCTTCATGGCGACAGATATGGTGACATCACCAATGACCACCCCTGGCAAGATTATTTTCGGCATCGGCATAGGTGCTATCACAGTCATCATACGTCTTTGGGGACAATATCCAGAAGGTGTTTCGTTTGCAATCCTTATCATGAACGCCGTTGTGCCGCTCATCAACAAGGGTTTCAAACCAAAACGTTTCGGAGTTGTTAAATAATTGTTGAATCTTAAATTTTGAAAATTATGGCAAAGAAAGAATCAACATTAAAAAATATGCTCATAGCCTTGATGGTCATCACCATCGTATCAGGCGGAGTGCTCGGCTTCATCTATGGTTTGACAAAGCCAGCTATTGATAAAGTTGAAGAAAATAAGAACATTAAGGCTATCAACGAGGTTTTGAAGACCGATGTGGCTATTGCGACTACAGAAGCGAAGGTCATTGAAGATTTGACATACAACCTCGCATACGACGCTGACGGCAACTTCATCGGAGCGGCTGTCAAGACATATTCGATGAACGGTTTTGGTGGCAAGGTCGAGCTCATGGTCGGCATGCTGCAAAACGGTATTATTAATAAGGTGTCGGTTTTATCACAGGCTGAGACCCCTGGTCTGGGCGCTAACATGGTGAACGACAAGTTCAAAGGTCAGTTTGATGGCAAAGACCCGAAAGCTTTCAGCCTCAAGGTGAAGAAAGACGGCGGTGATGTCGATGCTATCACAGCTGCCACAATAAGTTCGAGAGCCGTTGCAGAAGCCATCAAGAAGGCTGCCGACGGTTTCGAGGCTAACAAAGACCAATTCTTGAAAGGAGGAAAACAATGAGTAACTGGAAAACTTTCACCAAAGGACTTATCAAGGAAAACCCTATTCTCGTCCTTTTGTTAGGATGCTGTCCTACTCTCGCCACAACGACGAGTGCCATCAACGGCATGTCGATGGGTCTTGCGACAACATTCGTTTTGATAATGTCGAATTTAGTAATCTCATTATTGAAGAACTTCATTCCCGACAAGGTGAGAATCCCTTGCTTCATCGTGGTAATCGCCTCGTTTGTGACTGTGGTTCAGCTGATTATGCAGGCATACGTGCCGGATATCTACGAGACATTAGGTCTTTTCATCCCGCTCATCGTGGTGAACTGTATCGTTCTCGGACGTGCTGAGGCATTCGCTTCAAAGAATCCTGTTTGGCCATCAATCCTCGACGGCGCAGGCATGGGCTTAGGTTTCACCTTCGCCTTGACGGTTCTCGGCTCGATTCGTGAGATCCTTGGCAGCGGAAGCATCTTCAACTTCAGATTTTTACCTGAAGACGCACAGACGATACTCATCTTCGTGCTTGCTCCTGGAGCTTTCATCGCTTTGGGTTATCTCATCGCAATAGTCAACAGATTAAAGAAAACTAAATAACGTAGTGCCATGAAAATCATAATCATTCTTATATCGACAATATTTGTCAACAACGTCATATTGGCGCAGTTTCTTGGAATATGTCCTTTCTTAGGCACTTCCAAGAAGACATCCACCGCTGTTGGTATGGGTGCGGCCGTTATCTTCGTGCTCGTGCTCGCCACTTTGGTGACATACCTTTTAAACAAATACGTCCTTGTGGCTCACGGATTGGAGTTCCTTCAGACGATAGCGTTTATCTTGGTCATCGCCGCCTTGGTGCAGATGGTCGAGATTATCTTGAAGAAAATCAGTCCATCACTTTACACCGCATTGGGCGTGTTTTTACCTTTGATTACCACTAACTGCTGCGTTCTCGGCGTCTCTTTGAAGGTCGTCGGTGAAGGCTTCATTTACGGCAACAACGTCGGAGAGGCAGTCATCTACGCAGCCGGCATCGCAATCGGTTTCGCAGTGGCATTGATAATCTTCTCTGGCATTCGCGAACATATCGATCTCATGGAGGCACCTGAAGGCACCAAAGGGACACCTATCGCACTGATCACTGCCGGTATCCTCGCTATGGCTTTCATGGGATTCGGCGGTCTTGTATAGAATACTGACTAATTATAAATCTAAAAATGAAAAAAATCAATTTACGCAACTTGCTTTGCTTGGCACTGATGATGCTTGGCATTGCAGCAAATGCTCAGGAAGTCCGCACCTTCCAGTTCAATCACACGGGAAAGACAGGTTTTAAGATGACTGAGCAGACGAGAGGCAATGTAGCCCTCTCATACTCTATCGATGAGATGAGTCTCGCCTCCTTCAATTATGAAGGTGAAGAGATGCAGACCATCGGCATCGCAGACATCAGCCTTCCTAACGCCAAAGGCATGCCTAACGTCCCAAGTTACAGCCGCACCATCGCTATCCCACAGGGCGCTCAGGCAGTGCTTCATGTGAGAAGCTATGAGCAGCAGGTGATTTCCAACGTTAACGTGGAGCCTTCATTAGGTATCCAGGCTGAGGACGAAGAACCTAACACAGATTACACTAAAGACACTGAGGTTTATACTGAAAACGCTTTCTATCCTGCAGAGTTTGCAAGCATTAGCGCACCTGCCAAGATGCGTGGTGTCGATATCGTGACCGTCAGCGTCAATCCTGTCAGATTCAACCCTGTCACAAAAGAAGCCATCGTCTATCACAACATTGAGATGGAGGTTGAATTTGTCGGCGGCAACGGCCAATTTGGTGACAACCGCCTGCGTTCACCTTATTTCGACCCTATCCTCGCTCAAAACATCATGAACTACAACTCATTGCCAGTCATCGACTATGAGGCAAGAATGCAGCAGTGGCTTCGTGATATCGAAGATGGCGCCGAATACGTCATCGTCATCCCTAACAACGACGACTTCTTAGCACCGGCACAGCGTCTGAAAGAATATCGCAAACAGCAAGGTATTATCACCGAAATCGTACGTCTCGATGAGATGCCTGCCACAACAACGCAACAGATGAAAGAATGGTTCCATAATGCATACAACACTTGGAGTATCGCTCCGGTTGCAGTGCTTCTTTTCGGTGACCATAACGTCAACATGGCACAAGGTATCCCTGCCATCGTGGTTCCTCATCCATACCCTAGCAGTTCGACATGTATCACCGACAACCAGTATGCCGACGTTGACGGTGACCTGCTCCCGGAGATGGTGTTTTCCCGTCTGGTTGCAGCCAACGGCACAGAAGCTGCCATGATGGCCGACAAGCAGATTGAATATGAATACACCAATCCTAACATGGATCCTGCATTCTACGCCAGCCCTATAACAGCTTTAGGATGGCAGACAGTACGTTGGTTCCAGCTCTGCTCTGAGGTCTTCGGCGGTTATATGCGCAGCCATGGTTACACGCCACAGCGTATCAACTGCATCTATGAAGGCACCCCTGGCACACAATGGTCAACAGCACAGAACACCCCACAAGTTGTATCATATTTCGGACCTAACGGAACAAACTATATCCCGGCATCTCCTCAAGAGATGGGCGGCTGGACAGGTGGCACACCTCAACAGGTTGTTAACGCTGTCAATAACGGCGCCTTCTGGGTACAGCACCGCGACCACGGCCTTAATGAAGGTTGGGGCGAGCCGGCAGTGCGTAACAACCACGTCGATCAGATGAACAACGTCGGCAAAATGCCTTTCGTTATGTCAATCAATTGCCAGACTGGTATGTTTAACTACACCGGTTCTGGAGGTAACTGCTTCACTGAGAAATGGATGCGTCGCACCTTCAACGGTCAGAACGCTGGTGCTGTAGGCGTCCTCTCTCCTACCGAGGTCTCTTACTCATTCGTCAACGACGCCTTCGTCTGGGGTGTTTACGACCAGTTTGACCCTAACTTCATGCCGACATTACCGAACAACACCAACACTCCTGCATACGAATACAGAGGCAACTGGCGTCCGGCATTCGGCAACGTGGCCGGTAAATACTTCCTCTATGAGACATCATGGCCTTACAACACTGACGACAAAGACATCACCTACATCATGTTCACCGCACACTGCGACGCTTTCTTGCGTATCTACACTCAGGTACCTGAAACTATGGCAGTGCAACATCAGAACGTACAGCTTGCCGGTTTGAACACAGTACAAATCACAGCCCCGGAAGGCTCAGTAATAGCTTTGACAAAAGGTGAAGGTGAGAACCTTGAAATTGTCGCTGTGGCAACAGCTACCGGCAACATCCAGAACATCGCCATTGAGCCTCAGGTACCGCCTACAATGCTCCACCTCACAGTAACAGCTCAGGATTACCTGCGCTATGAAGCTGACATCGAAGTGATTCCAGCTGCAGGACCATACATCGTCATCGACAACTATGAACTCGGCCATCAGGCTACACAGCTCAACTTTGGTGACAATGCATCATTAGATATCCAGCTCAAAAACGTGGGTAACTCACAAGCCGCTGCTGGTACAATGACGTTGACAACAGATTCAGAGTATGTGACAATCACCAACGGCACCGCCGACTTCACAGCTCTCAGCTCAAATGCAACTATCAACCTCATTGACGCCTTCACATTCACCGTGTCGAACGCAATTCCTAATAAGACGGGCATCGATTTTGTCGTCTCAATAAACAGTGGTTCCGACACTTACGAGAATCACATCTCGATTAAAGCTTATGCTCCAAGCTTTAAAATCGGTGACATGACAATAACCGAACTCGACGGTAACGGCAACGGACGTCTTGACCCAGGCGAGACAGTCAGATTTGGTTTCTCAGTGAAGAATAATGGTAATGCCAACTCAAATTTAGTCAACGCATTACTTACCATGAACAATCCGTACTTACAGATTTTGTCATCAAGTGCCGTATCTGTTGAAGCAGTTGAAGCCGGTGCGACACAAAGCTTCAATTACGATGTTTATGTCAACAGCGCTCCTGCAGGGACATCAGCGGCATTCAATTTATCTGTGATTTCAGGCGTTTACACCGATGAAAAAGACTTTTCGAAAAAGATTGGTCTCAATGTTGAAGACTTCGAATCCGGAGAGTTCAACACCGCACTTTGGACCAACGATTTGCCGCATCCATGGACATTCGTGACAAATGACCCATATGAAGGTATTTATTGTGTAAAATCAGGACAAATCGGTGATAATCAGGAAACTGTTTTGAGTTTGAATTATGAAGTCGGCGAGCCTGATTCTATCGCATTCTACTACAAAGTGTCGTCAGAAGGAAGCTACGACAAGCTCATATTCTATATCGACAATGTTTCACAGGGCGAATGGTCGGGCACGGTCGCATGGACAAGAGCACAATATCCTGTGACACCAGGCGATCACACCTTCAAATGGAAATACCAGAAAGACACCAGTGTGTCATCCGGTAGCGACTGCTGCTGGATAGATTTCGTGATCCTTCCTGCCGACAGAAGCCTCAACGTGAGCGCAGGTCTCGACATCAACCTTTGCGAAGATGAGAACGCTCAGCTCTTAGGTTTCGCTTCTAACCAGACATCAGTTGAATGGACAACAGCCGGCGACGGCACATTCAGCGACGCTGCAATCCTTGAACCAGTGTATACTCCTGGCACTCAAGATATTGCAAACGGAAGCGTAACACTTACCTTAACAGGTCACCAAGGCACTGAAATGATGGCAGATGACATGGTCATCACATTCGTGAACGAACCAGTTGCCTCATACGAAGAGTTGTACACCGCATTCACGACAGATCCTATAGACATCTCTGTGGAAATCGAGAACCTTGGCAACTTCAACGGTTGGACAACAGATGGAACGGGTAGCTTCTCTAATCCGTTCGCTTTGCAGACGGTCTACACCCCTTCAGAGCAAGACTATGAACGTGGCGATATCAACCTTGACTTCCAGTATACCGGTTGCGGATATAAAGTTTACAACGGCTCTATCCGTATCCACTTCTCGAAAGACGGCGTTGACACACCTAAAGAGGCTAAGTTGAGCATCCATCCTAACCCGACGAACGACGTTCTCAACATCTCAATCGCCAATATCTCATCAGATATCCAGATTTTGATTTACAACTCTGTCGGTCAGGTGGTTTACATGAAGAGTGAAAACGTTGAATACGGATTGGACACTACACTTGACCTTAACGACCTTTCTTCAGGCACCTACATCCTTCAGGTTAGAAGCGACGTTAATGTCTGGACAAAGAAAGTTATAAAGAAATAGTTTTTTAAGCAAATGGAAGGAGTACCTGCTTTATTTTTCGATTTAGCTCTGATTCTCGTCACTGCTGGTGTAACAACTGTTATTTTCAAATGGTTGAAGCAGCCTTTGGTACTCGGCTACATCGTGGCAGGATTCCTTATCGGACCGCATTTCACGTATTTTCCTGTTGTCGAAGACCCCAGCAGTGTCGCGACATGGAGCGAAATCGGAATGGTATTCCTTCTGTTTGCAATTGGTCTTGAGTTTTCCTTCAAGAAACTGAAGAAGGTGGGCGGTCCTGGAACCATCATGGTGCTCACGGAGCTCATCATCATGTTCACATTAGGTTTTCTTGTAGGAAAAATATTCGGCTGGCAAAAGATGAACTGCATCTTCCTTGGATGTATGCTCTCCATCTCTTCAACCAGTATCATCGTCAAGGCTTTTGACGATTTGAAACTTAAAAACGAGAAATTCACCGCCGATGTCATCGGGGCATTGGTGGTGGAAGACCTCGTTGCCGTCATCCTGATGGTTATCCTTTCCACTTTGTCGGTGGGCAACACCTTCGATGGCGGCGAGCTGGTGTTAAGCATGCTAAAACTCGGATTTTTCCTGATAATATGGTTTATCTTCGGAATATATCTGATTCCGTCATTCCTGAAGCTCATCAGGAGGTTCATGACAGAAGAGACATTGGTCATCATAGCGATAGGCCTGTGTTTCATGATGGTCATGCTTGCAAATTACGCCGGCTTCTCATCGGCTCTCGGTGCCTTCGTGATGGGTTCAATCCTTGCGGAAACGCTTGAGGCCGACATCATACACAAACTTGTCACCCCGATAAAAAACCTCTTTGCGGCAATATTCTTCGTCTCGGTAGGTATGCTCGTCAACCCTGATATTTTGGTTGAATATACATGGCCAGTCATTATCATCGCACTTGTGGTGATGATTTTCAAGACGTTAAGCGCCACCTTCGGAATGTTGATATCCGGAAGAGACATCCACACATCTTTCAAGGCAGGCTTCTGCTTCTGCCAAATCGGAGAGTTCTCATTCATCATCGCCGCTTTAGGCTTGAGTTTCAAGGTGATAGATGAATACCTCTACCCTATTATCGTCACGGTATCAATCGTCACGACATTCTTTACACCTTATATAATAAGGTTGGCAAACCCGCTATATAACTGGCTCAACCCGAGAATTCCGGAAAAATGGAAACAGGCAATGTCCAATTATTCAGAAGGGTTTAAGGTTAGCGAGACAACCACGTTGACATTCAGGACTTTTGTCATCAACCAATTCAAAAACATGCTCATATACGGCTGCATAATCTTCGCTCTCGCCATCATCTGTTTTTCCGTCATCGGACCATTTATAATAAAGAATATTAATGGTATTTGGGGCGGATTTACATCAATAGCCGTAACGTTAGCCATCGTATCACCATTTATCTGGGCGATGGCATTCAAATACAGAATCTCATTGACAAACTCGAGATTGATTACGAAAAACCTATTCGAGCGCCATGTCATCACAATAATTTTCATCTTAAGATATATCATCGCGATCTCGATTATAACATATATCATACGTCATTTCATCAGTCTGAACTTCTTTGCCGCATTAGGCCTTGCGATTGTATTCTCACTCATCCTCGCCATCTCAAATGGCATCATGAAGTTTTATGACAAACTGGAAAAAAACTTCATGGATAACCTGAACAAGCGTCAGAAACAGGCATCGTTCATCGTTCCTGAAGTGCTCCAAGAGAACTTCCATCTCGAAAAAGTGACGGTAAGTCCGCTGAGTCAGGTTGTTGGCAAACAATTGAAAAACACCACATTCCGCAAAAAATTCAAGGTCAGTGTTGTGTGTATCGAGAGAGGTAAAGACATTTACGACCTTCCTGACAAAGACATATTTTTCTACCCTTACGACACTGTCACTTTGGTGGGAAGCGACGACAACATCAACAAAGTCAAGCCGATAATTGAAATAGAAGACACTGAATTGATTCGTGAACGCCAAGGGCATAACATGAGCCTACACTCATTCAAAGTATCTGAAAAAAGCCCTATCTGCCACGTTTCACTGCTCAACTCGATGTTCAAGGACAAATACAATGCCATGGTTATCGCTATCCAAAGAAACAGCGACTATATCCTAAGTCCCTCTGCATCAACAGTATTCGGCTGCAACGACATAGTGTGGTTTGTCAGTGACAACGAAGCGGCAAAATTGATAATCCAAAAAGAAGAAATATAAATTAACCATAAATATATCCCATGAAAACAACAAAACTATATTCAAGAATAGCGATGACGTTGGCAATGCTTCTGTCATCGGTTATAACTTTCGCTCAAACATTTGAGATTGTGAACAGCAATCGTTCCAATCTTGAGCTGAGTTTGAAAATTGACAAATTCTCACTCGAAAACAGCGATGTGGACGGTGTTGAGGGGCAGACCATCGTTCTCAACGGCATTTTCCTTCCGAACATAGCAGGAATGCCTGACTTGCCGGTAGTTTCCAGCTATGTGGCAATACCAAGAGGCTCAAACGTCGTCTTGAATGTCACACATCAAGTGACGGAAACGGTTTCCAACGTTGACCTGATACCAGCGCCTGAATTGCCTTTGGATGATGACAGGACACCTATGAAGTACATCAGAGACGCAAAGGTTTATTCAACGGACGCCTTCTACCCTGCAGAGCCTATTGTCGCTTCAAAACCCATGAAGATTCGCGATGTCGACGTAGCTATCGTCAGCGTGACGCCATTCCAATACAACCCTGTGACAAAAGAGCTTGTTGTGACAAGAGAGCTCAATCTTGAGGTAGTGTTTGATGGTGGTGACGGCAATTTCGGCGGTGACCCTCGTTATCGCAGCACAGCTTGGGATCATATCATCCGCGATATGGTCATCAATGAGAATATGTTACCAGACGCTGATTATCAAAGCTTTATCAAAGAAGCCACACAACGTCGTGACACTGGCTGCGAGTATCTCATCATAACACCTGACGATCCGGATTTCATCGCATTAGCCGACAGCATCAAGCTGTTCCGCAATCAGCAAGGCATCCTCACTGATGTCGTGACGGTGTCAGAATGTGGAGGAAACAACCAGAATGCGATACGCAGCTACCTTCAGAATGCTTACAACAACTGGGATATTCCTGTTTCTGCAGTGCTTTTGCTTGGCGACCATAACGATGATGGCACAAAAGGTATAGTATCATATACCATGTACAATCACCCTGGTAGCGGCTACAACCCTTATATCTCTGACAACAAATACGGTGATGTCAACGGGGACCATCTCCCGGAAATCGTCATGGGGCGTATCACAGGCCGTAACTACGAAGAGATGTATCACATGATTAACAAGGACTTACAGTTTGAGCGTCATCCTTCGACCAACCCGAATTTTTATGATAAGCCTATCACTGCGATGGGATTCCAACTTGAGCGTTGGTTCCAGCTCTGCTCTGAAATCGTCAACGGATTCTGGGAATATGAGCTTGGCAAACATCCTGTGCGCGTCAATGCCATCTATGAAGGCACACCTGGCAACAAATGGTCGTCAGCACAGAGAACCAACACTATCATTAACTATTTCGGTCCTAACGGGCTTGGCTACATCCCTCAAAACATGTCGCATCTGACAGATTGGGACGGCAACGGCAATGAAATTAACGATGCCATCAACGCAGGCGCTTTCATCCTGCAGCACCGCGACCATGGTTCAGAAGAACTCTGGGGAGAACCATCATATAATATAGGTCACATCAACCGCCTTGTCAACCCCGACCTCACCTTCGTGATGTCGAACAACTGCCTCACAGGACGTTTCAACTACGGTGGTGTCAACGGTCAGTGCTTCGCAGAAGCATTCCACCGCCACCAATATGGTGCACTGGGTATCGTGGCAGCAACACAAGTGTCATACTCATTCGTTAACGATGTATACGTTTGGGGCGCTTACGACAACATGTGGCCAGATTTCATGCCTACTTTCGGAACACAACACCCTGTAGACTTTGTCTTGCCGGCTTACGCCAACGCTTCAGGCAAATTCTTCCTCGAACAGTCAAACTGGACCGATGGTGGCGTGAAAGAAATCACTTATTACCTCTTCCATCACCATGGCGACGTGTATATGAATCTTTACACAGAAATGCCCGAAAATCTCGACGTTACAGTGATTCCTGTCATCGTTGAAGGCTCGACACAGTTCCAAGTAACAGCCACCGAAAACGCCACTATTTGTCTGTCAAACGGCAACGAAATCATCGGTCTGGCAACAGCCACAGGACAGCCGCAGACAATTACAATAGCACCGCAAAGTCTTGGCAATGATGTGCTTCTGACAATAACAAAACAGAATCATTACAGATACACAAAAAAAATCGCTGTCATACCAAATGAAGGCCCTTACCTGATTTTCGACAGCTATGGCATCAACGAACAGGACAGCAACAATCAGCTCGATTTCGATGAAACAGCTTCTATCAATGTTGCTCTCCATAATGTCGGTTTTGAAAGCATTCAAAATGTAAACGTTGAATTGACGACAAATTCACCATATATCGAAATCAATTCAGGTTCAACGACTTATGACGCATTTAATGCTAACGAAATCGTCACAAAGAACAATGCTTTCACGCTTAGCGTGTCGAACGACATCCCTGATCAGACCAAAGTTTGGTTCCATTTGACGATGAGCAACGGAACTTATTCATTCTCAGACGATTTTGCCATTATTGTGAACGCTCCGTCATTAAAAATAACGAATTTGAGAATTACCGATGCTGACGGAAATCCTACCGACAGATTATATAAAGGTGAAACATCGAATATGATATTTACCGTTAATAATCAAGGACATAGCAACAGTCATAACATAACAAGCCATCTTCTCATTGATGCTCCTGTCATCAGTTATGAAGCTCAGACAATTACATCAGCAGGCATCAACGTCAACGAAAGCATAGATGTCAGTTTTGTCGTTTTGGTCTCGAATTACGCTCCTGACGGTGCCATTCTTGACAATAATATGACAGTGACATCAGATGGTTATCAAGACGTTTATCAGAATCAGATTGCTATCGGAAATTGCATCGAAGACTTTGAGGATGATGAGCTTAACCAGAATTTCACATGGAGTAATTCAGGCGGAGCACGTTGGTTTAGAGATTCCAACAACCCTTACGAGGGCAATTATTGCTTCACCGGACCATCATCAGAAAATGGATTGACATCAAAACTCTCAGTGGCTGCAGTCACAGATATTGATGACAAAGTTTCATTCTATTACAGAAGTTCAAGCAATGCTAATGACGAATTCAAATTCACTTTAGACACAGAGCATTATACTTTGACAGGTTCAGAGTGGCAGTTGTTTGAAATGCCTATAAAAGCCGGTACGCACCTTCTTAGATGGACTTTCTCAAGAAAGAGCCATGCTGATGAGGGCTCAGCGTCCATCGACCTCCTGAAACTGCCTCCAAAATACATAGAAATTACTGATGTTGATGAGATTACAGACAACAGAAGCAGCGTTTTTGTCTATCCAAATCCAGGAAACAACGAGTTAAACATCATTGCTTCTGAAAACGATTTCTCAAAATTGCAAATCTATGATTTCCAAGGCAGAATAGTACTTGAGAGAGATATCAACAACGAAATCACTACGATAAGCACAGAAAATCTCGCGATCGGATTGTATTTCTGGAAATTAGGCAACGAAACAGGGAAATGGATAAAATCAAGATAAGGAAAGGTCTGGACATACATCTTGATGGTAAAGCCACAAAACAGCTTGAGGTCTTCGAACCGATGTTTTGTGCGCTTAAGCCTACTGATTTTATTGGTGTTTTGCCGAAATTACATGTCACTGAAGGCGATGACGTGAAAATCGGTTCTGTACTATTTCATGATAAGAACAACGAGAAAATAGTGTTCACCTCCCCTATTTCCGGCAGAGTTAAAGCCATAGTGAGAGGCGATAAACGTGCAATCTTGGCGGTTGTTGTGGAAAACGACGGGAAAAATGAGGCTATAGATTTCAGCTCTGTTAGTAATCCTATCGAGAAAATGTTGCAAAGCGGCGTCTGGCCATTGCTGCGTCAGCGTCCGTTTGCGACAATAGCGAATCCGGCCGACAAACCGAAGCACATATTCATCTCGATGTTCGATACAGCGCCACTGGCACCGGATTACAATTTTATCATTGGAAATCAGCAAAACACATTTATTGAAGGCATAAAAGTTTTGTCGAAACTGACAGATGGGAACGTATATGTTAACGTTTGTAAAGACGTACGGCCATGCGTCTCTGCTGATGCCAAAAATGTAATTTATACAGAATTTGAAGGTCCGCATCCTGCCGGCAACATAGGCACGCAGATAAACGCGTTATCGCCAATAAACAAAGGCGAAGTCGTATGGTATTGCTATCCTCAGGATGTCATTACAGTAGGGAAATTGTTCCTTACCGGAAGATACGACAGCACCCGAATCATTGCAACGACAGGTTCAGCGGTAAGAAATCCGCATTATTATCAGACGAGAACCGGTGCATACGTCGCACAGATTTTAGATATAGATGAAAATGCACGAGTCATCAGCGGCAATGTGCTGACAGGCACAAACATCACAAGCGACAAGTTCCTCTGTTTCCACGATTCGCAGGTCACAGTGATTCCTGAAGGTAACAAATACAAGATGTTTGGCTGGCTGAGACCTGTTTTCAGACGTATCAACGACACCAACACCAACGGCGACACCCGCCCGTATATCATGACAGGACAGTTTGAACGAGTGTTTCCATTCGACATCTACCCCATGCAGCTCATCAAGGCTTGTTTGATAAAAGACATCGAGCAGATGGAAGAACTCGGCATCTATGAGGTTGACGCTGAGGATTTTGCGCTTTGCGAGTTTATCGACCCTTCAAAGACTCAGATACAGCAAATTATTCGTGAAGGACTTGAATTTATCAGAAAGGAGACGTGCTGATGGGACTGAGAAATTATATCGATAAAATCAAGCCAAACTTTGAAGAAGGCGGCAAATTCAGCAAGTTTCACTCGACTTTCGAGGCGTTTGAGACGTTTCTGTATACCCCCAATAAGGTAACTAAAAGCGGCACACACATTCGTAATTACGTCGACATGAAACGCAGCCTTATAGCTGTGGTCTTCGCCCTTATTCCATGCTTTCTTTTCGGAACATGGAACATCGGATATCAGCATTTTTTGTCACTTGGTCAAGACGTAACATTCTGGCAGACAGTCGGTTATGGATTATTAAAGATTATCCCATTATATCTTGTCAGCTACATTGTAGGATTGTCGATAGAATTCACCTTTGCGGAAATAAGACACGAGGACGTCAACGAGGGCTATTTCGTGACCGGTTTCTTGATTCCGTTAATTATGCCTGTCGACGTGCCTCTCTGGATGCTTGCGATAGCGGTAGCTTTTTCAGTAATCATTGGCAAAGAGGTGTTCGGTGGCAGTGGCATGAACGTGGTGAATCCAGCCTTGTTGGCAAGAGCTTTTCTGTTCTTCTCCTACCCTTCCAAGATGACCGGCGACAATGTGTGGATAGCAGAAAAAGCTGATGCTTACAGCGGTGCGACACCACTCGGCACCATCTTCAACGGAGGCAGTGTCAACGACCTCCCAAGTTTAATGGACATGTTTGTCGGAACGATACCCGGGAGCATCGGAGAGACATCGAAAATAGCCATTTTAATTGGAGGTATATTCCTGATTGTCAGCGGAATAGCAAGCTTACGCATAATCATTGCAACATTTGCTGGTGCAATAGCCATGAGCCTAATGATTTCCGACATCCCATTCTATTACCATCTCTTGATGGGTGGTTTCATGTTTGGCACATTCTTTATGGCTACCGACCCTGTGACAGCGACGCAAACCAACATCGGAAAATGGATTTACGGCTTCCTCATCGGAGCTGTTGCGATACTGATTCGTGTAGCAAATCCAGGCTATCCCGAAGGAATGATGCTCGCAATATTGTTGATGAATGTCTTCGCCCCTCTCATCGACTGGTGCGTGGTGGCTGTAAACATCAGAAAACGCAAGAAACGCTGGGCTGCAGCAGAAAGGAGGACGAGATGAGCGACCGTTATATCTTCAGATACATTATAATTCTTGTGGCGATAGTATCCGTTTTGCTATCAGCAGCTGCAATGTGGCTCCAGCCTTATCAGAAAAGGAACCAGCTCAACGAACAGCGTATTAACATTCTGAAAGCCGCAGGAATCACTGGTGTTGACAACAAAAATGCCGAGCAGCTTTTCGAACAGCATTGTACAGGCAAAAGAGATGGCGACATGCCTTTATATATCATTGATAATCAAACAACTGTGATTCCGATGAGAGGTAACGGACTTTGGGGCCCGATTTGGGGATATATAGGTGTGGCTTCTGACGGGAAGACTGTGGTTGGCGCTGTTTTCGACCATAAATCAGAGACTCCGGGATTAGGCGCTGAGATTACGACTGAAAATTATCAGAATCAGTATAAAGGCAAGCATTTACTGAAGAAAGACGATACCGTAACAGTCGAAGTTGATGCCATAGCAGGTGCCACACGTACCTCAAAAGGCGTCGAGGATATGATTGAGCAAACATTAAAGTTATATTTACCATATTTTGAAGGCAATGAGTAAAAATATGAATCTGATAACGGCACCTTTGCGCAAAGCCAACCCAATCACTGTGCTGATTTTGGGCATCTGCTCCTCGTTGGCGGTCACAGCGAAGCTGAAACCAGCCATAGTGATGGCTCTGTCAGTGACTGTGGTGACAGCCTTGTCGAATCTTGTTATCTCATTGATACGCAAAGGAATACCTTCAAAAATACGCATCATCGTGCAGCTTATCGTCGTAGCGACGCTTGTAATCCTCGTTGATCAATTCTTGAAGGCGTTTATGTACGATGTAAGCAAGCAACTATCTGTGTTTGTTGGACTTATCATCACCAACTGCATCGTCATGGGGCGTTTGGAGGCCTTTGCAATGTCGCATGCTCCTTGGGAGTCGTTCCTCGACGGCATCGGCAACGGTCTCGGTTACGGCTTGATACTAGTCATCGTGGCATTTTTCAGAGATTTGTTCGGGAGTGGCACATTGCTCGGCTACCAAGTCATCCCGCAAGGATTGTACGATTTCGGATATGTTAACAACGGTCTGATGATTTTACCTCCTATGGCTTTGATAATCATAGGAATAATCATCTGGCTACAAAAACCTGAGGAGGAGAAATGATGGATACACTTGGCATTTTCTTCCGTTCGATTTTCGTCGACAACATGGTTTTCGCATATTTCCTTGGAATGTGCTCGTTTCTTGCCGTCTCGAAAAACGTGAAGACATCATTCGGACTTGGAATAGCGGTAACTTTTGTGCTAATCATCACGGTACCAGTGAATTACCTATTGGACAAATACATTCTCTCAGAAGGTGCTTTGTCGTGGCTAAGCCCAGCGTTTGCTGATGTTTCGCTCGACTTTCTCAGTTTCATACTCTTTATCGCGATAATTGCTGCAATAGTTCAGATTTTGGAGATGGTTATTGAGAAATACAGCCCTGTTTTATATAATTCATTAGGTATTTTCCTACCTTTGATCGCTGTCAACTGCGCTATTTTAGGAGCGAGTCTGTTTATGCAGGAGAAGCACTATGACACTGTATTTCAATCACTTGCATACGGTTTCGGCTCAGGGATAGGCTGGCTTGTCGCAATTGTAGGGATGGCTGCGATAAGGGAGAAAATAAGATATTCCAAGATACCGAAGCGTCTGCAAGGCACCGGTATTGCATTCATTATCACAGGTTTAATGGGAATCGCTTTCATGGCGTTCCTTGGAATTAGTTTTTAGCATGAACAGCACATATATTATATTAACCAGCGTCATCGTTTTTCTGATTGCAGTGTTGATTCCCGTGGCGATTCTCATCATCGTCAAGAAACGGCTTACGCCGAAGGGGAATGTTAAGATTAACATCAATGATGAACGTGAACTTGAGGTGAAGCCAGGCAATTCGTTGCTTCATACTCTCGCTGAGGAGCAGATTTACTTGCCGTCGGCATGCGGTGGCAAGGGCAACTGCGGGATGTGCAAATGTCAGGTTTTGGAAGGTGGAGGCTCGATTTTACCGACGGAAAAAGGCTTTTTCAGTCATAAAGAGCAGCTTGACCACTGGAGGCTCGGCTGTCAGGTGAAAGTTCGCGAGAACCTTAGAATTCATGTCAATCCGCAGATTTTTGGCATCAAGAAATGGGAATGCACGGTGGTGAGCAACAGAAATGTAGCCACTTTCATCAAAGAATTCGTCGTGAAGCTGCCAGAAGGAGAGCATCTCGACTTCCTCTCAGGCGGTTACATCCAGATTGACGTGCCGAAATGCGAGGTTAAGTATTCAGATATCAATGTTGACAAGGAATACCGCAAAGACTGGGAGAAATTCCACATGTTCGACCTCGTGATGCGTAATCCTGAGCCACAGTTCAGGGCTTATTCTATGGCGAACCATCCTGCGGAGGACAACATCATCATGCTAAATGTGCGCATCGCCACGCCACCTTTTGACAGGAAAAACGGCGGTTTCATGAAGGTGAACCCGGGCGTGTGCTCATCCTATATATATTCGCTTAAACCGGGCGACAAGGTAACCATCAGCGGGCCTTACGGCGAGTTCCACATCAAGGATACCCAAAAGGAGATTATCTTTATAGGTGGCGGTGCCGGAATGGCTCCTATGCGCTCGCATATCCTTGATTTATTCCTCACGAAACACACGCAAAGAAAGGTGTCTTTCTGGTATGGAGGCCGCTCATTGCGCGAGCTTTTCTACATTGATGATTTTAAAAAGATTGAGGCTGAGAATCCGAACTTCGGATTCAACATAGCGTTGTCATCGCCGCTCCCGGAAGACAACTGGAACGGTTATGTAGGCAATATCCATGAGGTTTTGTTTGAGAACTACCTCAAGAATCATGCCGAGCCGGAAGAAATAGAGTATTATCTCTGCGGTCCTCCAATGATGACGCAGGCAGTGCTCGTCATGTTAGACAATCTCGGTGTGCCGAAAGAAAATATCCTTTTCGATGATTTTGGTGCTTAAATTTCACCCCTTGTGGTGAATTTTTCACCCCTAAAAACGGCATTTTTACCCCTAAATATGTTATGTAAAATTTTCATTCACCCCTAAAAACGGCACTTTCACCCCAAAATAAGCGTTTTTATCCCAAATTTCACCCCACTCACCCCAAAATTTTTTCTGGGTTAAAATACTACGTATTTTTGCACAGTTTTTAAAGCAATAGAGATGGAAGAAAAACGCATTTTTGACATTCTGACGACTTACTTACGCAAGCATCCTGACCAGAAAATTGCACTCGCCAAGAAAGAAAACGGCGAATGGAACAAATACAGCATCCAGGAGTACGTTGAAACAACCAACATCATTAGCTATGCCCTCATAAAGTTAGGCATCCAGAAGGACGATAAAATCGCCATCATCAGCAGTAACCGTCCTGAGTGGAACATCATGGACATGGCCATCCAGCAGGTTGGAGCCGTAACAGTACCGATTTACCCTACAATCAGCAAGGAAGACTACCGCGTTGTCATCAACAACAGCGAGGCTAAGTTCGTGATGGTTGAGGGTCTGTGCGTTTTGAACAAGATTGAGGACATCAAGGACGACATCCCATCTTTGAAGATGATTTACACCTTCGTAAAACGCGGTGACTACCCAATTTGGGCAGACCTTCTTCAATTAGGCAGAGAAAATCAAAATGCTGAAGAACTCGAGCGTCGCAAAGCCAGCATCAAGTCAACGGATTGTGCCACAATACTTTATACGTCAGGCACGACAGGCACTCCGAAAGGTGTGATGCTTTCGCATGCCAATATTTTGGGTCAGATTGAGAATTTGAGACAGACTCCGTCGCCTACATCGACACGTGCGTTGAGCTTCTTGCCAATTTGCCACGCATACGAGAGAACGCTAACATATCTGTATCAATATCTTGGAATGTCGGTGTATTACGCTGAGAGCGTTGCCACCATCGCCAATGACATGAAGGAGATTCATCCTACAATGATGACCTGTGTGCCTCGTTTGCTGGAGAAGATTTACCTCAAGGTAAGACAGTCGGGACAAAGCCAGAAAGGCCTCTCAAAGAACATATTCTACTGGGCGATGAACCTTGCCGAGAAATATACAGTTGACGGCAGAAGCTGGTTCTACAACCTCAAATTGAAACTCGCCGACAAGCTTGTTTACAGCAAAATCCGCAACAAACTCGGTGCTGACTGCTTCGACATCATCGTTTCGGGTGCAGCGAGCATCCAGCCGAATATCTCGGCCTTCTTCTCAGCTATCAAGATGCCAGTTTACGAAGGCTACGGCATGACAGAATGCTCACCGGTTATCTGCACAAGTTCCAACGTGCCTCACGGCCGTGAAGCGGGATATGTTGGTCCGGCATTGCCTGGTGTGGAGGTGAAAATCGCTGAAAATGGCGAAATCATCTGCCGCGGTCACAACGTGATGATGGGCTATTACAAACAGCCGGAGCTGACTGCTGAAGTCATCGACAAGGACGGCTGGTTCCACACCGGCGACCTCGGAAGTGTCAATGAATACGGCAACTTCAAGATTACAGGCCGCATGAAGAACCTCTTCAAGACCTCATTAGGGAAATATATCAATCCGGATATGATTGAAACCAAGTTCACCGAATCCGGATTCTTTGAGAACGTGGTAGTACTCGGCGAAAACGAGAAATTCGCAGCAGCATTGATAGTCCCCGACTTCTCATTCCTTAAGGATTGGTGCGCAAAGCACGAGATCAAGTTCACTACCAATGATGCCATGATAAACCTCAAAGAGGTGAAAGACCGCTTGACAAAAGAGGTCCAGAAAATCAACGCTTTCTTCGGTGACACCGAGAAGATCAAGAGATTTAAGTTCATTGCTGATGAATGGTCAACGGTAAACGGCATCCTCACTCCTACTCTTAAGGTAAAACGCTCTGTTATTCTTGACAGATACAAAGATGTGATTAACAGAATGTATCAGGGAGGGGATTGATTAGAGTTAAGAGTTAAGAGTTAAGAGTTAAGAGTTAGAATACCATGGCGAAAGTCGTGGTATTTTTGTCGCTTTGGACGAGGGTTATGTTTCCGTTATGTTTGGTCATTATTTGTCGGGAGAGGCTCAGTCCGATGCCGGTGCCGTTAGGTTTTGTCGTGTAGAACGGCACAAAAATCTCATCCTGTTGGCGCAGAGGCACTGGTTTTCCATTGTTTGTGACACTTATTATTGTGCGGTCTTCAGAGTTAAGCTCCGCGCTGATGCGAATTGAGTTGGCTTCAGCTTGCACAGCGTTTTTAATGAGGTTATTCAGCACATGAATTATTTGAGATTCATCTATAAATATCAGAAGATCTGGAGTTTTAGACTTATATGTAATTGTAACGCCTTGTTCTTTCAAACGTAGTTGGTTCAGATTCAGGACACGTTTCATCAGCTCGTCGACCATCACGGCTTTACGGATTGGCGATGACAGTTTCATCATGCTGCGGTACGACTCCACAAATCTTATCAGGTCTTTTGAAGATGTGGAAATGGTTTCAAGGCCGGCTTTCACGTCGAGGCTGTCGTCTTTCGACAAGGCGTCACTTAACGAGGCTATTGGTGCCACGGTGTTCATGATTTCATGCGTCATCACACGAAACAGCTTGCTCCATGAAGCGGCTTCATCCGCTGCGGAGCGTCTCTTGAAAATGCCGCGGATACGGTTCAAAGCTCTGTTAAGACTGGAGTTTTCACGGAAACGGAAGTTCATCTCGCCGTCCTCGAGCGAGTCCATCATGTAGGAGACTTTCTTTGTATCATGCTTTCGAACCAAAAAAACAGATATTACAGACGTTAACGCTATGCCAGTAATGACAGACACTATATATAACCAGACGGGAATGTTCATATTCCGTATTTTTTAAGGCGGTTATATAATGTCGGGCGGCTGATATTCAACGCTTTAGCCACCAATGAGAGGTTGCCGTTGTATTTCTTCATCGCATTGCGTATCACCTGTTCTTCAGCGTCTTCAAGAGTAACGTTTTGGACGGCATTTTTTGCATCAACTAATTGTGAATCAGTAATTTGCAGGTCATCTTTACTGATTATCACATTGTCGGACATGATGACAGCTTTCTCTATGCAACCTTGCAGTTCACGGATGTTGCCGTTCCACTTGCAGTGCATCAGCAGAGTCTTTGCTTCATCTGATAAATCCTTCGCTTTGCGATGATATTTATCGGCATATTTCTCAATGAAAAGCATTGACAACGGCACGATTTCGTCCTGACGTTCGCGCAACGGCGGCAGATGCAGTGGCACGGTGTTGATGCGGTAATAAAGGTCTTCGCGGAAACGGCCTTGTTTCACCATATCGGCGAGATTCATATTAGTGGCGCAAATCAAGCGGATGTCTATAGGGATGTTTTTCGTGTCGCCCACCCTATTGATGCGGCGATTTTGAAGGACACGGAGCAATTTGGCCTGTTCGCTCAGCGGGATGTTACCTATTTCATCGAGGAAGAGCGTGGTGCCGTTGGCTTGTTCAAATTTTCCGATATGGTCGGCATGGGCATCGGTGAAGGCGCCTTTCACATGGCCGAACATCTCGCTTTCGAATAGCGTCTCTGTGATTGCGCCGATATCGACGCTCACCATCTGTTTGCCAGAGCGTTGCGACAGCCTGTGAATCTCGTTGGCGAGCACGTCTTTTCCTGTTCCGTTTTCGCCTGTGATGAGCACTGTGGCATCAGTCGGAGCAATCTTTTCCACCATGTGGTGAAGGTTTTGCATAGCCTCGGAATTGCCCCAAATCATTGCAGGTTCAGGTGATTGATTTTCAGGAGGGCACATGCGATGTGTCCGTACAGGATCGACATGACGATGTTTTTCCACGGCGGATTCCAGTATTGCCAGCAATTTCGTATTGTCCCAAGGTTTCACCACGAAATCGAAGGCGCCGCGTTTCATGCCTTCTACGGCGAGAGCGATGTCGGCGTAGGCGGTGAAAAGCACCACCTCCACTCCCGGAAAATGCTTTTTTAGTTCGGAGAGCCAAAACAGTCCCTCGTTGCCGGTGTTGATGTCAGTCTCGAAGTTCATGTCGAGCAGCACCACATCGGGTTTGAACGACTGCATCGTGCTGACGAGAGCCTTCGGTGAAGCTATGAGTTCGACATCGGTAAACCTTGTCGGCAGCAGAATCTTCAGTGCCGCGCGGATTCCGGCATTATCATCGACAACGAGGATATGTGACTTGAGTTTAGGCATTTAACATGATAATTATTGCCAAAATTACGGAATTTTTCAATTACCGTAACATTTTTTTACAATTCCTGCAAAACATCCTCGACAACGCGACCGTCGAACAGGTTGATGATGCGGTCGGCGTAGCCTGCGTCACGCTGCGAGTGTGTCACCATGACGATGGTTGTGCCTTCTTTGTGTAGGTCGGTGAGCAGTTCCATCACCTCTTTGCCGTTTTTGGAGTCGAGGTTACCTGTAGGCTCGTCGGCGAGGATGAGTTTCGGGTTGGCGACGACGGCGCGGGCTATTGCCACACGTTGCTGCTGACCGCCTGACAGCTGTTGCGGGAAATGCTGTGCGCGGTGCGAGATCGCCATGCGTTTCATGATGGCTGTGACACGTTCCTTGCGTTCGGCGGCGCCGATATTCATGTAGCGCAGCGGCAGCTCGATATTCTCATACACGTTAAGTTCGTCGATGAGGTTGAAGCTCTGAAACACGAAGCCGATGTTACCTTTGCGAAACTTGGTACGGTCTTTCTCTTTAAGGTCGCCCACCTGCTGTCCGAGGAGCTCGTAGTTGCCTTCCGACGGGTTGTCGAGCAGTCCGAGAATGTTCAGCAGTGTTGACTTGCCGCAGCCTGAGGGGCCCATGATGGCTACAAACTCGCCGTCGTTAATCTCAAATGACACTCCATTCAAGGCGAGGGTCTCGATTTCTTCCGTACGGAAGATCTTTACTAAATTTTCAACTTTAATCATAGTTTTAATTATTTAAGGATTTAACATTCAAAATTTAAAATTGTTTTATTTTTTATTGCCTTCGGCAAGAAATCTTTCAAAATCTATTTTAAAAATCTTTCAAAATATTCTTCCTTTTTTCTTCCAAATCATTATTTCATTTTTTTCTTTTACCACGCAGAAATTTAAGAAATTTAGGAAATTGGACTTCTATTTTTCTGCTGTTTCCGCTATTTCTGCGTGATGCTAATTATTCTTTTTTCAAGGCGTATGCCGGATTAACTTTTGATACTGATATGATTTGCCAGATGACCGAGCCGATGGCAATGATGAACGAGAGGACTGCAGCCACAGCAAAAATCCACCAATAGGTTGGGATGCGGTAGGCGAACTCTTCAAGATAACGCCCGCAAAGCCAGATGGCGACAGGTATTGCTATCACGTTGGCTATCAATATCATGACAATGTATTCCTTCAGATTGCGACGGATTTCGCTTTCCATCGTGCCGCCAAAAACCTTGCGGATGGCGATGCCCTTCTCGCGCTCGGAGGCGAAATGGGTGCTCATGGCGACCAAGCCAAGCAATGCCAGCATCACCGAGATACCCATTATCAACTCGATAAGTCGCATCTGGCGTCGGGTCTTGTCGTATTTCTTGGCAATGACATTCTTCACAAAATCGTTATTGTAAGGCTCCACGTATGCACCAAAGACAGTTTTGCAATGCTTCTCATACACCGCATCGATGGCACGTTTTGCCTCGTCGTGATTACCAACAATATCCAACAGGAAATGAAACGGTTGGGAAAATAACCAATGACCGTTTGCAAAGACGATGGAATAATCTTCATCGGTGGCATGGAGTGCGTCCAGCATATTGAAATCCTTGATGACACCACAGATATCTTTGACTCCATTACCATTTGCCCACGACTTAATCTCATCGAAGTTGTAATCGCCGTAAGGTAATCCTGTCATACCTACAACGGTGCTTTCCGTTATCCAGCCGCTACCCTCCTCGGGCTCATGGAACTTTTCCACCACCTGAAAGCCCAACATCCTGAATGCCGCAGTGTCGCATGTGAAGAAATTGACATTTGTTGTATTAACCGACTCTCCTTTCTTGGCCATGAGTACTGTAAAATATGTAAAAGTCGGAATACTGTTTGTTTTTGCCAATTCCTTAACACACGGCAAAGCTCGAAGGTCGTCGGCAAAGGCTTCACTTTGTCTGGAAACGTCCAATTTCGAACTGATGAAATAAAGGTTGTCGGTATGTAGTCCGATGGGTCGCTCCACCATATGACGCATCTGAAGTTCCATAGTAATGACCAACGAAATCAGAATTATCACAATCACATTCTGCAAAACTATGAAAACCTTCGACAAGGTCTTTTTCGAATGATATTGGAAGGTGCCTTTCACCACGTCGATGGGACGGATTTTGGCGATAATAGCTGCAGGCATAAATCCAGCCAACAGCGAAACAGTTATTGTTATAAGCAGATAAGCGACGACATAACTTATTGAGAATGGCACCTTTACAGGGATATCAGCAGCCAGCAGACGGTTAATTCCAGGCGACATAGCATGAGCTATTGCCAAACCGACCACAAAACAGCACAAGGTAAATGCGAACGACTCGCAGAGAAATTTCCAGATAATATCGGACCTCTGCGCTCCCACAAGCCGCCTCGAAGCCATCTCCTTGGCGCGTTTTCCCGTAAGGGCGACGTTAAGATTCACATAGTTGATGAGAGCCGATATCAGCAGCAAAAGCCCTATCACAATCATTGTTCGAAACATTGACCTGTCACCTTGTTGCAAGTGAATTTTTGTTCCGCTGAAAAACAGTTCATCCATACGGAACATGGAAACACACTTTTCCTTGAAGAAAACAGTAAACTGTCCGCCGTATGTCTCCTTGCAGATTGCAGTGATTTTATCATTCAGCAGCTCGCGGTCGGCATTAGGACTTACCTTCAGGAAAGTATGGATATAAGTCATATTATATATCGGATACTCTCTGAATGGTTTCACATTCTTGCAGGTCGCGATATTAGCGATTAAATCGGCATCCAGCAACAGTGAGCTGCCCAAGGTGGAAAAAACGCCCGCCACATTCAGGGTGTCTCCCCCTGCAATCAGCTGACGGCCAATGATTTCGTCTTCTATTTTTGAAGCTAATTTCTCTGAGATGAAGGCAATGTTGGATTTGGTAAAGTTGTCGGCATCGCCTTCCTTAAATTTTACAGGGAAGAAATCGAAAAATTCGCGGTCGCAGTACAAATAATCACTTACATACAACTCGTCTCCAATTTTGATAGACTGTTCTTTTGAGAATGAGAAATGTGTCACGCTTTCCACTTCGGGCAGCTTGTCGGCAATAAGCTCCTTCATACCGTAGCCGTTGGTCATTTGATCGGCACCAACTGCATAAATCCGCTCACGGTCGGGGTTCTCACGCGTGACGGAGTATTGCTGCATCACATAGCAGAACGCGATGATGACAAAGGCCAAGGCGACGCTCAAACCGATGAACTCGATGGCGGTGTAAAGCTTGTTGCGGGATAGGAATTTAAGGTAACTGCTCATTTTTATTCTTTTTTCAATGATTCTACGGGGTTCATTTTTGCGATGCGGTTGCTACTCAAAACGACCACGATGGTCACGATGATTATCACGAACAATGCGCCGATGAGGAAATACAATGGCGAGAGGGCGATGCGTTCGGCAAATTGCTCCAGCCATTTGTGAGCCACGAAATAGGTGCATATACAGGCTACGACTGACAATACAAGAGACAGTCTCAGCACGTCCCAAGTGAAGATACGAAGCACGTCGGGCACCGTAGCACCATGGATTTTACGGACAGCCATCTCTTTGCTGCGACGGTTTGACTCGTCGCGGACGAAGCCGATGAGGCCGATTATTGCTATCATCAAGGCGAATACCGAGCCGATGAGGATAGTGTTGCGCATCTTGAGGCTGTCTTCGTAAGCTACGCGCATCGACTCTTGGTATGAGAAGATCTCAACCTCTTTTCCGTTAAGGGCTTCAGAGACTGCACTCGTAAGTTCCCGCATAGCGATGTCGTTGAGTTTCTCGTTGGTACGGAAAATGAGGAACGGCAGATACGACTCCTCATCATCGAGGGTACCGTAGAACAGCACGCTCGGCCGCTCATCGAGATAGACAAGGTTGCCGATACGGATATCGCGATACACGCCGGAGATGACGTAGCCTTTCAGTTCCATAACTTTCTCAGATACTTCGTGACCTGTGATGTTCACAATCTTACCGACAGCGCCGTCACTCCAGTCGGCAAACTCGTTCATTCGCTTCACAAATCGCTCAGATACAACGACTTCCAACACATCAGATGGGGCGCGACCTTCGATAAACTCTATGCCAAGCAGGTCGAAAAAGCCTGGAGTGACCTCGTAGCCGTCAGCCACGTTGAAAAGCTGGCGGTCGTCACCAGGAAGCATGATATTGTCGCCACCAAAGCCGATGAATGGCAGCGAATTGCTCGCCTCAACGCCTTTTACTTCTTGATATTGCGTAAGTGTCTGAGCCACAACCTTTTCCGTGCCTTTATTTCCATCATAAAAACTCATGTAATAAAGATTTTCGGGATTGTAGCCAGGGTTGGAATTGTTCATTTTACGATATTGCAGCGTCACGACGATTACCATCACAGCGATGAAGACGTTGATGAACACCTGCACGCCGAGCAGCCCGATTTTCCAGCGGCGAGAGTTTTCGGTATAGTTGCGGAACGCCACCGAAACTGGAATCCGCATGAACAGCTGCGCCGGCACGAACACTGAAACGAGCAGCACAAAGAGCAGAACCAGACTGATAACGAGTATGCTTCGAGGTATCAGCAAGGTCTCAAACGGCACATCCAACAGATTAAGTATCAATCCTTTAGATGCAAAGATAATCCCCGTTGCCAACGCCAATGAAAGCAGCAGATGCAGAAACGCCTCGCGAGCCAGCAGCCAGTGGATATTGAACGAGTCGGCGCCATAGCATTTGCGCACGCCTATCTCCTTGGCGCGACGCACTAACGATGAAATCACGACAAGGATATAATTCAGCAGGCTGATAGTTATCAGCAATGTAGCGGTGACAGTAAGCAGAATCACCATAGAGCGCACGTACGACTCGGAGGTATGGACGTCGCTGAAAGGCTCGAGATAATACCAAAGCACCGTGCCGTTTTTCTCAAGATCCTCCAGTTGCTGATGTGTCTCCTGCATACGGCGGATAGCCTCACCAAGTGACTTATAATCAACGCCTTGCTGAAGCTTCACAAAGCCAAAATAGCGGTCGTTGCCCATCCAGTTTTCGGTGCTCCACGAGGGATACGACACCAGCGAGCCTATGATGCTAAAATGGAACTCACCGTTTTCGGGGAAGTCTTTGAACACGCCTTCGACGGTGAACTTGCGGTTAGGATAGTCCTCGTTGGCGATGTATTTCCCGATGCATTCCTCCACGCCTCCGAGTTTCTTGGCGAATGTCTCAGACACCACAACACAAAGCGGCTTGGCGAGAGCCTTCGCTGGGTCGCCAGCCAGTATTGGGCGGTCAAACACCTTGAAGAAGCAGGAGTCGGCAAGCACCATGCTACCGGAGATTACGTTGTTGTCTTCATCGACAAAACGCTCGCTGTTATAATAAAATGTATAACGCGTTGCCTCTTCCACCCCTGGCACCTCGGCTTTAAAGCCCGGGGCGATGGCACCGCTTGTCTGGGAGAAATCGTGTTTCTCGCCTTGCTGTTCGTAGTGAGTATCAATAAGATATATGCGGTCCACATCTTTGTAGAAGCTTTCGTACGACAGTTCAAAGCACACCTTGGCAATGAGCACGATGCCGATGGCGAGACCGATGCCAAGGGATAGGATTTTGATGAGGTTATCGGAGAAGTTTTTCATACATTAATAACGTAAATACATTAATAATGCTGCAACAATCATGCCAAAAACACAAATCATTAAATATCAATGAGATACATTTTTGGCACAATAAAAAGTGTAAAATTATTTTACAGTGGGTGTAAAGGAATTTTACAATTCGGCGGTCATCCCCCTTTGCAGCCACAGATTGAGCAGTCGGTCGTAAATGATATAGCCGTCAGGTTGAGTGTAAACAAGTTCTTTGTCAACAAGTACATCAAGAGCCGCCTTCACGCTACTTGGGCTGGGAAGGTCATTCCGTTTGATAAACTCATTGCTTTGAGGTTGCTCAACCTTGCCTTCTTTGGCAATAGCCTTCAGCAGATTAACCTGATTTGAGGTAAGAAACGTCATGAGCATCTCGTACTGTGGTGTCAATGTGGCAAGGACAGCAATGATGGCGTCGGTAGCCTGATGCAATTCGGTTATCCGTTTGTTTCCTTCATACAAACGGTTCATCATCAATTGTATATACCAAGTATAACCGTCAAAACGCTGATATATGTCATGAAAAACCTCTTGACTCAAACTACCTTTCTTTGCCTCGAAGAAACGGCTGGCAAATTCATAATAGGCATCTTCCGGAATCGGTTGAAGGTTCATAAACTCCGTGCTCTGGTAAAACGGACGTTGTGGAGAATTGAACATTTCAGCCATCAGGTGCTGCCTGCTGCCTGAAAAGATAAACCCGGCATTTGAAAATTGGACATGCGAGCGCAGCAAGGCTTCTGTACCTTTCTCAGGGTAATATGCCACCTGCTGAAACTCGTCAATGGCAACATACACCTTTTTCTTGCTGCTTTTCAGATAATCAAAGATACTCTTCAACGTGTATTCATCGCTTGTTGAATCGATATTTAGCGAGAGCGATGGCATTCCCGTCAACACGTCCACAGTAACGACTGGCCTCCATGCCTTAAAAGCGTCCAACACCTTTGACATTAAAGACTTCTCGCGTCGCAAAGCCTCATCCACGATAGCAGCGCCCAACACTTGCACAAAATCATGAAGGTTTTGGGTGGAAAAGATATCCACATAGATACAAACCGCGTCTTTTTCAGTTGATGAAATGCGGTTAAAAACATGTTTTATCAATCCTGTTTTTCCGATTTTTCGAGGGGAAAGCAGTGTTATATTGCGTCCATTTTTCAGTGCAGAAATCAGATTTTCGGTTTCTTTTTCCCTGTCGCAAAAATATGCAGGTCCATCATATCCCTTGTAAACAAAAGGATTTTCAAGCTCTTTAGTTTTTTGTTTACCCATAGCATTATCTTTTTTTATCACATAATTATCGTCACGTAAATTACGTCACAACTTTTACGTGATGCAAAGATAAATACTTTTTTTGAATGACAATACAAAATCTTCAAAAAAAGATTATTCTTTTTTCAACGCCTCCGCAGGATTTGTCTTTGCGGCTTTCAAGGTCTGCCATAATACTGACAGGTATGCCATCAGCATGCCGAGGACGACTGCCACGACGATGATCCAGCCGTAATGGCTGATGCGGTATGAGAAACGGTCAAGATAATGGCTGCAGAAATATATCGACAGCGGTATCCCGATGATGGCGGCGATGCCGACCAAAACCATGTAATCCTTCACAGCACGCCATAACTCGCTTCTGACAGTGCCACCAAACACCTTGCGTACGGCGATGCCTTTTGTGCTTTGCTCGCTGTAATAGGTGCTCATTGCGATGAGGCCGAGCAAGGAAATCAGTACCGATAGCACCATAAACAGCTCCAGAAGACGCATAGCCATCTTGGCGGGCATGAGCATCACGTTGTTAAGGTCCTTCACGTAGCCATTTTGAGCCGCCTCGACCACCATGCCGTTCTGCTCTTCAGAAAACTCAGCGTATGCTTGCATAATGGCTTTCTCGGTTGCCTTGTAGTCGCCTGCCACGTCGATCATCACGCCACCACCCCACTTCAGGTCTTCGTCTTTGGCGATGACGACAGCCGAAAACTGGTTCGGTTCCGATGCCGCCGCCGAGCGTGTAGGTATATCTTCATATATGCCGCCCACATTCTGAGGCTTGCAGCCGTTGAGACGCAGGTGACGCGCATAATAACGTGCCCGGGCGTCATCCAACGTAAGTTTCTCCGCCAAAGTTTTGGACAGCCATACCGAGTTGGTGCGCGGGATACCGAAATCTTCCACCACATGCAGACCGAGCATGTTGAAATAGGTCTCATCGCATAGTATCAGCTGCATATCCACGGCTTCGTCTTCAGGCGTGATCAGCGACGTGCCCATGCCCAGCTGACCGGCGAAACCGCGCCCGTAGCCGACAGCGTTAACGTTAGGAATCTTTTCCAACCTGTTGATAAGCGGTACGAGTCCGTCGTAGTCTTGTGCCCAATATTGTAGTGAATACAGGCCTTCGGAGCGTGCGTTGATGGGTCGGGTCGTCATGTGACGCATCTGGATCTCCATCAGCAACGCCATGGCGATAAGCACTATGGTGATGGTGTTTTGAAACACGATGAAAACCTTACTGAACACCATTTTCGTCTTACGGCGATAAGTGCCACGGACCACGTCGATTGGTGCGAAACGCGACGCGATGGCAGCCGGTGCGATGCCCGCCAGCACGCCCAGAATCACGATGGCAACGATATATGCCGCCACAATGCCTGCCGACCAGTCGAAACTGATTGGGACAAACTGCTCAAACGGCATGTTAGAAGCATATTCGCCACCTGACACACTCTGCAACATGTTGTTCATCATCGGCAACAGAGCTATGGCAATCAAGAAAGCCAACACGAAGCAAACAGCAGTAAACGCTATCGATTCGGTGATGTATTTCATAATGATGCGACCTTGTGTGGCGCCATGAAGCCTGCGGGTAGCCATCTCCTTGGCACGTTTTCCCGAAAGGGCCATATTCAGATTGATATAATTGAAAACCGCCGAGAGGAGAAGCAGAATAACCACGACGGATAGCATCTGCAGCACAGCCTTGTTGCCTTTTTTAAACATAAACTGGTTCTCGTTGAAATAGACCTCCGGCAGGGTGTAAATCGGCATAGCTTTCACGAAACCATTTCCGTAACAGGGCAGTCCCACAGCCTCCACTTTCTTTGCAAATTCCTGACGGTCAGTGCCTTCGCGTACCTTTATCAAGGTCATATACGAACCGATGGAACTAAAAGGTTTCAGGTCGCCTGGGTCGTAAAGCTCGTCGTATTCGGCATTCAGAAGCACATCAATGTGAGGTATCATCGAGTTTGGAGCATCTTTGATAACGCCGCAAATCACACTTTCTATCTTACCATCAAAATAAGTGATTTTCAATGGCTTACCGATAGCATCGCCGTTGAAGGCACGATTGGCAAGCGACTCTGAGACGAGGCAATAACCTCTCAGACTAAATTGTTCCAAATTTCCGTCGAGCAAGGTAAGACTCGGGAAAATATCAAATATCTCAGGGTCGGTCTCAGTGACGGTGGCGGTGAAAGGCTCGTTGCCAATAGTGATGTAACCGCCGTCATCGGTATTGCTGATGCGCATGACGGCTTCCGCCTCGGGCAGATTAGCCTCAAACACCGCCTTATCCCACCACGACAGCATCAGGAAATCCTGGTTTCCGACGGCATAAATGCGATTGCCGTCAGGGTTGCCGTAAGCGACGGAATACTGCTTATACACATAGTTGCCAATAAGGATTACGAAGGCTATTGACACGATGAGGCCAATGGCCTCGATGACGGTATAAAGTTTGTTTCGGCTTAAGAATTTTAGGTAACTGCTCATATTTTATATTTTTTAGCCATTAGCTTATTCTGTTCTTAACGATTTCACTGGATTCACTGTGGCTGCTCTCAAACTTCTCAACGTAACGACGGCAATGGTTATTGCCATAACTGCGAGTAATGACATCGCGAACACCCAGATATGCAGCGGCACACGGTAGGCAAAACCTTCCAGATAGCGGTTCATGATGACGATGCTCACGGGCACGGCGATGACGAAGCACACCAAAACTATTTTCACGAAACGTGAGTTGAACATCGCCAGGATCTGCTGCACTGTGGCGCCATGCACACGACGGATGCCGATTTCCTTGCGGCGGTGCTCCGTCTCGAACATCACCAAGCCGAACACGCCCATGAGGGAGATTACGATGGCCAGCACCGTGAACAAAGTGACCAACTTCGAGAGGTCGTTCTCCTTTTTGTATTGCTTTTCAAGAGCCTGACTGAAAGGCGTCACCTCAATATCAACGCCCTCGGCCAAATCGGGATCGAGGTCTGCAAGGGTCTTGCTGATGCGCTCCTTCAAGGCGGGGACATCCACGCCTGGCTCGGTGCGGATGAAGAGCATATTGCAAAGATTCCACGGGTCCTTGCCATACACATAGAAGGCAAACGGTCCCATGCCATTGCGCAATGCGCAAAAGTTGAAGTCCTTGCAGAAACCGGCAATCTCGGCGATTTGGTCGTCATGACCGCCAATCTGGTCATCAAGGGTTATCTTGTAATAGTCACGTGCAAATTCATTGAAGATATACGTTCCTGTAGATTGCTCATCAGCCTCAGTGAAATCACGTCCTTCCACGATGTCGATGCCCATAAAGCGCAGAAAGTTCCAAGAGACGGGATAGACCTGCCACCCGGAATCCTCGCCATGCACTTTGCGGCCCCAACTCATACGAGTGTCTTTGATAAAGCCCCCTGCGCCCCAAGCAATGTCCTTGATGGCGGCATCGTTTTTCAATTGGTTCTCAACGGCTTGGCGGTTGGTGGCAAGGTTCCACGATACCCGCGACTGTAACAGGCATTCCTGATTGAAACCCATGTCATGATTCAGCATGTACTGACGTTGTTCATGGACAAATATCGCACAGATAATCAAAACAATGGACACGGTAAACTGCAAGCCAATCAAGCCAACGCGGAAAGCCTTGCCCTTCTGTGTTGTACCGAGGGTGCCTTTCAAGGCGAAGGCGGGATTGAACGATGTGGCGAACAAGGCTGGATAGAGACTGGCGACCACCGAGATAAGCAATGCCAAACCAATGGTCAAAGCAACGATGCCCCAGTTTTGGCCGAAATCCAGCGAGGTGTCAATCAGGGCAGCCAATGTGGATTGCTTAAACAATGTAACCACAGCCACTGCCAAGCCAAGGGCGATAATCACCATCAATAGTGACTCGCCCACCGACGACATTACCAACTGGAAACGGCTGCTGCCAAATATCTTCCGAGTGTTGATACTCTTCAGGCGCAACGGCACCATCGCAAAGAAGAAGTTGATGTAATTGATGAAAGCGATAAGCACCACAAAGATGGCGATGACAAGCAAAGTGATGGTAGTGGTGCGGTTTCCCATCTTTCCAACTGTATAGTTGGCGTTGGGGTCGGCGAAATACATCTCTGTCAGCAGCACGGGGCGAATCCCGAATTTGACATCATCATCCGAAACCTCAATGCCGCCATTCATCTCGCTGAAAAATTGCTTGCAGACCGGCTTTGCCACCTCGGTGATTGCCTCGGGGTCGGCACCTTCACGCAGTTTCAAATAATAGAAATACGAAAACTCCTTCCATTCATCGAGCAGAACATCAGGCATGTCCCAAACAATATCAAAAGATGAGAGGTCGCTGTGCTTCGGCATGTCTTTATAGATGGCCACTATGGTCGTTTCTATCCATTTTGTTTCGGCAAGATTTTTCACAACGTCACCCACTTGGACACCGAGACGCTTAGCCATCGATTCCGATACAGCTAAGGTCGCGCCTGTTAAGTCGTCCCAGTTGCCTGCCACCAGTTCAAATCCGAACACCTCGCGAGCACCTTTGTTCAAGGCGACTTGCGACCCTGAAACAGGCGACTGGTCGTCTCTCACGCGAATCTTGGCGGGAACACCCGCAATGCGACCGCAGCCGCCAGCTTCAATGTCAGGGGAAGCATTGACCACATACTCCCCAATGGGGCGACACAGATAAGACGAATAGCCAGTGGATCGGGACTCTTGCTTCGTAAGGACATAAATCCGGTCGCTGTCCTTAAGCCCCTTGTTGTAGGTGAGGTCGTGGTGTACCTGCACAAGGATGATGTAAAGCGCGGCGAAGGCTGCCGTCAGGCCCAAGATGTTCAGGATTGAAGAAGCGAGGGCTGTTTTCCCTTTTTTGATAATTCTAGACATTGTTGTATTATTTTATTTGTCATTTCGAGCTTGTCGAGACCTGAGTTTTGCGAAAGCATTCACCTCTGGTGAATAAATCCTTTTTTATTCGATTGCATTTATGGAAAAAGGATTTCTCCACTTCGCTTCACTCCGTTACGCTTCGGTCGAAATGACGGGAGCATATTTATTCTTTTTTAAGTACTGTTGCCGGATTGGCTTTAGCTGTCCGCACGCTTTGCCAGATGACTGCTATGAATGCCATCAGCACCACTACGAGGCCTGCGAGCACGAATATCCACCATGAGAGGCTGATGCGATGGGTGTAGCCCTCGAGCCAGCGGTGCATCACAAACCATGCCACGGGGATGCCGATGACGAATGCCACTCCGACCATCTTCATGAACGACAGCACCAGCTCGCGCAACACGCCATTGTATTCGGCGCCGAACACTTTCTTCACTGCCACGCTGCGTCGCTGCTGCTGCATGTAATACGAGCTCATCGCAAACAAGCCGAGACCCGACACCAGCATCGAGAGCAAGGTAAACACCAACACTATGCGGAGTATGCGGTTCTCATCGGCAAAACAATCTTTAATCAAATCTTCCATATAGTAAGCGCCGAACAGCTTGCCTGGCATTATCTCGCTCGTCACCTTTTCCAATCTGGCGAAAGCTTCCTTGTGGTCACCTCTGACCTTCACCAGAATGGTCCACGGCCAGTTCTCATCCCTGTCTTCACCTCTGTTATATATCAACGCCGACGACTGCTGCGCCTCCAACGGCCTGATTTTGAAGTCGTAATAGATGCCTCCGATTTTGAAAGTCCCATTCTGAGCGGACTCGAACTCTGTTGCCGATTCGTCGATTCCAATCTCCTTAAATGCGTATTCGTTGAGCCAAAAGGCAGGATTTGCCTGGTTGTCCTGCTTCACGCGAATGCCGAGGATGTCGAAATAATGCTGGTCGCCCTGAATCTGCTGAAACGAGACCCAGTTGCCGTTGCCAAGCTCCATCGTCCAGTTGTTGGTACCTTGCAGCGGTATGCCGTCGCCTTGTCCCACATCTTCCACAAACGGCTCGGCACGATAGGCATCGAGCAATGGCCTGATTTCGCCCAACTGACCGTAGGCATTGCCAATCACCAAGATATCTTTGGTGTTATAGCCCAAATCGGCGGTAATGAGATGTCGGATTTGCATAAACATCGTCAGGGCGGCGACAAGCATCACCACGGTGATGACGTTTTGCAGCGTAATGATGACTCGGCTATAGACCGTCTTGGTCTTCAGTCGCAGCGAGCCACGCACAATCTCTATAGGCTGCGCCTTCTGAATCAGCAGGGCTGGCACGATGCCTGCGATGAAGCCGAGAATCACCATCAACGCAATGACAACTAAAATATTAACTATATTTACCGCTCCAAAAATGGAGATTTGATAATCCAAGACACGTGTTGCCGCTGGTGACAATGCCTCGGCGAGCAATATCGCCAATACCATAGCCACGGTGCAAAGCAAGGTGCTCTCCCCTATCATCTTCATGAAAATGCCAGATTTTGTCGCTCCGACGAGCCGTCTCGTCGCCATCTCCTTGGCGCGGAATCCGATGAGAGCTGTGGAGAGGTTCACATAATTCAAAATCGCGAAGAGCAAGAGCATCAGACACATGGCGAGAAGCAGGTTCACAAACGATCGGTCGCCGAAATTCAGCGCTCCCGTCCAGTCGTAGTTGCCGTTTTTAAGAAAATACATGTCGCGCAACGGGATGATGCGTATATCGTCATATTTGTGTTTGTAAATCCAGAAATTCTCCTCGCACCAGTTAACGATGTCATCATGACGTGCCATGATATCGGCACCCGGATAGGTCATCACGAAAGTGACGCCTGCAGCGGCGTTGCTCATGTGCTCATCATGTGAGCTGTTGAACTTCGGGATGATATCGCCACGGATGAGCACCTCGGGAGTCTTGAGGATGCTGTTGCCAAAGTCTTTGAAGACGCCACAGATAGTCAGCTGAATTGATTCGCCCTCGTCACCGATGGACATCTGCCGTCCGACAGGGTCTTTATCACCAAAATGCGCGTTGGCGAACTCCTCGCTCACCATGCAGCGGTCGCCTGCAATGCGCCAGTCGTCTTTCGAGCCTTTCACAAGGTCGTAGCTGAACATCTCGAAGAAGCACGAGTCGACCGCAATGGTGTTGCCATAGACTGTCTCGCCGTCGATTTTGTACTCCGAGGCCATCGACACATTAGCCACGCATGTCGATTTCTCGATTTCTGGAAACTGCCCGCGCAAATGTTTGTCGAGCCAGTATCCCATGTTGACGCTTTCCTCGTTTGTTATGACGTAGATACGGTCGGCGTTCTTCTGGAATGCATCGGTAGAAAGCTGTCTCTGCACATACACTGCCAGCAACAGTACGAATGCCATCGAAATTGTCAAGCCCAGCAGGTTTATCAGGGCGTAAAGCTTGTTTCTTTTCAGGAAGTTTAAAAATGAATTCATGGTTAATTTTATTAAAACATTAAAACATCACTGTCTCCGAAGTTATCGTATGATGAAGTAATCACTTTCTCACCTGGTTCAAGACCTTCTATCACCTCGTAATATTGAGGGTTCTGGCGACCGATGCGGATGTCGCGGCGTATCGCCTTTGTGCCGTCGGAGCTCATGACATATATCCATTTGCCGCCGGTCTTCTGATAAAACGCTCCGCGAGGAATCAGTATCGCCTCTACAGGCTGTCCGAGCTGCAGGTTGAGGTAATATGTCTGGCCGCTGCGGATGTTCTCGGGCTGCTGTCCTACGAACTTGAAATCGGCTTTGAACTTGCCGTCGCGCACCTCCGGATACACTTTGCGGATCTGCGCCTGATAACGTTCGCTCTGACGCTCAAAGGTGGCATCCAAGCCTGCCGACACCCTGTCGATGTAATGCTCATCTATCTGAGCCTCAATCTTATAGCTGTCGAGGTTGTTGATCTGTCCGATTTTCGACCCTGCCGCCACGCTCTGTCCGAGCACCACATCAAGAAGTCCGAGTTCGCCGTCGATAGGAGCCTTAATGGTGAGGTTATCCTTACGTTTGCGGATCATCATCATGTTTTGGCGCATGTTGATGAGGCTTTCCTGCATCTGGTCGATCTGTGTCGTGCGGTAGAGGCTGTCTTGTTTGGCGCGGTTCTCCACGAGTTTCAGGCGGCTGCTTGAGAGTTCATAGTCTTCCTCAGCCTTCAGATACTCTTCCTTCGCGATGAGCCCTTCGTCGTACAAGGCCTTCTGTGCCTCGTAGTTACGTTTGTTGCGGCGCACGTCCATCTGCAGCTGCAGTTTCTCCTGTTCCACGCTCAGCTTCTGCTGTTCCATCTGAATCAGGGTGTTGCGCAGGATGTTTTCCTTTTCGGCGAGGTCGGCTTCTGAATTTAAAATCTGCATGTCGAGGTTTTCGTTGCTAAGGATAAGAATCACGTCGCCTTTCTTGACCTTGCTGCCTTCCTCGGTGACGATTTCCTGCACCACGCCGCCCTCGAGCGGGCTAATCTGAATGGTCGTTATCGGCGCCACCTGACCGCTGATGCGGATGTAGTCGTTAAACTGCCCTGAAATCGCGGCATTCACGCTGATGTTGTCGAGGTTCACACGCAGCTTCTTCGAGTCGTCTCTTGCCACGAGCCAGATGATAAACGCCACCAGCAGTGCGCCAAGCCAATACGGCACTGCTTTCTTGGTAAAAGCGAGGTTGATTCCTTTTTTCTTTTCTATGATTCTATCCATGATATTTAGTTTTAATATTTCCTTTTTTTGTCATTTCGAGCTTGTCGAGAAATCCTTTTGTTACTTAAACAATTGAATAAGTCCGTTAAACAAGGATTTCTCCATTCCGCTTCGCTACAGTCGAAATGACGGGAGTGTCATTGTTCCAAATAGTGTATTCCTTTATAATATAGTACAACGGATTTCTTGATGAAATGCTGCATTTTCGCATTCATTTCTTCAGCCAAAGCGTTCAAATAATTGTTAGATGCTGTCTGATATTCTATTGATGAAATCAGTCCTTGTTCGAAGCGTTTCGCGTTGAGAGAGAACGCCTCTTCCTGCAGTTGTGCCCTCGTCTCGGCTTGTCGCACGGCATCGGCGGTACCGTCACAGTCGGCAACGGCGCGATACACTTCGGCTTCAACCTGCTGAATTGCCTGGTCATAATCGGCTTTCGCCTTGATGTAAGCGTTCTTTTTCTTTGATATGCTTGAATGTCTTGAAAGGTGTTCATAAATAGGGATGCTCAGCGAAAGCTGGATGTACTCGCCGCGGTTGTTCCTAAACTGTTCTTCAAAAGGCGTTGGCACATAACCATCGAGTCCTGGATAGGTGAAGTAATTGGTCGACCAGCCGCTGTAAAGCGATAAGCGTGGAAGCAGTTTCCACCGTGCGGTGCGCAGCTCTAACTGGGCGTTGTTCATGGTGCTCTCGGCGAGCATCACCTCCGGCATGATGTCTTTGGCGTTTTCGGCCAGAATCTTAGCATCTTCCCCACTCTTCTCGAAAGAAAAACCGATGTTCGTAAGGTCGTCGTCGACATTCAGAGGCTCTTCGATAGGCCAAAACATAACGTCTTTCAGAGTGATGACAGCATTGCTGAGTTTGTTCTCGCACATCGTCAACTGATATTGGCGTTCAGCAAAATCGGCCTGCATCTGCACCACGTCGGCATGCGATTTCTGACCCAGTTTCTCCTGACGCTCAGCAAGTTGCAGCGCCTTCTCTGCTGTCGTCACCTGAGCTGCCAATGCCTCCGCAAGCTTTTTGAAATATATCACGTTGCAAAATGCCTCCATCGTGGCGAGACAAACCTGGTCTTCGAGTTGTTGCGACTTGGTCTTGCCCATCAATTGCGCGGTCTTCGTAATCTTCATATTGTTAACAGCCTGAAAGCCGTTAAACAAATCGATGCCGCCCGACACGCTGTAACCGTTGTGAAACGACGTCACGGTGCTGTAGGTGTTCGACTCAGGGTCGATGCTGCGGCCGAAGTTGTAGTATGCGTAAGTGCTGCCGCTAATCTCAGGTGTAAACATCTGCAAAATAGCGTCCCGCCTGTCGACCTGCGTATTGCGGTTGTCGGCATCCTGAATCGTTATCTTCGTAGAATGCTCCACCGCATACCGCATGCAGTCTTTCAAGCCCATCGTGACGGTGTCTTGAGCCGTCGAAAACATCGGCAGAAGAAGTGTGATAATCAAAAAAATCCGTTTCATTTCATTATTTTTTAAATAATAATACAAACGTCATGCCAAACTTGCAACAATCTGATTATCAATGATATTTGAAAAGTGTAAAATAAAAAAGTGTAAAAAAATTTTACACTGGTGTAAAGGAATTTTACAATATCCTGATTTCCACGCGGCGATTTAACGCCTTGTTCTCCTCCGTGTCATTGGGTTTGAGTGGAGATGATGAGCCATTGCCGACAGCGGTCATGCGAGTGGCATCGACACCTTTATTAATTAATGCCTCTTTAACCGCGTTTGCACGTTCAAATGATAGTTTTTGATTGTGTTCTTCAGTACCGGAATTATCAGTAAAACCTGCAATTTCAATATTTATTAAAGAATTATCGTTCAAGAAATTGGCTAAGGAATCGATGGCTGGATCAGAGCTTTCATCAAGCACTGCGCTGTCGAACTCGAAGTTGATGTTACGCATCACAAAACGAGTGGTATCGACGATTTCTGGCACGTTAACATCATCATAATCAAAGACATAGATATCATAACCACCAAAGCCACCGTCACGGTCGGATGAGACATAGCATTTCTTACCATCTGAGCTTACCACGAAGCTTATTTCGTTTTTCTCAGTATTGACAGGTGTTCCAAGGTTTTTAGGCTCACTCCAAGTGCCATTAAGCAGCTTGCGGCACATAAAGATATCGTAGCCACCCATGCCGTTATGACCCTCGGATGCGAAAAACAACGTCCTGCCATCGGGATGAAGAAACGGTGCCATCTCACCGAATCTGGTATTCACCGTGGCGACAGCCTGAGGTGACGTCCACTCACCATGAATATACCGGCTATAATAGATGTTGCTCTTGTAATTTTTGGTATCTCTAACAAAATAAAGCTCATTACCATCTACACTGAGGCAAGGCTGCGACTCCATAGTGGCAGAGTTGACAGGTTTACCAATATTTCGGGGCTCACTCCATTGATTATCAACAAATTCTGACAAATAAATATCGCCTCTTCCATATCCTCCGGGATAATCGATGCCGACGAAATACAGCGTTTTCATATCGGATGAGAAGCATATCGCGCCAATCCAATAGTCGTTATGCCAGCCAAGATCAATCGGCTCGGCAGGCATGTAGTTGCCATCAATAATTTTAGAAGTGAGAACGAACTCATTACCGCTGCGACGGGTAAAAACTATGCTGTCGGGCAACACCTGATTGATATACTCGTCGCCGTTGGTGTTCACGTTAGCGCCGAGGTTTTGCGCATCGGCATTTAAAGGGAAAAATAAAGTGACTATCAGCGACAGCGCACTGACAATCACTCTGTGGATATAACTTCTGTCAGCTATGATTATCTCCTCTTTTTAGCTTGTAATGTATTGTAAAGCAGTTCTACGATTGTCATCGGTCCGACGCCGCCTGGCACTGGGGTTATTTTCGATGCCACCTTAATCACCTCGTCGAAATCCACGTCGCCTTCGATGCGGTAGCCTTTCTCTGTGGTGTTGTCTTCGATACGATGGATACCCACGTCGATGACGACAGCGCCCGGCTTCACCATGTCGGCTTTGACGAATTTCGGTTTACCGATGGCAACGACCAAAATATCAGCCTGACGTGTAATCTCCGGAAGGTTCTCTGTCTTGCTGTGGCAGATAGTCACTGTAGCGTCGGCGCCTTTGCGTGAAAGCATAACGCTTATTGGGGTTCCCACGATATTGGAACGGCCCACCACCACCACGTGTTTGCCCGCTGTCTCGATGCCGCTGCGTTTCAAGAGCTCCATGATACCGGCTGGTGTTGCAGGCAGGAAACAAGGCTCGCCAAGCTGCATCAGACCGATGTTGTGAGGTGTGAAACCGTCGACGTCTTTTTTAGGGTTGATGTTGTGGATGACCTTGGTCTCGTTGATATGTTTCGGCAACGGGAGTTGGATGATATAGCCGTCAATTTCCTCGTCGTTGTTAAGAAAATCGATGAGGTTAAGCAGTTCTTCCTCTGTGGTCTTTTCCGGCAGGCGGTACACTGAGCTCGTCATTCCGACCGACTGGCAGGCTTTTTCCTTGGATGCGACATATGTCTTGGAGGCGCCATCCTCGCCCACTATCACAGCAGCGAGATGCGGGGCGTCCATGCCTTTGTCCAACATCCCGGCAACTTCCGCCGCTATTTCCTTTTTCATTGCATCGGCGATAGCTTTGCCGTCGATGATTTTATCTCCTATATTCATCTTTTAACTTTTAACTATCAACTTTAAACTACTCTAAACTCTACACTCTCAACTCTAAACTAACGTCTGCGTTTCGCTTGCTGCATCATCTGCATCATTTTCTTGGCGCCGCCTGTCGAGACCATGCGCATCATCTTGGATGTCTCCTCAAACTGTTTGATGAGGCGGTTGACTTCTTCGATGCTGTTGCCTGAGCCGTTGGCTATCCTGCGTTTACGGCTGCCGTTCATGAGCTTAGGGTCCTCACGTTCTGCAGGTGTCATCGAGCCAATGATGGCCTCAATGCTCTTGAAGGCGTCTTCATCGATGTCCTCGTCCTTGATTTTGTTCATTCCTGGAATCATTCCTGCAAGGTCTTTGATGCTGCCCATCTTCTTGATTTGCTGGATTTGTTTGAGGAAATCGTTATAGTTGAACTCGTTTTTAGCGAGTTTTCTCTTCAATTTGGCTGCTTCTTCGGCGTCGAACTGCTCCTGGGCTTTTTCCACGAGAGACACGATATCGCCCATGCCGAGGATACGGTCGGCCATACGTTTCGGGTAGAAGATATCGAGAGCGTCCATTTTCTCGCCGAGGCCCACGAATTTGATAGGTTTCTCAACGACTGTACGTATTGTCAATGCGGCACCGCCACGTGTGTCACCGTCGAGTTTGGTGAGCACCACGCCGTCGAAGTCGAGGCGGTCGTTGAAGGCTTTGGCTGTATTGACAGCGTCCTGACCTGTCATGGCGTCGACCACGAACAGGGTCTCCTGTGGCTTCACCGTCTCCTTAATCTTGGCAATCTCGTTCATCATCTCCTCGTCGACGGCGAGACGACCTGCGGTATCTATGATTACCACGTTCTTGCCGTCTCTCTTGGCCTTAGCGATGGCATTTTCTGCAATCTGTACGGGGTTTTTGTTGCCTTCTTCCGAATAGACTTCCACACCGACTTGCTCGCCAAGGACCTTCAACTGGTCGATAGCGGCCGGACGGTACACGTCGCCTGCCACCAGCATCACAGTCTTGCCTTTCTTGGTCTTAAGATAGTTGGCAAGTTTTGCCGAGAAAGTGGTCTTACCGGAACCCTGCAGACCCGCGATGAGGACGATGGCCGGATTACCTTTGATATTGATATCGGTATGCTCGCCACCCATGAGCTCTGCCAACTCGTCGTGAACAATCTTCACCATCAACTGGCTCGGTGACACAGATGTCAGAATCTTCTGTCCGATGGCCTTCTCTTTAATGTCGTTGGTGACATCCTTGGCGATTTTATAGCTCACATCGGCGTCAAGCAAGGCCTTACGGACCTCCTTAACTGTCTCAGCCACATTGATTTCAGTGATATATCCTTGTCCTTTAAGGATTTTAAACGAACGTTCTAATTTCTCGGTTAAGCCTTCAAACATATCTCAATTTCTTAAATTTCAAATTGCAAAAATACAAATAATTTTAATACCTGTTAAACAAATCAAAATGATATTGCATATAAGCTTTTCCTTGGTGTGTGAGGCTGTCGGACAGTTCTTCCGGGAAGGTGTTTTTCACCACATGGTTGTTTGTGGTGATGACAAACTCGCCTTCGTCGGTCTTCCAGCCGAGACCGCTGTATAACTCAAAGAATGCGAATGGCTTATAGCAGGTATTAAACACGTCTTTACTCCAGAAAAACTCATCATGATGCACACCTAATTGTGATAAAAGTGTGGCCGGGATGTCGGTGTTGCCACAAATTTTGTCATAGGTGGTCCCACGGAGTGAATCCTTCAGCGGCTCGCCGCATATCAGCAACGGAATCTTATGATATTCAAATGATTCCAGCGGATGGTTCTTATACGAAGGGTGGCTGTGGTCGGCCATGAAGAGGAACAGTGTGTTGTCATACCAAGGTTGCTGTTTAGCCCTGTCCATAAAGAGTTTTATGGCGATGTCGGTATATTTCGCCGAGTTGACGAACACCTTCTCAAGCTGAGGCCACTCGAGCTCCTCGAAAATCTTCGGATAGTCGTAAGGCGAGTGTGTGCTCAGGGTGAAAATAGTGGTGAAGAACGGCTCCGGCTGACTGTTGATGTCCTTGGCTGCCCAAGGCAACATGTCGGTGTCCTGAATGCCTAGTTTTCCTTTATGGAAATGCTCATTCACGTCTTTGCCTTCAATAATCCTGTCGAATTCGTTGTATCTCAGATATGATAGGATGTTGCCATAATTAAGCTCGCCGCCGAAGTAGAAACTCGTGTAATATCCGAGAGAATCAAGCGGTTGGATGATTGACGGGATGGCGTAATACTTCTCCTGATGGTTGGTGATGGTGGTCACAGGGAGACCCGGCAGACCGCCGATTATTGAAGCTATCGCCTGTTGCGAGCGGTTTGCTGATGCATAGAAATTGGTAAACAGCAGTCCGTCTTTCTCAAGTTCATGGAAGTTAGGTGCTATGCTCGGGTCGCCACCAAGAGATTCAATCAAGTCTGCCGACCAGCTTTCGAGCAAGACTATCAACACGTTAGGACGTTCGGTCTTCAGAATATTAATAGTTGAGTCGCATTCCACCCGATGAGTCTCTTCGGTGATTCTCTTAGCCGTCTCGAAATCCATATAGTTGAAATGAGCGTTTTCCTTCACCTTGCGGTCGTTGGTGAGGTTTTCGGCAAGATTATAGACAGGATTCACCGTCATGATGTTGACTATCTTATAGTTGCTGAAATATCCCGAGCTTGTCGAGATAGGTATCTCGTTGAAGCCGCCGCGCATTCCGATGAATATCAAGCCGAAAGTGAGGACAAACACCGCAGGATACATAAACCAGTCGATTTTTCTCTCGTGAATCTTGATTTTTGAGGGCTCTATCCATCTGACGTACCACCAGCAGAACAGCACTGTGAAGCAAGCCCAAAGCGAGATGAGCAGCACTGTCTGTTGTGTTGATGCTGTGTTTATCACTTCCGAAGGATTCTCGAGATATGCTAAAGCCTTGGCGCTCAGCTTGGTGCCCCATTCACCGTAGATGCCTATCTCGCCCATCACAGCGAGAACATAGCCTGCTATTATTAGGTAAAAATACCAGCGCATCCAGCGATAGTTGATATGCCGGTTGAAGCACATGCCGACAAACAGCACAAGGGCGGGCAGCGCCATGATGAAACACGCCGTCGCGATGTCAAGAGGCAGCGCCTTGAAGAAGCTCCTGAGAATCTCAGTAAACGGGACCATGTCAACATTAACGAGATGCCAATAGTTCACGATGAATACCACCCGCATCGTGGCAAACATTATCAGTAAGAATATCAATACCTTAAGAAGATAAATGACGTATTTTTTCATAATTCGAAATTTTTGCAAATATACAAAAAAGACTTTAGACTTTAGACCTTAAACCTTAGATTTTTTTTCAAGAAAAAAACTAAAGAATAACGACTAAAAACTAAAAACTTTTTACTAATTTTGCATTGTCATTAAAACTTTGTCATCATGGTAAAGGAAAATTTGGAAACAGTAAGAAAAACAGTCCCTTCGGGAGTTTTGTTGGTGGCAGTGTCGAAAACAAAGCCTGTGGAGGACATCCAGGAGGCTTATGATGCAGGACAGCGTGTTTTCGGTGAGAACCACGCACTTGAAATGCGCGACAAACACGAGGTTTTGCCCAAGGACATCGACTGGCACTTCATCGGCCATCTGCAGACGAACAAGATAAAATACATAGTCCGGTTTGCGAAGATGATTCATTCAATCGACACCTTTAATTTATTGCAAGCCGTCAACAAAGAAGCGGCAAAACATGATGTTGTTGTCAATTGCCTGTTGCAGTTCCACATCGCCGAAGAGGAGACGAAGTTCGGTTTAAACATGGAAGAAGCTGAGGAAATCTTGAATTCCGACGTGTATAAATCAATGAAAAACGTGCGCATCTGCGGCGTAATGGGAATGGCGACCAACACCGACGACATGAATCAGGTTCGCAAGGAATTCAAGCACCTGAAAGAGATCTTCACCACCCTGAAAGTCAAGTATTTCAACAGCTGTGAGTGGTTTAAGGAGATCTCGATGGGGATGTCGCACGATTATCCTATCGCCATCGAAGAAGGCTCAACCATGGTTAGAGTCGGGAGCAAAATTTTTGGAGAGAGACATTATAATTAATTTGGATGCCCTAAAGGACAGAAATCAAAAAAATACTTGGAAGAACATTTTGAATGATTTTTAAAAAGATTTTGAAAGATTTTGAGCCGAAGGCGACCGATTAGTTTAAAAGATAAGAGTTAAGAGTTAAGAGTTAAGAGTTAAAAGAGAGATTTTAGGATTATTTGGGAAGAATATTTTGAATGATTTTGAAAGATTTTTAAAAAGATTTTGAAAGATTTTGAGCCGTAGGCGACCGATTAGTTTAAGAGTTAAGAGTTAAGAGTTAAAAGATAACAGATATTTTTAAGATTTTGAGCCGCAGACGACCAAATAAAAAAGATCATACAATTATGAAAGATTTTGATGCAAAAACAGTTAAAAACCAGGTAGTTCAATGGATTAGAGACTGGTTCGAAGTGAATGGTCCGGACTGTAACGCTGTGGTCGCTATCTCAGGTGGCAAGGACAGCAGCATAGTGGCTGGATTGTGCGTCGAGGCGCTCGGCAAAGACCGTGTTTACGGCGTGACAATGCCAAACGGGATACAAAAAGACATCTCCGACAGCATGAAGCTCATCAACCATCTCGGAATAAAATATGTCTGTGTAAACATTGGCGAGACCTACAACGCCCTCATGAAAGAGGTGAAAGAACAGCTTGAGACACTTGGCAAAGACATTGCAAATCAGACAGTTATCAACATGCCTCCACGCCTGAGGATGACGGCAGCATACGCGGTGTCACAGTCTGTTAACGGCCGTGTCGCCAACACCTGCAACCTCTCGGAAGACTGGGTGGGATATTCGACAAGATATGGTGACGCTGCTGGTGACTTCTCCCCTCTCGGCGGACTCACAGTGCAAGAGGTGAAGGCTATCGGCAAAGAACTTGGGCTGCCAATCGACTTGGTTGAAAAGACCCCTTCTGACGGCCTCTGCGGCAAGAGCGACGAGGACAATTTAGGTTTCACCTACGCCACCTTAGATAAATATATAAGAACGGGCGTTTGCGAAGACCCGGTTATCAAGGCAAAGATTGACGACAAGCACGCCAAGAATCTGTTCAAGCTGGAACCGATCCCACATTTCTCGCTATAAGAATATGTTGTGAAATGAATAAAAAAGCCCGGCTTAAAACCGAGCTTTTTTTATGTTAATTATCAATGTCATCAACTAGCGGGCAAGACGGACTGAATAACCTAAAGATCTGGCTTTAAACTTCACATCTATGCCTGAGCTTCCTGAGATATACCAACAACATGCTGCAACGTCATTGTAATAAGTAGACAGCCAGTAATAACCACTGCTGTTAATGGATTTTACTTTCATTTTGCCACTAGTCACTTCATGATAACCTGCAGCTGGCAAATATATTGCTCCATTACTCTCAAGAAAAGTTGCCAAAGCAGTAAAATCATCAAATATATTGTTATTCCATGCAGTCACATATGTATTAATCGTACCGTCATTAATCCAATCTTCCGGGAAAAACATCATTCCATTTTGATAATATGGGTCTATTTTGGGTTTATATATTTGTGCTGAAGCTCTTTTCCCCAATGCATTTAATCTATATTTCAACAAATAATCACATTCGTCTTTGGTAAGCAAACGCCAGTCATCGTGACCGCCAAGGTTTGCATCATTGGCAACTGCACCCCAATCAGATTTGTTCATTACAGACAATCCATGAGACCCTGTAGGTCCATAATATGCATTGGAATTTGTATGATTAGTACTATATGGCATATAATAGTTTTGCAAAATTCCATACTGTGAATCCTGGAATCCTGTGCATCCCCAACCAAAATGGTCAACAACATCCTGTAATGCATAATCTTCACCAACCTCAACAGAAGTAGTCTCAACAACATCATATTGGTGTTCCATGAAACTCCATTCACCAGTAGATTTTCTGTACATCAAATTGCCTGGAGCAAAACGGACCGCATTGCCATTAGCGCTTACGACAAAGACCCTGTTATTCTTGTTATTTGCGGAATTATCCACCGCAATGGCGTTATTTCCGTAAAGGAAATTGTTGTTATCCGACAAGGCGGGAACTGTAACTCCATCGTAATAATCATAGATATCGATTTCAACATCAGGACCTGTATACGAATAATAATCAGTTCTGTTGTACACCATTCCCATTGATTTTCTTTCCACATCACTTAACAACAGAATTCCCCATTTTTCTGTTTCATTAAATGAATAAAGTGAAATGGCATCCAGTTTTTCGGTAGGAGCTATTGAATTATTGGTAAAATCAATTTTAGCTTCGCACAGCATATTGCTAATCTTCACCTTCTTGTTTGTACCTTCAGCAAAATCAAACTCCACCAAGGCGCATTTGTTGGTCAGGCCGCAATAAAAGCTTGTCTGTCCTTCGATATATTCAGCGCGTCCCATTGAGAGTACAGGGAGTTTGCTGCTTTGGTTTGAAATATCGACAGTCAAAGACTCTGTGCCAGGCTCAAGGTCTTTGGTTACCAAACCTCCAAGGAAGTAGAAATACAGGTCGTCAGTAGGGTCGTTGACAGTGATATTGCCTACGAAAGGTCCGTCGTTGACGCTGCATGTCAACTTACCGGCATAGAGACCGCCATTGCCGACGTACATGACATCGCCTGCCTCATAAGTGATAGGCACATAGCCAGGACCCGGCTCGATGACATGTCTGCCGCCATTGCCTACATTAAGTGTGATGTTAACGGTTTCTCCATTTGTGGTTATTGTTTGCAACTTTTTACCGCATTGTGTTAGTGTGAGCGTCATCACGCAAGCCAACAACAAGGCGGAAGTCTTTTTCAGTGAGCGTTTGCTGCGAGCGATGGCGTAACCTGCGCCAGCTGCCAACATTATCAGCAATCCGCTTCCGAGTGGCAATGATGACCCTTGTGTAGGGTCGAAGCCGTAAGGTGTCGGGGCTTCTCCGAATGGGTCGTTCAACAAACCATACACAATGTCAATGTCACGATTGTTGATGTTGTCGCCAAAACCGCCACGGAAAAACGTGTCGTTTTGAGCGTTCATTGTTTGCGGCAATAGCGCGAGCGCTATTGCCGCAAACATGACAAAGTCTTTCAGTTTTTCTGCCGTTGTTTTCATCTTTTTTTTATCTTTTTTAGTAATAAAATTGGAAGCGGCAAAAATAGACTTTTGACACGACATAAACTTTATTCTGCGTGTAATTCGTTGTTATCTACGTGTAAAAAAATTTACTCTGCGTGTACTTTTTTATTCTGCGTGTATTTTTGCACCAGCTTGACAATAACCAAGATGATGCCAAGATAAACCATCCACAACGCAGCTGTCCAGATGTAAGAGACGTGGTCGAGGCGTTGTTTTATGATGTCCGAACTCTCGTGGCGGGTGATTGGATTAAGCCACATGGTGGTGCCGTCAAAGAATGTCAGGACGGTGCGGACGTACTGGTCGGTAGGCAGAATTTTATATGAAGCACGGAAGACCGAGTCTGCGTCGTCATGCCATTCTGATTTCAAGACAGTGCCTCCTTGGCCTATAAACTCAGCCTTATTTATTGGTTTGGTTACGCTTACCATAAAATCGTTGCCATTAAGTTTGGCACAATTTAAATAAGGTATATCGCGTTTGAAGCGTTTCACCTTGCAATCCATCTGTTCCTCGCGGTCGAGGTAGAAGTCGACACCCACTGCCTTGCCCGAAAGAAGAGCGTCGTAAAGCTGGCTCGCGTCATTGTCTTTGGCGTTGAGATAAGTGATTTTCAGCGCTATATCATTGACTTTCAGCACATCATGAGTGTCATCGTCGGCAATGAGATACACCAGATGACCGTTGGAAAGCGCCATGTCCCAGTACTCAGGCGAGTTGACAAAGCCGTTCAAAACCTCCAAAACCTTATAGTTGCTGAGATATTTCATGTCGCTGACATTATAACTGCCGTCGACGAAGCTCGGATGTGCCACCGCAACCACCCTGTTCTGCTCACCCAACCTGTTGAGCATGTGCTGTTTATGACTCAACGTCTGATAGAAAAAATAGTCGATACGGCGCACTTTTTTTGTGCCGAGACACACCTGATGCGTCTTCCAGACATTGTAGCCGTGCTCATAGCCAGGGATAAAACCCGGGTCGCGACCGTTTTCATAGCCGTTCACCTTGTTATAATCGGAAATTCCGACGTGATCGTAGCCGAAAAGACGGTACATGCTGTCGTAAACCGCATTGCCGTTATTTCTACCGTTGGTGACGCCGCCATACTGACGCGTATGACCATGGAAATTGCAGCATTTCCAATAGGTTGAGTCGATATCCTGATAAGGGTTATGCAGATAATCGCCATGAAAAGGCACCGGCTCGTCGAAGACATAAACCGGCACAAAAACATTCATCGCGATGAGCAGACCTACGAATGCAATTATAAGATATAACAGATATTTCAGAATTTTTTTCATTTTCACAACTATCAAACTACAAAAATACAAAATTATTTTGAACGAAGAAACAATTATTTTATCTATTTTTGCGCCATGAAAAATAGAAATTACATAGTTCACATAGCAGGCGTTATCGCCATGGTTATCTGGGGGTTATCGTTCATCTGGTCGACGCAGGTGTACCGAAACCTGAACCCCACAGCAACGATTTTCCTACGTCTGGTTATCGCTACGATATTCTTCACAGCGATACTTTTCATGTTCAAGTTAAATGAGAAAGTCGAGCGGAAACACCTTGGGTTGTTTGCCTTGGCGGCGTTGTTTGAGCCGTTTCTGTACTTCATTTTCGAGGGTTACGGTTTGAAAAACACCTCCCCTATCATCGGATCCGCCATCATCGCGATGATTCCGCTGGTGACACCTATCGCAGCGTCGGTTTTCCTGAAGGAAAGACTCTCGCCGATGAACATTTTAGGTCTCATAGTGTCGTTCTTTGGCGTGATGGTGATGCTCATTAACAAAGACCTTGAATTTGTGGCATCTCCAAAAGGAGTGCTCTTCCTGTTCAGCGCGGTGGTCGTGGCGGTGGGTTATTCCATCTCGTTGGCAAAGCTCACAAAGCTTTATAAGCCATTGACAATCACTTGGATGCAGAATATCATCGGTATGATTTATTTCATTCCGCTGACGATAATAATGGAGCAGTTTGAGCCGTCGAATTTCGGCAACGTTGGCGCATACATCGTGCCGTTGGTATGCCTCGGAACGCTTTGCAGCGCCGTCGCATACTCATTGTGGGCTTACGCTTTCAGCAAGCTCGGTGCGTCGAGAGCCAACGTCTACAGCAATCTCATCCCTGTGTTTACTGGCATTTTCAGCTTCATTTTAGGTATTGAGATGCTGTCGACAAACAAGATTTTGGGTATTGTGATGGTCGTCGTCGGCTTGATTTTCTCGCAGTTAAGAAAGAAGGAGGCCAAGGCATGATAACGAGCAAGACCAACCCTAAAATCAAGAATATCATCAAGTTGGAGAAGGCTTCGGAGCGTCGTGAGCAGAACCGAATCCTCATTGAGGGCCGCCGTGAGATCGAGCGCGCCGTCGCCTGCGGCTTTGAGGTGGACACGCTGTTTGTATGTTCAGATATTGCTCGGGATGGTGCAGCGATAACGGCGCGCTCGGTTGAGGAAGTCTCGTTGGAGGTGTTCGAGAAGATAGCCTACCGTGAAGGCAGCGACGGACTTCTTGCCGTAGCGATACCAAAATACGCTGATTTACAACAGTTTAAACCAAAGAAAAAGAACCCGCTCATCATAGTGCTCGAGACCGTGGAGAAACCCGGAAACCTCGGTGCTGTAATGCGCACCGCCGATGCGGCAGGCGTTGACGCCGTCATCATCGCCGACCAGAGGACAGATTTGTACAACCCGAACGCCATCAGAGCCAGCGTGGGATGCATATTCTCAGTTCCGTTGTTCGCATGCTCGTCGGAAGAATGCATCAAGTGGCTGAAAGACAATAAGATAACGATATATTGCACATATCTGAAAGCTTCAATCGATTATTTGGACGCCGACTTCAGAAAAGCCTCTGCCATAGTGATGGGAACGGAGGCGACGGGCATCTCGCAGCAGTGGGTTGACGCCGCCGACCAGAACATCATCATCCCGATGAACGGCATCGCCGACTCGCTCAATGTGAGCGTGACGACAGCTATTGTGACGTTCGAGGCAGTGAGACAAAGAAGAGTTAAAAGTTAAAAGAGTAAAGTTAAAAGAGTGGAACATAACCAGTTTTCAAGAGAATTCAAGGTGTGGTCGAGTTATTGCGACAGCGTGAACAGGCTGAGTCCTTTTATGATGCAGACCTTGTTTGAGGAGCTCGCTGACGCCAACGCCATGCAACTCGGCATCGACCAGCCCACATTAGGGGAACGCGACAACGCCTTCTGGGTCGTCCGCCGCATAAAATTCGAGTTCAAGAGCGTTGTGAAAGACCACGACGACGTGATTTTAAAGACCTGGCCGTCGGGACCTGAAACGTTGCGATGCTTCCGTTCTTATCAGATTTTGAAACCAGACATGGAGCCTGCAGTGAACAGCGTCGCCGAATGGGTGATTTTGGATAAGGATACTCGCCGCCTGCGCAAGACCGAAAGTGTGCATTACCCCGACATCCAATTCCTTCCTGAGAAAGCCTGCGAGCCGACATTCATGAGGTTCAAAGACGACTTCACAGAAGACGATTTCGTTTACGAGAAGACTATCCGCGCTTGCGACATCGACATATCACGTCACACCAACAACACCAAATACTGCATGATGGTGCTCGACTCATTTTCCGTTAAGGAGTTGGAAGACATGACTATCAAAGAGTTAGAGATTCATTACGAGGCGGAAAGCTTGGAGGGCAATGTGCTGCGCATCTATCGCAAAAAGGTTGACGACGAGTGGCATTTTGCGATAAAAAGAGACGGGAAAGTCGTCACATACGCGGTTATTAAGATTTAAAATTCAAAATTTAAGATTTAAAGATTTAAAATTTGATTTGTTTTTTTAAGATTATTTCCTAATTTTGCAAAAATTTGGGAAGGAGAATGAAGCATATTTTCATCGTTAATACTGTTGCAGGCGAGCATTCGTGTCTCGAAGAGGTGAAGAAAGCGATTGCCAACGAAAGCGAAGCTATTGACTATGAATTATTTACACCCAATTCGGCGAAAGACAACGTTAGTCAGATAAAGGAATACCTCGAGGCTCGTCCCGATGAGGAAGTGCGGTTTTACGCTTGTGGCGGCGACGGTACGCTCAACAAGGTGGCGAGCGGCATCTACGGTTACCCGAACGCGAGCTTGGCCGTGTTAGCTTACGGCAGCGGCAACGATTACATTAAATATTATGCTGATTTAAAGGCATTTAAAAATGTTGAGAACGCCATGCACGGCACCGAGAAGCGTATCGACATCATGCAGGTCAACGGGCGGTTTGCCATCAACGCCACGCATTTCGGACTTGACTCGGTGGTGGCTAAAGTGATGCATAAAATACGCCGTTACCCCATCATCGGAGGCAAGATGTGCTACCCTATCGCGGTGTTGCGGGCATTTTTGACAGGGATGCGCACAAAATGCACCGTCTACGCTGACGGTGAGAAGCTAAACGAAGGTAAGATATGCCTCTGCACCATTGCCAACGGCAAATACGTGGGCGGCAGCTACAAATGCGCACCCCGTTCGTTGAACGACGACGGTTGGTTGGAGGTTTGCCTTATCAAGCCTGTTTCAAGAATAAAATTCGCATTGCTGAAAAAATCTTATACCCACGGGACTCATCTCGACAATCCGAAGTTCAAGGATATCATCGTATACCGCAGGGCGAAACAGGTTGTGATTGAAGGCGGCAAGGGATTTTGCGTCTCATTGGACGGTGAGATTTTGCAGGGGAAAAGAATCGTCGTTGAGAATAAGCGGCAGGCGATAAGATTCGTTGTCCCGGCAGTTTGAATAAGAGATTCATAAAACCTCTCATACAATTTTTTCATAATTATTTGTTTTTCTCAAAAATAATTTATATTTTTGCGGGACCATTATAAAACAAATGGTTTAACCATTAAAACTCAATCAGTTATGAAAAAAACCTTTACCTTATTAATAATATTAGCAACTGCATATTGCAGTTTCGCCCAGGACACCATAACCGGCGTGGTGAACCGCATTGCGGCTCCATATTTCGAACAGAATGTCTGCGACACCCGTTTCGCCATAACAACCGATAGCGAAACATATTACGTGATGGTTGACAACTACTGGCCGAATCCATATCTGGAAGATTTGGTTATACATTATGACACTATTGCAATTGGAAATGAGATTTCGGTTATTGGAGATATTAAGGAGATGGAAGACGGAAATGGGGAGGTATTTAATGTTATTGATGTTCAAAAACTGGTTGGTGCTACATATAGTTATGGAACAGGATTTATTAGTTGGTTTTCTCAATACGCCATAATAAATTGTAATGTCGCACCAGATTATGCCTGTTATCTCGCAATAAACGGGGTTTTGCAAACGAATTTCCCAATTATCTTCAATGGAATGACTCTCAACAGTGGAGCTTATACCATGGTTGGCATAGCTGAATATTGGCCTGATTATGACCTCCCAATTCTTGAATTGACACAAGTTATTCCGTATGCCATTGAAGCCACAGCAAATGGAGTTATAGTCGCTAATGACGAGCTTTGTTTATTCACTCCATGTGGAGACACTAAATATCTTTCGTTTTCGGAAAATAATGAAACATATTATCTTACAAACAAAGACAAACTTCATAATGAAGATTTCTTCTCACCTATGTGGGGAGACAATGTCAATTCAAATATCCAAGGTTTCGGGAACACTCACTATGATTTGTTCGGAGCTCCTTTTAACACTTTTGAGACACTTTCCATGGAAACAACTGGTGAAAGAAATATTGTCGGGCCAATTATCACTGTTGGAAATCCCTCAATAAGTTCAGCTCCACCCATTGGCATGAGGTGTGCTATTATTGATAATAATGATGAATATCTTGTTGAAAACCCTCAACAATGGGATTATTCTCAAACACAATGTATTATCGAAAATGACACACTGCCATTCAATATTGAAGTTATAGGATTCTTTACCACAACGCACATGTTCCTTGGCAATGGAATAACTCCATATATGGAAATAGCATTTGATAGCATAAATGCCAACACCTTCGGAACGAGCACTGTTTCTGGTACATTGACAATACAAACATACCACAATTATCAGCAAGAACCGTTTTTCGTCATTGTCAATAATGAAGATGATTACTTTATAGGAACAGGTCCGTTTACAGATGCCACGTCGGGGCTTTTAATTGTCGGTCAAGACACCATCCATGTTGGTGACAATATCAGTGCAACAGGTGAAATTGGGCGGTTTTATAGCATAACAGCAACATATCCGACCTATATTTTCGACATCCATAACACCATAAATATTGATAAAGTCAGCATTATTACGGAATTATCAGAAGTGTATGATGCAGATATTCAAATATATCCAAATCCATCAAATGGAATAGTTGAAATTGCTTCTAAACAACTGATAGAACACATCTCGGTATATGACTATACTGGGCACAACTTGTTGTTTTACAAATCCTGCAATTCCGAACAAATTAATCTTGATTTACAAGATTACAAAGGCTTGGCGATAATTCAAATCATTTTTGAAAACGGACAAGCATTGTCTAGGAAGATTGTGGTTCATTAAAAAAGGTGAAAATTAATTTTTAAAATCCACGAAATATCTGTATTTTTGCAGAAAATTTGAACAAATTAAAAATACAGATATATGATTGCAAGAGAACTTTTAAATCCGAAGAGCATCGTGGTGTGCGGTGCGTCGAGTGACATCCACAAACCTGGTGGAAAAGCTTTGAAAAACCTTCTTGAGAGCCCTTTCAGAGGTCCTGTCTACGCGGTGAACCCGAAAGAGACTGAGGTGCAGGGCGTGAAATGCTACGCCAGCGTCAACGAGCTTCCGAATGTAGACTGCGCCATCATCTGCATCGCAGCCAAGTTCTGCGCACAGACCGTCGATGTTTTGGCAAAAGAGAAAGGCTGCAAGGGCTTCATCATCATCAGTGCAGGATTCTCGGAGGAGAACGCTGAGGGCGCGGCCATCGAGAAACATATCGTCGACACCATCAACAGCGTCGGCGGCAGCCTGATTGGCCCTAACTGCACAGGCTTCCTCAACGTGAACTACGCAGGATGCTTCGACACCCCTATCCCGACCCTCGACCCTCATGGAGTCGACTTCATCACTGGTTCAGGCGCAACAGCAGTGTTCATCAAGGAATACGGCATGAGCAACGGACTGAAGTTCAACAGCGTGTGGGCTGTAGGCAACAGTGCCCAGCTCGGCATCGAGGACGTGCTCGAACACCTCGACGAGACCTTCGACCCAGTGAAGTCGAGCCATGTCATCATGCTTTACATGGAAAAGATCGGTAACCCGCAGAGATTGCTGAAACACGCGCGCAGCCTCATCAACAAAGGATGCCATATCGCAGCTATCAAGTCTGGTGGCTCGGCAGCAGGCAGCCGCGCAGCGTCATCACACACAGGCGCCCTCGCCACAAACGACGCCGTGGTCGATGCGTTGTTCCGCAAGGCAGGTATCGTTCGTTGCCAGAACCGTCAGGAGCTTACGACAGTGTGCGGTGTGTTTATGCACCCTGAAATCAAAGGCAAACGCTGCGCGGTGATAACACACGCAGGCGGTCCTGCCGTCATGCTGACAGACGTGCTCTCAAACGGCGGCATGGAAGTGCCATCATTGAAAGAACATCCGGCAAGCCCGGCATTGCTCGAGAAGCTCTTCGCAGGCTCATCAGTGGGTAACCCTATCGACTTCCTCGCAACAGGAACAGCCGAGCAGCTCGGATATATCATCGACACAGTTGAAAACGAATATACCGACATCGACTTCTCAGTGGTCATCTTCGGCTCACCGGGATTGTTCAGCAACAAAGAGGTTTATGACCTGCTCGACCAGAAGATGAAGACCTGCAAGAAGCCTATCTTCCCTGTGTTGCCTTCAATCATCAACGTGAAAGATGAGATTGAAGACTTCATCGCAAAAGGCCGCATCAACTTTCCTGAGGAATGTGTCCTCGGCAACGCGATATGCAAGGTCTATAACACTCCGAAGCCACAGCCGGAGAACGTGGAGATGCCAAAGGTCGACACAGCCCGCATCCGCAAGTGCATCGACAGCTGCGAGAACGGATATATCGCTCCTGATAAGATTTACGAACTCCTCGACGCAGCCGGCATCGCACAGAAACAGATCCGCGTCGTCGACAAGAAACAGCAGGCATTGGACTTCGCCAACGAGGTGGGTTATCCTCTCGTGATGAAGGTCGTCGGACCTGTCCACAAGTCAGACGTGGGCGGCGTGACCTTGAACGTTCGCGACATCGAGACCGTCGGCAAGGAGTTTGACCGTTTGATGGCTATCAAAGACACCTACGCAGTGGAGATGTACCCTATGCTTGACGGCACTGAGGTTTACATCGGAGCCATTCGCGACAAGAAGTTCGGACATCAGGTGTTCTTTGGCTTGGGCGGCATCTTCATCGAGGTCTTGAAAGACGTCCAGAGCTCATTGGTGCCAATCAGCGCTGATGAAGCCAAGGAAGCCCTCACCCACCTCCGTGGATACAAAATCTTGCAAGGCGTTCGCGGTCAGCAGCCAGTCAACGTCGACGTCTATGCTGAGCAGATTGCAAGAGTAGCCGCCTTGGTGATGGCAGCTCCTGAGATCGCTGAGATGGACCTCAACCCGTTGCTTGGCAACCCGAAGAACGTGGTGGCTGTCGACGCACGTATCAGAATAGAGAAATAATGAAAAAGTCAGATTATATCACAATCATAGCGATAGCCGCGGTCATCTGCGGCTTCGCTTTTATCCCGGGAGCATGGGACTGGTTCATCAGTGCGACGAAGCATCACGGCTTGCTGATGAGCTTCTTCAAGTTTGCCATCCTCGGCACCTTCGGTGAGATGCTTTCTTTGAGAATAAAAGAAGGCGTTTACATGAAAAACGGCTTCGGTTTGGTGCCGAAAATGCTCGTTTGGGGTGTTCTAGGTGTCGTAATTGCCTCCGCTATGACCATCTTCAAGACAGGAACAGTGGCCTTGCTTGACGGTGGCTTCCATCTCAACGGAAAGGCGGCGATGTGGTTCGCGGGCAGCCTCAGCTGGGGCAAGTTCCTCGTGGCACTCTGCGTCAGCGTGCTGATGAACACCTTGTTTGCACCGGTATTTATGACGTTCCACAAAATCACCGACATCCACATCGCCGAGACAGGCGGTTCGCTGGCAGGATTCTTCAGCAGCCCGCTCAACATACAACAGACGATGGCAGAAAAAATCAACTGGAACATCCAGTATGGTTTCGTTTTCAAGAAGACGATACCGCTGTTCTGGTATCCGGCCCACACCATCACTTTCTTACTGCCAGGCACGCTGCAAGTGTTGTTCGCAGCGGCACTCGGAGTAGCACTGGGAGTGATTCTCAGCATTAAAAAATAATTTTTTGTCATTTCGAGCGTAACGAAGTGAAGTCGAGAAATCCTTGTTTAACGTAAACAATAAAATGATTCCGTTAAATAAGGATTTCTCCATTTCGCTCCATTTTATTACGCTTCAGTCGAAATGACAAAATTTTTTTTCATTTTTTTCTTGACATGTAAAAAATTTGTTGTATTTTTGCAGTGTATTAGATGACTAATACAGAGATAAGATGGCAATAAAAATTTTATAATATGATTAAAATCAGCAACTTAGACTTCGCTTACAAAAACACGCAAGTCTTCAAAAACATCAGCCTGGAGTTCCAGAAGGGAAACATCTATGGACTTTTGGGCGAAAACGGAGTTGGTAAGACCACCTTATTAAAATTAATATGTGGTCTGCAGAAGCCACAGCACGGTAGCGTGACAGTCGACGGTCTCACCCCTTCAATGAGACAGCCGGAGTTCCTGCAAAACGTGTATTTCCTTCCTGAGGAAGTGATTACTGAGGACACCACACCCGAGAAGTTCATCCAGAAAATCGGATGTTTCTACCCTCGCTACGACTTTGCACTCTTCAACAAACTGATGGGAGAGCTTGAAGTCGACCTTTCAAAGAGATTCAACGAGCTCTCACACGGTCAGAAGAAGAAATCTTTGTTGGCATGTGCAATGTCATTGCAGACCGACTATCTCTTCTTGGACGAGCCTACCAACGGCCTCGACATCCCTTCGAAAGCCTTATTCCGTAAGGTTATTTCGCAATATTGCAGCGACGAGACCACTGTCATCATCTCGACCCATCAGGTGAAAGATGTGGAGAACCTCATCGACCCTATCGTCATCCTCGACCGCGACGATGTTCTTCTCAACGCCAGCTTCGCTGAAATCATCGACAAGATTTATTTTGAATACGGTCCAGAAAGGATACAAGATGCCTACTACACCGAGATGTTGCCGGGCGGCTACATTAACGTTATGCCTAACACAGAACATCTGGAGAGCAACGTCAACATCGAGGCGCTGTTCAATGCGGTAATGAAGAATAAAGAAACCATCAAAAATTTAATGAAATGAACAACACATTTGATATCCAACGTTTCGGCAAGGTCCTCAAACACGACGGCTTGAATTTCTTCCCGAATTTCATTCTTTCTTTGGCAATCTTGTGGGCTATTCCGGTAGTCATATATCTTTTTACAGCCCTTTTGCCCACTGATGAAACCAGGCATATTTACGATGCGATGTCGAGAGTAAACATCATTGATACTCTTTTAAAAATAGCCATTATCATTGCTCCGGCGATGCTTTACAAAACTTGCAACGATTCACGCAAGGGCATCGGCTATGCAATGTTGCCTGCCTCAACTCTCGAGAAGTTTGTCAGCATGGTGGTATATTGTGTCATCGTCACACCTATTGTATATATAGCAGGTTCACTTGCAATTGACAGCATCCTTGCCCTCTTCAACGGACCATACAAAGACTTTGCAGCATCAATTTATTTCAACAAATTCTCACAAATCGAATATACCATTGAGCAGCAGAGTACGAAAATAATGTTAGATGACACGTGGCCGATATTCATCAACAATTTGTCTCCTGCATTCATGAGGGCTTTAAGTTGTCTTGGCATATTGATGCTTTCATCAATATTCATGTTTGGAAACATGATCTTCAAAAAACGCAAAACCGGCAAGATGATTGGCATTCTCATCTTTTTATCAATCATTTTTATGATACTTTTCATCAACTATGTCGCGAACAATGAGGCTTTCGTCCAATATTTCGAGCAGCTAAATGAAGATAATGTCACAGAATTCGTCATACGCATAATTCGCATCATGATGAATGTGGCTATCTATACCGAAATAATCGTTTCAGCTCTGTTGCTTTGGGGCGTTTATCGTAAAATTAAAACTCAAAAATACTGATTATGGATTTTAACGGACATAAACCGATATATCTGCAGATATACGATCATGTGTGCGAGCGCATCCTCAGCGGTGAGATTCGCAGCGGCGACCGTGTGGTGTCGGTGCGCGAGCTCGGCGTTGAGTTGGGGGTGAATCCCAACACGGTGATGCGCGCCTTCGAACGACTGCAGATGAAAGAGATTATCGCGACCAAACGCGGAATAGGATTCTACGTCTGCGAGGACGCAAAAGAGAAGATTCTTTTGGAACAGAAAAAAGAATTTATGGAAAATGAAGTACCCGAGTTCCTGAAGAAAATGGAATTATATGGGATTAAGATAGAAGATATAATAAAGTTAAAAGATAAAAGTTAAAAGATGAAAAGATTATTATTAGCATTAGTTATTGTCCTGAGTGTCAATGTGATGAGTGCTCAGGTGAAGGTCAAGACCACGAAGCTTGACAACGGATTGAAGGTGGTGATGTGCGAGGACCACAGCTCACCGAAGGCTTACGGCGCTGTTTATGTGCATGCCGGAAGTAAGAACGACCCTCTTGATGCCACAGGTATGGCTCACTATTTCGAGCATATCATGTTCAAGGGCACCGATAAGATTGGAACCATCAACTGGGAGGCTGAAAAGGTGTATCTCGACAGCATCGACATCATGTACGACAAGCTGCATGAGACGACAGATCTCAATGAGCGTGCTGCTATCCAGAAGAAAATCAACGAGTTGTCGATTGCATCGACAGACTATGCCATCCCGAATGAGGTCGACGTGATTCTCACCAAGATGGGCGGTGAGGGTCTGAATGCTGGCACATCATACGACCAGACGATATATTACAACTTCTTCCCTGCCAACCAGATTGGCAAGTGGATGGACGTCTACGCCGAGCGTTTCCGCTACCCTGTGTTCCGTCTCTTCCAGAGCGAGCTTGAGACCGTTTATGAGGAGAAGAACATGTACGGTGACGGACCTATCAACGCCTTTCAGGAATACATGTTCAAAGAAATCTGCGGCGAGCATCCATACGGTCGTCCAATCATCGGTTTGACAGAGCACCTGAAGAACCCGCAGACCTCAAAGATGCGCGAATTTTTCAACACATATTACGTTGCCAACAACATGACTCTCATCCTCGTCGGTGACTTCAACATTGAGGAGATTGAGCCTATGGTGGCTGAGAAATTCGGCACTTGGCGCAGCGGCGAAATCCCTGCCCAGCCCGAGTTCACCTTGCCTGAGTTTAAAGGCCAGACACTGAGAGAAGTGAGGATGACACCTATTAAAATCGGTGCTCTTGCTTGGAAAGGTGTTAAGATTTCCGACCCTGATTACCTGCCGCTCAGCATCGCCTGCAGCATCTTCAGCAACGGCGAAACAGGCATCATGGACAAAGACATGCTTGATGGCAACATCATGATGGCCATGCTCATGCCGATCTCACTCGAAGACCACGGCGCCAACGTCATCCTCTACGTCCCGAAACTCATCGGACAGTCACACGAGAAAGCCGAGGCATTCGTTTTCGCAAGCCTCGACAAACTCAAAAATGGCGAGTTTAGCGACGACCTCTTCGAAGCTATCCGCGTCAATATGCTGAAAGAACGCGAACTGGAAGTTGAAAGCCTCAGACGTTTGGCAAATCTCTTCCTCGAACTCGAGCAGCGCGGAATGACCTACGACGAGTATCTCGCTGAAACTGAACGCATTAAGAGCATCACAAAAGAAGAAATCATCGCTATCGCTAACAAATATTTCGGCGACGACTATCTCGACATCCGTTCGAAGATGGGTTCAGCTCCAAAAGACAAGGTTGACAAGCCTAACTGGAAAGCTATCGAGGCCAAGAACACCGATGCCAAGTCAGATTTCGCTATGATGATTGAGGCTCAAGAAGTTCCAGAAGTGAAACCTCAGGTTGTTGATTTCAAAAAAGACGTCACAATCAACAAGATAAACGATTGTTTTACAATGATTTCCACAAAGAATCCATATAACGACATCTTCAATCTGACCATCACCCACAATTACGGCACCATCGACGATCCTGACCTCAACCGCGCAATCAGCTATTTTGAGATGCAGGGCACCGAAAATAAGAGTTTCGAGGAGTTAAGCCTTGAACTTCAGAAACTTGGAGCCATGATTTATATCAGCGCAAGCCAAAGCAACACAAACGTCGTTATAGAAGGTTTCGAGAAGGATTTAGACCAGATTCTCGCTCTTTGCGAAGAAAAAATTTACAAACCTGCCAACGATGAGAAGAAGATTGGCATCATCTACGAGAATGAGGCAATGAATGACAAGACAGTGAAAGAAGACGCTTCAGAATGGGCAGAAGCAGTGCGCCAATACACTCTCTATGGCGAGAAATCATATTATCTCGCCGAGACGCCTCTCAAACAATGGAAGAAACGCAGCGGTGCAGAACTGTTGAGTGAGGTCGACAACGCCCTCAACTACAACGGAGAAGTGTTATTCATCGGAAACATTGACAATCAGAAAGTTATCAATGCATTAAAGAAACATAACCTTGTAAAGGACGATGTCGTCAAATCTGAAAAGAGCTTCAAGACAGAGAAGACATACACCGACAACCAGGTGTTTATCGCACATAACAAGAAGTTCCGTCAGAGCAACATCTACATGCATGTTCCGAGCGAGTTATTAAACAAGGAGGAGAAAGCTGTCGCTATGGTGTTCAACAAATATTTCGGCACCGACATGTACTCAATTGTTTTCCAAGAGGTTAGAGAATTCCGTTCGTTAGGATACACAGCATACGGTTATTTCACGAGCGACCATCTCAACAGAAAGCCAGGCTTCTTATACACCTATCTCGGAACACAGTCCGACAAGACCAACGAGGGTATCGACGTTTTGCGCGGTCTCGTCACCGATATGCCTGAACGACTTGAGAAGTTCAACGCCTCGAAAGACGCTTTGATTATGTCACGCGCATCCGATTACGTAGGTTTCAGAAGTCTTCCTTCACAGGTGAGCACCTGGCTTGAAGAGGGTTACGACCACGACCCGCGTATGGGATACACCAACATCATCAAGAAGACAGAGTACAAAGACGTTTACGATTTCTACAAGAAATTCATCGCCGACCGCCCGATTGTCATCATGATGTCTGGAAACAAGAAACAGTTCGACGTGAAGGCACTTGAAAAGTACGGGACTATCAAGGAGTTGAAATACAAGGAAATCTTTAGATAAGTCTTTAGACTTTAGACTATAATGTTGGCCACTAAAGACTAGTGACTGGCGTCTAAAATAACCTCGGCGGCTTTTATAGCTTCCGGGGTTATTTTATCGTTGGAAAGCATTTTAGCTATTTCCGTAACGCGCTCATTGTGAGACAGTTGTCTGATGCATGAGCGTGTTTTTTGTGCGTTCTCGTCTTTATAGACGAAGAAATGGTTTTTGGCTTTTGACGCGATTTGCGGCAAGTGTGTTATCGAGACAATCTGGAGGCTCTCCCCCATCTGTTGCATGATGTCGCCGAGTTTAGACGCCACCTCGCCTGAAACGCCAGTGTCGATTTCATCGAAAATCAAAGTCGGGATATAGCTGTTTTCTGCTGCCACAGCCTTGATGGCGAGCATCAAGCGGGAAAGCTCACCACCTGAAGCCACGCGGCTCATATCGTCAGGAGCGATGCCTTTGTTTGCCGAGAACATGAAGCGGGCCTTATCTTTGCCGCTAACGCTGAAATCAGGGCTTTCAGAAATCTCTATTTCAAACACACCATGCGGCATCTTTAACTGTCTTATTATCTCCGTTACTGATTTCTCAAACGAAACCTTGATTTTTTTGCGCTTATCCGACAGATTATCAGCGAGTTTTGTCAATTCTTTTTCACAAGATTTAACTTCCTGTTCTTTCTTTGCGATTTCCTCATCGATATTTGCAAAAGCACCGACTTTATGCCGCAAATCTTCTCTAATCGCCAACAATTCGGCATAATCGCTCACATGATGCTTCATCATCAGGCGCTGAATCAGGTCGAAACGCTCTTGAATCTCATTTAACGAATCAGCATCGAATTGTGTGCTATCCTGCAAATTGTCAAGGTCGTGCGCTATGTCTTTAAGCTCGATTTTCGCGGAGTCAATCCTTTCAAGGTACTGCTCTGCCTGAGGGATGTATTTCTTCAAATGATCAACATTTGATTTCAAATCATTTAGTTGATTCAAAATTGAATATTCTGACTCACTTAAAGTGTTCAGCGACTGTGCCAATAAGGTTTTCACTTCCTCAGCGTTCTCGAGCAGTTCCAATCGCTGACCGACCTCTTCATATTCGCCGTCTTGCAAGTCGGCTTTCACCAATTCATCAAGCTGGAAGGTCAGGAAATCGTTTTCAGCGACGTTCTTTTGAGCCATTTCCCGAAGAGATTTCAGTTCATTGCGTAATGTGACGAATTTGTGAAAAACAGATTGGTATTCGGTGAGCAACGCGTTGTTGTCGGCTGCGTTGTCGATTATTTCAAGCTGGAAATCGGCATTTGTCAGCAGCAGCGAGTCATGTTGCGAATGTATGTCAACCAATTGGTTTCCGAGTTCTTTCAGCTGCTGGACCGTCACCGGGGTGTCGTTAATAAAAGCTCTTGATTTCTTTGTCGGCGACAGTTCACGTCTCAAAATCACTTCTTCATCGAGGTCGAGGTCATTTTCATCAAAAAATGTCTTAAAACGATCGTTGTCAATGGCAAACGTCGCTTCTACCAGGCATTTTTTTGTCTCATCGAGCATAATGCTTGTATCGGTACGCTCGCCGAGTACGAAGCCTAAAGCACCAAGAAGTATTGATTTTCCTGCACCGGTCTCACCTGTGATAACGCTAAATCCATCATCAAAAGATATTGATAATGAATCTATTAAAGCATAATTACTGATGGAAAGGTGCTTTAACATTTTATTTAAAATTTCGGTTTGGCATTCAACAGATTCTCATACTCTTCGGCATGAGTCGGGTCGATATCGCGGAAGATATTAACGGCTTTGGTGCGTTCCTGCTGTGGTCCGGCGGAGTAAACATTCTTCCATTCGTCGCGTTTTGTATCGTTGAGGATCTGAAGGAAATACAGATTCGGTTTGCTGTTGTAAACAGATTTCAGATATTCCAGCGACTTTGTCATCGTGGCGCGTCCGTCATCGACCTTACCGCTACCCATCACGTCGAGACCGAGTCTGTGATATTCGTAGATAAACTGGCGCAACGGGCGATATGCCGGGTTTGTAAAGCTTTCGAGCAGCCAATAGCGGTTTTTGTAGCTGTCGAATGCCTTCCAGCCGGTTTCAGGTGAGCTTTGTGCCTGTGTAACGACCTGGTCGGCGGCTCTAAACATCTCATCGCCGCCATAAAGTCCGAAGGTGTCGAAATACAAACCGAGGCTGTAATAGGCGTAAAACGCCAACATCGACGTCAGGTTCGACATATATGAATTCTCGTTGAAATCAAGTGGTTGTGACTCGATGTAGCTGAAGTTGAAATCTGCGTCGATGTAATTCAGAATGGGGCTATTGTAGCCTGATTTATACACTGGGCGGCGCAGACCTATGTTCAGTTCGCCGTTAATGGCGTTGCCATCCCTGCTTTTCACCACTATAACCATCGAGCCTTCGATACGTTCCTGTTCCTCAAACTTGATGTTTGTCCAGATACGGGTGTTCATGAAGTTTGTCACCGCTTCCTGTAAGGATTCATACAGACGTTGGTCGGTACCTGACACTTGTTTTGTGTTGACCGTCACTGTGAGATTAAACTCCTGGGCTCGCACATTTTGAGTCAAGAAGCATATTAGGAACAATATCGGAATGATTTTTTTCATAATGATTGTTTTGCAAGTAGTTGATAGACAGCGTCGAGCACATCTTGAGCCACTTCGCTTTTCGGTTTAAGCTCGTAGTCGCGCACTTCGTCGTCATTGGTTATGATGTTGACCTTGTTGGTCTTTGTTTTGAAACCAACGCCAGCTTCATTCATCGTATTTAGAACGATCATGTCGAGGTTTTTGGTATGCAGTTTTTTCTTTGCGTTCTCGATTCCGTTTTCGGTTTCGAGTGCGAAGCCCACAAGGATCTGGTTGTCTTTTTTGTTTTCTCCGAGTGTTTTCAGTATATCCTGTGTTTTGACGAGTTTGAGTGTCATCTCGTCCTTATTCGGGTCTTTTTTGATTTTCTGGTCAGCTACGATTTCCGGTCGGAAGTCGGCCACTGCTGCGCTCAGCACGGCGATATCGGCACGTTTGAAAGCGGCTGTTGTGGCGTTGTACATCTCCTGGGCGCTTGTCACCGGCATCACTTGGATGTTGCTTCTTTCGGGTCGTATTGACGAAGGACCTAAGACCAGTGTCACATCTGCTCCCTGGTCGGCGAAAGCGCGTGCGATCTCAATGCCCATAAGGCCTGAGCTGTGGTTGCCGATGAATCTCACGGGGTCGATTGCTTCGTAAGTGGGGCCTGCAGTCACCACCACTTTTTTGCCTTCGAAACGCTGTTTGTTTTGGAAGAATTCTTTGATGCGGTTAAAAATCTCTTGAGGTTCTTCCATTCTGCCCTCGCCGCACAGTCCTGATGCCAGTTCACCTGACGACGGTGCTATGAAGCGGTATCCGCGGCTGATGAGTGTGCGGATGTTTTCCTGCGTGGCTGGATGTTTGTACATATCCAAATCCATTGCTGGAGCGAACATTATAGGGCATTTTGCGGAGAGGCACACCGTGAGCAGATAGTTATCGGCGATACCGGCTGCCATCTTGGCGATAGTATTGGCTGATGCCGGTGCTATCACGAAAAGGTCAGCCCACAGACCGAGTTCCACATGGCTGTTCCACTTGCCGGTTTCAGGGTCGAAGCCTTTCGATAAAACGGGTAAACCACTCAGCGTAGCTAACGTGAGTGGTGTTACGAAATCTTTTGCCGCATCGGTCATCACGACCTGAACCTCAGCACCCTGCTTCTTAAGAAGCCTAACCAACAGCGGAATCTTATAGGCGGCAATGCTTCCCGTAATTCCGATCAGAATCTTTTTAGAAGTCACCTTCGTTTTTCTTGTTTGGATTACGATAGTAGAGCTTGTCGTTCAAGAACTCGTCGATGGCGATAAGAGTCGGTTTTGGCAGTCTCTCATAGAACTTTGCGACTTCAATCTGCTCTTTGTTCTCGAAAACTTCCTCAAGAGTGTCGTTGCTTGATGCGAACTCTTCGATCTTCTTGTTGAGTTCCTGCTTCTCTTCTGTTGCTATCTGGTTTGCTCTCTTTGCGAGAATAGCAACTGTTTCGTAGATGTTGCCTGTTCCAACGTAGAACTGGTCTTTCTGACGTGTTATAGCGGTTGTTTCCGTCTTAACTTTTCTAAAGTCTATCATCTTAATTTGATTTATATTTATCTAGTCTTTCTCTAATTTTAATAACTGTCGGCTCCAGTTTCGGGATGAATTCGCTATCCGGGAACACGTAGCACAAAGTGTTGTATTTCTCCAGGGCCAACTCATAACGTTCTCTCTGTTTCGACTTGACGCTGTTTTCAGCGTAGCGATAATAGGTAATGACCATATTGTTGAGAATTTCCTCGCGGTATTTTGTTGTCGGATAGTCTCTCAGATATGTCTCATAACTTGTTATAGCTGCCTGATATTCTTCCATTTTGAAATACAGTCTGCAGATATCATATTGTTTCTCCTCGAGTTTGGTGCGCAGTGTGTCGATTCTGGCATTTGCGTCAGCCACTTTCGGACTGTTTGGGAAAACGTCGATAAAATTCTGGAATTCATCTATCGCCGTATAAGAATCCGTTTGGTCGAGCGTCATTTTAGGCGAGATATTATAATAACAGAGTGCGCTTTTGTACAATGCCTCTTCGGCGTGCTCCGATATCGGGTATCTCGTCACAAAACGTTTGTAATAGCTGCTTGCTATGATAAATTCTTTCTTATGGTAATAACATTCAGCCGTCAGATAAGCTATTGTCTCACCTTCCGGTTTGGTGCGGTAGTACGCTTGCATGACATCAAAAAGCTGAAGGGCGCGGTCGTAGTTCTTTTTTTCATAATAATTCAACGCTGCCTCATACTTTGCCTCGTTGTCCGTTCCCTTAAGCAATTTGTTGTATTTACTGCAGGATGCGCACCCCAGCAAACAAATTATCACCGATAAGAAAAACCTATTTTTTAGCATGCTGCAAAATTACGATTTTTTTAGCTATCTCTTAACGTCTTTTCAAAGAAAATTATTGTGGAGTACTATTCCACAACAATTCTCTTAATTATTTGATTACCATCGCAATTGATATTGAGGAAATAAACTCCTGATTCAATATCTTTCACATTGATTTCCAATGAGTTGTCGGCAGTCATCACTACTTGGCCCTGAAGGTTCACAACCTCAACCTTAAGATTTGCGAAGCTGTTTAAGCCTTTGATATTGATGACTGAAGAAGCCGGATTCGGGTAAGTAGTCACGTTCTCGCTCCCGAGCTCATCAACATTGGTGTCGTCAACGACTGTGAAAGTCACTGATGCTGATGTTGTTTCCGTTCCGTCGCTGACGGTCACTGTATATGTGTATTCGCCTGCTTCTGTTGGGGTGAACACCGGGGTCTGTGATGTGGCATCGTCGAGGTTGTCGGCTGGTGACCATGAGTAGGTATATGATCCCGAACCGCCTGCCGCACTCACATACAGTGTGTTTGTACCACTAAGCGAAATCTGGTCATGTGAAGCGTATGCTGTAGCTTCCAATGGATTCGAAACGCCAAGGCAGTGCACGTGAGCTGCCCAACCTTCTCTGTTAACGCTGTTGTCAGAGGTGAATCGGAATGTGATTGCTCCTTCTGCATTAGTAGCTGTCACCGTGCCAGGATTGGCGTTACTGCTGTATTGTCCGATCTGTGGTGCCGATGTTGAAGTTCCGTCGTAAATATAGAGTAAATCGTAGTTTGTTTCGGATTCAAACGACTGGAATTCGACCTCGATGATGCCGCCTTCTGTGGCTGGCAGGAATGTCATTGTCAAATCCTTGTTGTCGCCATAGTTTGCACTCGGGCCGCCATCATCGTAGAACATTGCGTCACAAGTGGTTATGGTGCCGTTCTGCATGTTATAGGCTTCCACTACTGAGATGTAGTTAGGCATAAACTTGGTGTCGCTATCGCCTTCAGCGTTGGTCACTGTGAGACGCACGTCGAATGTGCCTGCTGCATTATATGTCACTGTAGGATTTGTTTCTGTAGACGTTGCAGGTGTGCCGCCTTCAAACTCCCAATTCCAGCTCACGAGCTGTGCGCCCCATGAATTGTCGGTGAAATGCACTGTGCCGCCAATTGCAACTGCTGTGGCGTCAACGGTGAAATCGGCGACGATACCTTCGAGGGCCACCAGCTGTGCGTCTAATGTAACAGCTGCTCCATCAGCCACTGTAACCTGTGTCTCGTATGTCTCATAGCCATTCTTTGAGATTCTCACGTTGTAGGTTCCACCTTTGATCGGACGGTGGAAATCGCCGCCAGGAAGCTGTGTCGACACTGTTGAATACTGGTCATCGTGACCCACGATAGTGACTGTTGCGCCACCTATCGGAGCTTTTGATTCAGCATTGACCACTGTGCCGTGGATACCGTTCAAGCACTGGTTTACAAAAGCGAAGATAGAGTTTTTGTTGATATTCCAGAAGTTAGGCATCTGGCTGGCATTCGGACATTTTGTGTTTGAGCACTCAATTGTCAACTCGCGGCATTCAGCATAGCCATTCATATAGTCCTGACGACCGCCGCCGATCATATACCACTGAGCGCCGTTGGTGATACCGTTGTTGTAATCTGTCATATAGCTTGAGCTTTGTACATGACAAAGGTCAGCATATTCATGGCTGATAAGCTGATACCAGGCGTCATCTGCGTGAAGTGTATAAGTATTGTCCCAAGGATAATTCATAACCTCTGCACCACCATGGTAGTTAGCACCCATCACGAAATTATTATCCTGTGCAAACTGCATAAACCATTCAGTCTCTTGAGCATACGGATTACCATCAGGATGTGCGCTGCCATGAGGGTCTGCATAGTTACGGTTCATATCGACACCGTTGGCATTGTAACGGGTAGCACCGTTAACATTGCTGTTACCTCCGTGATATGTTCCGTCAGGGTTGGTGTTAGGACCGACATACAAGTCAATGTTGTTAAGAATATTGGCGCACTCCGGGAGTGTTGGATTTTCAAGGAGATAGTCGATAAAGCGGAGCATCAGCATCCAGCCTGTTGTCTCATCACCGTGAATTGTCGATGTGTATAAAAACTTAGGTTTGCCAGTGCCATCGCCATTGTTGATATGTGCAATCAAAATTTTACGGTTGCTCGGGAGTGTGCCGAGTTCGATAATCTCACATTTGTCAGGATGGTCGGTATGAAAAGCATACATCATCGCTTCGTAAGCCTCGTATGTAGGATATTGGTCCCAGTCGTATGCCGCGCGGTTGCTGCCGTCCCACATCTCTGCTTCGAACATCATTGAAGGAGGTGTCTGGAGTGTGATTTCATAGCCCATTTGCTGAAACTCGGCGAATTCCTTGTTGTTAGCGTAAGCTGTAACAACGTTGCCGTCGACGCGGTCAACGGAGATTGTTTGGGCAATCTTCTGAAGATTGTCGTTTCCATTCAATTCAAAAGTAAAATAATACTCATTACGCTCTTGCATGAGCTTGTTGAGGTTTGTTTCTTGTGCAAAAAGTCCCAAAGAAACAAATAAGAAGAGGATTGCTAAAAGATTTTTTTTCATTTTATGTAAATTAGTTTATTTCAAATTGTTATCGTATTCATTTTCAATCTCTTGGCGCACTGAATCAGAGGCAGGCACCAGAGGAAGGCGGAGTACATTCTTGCATAGTCCTGTGTGAGCCATGAGAGCTTTTATGCCTGCAGGATTGCCGTCTGCGAAAATCAAGCCGTTCATTCTCAGCATCTTATAATGCAGTTTAAGAGCTTCATCTGTTTTACCTTCGAGCATCTTATGCACCATTTTGCAGAATGGTTTCGGATAGCCATTGGCGGCAACAGATATCACGCCTTCAGCGCCGAGGGCCATCAGTGGCTGAGTTATGCCGTCGTCGCCCGAGTACACTCTGAAGTCTTTTGGCATGTCGCGCAAAATCTCCATAATCTGCTGCATGTTGCCTGATGCTTCTTTAACAGCAATGATGTTAGGATGTTGGGCAAGTTCGACAGTAGTAGCCGCTTGGAGGTTCACTCCCACTCTGCCGGGCACGTTGTAAAGCACGACCGGCACTGGTGACACATCAGCCACATGCAGGAAATGGGCTTTCATTCCGCGCTGGTTCGGTTTGTTGTAATAAGGAACGACGCTCAAAATGCCGTCGATGCCTTTAAAGTTCTGATTTCTGATATTGTCGATCAAAGCGGAGGTGTTGTTTCCACCCATTCCCAAGAGAATCGGGCAGCGGCCGTTGGTTGTCTCAACGATGGTTTTCACCACATTAGCCTTCTCCTCGGTGGTCATCGTAGGAGCTTCAGAAGTCGTTCCAAGAGCCACCAAGAAATCAGCGCCGTTCTGCAAAGTGTAGTCAACAATTGTCTTTAACGACTGATAATCAACTGAATAATCATCGTCAAACGGAGTTATCAACGCGACTCCGGTACCTATAAACGGGTTGTTTTTCATTTTTTTCCTAATAACATCGACAGATAGGACTTTAAAATCTCTATCCGGTTTAACATATCGTCGTCTTTTTTCGAGTCGATGACCATATCATACATAGCGGGGCAAGATGTCCCGAAAGTCATTCTGAATGAATTGTTTATCAAAGTCAGAATGTATTCATTGGTCATCATATCGTCTTTAATATGGGTAAAATCAATCACCAAATCGAATGACAAGCACATCAGCGACTCTCTTTTCGCGACCGTCATCAGACCCCAGAAATTGAAGTCGTTTTTCGTGATAAAGAAATAGCGGTCGGTTTGCATCACGTCTTTCGGGAGCTCGTCAACATAGACAATAAAGGTGTATCTTTTCAAGTCAAACAGCCTTTTTAGTGTGTTTTCGATTTCCTTATAGCGTGCAAACTGGTCTTTGTCAAGCAATATGGCTACTGCAGGATATTTTGCAATATCCGGCAAAATGCAGGATTTCTTACGTCTCAGGAATCCATTTATCGCGTGTTGCCTACAAAACTTAACAATAGCTTTCATCGTTTTTAATGACCCCCATTTAAAAACCTGCAAAGATACAAAATCTTATCGAAAATCAGCTCAATAATCTGTAAAAAATTAAAACTAAGGTCTAATAACTAACGACTAAAGACTTTTTCATATCTTTGCACCGTTTTTGTACTCTACTATGATGAAGATTACCATATTAGGTTGCGGCACTTCGCAGGGTGTTCCCGTAATTGGCTGTAATTGTGACGTTTGCAGGTCGGCAGATCCTCGTGACAAGCGCTTGCGCACGTCTATTCTTATCCAAACTGAACAGACAACAATATGTGTTGATGCCGGTCCGGATTTCCGTCAGCAGATGCTTCGCGAGGATGTACGTCATCTTGATGCCATTCTCATCACCCATCATCACAAGGACCATATCGGTGGTTTGGACGATGTCCGTTCGTATAATTTCCTGCAAAACATCTCAATGCCGATATATGCATCGCCCGTGGCGCAGGAGGAGATCAAGCGCGAATATTCCTATGCTTTCGTTGATAAGAGCGAGCTTTATCCTGGTGCGCCGACATATAACCTCATCGACATAGAAGACGGCAAATCTATCGTTATCAACGAGTTAACCATCGAGCCCATTCCATTGACGCATCTTCACATGTTGTGTTACGCGTTTCGTATCGGAAATTTCGCATACGTCACCGACTTCAACTACATCTCCGAAGAGAGCCTTCAAAAGCTCTATGGTGTAGAATATCTCATCATAGAGGCGTTGCGCAAAGAGAAGCATTATTCGCACATCAGCCTTCCGGAAGCCATAGAGATAGCTCAGCGTCTGAATGTCAAGAAAGCATGGTTCACCCACGTCAGCCATTCCATGGGGAAGGCTGCGGATGTTAATAAGACATTACCTACCAATATGATGCTGGCTTACGACGGGTTAAGCATCACGATAGAAAACCAATAAGGTCACGTTTCCAGGATCATCGAAGCTATACGCCTGATCGTAAACAAGATAGTACTCCTTGCCTTTCCTTGTTTTGTAAACACTTGTATAACAATTGAAATCAAAGCCGAGTTCTTCAAGACTGCGCTTTGAAACCAGCTTTCTGCCATAAGGATTTACAGTCCTGAGGATTCCGCGGTTTTTCAGCAAAATCTTGTTAACATACCTGATATACGCTTTCTGCTCACTGTTCACCTTGTAATAGTAATTATTACGGCATCTGTCGTCGCAGAACATCTTGTCTGTCCTACCTTCAATTATTCTGTCGCAGTAGGGACATCTATTAGTATTTCTTTTAAGATTTGTTTCATTCATTTTGATAGTTTTTGTTTAACATTCAGTTTAATGGGAGAAGACGTATTGTATGATGTTCGCTCCCATTTTCAGTGCCTTCAGTCTCACCTCGTCTGAATCCTTGTGCACTCGTTGGTCTTCCCAGCCATCGCCAAGGTCGCATTCATATGTGAACAGGCATATCAACCGGCCCTCATAAATAAGTGCAAATGCTTGGGGTGTCTTGAGGTCGTGTTCATGAATTTTGGGTAGTCCGTTTGGGGATGGATATGGCTCTTTAAAGATCTCATGTGAATATGGCAGTTCCACCCATTCAAGTTCCGGAAACACTTTCTGCATTTGTGGCATGATAAAGTCCTTCAACCCATAGTTGTCATCGATGTGCAGGAATCCGCCTCCGAGCAAATAGTTTCGCAGGTTTTCGCATTCTGTTTTATCAAATGTTACGTTCCCATGGCCGGTCATGTGCACAAACGGATAGTTGAAAATATCCGGGCTTCCCACCTCCACCGTTGCTATGTCGGGATTGAGGTCAGTGTGCAGTTCCTGGTTGCAGAACCTCACCAGATTGGGCAGTGATGTTGGGTTTGCATACCAGTCGCCGCCGCCTCTGTATTTCAGAAGCGCTATCTGCGTCTGCTGGGCATACGAGACTAACGAAAACGAAAATGAAAACAATATGATGTACAGTGACTTCTTCATTTTCTTTTCATTTGGTTTATCAGATTCACTGTGTGGCAGGCCACTACAGCAGCTGTCTCTGTTCTTAATCTTGCATCTCCCAAGCTCACCGGAATGAATCCGTTGTCTTTTGCCAGCTGCACCTCTTCTGGGCTGAAGTCGCCCTCAGGACCTATAAGTACCAAGGCGTTTTTACCTTTTTCGTATTTGTCGCAGAGCAACTCGGTCACGTTATCGTCAATCCAAGCGATGAATTTCTGTCCGTTGAAAGGTTGTTTTACGAGCTTATTGAAATCGACCACATCATCAATCTCGGGCAGTTTAGACTTTATTGACTGTTTCATTGCGGCTATCATCACTTTACGTAATCGGTCCACGTTTGCCACACGGCGTTCTGAGTGGTACGATGCGAACAGTTGTACTTTGTCGATGCCTATTTCTGTTGCTTTTTCGAGGAACCACTCTGTACGCTCATTGAGTTTTGTAGGAGCTATAGCTATCTCGATTTTGAACGATTTATTATCATAACCCTGGCGTTTATTCGTGAGGCATACGGTTGCTCTTTTAGGGTGTGCTTCCACAAGCTCACCGTCGTACAGCGATCCTTTGCCGTCGGTGACGCAGAAACGGTCTCCAGCCTGCATCCTCAGAACCTTGACACAATGCTTGGATTCCTCCTCAGGGAAGGAGACCATTCCTTCTGTAGCGTCCGGTAGATAAAAAACGTTCATACCACACTATCTTTACATTCTCTCTGGCATCTGCATACTCAGCAGTTCGCCTGCATTACGCAGCAAGCGTGCTGTCATCGCTGCCAACTGCAGGCGGAACTCTCTGCGTTTCGTATCTTCTTCCTTCAGGATACTGCATTCCTGATAGAACTGGTTGAATCCTTTGCAGAGGTCGTATATGTAGTTGGCTATCATGGCCGGGCTTCGGTTGATTGCAGCCTGCTCTAGCACCAAAGGCCATGAGTAGATGTTGGTAAGCAGCGATTTCTCGCCAGGCTGCATGCTATCTACAGCGATCTTGTCGCCATAGGTAACGCCGGTTTCTTCAGCCTTACGCAGCACCGAGCAGATACGCGCATGGGTGTACTGAATGAATGAGCCTGTATTGCCATTGAAATCTATTGATTCTTTCGGGTCGAACAGCATCGTTTTTTTCGGGTCGACTTTCAGGATGAAATACTTCAGAGCGCCGAGTCCTATCACATGATAGAGCTTGTTGGCCTCTTCGTCGCTCAACCCGTGGGCTTTCCCCAGTTCTTCCGACACGTTCTTAGCCGTTGCCACCATCTCGTCCATAAGGTCGTCGGCGTCAACCACTGTTCCTTCGCGCGACTTCATCTTACCGCTTGGCAGCTCAACCATACCATAGGAAAGGTGCTCGATGTCGTTACCCCATTCGAAGCCTAATCTCACCAGCACACGTTTCAGCACGTCGAAGTGATAGTTCTGTTCGTTGCCGACAACATATATCAGCTTCTTTGGATGGTACTCGTCATAACGCAATTGAGCAGTTCCCAGGTCTTGAGTCATATAAACGGAGGTTCCGTCACGACGCAGCAACAGCTTTTCGTCAAGTCCCTCATCGCGGAGGTCGCACCACACTGAGCCGTCTTCTCTCTGATACAGAACGCCTTTCTTCAAGCCATCCATCACGGTGCTCTTACCTAAAAGATAGGTCTGCGACTCGTAATAAATCTTGTCGAACGACACTCCGAGACGTTTGTACGTCACATCAAAGCCTTCGTAAACCCAGTTGTTCATCATCTCCCAAAGTTCACGCACCTCTTTGTCACCAGCCTCCCATTTACGCAGCATCTCGCGAGTCTCCTGCATCAATGGAGAAGCGTTCTCGGCCTCTGCTTTTGCCTTTTCTTTATCCTCATCGCTGAGTTCATCATAATTGGCAGGCAGCAGGCTTTTCACTTCCTCTTTGAAATATTTGTCGAACATCACGTAGAAGTCGCCAATGAGATGGTCCCCCTTCTTGCCGGTCGATTCAGGAGTGCAGCCATCACCCCATTTCTGCCACGCTATCATGCTCTTGCAGATGTGTATTCCACGGTCGTTCACGAGGTTCACGCGAACCACGTTTTCACCGTTGGCTCTAAGGATTTCGCTCACGCTCCAGCCCAGCAGGTTGTTGCGGATATGACCGAGGTGCAACGGTTTGTTGGTATTCGGCGAAGAATACTCCACTACGACAGGTTTGCCTGAAACCTCTTTTCGTCCGAACAGCTCATTCTGATGGTTATTCTGCATGAAACCGAGCCAGAAACTGTCGGCAATGAGCAGATTCAGAAAGCCCTTCACCACGTTGTATTTCGCAACGATGTCGCTTTCCTTCATCATTTCTTCTCCGAGTTCATTGGCGATGACCTCAGGGGCTTTCTTGGCCATTCTCACAAACGGGAACACCACGATAGTAACATCGCCTTCAAATTCAGGACGAGTCTTTTGGAAACTCACGTTTTCCGCGGGAGGCTCCTGTCCGTAGAGCTTCTTAAAAGCGTCGATAAAGAGTTGTTTCAAAACTAATTCCAGCATAGTACAAAACGTTATAATTAATTGGGTGCAAAAATAGTAAAAAATCGCTTATTAACCACCTTTTTTCACAAATAAAGAACGAAATTGACTGTAACAATAATTCATGTCATTCCCAAATTTACTCATAAACCCTTTCAAATCAAAATTCAGCAGCTTATCACTGATTTTACTGAGGGATTCCGAATGCCCTTGAAATTCAACATTATCAGTAACTATATCCAAAACACATTCAAGATATGGCAGCGCATCTTCCAGATTTTTCTTAGAAATCCCAAAACTATCAAACACATTCCTGCCGGAGAACAAGTTACCTACAATCTTTTTTGAAGCCGTCTCCAAAATCCTCTGATTGCATTTTTCGTGACACAGCATATTTGAAATTGTCTTACCCTCTTCACTGTCAGTAGGATGGACAAGATATGATGTCAGCACTGATTTCGCCAAACTTGAGCCAAGAGCATACATGACATCGGACTTGAACTCCTTGTTTTCGAGTATACTCCAATCCAGTCCACTTCCTTTATTTTGCTGAACAAAGCTATTGACGCTGTATTTTAACGTAGCCCCTGCGACATTGCCGACGACCTGCGCAGCCCATGAACAATTCGACACGCCCTGGGTCAGACAACCACATACAAAGCCGGCACCGAATGACAACAAACCTTCCTGGAAGCTGTCGATACTCTCCATATTAAACATGACATTAACCGCTCCGCTGAAGATACCGTACAGTAGCCACTCGACCCATTCACCCGAAGGGTCGTAATACGACAACGGATTGTTAAAACAATATATATACCTGTTGTAATTCTGCGAAAAATCAGGATTCTGAATGTTATTGTCAGGACTCATCATCATCGACAGCAACGGGTCATAGGCTCGACCATTCATGTTGATTATGCCAAATGCCGACAGATGCTCATGCCCCGTAAAACCTCGGTCACACAACAGATCCCCTTTGTATCTCCCCGACCAAGTGTCATAATTGCGAGGATTGCCCCAAGCGTCATAACTGGTTTTCTGAACAATTTTGCCGTTCTTATCCGTAATCATACACCAAGAATCTAGATGGTCCTTATGCACATACAATATTTCTTCATTCCCCTTATCGTTGATGCAACTAACCGCAAAAACTCCCATCGGGCATTTTAAATATGTATATACAACATTAGTACCTTTATCATTAACAAATTCACAATCAGAAACATAAACTTTTTCTCGCAAATAGCCATCGACACTCTCTACAGAATACTTCCTATCATAATCATAGCCGTAATCTATTGACAATGAGTTCTTTCCGGCATCGACACGACTCATCTTATCAAAAACGGTGTAGTCAATCTTTTGATTCAAATGACCACTCTCATCCAAATCTGTCTTAACCTTTGTAACTGCATATGGGCAAACGCCAGAATATTGCGCATCATAGAAAACATTCTGATAATCAAAGTATTTTGACAAGATATTGCCATATTCATCATACTCCATCCAACCAGTGAGCTTGTCATTTAACCTAACACTCACAAGACGATTGAATTTATCATAGGTAAAGCTCTCACTCAATTTATTGCCGCTTAAACTTGAACGACTAACTAGATTACCGAAACCATCATACTTATACGACAGATTTTGATACGTTTTTTGGTCAGAACATGAATTAATTCCTTTCAAAAGATTAGTCTCTTGATCGTATTCCATCTTTGTCTTTATATCATTACCATATTGACAATCAATGATATATCCCATAGCATTTGCCGACTCTGCCACCCACAAGACACTTCCATCGTTTTGGTTAACAATAGACTTATTATAACCTGTATTTGAATACTGGTTTTGAATTGCAACACCGCTTGGATAGACCACAACTTCTGCCCGATTGGCCTTGTCATAAGCATATAAAGTGGTATAGTTTTTATCTTTGATCATCTCGTCGACAGCGACAAGCCTCAACAATCCATCATAATTATATCTAACTGCATGAGAATCACCGTATAATATCTCCGACAACATACCTTTTTGACCTTTACTCTGATTATAGATCCATTGGGTAATGATTGGATTCTGTCCCTGTGCTCCAGATTCGAGTCGTTCGAGCATATTTCCCATGTTGTCATATATATACATTGTGACGCAATTCTTGGCATTCGTCAACTCCATCAGTTCGCCATACGCATTATAGCTATAGGCAATTTCTCCGCATGCGGGATCTCTCATTCTCAACAAGTTACGCTTTCCATCGTATTCATATTCCACTTTAGTTTGGGCATTATCACCAATCATTGAGCTTTTCAATTTCCCATCGCTATAATACTCATAATTAATGGTGTTGCCGCCGATATCAACTGTCTGAATACGCCAACCCATTGGGTTTTCGGTTTCAATAACATCACGGGATACACCTTCCGGGGACACCGTGCTAATCATAATCTGCAGCTTGTTATAGCTATAGCTTTTAACGAGTCCATTAGGATAAACCTCCTTTATCAGCCTGTTATTTTTGTCATAAACATAATAACAATACTTTGGCTCGTCGCCTACTATATAAGGCATTGATTTTGATGACAAATTACCAAAATTATCGTATGTCATATCAACATAAACCGCTTCACCATTCAAGCCGTATGTAACCTCACGCAGTTTTTGGCCTGTCTTAGTGAAAAATGTAAGATTTTCGGCATTGCCCGTCGTTTTCGTCCAGTTATAATAAACGGCCTCTTTCGGGGCGTGTTTGTTACCTTGCGCCCATCGTTTGGCCTCCACACTTTTAGTCCCGTCAGCCATAACATTCTCGACTGTTATTTCAAACGGATCCGAAGCACTTTCGGTAGTAAAATCATTATAATCAAGTATTGAACGCAGGTTGCCGTAATCACTGTTGTATGCCACATCAACTTCCCAGCCATTTTCGTTAATCGTCGATGTTGGAAATCGATAATTATACTCTTCGCCATAGCTGATTCTCTTCACTCGTTGATTCTTCGCTGATGGCGACGACATTGACTGCACAATGACATGACCAACAGCGTCATAAGAATAATCTGAAACAATTTTCAACGGATCTGCATAATTCATTTCAACATTTGGCAATGAGGTTTTTCTTGTAATCTGATAAGAAGAAATCCCGGAATAATCGAAAGTCTCGCACGAACCAACAATCTCATTATCAGCATAATGCATAGAGTTTTTTATGCTTTGTAATCGCTCGACAATCCATTTTGAAGGGTTATTACTATACGTATAATCAGTCTTGCTCCAGAACGAGCACTGCGTAGCTTCATCTCCGACATAATTATCGTCAGTACCATCAATGGTTTTAATAATATTAACGACATCCGAATAAGTAGAACTCGACACATCACTTTGATAATCAAGATTTCTAACATTTGACTTGAGTATTGCCCCTGGAGTGTCCACATCATAATTGATTGTTTTCTTAGTGGTCAGTAATGGCATGATTACCTTGTCATTATTAACATTCACACATTTGCTATATGTATTCAATTCTTTCAAAACAATTTGATTATAGCAATTGTATTTTATATGCGATTGTGGTAGCATTATGTAATAATCACCCATTGATTCAAGTTCCGATACGAACGTATCCGATTGCGACAAGGCATTATCTACCAACACTTTAGAATCAGTTTGCAAAAAACCGAGCAAGCCATGTCCTTCGGTATGATACACCATATTTTTATATAAGTATTTTGTAACGACAGCTTTTGAATTCGTCGAGAAAACTGTATCAGCGCACAAAGCTTTAACAGGCAGCGCGACTGTCCTTGATTTCGAATCAACCCATTGATATTCATAATCATAAAAACCATCTTTTGGCATCAGGTATTCATATTTCAGACCTCGAGAGTTGCCCATTCCGTCAGTGATACGCTCAACGGAAAACTTCGATGAATGAGGATTAAGCGATACGATTTTAGGAACCTCGTAACTCCCAGGATTCGTCTTGACATTGCTAAGAATACTCACATTCTCATGCCCCAAGAAATTTCCCATATGCACATATTGATGCGAATGATTTATAATAAGGTTGAAACGCCGGATATAAGTGAAATCGATATTATTACTTGATTTTTCATATGGCTTAAAACCAATTTCCAAGTAGTAATTTCCACCTGTATTTTTGAAGACACCGACATCAGCTTTACCATCGCCGTCAAAATCTGCGGTTCTTATAGTTTCCGAAGGCATCGACAAGTTTTGAAGCGAGCACAAATAACGGTCTTGTGGAGCCAACGTCAGGCCTCTTAGCAGATTATTGTTAAGACATGGCACCGGCGCTTTAAACCTGTCACCATCAAATATCGCTATATTCCAATAATTTAAGTCGTCATATTTCAACAAATCCGTGTATCCGTCACCATTGAAATCACCGGGAAACAGAAAATCTCCGCTGTCAAAGTTATACTCACTGAACAATCTCGAAAAAACCAAATTATTGTTGTCGAGATTCAACTTTATTGCAAACGCAAAACTCTCCATCAAATACATTATTTCCGAAATTCCGTCCCCATTAAAATCATCTATCAAGACACGATCCGGAAAGCCTAAACTCATTTCATGCAACGTTTGTGTAATCATGGAATTGTCACTGCCGTAATAGAAGACACGGGGGAAATAGCCGTTAGGCTGATTTATGTTGTTGAAATTTAAAAAGAGTCCAACCTTTCTGTTACCGAAGAAATCACCGGGGTATAATGTAAAATACCTTTCAGCAACATAATCCCCCAAATAAGCGAAAGAGCTCCCCCTATTTAAATAAACACAAAACTTCGATTTCCAGTTGCTATTTTCTTCATGGTTTGCATAATATGGTATCACGTCATCCAATCCATCTCCGTCAAAATCAACAACATATATCCATTCCAGTGTCCTATCAAGACTTAATGTGTAAAAAGCCTCATTATTGAAAGAGCCGTCACCTTTATTGATAACTATGGTCGCCTGAACACTTGTCGGATATGTATTGCTCAGTTTATGGGGTACAAGTATCACGTCAGAATAGCCGTCGCCATTGAAATCCCCGACAAAAGGCACTTTGTTGAACACGTTTTGATTCAAAGAATAAGAAAGGAATTTCTCACTATAATGGCTGCCTTTATTCCAGCTGATAACAGTAGGATTCAATTTCATATCGCCTGCACTCAGTCCGATGCTTTTCAGTCTGTGATACATGAATCTCATGTCTGACGAATAGTTGCCAGGTGCATAATAATCAAAGGAATAGTCATACAAAACCGTGCCAGTCTGCATGTTGCGCACAATTATATTCCGCAACAGCTTATTCTTTTGTACGAGGCTCCCAAAAACATACCCAACCTCGGAATCTTCCCTTTCATCATAGGAAAATGCAACTTGATACATGGTCTGAATCCCAGCTTTATCATTTAAAGTATAGTCAATTCTATTGATGTACGACTCACCTGTATTCTGATTCTCTATGTAATTAAAGGAGATATAGTTACCATCAGGGTCGGTAATTTTGTTGACAAGCCATTTCATCACCACATTATTCTTGTTTTGCGCATCCACTCTTGAATCGTCAGTACAGCCGTATTCCCATGTTGTTCCGTCCTTTTTTCGGACAATAAAACGCGCTGGTCCGATATAGCCATCCGTATATGCCACGATTTTGCTCATCTCATCAACTTCTGTTTTATATATGGTGTTTCCCTGTGCATTGCCGGAGCACAACATCAGTCGTTTGCCGTCCATCATAAACCTGTCATCAGTAAAATTCACTGCCGTTTGATTATCATCATGGTATAAGGTCTGCCCCACTCTTACTATCGACGACGATCCCGACAAATCCCATGCCCATCCGAGAAGTCCGTTGCCTGCCTGATTATTATATGTCACAGCAATTTCTGGCGTCATATTGCCAATACCCTGTGGCAACAATATCGGGACGGAATACTCTGCAGCAGCCAAATTTCCAACATTAAGCTCACCTGGCAAAGCACCAACCACACCATCATGACCCAGTGTCGACGCACCTCCTGTAATGCCTTCCTCTGGTGGAAAGACGCCAAATCTGTCAATTGCCAATAGCACTGAATTATTACCATTAGGCCGACAATGAAACCCTTTCAGCATCTTGATGGATGTCGAAGCTTCATAAACAAAACTATTGTCTTTTGGAATCTCCGAATCAAGTTCTATTTCAGTCTGCTGATACGTCTGCGCTTGCATGACACCTACGCACAACAACATTACAAATAATATTTTCTTCATAAACTCACGGTTTTAGTTTATCACAATTATCTTAGAAGTCACATTATCGCCGTCTCTTATCTTCAATAGATAAATTCCGGCAGTAGTTCCAATATCAATTTCAGTCATATCATTATGCAATTTTTCAGAAAGCAGCATCACACCATTGACATCATATAGTTCATAACATGCCGATTCTTTATTAAAACTCGTCATAATGACTTTAAACGTTCCATGATTCGGATTGGGGTAAACCTTGACATCACCAGCAGTTTCAACCTCTTGCACCTCAACGACATCACGTTGGTCATTACAATTCGTCGTCACTCGCCTGCTAATTCTGTTGCCATCCGCATCGTATTTCATTACCAAGCAGCTTTGGGCTTCGGCAGCATTGTGAATAATTGCAGACAATAACAGGGCAAGAAATATTAAAAAATATTTCGTTTTCATAACACAATAATTAAGAAATAGCCTTATTTTACTAGCAATTCGTCAATAATTAGTTTTTGGGTCTGAAGTTGCCGTTGCATCTCAATAATATAAAGAGTTAGTTCTTCTATCTTTTTCAACAACAAACCTTCCATCTCAACCATATTATAGCCTTTTCCAACGACTTCATTTTCAGAAGGCAAATCTGGCAGATGCCCGTTGTCCCGAACAAATCTCTCCAAGTCGTCAAGCGCCATCAGTTGATAGGTGTCCGAAAACACATAATCATGCCACTCACTGACTTCTTTGACATAAACCTCAGTCGTCAAAATTCCGCCTTTCACTGCCAACGCATAATCGTAGTCTCCGCCATAGGTGTTGTCAACATTGATTCCCACCTTACCTGACATCCTGATTTTATTGGCATCCAGCGATAATGCATCGTTCGGTGCAGAAATCCTCATGCCTTCTTTCGACACTATTATCTTATGTTTGTCATCATACATCTGAAGAAAAGCGCTTCTCGATGTTTTATTGGATGTTTCCAAAATAAAACCCGCATCCTCATTTGAATCAGCCAACATGTGAAGCTTTGCCAACGGGCTGGTCATATTGCCGATGCCGATTCTGCCGGTGGTGACGCCCCCGTTGGATGTCCCGACAAACAGCGTCGGACGACGACTGTTAAACCCGATCATCAGAGTTTCTGAATAGTTATTGACCAACGCCTTGGACTCATTATTATCTGTACCAGAACCGATAACGACAGCACTAGTGGCGTTAGCCCATGCAAATTTCCCTATTGCTACTGATGCCGAGCCAGCAGTCCTGTTGGCTTGTCCAACGGCAAACGAATTAGCTCCAAGCGTCTGATTACTCATTCCAATAGTGGCAGAATAGTTTCCTTTTGGCTGATTCTGGGCCGCTCCAGATGGCCCGCACAAATCGCAGCCACCTTTTTCCTGTCCTATTATCACGTTATTTACAACGACTGATAATAGCATTATTAATAAAATACGTAGTTTCATAAATCTAAATTTTAATGTTAATACTTTACAAACTTACCTTTTTGTATACTATGTCCGTCAAAGATTTCATAAAAACAAACTCCATTATCCAATGATGAAACATCAAGAGTCAGCAAGCCTCCGACATTTTCAAATCTGTGCTCAAAATATTTACGCCCTTTTGAATCAGTAATACCAATCACGCATCGCTGATTATCAACATGTTCCAGTATTATATTCAAACAGTCTCTTGTCGGATTCGGATACGCTTCATGGTGGGGCAAGGCAACTGGATTTTCGTTCAAGGTCCATGGAATCACAAAATCTTCAGGCAGCAGTTTCCAAACATACAGCATCTCACTGGCATAGCTTTTCTTACATTGCCCATACACCAGACAACCGCCATCTGAGGTTCTCTGGCAATGCATAATCCTTATCTTAGTGTCCACGACTTTCAGCCTTTTCGTTCCCATAAGATTCAAATCACTGTCAATCAAGCAAATAACAGCATCTGTAGGTTGTTCATCCTGTCCGCTTTCCCAATACGTCGCTATGTATATAATATCATCGCTAACATACGCCATACTTCCGAATTGAGCCGTATAATCAGAGGTGTCTGCCCTGTCATACACCAACGTATCGACATAGTTTCCCCTATAATCCACCTCAAAAACAGCAGCATAATACGAGTTCTCAACCACTCCATGATGATGCGTCATCGATGACATAAGAAAATGTCCGTTTTCTTTCCAACAATCCGTATAGTTCCATATATCTTCAAACCACGGCAGCGGATATGTATCCACTTTCTCCAACTCATTGTCGATATAACATATGCTATGCGAATTTGTCACATAGAACCCCTTCCCTATCATCATCATATAATCACTATTCGGAACCCTTATCAAACCAGTAGGCCTTGCACCATTAACCCCGTGTCCCTCTGCAAAATACTTACTTTTTAGCATATTTCCATGTACATCGCATTTGAACACAGCATACACACCATTCGTCAAAAAAGGATAGCCATATTGACTGACATCAGCTAACACAATAACCTCTCCGTAATTATTGAATTCGAGATACACATCCGTCGTCCAAGTCCGATATGGTTCAACAAGCGGATAATTACGCTCTTCAACAATCTCAAGTTCCGGAGTCATTACCAGAATCCACAATGTGTCGTAATGATGGTTCGTCAACGTTCCACCTTTGACACCAACCACAAACGCATTGCCATTATCCATACAGATGGCGCTGCACAAATGTGATTTATACCCGTCAAAACTGAAAGATCTCTCAACAAAGTCGCCATTATCATTAACATACATTGCATATGCATCCAGGTAAGATAACCCATTCTTATTGCAGGCTCCAACGATAAAATTACCGTTTCCGTTACAATCGCCGCCAAGTAGTACCACGCCTTCTTCCGCAGGATGCGATACTACCCATTGCTGCGCTTGCAAACCTATCGCCCAAAAGCTTAACACCACCAATAGAATCCTTTTCATGACTTAATTCTCTTTTTAATTTTAATTCAACAAATCTCTTAAAGGAGGCAGTTCCTGTGATGGAATCAATGCCTTATGCCCATAAACAACATAGTTTCGATGATGGTAGCAGCTGTAATTGCCGGTATATCCATACAATCCCGTTATATCAACCTCAACAAAAGCCGGTATCACTGGCAACAAATTCTGACTAGCCAAATCAGTAGGCAAAAGATATAGCAACACCTTTAATTCCCTATTGTAATAATAGTTCAGTAGCTCATAATTCAGATAAAGAGGAGGATTCACCGTCGACGGGAAATAATATAAGTATGGCTCCCCATTCTCGTCTAAATACTCGTTTCCATCCAATGAAATCCTGAACATGCCGAAATTCAAGTTTCTGAATCCTGGCTGAGGCACTGATGTCCCACTATAATAATAGTTGATGCTATCCTCAATAATCTCAGCAGCATCGCCCAAAATCGACGGGTCATCACATGTGCCGCCATACTCACCGTAATACCAGCAGTCTGGTGGGCCAAAAGGACCGTCAACTGGGTCTTTAACCGAATTGCTTTGGTCCATCTTACCAGAGACCACATAAACATTGACACTCACCCTGTTGCTAACGGCGTCGCCTTTTTCGACGACCACAGTTTTCAAAGATTTGTCAACATTGATGCCGTCATTGGAATACACCTGACGCACTGCATCAGTTATGGCGTCATACAAATCAGCGACGACACTGAATGGAGCTTCATTGTTTTCATTCACATCAACAAAAAACTCCAACTCCTGTTTAACTGTCTCTACATATTTTCTCTCGGGAAATGTGTATTCGGCATTGAACAACGCCTCAACATTCCAAATGATGCTGTCAATCGGCATATAAAGACCGCTTCTCATAACATTTTCTCTATCATCAAGTTGCCTTTTAAACCTATTGATACTTTGGGCAACGAGCCTCGCCTCGGAACTATAGCCGGGATAATCGTCAACCTGTCCCGCTACATTATTAGTAGGTGTAATAATCTTTTTTTTACATGCTGCAAGGTATAGTGTAATCCCTACCGCTAACATCAAAACAAATGACAATCCTAAAACTTTACTACGTTTCATAAATCTGAGTTTTAATTAATAATAAAATGTTAATAATTCCGCACAACCTCCTGATGGTCATCGCCTGCGATTATTTGTGCCTAAACCACAGGCTCCCATAAATCGTTTTTATGATAATTCGTTTCATAACTCTTAGTGTTTCATCATCGTGGCAAAATTATAACGTTTTTTTTTATTTGTCAAGAACTTTTTTCTTAAAATATTTTAACATAACTTGCGTCTTTTTGAAATTTATGTTAAAAAAAATTTACAATATTTTTCTTGACAATAAAAAAATTAATCGTATTTTTGCAATCCGATGATAGTAGTAAAAGCGTTATCGGATTCGCGTCAAAATGACGTTAAAAAAGGAAGCAATTCCTCAACTCTTCATCATTTTCTATCAGCTGACGGTCAATTGAAACCGTCATTTTTTTTGCTCAAAATCAATAAATTAACTAATAAACACCATCAACAATGTCTATCTCATTAAAAAACCGCAGTCTGATTTCAATAAGCGACTATTCGCCTGAAGAAATCTGTCATGTGCTCGACATCGCCGAAGACTTTGAAAAAAATCCGCATCAGAACCTGCTGAACGGCCGCATCATCGCATCTCTCTTCTTCGAGCCTTCAACACGTACTCGTCTCAGTTTTGAAACAGCCATCCAGTTGCTAGGCGGCAACGTCATCGGATTCAGCAGCACCGCAGGCACCAGCGTACAAAAAGGCGAATCGCTCGCCGACACCATCACCATGGTGGCATCATACGCCGACCTCATCGTAATGCGCAACCCTATCGAAGGCTCAGCACGCTTCGCATCAGAAGTGTCTAAAGTACCTGTCATCAACGCAGGCGACGGCGCCAACCAACATCCTACACAATGCATGCTCGACCTCTATAGCATCCGCAAAACACAAGGCACCCTCGAAAACCTCGAAATCACTCTCGTCGGCGACCTCAAATACGGCCGCACAGTGCACAGCCTCGTTGAAGCCATGTGCAACTTCAACGCAAAATTCAACCTCGTCTCCCCTGTCGAACTAAAACTGCCGAGCGTGGTGAAACAGCACATCAAAGACAAAAACCTCGAATATCACCAATATACAGACCTCGAAGAAGCTATCCCGCACAGCGATATCATCTATATGACCCGTATCCAGCGCGAACGCTTCCCAGATCCGGAAGAATACGAAAAAGTGAAAAACTCTTACGTTCTTCGTAACGCAATGCTCGACGCAGCAAAACCTAACTGCCGCGTGCTGCACCCGCTCCCTCGTGTCAACGAAATCCATGTTGACGTCGACGCCAACCCGAAAGCATATTACTTCCAGCAAGCACAAAACGGAGTCTACGCACGTGAGGCCCTCATCGCCACAATCCTCGGATTAAAATAATTCAAAATTTAAAATTTAAAATTCAAAATTAAAAATTAAAAGTCAGAAGGTTTTAAATCTTTAAATTTTAAATCTTAAATCTTTAAATGAATAGTTATGGAAAAGAGAAAAGAATTGATCGTATCCGCCATCGAAAACGGTACAGTAATCGACCATATCCCCGCCGACAAAGTGTTCCAAGTCGTTAAGATTCTTGGACTTGAAAAAGTCAGCAACCCTGTGTATTTCGGCACCAACGTCGAAAGCAAAAAATACGGCACAAAAGGCTTCATCAAGGTCTCTAACAAGTATTTCGCACCAGAAGACTACAACAAAATCGGCCTCGTAGCCCCTACAGCATCTATCATCGAAATCAAAGACTTCGAAGTGATTAAGAAACAGACAGTTACGCTTCCTGATAGCATCGAACACATAGTGAAATGCTTCAACCCTAACTGCGTCACCAACAAGGAACACGACGTCCCGACCAAGTTCATGGTCATCAAAGACGCCGACGGCGCAATCAAACTGCACTGCCATTACTGCGAAAAGAACACAACACAAGATAAACTGGAGTTTATTTAGTTTAGTAGCTTTGTAGTTTAAAAGGGATGTCGCACTGCGGCACCCCTTTTGATTTCCTAATCTACTAAACTTATAAACTTTTAAACTTATAAACTTATAAACTATTAAGCCTCTCCTGCACTTCCCATTGTAAACGGAGTTGCTACATTATCGTTAACATCCTTGATCGGACCGAAATTCTGCTCGTATTTCTGCAGATTCTCAGCCAACGCGCGATATAAACGCTTTGCATTCTGAGGAGTCATGATAACTCTTGAGCGCACTTTGGCTTTCTGCATTGCCGGAGCAATCTGAGCAAAATCAACGACAAATTCTGTCGGAGAATGGCTGATGATAGCCAAATTTGAATACACACCGTCAGCAACTGCTTCCGGAATGTCGATATTCAATTGTTTCTTGTTGTTGTTTTCCATAATTCTATTTTTTTAAAAAGCCATTAGCTACTAGCACTAGCCATTAGTAAATTATTGTGGAAAATAATGCTAATGGCTAATAGCTAACGGCTAATGGCTAATGATTTAATTACGCCTCCACTGTCTCTTCAACAGCTGTTGGAACCTCTGGCATCAGGTCTTCTTTCGCGCCGACAATCAAATCGTCGTATTCGCGCAAACCTGTACCTGCCGGAATCTTGTGACCAACGATAACGTTCTCCTTCATACCCTCGAGATAGTCGGTCTTTGCGCTGATAGCAGCCTGTGTCAAGACCTTCGTTGTCTCCTGGAATGAAGCAGCCGAGATGAAGCTGTCGGTCTGCAAAGCAGCGCGGGTGATACCCTGAAGCACCTGGTGTGCCGTTGCCGGCTGTGCGTCACGAGCCTCAACAAGCTTCTTGTCGCGACGTTTCAATGATGAATTCTCATCACGCAGTCTTCTTGCCGAGATAATCTGTCCCACGAACAATGTCTCTGAATCGCCCGGATCTGTAACAACAACCTTTCCGAAAATGTCGTCGTTGGTCTCTTGGAATGCAATCTTGCTGACAAGCTCTCCCTCAAGGTATCTTGTATCACCTGGATCGTCGATTTCAACCTTACGCATCATCTGACGAACGATGACCTCAAAGTGCTTACCGTTGATGGTCACACCTTGTGAACGATACACTTCCTGAACATTATTCACAATATATTCCTGAACCTTCATCGGGCCTTCGATAGCCAAAATGTTAGCAGGTGTGATAGCACCTTCTGACAATGGCTGACCTGCCTTCACATAGTCGTTTTCTGAAGCCAAAACCTCTTTCGTTGTCGGGATGAGGTACTTCCTCACGTCGCCTGTCTTTGATGTGACAACCAACACACGGTTACCACGGACAAGTTTCTTCTCGAATGAGACCTCACCGTCGATTTCTGAAATGATAGCCGGCTCTGAAGAGTTACGTGCCTCAAAGAGCTCTGTAACACGTGGAAGACCACCGGTAATATCGCCCAAACCTCCAGTAGCACGTGGCTTCTTGGTCAGGATGTCACCAGCCTTGATCTTGTCTCCGTCTTCAATCATGACGTGTGCGCCAACAGGCAAATCGTATGATTTGATAACCTCGCCACTCTTGTCAAGGATTGAGATAGATGGGTTCTTCGAGAACTTACGACCTTCTATGATAACGCGCTCGTTGTATCCTGTCTGCTCATCCGACTCATTACGGAATGTGACGTTCTCAACGATGTTGTCGAAACGAGCCTTACCGTCATGCTCAGAAATGATAAGTGAGTTATACTTATCCCATTCGCAGATGATATCGCCTTGGTTGACGTCGCTGCCTGCTGGGATGTACAACTTCGAACCGTAAGGGATGTTCTCTGTGACGAGAGCAACGCCTGTGTTGTGGTCCAAAATCTTCATCTCAGATGCACGGCTCACCACGATCTGATACTTGTTATCATCCTTATCTTTATAATCAACAGCACGTAAGTCGTTGATAATCATCTTACCGCTGTAGTCAGCCTTAATCATTGAGTCTTCTGATGTGCTCGATGCAGTACCACCTTGGTGGAATGTACGCAGAGTCAACTGAGTACCAGGCTCACCGATTGACTGTGCCGCAATAACGCCGACAGCCTCACCACGCTGAACGAGCTTGCCTGACGAAAGGTTACGTCCGTAACAGTTGGCGCAAACGCCCTTCTTCGATTCGCAAGTCAACACGGAACGAATCTCAATGGTCTGGTCTTTCAAAGGTGAATCGCAGATCTTCTTTGCGATATCCTCAGTGATTTCAGCGCCACCGTTGCAAAGCAACTCACCTGTCTGTGGGTGGAAGATGTCATGCAAAGCCACGCGGCCGAGGATACGGTCATACAATGACTCGACGATTTCCTTACCGCGCTTCAAAGCACCAATTGACAAACCTCTCAAAGTACCGCAGTCTTTCTCCGTGATAATCACATCGTGAGCAACGTCAACCAAACGACGGGTCAAGTAACCAGCGTCAGCGGTCTTCAAAGCGGTATCTGCCAAACCTTTACGAGCACCGTGGGTTGAGATGAAGTACTCCAACACTGACAAACCTTCCTTGAAGTTCGAAAGAATTGGGTTCTCGATAATCTCAGCGCCACCGGCTGCTGTCGATTTCTGCGGTTTTGCCATCAAACCTCTCATACCGCAAAGCTGACGAATCTGCTCCTTACTACCACGAGCTCCTGAATCCAACATCATGTAAACTGGGTTGAATCCCTGGTCGTCCTGTGGCAACAGCTTCATAACTTCGTCGGTTAACTTGGTGACAACGTGACCCCAAATATCGATAATCTTGTTGTAACGTTCGTTGCCTGTGATGAAACCCATATTGTATTCCTCACGGATGGCGTTCACTTCCTCGTTAGCCTGACGAATCAACTCTTCCTTGACTGATGGAATCAAAACGTTGCCGAGGTTGAACGACAAACCGCCTTTGTATGCCATGTAGTAACCCATGTTCTTGATATCGTCCAAGAACTTGGTCGTCACAGCCGTACCAAGGAGTTTCACCATATCACCGATGATGTCACGCAAAGCCTTCTTGTTTAACAGACGGTTGATGTAGCCAAATCCTGCAGGAACAACCTGGTTGAACTTGACACGACCGACTGTTGTCTCCACCATTTCCTCAACGATTGAGCCGTCTTCCTTACGGACAGGCACCTTCACGTAAATGATGGCGTGCATATCGACTTTCTTCTCGTTATAGGCAATGATAACCTCTTCTGCTGAATAGAATTTCTTGCCTTCACCTTTGACGATATGGTCTGGAGTGCTCTTACGTGGTTTTGTGATATAATAAAGACCCAAAACCATGTCTTGCGAAGGCACCGTGATAGGAGCTCCGTTAGCAGGGTTAAGGATGTTGTGTGATGCGAGCATCAAAATCTGGGCTTCCAAAATTGCCGCGTTGCCAAGTGGCAAGTGCACAGCCATCTGGTCACCATCGAAGTCAGCGTTGAAAGCCGTACATACCAATGGGTGCAGACGGATTGCCTTACCTTCTACCAACTTAGGCTGGAATGCCTGGATACCAAGACGGTGCAATGTAGGAGCACGGTTCAACAGAATCGGGTGTCCTTTCAAGATATTCTCAAGAATATCCCACACGACAGGGTCTTTTCTGTCAACAATCTTCTTTGCCGACTTCACTGTCTTCACAATACCTCTTTCAATCATCTTGCGGATGACGAATGGCTTGTAAAGCTCAGCTGCCATATCCTTTGGAAGACCGCATTCGTTCATGTTCAAATCCGGACCAACCACGATAACCGAACGGCCTGAGTAGTCAACACGTTTACCGAGCAAGTTCTGACGGAAACGTCCTTGCTTACCTTTCAAGCTGTCGCTCAATGATTTAAGCGGACGGTTAGAGTCAGTCTTCACGGCACTTGACTTACGTGAATTGTCAAGCAATGAGTCAACAGCTTCCTGAAGCATACGTTTCTCATTACGCATAATCACGTCTGGAGCCTTGATTTCGATGAGTCTCTTAAGACGGTTGTTACGGATGATGACACGACGATAGAGGTCATTCAAGTCTGATGTTGCGAAACGTCCGCCATCAAGTGGAACCAATGGTCTCAACTCAGGTGGTGTCACAGGGATGACCTTCAAAATCATCCACTCTGGACGGTTCTCAACGTGTTTGTTAGCCTCGCGGAATGCCTCAAACACCTGCAAACGCTTCAAAGCATCGGCTTTACGCTGCTGTGATGTCTCTTTATGTGCCTTATCGCGAAGTTCACCGGCTTCTTTCTCAAGGTCAATCTGAACCAACAAATCGTAGATAGCCTCAGCACCCATCTTAGCAATGAACTTGTTAGGGTCTTCAGCCGGAAGATGCTGATTCTCAATAGGAAGTTTCTCCAAAATATCGAGATATTCCTCTTCTGAAAGAAGGTCGAGTTTGTTTATGCCTTGTTCGGCCATGATACCCGGCTGAACCACAACATATCTCTCATAGTAAATGATACTGTCGAGTTTCTTGGTCGGAATACCAAGCAAAGCTCCAATTTTGTTAGGAAGTGAGCGGAAATACCAAATATGCGCTACCGGCACCACCAACTGGATGTGGCCTGTACGCTCACGTCTGACTTTCTTCTCTGTAACTTCCACGCCGCAACGGTCGCAAACGATGTTCTTGTAACGGATGCGTTTGTACTTACCGCAGTGGCACTCCCAGTCTTTCACAGGTCCAAAGATTCTCTCGCAGAATAAACCGTCGCGCTCTGGTTTGTAGGTGCGGTAGTTTATTGTCTCCGGCTTCAACACCTCTCCGTATGAACGGTCGGAAATGCTTTCCGGTGATGCCAAGCTGATGGTAATCTTTGAAAAGTTGCTGTTTAATGTGTTATTCTTATTTAAAGCCATAGATTTACAAAATATTAAGAGCTTTTTTATTCAAACGTAATTTCAAGTCCGAGTCCGCGCAATTCGTGAACCAAAACATTGAATGACTCTGGAATACCTGGTGTCGGCATGTTCTCGCCCTTGACGATAGCCTCGTAAGCCTTAGCACGGCCAACGACATCGTCTGACTTCACTGTCAAAATTTCCTGAAGGACGTTAGATGCACCGAATGCTTCAAGTGCCCAAACCTCCATTTCACCGAAACGCTGACCACCGAACTGTGCCTTACCACCAAGAGGCTGCTGTGTAATCAACGAGTATGGTCCGATTGAACGTGCGTGCATCTTGTCGTCGACCATGTGGTGCAGCTTCAGCATGTAAATGTAACCCACTGTAGCCTGCTGATCGAACGGCTCGCCTGTCTCGCCGTCATAAAGCTGAACCCTACCGTTCTCAGGAAGACCAGCCTTCTTCATATATTCGTTGATTTCCTCCAATGTGGCACCATCAAAGATAGGTGTAGCGAACTTCAAGCCAAGCTCGTGACCTGCCCAACCGAGCACTGTCTCGTAAATCTGACCCAAGTTCATACGTGAAGGCACGCCCAACGGGTTCAACACGATATCGACTGGTGTACCATCCTCAAGGAACGGCATGTCTTCTTCGCGAACGATTCTTGAAACGATACCTTTGTTACCGTGACGACCTGCCATCTTATCACCAATGTTCAATTTACGTTTCTGTGCCACGTAAACCTTCGCCATCTGGACGATACCGTTCGGCAACTCATCACCGACGCTTGCCACGTTCTTCTTACGACTGTATACACCGTTGATTTCCTTGCACTTGATGTTGTAGTTGTTCACCAACTTCACAATGCAGTCGTTAATCTCAGCGTCTGTAGTCCACTTATAAGGATTGACTGTCATGTAATCGATCTGCGACAAAGCTTTCTGGGTGAATTTCACCTTCTTAGGGATAATGGTCTCCTTGAAGTTGTTGTAAACACCTGTTGAAGTTCTGCCATTCAACATCGACATGAGCTTCTCCATCATGCGAGCCTTCAAGGCGTCGAGCTCTTTCTGGCATTCGGCGTCGAGTTCAGCGATGATGTCCTTATCTTTTGATTTAGCTTTTCTGTCTTTAACCACGCGTGAGAACAAGCGTTTGCCGATGACGACACCCTTCATTGAAGGACCTGCCTTAAGTGATGCGTTCTTCACATCGCCCGCTTTGTCACCGAAGATGGCGCGGAGCAGCTTCTCCTCTGGAGTTGGATCGGTCTCGCCCTTAGGCGTGATCTTACCTATTAATATATCGCCTTCCTTCACATCGGCACCAACGCGGATCAAACCGTTCTCGTCCAAATCCTTGGTTGCGTCTGCGCTGACGTTCGGAATATCGTTGGTCAACTCTTCCAAACCACGTTTCGTGTCGCGCACTTCAAGGGTAAATTCCTCGATGTGGATTGAGGTGAAGAGGTCTTCCTTTACGATCTTCTCAGAAATCACGATAGCATCCTCGTAGTTGTAACCCTTCCATGGCATGAAAGCGACCTTCAAGTTACGACCCAATGCAAGGTCGCCGCCCTGTGTCGCATAACCTTCGGTAAGAATCTGCCCCTTCGTAACCTTCTGACCTTTTCTTACGATAGGCTTCTGGTTGATGCTTGTGCTCTGGTTTGTTCTTATATATTTAATAAGGTTATATGTCTTCACATCGTCATCGAAGCTCACGAGACGTTCTTTGTCAGTTCTGTCATACTTGATAGTAATCTTAGTTGAATCGACATAAATGACTTCGCCGTCGCCTTCCGCTTCGACTAATGTACGTGAATCTCTTGCCACATAATGCTCGATGCCGGTACCGACGATAGGTGCCTCCGGAGCCATCAACGGCACTGCCTGACGCATCATGTTTGATCCCATCAAGGCACGGTTAGCGTCGTCGTGCTCCAAGAACGGAATCAATGATGCAGCGACAGATGACATCTGGTTCGGTGCCACGTCGATGAGGTCGAGTTGGTCTGGTGTGACGATAGGATAATCAGCAATCTGACGTGCTTTCAGCATCTCGTCAGTAATGTTGCCCTCGTCATCCATTCCTGTGCAAGCCTGTGCAATAATCTTGTTGTCTTCCTCTTCTGCTGTAAGATAAACCGGTGGATTGATGAAATCGACTTTACCTTCTTTAACTTCGCGGTAAGGTGTCTCGATAAATCCGAGGTTGTTGATCTTAGCAAACACGCATAATGATGAGATAAGACCGATATTAGGACCTTCAGGTGTCTCGATTGTACAGAGACGTCCGTAGTGTGTGTAGTGAACGTCACGCACCTCGAAACCTGCACGGTCACGTGAGATACCGCCTGGACCCAAAGCAGAGATACGACGCTTGTGTGTCAACTCTGACAACGGGTTGGTCTGATCCATGAACTGTGACAGCTGGTTGGTGCCGAAGAACGAGTTAATCACCGATGACAATGTCTTGGCATTGATCAAATCGGTTGGTGTGAATGACTCGTTGTCACGGACGTTCATACGCTCACGGATTGTTCTTGCCATACGTGCAAGACCCACACCGAACTGTGCGTACAACTGCTCGCCCACGGTTCTGATACGACGGTTGCTCAAGTGGTCGATATCATCAACTTCAGCCTTCTGGTTAGCCAGTTCGATCAAATATTTGATGATAGCGATTATATCTTCGTTAGTTAAAACCTTGACGTCTTCCGGGATGTTCAAGCCGAGCTTGCGGTTGATACGGTAACGGCCGACTTCTCCAAGGTCATAACGTTTATCGGAGAAGAACAACTTCTTGATGATGTCGCGAGCTGTTTCCTCATCTGGCGGTTCAGCGTTGCGGAGCTGGCGGTAGATGTATTCGACAGCGTCTTTCTCCGAGTTCGTTGTATCTTTCTGTAATGTGTTGAAAATAATGGCGTAATCGTTGGTGTTGATACCTTCTTTGTCGAGGAGGATTGTCTTAACGCCTTTCTCGATGATCTTGTCGATATGTTCGTTTTCGAGAATGACGCCGCGTTCGATGACGATTTCGTTACGTTCGATTGTCACGCATTCACCTGTTTCCTCGTTGATGAAGTCTTCAAACCATGAGTGCAACACTTTTGCTGCGAGGCGACGACCCACCACACGTTTCAAGCCGCTCTTGGTCACCTTCACTTCCTCGGCGAGGTTGAAAATGTCGAGGATGTCCTTATCGGTCTCATATCCGATAGCACGGAGCAATGTGGTGATTGGCAACTTCTTCTTGCGGTCGATATAGGCATACATCACGTTGCTGATATCGGTCGAGAATTCCATCCATGAGCCCTTGAACGGGATGATACGAGCTGAATACAGCGTCGTTCCGTTAGTGTGTACGCTTGATCCGAAGAAAACGCCCGGAGAACGGTGTAACTGTGAAACCACTACACGCTCTGCGCCGTTTATGACGAAAGTACCCTGTGGTGTCATATACGGTATCAAGCCCAAATACACATCTTGGACGACGGTTTCGAAATCCTCATGCTCCTCGTCGTTACATGAGAGTTTCAGTTTTGCCTTGAGTCTTACGCAATAGCTCAAGCCACGTTCTATACATTCAGCGATTGTATATTGTGGGGCATCAATGTAGTAATCGAGAAACTCGAGTACAAAGTTGTTTCTGGCGTCGGTAATCGGGAAGTTCTCCGCAAAAACCTTGAACAGGCCTTCGTTCTTACGATTGTCCGGGTTGGTCTCGAGCTGGAAGAAATCACGGAATGACTTCAGCTGAATATCCAGAAAATCAGGATAGTCGAAAGGCTTCTTGATTGACGCGAAACTGATTCTATCTAATTTAATGTCTGCCAAAGTGTTTATGTTTTAATTGTTTCTAAAAGCTATTATATTATATAGACGGCGGAATACAACACAATATAGGCACAAACCTCAACCCCCGTCTATATGGAGGGGCTGAGGTATTTATGCCTGTTGTAGCAGGAAATAAACTTATTTTATTTCTACTTCTGCACCAGCTGCCTCGAGTTGAGTCTTGAGTGCATTAGCTTCTTCTTTGCTCACGCCTTCTTTAACAGCTTTAGGAGCAGCGTCAACTAAGTCTTTAGCTTCTTTGAGTCCGAGGCTTGCTAAGTCCTTAACGAGCTTCACGACTGCGAGTTTCTGTGCGCCGGCTGATTTGAGGATAACGTCGAATGAAGTCTTTTCTTCAGCTGCTGCTGCGGCTTCACCACCTGCTGCTGGAGCTGCTACTGCAACTGCTGCTGCGGCTGGTTCGATACCGTATTCTTCTTTCAAAATTGCTGCGAGTTCATTAACCTCTTTCACTGTAAGGTTTACTAATTGTTCAGCAAAAGCTTTTAAATCTGCCATTTTTTTACGTTTTTATTTGTTATACAATTATTTTTTATTTTTCTTAATCTCTGATATGAATGATAATCATTCTGAATTATTCCGGTCTCTCGGATAAGGTCTTCACTATGCCGCTGAGCTTGTTGCCGCCACTCTGAAGAGCGCTGATGACGTTCTTGGCTGGTGACTGGAGCAATGCGATAACGTCGGCGATGAGTTCGTTCTTCGACTTGATGCTGCACAATGTGTCAAGCATGTTGTCACCAATGTAAGCACACTCCTCAATGTATGCACCCTTGAGAATAGGCTTGTCACTGGTCTTGCGGAACTTCTTGATCAGCTTTGCAGGGGCGTTGCCATTCTCTGACAACATCATTGCTGTCGTGCCTTTGCAGACGTCGTAAAGATCTCCAAAATCCTTACCTGTTCTCTGCATGGCCTTCTTCAGTAATGCGTTCTTCACCACAACAAGCTTGACCTGGCTGTTGAAGCACTGTCTTCTCAACTGGCTGGTCTTCTCAGCATTCAATGCCTCGATGTCTGTCAGATAGAAATTTGGACATGCATTCAACTGGTCCACTATCGAGTTAATGATAACTTCTTTATCTTCTTTTCTCATGTCAATACTTATTTAAGGGTTTAGATGGCTACTGATTTGACGTCCACTTGAACACCCGGACTCATTGTACTCGAGATGTAAATACTCTTAATGTAAGTACCTTTAGCTGCTGCTGGTTTCAATTTGATGATCATCGAAAGGATTTCCTTTGCGTTGTCAACAATCTTCTCAGCTGGGAAGCTCACTTTTGCAATGCGGCTGTCGATGATTCCGTATTTGTCAACCTTGAAATCAATCTTACCAGCTTTCACTTCCTTAACAGCTTTACCAATTTCCATTGTCACTGTGCCAGTTTTCGGGTTTGGCATCAATCCACGAGGACCGAGGATTCTACCAAGAGCACCAACTTTCGGCATCAATGAAGGCATTGTGATAATTACATCGACATCGGTCCAACCGTCTTTGATCTTCTGGACATAGTCCTCAAATCCGACGAAATCAGCACCTGCTTCTGTAGCTTCCTGTGCTTTGTCTGGCGTACATAATACCAACACGCGGGTAACTTTACCTGTTCCGTGAGGCAGTGTCACACTACCACGAACCATCTGATTGGCTTTACGTGGATCGACACCTAAACGTACGTTAACATCAACTGAAGCATCGAACTTGGTGTAAGTGATTTGTTTTACAATGTCAACGGCTTCTGTCAAGGAGTAGACCTTGCTTTTGTCGAACTTAGCTAAAGCTTCTTTTCTGTTTTTAGATACTTTTGCCATTTTTAATTTTTTTGTTTGTTCTACAAATGCTTAAGACTTAGTCTTACTTTAAAGGTGATTCGCCTGTAATCTTAACACCCATGCTACGAGCTGTGCCAGCTACCATGCTCATTGCTGATTCAATTGTGAAGCAGTTCATGTCCTTCATCTTGTTTTCAGCAATTGCACGGACTGTGTCCCAAGTGATTGAACCAACCTTTGAACGGTTAGGCTCTTTTGATCCTTTAGCGACTTTGGCAGCCTCGAGTACAGAAACAGCCACTGGAGATGCTTTTACAACAAAGTCAAAGCTCTTGTCTTTGTAAACAGTGATGATGACAGGTAAAACTTTACCGGCCTGGTCCTGTGTACGAGCATTGAATTGCTTGCAGAACTCCATGATGTTAACACCCTTTGAACCTAATGCCGGTCCGACAGGTGGTGCAGGATTAGCGGCTCCTCCTTTGATTTGCAGTTTAATTAATCCGCTTACTTCTTTCATTTGATTTTCTTATAAAAAGTTAAATGAAAACATTAATCACATTCTTAGCTTTCTCTCTTCACTTGGAAGTAGCTGAGCTCAAGAGGTGTCTTGCGACCGAAGATCTTCACCATAACTTTGAGTTTTTTCTTCTCATCGTTGACTTCTTCAATCACGCCACTGAAACTGGAGAACGGTCCGTCGTTGACTGTCACGGTCTCGCCTACAATGAACTCGACTTCCGAACCTTCACCGTTTTCGGTCATCTCGTCAACTTTTCCTAAGATACGTTTGACTTCTGATGGGCGAAGCGGGTCAGGATCGCCACCGCGTGTGCCGAGGAATCCCAGCACATTTGGTGTTTCCTTGATAAGATGCATGACCTCAGCGTCCAAAGTCGCCTCAATAAGCACGTAGCCAGGAAGGTAATTTCTTTCCTTGCTGACTTTTTTGCCGTTTCTCACTGAATACACTTTTTCTGTCGGGATCAAAACCTGTGAAATCAGATCTTGCAATGCAGTATTGCGTGACAATTCGGCATCGAGATATTCTTTAACTTTTTTCTCTTTGCCGCTTATCGCGCGAATCACATACCATTTCTTTTCGTTCTGCTCACTCATCTTATCTGTGATTTAATAAAGTAGTTGAATGATGATTTTTTAGATCAAACATTTCCTTAGAAGATGCGATAGAACGCCTCCAATAAGGTTTCAAAAGACTTATCCATCAAGTACACCACTAACGCGATGATAAGGGAAGCAATGGATACGACGACAGCACTACTTTGCAGTTCTTTCCAAGTTGGCCAAGTTACTTTGTTGACCAGCTCGTTGTAACATTCTTTAACGTAGTTTATAAACTTTTTCATTTTGTTTGAACTGTTTTACTTAAAGCACAGGCGGAAGGGCTCGAACCCTCAACCTATGGTTTTGGAGACCACCACTCTACCAATTGAGCTACGCCTGTGTGTCAGAGTGCTCGTGTTAGGAGCACTCTGGTGTTATTCTTAGTCGTCGATGATTTCTGTGACCTGGCCTGAACCGACTGTTCTACCACCTTCACGGATAGCGAAGCGGAGACCTTTGTCCATAGCGATCTCAGAGATCAAGTTCACTTCGATAGTGACGTGGTCGCCTGGCATAACCATTTCCATTCCTTCTGGAAGGGTGATTTCACCGGTAACGTCAGTTGTTCTGAAGTAGAACTGAGGACGATATTTGTTTCTGAATGGGGTGTGACGACCGCCTTCTTCTTTTGAAAGGACGTAAACCTCACCTTTGAAGTGTTTGTGTGGTTTGATTGAACCTGGTTTTGCGATAACCATACCACGGCGGATTTCGTCTTTATCGATACCACGGAGGAGCAAACCTGCGTTATCGCCAGCTTCACCTTCGTCGAGGATCTTACGGAACATTTCGACACCTGTAACGGTTGATTTGAGTTTCTCAGCACCCATACCGATGATATCAACAGGATCACCAACTTTGATGATACCAGTCTCGATACGGCCTGTAGCAACTGTACCACGACCTGTGATTGAGAACACGTCCTCGATAGGCATCAAGAATGGTTTATCAACAGCTCTTTCTGGTTCTGGAATCCATGTATCGCAAGCGTCCATGAGTTCGTCGATCTTTGCTTCCCACTGAGGCTCTCCGTTCAATGCGCCAAGTGCTGAACCGCGGATGATAGGTGTGTTGTCACCATCGAATTCATATTTGCTGAGGAGGTCGCGGACTTCCATTTCAACTAATTCAAGAAGTTCCTCATCGTCAACGAGGTCGCATTTGTTCAAGAACACAACGAGGCGTGGCACACCAACCTGACGGGCGAGCAAGATGTGCTCACGGGTCTGTGGCATAGGACCGTCTGTTGCAGCGACAACGATGATAGCACCGTCCATCTGAGCAGCACCTGTAACCATGTTCTTAACATAGTCAGCGTGGCCAGGGCAGTCAACGTGAGCATAGTGACGATTTTCTGTCTGATACTCGACGTGAGCTGTGTTGATGGTGATACCTCTTTCTTTTTCTTCTGGGGCTGAGTCGATCGCATCAAATGTCTTGATTTCCGACAAACCCTTCTTTGACAGGTGAAGTGTGATAGCAGCTGTCAAAGTTGTCTTACCGTGGTCAACGTGGCCGATTGTACCAATGTTAACGTGTGGTTTAGATCTTTCGAATTTTTCTTTTGCCATACTATTTTTTGTTTACTTAAGGTTAATATCCTATTTAATTTCCTTATCAATATTCATACCAAATGAGCCAGCGACGAGAGTTGAACTCGTGACCCCTTCCTTACCAAGGAAGTGCTCTACCACTGAGCTACGCCGGCTTTCGAGAGCGGAAGACGGGGCTCGAACCCGCTACCTAAAGCTTGGAAGGCTTTCGCTCTGCCAAATGAGCTACTTCCGCAACTTGTGGGGGAGGGTGGACTCGAACCACCGAACTCATCCGAGGACAGATTTACAGTCTGTTGCAATTGCCGCTATGCGACTCCCCCTTCTCATCTTAGCACTTAGAAAAAACTACTACATTGAGCCGGCAGAGGGATTTGGACCCCCGACCCCGAGATTACAAATCACGTGCTCTACCGCTGAGCTATGCCGGCAATCGTGCTAAGATTCCGTGAGCCGGCAGAGGGATTTGGACCCCCGACCCCGAGATTACAAATCACGTGCTCTACCGCTGAGCTATGCCGGCTTGTATTTCAATGAACTACGCTTAAAAAAGCACACCATTCCTTCATCGCGAAATGGTGTGCAAAATTACAACTTTTTTATATACCGACAACCTTTTTTTATAAAATTTTTAATTTTTTTTTCAAAAAGACCGTCAAAGTATTGTATATCAACGCTTAAAGCCTATTTGTCAAAGCGATTTTTGTACTTTTCAACCTGGTTTTTAAGTGCATCAATGGCCTTGTCAACAGCCTCTTCAAAGGTTTTGCACTGTTTGCTGGAATATAAATCGTTGCCTTTTAACAGGATTCTGATGTCTGCAATCTTGTTCTCAGGAGCGTCGGTGTTGTCTAACTTCAATGTCACCTCCGAACCGATGGCGTCGTCTATCTTGGCGCACAATTTCTCAATCTTGTTCGTAATGAACTCCTCAAGTTTGCTGTCTGCCTTGAAATGGACCGCGTTAATCGTAACTTTCATAATTACCTCCTATTTTAAAATGGTTTAAAATTATTTTTTTCATTCGTCACCCAATGGATGGGCGGTCTGATATATCTCTTTCAGCTGTTCGATAGTGTTGTGCGTGTAAATCTGGGTCGAGCTGAGGCTGCTGTGCCCCAAAATCTTCTGTATCGCCCTGATGTCTGCGCCCTCATTAAGCATGTGCGTCGCGAAAGTGTGCCTCAAAACGTGAGGACTTTTCTGCTCGAGCGTCGTCACGCCCTCCAATATCTTATGAACCACACGATAAACGAAATATGGGCTCATCACCTCACCCCTGTCGTTTACCAATAACATAACGTTGCCACGCTCCGGAAATTGTTCGTCACGCACATTTTTGTAATTCTCAACCATATCAAGCAAAAGCCTGCTGATCGGGATGATTCTCTCTTTGTTTCTCTTGCCAAGAACCTTGATTTGCATCGCAATCTTGTCGACATCGCCGTCTTTCAAGCCTCTCAACTCCGCCTGACGCATGCCAGTCTGGTAAAGCATTTCAAATATCAATTCATCGCGCAAAACCCTAAAGTCGCCGTCGCCTTCAAACATCACCTTCTTCATATCGTGCTCGGGGACAAACTTGGCCAGCTCTTTGGGCTGTTTCAGCGATTTTATGCCCTGCATAGGCGAAATTTCTATAACTTCCTCACGCAGACAAAACTTGTAGAACGAACGCAAAGTCGAAATTTTGCGGTTAATGGAACGGTTTTCCTCCCCTTTTTCCTTCAAGGTGACGATATACGAACGCACCATTACCGCCGTTGCCTTGGCAATATCGTCATGTCTGTATATATTAATAAGGTATTCTCCAAACTGTCTCAAATCTCTCTCATACGCTGATACTGTGAGATTTGAGTATCGTTTCTCAGTTCTGATATACCTTAAAAACCTCTCAAGCATAACCTTCTCCAAATAACGCTTCAAAGTTACAGAGGAATTTTGAAAATGTCAAGAGAATTTTTACAAAAAAAATTGCAGCGGAAATGATTCCGTTGCAATTTTCCCGATTCTATTCTTGCGCCGAAAACGCCTGGATTATGCGTTCTCTTCAGCCTGACGAAGTTTCTGCACGTAGATAGCCTTCTGTAACGCTTCACGTTTGATGACTGATGGCTTTGTGAATTTTTGGCGGTTGCGTAATTCTTTCACAACACCAGTTTTCTCATACTTTCTCTTGTAGCGTTTCAAAGCGCGATCGATGCTTTCACCGTCTTTTACAGGAATAATAATCATTTTTAATACTCTCTCTTTCTTTTAATTGTTAAACTAAAAAACTAATCTCAAAATGAGGCTGCAAAAATACAACATTTTTTAATATGTTTTACAAAATTTTTTCATTTTTTCGTCATTTCTACTGAAGCGTAATGAAAAGGAGCGAAATGGAGAAATCCTCTTTAATGCCAAACTCACGTTAAAAAAGGATTTCTCCACTACGCCTATCGGCTTCGGTCGAAATGACAGGAGGAAGACTTCGCCTCAGTCGAAATGACGGTTATTTTAGAAGGTGTTCGAACAAGAAGTTGTCAATCTTTGTGAACAAGTGCATTCTGCATTCACCGTCACCGTATTCCTCGTAACCGCCGTAAATGCCGTGGTTTTTGTTAGGATAAATCATCAGATCGAACTGGATGCCGTTGGCAATCATCGATTTAATAAGCTCCATAGCATTCTGGTAATGCACGTTGTCGTCGCCAGAACCGTGGCAAAGCAGATAGTTACCCTTAATCATCGCGGTATTGCTGACTGGTGAATTGGCGTCGTAACCCTCTGGGTTTTCCTGTGGAGTGCGCATGTAACGCTCGGTGTAGATGTTGTCGTAATATCTCCAGTTTGTGACAGGTGCAACAGAAACAGCAGTGCTGATATAATCTGCGCCCTTGGTGATGCCGTTAGCAGCCATAAAACCGCCATAACTCCAACCGTAAATAGCGATCTTTTCTGGGTTCACGTAAGGCTGTGCCGCCATATATTTCGCCACTGTAATCATGTCTTCGGTCTCATATTTGCCGAGTTCGAGATATGTCATTTTCTTAAACATCTCACCCTGAGCGCCGCTACCCCTATTATTAATAGAGACAGAGATAATTCCGTGCTGTGCCAGCAGTTGCATCCAATCCCAGTCGCTGTGATCCCACTGGTTCAAAACGGTCTGATGTCCAGGGCCGCCGTAAACGTAAATCAAAACAGGATATTTTTTGTTAGGATCGAAGTCTGGAGGCAGAATCTGCCATCCATCCACGTCAACAGTTGAGCCGTCAGGCATCACGAAAGCCGGGTCACTGATCTTGATGAGCTGTTTCTCGCTGATATTATATTCTTTCAAGCGTTCAACGAGTTCATGATTATCTTCCAAAACTCTCACAACTTTTCCCTTATTATTATATAAGGTGTATTGATGTGGCTGTGTCACTGTCGAGTTGATATTGATGAAATATTTGAATGTGTTGCTGAATCTCGCGTTGTTAACTCCTTCTTTACCAACGATTTCCCTCATCTTACCTTTCAGATTCACGGCAAAAATCTGGCGTTCAACCGGTGATTTCTTAGCAGCCTGGAAATAAATTTCTTTGCCGTCGAAGCCATAAATTTTGGTAACATCCCAGTCGCCTGAAGTCAGAGCCCTGCCTTCCGAGCCGTCAAGATGGCAGAGATAGATATGGTTATAACCTGATTTCTCGCTTGTCATAAGGAACGATTTCCCGTCTTCAAGGAAGGTCCAGTCGTCGGTAATGTCGATATAATACTGGTTTTCCTCATCATAAAAGACCTTTGTCTCACCGGTTTCGGCGTTTGCGGCAAGAATCTCGAGATGGTTCTGATGACGATTAAGTCGTTGAATAGCAAGCACATTAGCATCTTTAGTCCATTTCATTCTTGGAAGATAGATATCGGTTTCCTCGCCAGTGTCCATCTTCTTTGTTGAATTGTCTTCGAGATTATAAACATATACCTCGACCACCGAGTTATCTTCGCCTGCCTTAGGATATTTGAAGCTGTACCATTCAGGATAAAGGCCTTGGAATTCCTCCATCTGGAACTCTTTCACCTTTGACTCGTCGAATTTGTAGAAAGCTATTTTTTTGCTGTCCGGTGACCAGAAGAAGCCTTGCGAGAAGCTGAATTCCTCTTCATAGACCCAGTCGGGAGCACCATTAATTATATTATTGTAGAGACCGTCGAAAGTAAATTGAGTCTCCTCATTTTGTTCTAAATCTTTGATAAACAGATTATTATCACGCATAAAAGCGACTTTCGTGCCATCTGGTGAGAATGTTGCGAGGCGCTGGCCGCCGTTTGTTGAAAGCGGCACAAGTTTCTTAGTCGCGATGTCGTAAACATAGTAATCGGCGACGAACGAGTGGCGATAGATGTAATTCACGTTTGTGAGGAACAATGCCTTTGATTCATTGTCGCTGAGGATGTAATTATAAGCGCGGATTGGGAGGGTGTCGCCTTCAGGGATGAGTTCTCTGAAGTTGAACAAGGTGTTGACCATCTCCCCTGACTTATAATTATAAATATTGAATTCACCTCTTTCGATGGTGCCGTAAGTTTCGCCATCGCGCATCGGATTCATGCCTCTGACGCTCTTAATTTGGAGTGTTGGGCGCTCGTAGAAGTCGGAAAGTTCGAAATTTTTCTTTTCTTGTGCGTAAGATGTCATATTTAAGACAAACACTAACGCAATGATTAACAGATACTTAACTTTTTTCATTTTGTTATAGATTTGAAAATTCAAAGATATGAAAAATTTTTTTACAAAAAAAGTTTGTAGGAATAAAAATTTGTTGTACTTTTGCACCCGCAAATGGGACGGTAGCTCAGTTGGTTTAGAGCGCATGCTTGACAGGCATGAGGTCACAAGTTCGATCCTTGTTCGCCCCACGAAAACGCCGATGGCGTTTTTTTATTGGGTCGTTAGCCCAGTTGGTTTAGAGCGCTGCCTTCACACGGCAGAGGTCACTGGTTCGAGTCCAGTACGACCCACAGAAAAGAGACGCACGCGTCTCTTTTTTAGGTATTAGCCATTAGCATTGTTTTCCCCCGACTAATTTCCTAACGGCTAAATAAAATAATTTCAAAATTCCTTTTTATTTCAAATAAATTTTAATAACTTTGCAAAGTCAAATTTGATTTGCTAATTCATTAAAAATCAACGATATTATCATGAAAAATAATGTAATTCCAGTAGAAGTAGCGAAAAAAGTGTTCAAAGAGAGCAATCTTCCGTGCATCGGCAGAGCCGGCATCCGTGAGATCAACAAGCTCGCATTCGACCTCGAAGCGGCCAGCGGCGTGAAGTTTATCCACATGGAACTCGGCAATCCGGGCCTTCCTGCAGCACAGGCAGGCATTGATGCACAGGTTGAAGCTGTGAAAAGAGGCGTGGCAGCGACATATCCGCCAATCGACGGTGTGCCGGCACTCAAGAAAGAGGCGTCACGTTTCATCAAGAACTTCCTCGACCTCGACATCGCAGCAGCCAACTGCATCCCGACAGTGGGTTCAATGCAGGGCGCTTTCGCTTCTTTCATGATCACTGGGCATCTTAATAAAGAAAAGAACACGATGCTGTTCATCGACCCAGGATTCCCTGTGCACAAATTCCAGTGCAAGGTGCTCGGCATCCCGATGGAACAGTTCGACATCTACAACTACCGTGGCGAGAAGCTTCGCGAGAAACTCGAGAGCATATTGAAAACAGGCAAGATTCACAGCATGCTGTACTCGAATCCTAACAACCCTACATGGGTGTGCCTCACCGACGAAGAGCTCAAGATCATTGGCGAACTTGCCAACAAATACGACGTCATCGTTCTTGAAGACCTCGCATACTTCGGCATGGACTTCCGTAAAGACTACAGCCATCCGGGCGTCGCTCCTTATCAGCCAACCGTTGGCAAATACGCGGACAACTACATGCTGATGATATCAAGTTCGAAGGCATTCAGTTTTGCCGGCGAGCGTTGCGCCATCCTCGCCATCAGCGACAAGCTCGCAGCACGCCATTATCCGGATTTGAAGGCATTCTGCGGTCAGGAAATCTTCCTGCGCGGCATCCTCTTCGGAGCATTGCACCCGCTGACATCAGGCGTGTCACACTCGGCACAGTACGCTCTGCAAGGCGTTTTGAAAGCTGTCAACGACGGCATCTACAACTACCGTGACGACGTTCTAGAGTACGGTCGCAAAGCTAAGTTGATGAAAGACGCATTCCTCGCAGCAGGTTTCTATATCACATACGATGAAGACCTCGGAGAGCCAATCGCCGACGGATTCTATTTCACTTACTGCTATCCGGGCTTCAAAGGTGCCGACCTCGTCGAGGAGATGATGTACTACGGCATCTCGGCCATTTCTTTGGACACCTGCGGCAGCGACAAGCAAGGCATCCGCGCCTGCACCTCACTCATCAAACGCGATGAGATTCCGGTGTTGGCAGAGAGACTGCAGATGTTTGCAAAAGACCACCCAATCAAATAACGGTTATTGGTTATTGAATAAAAGGATTTCGTAATTAACGGAATCCTTTTTTTTATTTTTTTTGTCTATTTTATAATTCTTTTTTACCTTTGCGGAAAATTAAATAATCATGTTAAAACGATATCAAATAGTATTATTCCTTCTTTTTGCATTAACATTATCCTCTTCCGCACAGAAAAAAGGTAAGATTTTGTCGGGGGTAATCATCGACAAAAACGAAAGCCGAGTTAATGAGGCTTGCATTAGCGACAACAAAGGCAATCTGCTCTCAATCAGCGACTGCGATGGTGTTTTCCAGATTCCTCTGGCTCAGGAACACAACATCACGATCTCACATCCGAGGTTCAAAAAAGCCACAGTCCCTCTTGATCCGAAAAATTTCGAGCTAATCGACGGGAAATACTATGTCATCTTCATGTTGGATGACAAAACTATCGACTCCATTGACTATCAAGACACAACAGCAAGAAAAGAATATGTCGTCGATTACAAAGTGAGCAAATATGGGATTTTTATGATAAAATCCGACGGGATTCATTCAAAACTGCAACAAATCAGCTATCGAAATAAAGTTTTGGCGAGCCTGTCAATAGATTTCAAACTCGACCGTGTTTTCATAGATGCGCTTGATGGAATACATGTTTACGGCAACGACTCGTCGTATCATGTCTATTCTGATGGGACAAATTTGGTCTTAGCGGAAGGTCATGACGCCATTTACTTTAAGTCCCACATCATGTCGTTGGCAGCTGTAACCGACAGCATTGCAGTTTCATATTTGAAATATTATTACGGGCAATCTATCGATTACATTCGTACAAATTTAAACACGAAATATCAAGATATATTATGCACAATTGACAGTGAGACTGCAAAATATGAAGGGAATAGTGCCTCTAACGAGCTTGAGGAAGCCCGGCGATTATGGCGTCATCATGGCTACGAAGTATATTCCACCAGAACTTCGACAAATGATAATGTCAAGAACAGACCCAGTTACAAAGAGATTTTAACTGCAAAAGAGGTTTATGCCCCAATAATCAATATTGACAACAATCTGTACATATTTGATTTTCCAGGTGATTTCATCATCAAATACAATAATGTCGGAACTCTCATCAACAATACCGAGATAGCTTTTCACTTAAGTCATGGACGCGCCAGCAAATTCTATGACAGCCCTTTTGACAACAATATAATTTTTGACCCTGCCAAGAAGGAGTGTTGGGCGCAATTCCGTGAGAACGGTAAGGTCACTTTAAAGAAAATAGACGTCACAAAAGGCAAGGTAATCGGCGAATACACCATTGAGAAGCACGACGAACCGCTTAACATACAGATTTACAATGGGATTGTGTATTATCTTTATTTTAACAATGACGGTAACGATTATGGGAAACGGTATTTTTATGCAGAAATGATCAAGTAAAAATTATTTTTTCAAAATTCTTTGTTTTTGCAAAAAATTCTTCGTAATTTTGTACGTTTTTTAATGGCTATTTTGAGAGAGTAAAAATTCAACATAAATCTAACTAAAAAATTAAAATTATGGCAAGTTTCAAAGGAGCTATTTCTGTTGATACTGAACGTTGTAAGGGTTGCGGCGTGTGCGTCGTGAACTGCCCAATGGGTGTCATCAGTCTGGCAAAAGAAGTTAATGGAAAAGGTTACAACTACGCTTACATGGCGGAACCTGACAAGTGCATTGGCTGCGCAAGCTGCGGCATCGTATGTCCTGATGGAGTCATCTCCGTTTACAAAGTAAAACTGTAATCAAATTGTCAAACATTTAAAAATTTATCATAATGGGAGAATTAAAACTGATGAAGGGTAACGAGGCATTGGCAGAAGCCGCCATCCGCTACGGTGCTGATGCTTATTTCGGATATCCTATCACCCCTCAGTCGGAGGTGATTGAGTATCTGTCGGAACAGAACCCTTATGAACGCACCGGTATGGTCGTTCTTCAAGCTGAAAGTGAATTGGCAGCCATCAACATGGTTTATGCAGCTGGTGCAGCTGGCAAGCGTGTCATGACTTCATCATCAAGCCCTGGAGTGTGCTTGAAGCAGGAAGGTTTGGCATACATCGCCGGTGCTGAGGTGCCGTGCGTCTTTGCTGACGTGGTCCGCGGCGGCCCGGGTTTGGGCACAATCCAGCCATCACAGGCCGACTATTTCCAGAACACCAAGGGCGGCGGCAACGGTGACTACCGCAACATCGTTCTCGCTCCATCTTCAGTTCAGGAAATGTGCGACTTCGTGGCTCTCGGCTTTGACCTCGCATTCAAATATCGTATGGCAGCCTGCATCCTTTCTGACGGTGCTATCGGCCAGATGATGGAAAAAGTTATCCTTCCGGAGCAGAAGGCTCGTATGACAGAAGAAGAAATCAAGGCTAAATATCCATGGGCATTGACAGGCCGTGCAAGAGGCACTCAGCACAGAGTCATCACCTCTTTGGACCTCGATTCAGCAAAGATGGAAGAGCACAACCGCGCTCTCCAGAGAAAATACAAGGAAGTGGAAGCCAACGAGACACGCTATGAGATGATCAACTGCGAAGACGCCGAATACGTATTCGTGGCTTACGGTTCAAGTGCCCGTATTGCACAGAAATCAGTGCAGCTCGGTCGCGAGGCCGGCCTCAAAGTCGGTTTGCTCCGTCCTATCACCCTGTGGCCTTATCCGACAAAGGCTATCGACGACCTCATCAAGAAGGGCGTGAAGGGATTCCTCTCAGTTGAGTTGAGCTGTGGCCAGATGATCGAAGACGTACGCTTGGCATGCAACGGCCGCGTCAAGGCTGAACACTTCGGCCGCGTCGGTGGTATCATCCACACACCTGAGGAAGTTCTCGAAGCTATGAAGAAACAAATTATAGGAGAATAAGAAAATGACAGTACAAGATATCATCAAACCTGAAAACTTAGTATATCAGAAATCTAAGTTATTGACCAACAAGCCTTTCCACTATTGTCCAGGCTGCGGTCACGGCACTGTCCACCGCATCATCGCCGAAGTTCTCGAAGAGCTTGGCGTTGACGACAGAACCATCGGCGTGTCACCAGTAGGTTGCGCTGTTATGGCATACGACTATTTCGACGTTGACTTCGTCGAGGCAGCTCACGGTCGCGCTCCAGCGTGCGCAACAGGTATCAAGCGCGTATGGCCTGACAAGATCGTGTTCTCCTATCAGGGCGACGGCGACCTCGCAGCTATCGGAACATGTGAGACCATCCACACATGCAACCGTGGCGAGAACATCACCATGATTTTCGTGAACAACGGTATCTACGGTATGACCGGCGGCCAGATGGCACCTACCACACTCGAAGGCATGAAGACTGCAACAACACCTTACGGACGTAAGGCCACTTTACCTGCAGGCGCTGGCTTCGACGGTATCCCGAACAACGGTTATCCACTCCACATCACCGAACTGATTGCACATCTTCCTGGCACAAAATACGTCACACGTCAGGCTGTTTATGACCCTGCACACGTACGTAACGCCAAGAAAGCTATCAAGAAGGCTTTTGAAAACCAGATCAATGGAAAGAGCGGCGTGAACTTCGTCGAAATCGTATCGAACTGCAACTCCAACTGGAAGATGGAACCAGTCGCAGCTAACAAATGGTTGGTTGAGAACATGCTTCCTGAGTATCCACTTGGCGATATCAAAGTTGACGGAAAGCTCGTTGAAAAATAATTTAAAAAATTAAAGCAATGACAGAAGAAATTATTATTGCCGGATTCGGCGGACAAGGTGTTTTGTCAATGGGCAAGATCCTTGCATATAGCGGCATCATGGAAGGCAAAGAAGTGAGCTGGATGCCATCATACGGTCCTGAGATGCGTGGTGGTACCGCCAACGTGACTGTCATCGTCAGCGATGAACGCGTGTGCTCTCCTATCATCAACGCATTCGACACAGCAGTGATTCTGAACCAGCAGTCACTCGACAAGTTCGAATCGAAAGTGAAACCTGGCGGATATCTTCTCTATGATCCGAACGGCATCACAAAGAAGCCTACCCGTACAGACATCCACATCCACACCATCGAAGGTGCACAGCTGGCATCAGACATGGGTAACAGCAAAGTGTTCAACATGATTATCCTCGGCGCTTTCTTGAAGCTTCGCCCGATCATCCTCGACAAGAACGTTGAAGAGGGTCTTCGCCACAGCTTGCCGGAGCGCGCCCACAAGCTCATCCCGTTGAACATGGAAGCCGTTAAGGTTGGTAAGGACAACGTGAAATAAGTCTTTAGTCTTTAGACGTTAGACATTAGAATTGTAGAGTCGTCACAATGTGGCGGCTCTACTTTGTAATATTTATTGCGTTCATCCTCGCATTGCTAATAATTATGTTTTGTTGTTGTTTCTTAAAACAGCCTCTCAATATCAAACGTTAAAAACTCCTCCAATGCTATTCCGCCGCTGCCTACAATGAGTGTATGTATCGGTTTGAACTTTTCCAAAAACTTCGACAAGCCTTCATTTTCAGTGCGTTTGCCGCTTTTCACCTCAATTGCGACACATTCTTTATTATACACCACAACAAAATCAACCTCATCGTTACGTTCGCGCCAATAATAAATCTTAAAACCATTTACATCCGCCTGATTTAGCAAATATGCACCAACAGCCGATTCGACCCAGCGTCCCCAAACACTCGGTTCGGCAAAGGCTTTTTCGAATGTAATTCCAGCTTGTGCCGAAAGCAAAGCCGTGTTATAAACCATCAATTTGGGTACAGAATTGTATTTTCGAGCCGTGTCGTTGGCATATTTTTGCATGCCACACAGCAATCTCGACTCATCAAGAGTTGTGAGGTAGTTTGCGAGTGTTGTAACATTTCCAGCATCCTGCAATTGGCCAAGCATCTTATTCAGCGAAAGCTCTTTTCCCGAATAAACACAGCCCAAATCAAACAATTGTCGCATAAGAACCGGCTTATAAACAGTCTTCGTTGACAAAACATCGCGTTCAATTGCCGGTGTGATAATACTGTCTTTGATATAGCGCCGCCAACGCTTGAAATCGTTTGTCAGAGCAGATCCACCAGGATACCCGCCATAAAACACATATTGGTTAAGGTTGAAACCGAAAGCGTCGCGCATCTCCGAATAACTCCAATGCGTCATTTTTATGATTTCGAACCTTCCCGCAAGCGACTCGGTCAAACCGTCTTTAAGAAGAAGACGCGATGAACCCAGCAGCACCACTTTCAACGGGACATCATTAAAAGTATCCATGTCCCATTCTTTTTTCACAGCCTCGCTCCAATTGTCAATCTTATGAACCTCGTCAATGACAAGCAGGTATTCAGAAGCCTGTGACAACTGCATTCTTGCTCGTGCAGTAGCCCAAGTCTCTCCTATCCATGTCGTATTATCAGATGGGACATTATCGGCTGTCGCAAACAGATATGGGATATCTATTTCCTGCAACACCTGTTTAACAATTGTCGATTTACCTACTTGTCGCGGACCCGACAGCACCTGTATAAAACGTCGAGGCTCCATAATTCGCGACATCAAAACGTCAAATTGAGCTCTTTTATACATAACTTGTTGATTATTCGGCTGCAAAGATATACAAAATTCTCAAATCTTCATTACAAAATTCTCAAAAGTTATCAACAAAATTCTCAATTTGTCGTTACAAAATTCTCAAAAGTGCCTAAAAAAGCCTATTCTTCATCCTCAAAATCTTCCGGCATCGGCTCGGCCCACTCCTCGTCGTAGAACTCCTCGCCTACCAGCTCGCGGTCGGATTTGTCCTGCCCGCCAAGCATCTGGCGCATAATTTTTGAAGGAATCGGCAAAATCTGGCCTTCGGTGCCAGTCGAGATGGCGATTCCGATGTCGTCGCTGCCGAGTTCGCGAGTCCAGGTGATGAATTCGGCAATCTCCATGGTTGAGACATTGTAAGTCGCCCAGTCGTCACCGATGTTTGCCTCGGCCTCTTCCTTCGTAGCCCAAACCGGGATGTAAGAGTTTCCGCTGCCGTCTTCAAGCATGGCGAAAAGCCCAGGTTTAGCCTCAAGGAGCCATAAAATTCCGTTTTGATTTACAGTCTGCAAAAATCTTTGTAACTCTTCCATATTATAATACTTTTAATTATTCTTTTTTTGGTCGCCTTCGGCTCAAAATCTTATAAAAATCTATTTTAAAAATCTTACAAAATCTTCTTCCAAATAACTGAACAACTTTAAATCTCATCAAGTTCCAGCCACCGCATCTCTTTCTCATCAAGCAGGTCTTTGATTTCCGTCAGCCTCTTCCCTATCTTGTCAATCTCTTGATAATCAGTCTGATTTTCGAGCTGGGATGTCAACTCTTTCTTCTCATTCTCGAGATTATCGATGTCGAGTGCAAGCTGCTCGTATTCTCTTTGCTCCTTAAACGAGCGTTTTTTGCTTCTCTCCGATGCCTTCGGGCGGTTTTCACGAGTATCGACACGTTCCGCCACTTGAACCTTGTGAAGCTCCTTGTTTTTCGCGTCAAGCCAGTCGTGATACTGCGAATAGTTGCCCATGAAGCCTTTTACAGCACCATCGCCTTCAAAAACAAAGAGCTGATCAACGGTCTGGTCGAGGAAATAGCGGTCGTGAGAGACGACAACCAGGCAGCCTTTGTAGCCTTGCAGAAAGTCCTCGAGCTTCTGTAACGTCAAGATATCCAAGTCGTTAGTAGGCTCGTCAAGAATCAGGAAGTTCGGATTTTTTATCAAAATCGTGAGTAGATAAAGTCTGCGTTTCTCGCCGCCGCTCAGCAACGCCACCGGCTGACGGTGCATCGAATACGGGAACATGAAATGCGCCAGCAGCTTGTCGGCGGTGTAAACCATGTCCTTGCCGTAATAAACCACCTCGGCAATGTCGCGGATGGTGTCGAGGACGGTCTTGTTTTCATCGAATTTGATGCCGCCTTGGGTGTAATAGCCGTACACGACGGTCTCGCCGGTGACGATGGTGCCCGAATCAGGCGCCTCGTGACCGGTTATCATATTTAAGAAGGTGGATTTACCTACGCCGTTCTTGCCGACGATGCCGATGCGTTCGCCTTTTTTGAAGATATAATCAAAGTCTTTGAGCAGATACAAGTCATCCCATTTCTTGGTGACGCTTTTCATCTCGAGAATCTTGCCACCGAGACGCTGCATGTCGAGACCGAACTGTATCTCTGTGTTGTCGCGTATCATCCTAGCCTTCTCTTTCAGGTCGTAAAAAGCGTCGATTCTCGCCTTCGCCTTGCCTGTACGTGCCTGCGGAGTGCTGCGAATCCATTCCAGTTCATGCTTCATCAGCTGGCCTGCCTTCTCCGCTGCAATACGCTTGTTCTCCTCACGTTCGCGACTTTTCTTCACATAATAGTCGAAGTTGCCGTTATGTGTGTAAATCGTACCATGGTACATCTCGAGAATCTTGTTGCACACGCGGTCGAGGAAATAACGGTCGTGAGTGACCATAAACAGAGTCACGTTCGACTGTGTGAGGTAGTTCTCGAGCCACTCCACCATCTGCATGTCGAGGTGGTTGGTCGGCTCGTCGAGAAACAGCATGTCGGGGTCGTCGAGAAGCACCAAGGCGAGTGCCAGACGCTTCACTTGTCCGCCCGACAAAGTACCCACTTTTTGTGACAAATCGTTGATTTCGAATGTAGAAAGCAACTGTTTCAGTCGCAGCTCGTACGACCATGCCTGCACAGCGTCCATCGCCGCCGTCGCCTTGTCCAAATCCACTTGATTTACAAGGGCTTCCTCGTAACGTTTTATAACTCGCATCACGTCGGTGTGACCTGTTGCGATGACGTCTTCGATGGTGAGATTCGGGTCAAACTTCGGCAACTGTTCAAGGTAACCGACGCGCACATTCTCATTGAATGTCACCTTACCGCCATCTGCTTCCTCTTTCCCGACAAGGATTCGCATCATGGTGCTTTTTCCCGTGCCGTTAGCGGCAATCAGGGCGGTCTTCTCCCCTTTCTCAATGCCGAAAGAGATGTTTTCGAACAGCAGCTTGTCGCTGAACGCCTTTGAGATGTTATCGACTGAAAGATAATTCATGGTGCAAAAATAAGAAGAATTTCGACAAGATCGACATGTTTTTTATTAGACAGGATTTACAAGATTAACAGGATTTTAGTCATCCATATCATGTAATTATTGTTAATCTTGTCTAAAAAATAAATCCTGTCAAATAAATTTGTAAATTTGCAGAAAATTCATCGAAATGAAACAATTCTTATATTTCATAGTAGCAGTTTTACTTATATCATGTTCGTCCAAACAAGATGCAAATCCTGTCGAAACCGCTGTACATTATATTGATTACGTCAATCCGATTATCGGCACTAACGGCATGGGGCACACTTTTCCCGGGGCTTGTGCGCCTTACGGAATAGTGCAATTAAGTCCTGACACCGACACGATTCCGGTGGTGAAAGACGGCCATTACCAGCCACGCGTTTATGAATATTGCGCTGGGTATCAGCATAAAGACAGCACCATCGTGGGTTTCAGCCATACCCATTTCAGCGGCACGGGCCATTCCGATTTGGGCGATATCCTGATAATGCCAACGACAGGCAAAGTGAAGCTGAATCCAGGCACTCAGACCGATCCCGATGGCGGCTATCGTTCACGTTTTTCGCACGACACCGAGATTGCCGAGCCTGGTTTTTATGAAGTGATACTTTCCGATTACGGCATCAAGGCGCAGCTCACCGCTACAGAACGCGTTGGCATTCACAGATATACGTTCCCCAAAGACACCGACGGCAACGTCATCCTCGATCTGATTCACGGCATCTACAACTACGACGGCAAGGTGCTTCTCGCAAATATCCGTGTCGAAAACGACACGCTCATCACCGGTTACCGCATCACAAACGGCTGGGCGAGAACGAATTACACTTATTTTGCGATATCATTCAACCATAAAATCCAGGATTACGGCTACGTCGAGAAGGCTCCGATTCCTTACGGCGGCGGCTGGGGCAAGTTTTATCAGTATCATAATTTCCCAGAGATGACTGGCCGCAAGCTCGTGGCGTATTTCACCTTCGAAAATCCTGAGATTTTGGAGATGAAGGTCGCTCTTTCAGCTGTCAGCACTGATGGTGCGTTGAAGAACCTCCATGCTGAGACCGATGGAAGAGATTTCGACAAGCTCTTAGCTGAGACGCAACAAAAATGGAACAAAGAGTTGTCGGTCATCGAAGCGCAAGGCACTGAGGATCAGAAGGCTATGCTTTACACCTCGTTGTACCACACCATGATAAACCCGTCGGTTTACATGGACGTTGACGGCAACTACCGCGGTCTCGACCACAACATACACCATGCCGAGGGCTTCACCAACTACACTGTGTTCTCTCTTTGGGACACCTACCGTGCCTTCCATCCTTTGATGAACGTGCTGCAGCCCAAGCGCAATGCCGACTTCGTGCAGTCGATGCTGAGACATTACGAGCAGAGCGTACATCATGCACTTCCTGTGTGGTCGCACATGGGCAATGAGAACTGGTGCATGATTGGCTATCACGCCGTCTCGGTGCTTGCAGATGCCATGGCAAAAGGTGTTGTCGAGCCATCTGAAGAGATTCTCGAGGCGATGAACAGCAGTGCCACTTTGCCTTATTATACTAACATCCCCGAATACATCAGCCTCGGCTACGTGCCTTACGACCGCAACGGCAGCAGTGCCTCTCTAACCCTCGAATATGCTTACGACGACTGGACTATTTACCAGACTGCGTTGAGACTCGGCGACACACAGCTTGCCGACATTTATAAAAAACGCTCACAAAACTGGCGTAACACCTTCGATACAAGTATCGGGTTTGCCCGTCCGCGTTACAGTGACGGCACCTGGAAGCAGGATTTCAGTCTGCTTAACACCGACGGCGAAGGCTTCATCGAAGGCAACTCATGGAATTACTCGTTCTACGTGCCTCACGATGTCGAAGGCCTAATAGAAGCCATGGGTGGCGAGCAGCAGTTCGTCGCCAACCTTGACTCCATTTTCGTGATGCAGCTGCCTTCTGAGTTTTTCGAGAACACCGAAGACGTCACCGAGGAAGGCTTGATGGGCAACTACGTGCACGGCAACGAGCCGAGCCATCATATCGCATATCTTTACAACTGGACATCGCAGCCATACAAGACGCAATATTGGGTGCGCGAAATCATGAACCGCATGTACAAAAACAACATCGACGGCTTGTGCGGCAACGACGACTGCGGACAGATGTCGGCATGGTATATCTTCAGCGCAATGGGCTTCTACCCAGTCTGTCCGGGCAGTGACAAATACATGTTTGGTGCGCCGTATCTGCCGTATATGAAAGTGCATTTAGGCAACGGCAAGACGTTGGAAATAAAGGCGCCAAACGTCAGCAACGAGAACCGCTATGTTAAAAAGATAACATTGAATGGCAAGGAGGTGACAGAACCTTACATCACTCACAGTGAGCTGATGCAAGGCGGAGTATTAGAATTTGAGATGATTTAACATAAAAAATGGAGGTGTGTATATTCCACACACACCTCCATTTTTTACGCCATTTCCGTTTTGAAGTTAGGATAATTACTTCCCTGCCTGGCTAACGAGACGCACTGAGGCCCCGAGGTACCTACTGCTGCCGCCAAACGGCGATTCAAAACTGCTAGCCGTGAAGTATATGCTATATGCATTGCTTGGATGTGTATCATGGGCAGTGCTCGACCAGTAAAGCCCGTCGGTACGCTCTCTGTAAACCCCAACACCATTCCGGTAGCCTGTAACCGGGAGGAACACACAACCCGCGGTTTCCATGCTTGACCACTGTGTAGTCTTGTAAGTATTACCAAAATAATTGTTGGTGTAGTCGTTGATGTTGGTCGGCTGTGTGACTCCATCAGGATGTGTATATTTGTCTGGGAATAATATAATACCTGCTACGTTATTAACAGTAGCTTTTGCGAATCTTGCATTCTGAACATTGTTCACTGTTGACGATTCGCGGCAGTTAGTCCCAGGGATGGCCTCGTTTCTTGGTCCCAAAATCCAAGTCCATTCTGCTGATGTAAGTGTTCGCCATAAATCGGGCACATTACCGCCGTTGCTTATTGGATTATGGCCCCAGTCAGCTTTGAGAGATTCATTTATAGTGTAGCCATAATCTGAATATATGCCATTATTGTTGATACCGTAGGCAGGCAACGACGAATTTGCGCCGACCCATCCGAACAAGTCGACAGTGCCTGCTTGAGTAACCAGGTTGTTACCGACTTGTGTGTTTGCGACGGCCGATCCGATACAATCATACTGGTTATCAGCAAATTTCCATGTGCATGTCGATGCCGATGTATAGGCAGATGTAAATACTGCCTGAAGGTTACCTTGCGAGAACCAAACGTATCTTCCAGCCGACACATTGAATCGTTTAGCGTTGTCAGGACCTCCAGCAGATCCAACAGGTGGAACCAATAATGTCATCGCAATTGCGACACCGTCCTTGTTATAATAATTCTCAGTAATAGCTGGAACGCTTGTTGTGGTTGAGTAATAACCATCTATATCAATTTCAGGTGTGCTCACTTCGTCCTGAGGAAGAAGGACAGCCCATTTTGTTGCGTCGTTTTCAGCATAGAGTGTCACATTGCCAGTTGCTGCCATCGGCGCGATGCCTGAGTTGGCAAAGTCGATGATTGCTGTACTCTTCATCCCGCCAACGGTAACAGTCTCCGGTGTGGCTATTGAAGGCACGAACTTCACAAGACCGCACTTGTTGAGCAGCGTGCAGCCGTAGGTGGTGCTGGCATCGGTGTATTTAACTGTCGAACGGCCGTATGACAACACTGGAAGCTGTGCGCTCTGGTCAGCGATACTCACGGCGAAACTTGTTGTGAATCCGGCATTTGGAGTGATACTTGGCGTGAGACCGCCCACAAAGTAGAAGTGCAGATAGTCTTCTGTGCTCGGACCGTAGATGATGCCGCTGAATGCGCCGTCGGCGTAGGTCAATGTGCCGATGTATTTGCCGTTGTTTCCGACATAAATCACGTCGCCGTCAGTATAAACGACTGCGCCTGTGCCAGGATAGACAATATGTCTGTCACCGTCACCTACGTTAACCGTAATGTAAACAGCTTCGCCAAGGTCGCCCGTTGTCGTTGTTTCAACGTCTTTTTTCTTGCACTGGGTTAAACCTAACAACAATGCGAATGCTAATATAAATAATTTGATTGTTTTTTTCATTTTTTGTTG
>OMYA01000005.1 GCA_900315175.1 uncultured Bacteroidales bacterium
GGCAAGTTCCCATAATGCGAGTTATCACAAATTGTAGCGTTTGGATTTATCCTTTTCAACAGCTCTACCGCTGGCTCATCATTCGGGTCTTGAGGCACTAACTTACCATGGATACTTAAATCAAGGATTTTTGTCTTTATCGTTTTGATAGCTTCCTGTAAATCCACCTTGTTTTGATCTATCACATCAATTAGAGTAAACCATTTCTCGATCTCTGCAACTATACGCAATTGCTCTAAGTATGGTGGGATAGGAATTTTTAATTCTCCCAGCAACGTTCCATTTACATTTGGCTGACCTGTACCGGCAGAAGAATCACTGATTTGGCTCCAATAATAACCGGATTCAAAGTAGAATTTAATATAACATGGTAAGATTTCTCTACTTGCTTGAACCCTAATCAAGTACGAAGCAAATATAGATTGCTCAGATAATCCCTTAACAAGATAAGATTTTCCTACTGTAGCACCTGTTCTGGCAAAAAGAATGTCATCATTTCGTAAGAGGTAAACACGTGCCTTAATCGAATCAAAATCGGTATACGGAACGGAATTCCAGTCTACTTTATTATCTTGTATGTCTGTTATACGAAGTAACTTATATGCGCCTTTTGCCTTTGCAGATTCACTTACTCCATATAGAATAGATGATGATATTTCTTTTATCGTCGTCCATACCCAATTATCCGGAACCTCAAACGGCATATTCTCATAATGCGGCTTACGAGAAGCTGTTTATATTACTATATCACTTAAAATTTAGAAATTATGGTAACAAAGTTCGAATCATTTCTTCAGAGGTCATCAACAAGAAGAATCTTCTTGCTTACAAAGGCTATCTGGTGGAGAATTTCAAACCACAAACAGTGAACCTGCGGCTTCAGGCTATCAACAAGTATCTGGAATTCACAAAAAAGGACAAACTGAAAATGAAATTCGTGAAAGTGCAGCAAAAGAATTTTCTTGAAAATGTCATCAGCAACGAGGATTATAAGTTCTTAAAATACAAACTATTGAAAGATGGTCATAAGGATTGGTGTTTTGTGGTGTGGTTTATGACAGCCACCGGTGCACGTGTGAGCGAGTTGCTTCAAATCAAGGCAGAACATGTTTTTGCCGGACATCTCGACATCTACACGAAAGGCGGTAAAGTTCGTAGAATCTATATTCCCAAAACACTTCAAATGGAAGCAATTCAATGGCTTGCTGATCGTCACATCAACTCGGGCTATATCTTTCTTAATCGTTTCGGCCAACGCATCACCTCACGAGGTATCTCCATGCAGCTCAAACACTTTGCCGATATTTATATGTTGAATAGGGAAGTGGTTTATCCTCATTCTTTCCGTCATCGTTTCGCCAAGAACTTCCTCGAAAAATACAACGACATCGCCTTGCTTGCTGACTTGATGGGCCACGAAAGCATCGAAACCACTCGCATTTATCTTCGCCGGACTGCCAGCGAACAGCAAGAAATTGTGGACAAAGTGATAACGTGGTGAGTAGTACGTTAATAACGCATTACCAACAAATCCGTTTTGTCATTAAAAGCATCTTTTAAGATTGCTTTAACGAATCCTTCGGCATCAATGGAGATAATGTTTCGCCTATCTTCAATTTGGTAGGCATACATTACTTCAAGAATTTTTAGAGGTCCCCAAGATGTTGACAAATATGCGTCATCGTATTGGAAAACAATTGGGAAATCATCTGTTGGATGGTCTGGAATCTTCTTTTCCAATAAATCCAATGTGGTTATTATTATACCTTTTGAATTGCTTATGAGTCTGTCTTTAAATGGTAGAGGAATATGAGTGGCATTCCTCCATTTGTGAGTGTTGGGAACACTAATAAAGTCTATTCGCTCCTTATAACCTTCAATATCGATATTATGATCATTTGCCCACTTTTCATCAACTTTAAATAGTGTTTGCCGCATTTCTATGTGAAAATTATGCTCAATCTCTCCGATAATTGTTTCACCATATCCGGGCTCTCTTAGTTCCTTCAAAAGTATTCCATATTGTTTTGCATACTTTCTTGCTCCAGACTGATAACATTTTTTGGTAACCATAATTCCTTTAATATTATCCAAATCAGAGAGAACCCCATGAAAGGCACATACTTTATCTTTTGAAACCGAATTATTGTAGTTTTTGCATTCTATGGCGATACGATGAACTACACCTTTATATTCATACTCCCAATAAACATCAATCTGGTGTTTGCAACCGGAATGTCCTTCCAGTTTTACATTATGTTGAACATTTTTTATATTATAATGATGATAACTTGACAGTTGTCTAAAAACTTCAAGGGTAAAACGTTCGTATTCAATATTGGGATTCATAATAATTACATTATTTTGTCGAGCAAATTTACATAAAAACTTTTAATAATCATAATGGCTGGAGCAATTTAAAATTAGATTATTTTGGCTTCGCTCGCTTGTCGCTTCGCGGTGCGGGGGGGCTCGGCCCGAATCGCGGGGCAGCGATGGCCAAAAAGACGGGCTAAGGCGCTGATTCTTAAGTGGGGCGCCCGGTCGTTTGCTTTCGTAAGAAAACACTACCCACGCTGAGAATCACAGCCTTAGACCGGCTGCAGCGGGGGCCGATTATTCGGGCCTTGATCTTTTGGTTACTTTTCCATCAAGGGAAAAGTGACAAAAAACCGCCTGTTAAGGCAAAAATTCTTATATTTGCAAAATATTTCTCATGAAGTAAATAACATCGTTACCATGGAACAAACCTATTCCAACTACACCAACCGCATCCTGAACCTCCGCCAAGCGAAAATCCATGGCGAGGTGATAGTCGCAAAGCCTGTTTTGCTGCTCGCACTGATTGATGGCATAGGGCAGGGGATATTCAAAGAAAACCGTTTCGTGCTTAACGAATGGCTTGAGGACCGCTACCTGAAGCTGATGGCGGAAAACACCCGTCATTCGCAATTCGACAAGCCTGCCGATATAGCCAATCCTTTCTGGCATCTCGCCACCGACGGCTTCTGGCATCTTCACGGCAAAAATGTGCTTGAAATGAAAACCACACCATCAAGAAAATGGCTCAAAGAGAATGTTAACTACGCCTTTTTTGATGAAGACCTGTGGATTCTGTTACAAAACCAGCCATGGAGAGAAAAACTGCGCAACTTTATTGTAGAACAAAAACTTACCAATTTATAGATGTGGCTTTGCTCCCATATGGTTTACAGCGTTGGCCCGCGTCATACAGCGGTCAGAGCTTTGTATGGCGCTTGACTTTTTAGTTTTACTGATTTTGCTTTGTCTCAGCATAGCTCAAGTAAACTTGGCTCTGCATTCGACATTCGCAAAATTGGTTACTTTTATGTCAAGAAAAAAGTGACAAGATAATATAAAATAAACCTCTGAACTTTCAAAAATTTTTCGTACCTTTGCAAAGACAACATTTAGCATTTATAATGTCTGACAATCATCCATATCTTAACTTCGATGAGTACATCCGGCAAGGGGAGCCGTCGCAAAAGGAGAAGGCTCTGAACTGGGAGACGGCTATTGGCTTGCAGGCCGTGGATGGACTTCGTGTATCGGATTATCTGCGAGAGACTGCGCAAAAGCATATCGAAGGGGAGATATCGTCGGACGAGGTTAAACGGCGCATCAAAGAGTATTATCAAACCAAAACCAAGCGCGAACCTGACGACGATGAACGTCAGGAAGCGGATAGCGTGTCGAGCAACATTCAGGAAATACTGGCGACAAACACTCTCGATTTCTCAGTCAGAGGCTATATGGCCTTGCATCGGAAAATTTTTGACGGGGTTTTCAAACATGCCGGCAAATTGCGCGAATGCGATATCACTAAAAAGGAATGGGTGCTGGAATGGGACACGGTCGATTATCTGTTTTGGCAAGACTTGCACCGTGCTTTGGAATACGATATCGCAAAAGAACGCGAATTCAGCTACAAAGGCATCTCTCAGGATGATTTGATAAAACATATCGCCAGATTTACTTCAGATCTTTGGCAAATCCACGCTTTTGGCGAGGGAAACACCCGAACAACCGCGGTTTTCATAATCCAATATCTGCGGTCATTGGGTTTTGAAGTGACTAACGATATGTTTGCCAAGCATTCTTGGTATTTTCGTAACGCACTCGTCCGCGCCAATTACAAAAGCGCGGTGAAAGGCATTGATTATTCTCCAATTTATTTGGAAAGATTTTTCCGCAATCTGCTTCTTGACGAGCAATGGGATCTGCGAAACCGCTATCTGCATATCCATCCTACAGTAGAATGGAGAATACAGCCAAATTTGGCAGACCCCACAAGTACAGGACAAGTACAGGACAAGTATAAGACAAGTACAGGACAGGTGCAGGACAAGTTTCATACAGACAATCAAAACATAATTGATTTGATAAAAGTTGTGGGAGAAGAAGAAATGTCTGTCAAAATAATGATGAATGGCATTGGTCTTAAAGGTCGTGATAATTTTTTGAATCTTTATCTGAATCAAGCTATTTCAGAAGGTTATGTCAGGATGTTATATCCGCAATCACCACGCCATCCTCGCCAGAAATATCTTCTCACAGTGAAAGGATTGTCGCTTTACAAAGAAATTACAAGATAAAATGAAACACCTACAATACACCACCCAAGGCACCTGCTCAATCCTTATCGACGTGACTGCCGATGATGACGACGTCATCCAAAATGTGGCGTTCCTCGGAGGCTGCAACGGAAACCTACAGGGAATCTGCCGACTGGTGAAAGGGCAGAAGATAGACGACGTTATCAGCAAACTCGAAGGCATACGCTGCGGAAATAAGATTACCTCTTGCCCCGATCAGCTGTGCCAAGCACTGAAGGAACTGAAGAGACGGTAGTTTAGAGTTGAGAGTGTAGAGTTTAGAGTAGTTTAAAGTTTAATAGTTTAAAGAGTGAGATTATGTTACCTGCAAATGCTAAAATTGTTAAATGTCCTTTTTGCGGCGAGCGGAAAGAACTGCTGAACCTTGCATCAGGCAATACTTTCGGGGCTAAGCATTGGTCCGACCAGAAAATGATTGCTCCAATGTTGCCTCGGATTTCTCCTGTTCAGAAATGCCCTAAATGTGGGAAGTATTATCTGGAATATAAACAACCTTACAAGGAAGGTGATGATTGGTCGTCGGAGCGCGGCGAGTTGTCGTATCAGGAGTGGAAAGAAGCTTACGAGCAGTTTAAAGCCGACAAAAGCATTAAGTGCGACGACATGCAGGTGATAAGGCATCATGTCATCATGGCTTTCAACGATGAATTTTATCGAAACGGATCTAATTTGGTAACATCGCAGGAGGAGGCGTTTTTTGTCGAAATCATCAATGATTATATCGCTTCAAACAAGTGGAATAGCCAGAATATGCTGTTTAAAGCCGAACTTTATCGTGAAGCCGGCGAGATGAAAAAATGCGAGGAAGTATTATCTCAAATCTCAACAAAATCGATGAAAGAGTTTGAGTTAAAAATTTATGATATGATAAAAGCCAAGATGACAAATGGCGATAAAAAAGTATTTCAAATATGTTAAAACTAGGATTATCTCACATTTCAACAACTGTTGTTGACAACAGCAACACCGCCCGCACCTATGGCTCCGGCGGCCTCGACGTGTTCGCCACACCGGCAATGATAGGCCTCATGGAAAACGCAGCAATGACTGCCGTTGAGAACGACCTGCCCGAAGGCTCGTCTACCGTGGGCGCACATATCAGCACATCGCACGTCAAGCCTTCAAAACTCGGCGCAACGATAAAAGCAACCGCCGTACTCGAAGAAATCGACGGCAGAAAACTCACATTCAAAGTGTCGGCATGCGACGACGAAGGCATCATCGGCGAAGGCACTCATATCCGCTATATCGTTGACATCGAACGCTTTATGGCGAAACTCAAATGATAAAAACCACCATCATCAACGGCTCGGAGATACGTTACGAGTTCAAACGCTCACCTCGGCGGAGCGTGGTCGCTAAAATACGTCGCGACGGCGTGATAGAGGTGAGAGCCCCGCTGCTGTACCGCGAAAGCAACATGCTCGCATTCCTGAACCAACACCGCAGATGGATTTTTAATCATCTCGACAGACTGCAAAACACTGATAATCAACAGAAAAAGTACATTTCTGGAGAGATTCATCACTATCTTGGCAAAAAATACACGCTTCAGGTGGTTGAAAGCAACACAAACTCAGTTTTTATCGAAGGTAATTCATTGATAATCAATTCTAAATATCCGGAAAACCCGAAATATTTAGAGATTCAATTAAACAAATGGTATAGAAACCAAGCTAAAATCGTCTTCAGCGAACTTCTTCCGCCAATAATCGAGAAATTCCGCAAATACAACGTGGCGCCTGCGAAAATCTCCATCCGCGACATGCGCTCACGATGGGGGAGCTGCTCGCGAAAAGGCAATATCAGCCTTAACCTACAACTGATAAAACTCAATGAAAACTGCATCCGCCAGGTGATGGTCCACGAGATGTGCCACCTCGTCTACTTCAACCACCAGGCGGGATTCCATGCACTAATGGATGAGATGATGCCGGATTGGAAACTATGGAAGAAGGAGATGAAGTTCCTTTAAGTCTTCTTTCAACTTTTGGGCGTTTTCGAAGCGTATCGCATTGATTCCTACACGTTTAGCGCCTTCCACGTTTTTCACATTATCGTCAATGAACAGGCTTTCCTCAGCTTTGAGGCCGAAAGTGTTCAGCAAAGTATGGAAAATCTCCGGATTTGGCTTTAATTGCTTGACTTCTCCGGAAACAATAATCTTGTCGATGAGGCTGAAGATATGATACTTTTTCTGCACTGCCGGAAATGTCTCCGCCGACCAGTTCGTGAGACCGTATATCGTTGGGAAGCCGTTGTCTTTCAATGACTTGATAAGCTCGTACATGCCCGGAATCTCATCGCCCATGGTGTCCATCCAGTTGGTTTGATACAGCTTCAGCGGCTCCGCATACTTCGGAAACATCGCAGTGCGTTCCTTCACCGCCTGCTCAAACGGCTTTCCGCCGTCCATCTCGGCATTCCATTCGGTATTGCACACATTCTCAATGAAATAGTTCGATTCCTCAATATCATTGAAATATTTGTCAAACAGATAGTGCGGATTCCAATCCACCAACACTCCTCCAAAATCAAAAATTATATTCTTTATCATAATGTGTTAAGATCATATCGTCCTGTACGGACAAGGCATGCCTTGTCCTACATCAAATTTTCAATAATAATTTCCACTTCATCAATGGTAAACCATTGATAATCATTGTCCTTTCGCAGCCACGTCATTTGACGTTTGGCATATTGCCGCGTGTTAATCTTAATCTGCTCTACAGCCTGTTCCAAGGTGCATTTCCCGTCGAGATAATCGAACAATTCTTTGTAACCTACTGTGTTTAAAGAGTTTAGATGGCGTTTCTGATACACCGACTTCACCTCATCAAGCAAACCTTGCTGCATCATCATGTCGACGCGCTGGTTAATCCTCTCGATGAGCTTGTCTCTGTCCCAAAGTATGGCTAACTTTGTAATCTCAAAATCGCGTTTTGCGACATTTCTCTGCCTGAAAGCGGAGTAGGGTCTGCCAGTTTGATAATAAACCTCCAAAGCGCGCTGCAAGCGACGCGGATTCTGCCTGTCGACAACCTGATAATACTCGTTGTCAAACTTCTCGACTTCTTTTTGCAAAGCCTCAATGCCATCTGTCTCAAGCATCTTGGAAACCCTGTCGCGCACCTCTTCGGAAATATCTGGCATCGAGTCCAATCCGTTGCACACAGCATCAATAAAAAGCCCCGATCCGCCGGTCATGATGGCGACATTTTTAGTATTAAAGTATTGCTTTAATAAATCTAATACATCTCTTTCATAATCAGCCACGTCGTATTTGTCGTCAATACTCAGATTATGAACAAAATGATGCTTCACCTGAGCCAGTTCCTCGGCTGTCGGAGCGGCTGTTCCAATCGACAGTTCTTTGTAAAACTGACGGCTGTCGGCGGATATGATTTCAGCATCAAAGGCCTTCGCGAGCTTTATCGCGGTCGCAGTCTTTCCCGATGCCGTCGGTCCCGCCAATACTATGAGATGCTTGCCTTCCAAAACGTGAATTATTTTACTGGGACTGGTCCGTTTGACTTTACTTCCACAGGCTCTGTGACTTCGCAGACGACCTTCAATCCGAGTTTTTCGCCTTCAGCTTTCATAAACTGATAAGCCTCTTCGAAATTGTTGCCGATAATGCCGTCCAAAATGGCTTCGCGGATGGCTGTTTTAATCACTCCGACGTCGCGACACTCAGGAATTCCGAAGGTTTTCATGATGACGGTGCCGTCGACAGGCGGTTGCCAGTTGCGCAGGTGGTCTTTCGCCTCGATCTCTTTGAGTTTCCTTCTTACAATCTGGAAATTATTGTGGAAACGAGCTTTCTTCTCCTCGTTTTTCGATGTGATGTCGGCATCGCAAAGTGTCATCAGATCGTCGATGTCGTCGCCGGCATCGAAGAGCAAACGCCTTACTGCTGAATCGGTTACGATGTCTTGAGCCAGCACGATAGGGCGGAGGTGGAGGTAAACGAGTTTCTCCACATATTTCATCTTCTCGTTAAGCGGCAGCTTGAAGTTGGCGAAGATCTTATGCACCATCTTCGAGCCTTTCACCTCGTGTCCGTGGAATGTCCAGCCGGCTTCTTTTTCAAATTTCTTGGTAAGCGGCTTTGCGATATCGTGTAAGATGGCAGCCCAGCGGAGCCATAAGTCGCCACCACTATTCGCCACATTATCAAGCACTTCCAAGGTGTGATAGAAGTTGTCCTTATGTCCTTTGCCTTCTTGGACCTCTATGCCTTTCAACGCCGCCATCTGCGGGAAAATCAAAGGTAACAGTCCGCATTTGTCAAGAAGTTTGAAACCGATGCTCGGCACGTCCGACATGATGATTTTGTTCATCTCCTCGGTGACGCGTTCCATTGATATTATCTTGATTCTCTGAGCGTTACGTCTTATCGCCTCGAACGACTCCGCCTCAATCATGAAATGGAGCTGTGTCGCAAATCTGATGGCTCGCATCATGCGCAAAGGGTCGTCGGAATAGGTGATATCCGGGTCTAAAGGCGTGCGGATTATCTTATCTTCGAGGTCTTTAACTCCGTTGAACGGGTCGACGAGCTCGCCGAAGTTGTTCTCGTTCAATGAGATTGCCATCGCGTTGATGGTGAAGTCGCGGCGGTTCTGGTCGTCTTCCAAGGTGCCGTTTTCGCACGTAGGTTTGCGGCTGTCGGCGGTGTACGACTCTTTTCTGGCGCCCACAAACTCAATCTCATGGCCTGCCACGTTGATCATCGCGGTGCCGAAACGTCCGTAAAACTTCACATGTTTCTTGCCTGGCAACATTTCGGCGGTTTTCTTGGCTAACTCGATGCCGCTACCCACCGTAACCACGTCAATATCATTGGATTGGCGATGCAGCAACAGGTCGCGGACATAGCCGCCCACGATGTAGGAATCGAATCCCAACTCACGCGACGCGGCTGTGATCACCTTGAAAAACTTGTTATCTATCTTATCCTTCAGATTCATTGATTATCAATCAATTGATTGAGGAGACGATGTGCACATCGTCTCTACGGTCATATCATCTTTTTCGGCATCGTAATCAATCACGATTTTCGATCCTTTTTCAGGGTTCGATTTGATGATTTCCTCTGCCAAAACGTCTTCCACATATTTCTGGATGGCTCGTTTCAGCGGACGTGCGCCGTATTGCTCGTCCCAGCCTTTCTCGACGATGTAATTGCGGGCTTTTTCTGTGAGCTCCGGCTCGTATCCCATCTCTTTGATGCGTGCGAACACCTTCTTCAGCTCGATGTCGATAATCTGGTTGATGTTTTCCTTGTTCAGCGACTCGAAAATCACCACCTCGTCGATTCTGTTGAGGAATTCGGGCGCAAATGAGCGTTTTAAGGCGTTTTCTATCACTGCACGGGAATATTTGTCTTTCGAATCTTTCTTCGCCTGTGTGCCAAATCCTACGCCTTGCCCGAAGTCCTTCAGCTGACGCGAGCCGATGTTTGACGTCATGATGATGATGGTGTTCTTGAAATCGACTTTTCTGCCAAGAGAATCGGTGAGTTGGCCGTCGTCAAGCACTTGCAGGAGCAGATGGAACACATCCGGATGTGCCTTCTCTATTTCGTCCAAAAGAACGATAGAGTAGGGCTTGCGGCGCACTTTCTCTGTCAGCTGGCCGCCTTCTTCATATCCGACGTATCCTGGAGGCGCTCCGACGAGACGCGATACGGCGAATTTCTCCATGTATTCGCTCATGTCGATACGTATCAAGGCATCCTCAGAATCAAAGAGGTACTTTGCCAATACCTTTGCCAGATATGTCTTTCCGACGCCTGTGGGGCCGAGGAAGATGAAGCTTCCGATTGGTCTGTTAGGGTCTTTCAAGCCTGCACGGTTACGGCGGATAGCTTTCACCACGTTCTTAATCGCCTCATCCTGGCCGATGACGGTGCCAGCGAGTTCCGATTCCATGCTCATGAGGCGGTCGCCTTCGTTTTGTGCGATACGCTGAACAGGTACGCCAGTCATCATTGCCACTACTTCAGCGACGTTCTGCTCGGTGACGGTCTCACGATGGCTGCTTGTCTCGTTATCCCAGGCTTTCTTGGCGTTTTCAAGTTTCTCGGCCAGCGATTTCTCCTCGTCACGGTATTTGCCGGCATCTTCAAAACGCTGTTCTTTGATGGCGAGTTTCTTCTGTCGGCGAATCTCTTCAATTTGTTTCTCCATCTCGACAATCTCAGTCGGGACATGGATGTTGCTGATATGCACTCTCGCACCGGCTTCGTCCAAGGCGTCGATAGCCTTATCCGGCAGGTGACGGTCGGAGATGTAGCGATTTGTGAGTTTCACGCAAGCCTCGATGGCATCTTGGGAATAATGCACGAGATGATGGTCTTCGTATCTGCTCTTGATGTTGTTCAGAATCTGTACGGTTTCTTCCGTTGTCGTCGGTTCCACCAGTATTTTCTGGAAACGGCGTTCCAAGGCTCCGTCTTTTTCTATATATTGGCGATATTCGTCCAATGTCGTTGCGCCGATGCACTGCAACTCGCCGCGAGCCAATGCCGGTTTGAACATATTCGAAGCGTCGAGAGAGCCGTTGGCGTTGCCCGCGCCCACAATATTGTGAATCTCATCGATGAAGATGATGATGTCGGGATTCTTCACCAACTCATTGAGAATGCTCTTCATGCGTTCCTCAAACTGGCCTCTGTATTTCGTTCCTGCGACCACAGATCCGAGGTCTAAAACGATGATTCGTTTGTTGTACAACGTGCGTGAAACCTTATGTTCCACAATACGTTGTGCCAGTCCTTCGGCAATTGCTGATTTGCCCACTCCAGGCTCACCGATAAGAATAGGGTTGTTTTTCTTGCGGCGGCTGAGTATCTGTGCTATTCTCTCAAGCTCCTTCTCGCGTCCGACGATAGGGTCGAGGCGGCCTTCCTCAGCGGCTTTAGTCAGATCACGGCCAAAACTGTCAAGAACAGGTGTGCCTGACTTGTTGTTTTTCTTATTCTGTTGTTTGTCAGTGGTTTGTGCAGGAGTCTCATCTTCTTCGTCCTCATCCTGAAACACATTTTGAGGTTGCTCGACCACATCTTCGTTGTTCTTTATCGGCTGGTTAGGTGTTAATTTCTCCACTTCCTTCTTGTATTTGTTAAACGTAATCCCTTCGTATTCAAGACGTTGCGACACGATGTTGTTGTCGTCGTGAAGAATTGCGAGCATAAGATGCTCCGATGCGACTTGTTCGCTGTTGAAGTCTTTCGCCACGATATATGTGAACTTCAGTGCGCGTTCGGCTTGTTTGGTAAGAGGCAGGTTGTCGGTGTTCCCGAGCACGGTGCCGTTGGTCTTTATCGATGCTTCCAGTTTCTGCCTAAACGCTTCAATATCAAGCTCTAAGTTTTTCAAAATCTGCACCGCATTACTGTCTGTGTCGTCCGCAATTCCAAGGAAAATATGCTCCAATCCGATGTACGCATTGCCCATCTTCACAGCTTCCTCGCGACTGTGCTGCATAATATCCTGAACCCTGGGTGAAAATTTCTGATCCATCTTATAAAAATTTCAAACTGCAAAAATACAAATAAAATTCCTTATATGCGTCATTTTTGGCATGAATTTTGTTAATTTAATGTTAAAAAATATTAAATTAATTTTGTTTCCCATTCAAAAAAATTCCGTATTTTTGTAAACTATTTTTAAGGATTTTTAAAATTAAAGGAAAGATAAATGGAAGAACAATTTGAAGGCGAAAGAATAGTCCCTATAGGCATTGAGGACCACATGAAATCGAGTTACATCGACTATTCGATGTCGGTCATTGTGGCGCGTGCGTTGCCTGATGTTAGAGACGGTTTGAAACCTGTTCACCGCCGTATCCTTTACGGAATGATGGATATGGGCGTTCTCTCGAACCGCCCGTATAAGAAGTCAGCCAAGGTGGTGGGCGAAGTTTTGGGTAAGTATCACCCGCATGGCGACTCGTCGGTTTACGACGCTATGGTGCGTATGGCACAGGACTGGAGCATGCGTTATCCTCTCGTTGACGGTCAGGGTAACTTCGGCTCAATGGATGCTGACCCACCGGCGGCAATGCGTTACACCGAGGCACGTCTGAGAAAGATAGCGGAAGAAATGCTTGCAGACCTAGACAAGGATACTGTCGATTTTATGAACAACTACGATGATTCCGAAAGGGAACCTACCGTGCTGCCGTCACTCATCCCTAACCTTTTGGTCAACGGAGCGAGCGGTATCGCCGTCGGTATGGCAACCAACATGCCTCCTCACAACCTGAGCGAGGTCGTCGACGGAATCATAGCTTATATCGACAACAACGACATCACCGTCAGCGAGTTGATGGAGTACATCAAAGCTCCAGATTTCCCGACAGGCGGCATCATCTACGGCTACGAGGGCGTGAAAGACGCTTTCGAGACTGGCCGCGGACGTATCGTTCTGCGTGCAAACACCACTATTGAGGAACATAACGGCCACGAGAGAATCATCGCCACATCAGTGCCTTTTCTCACAAACAAGGCTGATATGATCAAACGTACCGCCGACCTTATCTCTGATAAGAAAATCGACGGCATCGCTGATATTCGTGACGAATCCGACCGTAACGGCCTCCGCATTGTTTATGACCTGAAACGTGACGCCGTGTCGAGCGTGGTGCTGAACAAACTGTTCCAGATGACAGGCCTCCAGAGCTCATTCAGCGTGAACAACGTGTGCCTGGTGAACGGCCGTCCTCACACATTGAACCTCAAACAGCTGATTCAATATTATGTGGAGCACCGTCATCAGTGCGTGGTGCGCCGCACACAGCACGACCTTCGTGAAGCCGAGAAACGCGCTCATATCTTGGAAGGTCTCGCACGAGCCATCGACATCGTCGACCAGATAATCGCCACAATCCGTGCCTGTAAAGGCGGCTCACAGGAAGCAAAGCAGGCTTTGATGGACCAGTACGGTTTCGATGACCCGCAGGCAGCTGCAATCGTGGCTTACCGCTTAGGTCAGTTGGCTGGTCTCGAAATCAAGAAAATCATGGATGAACTCGACGAGCTTCACAAACTCATCGCCCATCTCAAAGAAGTGCTCGCAAGTCCTGCAATGCAGTTCGACATCATCAAGAAAGAACTGCTTTACGTCAAAGAGAAATACGGCGACGAGAGAAAGAGCACCATCGAGCGCACAGCCGAAGACTTCAAGATGGAAGATATCATCGCTGACGACGCAGTGGTCGTGACAATCTCACACCTTAATTATATTAAACGTACCAACCTGACGGAATACCGCCGCCAGAGCAGGGGAGGAAAAGGCTCGAAAGGCTCCGACGCACGCGACGAAGACTTCATCGAACAGATTTTCGTGGCAACGAACCACAACTACATGCTGTTCTTCACAGAGAAGGGCAGATGCTACTGGCTGCGCGTGTTCGAAATCCCTGAAGGCACCAAGGCAAGCAAGGGTAGGGCTATCCAGAACCTTATCCATCTGGAACCGGACGACAACGTCAAAGCTTATATCAATTTGACCGATATGAGCCCTGAATTCGTTGAAAATCATTATCTTACACTCATCACGAAGAAAGGTGTCATCAAGAAGACAACACTCGAGGCTTACTCACGTCCGCGTGCCACAGGTATCATCGCTCTCGGTATCCGCGAAGGCGATGAGCTCCTTGAAGCCAAGATGACCAGCGGCAACAGCGAGATTTTGATTGCGCTGAAGTCGGGTAGGGCCATCAGATTCCCAGAGAAGACAGTGCGTCCGATGGGTAGAACGGCATCAGGTGTGCGCGCTATCACCGTTGACGACGAAAACGATGAAGTTGTCGGCATGATCTGCATCGACGATCCGCAGACCAACGTGCTCGTGGTTTCTGAAAAGGGCTACGGAAAACGTTCAGACCTTGAGGAATACCGCATCACAAACAGAGGCGGTAAGGGCGTCAAGACCATGAACATCACCGATAAGACCGGCCAACTGGTCGCTATCAAGGACGTGGTCGATGGCGATGACCTCATGATTATCAACAAGTCAGGTATCCTCATCCGTATAGCCGTTGATACTCTGAGAGTTATGGGTCGTGCAACACAAGGCGTGCGCCTCATCAACCTCCGCGACAACGACGAAATCGCAGCTGTGACAAAGGTCAAAGCTGAGGACATCGAAGAAGAGGAAGAATTTGACGAAAATGTGGAAAACGTTGAAAATGCTGAGACTTCGGACAATAATGAAGGTGCAGACAACGTTAATACAGAAAATCAACAAGAAGTTTAACTTTTAAATTTAGAATAAAATGAAGAAAGTATTGTTAACTTTAGCTTTAGCAATTTTAGGACAGTTCGCTATCGCTCAAAACATGCAGGTGCAGAACGCTTTTGCAAAGCAGAAGGAAGCACAGCAGTTTATTGACCAGGCAGAAGCTTTGAAGACTCAGCACAAGACTGAGAAAGCTGCAAAGCAGATGCAGAATGCCAAAATTACCATCACAAAGGCAAAAGAGGCTATCGACGCAGCATCAGTGCACGAATCAACAATGAATCAGGCAAAGACTTGGCACTATTATGCAGTTATTTACTATAAAATAGGCGCATATCCTGAGTTCGTCGACATCGATCCGGAATCATACGACAAGGTTTTGTCAGCCATTGAAAAGATTCAGGAACTTGACGAGAAATATTATGAACAGATGGGTCAGGAGCTCACATCGTATGTTAGAGGCATTGACAACACATACTATCAGCTTGGTGTCGACAGCTTCAACAACGGCAACTATGAGGACGCTATGGCCAATTTCCAGAAAGCAGCTGATGCAGCAAACAAAATCGGTGCTGTTGACGATGCCGCTATGATGGCTTGCGCCACATGTGCCATTAAACTCGAAAAATTCGACGTTGCAGCTGCAACATTCCAAACACTCATCGACAAAGGTTATGATGACGTGACAAATTATTCAGGTCTTATCAACGCATACAGAGAACTCGGCGAAGGCGAGAAGTCAATTGAAGTGATTAACATCGCAAGAGAGAAATATGCTGATAATCCACAGATTATCAACGATATGATCAACACTTATCTGACACTCCACAGAGAAAGCGAAATCGTTGAGCAGATTGAAGCTATGGCTCAGAAATACACAGACCAGCCTGTGTATTATTACATCCTTGGCAACATCTACAGCAATATGGATTCTGAAATATTCGACATTGAGAAAGCCCTTGAATATTATGGGAAAGTTATCGCTGAAGATGAAAATTATGCTGATGCATACTACGGAGCCGGCGTTCTTTTGATGAACAAGGCTGCTGAGATTTCAAAAGAAGCTGATGAGAAAGACCCTTCACAATACGCAAACTTCAATGCATATCTCGAGGAAACCGACAAGTTGGCTGCTGAAGCCAAATCCTATAACGAAAGAGCATTGCCTTACATGGAGAAAGCTTACGAATTGCTCCCAGCCGACGAGGCAGTGAAACATGCTTTGAAGACTCTTTATACACGTCTGAAACAGATGGATAAAGCAAAAGCACTTGATGAATAATCCAATGGTGGAGTTGTAAAGCTCCACCTTTTTTCAAATATACTATTTAACATAATGTATATTATTTTGTAAAAGGGGTTGCAAAAATATGGAACAAATCTTAACAAATTTTAACATAAAAACCATATTTATGCAAGTTAAGTTAAAAATTGTTAAAAATGAAAATCGTAGAGATTTTTTTAATAAATTTGCAGTGAGAAAATAATTAAAACATAGCATAATGGAAATAATTGGAAAAGTTGTACAATTGGGTACTTTGACCGAAGGAAACTCTCCTCGCGGTCCATGGAAAAAGCAGGAATTGATTATTGAAACATTGGAACAGTTCCCTAAAAAAGTCTGTCTGATGTGCTGGGGCGATCGCGTGAACGACGCCAATAGTTTCTTTGTCGGACAAACTATCAAAGCTCAGATTCGCATTGAATCACGTGAATTTAACGGCAAATGGTACACCGACGTCACAGCGTTCCGTTTGGACATTGACCAGCCTACAGCACAGCCTGCAGCACAACCGATGAATCAGACGCCACCTCAAATGCCTCAACAGCCATTGCCACCAATGAATGAGGAATATTTCGCCTCTGACAACGGTGACGACCTGCCGTTTTAGTGTGAAACAGATTTGATTTGACCTGTATTCGGGTTGAATAAAACTTTATTGCTCTTTGCCGAGATCGTTTTAATTGTACCAAACTGACTGATGGTTAACGATTTCTCGGCAAAGACTTTATTTCCAATAAGTATTTTTACGTCTGTGACAGCTGGAATTCTGTAAAAAACCTTGTTTAACTGACCGGACTTGTTGGCATCGTCACTCATTGTATTTATGTTTGCCAGAGAATTTCTGCTGTCAAACTGAATTTTTATCGTTTCACCTTTACCGCCAACATCTACAATGCCTTCTGTGCTTGATAGCTTTGCTATTGATACTGATGCGTTTACCTGGCTTTCTTCCGGCACATAATATATCACCTTCTTATATGTGCTTTTTATAGCTTTGCCTTTAAATAAGCTAACATATTCATTTTCAATGCTTTTGACATTGTCAATCATATATGGCAAAGTATTCCCGTATGAAACCTCCTGAACACCAGAGACAAGATCATTATAAGCTTCCCTGATCTTTGAAATCTTCTCCAAAGCAGTCTTTGCACGGTCTTCCTTGGTTATTTTTTTGGGGCCACTACCCTCTTCTTCATCATCGTCATCGTCAAACTCCACTTCATTATCAAGTATCTCGATGAATGAAACCTCTTTCTTATCTGTATTAAAGTAATTGTCGTTGAATGAGTTGCGTGTTAAAACCTCAACAGGGGTGACATTGTCATAACCAAGAGCGAGAATGATTCCATCGTCATTCAAAATGACATTTGGAAGCGGTTCCTTGCTTTTCTCATCTGGTGAAATACAATATACAGCATTGGGGTCAATATCATTAACTGTCTGAATATCAACAGATTGTATATTGAATACTGATTTGTTTTCTTTGATATAATCAGTTGTTCCTAATAATTTTGTTGCAAATTCGGCATAAGGTCCGATGTAATAATCGGTTTCCTCAATGATGAACTCCAATCTGATGACGTTTCTTGGCAGATAATAGTAAATGCCGTCATCCTGTGTTTCAGTAGCATTCTTTGCAAATGTTGTAATGAATTGAGCCTCAAGGCTTAACGATGCAAATAATGATAAGAATAAAAGTAGTTTTTTCATATTATTTTATTTTTTTAGATGATACCAATAACGCAATGAATGTTATTAAACCATTGATAATCAATATTTCAAAGCCAAATCTGTATCCGTTGAATAGCTTTACCGAATACATACTTAATATATAACTCAATATTGGTGAAGCTATTGCGATATACGGCACAATTTTGTCGATTGGCTTGCGGTTTTTCACGAAAAGTCCGAATGAATACAGTCCGAGCAGCGGTCCATAGGTGTATCCGGCGATTTCAAAGACTTTGTCAATGAGGGATTGTGTGTGGAACGGACGGAATGCTATGATTACCAATAGGTAAAGAATTGCAAACGCAATATGAATCTTTTTGCGTGTTTTGAGTTTTTCGGCTTCAGACATGTCTGTTTTGTTCCCGAAATCGAGGAAATTATAACAGAATGTGGTTGTTAGCGCAGTCAAGGTGCCATCAGCGGATGAATATCCTGCTGCGACCAAGCCTATGACAAACACAATGCTTGTGAACTTGCTGAAACTGAATGCGATGGCTGGGAAAATCTTGTCGTTGACCACTACTCCACTGTCGTTTGTCGGCAATTGGAAACCTGTTTGCTGGGCATAATAAATCAACGAGGCTCCGAGACAAAGGAACACTATGTTCACGAAGATGAACAATATGCTCGAGGTCATCACGTTTTTCTGGGCATCGCGCAGACTTTTGCAAGTCATGTTTTTCTGCATCATATCCTGATCGAGACCGGTCATGACGATGGTGATGAATGCACCGCTGAGAATCTGTTTCAGCCAGAAACGACTGTGATTCGGGTCGGTTTCGAAGATTTTGGTATAACCTTGTTCCGACGATGCTTTTAACAGGTCAGGAATGGAGATGTCGAGCTCTTTCAGTATGCAGACAACGGTAATTACTGCGGCCAATATAAGAAATGTGGTCTGCAAAGTGTCGGTCCATACAACAGTTTTTATCCCGCCTTTGAAGGTGTAAACAAGAATTAATGCTATGAAAATGACCGCCGGGACCCAGAAAGGTATACCCCAAGCTTTGAATACAAATTCGTATAACACGAAGACTACCAGATACATACGGAGTGCGGAGCCAAGAAGACGCGACAATATGAAGAACGCGGCGCCAGTCTTCTCGGAATGTTTTCCGAAACGCATCTCGAGGTATGAATATATCGAGGTCAGGTTGAGTTTGTAATATAACGGCAGCAATACGAGTGCAATCACCGCATAACCGATGATATAGCCTAAGACAATGCCGAAATACGTGAACTGTCCTGTGTAAACATTACCTGGGACCGACATGAAAGTGACGCCCGACAACGACGCTCCAATCATGCCGTAAGCCACCACAAACCAAGGTGATTTGCGGTTTCCGGTAAAGAATGTCTCGTTGTTTGATTTCCTTGATGTTATATGCGCAATGACCAGAATAAGTGCTGTGTAAACAATAAAAACCGTTAGAATCAATGCTGACATATAATATTGGATATAAATATATTAAACTATTTTAATTGAAGCGTTACTTTAATATTTTTGCAAACTCTAATAGCGTTTCATATTTGCCGTCAGGTTTGATTTTTACAGGTTCATTTCCGATAAAAACGGTGTACATGCCACAGTTTTTCCCAAATTCCATGTCTGAATTCATATCACCAACCATGATGGACTTGTCGAGGTCTATTTCCGGAAAATCGTGTTGTGCCATATAAGCCATTTTAGGACTTGGTTTACGGAAATTGTCAGGGGCGGATTTCAGTTGCGGGCAGACATAAATTTTGTCGACCCTACCCTTTTGTCCCTCAATCTCCTTAAGCATGAATTCATGAACGGTTTCGACATCCTTCAATGTCATCAGGCCTTTGCCGACACCTTGTTGGTTTGTTACAATAATAATCCTGCCGAATTTCCCGGCGAAGATTCTGAAGGCATCCAATACCCCTGGCATGAACTCAAACTCATTGATATTCTTGACATAATCGTCAACCAGACGAGTGTTGATAACACCGTCGCGGTCAAGGAACAAAGTCCAGGATTTGTCGATTATGCTGTTCCAATTCATATTATCTCGGAAATATTGTTGCTTCTATGATTTCGCAGATGATATGTCCAATCATGATATGCGACTCTTGGATGCGTGGCGTACATTTGCTCGGCGCATTAATTAATATGTCGCAGCAATCAGCCATTTTACCGCCGGTCTCCCCTGTCATCGCTATTGTTCTTACTCCGATTTCTTTTGCTATTTCTATGGATTTCAATATGTTGGCCGAATTACCAGAGGTGCTTATTCCGATAAGGACATCACCTTTTTTAGCTGAGGCCTGAAGCATACGGGCGTAAATCATGTCGTAGGAATAATCGTTAGCCACAGCCGTCAGATAGCTCGTGTTGACGTGCAACGCCTCGGCATTCAACGGAGGACGGTCATAATAGAATCGTCCGCTAAGCTCTGCAGCGAGATGTTGCGCATCGGCTGCACTGCCCCCATTGCCACAAAAATGAATCTTACCACCATTTTTCAATGATTCAATACACATTTCAGCAGCTTTATTGATTCGTTCAACCAATGCTTTATCATTGATAATCAACTGTTTAACATCAATTGAATCCTGAATTGTCTTTTCAATGGAAATCATAATCACAATATTTTTGCAAAGATACAAAAAAGTCATTAGACTTGCCTATTATTAAAACCTAAATTTTTATAACTTTTAAACTATTAAACTACTAAACTATTAAACTAAATTCGTATTTTTGCGGCAAATTTTTCAGATATGAGAGGTGTTTACACTATATTGCTTTTGATAGTTTCGAATATCTTCATGACGTTTGCCTGGTATGGCAATTTGAAGTTGTCGGAAATGGGTGTTCTTAAGGATTGGCCATTGATTCTCATAATATTAGCGAGTTGGGGCGTGGCTTTGTTGGAATATTCCGCCATGGTTCCTGCAAACAGAATCGGCTCGACAGTCCACGGAGGACCTTTCAACCTGGTTGAGCTCAAAGTGATTCAAGAGTGCGTAAGCCTCATAGTTTTCATGATTATCAGCATTAAAGTTTTCAAAATGGGTGAATTCCATTGGAATCATCTTATTGGCTTTGGATTCCTGGTGCTGGCAGTTTATTTTATTTTCAAAAAATAACGAAAAAACTTGCATTTTAAAAGAAAACGATGTATTTTTGTAAGTCAAAAATTTGTTAAGATATGAAATTTTACGACGTTGATTCTATTTTCACTTTTGGTAAATATGAGGGACAGACTTTAGCAGAAGTCTTTGAAAAAGACCCGAAATACATAAAATATTGCGAAGATAATATTGACGATTTTTACATCTCACCTGATGTTTTGAAGGAGTTGCGCGCATCTTCACGCGACAATAAGTTGCTGACAGCCAATCTCGATGAAATGAGTGACGAGGAATTACGCGACTTCATGAACGAGATGAACGACATTGATGAGTTCGACGAAAGCAAACTTGAGGAAGATTTCGACTGGGAAGAAGGCGAAAACATGTTTGCAGAGGATGAAGAAGACATCTTCGGCGAGGATGAAGACGAGTATTACGAGGACGAAAACTTTGACGAGCCGTTTGACGACCCTTACGACAGATATTAGTCTTTAGCCACTAAACATATCAATTTTAAGACTAAGGTCTAACGACTAAAGTCTCTCTGAGATTCCGTAGACTTTTTGTTTAGATGACGATGACTGTACAAGTTCCGCAAGGAAGCCTGTCATGAACAGTTGTACGCCAACGATTATGCATACCAACGCCAGATAGAACAGCGGACGGCTTGTCATACCATACGCGTGGAATGCGAATTTCTTGACTACCAATATTATGCCAATGATGAAACCGGCAAGGAACATCAGTGAGCCGAGTCCACCGAATAGGTGCATTGGGCGTTTGCCGAACTTAGAGATAAACGAGATGGTGAGCAAATCGAGATAACCTCTCACGAAACGGCTCATTCCGAACTTCGACTCTCCATATTTGCGTTTCTGGTGATGAACCACCTTCTCCCCTATATTTGAGAAACCGGCAGCCTTTGCGATGACAGGGATATAACGGTGCATCTCGCCATAAATCTCAATGCTTTTCACAACTTCGTTGCGATAAGCCTTTAGTCCGCAGTTGAAGTCGTGAAGCTTGATGCCCGTCATGCGGCGTGTCGACCAGTTATAAAACTTGGAAGGGATGTTTTTCGCCACTTTTGAGTCATAACGTTTTTTCTTCCAGCCACTTACGAGGTCATAACCGTCTTTCTCAATCATATTGTAAAGTTCCGGAATCTCATCTGGGCTGTCCTGGAGGTCAGCGTCCATGGTGATGACCACGTCGCCTTGAACGATTTTGAAGCCTTCATTGAGTGCCGCTGACTTGCCGTAATTGCGACGGAAGCGTATACCTTTAATATTCGGATTCTCTTCCTTCAATTTCTGAATGCAGTGCCATGAGCCGTCAGTGCTGCCGTCATCGACAAACACAATTTCGTATGAATAGTTGTTTTCAGTCATTACGCGACGAATCCAAGCCTCAAGTTCAGGCAATGATTCCTCTTCATTCAGCAAAGGTATGACGACAGATATATCCATTTCAATTTTTTTTACGTGCAAAGATAGCAATTATCAGTGAATAAACGAGTGATAAAATGATATTTATTATCAACATCGATGTGGCTGTTGCCAATGGTGAGAACAGCTCGCGCATCCGGCGTCCGTTTTCGTATAGTGCGATTCTGCTTTCCATTCCAAGATAGGCGTATAATATAAAGATTACGCTGGAAAACAGTATTGAAGCGATAACTCCGCATATAAAACTCATCAAGAATGCCTTTCCGAATGTGAATTCTTTCCACACAAATCTGCTTTTAAATATTGCTGTTGTGATGCTGAACCAAACGAATGGGATAAGATAAATTATTGAAAAAAGGTATGATGATTCGACGTACAGGCGCTCGTAGAATATTATATAAGTAAAAGATAATAAGACACTTAACAACAATCCTGAGATGACTGTTGTGAGCCAATACTGTTTGCCTGTGTATGTAGGTTCAATTATCATTTCAGAAAAAAAGGGTAAGCTACTTATATCGCACCGCTCAACCATCTACCCTTGCTGCCTTCCGGCCCTGGGGGAGTTCGACAGGAGCTGGTCGTATAAGACTTACCCGCTGCAAAGATACGATTTTTTTTTATTGTGCAAGGATTTTGGTGAAAATATTTATTTAAAACAAAAATTCCCGACAGAATCGCTTCCATCGGGAATTTTTTACAAACAATTAATCTTTAAAAACCTAATATTTAAATTTTTAAATATTAAATTTTAAATCATAATTACTTCTCCACTTCTTTCTTCAGTCTCTCTGTCAGCATCGGGACGATCTTATGGAGGTCACCGACGATGCCGAGGTCAGCGGCTGAGAAGATAGGTGCGTATTTGTCCTTGTTGATGGCGATGATGAAGTCTGACTCTTCCATACCTGCGAGGTGCTGGATGGCGCCTGAGATACCGCATGCCATGTAGAGGTTAGGACGCACTGTCTTACCTGTCTGACCGACCTGGAAGCAGTGATCCATAATGCCGGCGTCGACCATGGCACGTGATGATGCCACCATGCCGCCGAGGACGTCTGCCAAAGCCTGAAGCTTGTTGAAACCTTCCTTGTCGTGAACGCCACGGCCACCTGACACCAGGATCTTGGCGTCGGCGATGTCGTCAGCGCACTTGCAGTTCATCTTGGTCTCAATGACTTTGACTTTGAACTTGCTTGTGTCGAATTTAGGGGCAAACATTGTGATGATGCCTTTTCTGCCAGCCTCGCGGACGCGTTTCTGCATCACGCCAGGACGCACTGTCGACATCTGAGGACGTGTGTTAGGGCAAAGAATGGTTGCCATGAGGTTGCCGCCGAATGCAGGACGTGTTGAACGGAACTGTTTCTCGCCTGTCTCCTCTACGATACCGATTTCAAGTTTGGTGCAGTCTGCTGTCAGACCGGTCTTCAAACGTGAAGCGATACGTGGTGCGAGGTCACGGCCGATGGTTGTTGCACCGTAAAGGACGATGCTTGGCTTACCTTCGCAAATCATCTGATATACAACTTGTGAGTACTGTTCTGTCAAATAGTCCTTGAGTTCAGGGCAGTCAGCGACGAGCACTTCGTCAGCGCCCATCTCGATGAGGCTTTGTGCCTGGTCTTTCACATTGTGACCCAATAACATTGCCACGACTTTCTCACCGAGAGCATCGGCCAGGTCGCGTGCTTTACCTAAAAGTTCGTATGCTACGGATTGAATCATACCTCCGCGCTGTTCTGCGAACACATAAACGTTTTTGTAATCTTTGATATCCATGGCTACTTTTAGATTAAATGTTTTTCTTTCAGTTTATTAACGATAATTTCGACTGCTTCTTCCTCGCTCACTTCGAACACCTCACCTGGTGCCTTAAGCTGTTTCGGGAATGACTGCCACACCTTTGTTGGTGAGCCTTTCAGACCGAGTTTGTTCTCGTCGACATCGAGTTTGTCGGCGCCCCAGACTTCAACTTCCTTGTTGTAAGCGTCGACGATACCTGCTACTGTCATGTAACGTGCCTCGAATGCTGATGCCAGCACCGTGAGGACGCACTTGCCTTCGACTTCGAGAGTCTGCACGCTGTCTTCGTTTTCTTTCTTTACGATGAAGTTGCCGTTCTTTTCGCGTTCAGCGTCGATGACGTATGAAACCTGAGGAAGACCGAGGTGCTCAGCCATCTCAGGACCGACCTGTGCTGTGTCACCGTCGATAGCCTGACGGCCGGCGATGATGAGGTCATAATCCAAAGTCTTGATGGCACCTGCCAATGCGTATGATGTTGCAAGAGTATCAGCACCGGCGAACTTTCTGTCGCTCAATAAGATAGCTCTGTCAACGCCCATAGCGAAAGCTTCTCTAAGGATGAGGTCTGCTTGTGGAGGTCCCATTGTGATAACTGTGACGTTAGCGCCGTATTTGTCTTTCATCTGGAGTGCGAGTTCGAGACCGCCCTTGTCGTCCGGGTTCATGATGCTCGGAACGCCTTCACGGATAAGAGTGTTCTTTACCGGATCGATTTTGATTTCGGTAGTATCAGGTACTTGCTTAATACAAACTATAATATTCATAATCTTCCCTCCTATTTAAATAAATGACCAGCGATAACCATTCTCTGAACCTCTGATGTACCTTCGTAGATCTCGGTAATCTTGGCGTCGCGCATCATGCGTTCGACCGGATATTCACGTGTGTAGCCGTAGCCGCCGTGGAACTGTACTGCCTTTGTAGTCACTTCCATGGCTGTCTCAGCTGCGAAGAGTTTCGCCATTGCTGCGTCTGCTGAATATGGAAGACCTTTGTCTTTCTTCCATGCTGCGCTTCTGACGAGCAGACGGGCTGCCTCGACCTTAGTCTTGAGGTCGGCCATCTGGAACTGTGTGTTCTGGAACTGTGCGATTGACTTGCCGAACTGTTTGCGTTCCTTGGTGTATTTCACTGTCTCATCCATTGCGCCTTGAGCGATGCCGAGAGCCTGTGAGGCGATGCCAATACGGCCGCCGTCGAGGGTCTTCATAGCGATGTTGAAGCCTTTTCCGAGAGGTCCGAGGAGGTTTTCCTTCGGCACTTCGCAGTTTTCGAAGATAAGCTCGCATGTCGCTGAGCCGCGGATACCCATCTTCAACTCTTTCTTGCCGATGCTGAAGCCCTTGAAGCCTTTCTCAACGATGAATGCTGAGATGCCCTTGGTGCCTTTGCTCTTGTCGGTCATTGCCATGACGATGAACACGTCGGCGTAAGCTGCATTGGTGATGAAGATCTTTGTTCCGTTGAGGATATATTTGTCGCCTGCGTCGACAGCCATTGTCTGCTGCATGGCGGCGTCGGTACCGGCGTTAGGCTCGGTGAGACCGAAAGCGCCGATCCATTCGCCTGAAGCGAGCTTCGGCAAATATTTCATCTTCTGTTCCTCTGTTCCATTTTCAAGGATAGGTGCCATGCACAATGATGTGTGGGCTGAAAGGATAACGCCTGTGGTGGCGCACACTCTTGAGAGTTCCTCAACAGCCATGATGTACATCTGCACTGATCCGCCGGCTCCGCCGTACTGTCTTGGTACCGGGATGCCCATCAAACCTAATTTCGCCATCTTCTTGACGGTCTCCATAGGGAAACGCTCTGTCTCGTCAACTTCGGCTGCCAAAGGCTTGACCTCGTTCTCTGCAAACGATCTTATCATCTGCAAGAACAATTCTTCTGTCTTTGAATAGCTAAAATCCATTATGTTTCAATTAATATTTATAAAATCCTTCACCAGTTTTGCGTCCCAAAAGACCTGCACGCACCATCTTTCTCAAAAGTGGATGTGGGCGGTATTTCGGATCACCGAACTCATTGTAAAGCACCTCCATGATGGCGAGGTTGACGTCGTTTCCGATGAGGTCGGCCAATGCGAGAGGTCCCATTGGGTGGTTTGCGCCAAGCATCATGCACTTGTCGATGTCCTCTGCTGATGCGATACCGTCGGCCAAGATACCGACTGCCTCGTTGATCATAGGGATGAGGATGCGGTTGACGACGAAACCTGGGGCTTCTTTCACCTCGACAGGCTGCTTGCCTATTGATGTGGCGAGGTCAACGATGCATTTTGTCACTTCGTCGCTTGTGAGCTGTCCCTTGATGACTTCCACCAATGCCATTCTGTCGGCCGGATTGAAGAAGTGCATGCCGATGAACTGTGCAGGACGTGTCGTGCAGGCAGCGATTTCTGTGATTGAAAGTGATGATGAGTTGGTTGCGAAGATTGCTTCAGGTTTGCAGATCTTGTCGAGTTCGGCAAACACCTCTTTCTTGAGAGCCATATCTTCTGATGCAGCCTCGATGACGAGGTCGGCGTCTTTGAATGTGGCGTAGTCGGTGGTGGTTGTGATGTTCTTCAACAGAGCGTCGACGTCCTCTTGAGTCATCTTGCCTTTCTCAACGAGTTTGGCGTAACCTTTAGCGATTGAACCCATTGCCTTGTCGATGCTGGCTTGGGTTCTGCTCTTCATGACGACTGGCATCTTAGCTGCGAAAGCCTTCACGATGCCTTTTGCCATGGTTCCTGTTCCGATAACGTATACTTTCATGTTACTTAAATTTATAATTTGTTTACTTTTTTCTTTTTTCGGTCGCCTGCGGCTCAAAATCTTTCAAAATCTATTTAAAATCTTTCAAAAATTTCTTCTTTATTTTGTTGGATTTCCGCTTGTAGTGCGCCGTCAACAGCCTTTGAAACTCGGTTTTTCTTTGTTAAGAAACGCTGTCATTCCCGCTTTCTGGTCTTCTGTTGCAAAGCATTTTCCGAAGTTGCGGTTCTCCAGTTCGATGGCGTCGGCTGCAACCATGTCGTAGCTCTCGTTGATGCATTCTTTTGCATATCTGATAGCCAATGGTGCGTTGGCGACGATCTTCTGGGCTGTCTCGATGACTCTTTCCATCAGCTCTTCGGGAGCGTAAACGGCGTTCACCAAGCCTATGCGCAGTGCTTCATCGGCGCGGATGGCCTTGCCTGTGTAAATCATCTCCTTGGCATAACCTTGTCCGATGAGCTTAGCCAGGCGGTAAGTGCCGCTGAAACCAGGTGTGATTCCCAGTCCCACCTCAGGCTGACCGAACTTGGCGTTGCTTGAGGCGTAACGGAAGTCACAAGCCATTGCGAGCTCGCAACCACCGCCGAGGCAGAATCCGTTGACAGCAGCGATGACCGGTATCGGGAGCAGCTCAATCTTACGGAAAGCGATGGCGCCGAGTTTGCTGAACTCATAGCCTTCTTTCTCATAGAGATGCACCATCTCCGAGATATCGGCACCTGCCACAAACGACTTCTCGCCGTCACCGGTGATGATGAGGACGCGGGTCTTTTGGGTGTCAAGGTTGCTGACGAAATCGTCGATTTCTCTCAAGACCGTCGAATTCAGCGCATTCAACGACTTGGGAGCCGACACCGTCATGATGGTGATGCCGTCTTCTCTGACTTCGCTTTTTAAGAATATGTATTCCATAATTCTATTCTTTCCGTCATTTCGACCGACCGAAGGGAGTGGAGCAATCTCCTGCACTTGAATGAGATTTTTTCACCAAGGTGAAAGCTTTCGCAAGCTCAGGTCTCCATTCCGCTTCGCTCCAGTCGAAATGACGAGTGAGTGTTAGTCAAGCATCGATTTGAGGTTAGGACTGATGATGAGCTTAGCCTCTGTAGCGGCCTGCACCTGCTCGACGGTGAATTCAGGATGGATCTCTGTGAGGACGATGCCTTCTTTTGTGATTTCCATCACACCCATCTCGGTGATGATCATGTTGACCTGGCCTGCTGCTGTGAGAGGCAGTGTGCATTCCTTCAATATCTTAGGAGCGCCCTTCTGTGTGTGTTCCATGGTGAGGATAACTCGTTTTGCACCGACCACGAGGTCCATTGCGCCGCCCATGCCAGGAGCCATCTTGCCTGGGATGATCCAGTTGGCGAGGTTACCCTTCTCATCGACTTGCAATGCGCCGAGGAACGACACGTTGACGTGACCGCCGCGGATGATTGCGAATGATGTTGCCGAGTCGAATGTGCAAGCGCCTGGTGTCAAGGTGATGAAACCGCCGCCAGCGTTGATGAGGTTTTTGTCTTCCTGGCCTTCCTCAGGTGTTGGGCCCATGCCCATAGCACCGTTCTCTGTCTGCAGTGTCACTGACACGCCTGCAGGGAGATAGTTAGGAATCATTGTCGGAAGACCGATACCCAAATTCACAACATCGCCGTCATGCAACTCTTTAGCAGCACGTCTTGCGATAACTTCTCTGATTTCGTTTTTTTCCATATAGCAAAATATTTAATTGTTAATTTTTGAATATCAATTATTTACAACCCGTTGGAATAAGGCATGCCTTATCCTCTACGGGTTATTTCATCCCGCGTTTGACCATTTCCTGAACGATGAATGATGCCACGTCGTCGGCGTAGGTGTTCATTCCGAAGCCTGCGTCGAAGCCGAGTTCCTTAGCGAGCTCGTGGGAGATACGTGCGCCACCGCAGCAGCAAATCATCTTGTCGCGCAAGCCCTCAGCCTCCATCAGCTCGATGAATTCGGTCATGTTCTTGATGTGGACGTCTTTCTGTGTGACTGTCTGTGAGACCAGCAAGGCATCGGCATGAAGTTCAATGCCTTTTGCGATGAATTCCTCATTCGGAACCTGTGAACCGAGGTTGTAGGCCTCAATCATCTCGTAACGTTCAAGTCCGTAGTGGCCGGCATAGCCTTTCATGTTCATGATGGCGTCGATACCCACGGTGTGAGCGTCGGTGCCTGTACTTGCGCCAACGACGACAATCTTACGGCCGATGTTTTCCTTGATGTACTGGTCGGTCTCGTACATGTCCATGGTGTTCGATTCGACCTTCGGGACGTAAATTGTGCTGTAGTTCACGGTGTGAGTGCAGCTTCCGTAGCAGTTAAAGAATGTGAATCCCGGTGTCAACTCTTTGTAATACACAACAATAGGATTCTCGAAACCCATAGTTTTGAGGAGTTGTTTGGCTGCCTCAACAGCTTCTGCGCCGCATGGCACTGGTAATGTGAAACTCAGCTGGGTCTTACCATCGTTCATAGTGTCGCCATACGGCTTGATTTTAGTTAAGTCTAAGGTTTTGTCAAAATCCTTAGCTTCCATTGAATATAATCCTTCGCTCATATATAATATAAATTATTCTTTATCAACGAGTTAAAATACAATATGTGATAAAAGCGATTACACCTTTATCATGTCTGCAAATATAATATATTTTTTTGAATAGAAAACAAAAATTTCATTGATTTTTTAATGAGATTATTGGTGCCATTTTCGAAATACTCTCAGTACCCTGTGGTAAGTCGTATTTCTGCAAATGGCACCAATAATCTCTGAAAAACAATTTTCGAAATACTCTCAGTACCCTGTGGTAAGTCGTATTTTTGGGGGTAAGTCGTATTTTTGGGGGTAAGTCGTATTTCTGCTATTGTTTTTTCTGAAATAATTTCTTTCGGAAAAGGAATAGGTTAAATAAGACAAAAACGACGATTAAAATTCCCAAGGTGATGATTGCCTGGTTGAATCCTTGTGGAGCCAGACTGACTAAGAGCAGTACAGGGAAACCGAGTGCCACTGCGGGAAGTGACTGTAAAACAAGGTTGTTTGCTGCAGGTGTCTCGAACTTAGGGTCGATTTCACGAAGAAGAATCATGCCATTGGAAGCTGTGCCTGTGAGCATGCCGAACATGCTGAAAAAGCCTTCATATATATAGTTCGGATAGAGATGCTTGCACACTTTCAAGACAAACCAGAATGTCGCAATGGCTCCGAGTGTGCACACGAGTATGTACGGTAGCGCAAATCCCTTGAATTCACTGAAGTTGATGGCTGCTGTGCCTGCAACAATCATGATATCGAAAAAGAATCCGCTAATACGGTTCAAGAGGTAATTGTTGATATATTCACGTTTCATCAGCTGTCTCTTTCTCAACACTTTAATTATGCCTTTTATCATGATGCCGAACAGCGTGCCAAGCAGGAAGTTGAAGCCCCACATAAGCGGCATGAGGGTCTTCTCGCCGAAATTTCCAAGGTCGAAACTCTGCAGGCAATGGTTGAAAAGATAGACCAGCAAATATGTGAAAAGCACCAGGCCAAACTGTATGGAGAGCTTGTCAACTGATTCGGTATCAGGGATTTCGTTCTCACTTTCGTAATCGCTGAGTTTGTTCATCTGTTTCTCTTGGATTTCAGAAATCTTGATTTTGCCTTTCTTTTTCAAAATATTGAGATAAATCACTCCAACCACGCAGCCAATAATGAACCCCATCGCAGCTATTGACAATCCGAAGTCTTTTCCGGGGAAGTCGATGCCTTGTTCTGCGGCTCTGTCCATATAAATCGTGCCGAAATTCAGTGCCTGTCCGGGCCCTTGACCGTAACCCATCGGGAGAAGCAATCCTGCAGCATAGAATATATGTTTCCCAAAATAGAACAATGGTATCGTAACTAACAGACCGACAATGCCTTGTATGATATATGTGCTTGCCGTCAAAGTGCCGGTCTCAATGACTTTCATAGTGCTTGATTTCGACTCAACTTTGTTGTTTTTCAATGCCAAAGCAACAAAACCGAGGCCAAGGGCGTGATATGTGATGATTTCCATTGAGCGTTTGTCGATTAAATCCTCCCATCCAAGCAAGTCAGAATATATGGCCTTGAAAACCAATATCAGAGCACCTCCGATCAGTGCTGATGGAATCAAACTTTTTTGCATAAATGGCACTTTTGTTCGCACAATGTTGCCTGCCAAAAGTCCAACAGCAATGATACCAAACTGTATCATTGCATTCCAAACCGCATCGGTTGCGAAAAATGGGATTGCTAACGTATTCATATTCAATCGATTTTGTTTAATTTCTCTTCTAAAGCGACGATTATGTCGCGGTATTTTGCAGCATTCATGAAGTCCAGTTCCTTGACGGATTTCTCCATTTCTTTCTTGGCATCTTGAATGGCTTTTTTGATGTCTTTGGGCGAGCGATAGACGGCTGTTTTCTCTTCTGCCACCGACCTGACGTGTTCTTCAGTCATCTCGTAGTCAACGAGTTTGGCTTTGTTCAGGTCGCCCCAGGCGTTGTCAAGAGGCTTTATAATTGTTTTAGGGACTATATTATGTGCGATATTATATGCCATCTGTTTTTCGCGCCTTCTTTGGGTCTCGTCGATGGTTTTGCGCATCGAGTCGGTGATTTTGTCGGCGTACATTATGACTTTGCTTTCGGCATTTCGGGCGGCGCGGCCTGCCATCTGTGTCAACGAACGCTCTGAACGGAGAAAGCCTTCCTTGTCGGCATCCAAAATCGCGACTAATTGAACCTCAGGCAGATCCAAGCCTTCACGAAGAAGGTTGACACCGACCAAGACATCGAAGTCTCCCCTTCTCAAGCCCATCATGATTTCTACTCTGTCCAATGTATCGACATCGGAATGTATGTATCTTGTGTTGATATTCAGATTGTTAAGGTAATTTGTCAGCTCCTCGGCCATACGTTTTGTCAAAGTCGTGACCAAAACACGCTGTTTGCGGGCGATAACCCGGATTATCTCGTCCACGAGGTCGTCGACCTGGTTGGTGCATGGTCTGACCTCAATTTTCGGGTCGAGAAGTCCTGTCGGGCGTATAAGCTGCTCCACGTAAACGCCTTGAGTCTGCTGCATCTCGTAGTCGCCAGGCGTAGCGCTGACATATATGGTCTGACCCGTAAGCGATTCAAACTCATCGAATTTCAACGGGCGGTTGTCGAGCGCCGAGGGTAGTCTGAAGCCATATTCCACCAAGGTCTGCTTGCGTGAACGGTCGCCTCCGTACATGCCGCGAATTTGTGACACTGTGACATGACTTTCGTCAATGATAGTTATAAAATCATCAGGGAAAAAGTCCAAAAGGCAGAATGGGCGTGTGCCAGCAGCCCGACCATCAAAATACCGTGAATAGTTTTCGATGCCAGAGCAGTATCCGAGTTCACGAATCATTTCAACATCATGATTTACACGGTCTTCCAAACGTTTGGCGTCTTCGTATTTCCCAATCTCACGAAAATATTCGGCCTGCTTGAACATGTCGAGAAGTATCTCCTCTGTCGCTTGTTTAATCTTCTCTTTTGATGTCACAAAAATGTTTGCCGGAAACAGCGTTATGTTTTGCAGACTCTCGATTCTTGTGCCGTTTATCGGGTCAAACGACTCCAGTTCTTCAATCTCGTCATCCCAGAAAATTATTCTGTATGGAGTGTCGGAGTATGCAGGAAACACATCGACGGTGTCGCCTTTCACACGAAAGCGTCCACGCGAAAATTCAATGTCATTCCGACTGTAAAGCGCATTCGAGAGGTTGAAAAGCAGGTCGTCGCGACGAATCTTCTGCCCAATCTCTATATTGATCACGTTTTTGCTGAAATCTTCCGGATTTCCGATGCCGTAAATACATGAAACTGAGGATACTACAATGACATCGCGTCTTCCCGAAAGAAGTGCTGACGTTGTGCTCAGTCGCAGTCTGTCAATCTCGTCGTTTATCGACAAATCTTTCTCAATATAAGTATTGGTTTGCGGGATGAAGGCTTCCGGTTGATAGTAATCGTAATATGAAACGAAATATTCGACCTTGTTTTCTGGGAAAAACTGCTTGAATTCGCTATATAATTGAGCCGCAAGGGTTTTGTTGTGGCTCAGAATCAATGCAGGGCGGTTCAATTCAGCCAGCATGTTGGCGATGGTGAAGGTCTTACCAGAGCCTGTAACACCCATCAAAGTCTGGTATCTCTCCCCTGCCAAGATGCCGTTTTTGAGTTGCTCTATGGCCTGGGGCTGGTCGCCGGTGGGCTTAAACTCCGATGACAACTTGAAATTCATCAGCTTTTCTTGCTTTGTTTGAAAAGAAACTCCTTCTCCTCTCTAGTGAGGCTGTCGTAGCCGCCTTTGCTGATCTTATCAAGGATTTGGTCGGTTTTGCGGTCTTCATCATAGCGCTCTTTATTATAGTCCCAGTCTGATTTTGCCCGACCGTTTCCAAATTTGTCTTTTTTGAATTTTATTTTAAACCTGGAATTGCCGCCATTTTCCTTGTTTCTCCAGTATAATATGAGTAAAAGACCGAAGACCATGCCTCCGACATGCGCGAAATGAGCCACATTGTCGATGGATGAGAAGCCTGTAAACAATTCGAGAAGACCGTATATCAAAACGAACCATTTTGTCTTGATAGGTATCAGAAAATACAAGTAAATCATGGAGTTTGGCCACATCATGCCGAATGCGAGAAGTATGCCATAAACGGCTCCCGATGCACCGACTGTGGTAAGCATGTTGAGATAATCATCCACCGGTCTGCCTCCCAGGTTTACATTCTGGAAGTTTTGAATATCAGAGAGTTGGATGTACTGCACCAGTTCCTGTGTCAAGCCGGCGCCGATGCCGCATACGAAGTAAAATATCAGGAATCGCTTGGGCCCCCAGGCGTTTTCGATGGCATTGCCGAACATCCATAACGCAAACATGTTGAAAAACAGGTGTGCGAAGCTGCCGTGCATGAACATATAAGTCACGAACTGATACGGTCTGAAATCTGACGCTCCGATGTAATGCAAGCCAAGATAATTTGCCAAATCGATGTGCCAAACCATGTCCATTGCGATGGTTGCAAGGAAAAATATACCATTGATTATCAAAAGGTTCTTAACCACCAAAGGTAAAATGGAAAAGCCTTGCGGTCTGAATTGATTGTCCATTAGTTTAAACGTGTTTTAATGTCGTCAGCGTTGATGATTGTGAAGATTTTCTTGCCGTTTGGAGCCACTTCTGCCACCGCGCAGCCGAAAAGTCTGTCGATGATGTCCTGCATCTCCACAGAGCTCAAGGTCTGACCCGCCTTCACCGCCATCTGAGATGCCAGCGAACGCGCTAAATTTAATTTTCTATCTGATTGATTACCAGAGAGATTTGTTTTAAAATCCTCCAAAAGTTTCTCAACTATTGAAACGGCGTCGCTGCCTTTGCAATCGACAGGCGTGCCATTTATTACAAAAGTGGTGCTGTTCATTGACTCAATGCGGAATCCGATTTTTTCAAGCTCAGGTTTTATCTCTTTAAGAATCGATGCGTCATTGATATTCAATGAGATATGATGTGGAAACAGTTCCTGTTGTGATGCTATCACCTCAGTCTCCATCTCCTTCAGATATTTCTCGTAAAGTATTCTTTCGTGTGCCAGATGCTGGTCGACGACAAGTATTCCGGACTTCACCGTTGTTACAATATATGACTGCTGAAGCTGGATGAAAAGACTCCTTTGTTCTTCTTCCAAAGGCTCGTTTCCACTGGTGTTTTCGTCAAAACTTGTGTTTGCCACAACGTCGTTGCTATTGTCGTAAGCTATTCGCCAATTCTGTTGCTGATGTCGTATTGGATTGATTTTGAATGGGTTAAACGATGGGTCGAAGTCCACCTTGGGTGTTATGACAGGACGATCCATGCGGCTTGCCTCGCCAAAATCGATGCCCATATTCGGGTTTATATCAAAATCCAAAGTCGGAGCTAAGTTATTCTGTCCTATTGCTTTACGCACTGCCGAATGCATGATGGCGTAAATCAATTTAACGTCGATGAAGTTGACTTCGGTCTTTGTTGGATGGATGTTGATGTCAATCTCTTTCGGATCTATCTGAATATCAAGGAAATAGCCTGGGAAACAGTCTTGTGGAATCAGTTCTTTGTAGGCGTTCTCCACTGCATGATGGAGGTAGGCATGTTTGATGAAACGGCGGTTTACAAAGAAATACTGTTCACCGCGTGTCTTCTTAGAGAACTCAGGTTTCACGATGAATCCGTCGATTGTGACTGATTCGGTTATCTGATTGACTGGCAGCAATTTACTGTCGTAATCCTTGCCGAAAAGTCCGACGATTCTTTGCTTCAGAGTGCCGGGATATAGGTGAAAAAGCTCCTTGTCGTTGCTCACAAAGGTAAACCCTATCTCCGGGTTCATTATCGTGATACGGAAAAACTCCTCGTTGATATGACGAAGTTCTGCCTCATTGGATTTCAAGAAGTTACGTCGTGCAGGCACATTGAAAAACAGGTTTTTTATAGTGAAATTCGTACCTACTGAAGCTGGTTTCGGAAGTTGTTCCATCACTTTCGAGCCTTCAATGCGAATCTTAGTGCCGACCTCGTCTTCTTTGCGTCTTGTCGTAAGTTCCACTTGTGCCACAGCTGCTATTGAAGCCAATGCCTCTCCGCGGAAACCCATGGTTTTTATGGCGAAAAGGTCGTCGGCGCATTTGATTTTTGATGTCGCATGTCGCTCAAAACACAGCCGAGCATCAGTCTCTGACATGCCGCAGCCGTTGTCGATGACAGTGATAAATGTGCGCCCTGCGTCTTTCACAATCAGGTCAATCTGCATGGCGCCGGCATCTATCGCATTCTCTATCAACTCCTTAACGACAGATGCAGGTCTCTGTATGACCTCACCGGCGGCAATCTGATTCGCCACAGAATCTGGAAGTAACTTTATGATATCCAGCGACATAGCTATTTGCCTCCCATTTTCAGGAACATTGTCACAAAATTCTCCACAAATGGAGTAAAGAATATTACCGAAATCAAAAATGCTGAAATTCCAAAGATTATTGCATAGAGCAGCCATTTGAAGGAATAACCTTGCTTAAGATTCTTTCCGTCATTGATATTTCTGCCCCATTTCTGTCGCATCTGCACCCTAAGTCTCTCACTGTCAGTTAGTTTAGAGTCTAACCCCATGGCAGCCTTTCTCTTTTCCAATTCCTCTTTTTCAGGGTTGTAATATCTCGGAATGTAGTTAAACTTAGGCATTTCCGGCCTGTGAAACATGAAAAATCCCATAATTCATTATTTTAAACTGCAAAAATAAACAATTTTTTTGAGATTTCAGCCAATTTTTATAAATAAATATTAACAATCTGATTCATTATTTTTAGTATTTTTGCCAATTAAACTCATTTATATGAAAATTAAGATGAAAAAATTGTTATTTGTTTGTCTGTCAGCGACTTATATGTTGTTTTCATGCGGCGAGAAGTCTGACAACGCGAATAAGAAAGCGTGTGTTGAAAACGATAATCTTATGGAATATACAAGTTACATAAATATAACTCATTATAAATCAGGATATTATGTCAATGTGTCTTGTCCGTGGAATGAGAAATCGCTTGGCGAATTTTACCTCTATCCCGACACCTTAGAGCTTCCAAATGAGCTTGCGGACAAGGCAGTGATTCGCACTCCGGTTAAAAATGTAATAGCCTATTCATCGACGCAATGGTCAGTGTTTCTTGAGCTTGGCGAGATTGGACGCGTGAAAGGAATACTTGAGAGCAATTATACCGACAATGTTGAAATCAAGCGGCTTTTGGCTGAGAAAAAGATTGAGGATGTGGGCATTGAGACGAGTTTGAAGACTGAAGTCGCCATCAACCTCCACCCTGACGTGATTCTTTACACGCCATATTCAACTGTGCCCAAGACCGAAATCGGTGATCTGACCTGCGCTGTGATGTTCCCATTCGCCGATTATCTTGAAAATCATCCGCTTGGACGCGCTGAATGGCTGAAACTGATAGGTTTTCTCACTTGTCGTGAAAAAGATACCGACAAATGGTTTAATGATATTGTAACTCGTTATGACTCATTGAAAAACATCTGTCAAAACGTTGAAAATCGACCTACAGTGTTCTCGGATTTACCTTTTGAAGGGCAATGGTACCTGCCTGGCGGTGCAAGCTATATCGCACAGATTTTCCATGATGCCGGCGCAGATTATATTTGGAGTGACAATAATTCCACCGCGAGCCTTCCTGTCGATGCGGAAACGGTGCTCTCAAAGGCTCGTGATGCTGACTTCTGGCGTATAATGAACTCGACCAACACGAAGTATTCATATAATCGCTTGGTCGTTGAAAATGAATTATTTACGTATTTCAAAGCATATAAAGACAGAAACATCCTCGTGTGCGACATTCGCGAAAGCGGATACTTCGAGAAGTCGGAATATGAGCCGGATTTGCTGCTGAAAGACTTTGTCTTCGCCTTCCATCCGGAGCTTATTGAAGCAGATTATCAACCACATTATTTTTACAAATTGACAGATGAAAAATAGCAAGATAACATTTGGAATTTTAGGGATAATCATCGTTGGAATTATACTTTTTATCCTCAATTTGTTCGTCGGATCGGTCACTGTTCCGATTGATGAAATATTTAAAGTGTTACTTGATGATAATCCTGATAAGACATTGAGTGTCATTATTTTTAATTATAGGCTTCCGCAGGCTTTAACGGCTCTTTTGGCGGGCGCCGCGTTGGCGGTTGCCGGTCTTCTGATGCAGACCTTATTCCGCAATCCTCTCGCCGACCCTTCGATGTTGGGCATCAGCAGCGGCGCCAGTCTCGGCGTCGGAATTGTGATACTTTTGACGGGTGCGATATCCGGCACGGCTGTCTCGTCATTCGGATGGTGGTCGACAATCGGAGTGAGTCTGGCGGCTTTCATCGGCGCAGTTTTGGTGCTTTTCGTGATGCTGGCGTTCAGCTCCCGCATGAAGAACATGACAACATTGATTATCATTGGTTTAATGATTGCCTACCTGGCAGGCTCAATCACTGATATCCTGAAATTTTTCAGCTTAAAAGAAGACATCCACGCCTTCGTTATTTGGGGAATGGGAAGTTTCTCAGGTGTCGGCACATCGAAGATGCCGGTTTTCGCAACAAGCATCATCATTGGATTGGTTGTGACGTTTTTCTTATCTAAAAACCTGAATATCTTATTGTTAGGTGAAATGTATGCTGAGAATTTAGGCCTAAACATCCGCAAAAACAGTGTGTTGATAATCCTTGTCTCCGGCTATCTCACTGCAATTGTGACGGCTTATTGCGGTCCTATCGCTTTTGTGGGATTGGCCATGCCTCATATCGCGCGATTCCTGTTCAAGAGCAGCGACCATCGTCTTTTGATACCTGCCACGATGCTAATCGGTATGGATATGGCTTTGGTTTGCAACCTGATAGCAAGAATGCCTGGTTTCGACGGCAACCTGCCTGTCAATGCGGTAACAGCATTCATTGGAGCCCCTGTGGTTATCTCAGTTATTTTGAAAAGTAGAAAATAATGGAAATATTAAAAACATCTGCATTATCAATTGGTTACGATGACAGAACCGTCGTTTCCGACATCAATGTGACGCTGAATGAGGGTGATATTATCGCTCTTGTCGGCCCAAACGGTGCTGGAAAATCAACACTTTTCAAGACTTTTTCGACGCACATCAGGCCTGTTGGCGGTAAGATTGAGCTCTTTGGGAAGGATTTGGTTTACTATTCGCCGAAAGAGCGCGCCAAGCTTCTCGGTATCGTTCTCACAGAGCGCCCTGACGATATGTTTCTGAAGGTCTATGACGTGGTCGCGGCAGGACGTTACCCATATACTGGGATGTTCGGAAAGCTCTCCGAAAAGGATGAAAATGAGATTAAAGCATCACTTGAATTAGTAGGTGTTAATCATTTGATTGACAGAGTTTTCAATACATTGTCAGACGGTGAGAAACAGAAGGTAATGATAGCCAAGGCGATAGCTCAGAACACCCCAGTAATCATGCTTGACGAGCCGACAGCGTTTTTGGATTATCCGAGTAAAATCGAGCTGTTTTCATTACTGAAAAAGTTGGCCAAAGAACAAAGAAAAGCCATTCTTTTCAGCTCGCATGACCTTGAGCTTCTGCTTCGCTACACCGACAATCTTTGGATTATCGCCAAAAACAAGCCGTTTGCCGCAGGTCAAAGTTCTGATTTATTAAAAAACGGCACCATTCAAAAATATTTTGAATTAAAAGAAGCCGATAATGACTATCTGTTAAAAGAAATTTTATAACTTTGCAAAATCAATAAATAATTAATCATGAAAAAATTTTTATCATTACTCACATTAAGCCTTATCATTGGCATTGGCTTTATCAACGCTCAGAATCAGAGAACCGTTGTGCTTGAATGCTTTACGAGTACGACATGCGGTCCATGTGCATCGGCAAACCCTGCTTTGGACAACCTTATTAATAATAATGCAGACAAGCTCATCGCCATTAAATACCACGTCAACTGGCCTGCTGCCGGCGACCCGATGAACCTTCACAATCCTGGTGATGTGTCGTCAAAAGTGTCATATTACAGCATCAATGCCGTTCCTTATTCAGTCGGCGACGGCACATGGGTCGGTAATTCAGGAAGCGTCAGTCAGGCTTTGGTTAACCAATGGGCAGCCGTGGATTCACCAATTGACATGCGAATGACTCATTATTTTAACGCGGCACAGGACACAATGTTTGTTGTTGTGATGGGTCGTGCAACATCGGCTATCAATTCCAATAACTTAAAACTTAACATCTCGGTTATTGAAAAAACGATGGAATATGCCACTGCTCCCGGTTCAAACGGTGAAAGAGTCTTCCACAACGTCATGAAAAAACTCCTTCCAAATGCATCAGGAACAAGCATTGCAGCAATGGAAGCCGGCGACTATTTCGCATACGAATATTCATGGGCTTTGGCTAATGTCATGAACGTCAGTGAGTTGACTGCGGTCGCATGGCTCCAAGATAGTAGCACAAAACAAATGTTCCAAGGATGCAAATCGTCGGATGACATCCAGCCATTTTTTGCAAAACAGGCGAAAATCAGCAAATTGGATCATACTATGAAAACGATTTGCTCATCAAGTGTAAATCCTGATATTTATGTCACTAATTTCGGCTCGGAAACCATTAACTCATTGGGAATCAATGTAACTGTAAATGGGACAAGTGTCGCTGACTTGACATGGCAGGGCAATATAGCTTTTGGCAAGACTGCAAAGATTAATTTTGGAGAGCTGAATTTTGCGGATGCTGAGACATCGGAAAACAATGAGATGATATTGGAAATCACTCAAATCAATGGTGCCGCAGATGAATACACACCTGGAACATACAGATACACTTTCGAAGAAGCTCCGATAGTTGTCAATAAAACTATAAAACTCACAATACGTACTGATGATGACCCGCAGAACATCACATGGGATGTCGTGAAAACTTCAAACGGCGAAGTCGTGTTGGCTGGCGGACCTTATGAAGAACCGCATAAGAATTATACTGAGAATATAGAGCTTGCAGATGACGATTGTTATAGGTTTACAATATACGACGCTGGCGGAAACGGTCTTCAAGGCGGCAATGGCCTTTACGGATTAAAAGTCGGAAGTCAGACCATCGCTTCAGGAAACAATTTCACCGACAAGGAATCCAATGAGTTCTATTTCACTAAGAATGACGGAGTCGCAGAAAACATTGATAATGACGCACATATCTACCCTAACCCATCGAATGGTCTTATTACCGTCGATGTTGAAGGAATGAATGTTTTGACTGTTTACAACACTGCCGGTCAAATGGTTTATAATCAGTCAATTAACGATAAGACAACTGTTGATTTGTCGAAACTTGAAAAAGGCACCTATTTAATGGTTTTGACGGCAAATGACGGTAAAAACACTAAGCAAGTCATTGTATTACAATAATTTAAATAATAATGGGCTGGCATTTTTGTCAGCCCTATTTGTGTCATGAGAAGAATTTTCGCTATATTGATGATGATTTCATTGTTTTCCTCTTGCAGTAAAACAAAAGTCGATTTGATTGTCTACAACGCCAATGTATATACCGTTGACAATCAATTTAGCAAAGCGCAGGCGTTTGCTGTCAAAGATGGTAAATTTGTCGCCATTGGCTCCGACAGAAAGATTTTGAGCCATTATAATGCAACCAAGACCCTTGATGCGCAAGGCCAAAGCATTTATCCTGGATTCATCGACGGTCACTGCCACTTCGTGGGTTACGGTGAGACAAAGGTGCGTTACGCTGATTTAAATGGCTGCTCATCGTTCGACGAAGTGCTTGAAAGACTTGCAAAACACAACGAGAACAATGACTCCGAATGGCTCCTTGGCCGTGGCTGGGACCAGAACCTTTGGGATGTCAAGGAATTTCCCGAAAACACTGAGATTCAGAAGCGTTTTCCAGGTAAAAAAGTCCTACTAACGAGAGTTGACGGACATGCAGTGCTTGTAACGGATAACATATTGAAAACCATTGGAATAAATGAACGCTCGAATATAGAAGGCGGTGAAGTCCTGGTGAATAAGAAAGGCAAGCCCTCTGGCATACTTCTCGACAACGCTGCCGACATGGCTAAGGCTATCGTCCCGGCATTGGATAACACTCAGAGAATAAATGCGCTAAAAATCGCACAGCGTGACTGCTTAGCTCACGGCTTGACTGGCGTCACCGATGCCGGTCTCGACATAAAATCCATTGCTTTGATTGATTCTTTGCAGCAGAAAGGTGTTTTGCAGATGAAAATCAATGCCATGATCAACCCTGACGACGAGACGATGGATTACTTCATGAAGTTCGGTGTCATCGAGAAGGAACGGCTCACTGTGCGCTCGGTTAAGATTTACGCTGACGGTGCTCTCGGCTCGCGTGGCGCAAAGTTGCTCGAGCCTTATTCCGATGCTCCAGAAACCTTAGGATTATACGTTGAAAACGAAGATTTCTACGACCATGTGTGCGAAAAGGCATACAATGCCGGTTATCAGGTCTGTTGCCATGCCATCGGTGACGGCGGCGTGCGCATGATTCTCAACGAATATGGCAAGTTCCTGAAAGGCGAAAACGACTTCAGATGGCGTATTGAACACTCGCAAGTGGTTAATCCTCAGGACTTTGCATTGTTTAAGAAATACAGCGTAATCCCTTCGATTCAGGCCACACATTGCACTTCAGACATGCCGTGGGCGGAGGAGCGACTTGGTTCGGAACGAGTAAAGAATGCCTACGCATACAAGACTTTGCTTGCACAAAACGGATGGCTCATCAACGGTACCGACTTCCCTATCGAGCACATCTCCCCTCTCAAAACGTTCTATTCATCTGTTGCTCGTAAATATCTGACTGAGAATAGTTTAACTCGTGAGGAAGCTTTAAAATCAATGACTATTTGGGCAGCTAAAGGTTATTTTGCCGAGTCCCGCAAAGGCAGCATCGAAATCGGCAAAGAAGCTGATTTTGTCATCCTATCCGACGATATAATGACCATTGAAGACGAGAAAATCCCAGATGTAAAGGTGATGAACACGTTTATTGACGGGGAGATGGTGTATTAATTATTTTTAATGCCATTTTCGAAATACTCACAGAACCCTGTGGTAGGTCGTATTTCTGCAAATGGCATTAAAAATTAAAACAACTTCTTCAAATCCTCTGTCGTCAATCCATTAAAGTCTCCGGAGCTCATAAAGCCGCCGACCATGTTTTCGCGTTTGAGGCCGTTTAACAGCTTGACAAGCTCGTCTTTTGAGTGAACCACCTGCAAATCAGGGCGTTGGAAGCCTTTGATGATGCGCTCGTCGGTCATCATTTCGAGTTTCTTGATGGCAACAGCATGTGGGTCGTAGAAGACGACTGCACGGTCGCAATTGTCGAGGCAATGTGCGTAATGGTCGATGAAGACCTCGCTGAGGCTGCTGTAGGTGTGTAACTCGAAGACTACCAATAAGTTCTTGATGGCATATTGCTCGCGTAATGCTTTCACTGTTGCCAGAACTTTCGATGGTGCATGGGCGAAGTCACGGAACACGAGGTTGCCTTTTTCTTTGTTTTCAAACAATAATTCAAGTCTTCTGGCAGCGCCTTTGAATGTCTTGATAGCCTCATAAAACTGCTCGTCGCTGATGCCGACCTGCTTCGCCACATAACGTGCGGCGTTGATATTCTTCATGTTATGCTCGCCAAAAATCTGCACCTTCTCCTCTTTCCCGTCGGGCAAAATCAAGATGGTGTTGTCGCCATCGGTTCTGTAAGGATGAATATCGTATCCATAAGTAGGAACACTCGAAGTTTTAGCTATTTTAGCTGCTTCCATATCATTTCCATCGTATATAAGACAACCGCCTTTTTCAATGGTATTTACGAAGATTCTAAACTGCTCGAGATAACAGTCAAATGTCGGGAAAACGTTGACATGGTCCCAGCCGATGCCTGAAATTACTGCGATATGCGGATGATATTTATGGAATTTCGGCACTCTGTCGATAGGCGAAGTAAGATATTCGTCGCCCTCGATGACCATATATTTAGCGGTCTCGCTGAGGCGAACCATCACGTCGAAACCTTCGAGCTGGGCTCCGACCATGAAATCGGTCTCAATGCCGGCCTGTTTCATCACATGCAGAATCATCGACGTTATCGTGGTCTTACCGTGACTGCCGCCAATCACGATACGGATTTTGTCTTTGCTTTGCTCGTAAAGATATTCGGGATATGAATATATTTTAAGTCCAAGTTCTTGAGCGCGAACGAGTTCCGGGTTATCGATACGTGCATGCATGCCCAGAATGACGGCTTCATACGAGTTATCCAAAAGTTCAGGATGCCAACCGAATTCCTTTGGCAGGATACCTTCTTTTTCCAAACGTGTGCGTGAAGGCTCAAAAATCTCATCATCCGAACCTGTCACTTCGTAACCCTTTCTGTGTAAGGCGATTGCGAGGTTATGCATCGCACTTCCACCAACTGCAATAAAATGGACTTTCTTCATATTTTCAATATTTGTCACTGCAAATTTACAAAAAAGTTTTGAACTTGTATTCAAGATTTTAATGCCATTTTCGAAATACTCTCAGTACCCTGTGGTAAGTCGTATTTCTGCAAATGGCATTAAAATCTTAATTAATTGGTTCTATTTTCGAAATACTCTCAGTACCCTGTGGTAAGGGGGTATTAAAAAATCTAATGGCTAATGGCTGACGGCTAATGGCTTTTTTGTATTTTTGCAAAGAGATTTTTAAAATGTTATTGGATAAAAGTCTAATTAGAGGTTTCAGCGATTATCTTCGTCTTGAACAGTCGTTGTCTGACAATACAATCGATGCGTATTGCCATGATATAGAATTGTTTAGAGAGTTTTTGGAAGACAAGAAGAAATCACTTTCAATAACAAAAATCACGCATTGCGACATCGAGGATTTTTTTGCAAAGCTTTATGATTTGGGTATTGCGGCATCGTCGCAGGCACGTATTTTGTCAGGTTTGAAGAGCTTTTTCAAATACCTTTTGCAGGAAAAGATTTGCGAGGCTGACCCCACATTGCTTGTCAGTGCGCCATCCATTGGCCGTCATATTCCGGATGTGCTGAGTTATGAAGAGATTGTGAGCATGATGGACTGCATTGACCTAAGTCAGCAGTTTGGGCACCGCAACAAGGCCATCATTGAGGTGATGTATGGCTGCGGGCTTCGTGTTTCTGAGCTTATCTCATTGAATATCAGTGATATATATATAAATGATGAGTTTGTCAGAATTATAGGCAAAGGCGATAAGGAACGGCTTGTCCCGATAGGCAAAAAGACGATTCACGAGCTTATGCTTTATCTCAAGGGCGAGCGGCTGCATCAGGATATAAAGCCAAAATACAGCGACAAAGTGTTTATCAGCGCCAGGGGCACCAGCCTGACGCGGCAGAGCGTTTTTTTATTAGTGAAACGACTTGCCGAGCAAGCCGAAATCAGAAAGACGATAAGTCCGCACACGCTGAGACATTCGTTTGCCACACATCTTCTCGAAGGTGGCGCCGACTTGCGTGCAGTACAGCAAATGCTTGGACATTCAAGTATTTCAACGACTGAAATCTACACCCATGTGTCAGACGAATATCTGCGTCAGGTGATAATGGAATTTCATCCGCGCTGGCATTCCCAGAACACCTCAACTAATTGATTGTTATCGAAATAGAAGTCAATATTCAAGTCTTCAAAAGTGATACAGTCACCGTCTTCTTTGTCTTCGATAAAATCTTCGCAGCCGTTCTGTTTCATCAGTTCAATCAGTTCCTCTTTGTTCAGATCAAAGATTTTCGCACCAAAAAGCTCTGATTTTTCGTTGAAGGTATAGAAATTAGAGAGCTTCATTGTGTCATTGCCTTCGAAATAAGCCGAGAAATCATTGTCATCGTAGTCCAAAACAATGACATGGCTGTCGTCTTCATAAGCCGACTCGATTTCCTCTTGATTTGTAGGCTGGCCAAGGATTTCGACCACGTCGTCGATAGGCATTCCAAATTGGAGTTCGCCATATCCTTTTAAAGGTTCAATTTTAAAATTTTCCATCATGATGTTTATGTTTAAATTATTCGAATCTTATTGATTTTGAAGGTCTTACATTGTTTATAAGCATTGTTGGCAATAGCAGCATCAGTATCCAAAGAATTAAGGTGCCGATGTTTAACGCCAGGATGTTCCAGATGTTCAATTCTATCGGAACGGCTGAAAGATAATACGATTCCGGTGAAAGCGTTATCAGGTTTGTGTATTTTTGTATTAGGCACAGCCCTATTCCAATAACGTTGCCTATTGCCATACCTATTAATAATATGCGGCAGGAACGTTTCAGGAAAATGCTTCTGATGAGTCCGTTGCTTGCTCCCATAGCTTTGAGCAAACCGATTGTGGAAGTGCGTTCCAAAATGATTATCAATAACATACTGATGATTGTGATGCCAGCAACTAGCAGCATCAGCACGATGATGATAAGCACATTCATGTCCTGCAACTCAAGCCAGTCGAAAATCTGCGGATACGTTTCCATTGCTGTATACGACACGAGGTTTGTGGGAATACTGTAGTAGATTTGCTCATTGTAGTCATTGATGTTTTTTTCATCATCAACCCAAATCTCAAGATGCCCAACTTCTCGGTTGTTCCAACCGTTAAGTCTTCTTATTTGGTTCAAATCGCAATAAACATAGCGTTCGTCACATTCCTGAAGACCAGTCTCATAAACGCCAGTCACGTTGAATTTTCTGCCTCTCGCCTTCAAATCCTGATCAACAAACCAGATTCTTACCGGATCGCCGACGTTTAGATTCATTTTAGCTGCAATGATATTTGAAATCAGTACATCGTTAGAACGTTCATTTTCAATATATTGCGGTATATTTCCATTAATAAGATATGAGCCGATGTAATTCCAATTGTAATTAGAATCAACACCTTTTAAAACCACTGTTTGAATCTCATCTTCTGTTTTGATGATGCCGGCCTTATTGGCTGTTTTGTGCATTTCTGTGATAAAAGGCTTGTCAAGACGCGCAGTCAGGACGCTGTCAAACAAGAAGGGTGTCTCTTCTATCGACTCGTTTTGGTTTAAAGCTTGGATGTGAATCGGGGCGACAAAGCCTATAACCTTATCTTTGATTTGATTCTTGAAACCTATTACTACAGCTATGGAAATCAGCATGATAGCGATGCCAAGAGCCACGCTGGTGACTGCTATGCGCATTACCGTCGAAGACAGATTTTCCTTCGATAGCGAAAAAATTCTTTTAGATATGAATGTCGCCGCGTTCATTTTTTTCTTATCATTGCAAAAATAAAAAATTATTAAATATGATAAGGAAATTTTTGGTTTTATTTGCTATCATAACATCTATCTTATTGAATATCAATGCTCAAGGGTTAAAACTTCTGGATGCGAAAGATGCCGTATATGGTGCTATGCGAACCGAGATGTATATTCCCTTGCTAAAAAACAAGGCAGTTGGAGTGGTCGCAAACCAGACGAGTATAATGGATAATGGCACTCATCTTATAGACACTATGTTAAGCTATGATGTTGATGTGGTCAAGATTTTCACTCCGGAGCATGGTTTCAGAGGCACTGCCGATGAAGGTGCCAGCATTGCTTCAGGGGTAGATGAAAAAACAGGGATTGCCATAGTCTCTTTATACGGAAAGAACAAAAAACCTACTGCTGAACAGTTGCAAGGCCTTGATATTCTTGTGTTTGACCTTCAAGATGTGGGTTGTCGTTTCTATACTTACATATCCACCATGACGTATGTTATGGAGGCGGCTGCCGAGAATAATATTCCGGTAATAGTTCTTGATCGACCGAATCCGAATGGTTTTTATGTAGATGGTCCTGTGCTTGATAAAGAACATGCTTCTTTTGTTGGAATGCATTGTGTTCCAATAGTTTATGGATTAACCATTGGAGAATATGCCTTGATGGTGAATGGCGAAAAGTGGCTCAACGACAGTATCCAATGCGATTTGACGGTCATCCCGCTTGGAAAATACAACAGAAATGCGATATATAAATTGCCAGTGAAACCTTCGCCGAATCTGCCAAACTGGGAAGCCGTTTACCTCTACCCTTCGCTCTGTCTCTTTGAAGGCACCGATGTTAGTGTGGGACGTGGTACTGTTATGCCTTTTCAAGTATATGGTCATCCTGACATGAGTGACAGTTTCGTGTTTGTTCCGCGCACTGCTGAGGGGCGTCGGGCGCCGCTTTATGCAGACAAGGAATGTCATGGAAAGAATCTTATCAATTATGCCCATCGTTACAGGAAAAACGATAAAAAGCTTAATCTTTCATGGATTCTCGATGCACGTAGTCAGCTTAAAAACGATGAAAAATTCTTCAATAGTTATTTCATAAAACTGGTTGGTGTTTATGACCTTCAACAAAAAATCAATTCCGGAATGCCGGAGGATGAAATTCGTTCATCGTGGCAGACCGGAATTGACAATTATCTGAAAATCAGAGATAAATATCTGATTTATTAGTACATTCTCTTACCTGGATACACTTCAAGAGCTTTTCCAAGAATCATCATAGCGTCTTTAAGGTCATCGCAGTTGAGGCAGTAGCTCAGACGCACTTCCTGACGGCCGAGACCGATTGTTGAGTAGAAACCGCTTGCTGGAGCGAGCATCACAGTCTTTCCTTCGTAGTTGAAGTCGGTGAGCATCCACTTGCAGAACTTGTCGGAGTCGTCAATTGGAAGATGTGCCACGATGTAGAAAGCGCCTTTTGGTGTCGGGCAGTATGCTCCAGGAATCTTGTTGATACCCTCAACGCAGACATCACGGCGTTTCACGTATTCGGCGACGATGGCGTCGAAGTATGAAAGAGGTGTGTCGAGAGCTGCTTCACCGGCAACCTGACCGTATGTTGGAGGCGACAGACGTGCCTGAGCGAATTTCATTGCTGTGCTGATGACTTCATGGTTACGTGTCACCATACGGCCAACGCGGATACCGCAGGCGCTGAAACGCTTTGACACTGAGTCGATTAAGATGACGTTGTCGTCGACACCTTTAAGGCTCATTGCTGAGTAATGTTTTGAACCGTCGTAGCAGAACTCACGATAAACCTCATCAGAGATAAGATAAAGGTCATATTTCAAGATAATCTGGCGAAGACGTTCCATTTCCTCTTCTGAGTAAAGGTAACCTGTTGGATTGTTAGGGTTACAGATGAGGATAGCCTTGGTGTGTTCGGTGATGGCTTTCTCGAAGTCCTCGATTGGAGGCAGTGCGAAGCCGTTGCTAATCTCCGAATAGATTGGACGGACGCGCACTCCCGCTGTCTGAGCGAAACCGTTGTAGTTTGCGTAGAATGGTTCTGGAATTACGATTTCATCATCCGGGTCCATGATTGTCTGGAATGCAATTGACAGAGCTTCAGATGCGCCGTTTGTCACGATAATGTCATCCGGAGTTACGTGGATGTTCAGTCTCTCATAATATTCGCAGAGTTTCTTTCTGTACGAAAGAGTTCCGGCTGAATGGGTATATTTGATAACTTTTTCGTCATAATTCTTGACAGCTTCAAGTGCGTATGGAGTTGTCGCGATATCTGGCTGACCGATATTCAGGTGATAGACATGAATACCTCTTGATTTTGCCTCGTCTGCGAAAGGGACAAGCTTTCTGATTGGCGAAGCCGGCATGAAATGGCCTTTTTTAGAAATTTTAGGCATAATATTAATTAGGTATTATAAGGATTATTAGGTATTAGATTACTTGTTCTTGACTGGTGAGCTGACTGATTCCATTTTCAAAGGAGCGGCGTCGGTTGGTTCCGCTTCTACCGTGCCTTTGATATGCAGCTTTACTTCTTTGTTTATCAACGCGTTGGAGAAAACTGTCACATATTTGTTGAAGCTTCCGGGGCGGTCAGTGTTTTTGTAAGTCACTTTGATGACGTTTGATTCGCCAGGAAGGATTGGCTGTTTAGGCCATTCTGGCACGGTGCATCCGCATGATGACTTAGGTTGTGAAAGGATTAGCGGTTCGTTGCCGGTATTGACGAACACGAATTCATATGAGCCGTTGCCTTTGAAAGGGATTGCTCCGAAATCGTGGTTGGTTTCCTTGAAAGTGATTTCCGCACCGTTTTGTTTTTCTGTTGTTTTCTCTGTTTGTGCAAATGCGACAGTGCACATCAGAAACAATACGCTAAATAAAACATATAACTTTTTCATATCGAATGATATTTTAACATTTTCAACCTACAAAAATACAAATATTTCTAATATGTGACGACAAAAATATTTTTTTTAAAAATTTGAAAAAAAAATGTTGGAGGTATTAAAAAGTTGTGTATTTTTGCACTCCGAAAACGGCGGGGTAGCTCAGTTGGTTAGAGCGTCGGATTCATAACCCGGAGGTCATGAGTTCAATTCTCATCCCCGCTACAAAAAAAGGAGCCATTTGGCTCCTTTTTTTATTTCCTTGCAACTGCCCTCTTCGCAGCCTCCACGATGTCTGGAGTGTCGAGGTGATAGTGCTTGAGCAGTTCATCAGGGGTGCCGCTTTGGCCGAAGACGTCGTCGACGGCGACCATTTCGATAGGTTTGGGATTGTTCAATGCCAAGACCTGTGCTATGCTGTCGCCGAGACCGCCGTTGCGCATGTGCTCTTCAGCGGTGACCACGCAGCCTGTCTTTGCCACTGACTTCAACACTGCGTCGACATCCAACGGTTTGATGGTATGGATGTTGATGAGTTCGGCGTTGATGCCCATCTCCTTCAAAATCGGGAGTGCCTCGATGGCTTTCCACACGAGATGACCGCAGGCGAAGATTGAAACATCTGTGCCTTCCTGAATCATCTGAGCTTTTCCAATGATGAATGGCTCGTCAGCTGGCGTGAAGTTTGCCACTTTCGGACGTCCGAAACGGAGGTATACCGGACCGTCGAGTTCTGCGGCAGCTATTGTTGCAGCTTTTGTCTGGTTATAGTCGCAAGGGACGAGGACTGTCATGTTTGGTAACATCTTCATCATGCCGACATCTTCCAGGGTCTGGTGTGTTGCGCCGTCTTCGCCGAGGGTGACGCCAGCGTGTGAAGCGCAAATCTTCACGTTTTTGTTGGAATAAGCCACCACCATGCGAATCTGGTCGTAGATTCTCGCTGACGAGAAGTTGGCGAATGTCCCGGTGAATGGGATGTAGCCGCCGATGGCCAATCCTGCTGCGATTCCGACCATGTTTGCCTCCGCAATTCCCACTTGGAAGAATCTTTCAGGGAATGCTTTTGCGAAATCGCCCATTTTAAGCGAGCCTGTGAGGTCAGCGGTGAGGCCGACGACTTTCGGGTTACGCTTGCCAGCTTCGAGCAAACCGTCGCCGAAGCCGCTTCTTGTATCTTTGTAGTTCTGAACTTCTATCTTCATAATAATATATCTTTACTTGTCATTTCGAGCGGAACGAAGTGTAGTCGAGAAATCTCCGGCATTTGAATGTTGCGTATCAATTATTTATATGAGATTTCTCCATTACCCTCTCCACTTCGGTCGAGGTTCAGTCGAAATGACGGGATGGTTAATCAATAATCTCCAAGTGTTTCTTTAAGTTGTGAAAGAGCGTTTGCGGCCTGCTCGTCGTTTGGTGGCGTGCCGTGCCATTTGTGAGTCCCCATCATGAAGTCGACACCCATTCCCATCTCGGTGTGAGCGAGGACAATCTGGGCTTGGCCTTTGTGAGCGTTCTTGCGGGTAATATTAAGAGTATCAACGATTTGTTGCATGTCGTTGCCGTTGCATTCGTACACTTTCCATCCGAATGACTCATATTTAGCTTTGAGATCGCCGAGGTTCATCACGTCGTCGGTGCTGCCGTCGATTTGCTTTTTATTGTAATCGATGATGGCGACGAGGTTGTCGACGTTTTTTGCCGGAGCGTACATCGCTGCTTCCCAGATCTGGCCTTCTTCCTGTTCGCCGTCGCCCATGAGGCAGAACACAAGATGATTGTCGCCGTTGAGTTTCTTGGCCTGGGCGACACCAGCTGCCACTGACAGACCCTGACCGAGTGAGCCACTTGCCACGCGGATGCCTGGAAGACCTTCAACAGGTGTCGGGTGACCCTGGAGGCGCGTGCCAAGACGACGGAATGTCGCCAATTCAGCTACCGGGAAATAACCGCGGCGAGCCAAAATGCTGTACAGCATCGGGCTGATATGACCGTTGGAAAGGAAAAACATGTCCTCACCTGCCCCATCCATCTTGAAATTCTTCGGGTCAATTTGCATCTGGTCGAAATATAAGGCCGTCACTATGTCGGTGGCGCCAAGCGAGCCGCCCGGATGTCCCGACTGACAACCATGTACCATTCGGATAATATCACGTCTGACCTGCGACGCAACATCTTTTAACTCATTGATAGTCATAATAATACCAAAGTAATTTAATTAATTCGTTTTCTTCTGCAAATTTAAACATTTTCTGTTTCATAAGTAAAGTTTTTTATTATTTTTGTGTAAATAATTTTTTCTATGCAGAATAAAAAGGAAAATAAGCCTAAAGATTTGATTTTCAAAGTGTTGGAAAACGATACACTTTTACCGTTTGTGATGAAGAAGATGAACGGCATAAGTCGCAACAAAGCAAAAAATATACTTTCGGGTGGTTCTGTTTTTATCAATGGAATGAAAGTCACTCAGCATAATTTTGAACTTCAGCCGGGTATGGAAGTGAAAATCGGACGAAATCAGACAGGCGAACCACTTAACAGTCATTGGGTTAGAATAGTGTACGAAGACCAATATCTTTTTGTCGTCGAGAAACGTGGCGGTATTTTGTGCAATTCTCCACATGCCGATGAAGAGACGGTGCAGGGTATTCTAAATCAATATCTTGAAAAGAACCATCAGCGTTGTCATGCGCACACCATTCATCGTCTGGACAGGGACACTTCTGGTTTGATGCTGTTTGCCAAAGATAAAAAAGTGGCGTTGAAATTCGAGGAAAACTGGAAAGAGACGGTTTACGACCGCCGTTATGTGGCTCTTGTTCACGGTGAGATGCGTAAAAAAGAGGGCGCTATAAGCTCGTGGCTGAAGGATAATGCCCAATTTCTGACCTATTCGAGCAAAACAGACAACGGAGGTAAATTTGCAACGACACATTATAAATTAATAAAGGTGTCGAACGGCTACTCTTTGGTTGAGTTGAAACTGGACACTGGTCGCAAGAATCAGATTCGCGTCCACCTTGCCGATATCGGCTTTCCTGTCGTCGGCGATCCGAAATATGGCGACGGTGATGACAAAATAGGAAGACTCGGATTACATGCCTACAAGTTATGTTTCATCCACCCCATCACCCACGAGGATTTGCAGTTCGAGACACCTATACCCTCGTCATTTCGACTGGAACCGTTGGGCATGATGAAGAAATCTCATGAAATTTAATAATTCGGCTCACCCCTTTTGTAGGATATTTCTCGATTCCGCTTCGCTTCACTCTAAATGACAACAAAAAATATTTGTATTATAAAAAGAATTTTATAAATTTGCAGTTCGTTAATCTATTAAGCTATTAAGCTATTAAGCTATTAACCTATTAAACTAAATAATTATGACTATCTGGCAAATTTGGCTTTTAATTGCTGCTGCGTTTGTGGTGATTGAGATCTTCACCGCGGGATTTGCAGTGGCTTGTTTCTCGGTAGGTTGCGTCTTCGGCGCTATCATGGCGGCATGCGACTTGTCGCTCACATGGCAGATTGTGGCATTCGCAGCGGGCACATTCCTCGCATTCGTGTTCATAAGGCCTTTCGTGATGAAATACATCGACAAGAGGACCAACGACAACCACGTAAAAACCAATATGGACAACATTATTGGGAAGACTGCGGTGGTGACGGAACGCATCGAGGAGAACGGCTACGGCCGAGTGAAAATCGACGGCGACGACTGGAAAGCGTTGACAGACAACGGAGCTTCAGCTGAAGTGGGCGAAAAAGTCGAGATTTTATCTTACGAAAGCATAGTGTTAACTGTTAAAAAACTATAATCATGATTTACGTAGTAATTGTTATTGCAGCGATTGTTATAATATTCGCTTTGGCAGGACTTCTGGTGGTCCCGCAGTCAGAGACAAGGGTAATCGAACGTTTGGGCAAGTTCCATAAGGTGCTTCCGGCGGGCCTTAATATCATTTGGCCTATCATCGACCGTCCGAAAGTCATCACCACACGAAAAGTGGCTGAGGGTTATCAGGGACGCCAGGTGGTGCGCATGAGCGAGACCGCGAAAATCGACCTTCGCGAACAGGTCTACGACTTCCCGAAACAGAACGTAATCACCAAAGACAACGTGACGACAGAAATCAACGCGTTGCTGTATTTCCAGATTGTCGACCCGGTGAAGTCGGTATACGAGATCGACAACCTGCCGAACGCCATCGAAAAGCTGACACAGACCACACTCCGTAACGTCATCGGCGAGCTTGAGCTCGATGAGACATTGACCTCGCGCGACACCATCAACGCCAAGCTGCGCACAGTGCTTGACGATGCCACAAACAAATGGGGCGTGAAGGTGAATCGCGTTGAGCTTCAAGACATTACACCTCCGGAGACAGTGCGTCAGGCGATGGAGAAGCAGATGCAGGCCGAGCGTAACCGTCGTGCCGAGATTTTGAAGGCCGAAGGAGAGAAACAGTCGGCAATTCTGAACTCTGAAGGTGAGAAGACATCAGCCATCAACAAGGCGGAGGCTGTGAAACAGTCGACATTGCTCGAGGCTGAAGGTGTCGCAAAGGCAAAAATCATGCAGGCTGAAGCCGAGGCTAAGGCGATTCAGCTGGTCGCAGACGCCATCAAGGCGACAAAGACCGATCCCGCATCGTATCTTTTGGCCACAAAATACATCGAAACTCTGAAGGAGATGACAAGCGGCAAGGATAACAAGACGGTTTATCTGCCGTATGAGGCAACGAATCTGCTTGGGAGTATTGGGGGAATTAAGGAGATTTTTAAGTAGTTTACCGTTTACTGTTTATGGTGCAGAGTTTAGAGGAGTTTAAAAGTTTAGAGTTTATGAGTGAGATTGATCATGAGATGTCGGATAGACAGAAAAAAGTTGTTGACACGCTGAATGAGCTGGGAATTCCGTTTCAGTTGATATTCCATCCACCGCTGCCGACGATAGAGGATGCATTGGCTTATTGGGGCAAGTTCGAATGGACACACTGCAAGAACCTGTTCTTCAGAAATCACAAGGGAAACCGCCATTATCTGGTGATTTTCGACTGCATGCAACAGCTCGCAATTCATGACCTGGAACATCGTCTGAAGCAAGGCAAGCTGAGTTTTGCGTCGGAGGCACGCATGGATAAATATCTCGGTCTGAAACCGGGCAGCGTCTCCCCTTTTGGCATCATCAACGACGTGGAGCATCATGTGTATCTTTATCTCGACAAAAACTTGCTTGACAAAGAGTATATCAGCTTCCATCCCAACGACAACACCGGCACTTGCGTCATCAAGACAACTGATTTGGTGAAGTTTTTGGATGCGATGGGAAACGGATATGAGTTTATTGAGTTGTATTAGTTAAGTTAGAAGTTAGAAGTTAGAAGTTTTTTTGTTTGGGTTTGAAAAAAAGTTGTAATTTTGCAACTTGATTAAAAATTATTTTATGGATTATTTTCGACGTGTAAAACCTTGTGTTGAATCAGAGATTGGTAAACTAGATTATGTCATTTTGCATGCTCCGGGCAAGGAGATTGAGCACATGACACCGGAAAACGCCCACAAATTCCTTTTCAGTGACATTTTAAACTATCGTGAAGCATATGAGAACTACAAAGACTTTGAAGGAAGTCTGCGTAAGGTTGCTAATATGTTGACTTTCAAGGATTTGTTAATTGATATTTTAAAAGACAGAGAAGTCAAGGAAAGCCTTGTCGACAGGATTTGTGCAAGGGAAAATCTGCCGTATATGGCAGAGCTTCTTTGTAGTTTTGACGTTGAAAAGCTGGCTACGACACTCATCGAAGGCTATGACAATGAGAGCCTTAAGGAACGTTACATCTTCCCTCCTATCCCGAATCTTTTCTTCATGAGAGACGCTGCGTTCACTATGTATAACAACGTGATGATCAGCAAGATGGCTACAGATGTGCGTGACCGTGAGACCATGCTTTGGACTGCCATTTTCCAGCACTCGAGAATTATTGATGTTGAAGGCATCAACCCTATAAACCGTTACAGCATGAATGGAGCTGGCTCTGTTGAAGGCGGCGACGTTGAGATTGCACGTCACGACATCATTCTTAGCGGATGCGGTTCGAGAACGAGCAATGAAGGTGTCAAAGCGCTGCTCGAGCACCTCAGAAGCCTCGGCGGTGTACGTCATCTCATTACCCAGCAGCTGCCATACGAACCAGAGTCGTTCATCCATCTCGACATGGTGTTCACTTTCCTCGACAAAGACCGCTGCATGGCATATAAGCCGGTAATTATGAGCGATAATTTCAAGACCATCCACTACGAGGTGAACGGTTACGAATATACAAGAGTTTATGAAGAAAACAACCTCGTGGAGGCTTTGGGCAAGCTTGGAATGACGCTTGACCCTATCTTCTGTGGCGGTGGCGACGATTACTTCGGACCACGCGAGCAATGGCACAGCGGTGCTAATTTCTTCGCTTTCGCTCCTGGCAAAGTTTTAGGCTACGCAAGAAACTACAATACAATTGAGGCCTTGAACCAAAACGGTTTCGAGGTGCTGAAAGCCGCTGATGTGGCATCAGGGAAAGTCAGTGTTGATGACTACAAACGTTGTGTCGTGGCATTCGAGGGCAACGAGCTCTCGCGCGGTGGCGGTGGCGCCCGATGCATGACGATGCCGTTAGTGAGACAGTCAGTGGATTGGTAATCCGGTATTAAAATACAGATTTTATTCTCTTCATCGCTTCTTCCACGACGCTTCGTGGACAGGCGAGGTTTATCCTCAGGCATTGCTCGCCTTGCTTGCCGAATTCCTTGCCATTGTTCAAACCCAGTCCGGCCTCAAATATCATTTTGTGGTTAAGAGCCTGGTTGTCAAGGTTATAAGCAGAGAAATCAAGCCAAAGCATATATGTGGCTTGGGCTTTGTGCACCCTCACTTTCGGAAGATTATTATGGATGAAATCAACCACATAGTCGACATTCCCCTTGATGTATTGAAGCAGCTGTTGCAGCCATTCCTCGCCCTGTTCCATCGCTGTCTTCGTGGCGATCTTGCCAAATATATTACCCAAATTGATTTCTGTACTGTCGACAAAATCAACGTATTTCTTGCGTAATTCTTCGTTTGCGATGATGATGGTTGATGTCGCCATTCCTGCGAGGTTGAACGTCTTGCTTGCGGCATGCGCTGTGATGCAATGTTGTTCAAAATCCTTGCATACGCTGGCAAAAGGCACATGTTTGAAACCAGGCAGAACAAGGTCGCAATGAATTTCGTCGGAGAACACAAGGACATTATTCTTCAAACAGATATCGCCTAATTTCTTAAGTTCGTCTTTTGTCCAGCATCTTCCCACCGGGTTGTGAGGATTGCTGAGTATCAGCATTTTAGCGGTCTTCGCTTGTTTTTCCAATAAATCATAATCCATTTTGAAGCCGTCATCGGTGTCAATCAAAGGGTTGGGGACGAGTTTGCGGTTATGGCTTTCCACGGCATGGAAAAATGGCGGATAGACAGGTGGTTGGATGATGACCTCATCACCTTCTTGGGTCAAGCCCATGACAGCCATATTGAATGCTGCTACAACGCCTGGGGTGTAAGTCATCCATTCCGTCTGCACATCCCATCCGTGGCGGCGATGGATCCAGTTGGCGATGGCCTGAAAATAAGCGTCTTCGCGGAAGGTATAGCCGTAAACATCATATTTTGCACGCTCAATCACAGCGTTTCTGATGAAATCCGGAGTGCGGAAATCCATGTCGGCAACCCACATCGGGATGACATCAGCCTTACCGAAAATCTTGTCTCTCAAGTCGTATTTGACGCTTTCTGTGCCTGCGCGATTTATTATTTCGTCGAAATTATACTTCATATTAAATATTTTTGGGCAAAATTACAAAAAAAAGTGTATCTTTGCAGCCCAATTTTAACTTTATGAAAAAAACATATATTTTATTGATTATGATACTTTTAGCCTCTTTGGGCGCTTATGCACAATCGGGTATTTTTGGAGTTATAAAGGACGAAGATACAGGTGAGGTGCTTGTCGGGGCTGCTGTTTATAACGATTCGTTGCAAAAAGGAACCATAACGAATTACGACGGTTATTACGATTTACAACTTAATCCGGGAAAATATAAGATTCGTTTTTCATATCTTGGCTACACTACAATTGAGCAGGTGATTGTTATTGATAATTCGCGTAAACGATTGAATATCAATATGAAAGTAGAATCACAGATGCTTGAAGGCGTTGTTGTCACCAGCGAGAAACAGGATGCCAATGTGCGTGAGCTTGCCATGAGTGTCCAAAAGTTGGAGATCAGGAGGATCAAGAGGATACCGGCGCTTATGGGGGAAGTCGACGTCATCAAGGCGATACAGCTGCTTCCGGGTGTTCAGGCGGCGTCGGAAGGTTCGTCAGGATTCAGCGTTCGTGGCGGTGCTCCCGACCAGAACCTCATCACTCTTGACGACGCTCCTGTTTATAACGCATCGCATTTTCTGGGATTTTTCTCAATTTTCAACAATGATGTGGTGAAAGACGCCACATTATATAAAGGTGATATTCCAGCCAGTTATGACAGCCGATTGTCGTCAGTGCTTGATGTCAGGACTATTGACGAAATACCAGACCGTTTCACAATGACGGGAGGTGTAGGCATTCTCACAAGCCGCCTCATGCTCGACATGCCTTTCAACAAACAGCGCACATCGGTGATGCTCGCCGGGCGTGTCACCTACGGAGGCCTCTTGACACCATATATTTTTCAGAAACTGAAAGACACACGTTTGTATTTCTATGACCTGAATGGAAAGATAACGCACGTTTTCAACGAAAACAACCGACTGTTTGTATCTATGTATAAAGGATATGACAGGATTGGCATGGTCAATATGATGAACATCGGATACGGAAACACTACTTCTACAATTCGTTGGAACCACATCTTCACCGACAAGCTGACCTCAAATCTGTCGCTGCTTTACACCAAATATCAGTACGACATTGACGTGATGATGAACCCGTACGACTTTTCCATCAAGGCAGGTATCAACGACCTTACCGGAAAATATGACTTCACTTGGCTGATAAACGATAAAATCACCTCAAAGTTCGGTGTGTCAATGACTTATCATAAGTATAACCAAGGTGAATTACACGACAGAACGGGTGTCGTATCGCAGTTTTTAGGCATCAGTGAAAGTGAAAAAGTATATCGCAGAGCTATTGAATCGGCGTTGTATTATAGTCACGACCACAACATAACTCCTTTCTTGTCAGTGAGATACGGCTTGCGTTTGTCGATGTATCAAAACATCGGGCCTGAGACTTTATATCTTTTCGACGAGAATTACAACTTCTACGATTCCACGATTTATGGCAAAGGTGAGATTTTCAACACTGAGGTCAATCTGGAGCCACGTCTTGCGATGATGTACCGATTGGGTGCCACATCATCGGTAAAGGCTTCATACTCAAGGACTGTGCAGTATGCGCAGCTCGCTACCAACGCTACAGGTGGACTACCGTTTGACGTGTGGTTTCCGACCAATCCGAACATAAAACCTCAGAAATGCGACCAGTTTGCAGTGGGTTATTTCCGTAATTTCCGTGGTAACGACATCGAGACGTCTGTTGAATTGTTTTACAAAAAGCTTTCTGATGTGATAGATTTCGTTGACGACGCTTCATTCTATGGCAACCTTTTGATTGACGGCGAGGTGCGTGTCGGAAATGGCCGTTCTTATGGCGCTGAGTTTCTTGTAAGAAAGAACTATGGCAAGCTCACGGGCTGGATTGCTTACACCTACAGCCGCTCATTCAGAACGGTACCAGGTATCAGTCATGACGAGGAATACCGCTCGCCATACGATCGTCCGCATTGTATAAGCATCGTGGTAAACTATGAATTCAGCGACAGATTCAACGCTTCGGCCAACTGGATTTACAACACGGGACAGCCAATCACCTATCCTTATGGGAAATACACCGACCACGGCTCGACATATGCCATTTATAACGGATACCGCAATCAGAGCCGTTATCCCGACTATCACCGTCTCGACCTTTCGGCGACCTGGAAGGGTAAGAAACACAAACGCTGGCAAGGCGAGTGGAATGTGTCTGTTTACAATGTTTACGGACGTCACAACACTTGGGCTGTGATTTTCACACCTGGTGAGAACAATACTTTGGAGACAAAACAGATGTACCTTTTCTCTGTAATTCCATCAATATCATATAATTTCAAATATTAAAGACATGAAAAAGATTATAATCATAGCATTAGCTTTGTTTTCGTTGACAGCTTGCACTGAGAAAATTAGGATTACACCTCAGGACGGCGAACAGCTCGTTGGTGTAAGTGGTTCAGTTACAGATGAATACAAGAAACAAGAAGTCATATTGAGTCGTACGATGCCGTTTTATGGGGGCGAGCCTGAAATGATATCCAACGCCATGGTTTATGTTGTTGACGGCACCGACACCATGTGGTATGAGGAGACGGAAAAACCAGGTTATTACTTGTCTGTCAATGAGTTCGCCGGACAAATCGGTCACACTTATCATCTTTCGATAGATTTCACGGATGACAAAGGCAGCCATCATTTCTTTTCAGAATCAACCATGAAGGAAAATGTGGAATGTGTCGACTCAATTCGCATCAAGCCGTGGGTTTTCAATGACTTGCATGACGACAATTTTCTTGGTGTTTACCCGTATTTCCAGACCACCGACGATCCTAAGACGTATTACATGACGCGAGTCAAAATCAACAATAGGGATGTTGGCGGTGACACACTCACCAAGTGCCAGATATTTGAGACTTATGGCTTTGCGGGCATTTATTTCAACGGTCCTCTCATGGTTATGATTGCCGGTGAGTTTCCTATCGACGGCCTTGACCAGCGCGACAGTCTTGAGGTATTGCACAAGGGTGACACTGTTACCATGGATTTATGGTCGATTCCGAGGGATTATGCCCACTATATTTCAGAAATTGCTGCAAGCACCGGCACCAATCCTATGATGGGGACCCCTTCAAATGTGAGTACAAATATCTGTCCCGAAGGTGAGGCAGTAGGCTGTTTCCATGCCTCTTCAGTGCGTCATGGTTCTGTAATTTATTGATTTTTAAATCATTAAGACCTTTAAAAATTTTTTAATAAAAATTGTTGGAGATTACGGAAAAAGTAGTAATTTTGCAACGCAAAAATCCTCGGGGGAGTCGCATAGCGGCAATTGCAACAGACTGTAAATCTGTCCTCGGATGAGTTCGGTGGTTCGAGTCCACCCTCCCCCACAAAAAAAATTCACATTTTTTGGATAACCAATAAAAAAATGTTGTAATTTTGCAGCGCGAAAACGCAATGGACTAGTAGCTCAATTGGATAGAGTCCCTGACTACGGATCAGGCGGTTGTGGGTTCGACTCCCGCCTAGTTCACAAAAAAAGCCAGCATCAGCTGGCTTTTTTAGTTTATAAAGCAAATCCATCTAATGGCTAATGGCTAACAGCTAATGGCTAATAACCACGCTGCTTGCGGCCTTCCCTCGTTTTGTCACTTGTATTTGAGCAGGGATGCGTTCTTTCAAGCTGTCGACATGAGATATTATTCCTACCTTGCGGCCGAATTTCTGTATGTTTCCAAGGGCATGGACAGCCATTTCGAGGCTTTCGCCGTCCAAGGTGCCGAAGCCTTCGTCGATGAACAGCATGTCGATGCTGAGGTTTTCGTCGTTCAACGATGCCAGACCCAACGCCAGTGCCAACGAAACGAGGAATGTCTCGCCTCCTGATAGCGACGAAGCGGTGCGCAGCTCTCCTCCCATCTCTTTATCCATCACCATGATAGCCAATGAGTTGGAATAACACGTCAATTCATATCTCTGACTCAGCTTGTGCAAGAAGTAATTCGCCTGGTCGAGCAAGATGCGCATGGTGTAAGCTTGTGCCACGTCGCGGAAATTGTCTTTGTCGGTGGTGCCGATGGCCGTTGCGAGCTGTGTCCAAAGTGCCGACAGCTCTGACTTCGCCTGTAAATCGTCTTTAGCAGCCTGTGCAGAGGCTGTGTTTTGGGCATTTAATGAGAGTTTGGCGCGAATTTCAGAAATAGCTGTATTCAGCGTTTTCTTTTGATTTACAAGCATTTCAAGGTTCTCTTGGATATTTGTCTTATTAATGTCTTTCAAACCCGCATCAATCGATTTTTTCTCGTCAGTTTTGGCTGTCAAATTGGTCATCACCTTCGTAAAACCTATCAAAATGGCATCTTTTGCAATGATATTTCCCGTCGCCACCTTGTCGTCAAACTCGGCAACACGCTCAATTCCGTCAATTTTATTGATTCCATTGGCGATTTCATCAATTTTAGCAATATCAGAATCAACTTTTGAGAAGTCGTCATTGAGCTGTTCCCATTTATAAGCCAATTTGCGAAGCATTGTTTTATAAGCCTCGTCAGCTTCGTTTTTCTTCTTCAGCAGCTGTTTCAGCTCCTCTTGAATAGCTTTTGCATCCTGAATCTTAATGTTAATCTCGTTCATTTTTGATTTCTCAATGGAAATCTTTGATTCACAGTCATTTAGACCTTTATCCAGACGTTCCATGTCGTAAACCGGCTTGCCGTTGCACTCTGTTGTAAGGTTTTTAACGAGATTATCCAGTTGTTTTTGTTCGTTCGCTATGCTTTTATTAAGCAGGTTTATCTCTCCTTCAGCCTTGTTCTTGGCGTCTTTTGCCTTTTCAAAAACGCTTCTTGTCTCGTTCCAAGCCTTCTCGATGGTGGCGAACAACGAGTCAACAATTTTTTCGTCATGATACTGATGTGAGGTGCTGCCGCAAAGCGGACACGGTTTGCCGTCTTCTAGTTTCGAGCGCAGCGATTTCATGAAGTCGGCGACCATGTTTTTCTGGATTTGATATTCCGAATCTTTGGCTTCAAAAGCCGTTTTCGCAACCAGGAAATCGCTTTCACAAATATTAAAGTGTTTATTTAAATTATCTAATTCAACTAATTTATTATCAATTATATGTTTTGTGTTCAGATAGTTGTTTAAAATCTGTTTAACACCCAAACATTTGGTTCTCCAGTCACCGAGTTTGGCAAGCTCATTATTGTGCTCGTTGTACTGCAATCGAAGTCCCTCGACATCGGCTTTTTCGAGGCGCGCGTTACATTCGTCATAGGTTGTGGCCGCTGTCTTCTGGGCGGATTCGGCATCGGCAAGTTTGATAGAGAACTCCGAAAACTCGGATTCTTTTATATCGAAATTTTTGTCGGAAATCTCGAGGTTCTCCAGTAAGCTAACAATCAACGGCAATCTGTCGGCCACCGCCTTTTTTCCGGAAAGATCCTCTATTTGTTTCTTCAATTCGCCGTGTTTCTTTTTCAGCGCCTCCTTTTCTTCGAGAAGACGCTCATAAGACACCTGTAAATCAGCGAGTTGCGATTTCGAAGCGTCAATTTCCTTGTTTAAAAGCTCAAGTTTCTCTAAATCCCTGATTTTTGCCTCTTCTTCTTTGGTGTCTTGCTCATTTTTCGACAAAAGCTGTTCGTTTTTTGCAAGTTCATCATTCAAAGAAGACATGTCTTCGTTAGATAATATATTGTTTTTCAATGAGTTGTAAAGCTCTGTCGCTTTTTCAACATCAGTTTTTGCATCGTTTTTCTTTCTACCGACTATTTCTGCTATCTTGGAGTAGACTTCAGTGCCGGTAAGCATCTCCAGAATCTCTGTCTGCTTGGCTTTTTCTGAAGTCAGGAAAGTGTTAAACTGACCTTGGGCGAGCATCACGGAGCGCACAAACTGGTCGTAAGTGAGGCCAATTAACTCTGCAACTTGTTGATTTACAGTGTCTATTTTGGTTTCGAGCACTATCTTCTCCTCGCCTTTCACCACCTCGAGTTTGCGACGGTTTGTCATGTCATACTTGCCGTTGCGGGTTCTGTGCATTTGCCATGTTGCGATATATCTCTCGTTTCCGACGCAAAACCAAACCTCTGCTTTTCCGTCGCTACTGCCTTTGCGGAGGGCGTTTGTGGTGCTTTGCATGTTAGAAAGCCCGTTTTCGGTCTTTTCCTTGTTCCTTGTGTTCTCGTAACGTGGCGATTTGTCGTACAATGCAAGCGTTATGGCGTCCAAAATTGTCGTTTTTCCGCTTCCTGTCTCTCCGGTGATGAGGAATAGCGGTTCGTTGGCCAAAATGCCCTCAGAGAAGCTGATTTCGGCCTTTTCGATGGAATTTATGTTCTCGATGATGATTTTTTCGATTTTCATAGCACCTTTTCAGCCTCCTCGCACACTTTTTTAAACATTTCCTTGAGCTCTTCAGGCATCTCGCTGCCGTATTTCTTCTGGTAGACCGAGCATCCGAGTTCAAACGGGCTTATCGATTTCAGTTCATGTAAGGTCTTAACCTCATGATAATCAGTGTAATTATTCTTTTCAGGGAAATACGACTGAACTCCGCAGAACATTGCCGGGTGGCCTTCAAAAGCCTGTACCATCGCCACCGATTCGGCCTGCGTAAGTGGTTTGTCGGCTTGCACATGAACCCTGACGTACGCTTTATCGTCAAGAATTTCAATGAGTTGCATCATCACTGTCTCAAAAGGCAGTGCATCGTCGTAACCTTTGGGTTTTGACGGAAAATCGACAATCGGGATTAAGGTTTTCAGAGGAATGACTGTCGTTTTCGTCTTGCCATCCTCAATATTTACAGACACTACCGAATGTTCGTAGTTTTCGTTGAAAGAAATCGGGAAAGGCGAGCCTGCATAGCGCATGTTTTCGATTCCTTTTATTGCCTGCGGATAGTGAATATGTCCGAAAGCCCAATAATCAATGCCTCTCACATCTGTAAAATCTTGAACATCAAGTGTTTCGAGGCTTCCGATGATATCTGCACTATGTCCCCATATCTCAGCGCTTTTCAAAGCGAGATGGCCTGTAGCCACAATGCTTTGGCTGGAATCGTATTCCGGACGTTGTTTCAGATGTCCCAAAAGCTTTTCGTAGATGTTGGGATTCCCGTTCATATACGGCACAGCGAGCACCCACCCTATGATTTCGCCATTTTTGGTAACAGGAATCTCAATTTTTGACGCATCGAAATTCAATTCGGATTCATCCTCAACAATATGATAATCAAGCATTCCGACCACTGAGACGTTGAACGCCTCCCATAAAGGACGCGGTGCTTCGAGACGCGATGGCGAGTCGTGGTTGCCACTTGTTATAACTATCTGCAAATCAGGGTCTAAGCGCGACAAATCGACGATAAAATTATAATAAAGACGCTGCGACACAATGGTCGGAGTGGCGGTGTGAAAGACATCGCCAGTAAGCACAATCACATCTGGTTTCTCGTTGATAATGATTGACTTAAGCTGCTCAAAGAAGTATTTATGCTCCTCTTCGCGGCTGTAGTTGTGAAAAATCTGGCCGATATGCCAATCCGATGTATGCAGTACCTTCATTTGCTGATTTTTAGGGTGTAAAAATACAAAAAAGTTATAAGTTAGGAGTTAGAAGTTAAAAGTTTTTTTTTATTTTTGTAACGTCATTTCGACTGAAGCGAAGCGGAATGGAGAAATCCTTAATTAACGGAAACAAACAATGATTTCGAATCAAGAGGATTTCTCGACTTCGCTCGAAATGACAATTAGTTACTATCACATGAAAAAGCACATTTTTATTATCGGAGCCTTATTCGCATTAGCTTTAACTGCCTGCGAGGAACAAATTTCAACCGCTGATTATCAGGTTGTTCCGTTGCCAAAAGAGATTGATTTAACCAAAGAAAAGCCATTTTTTCTTGATAAAAATACGGTGATAACCTATTCCAATGCCGACGGAATTTTGTCAAAGGAAGCCGGTTTTCTTGCCGATTACATTGAAGATATATTAGGGTTTAAACCTGAAATAAGATGTTCTGATGAGGCGGTTAGAAACTCCATTATTTTGGAATTAAATCCTGATATTTGTGAAAATGATGAAGCTTATCAAATCATTGTCAATGATAATATTATAAAGATTACTTCAAGTAACACTTCAGGTGTTTTCTACGGCATACAAACGTTGAGAAAAAGCCTTCCGGTTGGCGCTGCAGGCACAAAAATTGAGATTCCTGCGGGTATTATAAACGACTATCCGAGATTTGCATATCGTGGGATGCATCTCGACGTGAGCCGTCATTTCTTCCCTATTGATTCGGTGAAGGAGTATCTTGATGTGATGGCGTTGCATAATTTGAACATGTTTCATTTTCATCTTTCCGACGACCAAGGCTGGCGTGTGGAGATTAAGAAATACCCGAAGCTCACTGAAATCGGGGCATGGCGTTCAGGGACCATCATCGGGAAGACCATGGCGTTCGACACCATCCGTCACGGAGGTTTTTACACCCAGGAGCAGCTGCGAGACCTTGTAAAATATGCCGAAGACCGTCATATCACCATCATTCCTGAGATAGATTTGCCTGGTCACATGCTGGCGGCTCTCGCATCTTATCCTGAGCTGGGCTGCACGGGCGGTCCTTACGAGGTCTGGAAGCAATGGGGAGTGTCGGAAGATGTGATATGTGCGGGCAATGAGCAGGCTTTGCAGTTCCTTGAGGATGTGCTGCTTGAGGTGATGGACATCTTCCCGAGCGAGTACATCCACATTGGAGGCGACGAGGTGCCGCGCGACCGCTGGGTTGAATGCCCGAAATGCCAGGCAAAGATCAAAGAGCTTGGAATTAAAGGCGATGACAGGCATTCTGCCGAGGATTATCTGCAAAGCTATGTGATGTCGCGCATGGAGCAATTCGTTGAAAGTCACGGCCGTCACATCATCGGATGGGACGAGATGCTTGATGGCGAGCTGGCTCCTAACGCCACTGTGATGAGCTGGCGAGGCAGCGACGGCGGCTACAAAGCGGCAAAGATGCATCATAACGTCATCATGACGCCCAATGATTACTTGTATTTCGATTATTATCAGTCACTTGACACCGAGAGTGAGCCCGAGGCTGGCGGCGGATACAATTCAGTTAAAAAGGTGTATTCGCTTGAGCCTGTCCCGGAAGGTCTGACAAAAGATGAGGAGCAATACATCTTGGGTCCGCAGGCTAACATCTGGACCGAGTATGCCAGCGAGTTTGACGTGGTGTTATTCCGACTGTTACCTCGGCTCGGTGCCCTCGCCGAGGTCCAGTGGTGCAGCCCTGAGCAGAAGAACTACGACGACTTCGTGAAGCGCGAATACCGCATGACACGGCTTTATAGGCTGTATCATTGGAGATATGCGACGCATGTTTTCGATATCGACGTGAAAATAACGCCAAACATTCAGGACGGCGTTATCGATGTCACGATGACCAAGCAAGTTGACGGGACGATAATGTATTCTATTGACAATCAAGGTTTTAAAGAATATTCAAAGCCATTGAAGATTGACAAAAACTGTCATTTGGAGGGTTATGTGCAGTATCCTGACGGCGGCAAGGGCAAGGTGTTCAAGACCGACTTCGATTTCAGCAAGGCCTCGATGAAGCCTGTGGTTTTGAAGGAGCAGCCGCACCGCAACTATGCTTACGACGGTGCCCAGATGCTGATTGACGGCCTGCGTGGAGGCTCCAACTACCGAAGTGGCCGCTGGCTCGGCTGGTATGGCAAGAACCTCGATGCGACCTTTGATTTACAGGAGGTTACGGAGGTTAGTTCGGTGAGATTCACCCTTCTCGTCAACATGAAGGACTGGATTTTCAACGCCAAGTCGGTGAAGGTGTTGGTTTCAGATGATGGTGATGACTTCACTGAGGTGGCCTCACGTGATTTCGCTCTGTTGCCAGCCGATTACGGGAGCAGCTTCTACCCTGTTGATATTTCGTTTGAGCCAGTAAACACACGTTATGTGGAGGTCATAGTTGAGCCTTTTGACTGTCCTGAGGGGCATTCGGGCTATGGATATCCTGCGTGGATTTTCGTGGATGAGGTTGGGGTGTATTGAGAGGGTCACACCCAGTAACCTTTGTTAGTATTTTATCTTGAAATAATCAAGCAGAGTCTTGTAGTGGTCTTGCGCCGTCAAGCACGTGTCTCGCAAGTATCCATTGACATGTCCCCAGTTCTGTATGCCACGGTAATAATACAGGCGCAACTCTTCGGTGATAATGAACGGCACAGTTCCTGCTTGCAGACATTGCCAGAACATCAGCAGGCGACCGATGCGGCCGTTGCCGTCTTGGAATGGATGGATGCGCTCGAATTGTACATGGAAGTTCAGAATATCGTCAAATTCGACGTGCTTCAACGTGTTATATTGAACGATTAAGGCTTTCATCTTCTTGTGCACTTCCTCCGGCTTTGCTGTCTCTTCTCCACCCACTTCATTGGCCAGCCGCTTGTATTCGCCAATGGCAAACCAATCCTTCTGGCTGTCGGAGGTGTTGGTCTTCAGCAGCAGGTGCAGCTGCTTGATATGCGCTTCCGTAATCTTGTCGGTGGCGTGGTTAATGATGTAGTCGATGCAGCGGAAGTGGTTGACCGTCTCCATAATATCGTCGATGCGAGTGTTTTCGGTGGTGATGCCGAGGGTGTTGGTCTCGAAGATATAGCGTGTCTGCTCCTTGGTTAGTCGGCTGCCCTCTATATGGTTCGAGTTGTAGGTAAGATCAATCTGTGTCCGATGATAGATACCACCTTTAAGCCGGACCTCCTTTTCTTCCATCAGCCTTGTCAGTAGCGGGGAGTATCTCGTCTTGTGTTTGACAGGCAATGGAGCGTCAACAGGGATATTCCACGTCTTTCCCGTCAGGAAAGCCCCTTCAATTTTCCCTGTGGCACAGTAGTTTCGTGCGGTACGTTCGCTGATGCCACACTTCTCTGCGAACTGAACAACAGATATGTATTCCATATTATCGGCAAATTTTCAATTAAAACACACTGCAAAGATACAACTTTTTGCCGATACCGGCAAGTTTTATTCAAAAAAAATACATAAAATGTGCGGTTAAGGTAGCGGATGCAAATTTTTGTCAATAATTTTAATTTAGTGTCAAAAATTTGCGTATCCTTGCAGTCGAAATATTTGCGTAAATACGCAAAAAAATCGAACAGAATGATAGTACAACGAGACATCTAAATTGAAAAGCTTTGGAGTCGAAGACACAATGGTCTGATAAAAATAGTGACCGGTATGCGCCGTTCCGGCAAATCGTTTCTTTTGTTTAACCTCTTTGTTAAACAGCTAAAAGACAACGGTGTTGATGACAACCATATCATTGCGATAGATCTGGAAGACTATCGAAATGTTTCGTTCCGAAAACCTGACGAACTGCTTCATTTTGTCGACAGCAAGATTGTCGACGATTCGATGTATTATCTGCTTATTGATGAGGTGCAACGTCTGGATTTCTTTGAGGAAGTGCTTAATAGTTTCCTGAAAAAAAGCAACGTTGATGTCTATGTCACCGGCAGCAACGCCCGATTCCTTTCGCGTGATGTGATTACAATCTTCCGTGGTAGAAGTGATGAGGTGAGGGTCCAGCCCACTTATAGGAACGATAAAGGTATCCTTATTCTAAACATATTCGACTTTTTGCTCAATCCAGACTCTATTGAGCTATGACAATAATAACTACCGGAACCCTTGTCTGCCAGATTGCCTTCACACCACGGTGAAGTCTCGGTAGCGCTTCGAAAAGATACTAACGCAATAACACATTCAAGCTTATTGTTTCTTCGGTAATCTTTTGGCATGTCAGCTTGGGACCCTTTCACTATAACATGGATATAGGTACAACATCTATCCTATAGCCATTCTTTTCTATTGTACGTTGCTCAGCATTAGTAACTATCAAAAGGTTGTCACAATTCAGTTCTCCTGCGCATTCAAGCAAAGCATCCACTTCTCGTTTTTCAGTTTTTGGACTTCCTAAATCATAGCATACTTGCACCAAACGTGTAATATGCGGCCCATTACGTAAAACAAAATCCACTTCCTTGTCATTTCGTGAACGATAATAGAACATTGTTTTGTCTGTGTTGTATCCACTGCGTATTAACTCAACGAACACTTGATTTTCCAGCAACCGCCCAAGATTGTCACTCAAAGCAAATGCCTTTGCTTCAACAAATCCGTTGTCCACTACATATACTTTCCGGGGAGCTTTTTTCATTAACTTTAATTTGTTGTTGTAACGAGGCAAATAGTAAAAGAGGTATGGCTCATGGAGATAATCCAGATATTTCTTGGTTGTATTCACACTTGAGAACCCCAACTCTTCTGTAAGTTCATTAGCACTAAGAGGATTGCAGAAGTTTGAGACAAGATACAACGCAAGGTCGTTCAAGTCTGTAATGTTACGTACATTATGACGCTTGGCAACATCTTTCCAGACGATAGAGTCAAATAATGTATCAAGATAGCTGCGAGTCAACTGGCGTGAAGCCACGACCTCGGGATAACCGCCGTTACGCAAATAATCATCTATTAAAACCGATGCGTCGGTCTTATTCTCCTCCCTTAGACCATGTAGTTCAAGTTTGTTCCAATCAAAAAACTCCTCAAGGCTGAATGGCAACATTTCCACTTGAAGATATTTCCCAGTCAGAACTGTAGCCATCTCGCTTGAAAGCATTTTTGCGTTGCTGCCGGTGATGACCATGTTTTTGCCCATTCTGTAGAGTTCGCTTACCCATAAATCCCAATCTGGTAGATTCTGTACCTCATCGAGCAGCAGGTATTCATAACCGGGATAGACATCATCAAGTGTGCGCATAACAAGATTGGCATCCCATTTATCAAGCAACTGTTGACTGTCGAAATTGAGATAGGCGAAGTTTTTATTTCGTAGCATCAATAGAGCCTGTGTGGATTTGCCCACTCGCCGGGGGCCGGTAATCAACTTGATGAGATGGTTCCGTAACAGAATCTCCATATCTTGTGAGTTTCGACGTGTCAGATATGGACGAGCTGTCAACTCGTCCCGCTCCTTCTTTTGATTTAGAATAACCGTTCTCATTTTTTATATATTTTCGAGTGCAAAAATACAACTTTTTTTCAATCGGCAAAACTTATTGCATAAAATATTATCTATTTTATGTAGTAGAACGTATTTTTTGCATAAAAAATGCAGTGAGTCACGTAAGCACGGCAACATGCAGAGAGCTGGAGGATCCGCATTCACGCATTCTCAAAGCGCATCCCCACATTCAAGCTTATTGTTTCTTCGGTGATCCTTCGGCGATTTCTCGGCGATGTTGGCTCGCAGTCCCTTCTTTGTGAGTTCTTCGATCCTTCTTCGTGGGTTCTTTGTGCCTTCTATTAGTTAAGAGTCATATCCTTGTTTGCATATTTGTATGCCAATGCTATGAAATCGGACGCATCAAAATAATAACTTGGATACATATCTTTTAAATTTTTTAAACGAGGTACTGATACCAACACGACATCTTTTGGGAGACCTTTATTATCTTTTTCTTGGCGATTATATAATGCAATAGCCTTTTCTTTTTCTTCTTTTTTGAAGAAAAGAATTCGAGACATTCTATTTTTGTAGTTAATATCCATTAAATAATAGCCTTCTGCAATAGAGCTATCTGTGGAATTTTTTTCATCATAGTCAATTTCAACCATTGTCATCATGGATCGTAGTTCTTCTATGAATTTTGGATTAATAACTACAGATTTTGCCAATTCGTTAGCGTCTCTTTTTTTATCTATTGGGCAAAGACTCTGATTGATGTCGGCACAATAAAAGCAAGCACTAATACTTCTGAAAAAATCTTGCCATTCCTTATTACCCGAGCCGTCTTTAAGTGCAGTATCTGTTATCAATTCTGCAGTTTCAACTCCCATTGCCCATATATGTTGGTATTTTGTCCTTAACTGTAATTCTATTTTTTGACCATAACATTCATGCTTAATATCAGTTGGAGTATATCTAAATACTATATGGATTGCCCTATAGCCTGTCGGTTTTGGAGGGTCTATATAATCATCTGTATTAATTATTTCAAAATCCTCCACACCCTTGGATTCTAAAAAGTATTTGATCTTATTTACCACATCTATTGAAGGAAGAATTATTCTCATTCCGCCAATATCCTGCATAGTGCTTAAATTTTTCACATCATGCTTATCCATCTTGTTTACTATCGCTTTTAACCGTTTCAATCGCCTCCCCCTATCAACTATAATAATATTTTCTTCTTGTAATAACGGAAGAAGTCTATTTTCAAATTCATCTAACACAATATCATGTTGTCCCCTCCAATCCTCTATTATTCTTTCGGCTTGTGCGACTTCCTCTGGGTTCTTTGATTTTAATAAGTTTTTCCCCATCTTTTTAATATAGGTATGACTATATTTCATATTTTGACAATAATTTTTGCAAAGGTACGAGTTTTATATTACATGTAACGAATTATTTTCCCGCAGAGAATAAGCTTATTCACTCTATTGTTTATTCTTATTCAGATATTTTTAGATTAGACAATTTCCAGGGATTATTTTCATCCGGTTTTTCTATAACAACCCTTTGACACTTGTCCTTCGAATTGAGTTCGCTTCGTGTGATTTTGCATGACAATCCATTGCGAGTAAGAATGTTTTTTAATGGCAGCTCCTTGCATTTCGAGAAATCAGGTGACAAGATAATTTTATCAACAATATTCGACAATGGAATATGTATTTTCATATTTGGTGGTAAAATCACATCAGAATCATCGGGTATTATAAAGAAACGTTCTTCCATTTCATTACTATAGGCTTGTCTTTTTAGCAATAATAGCGACAGGTAGTTGTTCAATTCAAATTTCTCAAACCATAGAGGGTTCTCCCTTTGAGTTCCTTTATGGATATCCTTTAGTCGTCTAAGTGGATAGGTATAATAAACGTAGCCAAAATAAATAGTACAGTTGTTTTTTTCAGCCCAGCAATTTAAGGCTTTCAATAATTTATATTTGCTAATCTCCAAACGGACAATGTTTTCGCTTCCATAAGTTTTCCATGCTGCTTCTGTTTCATATCCATACGTAAAACAACATGAAAGAAGTCTTGGGGTGATTGTTTTGCATTGGTAATCTGTTAGTATATTCGAATAATCGGCATTGTAGAATCTACTTTCAAAATCATCAGTCCATTCTGATGGCTGTTGAAAAAACAAGCCATTGACCAATGTGTCTTCAAAATATTTAAACTTGATGTATTTGCCAATATGTCTTTCGTATGGTATACCACTATTAATATATTCATCCTCGAAATAAGAGAATTCTTTTTCTATAAACCAATCTTGCTCGCTTAATAGTTGCTTAATGTTGGGTAGTTCGTTAATGTTTTTAATATCCTTAACCCGTTCTTTTCTTAATTCTTGCCATAATTCGAACCGTGTTTTCGATTTTTTTATTTCATTCATGGTATTTTTGTTTTTGCAAAAGTACAAAATCTTCTCGATTATATGTACAATATTTTACATGTCAATTTATATTTTTTTAACTATTAGTTGTCACGCTCAATCACCGCAATTTCTTCATCCGTGAGATTATAGAGTTTGTAAACCAGCCTGTCTATTTCTTGTTCCAATGCAGATGTGTCCAAATTTTGGTGTTTGCATTTTGCACATAGAATCTGATCTACAATTCGTGCTATTTCATTTTGTATTTCAGCAGTTGGTTTGTACAATGGAATACTCAAAAACTGCACTTTGTCAAGTTGTAACAGATCTCCGTTGTGTTTTATTGTCTGATGCATATAATAATACATCATAGTACTATTTAGTAAGCCAGTCAGGTATTTTAGGTTGATTCGACTACTCTTAATAAAGAAACAATTCCTTGATGCATAGAACGCTTCGTCTGTATATGTAAAATTCCTGCCGAGTGTTCTTGCAGCAAATATTATTTTTGCTCCAGGTAGGAAAAACGATTCGTCGCGTTCCCACCATAAAGAGAACCAAGATTTTCTACCATTTATCACTTCTCTCCGATTATCCAATTCCTGTTTATATGGCAATAATTTGTTATAAATTGCCGGGTACCCTTCTTTTGTCAAATGAATGTTTTTGTCCGACAAATACAACAAATATAGGTTTTCCTGGGGTGTATGATACCTATATGTAGTTGTATGAAACGGCTTTATATAAAATTGCTCAGATTCAGAAAATGAATACAATGCAGACGATTTTAACTTAAAGGCTTCGTCTGGTGATCCAATGATTCCTTGGATAATCTCTTTGTTTTTATCTATTGTAAAATTCGCTTTATTACGAATCTTGGTTAACACCTTTGACACCCCAGAATCAGTTGAAAAAGCAAACGAAGAATTTTTGAATACTCGTTTATCAAACTCAACTATGGCAAATGGAGAAGTCAAGAATCGCTCTAACTCCATTGAATTATGTATGATTCCGTCATTTATTTTGAAGTTAAACTCGTATATGCTATTTGATGATTTGAAAAGAGTCATAACCATAGCTTGGGTGCTGGCGTTTTCAAATACCATATATGTGCCGAAATCAATAATGTGTATTAATCTACATTCATCGCATATTTTGTTCCTCAGAATAGATGCTGCATCGCTCGTTCTCCATTGAGGCTGAGCGATAAAAGACAACACACCACCTTCTTTTAAAATATCAATAGCATTACATGCAAAATAAAACCAAATGTCCATTTTAGCTTTATAATACTTCCCTACTTTCAGTAGTTCAAATGCGCTTGAGTTTTCATACTCCTTAATATATGGAGGATTAGCGATTACTATATCAAACCCTCCCTTGTCAAAGATGTCCTTAAACCAAGTGTGCCAAAGGAAAAACTCTTGGTTGGCGGAAGGGTCAAGAGCTGACAAGTTTTTGAGGAATGCAGGAGTACCACCAATGCTATTGAGGATGAGGCGTTTCACTTCATCGTTGATGGCTTGGCGCATGGTGGCTTTCTTCAAATGGTCAGTAACGGAGAAATAGTCGCGCAACAGGCGTTGTAGATTCTTTCTGCTCAAGTCGCTGTCGAGACCTAAAACCAATTGTGTGGCTGTGGATGGACGGCCAACGCTCTTGCCCGCAATACGGCTGAGGTCGAAACCGCCATAACTCTCAATCAGGCTGTTGCCTTGCATAAACTTGTAGTCGAAGTTGGGCAACGGCTCTGCCTTATCGCTGTCAACCACAATGCTGAGCCAGAAACGCAATCGAGCAATGTCGATGGCACCACGCTCGATGTCAACACCGTAAATATTGTTTTCGATAATCTCTTTTTTAAGTTGCAAACGCGACATATCAGTTCCAAGGGCTTCGCGGCATCGCCATAATTCGTTGAGCAAGCCCATCGGGAACGCTCCACTACCGATGGCAGGGTCGCAAATCTTCACATCACGAAGGGCATTGCCAAGAGTATCGCGATATGGCTCTAACTCTTGCTGCATTTCATGGGTTTCAACGAAAGTACGTATAACTATTTCAGATACATCGGGAAGTTTTGAGGCAAGATGGGCAATTAGCGACTCCTTGCACATGTAACGCACAATCTCCTTGGGAGTGTAGAAAGCGCCTTTGGCCTTGTTGTCCTCCAAAAGGCTCTCAAAAATCTTGCCCAACATCTCCGGGTCAACACCAATCTCGGCATCGTCAGGGTCGTTCTCGTCAACAGTGAAATTGTAGGAAGCCAAGAAACTGAAAAGATCATCAAACAACGAAGCCGGCAGCTTGATAGCCATCTTGTCAATCTCATCACGCTCAAACAAACCGCCGTTCAGATATGGCATACTCTCCCACTCTTTCAGCAAGTTCTTGTCCCAATGCTCGCTGGCAAACAATTTCTCACGTTGCCCTTTTTCGGTGTTGAAAATCCCGAAAAACAACGGCTCCAGCACTTGGTCGAGAAAATCATCCTTATGTGGGCTGAAGAAGAACAAATCGCGCAAGAATGTAGGATTGCCGTTGAGCCATCCTTTCTTTTGCAAAAAGTGCAGAAACACTATGCGTCCCATCATCTTTTTGACATAATCGTGATAAACGGCACCAGTCTTTCCCAGTCGTGCCAACGCTGCCACAATGATGTCGTAATGGTCATGATACGCTTTAAAGAATTCGTCGCTGAGGGCTTCTACAGAGAAAGCATCGTGGATATCTTCAAGTTTTATGCGTTTTCCTGCCAATTCTGAAAGACGATTGACAGGTGTAACGTACATTCCCCCATCGCCCATGATATAAGAGAATCGTTTTGCAGCAGTCACACCGCCTTTCAAATCGCACATATACGACAGACGCCAGTGCTCTTTGTCGGCAAAAACGGTAATTGCAGCATCAACTCCAAAGTCCGTGTATTTCTTCATCATTTTACGAAATCCAACACGTTTATGACGGACATCACCTTTCGTCACATTTGTGTAGTACAAACCAATTTCTTTACCGTCGGCATCACGAAGATAACCCAAGCCATAAATTCGGTCACCATCGTTGGTTTCCTCAAGAAATTCGGGTTCGCGCATCAATTCTTGCGCATGTAACAGGTTTTGTAATATCACTTTGCGGTATTCGCTATAATTGAACTTTTGTCTGAAAAGATCTCTCAAAGTCTCTTTCATATCGTTAATGCTTTAAGCGATGAATGTTTCTGAAATAATAATATCCGGCACTGAATTGCCTCCTGAGTTATTTGTTGACTCCTCAACATCAGGACAATAGATTTCTGCCAAGTCAATTATCTGCTGCTCCAAATCCTCTTTGCTGAATGGATTTGCGCTACGTTGTTGTTTCGCCAAATCGCCCAATTGACGAGGGAGTGAATTATACACACCTTGCTCCACCAAAGACTGCAGTCTGCGGCATAAACCACGTCCATGCTCATCGCTCATTGTTGCCGCAGCCTCTGTTCGCAAGAATTTCAAAGCTCCAAGCACTACTTTATCGTGTGAATTGATACGCATAGAAACCGTTGTATCCTGCTCTTGAAGCATGTGGTTGTACAACTCAATGGCACGGTTTACCTGAATGAAATGCCGCTTCTCCATATCACTGATAGGAAATCCGGGCTCATCAGGAGCGGCTTTAAGTTTCTTTACGGCTTCCATAAATGACAAACGATTAGGTGCGTCGTCACTTCCAACCAGCACGTAATCCACCCTTTCTTTTGATGCAAGAAACACCAATGTGGAACCATCGTTATTGTTTTCGCAATATGAGACTGACCTTAAACAACGGCTTTTCGGCGGCAGATTCTTTATGCGTTCATATAGTTCAGGATTATCCTTGTGCAATTCGCTAACCTCATGGATAAGAGCAAGTTTGTCGTCATTTTCATCATGCACATTTTTATTGAACAATTCAAACTCTTTGACAATTTCTTCGTGGGAATAAATCTGCGAATCCTCACCAAGTGCCGAATGGAATCCCTGGAGTTTGATAAGCGCGTTAGTGTAGAGTTGAATCTGCTTATCACCCTCTTGAGACGGGTAGAACATATAGTTGTAAATGAGATCAGATGTTGAGCCGATTCGGTTAACACGTCCATTACGCTGCATCAGACGGCTTGCATTCCACGGTGAGTCATAGTTGACGATGACATTGGCACGATGGAGGTTTACGCCTTCTGCCAGCACATCGCTTGTTACAATAATATTAAACTCGTCCAATTGTTTTTCACTATAGTTTGCGTCGAAGTTGGCGGCTATTCGTTTACGCTCCTGGTCTCGGTTTTTAGCGGTAATGCGCAATACATCTGTACGCCCCAAACGCTCGGTCATAGTACGATAAAGACAATTTACAGTATCTACGCTTTCGCTGAAGATGACAAGTTTATGATTCTTGTTTTCCCGCGGATTGAACAACTCGCCTTGCAACATATTGACAAACAGCTCCATTTTGGGATCGTAATCGACCGCATCCCATTCGTCACATAGTGCTTTAAGCTGAGTTGCATCCTCCCGAAGCATATCAAGAAGTATTGGCTGGAAATCGGCAGAATGATAGACAAAGTCTTTGCGTTCAACACCTTTGCTTTCGATGTATTGAATAATATCGTCCAAATCCATCTCTTTCTCAACCTGAAGCTGTTTCACATTGTATTCCGGGGCGATAAGCACCTTGTCGGCGACAAACATGTCAATCATACCTGTGGTAATGTTGAGGAACGTATGGAGGGACTTCTTAAATGCCTCGAAACTACTTTCCAAACGTTTCACCATGTGGGTGCGGAAAATACCGGTAAGCAGCAATGCCACATGTTTACCTTGTTTGCCTTTATATGGCACTCCTGGTCTGAAAAACTCAACGGCACGATAGCGTGCATAATGCACACCTGTTCCATTAGGATTATCTTCAGACGGCGTATCGGTCAATATCTGCATGGTGCGTCCAAAAAGATGGGCAAGATAGTCATCCATCTTGTATTGTCGGTCGCGAATTGATGCAAACTTCGGAAATTTGATTCCCTGCTCCTCAATATCAATGCGATATGGATCATAGTTGAGAATGTTGTTACGAGTACGGCGAACCATAATGGGTTCAAGTACACGATGTCTCACCTCCTCCATTATCTTATCAACAGCTTTCACAAAGACATCGTGTGGCAACGTGTCACGATCGCGCATTAATTGCTTGTATCTGCTTATCCAATCGGAGAAAGAGCCGGTGATGTCGCCCAGACCTTCAATGGTGCAGTTGCGTGCATCTTGAAACAGCAGCAACTGATTGCGGATATCCATAGGAGTATTGTTGTAAGGAGTAGCAGAAAGAAGCAAAACTTTCTTTCTCAATCCTTCCACGCGGCCTCGATTGGCACGGGGGGCTTTACAGATGCGCTGCAGATATTGGTATCCTGTATTGCCATCGTTGCGGAAGTTGTGCGCCTCATCAACGATAATCATGTCGTACTCATTCGGCAAACGGTAATTGTCACGCCCATCAACCACCTTATCCAAACTGCCACTGGTTACAAACCAAGCATATTTGCTTATTTCAAACTTTTTGAACGTTCTTTCCCATTCATGACGCATGGCTGGCGGCATTATGACGAGGATGCGGGTGTAGCGGCCATTTTCCATGATAAACCTTTTAGCTATCATCGTGGCTACAGGAGTCTTTCCGAGACCAACCACGTCGGCTATGAAACATCCATTATGCCTTATCATGGTCTGATAGCCTTGGATGACAGCGTCACGCTGATAGCTGAGGTCGCGAAAACCATAGCGTGTCGGGTCGAGTTCGAAGTTGTCCTCGACCATATTACCAAAGGTGTCGATAAGCACCTTCATATAAAGTTCGTATGGAGTAGGCGGTTTCTCGTTGTCAAGATGAGTTGAGCGACGAGCCTTTTGCATGTCCTCAATACTCACTGGAACGCTTTCTTCCCATAAATGCCAAAATTCATCCTCACAGTAGCGAACATCATCATAATCTTTCATGGCTACGTTGAGCTCATAACGATGGTCGTTTATAGTGCCAAGACCTTGGTCAGTAAGATTGCTGCTACCCATTATGACCCAGCCGTCACTGTGTTCTGAGAAATTGGATGGCAAACAGAGGTAGAACTTCGCATGCAGATTTCGTGTTGCATGAATGCGCAGTTGTAACTTGCCGCTTGCAATATCATCAAACATCTGCATAATTCCGTGTTCGGTATCTGCATCATAGTGCGATTTGCGAATGTCGTCGATAAGATGCCGACGATATTGTTCCACCACTTCATCCGGATGGCTGTCGGCAGTAAAAAGCAGATTTGCATTATGGTGACTTAGGATGGAGTCGATATTTATTCCTACAAGAATTCGTATATCGGTGACATTTTCCAGTTCCTTACGCAGTTTGAAGTAGCCGCTGGAACGAAAATAGCCAACCACGGCATGGAAAATGTCGAAGTTGGCCATTGCTGAGGCGATGCCGTGGAACTTGTCCATCAACGTCGACTCTATATTATTGAAGAACTTGGTACTCATGATGGCTCGGCGTTTAGGGCGCTTCGCCTTTCTCAAGTATCACAAAAAAAGAATCCGTGAACTTCTGTCTGGACCTGCGGTTCGCCAAAACCTTAACCACAAACAAGAAAGCCCACGGACAATCCGTGAGCATTTATGCTTTCTTGCGTGGTTAATTATGAAATTTGGCGATTTCAGGTCCACTTGAAAAGCAAAAACGCTTTTTATTTTATATGTTTACTAATGCTCTTTTATTTATTTATCTATCTATCTATTTATGTTATCGTTTAATACATTGTTTTAACGGTGCAAAATTAAACAAAACGAAATAAAAAAGCAAATGAATGAGAAAATTGTTGAAATTTTTTAGCTTAATAGCTTATTAGCTTAGTAGCTTAATAGTTTAATAATTTTTGTGAAAATAATTTTACAATTTATTCCTTGACAAACACTATTTTCACCATATCGTTGCGGTGAGGTTTCTAAGGATTAAATAAATGTTACTAGTGAACTCCCCCTTGATTGGTTTTGCCGTTAAGACTTTGTGGAAATTGAGATTCAAGGATAAGAAATCACATCCTTCTCAGCCATAGCTTAAATAAGCGATCTGATATCACATAGATTCCTTTTTCTTTGGCAACAACCTTTTTGGATATCAAACCCTTCAACGATGACTGTACCGAACTCGCTGATTTTAAATTGTATCTGCCAATAAAATCAGATGACATAACTTCAGATCCCCCATCTTCTCTCGACATGGCATAAAGGACCTCCTTCTGCCGCGTACTCATCTCATATAGCATATTGTTATAAACAAAAGACTGTTTGTCGAGCAGTATTTCTACGGCTTTATCATACATTTCGTCATTTACACTGCCATTTTGCGGAACAATCTGATATAACTCATTCATTATAAATTGAATATAAAGAGTTACCCCATCAACTGAGTTATATGCTTTTTCTATATAGAAGTCCAATATGTTTTTCTTGTTTTCTTTGAATAAACCACTTGCAAAATTCGTGTATTTGTCGAGACCTATCTTATCAATTTCCATAAAAGTCGCACTTTTGTAGAATGGCTTGTCTTGAGAATTGAACATATTAATCAGCATGTCTGTCTCGCTGCCAGCAAAAACGAATGTACAATTGGGACAATGCTGTATTTTCGTTCGCAGAAGCGCCTCCACGTTTTTCTCCTGATACCTCCCTATTTGTTGGAATTCATCAATCGCTACAACACATGGCTTGTCGGAACCCCCAAGATATTTAAAAATCTCATCCAAAGTGGTCTCCGGCGATTCTATATCACCAATGGCAATCTCAAAAGACGGCTCCCCTGTCAAAGCATCAATCTTTAATCCGCCTCGTAATGAAACAAAAACGTTTTTAAAATAATCGAAAAATTTCCTGCTTTTGGGCTTCAATGATCGTATTATTTCCTTGCCTAAAGCTAAAACAAACTCTTGTAACGAGGCCGTCGCAAGTATATCAACAAAAAAAACATTGTAGTTTTTACTAATCTGCGGCTGATCAAAACAATGACACACAAGCCCAGTTTTACCTATTCTGCGATGAGAAACAAGAACTGTATTTCTACCATTTAAAATATTGTCAATCAATTCTTTAGATTCATTTTCTCTATCGCAAAAATAGTGATCTCCCGCATAACTGCCAATCACAAAAGGATTGTTTAATTGCTTCATATATTATCATGTTTATAATTATTGCAAAAGTAATAATTATTTTTATAATAATGACATTTTTTTATAAAATTATTTCACCCTACTGTCTTCTAACCGTCCCACCAGCACCCCGCTAACCATCCAATGGCTGAAACTGCCGCCCTCGTCTTCTCCTTGCGGGATGGCCACTGTTATCGTGTGATGCCCCGGCTTCAAGTCACTTAAGTCGAAATAAACCGGATTGGTCGCGGTCCCCGGACACCAGCCCGAACGCGACAGGTCGGACGATGACACTCCATTCCAGAAATTACCCGAGACAGGGTTCAACTCACGGTAAGTGGCACAGTCACAACGCCATGGAGTGTATCTGAACACCTTCTCACCGTCGATGATGATGGTGTTCTCCTTCGGGTTGAACTCGTCGCCTCCACCCCAGCCGCCATGACCGGTGGTAATGTATCTAAGCCTCAGATTCTCAACGCCTTCAGGGATGTCAAACTCTACCGTAAGACTGTCAGTCTGGAACAGCCGTCCGTAGTTTTGCCCCGACATCTCCATCACGTTGCAGGTGTTGAAGAGTGGCAGACTCCAACGGCTGTTTTTCGACACATCGCCGTCGTAATCCTGCGGATATGCCACCAAATCCAATGAGACCTTATGCCCTCCACCATCGTAGTTGCCGATGAAAGCGCCGATTAGGACATCACCCTGGAGACGGTCGGAAAGCTCCGACACCTCCATCTTGTAATATGCCTCATCAGCCCATTCCAGACCGTCGAGATGTACCCTGTCGTTGAAATGCTTCACACCAAACGGAGTGAAGAAACGCATCAGCTCGACAACAGGCATGTAGTCGTCTTCAATGCGTATACCTTGATATTTATTTCCATTTTTATCTAATTGATAAGGAATGACTTCAATGCTGTCGATTAAAGCATTGCACAGCGAAAGTTTCCTGTCCATCGGGATGACGAAGACTGAGCCCGAGCGGTCGTAAGCGTCGCCGTTGGAGCGCTGGTGAAGCTCTGCAAAAAGCTGGTAATGCTCAGGCAAAACAGGCAGATTCACACGTTTCAGGATTATCGTCCCCCATGAGAAATGAATCACTGTGTCGAACGGGATTTCGCCCTGGAATTTGTCCATTTTCACGAAATGAATCTGGTCGTCATCGAAAATCCTGGTGCGGATAATCAGCTTCTCCTTCTTTATGTTGTTAAGCTCTCTCCCACTCTTCCTAACTCCAAGATTATCAGGGATTAAGCTTTTCTTTAGCTTCTTGTCTTTCTTAACCGACTTAAGATCCATGATGCGGTTGCCGTTTATCGCCTGACGCACCATCACGCCTTTCAGATAGCCGCGCGATGTCACAGGAGACGCATCATAGCCAAGGCTTTCCGTCATCCAGACCTCTATCGTGTTTGAGTTTATCGATGTCTTATATTTTTTACAATTGTAGCCTTTAACCTTCTCCGAGCCGACTTCTTCGAACTCTATATCATTGGTTTTCAGCGGATAAGCGTAAAAATACGATTCACCATCCTGATAATTCATTTGGAAATAAGCCGAATCGGCGTCATAATCCACGAAAGTGTAATCTGTCGACAATCCTTTAATCAGTTCGCCATCAAACTCTTGAATATCATTTATTTTCAATTGGTTTTTATAACGCAGGACTTCACGAAAGGTGGTGTCGCCGCTGTCGGAGCCGAGCATATATGACTGATACACAAGGCGTTGCTGTGCCGATGCCATCATCGTGGCGAAGATGAGAACTAATATTAATAATGTGCGCTTCATAAGAAAAATTTTTGCAAAGTTAAAACTTATTTGTAAATTTGCAAAACATTAATAGGAAATTAAATTTTAATGATATGAAAAAATTATTGCTTCCTATCGCATTGATACTGTTGATGTTGCAGGCATGCGATGACGCTTCGAAGCCACAGGCTCCGGTGCGCGAAAAAATCAAACTCACATCAGACATCCAGACACCAGAAGTGCTTTGGGGCATGGGCAGAATCGGTGAATTTACTGTATCTGCTGACGGTCAGACTGTTGTTTACAGTGTTACCGATTATGATGTTGCCAAAAACAACGGGTTCTCAAGGATTTACGTCATGGATGCTGAAGGAAATAACGTGAAATGCCTCACAAATGGCGGTTACAGCGAGTACAGCCCGTCGTTTACGCCTTCAGGACGTGTCGCCTTTATGACGGCGGTTTCAGGCGACATGCAGCTCTGGGAAATGGATACCAAAGGAAGGAGCCGCGAGCAAATCACTGATATTCCGGGAGGTATCACCGGTTTCAAATACAGTCCGGATGGCACGATGATAGTTTATTCGGCTGAAGTCAAGATGAAGGAGACCGTCGCTGACATCTACCCTGACCTTCAGCTTTCGTCGGGAAGAATCAACAACGATTTGATGTACCGTCATTGGGACCAGTGGGTTGACACCTACAGTCATCTGTTTGTCGCCAAACTTGACGGCAAGACTGTAAAAAAAGGTATCGACATCCTCAACGGTGAGCCTTGGGAGTCGCCAGTGAGACCTTGGGGTGGCATGGAACAGGTCGCGTGGAGCGAAGACAACACCGCCATCCTCTACTGTTGCCGCAAGAAAGAGGGCAAAGATTACGCTACATCAACAAACACTGATGTTTACAGATATAATGTGGCTTTAGGTCAGACGGCCAATCTCACAGAGGGCATGATGGGATACGATTTGAACATCAGCGTCGCTCCTACTGGCAACATGATGGCTTGGGAAAGCATGGAACGCGACGGCTATGAGGCTGACAAACAGCGTCTTTATGTCATGAACCTTCTGACTGGTGAGAAGACCGACTACAGCGTCAATTTCGACCAGAACTCGACAAATCTCACATGGTCGAGTGACGCTTCAAAGATTTATTTCATCAGCGATATTCATGCTACAGACCAGGTTTATGAGCTGAGTCTTAACAACGGAAGCATCCGCAAAGTCACAACCGGACAGCATAACTTCGTTTCGTTGGCGGTGGCGGGCGACAGGCTCATTGCCGGCCAGCAGTCGATGAGTCATCCGACAGAGCTTTACAGCATTGAGTTGCCAAGCGGTAACTTTAAGCAGATTTCGCATGTTAATGATAACATTTTCAAACAGTTAACCACAGGAGAGGTTGAAGAAAGATGGATTCCGACAACCGATGGCAAGATGATGCTGACATGGGTCATCTACCCTCCGCATTTCGATAAAAACAAGAAATATCCTACCCTTCTTTATTGCGAAGGCGGTCCGCAAAGCACAGTGAGCCAGTTCTGGTCATATCGTTGGAACTTCCAGCAGATGGCAGCCAACGGCTACATTGTGGTGGCTCCTAACAGACGCGGCTTGCCTGGTTTCGGTCAGGAATGGAATGAGGAAATCAGCGGTGACTACGGCGGGCAGTGCATGAGAGACTATCTCTCGGCCATCGACGCCCTTGCCAAGGAGCCGTTTGTCGACGAGGACAGGCTTGGTGCTGTCGGCGCCAGTTTCGGCGGCTTCTCGGTGTTCTGGCTTGCAGGTCATCACGACGGACGTTTCAAGGCTCTCATCGCCCACGACGGCATGTTTAACCTTGACGCACAATACCTTGAGACCGAGGAAATGTGGTTTGTTAACTGGGATCTCGGCGGACCATATTGGGACAAAGACAATCCTGTGGTTCAGTGGTCATATTCCAACTCACCGCATTTGTTTGTCGACAAATGGACTGCGCCTATCATGGTCATCCATGGCGGTTTGGACTACAGAATCTCTTACACCCAAGGCATGCAGGCTTACAATGCGGCGGTCTTGCGCGGCATTCCTGCAGAGTTCCTCTACTTCCCGGATGAGAATCACTGGGTGTTGCAGCCTCAGAATGGAATTTTGTGGCAGAGAAGATTTAAGAACTGGCTGGATACCTATTTGAAGTAGCCGTTAGCCATTAGCCATTAGCCATTAGCGCTGTTCTTCCTAATGGCTATAAAAAAAAGAACCGGTTTTTCAACCGGTTCTTTTTTTATATCGTGCCCATGAGAAGACTCGAACTTCCAAGAGCGTCCGCTCACTACACCCTGAATGTAGCGTGTTTACCAATTTCACCACATGGGCTTAGTGTGAAACTTTTGGTGCCCAGGACAAGAGTCGAACTTGCACGACGCAATCGTCACTACCCCCTCAAAGTAGCGTGTCTACCAATTTCACCACCTGGGCAAGGGTTTCTGCTTTTCTCATCTGAAAAGCGTTGCAAAATTACACGTTTTTTTAATACGTTTTACAATTTTTTAAAAAAAATTTTTGCAAATTGATAATCAATAGATTATGTTGAAATGACGTAGATTTTTGGGACACCTTTATTAATATAATGAGGTTTCGTGTTGGTTTTTTTTATACTTTTGCAAACAAAATAATAAGATTTCTCCACTACGCCTGACGGCTTCGGTCGAAATGACGGGAACAAACTGACGGCTTCGGTCGAAATGACGGGAACAAACTGACGGCTTCGGTCGGAATGATAAAACCAAGCTGACGGCTTTAATCGAAATGACAGAAACAATAAACACGTCATTTCGAGCGAAACGAAGTGAAGTCGAGAAATCCTTATGTAAACGAAACAAATGATGAGAATAGACATTATCACAATATTTCCCGAAATGTTCGAGGGGCCGTTCACTGAGTCCATTGTCAAGCGTGCCATCAACAAGGGCTTGGTGGAGATTAGACTTCACAACCTGCGCGATTACAGCAACGACAAGCACAAGCGTGTTGACGACTACCCTTTCTCTGCAGGTGCCGGCATGGTGATGATGATTGAGCCCGTTGACAACTGTATCACGCATCTCAAGTCTGAAAGAAACTATGATGAGGTTATTTACATGAGCCCTGATGGTGAGCTGTTGACCCAGCCGGTTGCGAATCAATTGTCGTTAAACGAGAATCTGATTATGCTATGCGGGCATTACAAAGGCATCGATGAGCGAATCCGCGAGCATTTGATCACGAAGGAGATTTCTATTGGTGATTACGTTTTGTCGGGTGGCGAGCTTGCCGCGGCGGTGTTGACCGACAGTCTCGTGCGGCTCATTCCAGGCGCTTTAAGCGATGAAACTTCGGCACTTTCCGACTCGTTTCAGGACGGAATGGTGTCGCCGCCGGTGTATACAAGGCCCCGTGAATACAAAGGATGGGCGGTTCCGGAGGTGCTTTTGTCGGGCAACGACCAAGTTATAAACGATTGGAAATACCAACAGGCACTGGAAAGGACAAAGATTCGCCGTCCCAAGATGTACGAAAAAATAAAAAAAATAAAATAATTGTTGTAGGTATTCAAAAGTTTTGTATTTTTGCAAGCCGTTTTAGAGGATAAAAATAAGATAAAAAATACAATAGAAATGAAAAACGCGTTAATTCAATTCGTTGAAGATCAAGTACAAGTAAAGGAGTTCCCACAGTTCAAGTCAGGTGACACCATCACCGTTACTTATAAGATTGTTGAGGGAAACAAGGAACGTTTGCAGAAATTCCAGGGTGTCGTTTTACAGCGCGCAGGTCAGGGCAAGAGTGCAACATTCACAGTCAGAAAGATTTCTAACAACATCGGTGTTGAAAGAATCTTCCCTATCGCAGACCCAATGATTGAGAGCATCGAGCTCAACAAGGAAGGCGCTGTCCGCAGAGCTAGAATCTACTATCTCAGAGGCCTCCGCGGTAAGAAAGCCCGTATCAAAGAAGTTCTTAAGAAGAAAGAAAACTAGTTGGTACTTGAACTCAAAAGAAAAAGAGCGACGCTGCAGCATCGCTCTTTTTTTTTGGTCTTTCTACAGACAGATTCGGTCTGTCCCTACAGTTGTCTTTGGCGGACGACCTCGAATGTGACGATTCCGGTGGCAACGCTGACATTGAGCGAGTCGATGTCGCCGGGCATCGGGATGACGAGGTGGTCGTCGACACGTTTGAGATATGCTTCGCTGATGCCGTCTTCCTCCGAACCCATCATTATTGCAATTGGTCCTGTAAGGTCGGCCTGCCAGATGGTCTGTTTGCCTTTCTCGGAAAACGCTATCACTTTCAGACCGCTCGCCTTCAGGAAGTCGATAGTGTCTTTGATATTTTCAACACGACACACATTAATTAATGATAAGGCGCCGGCGGAAGTCTTCATGGCATCGCCGTTGATCAAAGCGCTTCCGCGGGACGGCACCACTATGGCATCGACACCGGCGGCATAGCATGTGCGCGCGATGGCCCCAAAATTGCGCACATCGGTGACACGGTCAAGGATTACGACAAACGGCATGCGGCCCTCATCATAAACCATCGGTATCACGTTTTCTATGGTCTGATATGAAATAGGGCACACAAAAGCTATTATCCCCTGATGGTTTTTGCGTGTGAGGCGGTTCAACTTCTCAATCGGGACGAATTGCACCGGGACCTCATGCTCGCGCGCATATTTCACGATATCCGTAATCTGCGGCGAACGCAGCCCTGACTGAACGAAAACCTTCTCCAGCTCCTTCCCTGCCTTGATGACCTCCTCGACCGGATGAACACCAAAAACCATGTTGGAATCTTCTTTTCTATTATTGTTATTATTCATAATTAAATATTATTATCGTCATTCCGAGCGAAATGAAATGGAGTCGAGAAATCCTCCACCCATAAGCTATCGTTCGTGGAAGATTTCTCCATTCCGCTTCGCTACAGTCGAAATGACGAAGACAAAAATATAAAATTTTTGATTATCATTTAAAAAATTTGTAAATTTGCGGTGTTTAATATTGATAAACTATGTTTATTATGAAAATTTTCAATAAAACAGCTTTACTTATTGCATTGATTATCATGTCATTAGGATTAAACCTCAATGCACAGACAAAATCACCTGAGCCAAAATCAGGTTTCCCATTAACCAAGAAAATAATCCACAACCATCTGATTTATCCTCAGAATGCCCTTGACCAGAAAAAAAGCGGCAAAATCACAGTTTATTATGACGTGGATGCCGAAGGAAACGCCACAAATTACAGGGTTGAGAACGCTTTTGACGAGGAATGTGCCAAGGAGGCAATCAGATTGGTGAAGATGATAGAATGGAATCCGGCATTAAACACCGGGAAGCCGGTAGCTTGCAACGATTATTACACTGTTGAGTTCTCGGCCAAGAGTTATAAGAAAGCCGAGGAAAAGAATCCGCGGCAGATGTTGCCTGAGCAGAAACATCCTGCGCAGAAAAGCAATAAAGTTTATGATTTGAAGGACCTGCACAATGCACCTCAGCCTTATTTTGAAGATAAGAATGTGACCATGGCTGCATATCTTCGCACCAACCTCAGGTTCCCTGACCAGGCAAAACAGTTTGAGATTCAGGGCACTGTGAAACTCAGTTTCATCGTCGAGACCGACGGCAGGGTGTCGAATATCATCGTTGAGAACAGTGTCGGCGGCGGTTGTGACAATGAAGCCATAAGATTGCTGCAGGATCTGTTGTGGACTCCTGGCGTGAAGAACGACAGTCTGGTAAGGACCAGGACCACACAGGACATTACATTCCAGATTGGATCGAGGAATTATCATGACGGAAACAGTTATTAACCAACTCCCGTCATTTCCGACTGGAACGATGCGAAATGGAGAAATCTTCGATTCCCGATAACATAAAATGTTTACGAAAAAAGAGGATTTCTCGACAAGCTCGAAATGACAAGTAATAAGAAGTTCTAAACCAATAAAATTATTAAATATGAAAAAACTTTTACTTCCTTTGATTGCGTTGCTGCTTTCGGTGAATGTGGCATTTGCGCAGGATGGTGGAATTGAATCACCTTGGACACACGGTGGAAACATCGGCTTCAACATGGCTCAGAGCCATTTCGACAACTGGTCGGCTGGCGGTCAGGACAACATCAACTTCCTGGGTTTGCTCAAGTATGACATCAACTTCAAAAAAGGGAACCACAAATGGGACAACAGCCTTGATTTGCAGTTGGGTTACAGCTATTTTGACATCGACAAGAAGCCTATAAAGACTGACGACCGAATCTTCTTCAGCTCATTGTATGGTTACAATCTTTCGAATGAGAAGCTGTTTGCTACAGCCAATATGACATTCCAGACACAGTTTGCAAACGGCTACAATTACGCTGTTGACAGCACTGAGCGCATTTCAGGTTTCATGGCTCCTGGTTACGTCACATTAGGTCTTGGTGTCCAGTGGGTTCCGAACGAGCACTTAAAAGTGAACGTGTCGCCTCTCACAGGCCGTATGACCATCGTTAATGACAAGAAGCTCGCTGACGCGGGCGCTTTTGGTGTCAAAGCCGCTGAATACGAGGATGTTACCGAGATTATCGGCACCGACACTATCACATACAAAAGAATGACAAAACACGGTGAGACCATCCGTTGGGAGCTTGGTGCACAGCTCATCGCTGAGTTCAACTATGAGATTTTCGAAAACGTGACATTCAGCTCAAAGCTTATCGCTTTTTACGATTATCTTCACAAATCATCAGATTTGAACGCTGTTGGCGAGAAATACACCTGTCCTGTTGACTTCGATTGGGACAACCAGCTGATCATGAAGGTCAACGACTGGTTGAGCTGCAACATCTCGGCACGTTTGGTTTATGATGAGGACGTGGCTCCGTTGAGCTCATATCCAGGCACCACTTTCCGTCAGTTCAAGGAAGTGATGAGTCTCGGCATTTCATACAAGATTCCGTGATAAATGAAGAGAATAGGATTATTGTCGGACACACACGGATGGCTTAATCCTGCGGTCTTTGAGTTTTTCAAGGACTGTGACGAGATATGGCATGTCGGCGACATCGGTTCCACCGATGTCGCCGACAAACTGTTGGCATTCAAGCCTTTGCGGGCTGTATATGGCAACATCGATGACAATAAGATACGTCTGATGTTTAACCGAATCATCATCTTCACCATTGAAAACGTGAAAGTGATGATGACACACATCGGCGGCTATCCTGGGCGTTATGAGCCAGGAATCAAGCAACTGATAATCAAAGAGAAACCTGACATTTTCATCAGCGGTCACTCACATATATTAAAGGTGATGAACGACAAGGAGCTCAATCTTCTGCACATCAACCCCGGAGCTGCCGGAAACAGCGGCTTTCACAAGGTCATCACGATGTTGAGATTCCAAATTGATGGAAGTGAAATAAAAAATATGGAGCTTTACGAAAAAAGCCGAAATTAGTTATTCAGTTGTTCAGTTAAACTGACTAACTGGCTGACTTTATCGTAGTCTGTCGATAGATTTCAGCAGAGCAATGTCTTTCTTAATCCCTCTGATGGCGAGGGTTTCCAAGATGAGGTTTGCCAGCGGGAATGCCATTCCGAAGAAATAGGCGACATCGAGATTATAGGCGTCGCCTTCGACTGCGGCGATAACCTCCTTAATATCATTATCATAATATAAAAACACTATGCCGATAAAAACGATGTTCAAAAGCATGTTGAGATGGCACAGTTTCACCTGAAGCTCGCGTTTTTTATATTTGAAAATAGTGAAAATCGGCACTATTGTCATCAATATTGTCAAAACGATAAGAGGCCAAGTGTATGATTTTGATAAAGTTAGGGTGTCTATTGGGTTTTGAATACCGAAAATGGTGAATTTCATCACATTACCGTCGGCATTGAATGATGCCAGTGGCATAAAAAACAACAAAGCGCTAAGAATTGCTGTCAAAAGCATAAAGATTGTCTGTCTTCTCTGAATCATTGCATTTAAATTTTTTGCAAAATTAATAAAAATAATTGTTGTATAAAAAAAAATTGTATATTTGCAACGTCAAATGGACGAAAGACCATGTACATTCAGATAAATTTCTTAAAGTTTCAAAAAATTAACTGATTTTTTATGTATGATATTTTTGAATTAAACGACAAATCCATGGCTGAGCTTAAGGAGATTGCGTTGAAGCTTGGCGTGGAAAATGTCAACGCACCCAAGGAAAACCTTGTGTACAACATCATCGAGAAACAGTCGGCTCCACAGGAAGCCGTGGCGGTTGCTGAGAAACCTAAAGGCAGGCCAGGCAGAAAGAAAAAGGTGGCGACTTCTAATCCCGAGCCTGAACCTGAACCAGAGAAACCTATCGAGAATGAAACCGTCACACCAATAAATACTGAAGAAAACACTGAAACAGAAGCACCGAAGCGCGGAAGACGTCCGAGAATCGGCAAGCGCACGGATGTGATAAAGACGACGTTTGACAACAATAGCGACGAGGGTGACAAGGCGCGTCACGTGTCGTATCCGAAACCGAAGCCTGCGGTGGTAGACGTCGCCAACGAGATTCTCAACGAGAGCAACGAGGAAGAGCCGGAGATTCCTGAAGCAGAACCTGTCGCGCCTGTTGAGCCTGTTGAGCCGATGTTTGAGGAAAAACAAGAGGTTTATGAGGTGAAGCCGCAGCAGCCGATGCCACAGAGACATGAAGAGATGATTTCGGAGTTTGACGGCGTGGTGCAGGCTGAAGGCGTGCTCGAAATCATGCCCGACGGCTACGGATTCCTGCGTTCGGCAGATTACAACTACCTCAACTCCCCTGACGACATCTATGTGTCACAGTCGCAGATCAAGCTGTTTGGTCTGAAGACCGGCGACACCATCCTCGGAATGATCCGTCCGCCAAAGAACGGTGAAAAGTATTTCCCTTTGGTGAAAGTCGACAAAATCAACGGCCGTAACCCTGACGAGGTGCGCGACCGTATCCCGTTTGACTTCCTCACACCTTTGTTCCCTGACGAGAAATTCAAGCTCACGGGACATCAGGGAGGCACTGTATCCACAAGAATCATGGACCTCTTCGCCCCTATCGGCAAAGGCCAACGTGGTTTGATAGTGGCTCAGCCTAAGACCGGTAAGACCGTGTTGCTGAAGGAAGTGGCAAATGCCATTGCGGCAAACCACCCGGAGGTATACCTTATTATATTATTGATTGACGAACGTCCTGAAGAGGTCACAGACATGGCTCGCAGCGTGAAAGCAGAAGTCATTTCCTCGACATTCGACGAGCCTGCCGACAAACACGTGAAGATTGCAAACATAGTGCTTGAGAAGGCAAAACGTCTGACAGAATGCGGTCACGACGTGGTGATTTTGCTTGACTCCATCACTCGTCTGGCACGTGCTTACAACACAGTGTCGCCGGCATCAGGCAAGGTGCTTTCAGGCGGTGTTGAAGCAAATGCCTTACAGAAGCCGAAACGTTTCTTCGGTGCTGCACGTAACATCGAAGGCGGCGGCTCACTGACTATTTTGGCTACAGCACTTATCGATACGGGCTCTAAGATGGACGAAGTCATCTTTGAGGAATTCAAAGGTACCGGCAACATGGAGCTCCAGCTCGACCGCCGTCTGTCGAACAAGCGCATCTACCCTGCCATCGACATCGTCGCATCTGGTACCCGCCGTGATGACCTTCTCGTTGACGAGAGGACATTGGCGCGCGTGTGGGCATTGCGCAACCATTTCGCCGACATGACTCCAGTTGAGGCAATGGAATTCCTGAAAGACAGAATATCAAAGACAATATCCAACGAAGAGTTTTTGGCAACGATAGACAAGTAAGATGAGAAGAATCGCTTTCCTGTTGGTAATCATAGCGTTCATTTCCTGCTCAAGAAATGAAAAGAATGATTTTGGAAAGCACTTCTTGGATAAGACATTAAGAATCAATCTTGTACATTCCGGTGACGCGTACACCGAATCGTTTAAACTTGAACAGATTTATGACGACGGACTATGGTACGGACGCACGAAAAATCTCGTGAATCCTTATCGTTTGGGCACCTATTTATATGAAGTGAGAGACGTCGAGACCGACGATCTGCTTTATTCTGACGGCATAAGCACTTTTTTTGGTGAATGGCGGCTGACAGACGAAGCTAAAGTCACCCAAAAGTCATTTAATGAGTCGATACGAGTGCCTTTCCCAGGCAAAGACGCGAAAATCATAATGTATAGGATTGATTCTCTTGATGTTATAGAACCAGTTTGGGAATATGTCCTAAACAAAGAATCGAAATCACTGATTGAGCCTGCCAGAAACCATAACAACAGAATGTTAAGACTGCTTGACAGCGGTAATCCCAAAGACAAAGTCGATATTATCATTTTAGGCGACGGTTACACCATCGATGACATCAAGCTTTTTGGTTCAGACGTGATGGATTTCTACGACAGTTTCATCAACACGGAGCCATTTAAAAGCAGGAAAAACGATTTCAATGTTCATGCGGTGCAGGTGCCGCCTGTCAAGGAGAGAAACACCCTGAAGGTCTGCAACGGCATTTTTGGTCATGACAAATACGCGCTAACCATCGATGAATGGGCTTTTCGTGAATATGCCACACAAGCGCCTTACGATTATGCTGTCATCCTGATTAACACCGACGAAAGTTATGGCGGCAGCCTGTATAACCTGTATATCACTGCAACGGTCCGCGCACAGTCAGAAGATTACGTCATTAAACACGAAATGGGGCATCATATCGCCGGCATCGCCGACAAGTTTTATTCACATGAAACGCCCAATGACTCAACAAGCCTCTCATCATATTATGATGATTTGATTGAGATGATAAATAATGTTCTGGATCTTCACACGAAATAATATGCTGAGAGAAACGATAAAAAAGACCAGGATGTATTCAGGCATTAAGCAGTCGACGATGGCAAAGTCATTGCTTATGTCAGAATCGAAATATAACAGGAAGGAGAATGGATTGGCAGATATTAAGTTGTGCGAGGCGAGAAAGATGGCGAAGCTTCTGGATCTCAATGACAAGATGATTGAAGAGTTTTGGCTTGCCGACAAGATTTACGAGTTGATGAAACTTGACAAAGAGCAGTTTTATGAAGCGATTAAGATTGTCGAATTGAACTACGACAATTATGAGCATTGCATCGACATACCAGGCAAAAACTGCAGTTTCAGCAGCCTTGAGGAACGTTTACAACACAGGAAAAAGAAGTAATAGGTTTAGATATGACATTGTTTTTGTTTTTAAAGCTTTGCGGATGCCTTGCCTTGCTCATGTATGGTATGAAGGCGACGAGTGACGCTTTGCAGAAGATGGCCGGTCCACAGCTGCGTCACGTGCTTGGAACCATGACCACAAGCCGTTTCACAGGAATGCTTTCTGGTATTTTTGTCACAGCGGTAGTACAGTCATCAACGGCGACGACATTGATGACGGTCTCGTTTGTCAATGCAGGGCTCATCACCTTGGGACAGTCTATATCTGTTATTATGGGTGCCCACATCGGCACCACGATAACTGCATGGATTATGTCGCTGGGGTTCACGCTGAACATGGCTTTCTTTGTCTATCCTGCGTTTTTGCTGGGTATCTTGCTGATTTACTTGAAAAAACACCGCATCATCGGTGATTTGCTTTTCGGTTTCGCATTCTTGTTTTTGGGTCTGGGGACGCTTAAAGACACCGGATTGGCGTTTGTCAGCGACCCTAATGCCAATGCAGCCATCAGCACATTCATACAACGTTTCAGCGAGCCCACATTATGGAATGGACTTATATTCCTGCTCTTGGGAACCGCTTTGACCATCTGTCTACAGTCAAGTGCAGCAACCATGGCTCTCACCATGATACTATGCTCCACAGGCACACTTAATATTCACCAAGGTATTTTGATGGTTCTTGGCGAGAACATAGGAACGACAATCACTGCAAATATTGCGGCAATAGGCGCTAACACACAGGCAAGACGAGCCGCTTTCGCACACTTGAGCATCAACTTGATTGGTGTGACGTGGGCTTTGATATTCTTCCATCCTATCGTAGGTTTCGTCAATTCACTTGTCGGTTTTGATGGAAGTATAATTGCGTTGGCGACATTCCATACCGGATTTAACGTGGCCAACACATTGTTGCTTATCGGATTTGTGCCTTACATCGAGCGCTTCGTATGCCGCATCATTAAGCCAAAGATATCTGAGGAAGACGAAGAGTCGAAGCTGAAATTTATATCTGGCGGTCTCCTGTCAACGGCAGAGCTTTCGATTTTGCAGGCTCAGAAAGAAATCAGTTTGTTCGCTGCACGCACCAACAGGATGTTCGCTTTCATCCCGACTTTGCTTTTTGAGACAAAAACAGACGAGGATTTCAGCAAATTGTATGCTCGGATTGAGAAATACGAAGGCATATCCGACAATATGGAGATTGAAATTGCCAATTATCTGAATAAAGTCACAGAAGGTCATCTTAGCCCTGAAAGTAAAACCCAGATCCGCTACATGCTTCGTGAAGTCGGCGAGCTTGAGAGTATTGGCGACAGCTGTTTCAACATGGCACGCACCATAAACCAGAAACACACCAAGAATGAACACTTTACCGAGGAGCAAAAGGTTCACATCCGCCACATGTTTGAACTTAGCACGAAGGCTTTGGAGCAAATGCAGGGAATCCTTGATGACAAGGGCCTTGTTGACCCCAACGAGTCGCTAAACATTGAAAATGAGATAAACAACTACCGCACACAGCTTAAGGAAGCCAACGTAAGCGACATCAACGAACATCGCTACAACTACCAGGCGGGAGTGCAGTATATGGATATCATCTGCGAGTGCGAGAAATTAGGCGACTACGTTATCAATGTCGTTGAAGCCCATTCGCACAAGAAGCTTACAGCGTAAAATAAGTCACTAATTCTTCAAGGAAAGACTTGTCGGTTTCATCGAAATTGGCAAGTTTTTCGCTGTCTATGTCAAGAACCGCAACGACATCGTCCCCTTTGAAAACCGGCACTACGATTTCGGACTTGGTAAGGCTGCTGCATGCAATGTGACCAGGGAATTCGTCGACATCAGGGACGAGAACGGTTTCTGCTTGTTGCCATGCTGTGCCGCAGACGCCTTTGCCCTTACGGATGCGTGTGCATGCCAAAGGACCTTGAAACGGGCCTAGCACCAGTTCATCACCGATAACGCGATAAAATCCGACCCACCAGAAGTTGAAAGTGTCCTTCAGGCATGCGGAAACATTAGCCATATTTGCAATAATATCGTTTTCACATTCAACTAACGATTTGAGTTGAGGAAGCAGGTTCTCATAGAGCTCCTTCTTGCTATTTCCCTGAATAATCAAATTTTCTGACATATTATTTATATTATATAAATCACAACTGTTAAGGCAAAAATTATCGCTTCAAGCGGTGCCATCCCTATCAACTTGTTAAATTCCATTCCTTTAGCCTTTGAAAATTTGCGGCTTACGAAAACCGAATATATCAGAAATGGAATAAAATAAAAAAACATTGTATTATTTTTAAAAACAAGATAAATCAATATTATTGCGATTATCGGATTCAGATAGAAAAGGTATCTCATGAAGGTTTTTCCGAACAATGTGACTGTGGTTTTCTTGCCGTTTTTAGCATCGTTCTCTGCGTCACGATAATTATTGACTATCAATAAGTTGTCAACAACAATGCCTATAGCGAGGCCAGCGACGACGATTTGCCAGTTGACAAATCCTGTTTGGATGAAAAATGTGAGGACCACGGGTGCGATGCCGTAAAACAGCAGCACAGCCACATCGCCCAAGGCATGGCGTGAAAGCGGGAACGGCCCACCGGAATATGCTATCGCGCACAACATTATTACGATTCCGAACGGCAGCAGGATCCAGCCGCCATAATACAACAAGGTGCAGCCGACAATAAACGTCAAGATGGCCCAGACGATGATTCCGCGCAGCATTTGCTGTTGCGAGATGAATCCCGATGAAATCATATATTGCGGACCAAGTCGCTCATTGTCAGTGCCTTTCAAACCATCGGCATAGTCGTTGACAAAGTTTGAGAGAACTTGCGCCATCACAGCGAAAATAAGACAGATTACAGCCGGCAACCATTTGATTGTCATATACATAGAGACAAAAGCCACCGACATTATAACCGGCGCCATCGACACCAACAAAGTTTTCAGTCGCGCCGCTTTAATCCAATATTTAAATTTCACTTCACTCATTTTATAATTTTTTAGCTTGATATAACCGGCATAGTCCACATGAATATGCCTTGTGTTTAACATCTTGATAACCAATGTTTTGCAACATTTGAATAAACTCATTTGGCATTGGGAACTTTTCGACGGTCTGTTGCAGATAGCGATATGCAGCGCCGTGTCCTGAGAGCTTTTTCCCAATAAATGGAAGTATATTTTTGAAATAAAGATTGTAAAGCCATCGCACTATAACATTCTGAGGCTCAGAAAGTTCCAGCACAAACAGGCTTCCTTGTGGTTTCAATACCCGCATAATTTCACCCAAACCTTTCATTCTGTCGGAGAAATTTCTCACGCCAAAGGCGACAAATACGGCATCAAATGTATTGTCTTGAAAATCAATGTTTTCGGCTGGTGATTTCGAAAAACTGATTCTATCTGACAGTTCGAGTTTTCGGACCCTCTCCTCTCCTATTTTTAACATTCCGTCTGAAATATCAACGCCATAAATGCTGGCATTTTCGATACTTTTAGCGATTTGAACTGTTGAATCGGCGGTTCCACAAGCCACGTCAAGAATTTCAGGATTGGAAACATTTTCCAATGACTTTTTCAGTCGTTTCACAGCCTTACGTCTCCATGACTTGTCGACATTCAGCGACAGTATATGGTTCAATTTGTCGTAAGTCGGCGCTATATCGTCGAACATTGATGCAATGTGGGTGGAATCAGTAGCCATATTTGTCTTTCCATTTAGCTTTCAGCGAACGGCGGAGCTCAAGTTCGCGAGGGTTATCTTGGGGTGAATAAAGACGTGTGCCGGATATTTCTTCTGGTAGGAATTCCTGTTCCACAAAGTTGCCAGGATAGCTGTGTGCATATTTGTAGCCATCGTGATAACCGAGGTCTTTCATGAGCTTTGTCGGGGCATTGCGAAGATGCAGCGGCACGCTGAGGTTGCCAGTTTTCTTAACGAGAGCCTGTGCCGAGTCGATTGCCACCACTGCGGCGTTGCTCTTTGCAGATGACGCGAGGTATGTGGCTGTTTGTGACAGTATTATTCTGCTTTCGGGCCAGCCTATTTTGTTTACTGCGTCGAAGCATGCGTTTGCGAGCAAAAGTGCGTTAGGATTGGCATTTCCGATATCTTCGGAAGCCAGGATAAGCATACGTCGTGCGATAAACAAAGGGTCTTCTCCGGCTTCAATCATGCGAGCAAGATAATATACCGCGGCGTTAGGGTCGCTGCCTCGAATCGACTTTATGAAGGCAGAGATGATGTCGTAATGCATCTCGCCGAGACGGTCGTATTTAAGCAGGTTGCTTTGAATATATTTTGTTGTGACCTCGTTATTCACGACGAGTTTCTTGGCTTTAGGCGAGGCATCGTCAAGCATGCCGACGACGAGGTCGATGGCATTGAGCAGTTTTCTTGCATCTCCCCCGCTGATTTGCATCAGAGCCTCGTCTTCCTCGACGATAATATTTTTCTTATAATCTTCTTTCAGCACCTCCACCGCATTGACAATCAGCTTTTTAAGGTCGTCTTTCTCAAGTTCTTTCAAGATATAAACCTGACATCTCGAAAGTAAAGGTGAAATGACCTCGAAGCTTGGATTTTCGGTGGTTGCGCCAATCAGGGTGACAAGTCCTTTTTCCACTGCGCCGAGCAGAGAATCTTGCTGAGCTTTTGAGAACCTGTGGATTTCATCGATAAACAGTATTGGCGGTTCCGGAGCCATGCGCGCTCGGTCATAGACCTCGCGCACGTCTTTCACTCCGCTGCTCACTGCACTAAGCACAAAAAACTGACGTTTCACCTGTTTTGAGATGATGAAGGCGAGTGTCGTCTTGCCCACGCCTGGAGGTCCCCAGAAAATCATCGACGGGATGTGCCCGCTCTCAATGGCGCGGCGCAGCACGGCATTCGGACCAATCAGGTGCTCCTGCCCTATGTAACCGTCCAACGAGGTCGGACGCAGACGTTCCGCCAAAGGGGTCATTGACTTCATTATTTGTAATTTAAAATTTAAAGATTTAAAATTTAAAATTAGCGTTCGAAGCGGGTGCCGGTTTCTTCAATCAGATGTTTTTTCCAGGAATCAGGATAACCAGGTTGTTTAGGTTTTGCCGGATATCCATGGCCGTTGCGCTTGAATTCACCGTTTTCCTCTTGTTTGACGTTGCTATCCAAATATTTCACCAACAGGTAATTGTCGAGTTGTTTCCATCTGTTTATTGTATTGGCAGCAGATTTTACAGCAAAGCCGGTCAAAAATGCGACCGTTTCCATCTCGCCACCGTTTTTCAACATATCAACAGCCTGATTGTCAATGTCTTTAACCTGTTCTTGGTAGCTTGTCTCGAGTTCGTTTTGCACTTTCTGGATGTCGCCAATCACTCTGTTATAGAACAGATATTTGAAATGAGCGAGTCGGTTGAAGACCCAGAAAGCGGCATTGTCAGAATAGGTCAGGATGTCGCCATTGCCCACACGGAATTCGATAGGCACCTCTGAAATTGAGCAGTAAAAAGGGGTGTAAACCGTTGACCCAGTGTCATCCACGCCGAACCAGATAATGCCGCCGACCTTGTCGGGAAGCCAGTTTCTCGATTGGGCGATGAATGAAAAACCTGTCTGCACCGTCTCTGTGCTTCGTTCGTTGAAATATTTCACGCCGTTATATTCCCAATATAAAGGGTTGCAGCGATATGGCGAGCCAAAGGGACCTGCGCCTGCATCAAGGGTTTTGTCCAATTCGGTGCCTTGATAATGGTTGCGCATAAACGACATCATATCTGTCAATGAGATATTGCGGTTCGGCTTGACGTACAAAGGCATGCGGCCGTGTGAGAGGTCTTTGCCCGTCACGTAATCCCAATATTGATCCATGTCATCGCAGACCTCGTTAAACATGGCCCAAACGCGTAAGTCGCAGATGCGGGCAGCAGAGAAATCAACAGGAGCGTATGCCGCACTGAAGTCGAAATCTTTGTCTTTACCGTCGAAATAACCTTTTTTGCGTGCGAATTTGATGATGTCGTGCTTGTAAATCACCTCTACCTCGCTTTTATAGAGTTTTTTCCAGTCTTTATCGGTGATGGATATCTTTCCGTCTCTCAGTGGGAACGTCTGTATTCTCGCGGCATTAGCGTGACCCGAGACGTATCCGTCAGGGATTCGTATCGCCACCCAGACAGCGCCTTTCTCCTCGCCTTTTCCAATGATTTCCATGTACCAAACCTCATCCTTATCGGAAATGGAGAACGTCTCTCCGTCGCTGCCATAGCCATATTCTTCAACCAGATCGGCGATAACCTTGATGGCTTCGCGAGCTGACTTGCTGCGTTCGAGAGCCATAAACATCAGGCTGCCATAATCGATGAGGCCATTAGGATCGATAAGTTCCTCGCGTCCGCCGAAGGTCGTCTCACCCAGAGCCACTTGATGTTCATTGATGTAGCCCACCACTTGATAAGTATGTGCCGGCTGAGGGACGTAGCCTCTTATTGCGTTTGTCCCGCGATCGTAGATGGTACGCATATCACCCTCTGCCCAATCAGCAGCCGGGGTGAAATACAGCTCACCATAACGGATGTGCGAATCGGCGGCGTATGTTATGAAATTCGAGCCGTCAACCGAGGCGCCTTTTGTCACCAGGAAGTTAGTGCATGCGAATGATTTCATTCCCATCATCAGGAACAAAACCATAAACGGTGATTTTAATATTTTCATAATTATCAATTAAAAAAATGCGTTAATAATATCTCTAATCACGTAAAAACCGATTACAAAAGTGTAAACTATCTTCATAAATGTCCCAGCGAGGAAGCCGATAAACGAGCCGAAAGCCGAGCGCCAAGCCTTGTTGTCGGGTGTACCGCCCATCTTCTCACCGATATAAGCTCCAACGAAAGGCCCGCCGAGAATACCTATAAGACCGAATGGCCCGAGGACTATTCCGAGCATTGGCAATACCAATATGCCGACAATCAGACCTATGGTGCTTCCGCGCGTTCCTGCTTTGGTGCCTCCGAATTTCTTGGTTCCCCAAACAGGCACGACATAATCGAGAACGGTAATCGCCGCACAAATCAAGCCCGTCATAAACAGAAATTGTGACGAATAGCTGATTCTGTCTGTCCAATGCAGGAGCAACAACGCCAGATAACTCACCGGTGTGCCGGGAATACCTGGGATAATATCACCGATTAAACCGATAATTATCACCACTATTGCAGAAATCATCAAAATATAATCCATATCAAAAAAATTTTGCACAAAGTTAATATTTTTTTCAAAAAAAAATCTATCTTTGCAAAAAATAAGTCAACAAAAACTAAATACAATGAAGAGAAGCCTTTTATTAATAGGATTACTCCTATTCGGTTATCATTGCTTTTCCTGGGATTTATCAGGTATTGCAGGCGCTCGCAGCAATGCGATGGGCAATTGTTCAGTGTCGTTAAGCGACTTCTGGAGCATTCAGAACAATCCAGCCGGCATGGCCGACTATCGGTTCTTCGGCGTCGGATTATCTTACGAAAACCGGTTTTTCATGAAAGAGCTGAGTTTCTACAACACGGCTCTCGTCATGCCAATGAAAATCGGTACATTGGGGCTGTCGTACAGCCGATTCGGGTTTGAAAACTTCAACGAAAACAAACTCGGACTGGCATACGCACGCTCTTTCGGTTCCCATCTAAAAATGGGCTTAAAACTTGATTACCTGATGTTTAAGTTTTCGGACGACTACGTCAAACGACGAACGGCGACGTTTGAATTCGGCATACAATCTAACATCACCAACGATTTGTGCATCGGAGTATATATCTTCAACCCAATTAATGTAAAACTAAAAACCATAAATAATGAACGAGTTCCAATAGTTTTCAGATTTGGCTTGTCTTATCAGGTGACAAAAGATTTTTTGGCGACTTCGGAGGTGGAATACGACTCAGACAAGAGCCTCGACTGCCGTTTCGGATTGGAATACAACCCTTTGCATGATTTTTACATTCGTGTAGGCGTTCATACTAATCCCGCAACGGCGAGTATAGGTGCCGGTTATACGTTAAACCGCGTTATTATTGATGTTTCAGCAACGATGAACCAATACACCGGCGTGTCATTTCAAAGCAGTCTGATTTTCAAAATTAAAGAGCAGAAACCATGAAACGATTTTTGACACCTATTTTAATTTTATTGCCATGCATGTTTTTCGCGCAAAACACTATCACGGACGACCTCATTATCGACCAAATCGAACGCATGGTTGACGACTCTGACAAAGACGTCGATTACACTGAACTTATCGAGGATTATTGGACCATTTGTGAAAACAAAATCAATATCAACAATCCTGATGAACTGAATCAACTAATTGAATTACATTTAGTTAATGTTTTCATTGTCGATAATATTAATACATATAGAAAAGATTTTGGCGACATCGTCAACTTTGATGAGCTGAAGTTTGTAGAAGGCATCGACGAGATGACTTTCAACATTCTGAAACCTTTGATATGTTTTGAAAGACCTAAAGAAAAAGAGAAACTGCGGTTAAAAGATGTGGTCAAATACGGCAAACATCAGGCTCAATTTCAGACCGAGCGATGTTTTAACAAAAAGGCCGGTTATCAGAATGTCAGCGATTCGGTTTTGTATAAAAATCCGAGCAAGAAATATCTCGGAAGTCAGCAAAAGCTGTATCTCAGGTATAATTTCAGCTATCGTGACAAGATTGAGGCCGGTTTTGCGCTTGAGAAAGACCCTGGCGAATACCTTTTCACACCAAAAATAAATGACTCAATAAAGGGAATGATTGGCTCAAAGGCTTATAAGACAATAGATTACGCCTCGTTTCATTTTCTTGTGAGGGACATTAAATTAGTGAAGACTTTGGCACTTGGTGACTATCAGATTGCGTTTGGGCAAGGGCTTACGATGGGTTCCGGGATGGCATTCGCTGCAAGCGGAGGCTCACTTTTGAGAAAAAGCAAGAAGATTCGTGCGTCAAAGTCGGCAAATGAAAGCGGTTATCTGCGCGGTGCTGCAACCACATTGAGCTATAAGAGATTTGAACTATCGGTGTTTTACTCCAACAAGAAAGTCGATGCAAATTTAAGTGTCAACGACAGCACCGATGACGGGCAGCATGTGACAGCGCTGCAACAGACGGGACTGCACCGCACATACGGCGAACTCATTGACCGTCATGTCATTAAACAGCAGCTATATGGCGGAAACATCAGTTTTAGAGGCTCCAATTATCAAATCGGATATACGATACACAAAACTGTTTTAAGCAGTGCTTTGATTCCCGAGCCAAGGCTGTACAACACCTTTTATTTTAGAGGTAAGACTCTTGTAAATCAAGGCGTTGACTTTTATTATGTGCTGAAGAAATGGGCATTTTATGGTGAGGCCGCGATGAGCGACAACAAAGCACCTGCTGTTTTGTGCGGGATATCGGTGCAGCCCGCGGGATACATTGAGTTTGATGTGTTTTACAGATATTACGACAAAAAATATCAGAACTTATACAGCAATGCCTTCGCTTCGGGCAGCAATCCGCGCAACGAGGAAGGTCTATACCTCTCAACGTCAATCACTTTTGCGCCAAAATGGAAACTTGTCGCCACAGCCGACTTCCCGGAGTCGGAATGGATTAAAAACTCTGCATACGCACCAAGTCGTGGCCAGGAATACAATTTGCAAATAAACCATGACATAAACAGCAAGTCGTTGTTTTTCATTGAGTTGGAATATAGAGACAAGGAAAAAAACGGTCCAGGCGAGAACACATACATGCGTTATTTGATTCATGAGCGCAAGATGTCGCTGCGTTTTCACATAATCTACCCTGTCGGCAACGCGTTCATATTGAAAAACCGGGTGGAATATAATGTCAGCGATGTACAAAACAGTGGCGTGACGAAATCATATCTGATATATCAGGACATTTTGTACAATCCTGAGAACCAACCATTTAGCATCGCTTTCAGATATGCCTTGTTCGACAGTCCGAGTGGTGCTGTTTATGCTTATGAAAACGATGTGTTGAATTCATTTTCGATTGGCAGTTTTTATCATAAAGGTGTGAGAATTTATCTTTTGGGAAAGGTCAAGCTCCGATGGGGACTTGCGATTAACGCAAAAATCGGCAGCACAATATACAGTGATGTCAACGAGATTGGCAGCGGGTTGGAGCTTATTGAAGGAAACGTTAAAACTGATGGGAAACTGCAGCTGGTTTGGAAATTGTAGAGAATAATTAGATTTGTTAGGAGATTTCTCCACTACGCCTATCGGCTTCGGTCGAAATGACTTGGTTTAATATAGCTTCTGCCTTTTGATGAGATACGCTGTCAGCACCTGGTCATACAGCTTGTTGATGTCGGCTTCGACATAGTCGATTTGGTATTGGTGGCAATGTCGGAGAAGCTCGTCTTTGCGAGCCTTCATTATCTGTTCATATTTCTCCTTGACTTCTGTCGGGTTGAGTTTCACCACGTCGCCTGATTCGAGGTCCACAAAACGATACGGACGGTTCTCGAACTCGAGTTTCTGTTCGAGCATTCCGTCGTGAACATGGAACAGAACCACCTCATGCTTGTTGTAACGCAGATGTTCAAGTGCGGCAAACAAGTCGTCGTGTGACTCAAGGCTGTCAATCATGTCGCTGAAAATTACCACAAGCGAGCGTTTGTGCGTCATCTCGGCAATCTTGTGCAAACAGGCTGTTGCGTTGGTGGTTTGTTTCCGGTTTTTGTCGTAAGGCAACAAAAGTTTCTCCAACTCGTTGTAAATCATGTTGATATGCACTGGAGAAAGTTTGGCATCGGTGTGAGTTGTGATGTCGTCGTCAAACAAATCCAAGCCCACGGCATCACGCTGGCGGCGCATCAGCTCAATTAAAGACGCAGCACTGTAAACAGAGAACCAAAGTTTGTTTGGATTTTGGCAGTCAAGCCTTTGTTTTACAGGGAAATACATGCTTGAGCTGGTGTCGATGACCAGTTGGCAGCGGAGGTTGGTCTCCTCCTCGAAACGTTTCACAAAAAGTTTATCAGTCCTGCCATAGAGCTTCCAGTCGATATTACGAATTGGCTCGCCGGTGTTATACAAGCGATGTTCCGCAAACTCGACTGAAAACCCATGAAACGGACTCTTGTGAAGTCCGGTTATGAAGCCCTCGACAATCTGCCGGGCGTGGAACTCAAGACTTCCAAGAGGCGCGATATTTGATTTTTCTAATGACATGTTCATCTTTCGTCATTTCGACTGAAGCGTAATGAAATGGAGCGAAATGGAGAAATCCTCTTTATCAACAAGCATCGGAATAAAAAAGATTTCTCGACTTCACTTCGTTACGCTCGAAATGACGACTAAAGCTTATAGCCTTAAATAAACTTCTTCAGTTTCTCCTCGAACACTGCCTTTGGAGCGCCGCCGACGTGTTTCTCGACGACTTCGCCGTTCTTGAAGAAGAGCACTGTCGGCACGTTTCTGATGCCGAACTGTGCTGCTAGAGCGCCACATTCGTCAACGTCAGCTTTCACGACTTTTGCCTTGCCAGCGTATTCGTCAGCTATCTGATCCATATAAGGAGCAATCATGCGGCATGGACCGCACCATGTTGCGCCAAAGTCAACCATTACTGGGAGATCCGACTTCAAGACTTCTTCCTCGAAGTTCTGTTCATTGATTTGCATTGCCATAGTTTTAAATATTTTTTCGTTAATAAATTTTTGCAAAGATAATCATTTTAACAAATCATACGTCACCAAATCCGCATAATCGTTCATTTTTTTGAAAACAACTTCCGCATTGATCTTGCCTTTTTCAGGATGCGTCGAACATGTCATGTTGTGCTCCTTGTCAACCAAAAGCATAGAAAACGGCTGATTTCCAGGGTTTTCCTTGATGATATCGATGATAATTTTGACATTCTCACTCGTCAACTTGTTGATTTCCAGATAGAATTTCGCCTCGCGCTTCGATTTCTCGAAAATCTCTTCAAGAAGCTTGACATCCAACACCTTCAACTCATTCGGACGTTTCTTGTCATCTGGCAAATCCCTGTTGTAGTACGGCTCCTGGACAATTCCCGTAATATATAAAGGTGTTCCCAAGACAAACAGATGATGGAATTTCAAATAGGTCTCGCCAAACAGCGCAAAGTCATAGCTACTCGTCTGATCTTCAATGACATACTTACCAAAAGGCTTACCTGCTTTTGAAGTCATCTCGGCCGAATTTGTCACTATTCCGGCAATATGGATCGTCGTGCCTTTCTTTGTTTCTATGACATTCTTCAGATTTTCGAGCTTGGTGTCAACGAAATACCTGATTGTATATTCGTATGCGTCAAGCGGATGCGAGCTGAGATAGAATCCTATGGCTTCTTTTTCCTCGTCAAGCATCTTGATGTTCGACCAATGCTCACATTCTGGGATGTCGAGTTTGAACAGGTCGTCGCCGCCCGCCGCCTCGAGCTCTCCGAACAGGTCGATCTGGGCGTTGTTTTTGCGTTCGTTGCTGGCATTCACCTGCTTTATCGACTTCTCGATGAAGTTCATCTTCTCGCCTGGAGCGATGTAGAAATATGCGGCACGGTGCAACTCGGTGAAGTCGCTGAAAGCACCTGCTCTCGCAAGCTGTTCCAGCACCTTTCTGTTAAGGTTCTTCGCCCCCACCCTCGCCATAAAATCGGCAAAACTGGTAAAACGGCCATTGGCCTCGCGTTCGTCTTTTATGGCATCAGCCACCTCGCCAATGCCCTTGATGCCACCCAATCCATAGCAGATATTGCCTTTCTCATCGACAGTAAACTTATACTCCGACCTATTGACACTCGGCGGCAACACGTTTATTTTCATTCGTTTGCATTCGTCAAGCATAAAGATGACCTCTTCGGCGTCGCGGATGCTCGAGTTCAACACAGCAGCCATGAATTCCGCCGGATAATGAGCCTTCAGATATGCTGTCTGATATGCGACCCACGAATAACATGTGGCGTGCGACTTGTTGAAGGCGTACGAAGCAAATTTCTCCCAGTCGTTCCAAATCTTTTCAAGAGTCTTCGCGTCATGACCGAGCTCCTGGCCTTGTTTCATGAACTTGTCCTTGAGCTCCATCATCTTAGCTATCTGCTTCTTTCCCATAGCCTTACGCAGGGTATCCGACTCGCCTCGGGTGAAGTTGGCGAGCTGTCGCGACAGAAGCATCACCTGCTCCTGATACACCGTCACGCCGTAGGTGTCTTTGAGATATTTTTCCATCTCCGGGAAGTCGTATTCAATAGGCTCCCTGCCCTGCTTACGTGCGATAAACGTCGGGATGTAGTCCATCGGGCCCGGACGATAGAGGGCGTTCATAGCGATAAGGTCCTCAAATACAGAAGGTTGCAGATCCTTAAGATATTTCTGCATGCCCGGCGATTCAAATTGGAACGTGCCGATTGTGTTGCCGGAGCTGAACAAAGCGAAAGTCTCCTTGTCGTCAATCGGGATATGGTCGATATCGAGGTCGATACCGTGGGTTTTCTTGATATTCGCAAGAGCGTCCTTGATTTGTGTCAAAGTCTTCAAACCAAGGAAGTCCATCTTGATGAGACCGACGTTCTCCACAACGTGTCCATCGTATTGAGTGACAAGCACATCCTCGCCTGTATCTTTATCTTTGATGGTACAGACTGGTGCAAACTTCGTCAGGTCGTCAGCACCGATGATGACGCCGCAGGCATGGATGCCGATCTGACGGTTGGTGTCTTCGAGTTCGCTGGCATACGTCAGCATCGACGACACGTTATCGTCTTCGCCGTTGAGCATGTTTTTAAGCTCAGGCACGTATTTGTAGCAGTTTTTGAGGTTTACTTTCGGTGACTTGCCTTTCTCATCCTTGATATTTTCTGGGAAATTGCGGTCAGGGATGAAACTCTTTATTGTGGCGACCTCTGAAAGCGGAATTTTCTGCACGCGGCTCACGTCCTGTATGGCGGATTTCGCAGCCATGGTGCCGTAAGTGATGATATGTGCCACCTTCTCCTTGCCGTATTTCTTGGTAATCCAGTCGAGCACTTTGCCTCGGCCGTCGTCATCGAAGTCAACGTCGATATCAGGCAATGAGATACGGTCCGGGTTAAGGAAACGCTCGAACAGCAAGTCGTATTTCAGCGGGTCCACATCGGTGATTTTCAAGCAGTAAGCCACCACGGAGCCTGCCGCTGAGCCACGACCGGGACCTACAGAGACGCCGAGTTCCTCACGGGCGCCACGGATATAATCCGCCACGATGAGGAAGTAGCCAGGGAATCCCATTGATTTCATGGTGTGCAGCTCGAAGTTGATGCGTTCCTTCTGCTCTTCTGTGAGGTTCTCGCCATAGCGCATCTTCGCGCCTTCCCAAGCCAGTTTTGCAAGGTAGTCAGCCTCAAGTTTTATGCGGTACAGCTTCTCGTAGCCACCCATCTTCTTGATTTTCTTCTCAGCCGCCTCTTGGCTCATCACCACCTCGCCGTGTTCGTTGCGCGTGAACTCGTTGAAAAGGTCCTCTTCGGTGAATTTCTTCTTGTATTCCTCCACAGTTCCGAACTCCTTCGGGATGTCGAACTCCGGCATTATCGGGTCGGAATTGATGGAATATGTCTCGACCTTGTCGGCGATTTCCATAGTGTTTGCGAGAGCTTCCGGCACATCTGAGAAAATCTTGTACATTTCTTCAGGTGTCTTGAGCCATTCCTGCTTAGTATAATGCATTCGTGTCGGGTCGTCGAGGTCTTTGCCAGTGCTGAGGCAGATAAGTCTGTCGTGTGCCTCGCCGTGTTCCTCCTCCACGAAATGCGCGTCGTTGGTGCAGATGATTTTGGTGTTGGTCTTCTTAGCCAGTTCCAGAATCACCTTATTGACTTCCACCTGACGTGCGTAAACCTCTTGGTCGCCTCCAGGTTTGTCGGTCTTATGTCGTTGAATTTCAAGGTAATAGTCGTCACCAAACAGCGATTTGAACCACATTATCGTCTCCTCCGCCCCTTTGATGTCGCCGTTCATTATCTTTTGCGGCACTTCGCCACCAAGACAAGCCGAGCTTGCGATGATGCCCTCGTGATATTTCTCCAAAAGCAAGTGGTCGATACGCGGGTTGTAATAGAAACCGTCGGTATATGCTATTGATGCGAGCTTACAGAGGTTTTTGTAGCCGGTTTTGTTCTTCGCCAATAAGATAAGGTGCCAGCCACGATCGGTACGGCCGTCGCGCTTTGCGATGTTCACTGGAGCGCAGTAAGCCTCGGTACCGAAAATAGGCTTGAAAAACTGCGTATTCAGCTTCGCAATCTCCTGATTTGCAGCGGCTTTTTCCTCCTCTGTAGCGTCTTCTTTTTTTAGAATTGCCTCCTGTTCCTTTATCTTATCTTTAACTTTTCCGTTAACCTTGTCGGAATAATCAGCTAACTCCTTGATTCCGAACATATTACCATGGTCGGTTAGAGCCATTGAATACATCCCGTATTTCAGACATTTGTCAACCAAATCCGGAATCTTCGACATTCCGTCAAGGATTGAAAAATGCGAGTGCACATGCAAATGCGTAAACTGAATTTCATCAGGCTTTTCAGCTGTTTCCGAAATCTTATCCTCCTTCTCTTTCTTATCCTCCTTATCCTTCTTATCTTTCTTATCCTCCTTATCCTTCTCCACCTCATAGTTCGGCTTTATCTCAATCCCCGCCGCCTTCATCACGTCAGGATTCGCCTCACGGAACTTTCTGAAGAACTCCTCTCCTTCCGGAATATCAGTATTATCAAGCACTCCGAGGCGGATGCATTCGAGGAAGACGCGCGCTGTAGCCTCCACGTCGGCGCAAGCGTTATGGGCCGAGCTGAAATCTTCGCCAAACAGAAGCTTATGAAAATCAATAAGTTTTGGCAGTTTAAAACGTCCGTGACTACCGCCTGGGAATTTGCAATATTCGGCAGTCTTTTCTGTACAAGTATCCACCACTTTCCAATTCGGCAGCGGGTTTTCGCCACGGTCGCGCAGGAACTCGCATCCGACAATGCTGAGGTCGAAGTTAATGTTATGACCGACAAGGTATTTGGCTTTTTGGGCAGCCTCGAGGAACATGTTCAGGACATCGGCAAGCGGTTCGCCATGTTCGAGTGCGTATTCCGTAGAGATTCCGTGCACCATCTTGGCGTTGATAGGAATCTCAAAGCCGTCGGGGCGAACTATATGGTTCTGAGCCTCAACGAAATTGCCGAGTTCATCGTGCAGCTGCCATGCAATCTGGACCATTCGTGGCCAGTTTTCGAAGTTAGTCAGCGGTGCGTTTTTTAAGAGTGGCAATCCAGTGGTCTCGGTGTCGAAAATCAGAAACATATCCTTATTTTTTAGCCATTATCTATTAGCCGTTAGCCATTAGCCAAAGCGAATTTACAATTTATTTGTTTGATTATCAATGGGTCAATTTCCATAAAATGGAGTTTCAAAGATAAACAATATTTTCGGATTTTGTAGATAATTTTTAAAATTTTTGCAAAGATTTGAGAATCAGAAGTTTAGAAAAATATTTTTCGAAAAATGTTGTAGATGTTGAAAAATTTTGTAATTTTGCAGCCGCAAATCTCGGGTAGATTTGGGTTAACTAATTATAAATCAATTAAAAAAGTAATTTTATGCCAGCAAAAATCAGATTACAGAGACATGGTAAAAAGGGTCAGCCTTTCTATCACATTGTAATTGCAGACGGTCGCGCACCTCGTGATGGTAGATTTATTGAAAAAATCGGAACTTACAATCCTGTAACAGTTCCAGCTGAGATCAGTCTTAATTTCGACAAAGCTCTTGATTGGTTAAACAAGGGTGCTCAGCCAACCGACACAGTCCGTTCAATCCTTTCAAAGAAGGGTGTCATGCTCAAGAAGCACCTCATGATCGGTGTTCAGAAGGGCGCTATGACAGCTGAACAGGCTGAGGTCAAGTTCCAGACATGGATGAAGGAAAAAGAAGCCAAGTTAGCTAGCGAAATCAAGGCAAAAGCCGACAAGAAGAAAGCTGACCAGAAGGCAAGAATCGAAGCTGAGAGCAAGGTTAACGCCGCTCGCGCTGAAGAGATCGCCAAGAAGAAGGCAGAACTCGCAGCACAGGCAGCAGCCGCAGCAGCAGCCGAGAACGCTGAGGAAGCCCCTGCAGAAGAGGCTCCGGCAGCAGAGGAAGCACCAGCTGAGACCGAAGCTTAATGTTTCGAAAGATTCAAAAACAACAAAAAGCACCGAGCGATCGGTGCTTTTTTAGTTTATAGCAACTCTCTCGCTATCCACGCACAAGCCTCGGCATCGGCCAATGCATGGTGATGATTTTCAAGATGATAACCGCAGGCCTCCGCGACAGTGTGAAGCTGATGGTTTGGAAGCAGTTTCCCGAAATGTTTTCGCGAAGCGCGGCAAGTGCAAAAGAACTGATAATCAGGGTAATCCATCTGATAACAACGGAAAACAGCCTTCAGGCAGCCCTCATCAAACGGACTGTTGTGAGCCACGAGCGGCAAGCCTTCAATGAGCGGCTCAATCTGTTCCCAGACGTATGGAAACACCAGCGCATTCTCGGTATCACGCTGAGTCAAGCCATGCACTCGGGTGTTCCAATAATTATAATAATTCGGCTCCGGCTGAATCAGTGAATAAAAGCTGTCAGTGAACACCCCGTCACGAACCACGACGATTCCCACGCTGCAAACGCTGGTCGGCTCGCAGTTGGCGGTTTCGAAATCGATGGCAGCGAAGTCTTTCATCTTCTCTTGATTCTGTACTTATTCCACAAGCGTTTAACAATTACAGCCATCTCAATACGAAGCCATTGAGGTTCAAGAACTTCAACAGTATCGCCATTCCAGAGAATTTCTTGCATAAAATCGTATGTCGGACGAATTTTTAATGTAAAAATACTGCCAAATTTATTTTTCTCGACCTCTTTTTGTGACGAATGAAATGGTAATGCCCGCATATAATTAGCCTGACCGGCACCGACTTTGAGTACAACAGTTTCCACAGGAACATTTTTCGCATGAATCACACCAAAGAAACCATCAAAATAATCTTCTGGGCCAAAGTCATCAGGATAAGTGAAACTATCAGAATTTATTGACAAATGCTTAATTCTGTCGAGCGAGTAAATTCTGATTTTATCATCAAAAATACGACGTGCTACCATATACCACCGTTGACGAAACAGTTTTACACAATACGGAGCGACTTTTAAAGTCTTTTCCTCTTCTTCCCAATAGCTTTTATAAATAATTTCCAGCACTTCACTCTTTTTCATCGCTTCAAGAATTCGAGCCAGATGCTCCTTCCCCGACGGCACATTTTCGAGAATTATGCGATTGTTCAGGCTTTTGTTTTCAAGTAGCAAATTGCCGACTGACACCGATTCAAGCAACCAATTTCGGAATTCTCCATTTTTGATGTCATCAGCGTTTTCAATATAATAATGGTATCCTCCCTTGCGCTCGCAATTGATGATAATCCCGAACAACTCCTCCGCCTGATTTTTCCAAGTGTTAAAAGTCTTACGAGGAATCTCCATTCCCTCACTCATATCCTCCTCAATCCAAAGCTTGTTTATTTCCTCAAGCGAGATATACTTCGCCTTGTAAATAGTCTCAACGAGCCAAACGTATTTATTTAAGAGGTTTTTTGACATGATAATAATCTATCTTTTTTGTTAGTGAAGTTGTCAAATATGATGGCGGCTTTGAATGTTATAAATATGGTTATTTGCATATAATCTCTTTTATTTTACTGTAATTCTCTTTACCAAGATTACCAACAGTTATATACTGACAGCGAACATTATCGTTTGTAATTATAATGTCTTCATAATTTTTAAAGAAATCATCACCCAATAATTTTTTCCACTCCATTTTTGAACGCATAACGAGAAAACGAACCTCTTCTTTTCGTTCAGAAGCAATATGATGTATCATTTCTTTGGTAAAGTCTTGTGATGGAATATATGGCAATGTGCGCTGTGCAGTTTGAGAACTATAGCCAAAATATTGTATAAGCGCAACTTTTTTGTAAAACTCATTTTCATCAATTCCTACATCTTCACGTAACTGACGGAACATTTTATGCCAATACCAATCGCCCAACATATTGATAGCATCTTTGCACGAAATTTGACAACCTAACAGGACTTTATCATCTTCAGGAAGAAAAGAGTCGGTATCAAAAAGCAGAGTCTGCTTTTTATATTTTATAATGGCTTTGCGAATTTCATCGTTCGATTGAAGAAGCTTTGCCAGCTTCTCATTAACTTCTGGAACATAGCCTGGATTTAGGCTTAAAATGATAAGCCTTGCTTTGAATGGATTGCCACCCCATGGTTCTGCAGGTATATTGGTCACCATTTTATTCCCAAGTATGTCATCTTTTCGTGGATTGTTATCTGCTGCCTTTATAATACTATTGTTATACTTTCCAATCTCTGCTTTATCTTCTGAGCAGATATAATCTTGGCTTATACTAAACAAACAATCCGTTGCAGATTCATTATATAAAGCCGCCACTTCTTTCCATGGATTGTTATGTGTTTTTAAAAACTCATTGTTTCCCATAACTATATAATCCTTTTATTATTACTGCTGCAAATATAATAATTTTTATTCTCTCCAATTATATTCCGCTCCAATAATCTCCAATGCCGAATACTTCCATTCTTCTTTGTCGAAGTTTGGAGTGAATTTAGCCATTAGGAGTTTACGTTGGCGATCTTCATACGTGTCACGCCAGCCGTTAAACTGCATCGTGCGCATATTTACTTCCATAAAATCACTGGCATCAAGGTGATAGAAAACCGTCCCCATACGAGTCATCTTATAATTCCGACGAGCACAGTCTTCCAAAGGCAAATAATGATTGTCAAGGATAAAGCAATAAGAGCCTACACCATCTACGTGCGCCCACGCTCCAACCGCATAATATTGCACATAATCAACAGATTCTTCCAATTTGATTACGTCACCCGTGAAAATGCGCTCACCATTGCTGTCGACAAATTCGGTTTCAACACCCGCAAAAATCACTCTATGAGCATAACCGCACCTATCAAATCTATCTTTAAAAACAGCTTCAACCACATCCTGATTATGATCGTCTTTCCATTGTTCATCATCATCCCAAACATAGAAATCATCACCAAAGAAAAAGAAATTGCCAAAGTAGGTATAACCAAACTTATTTGTTTCCAAAACATAGCGAACTTTAATATCTGGAAGATCATCATAAACTCCGAATCCGATTTCATTAAGATATTCTTGACAAAGTGATTTAAGGACTTTATCATTGATTACCATTGGGTTTTTATTATTTGCAGCCATATATTTTTTTTGTTAACACTGCAAAAATAAAACAAACATGCGTCATTTTGAAGCACATGTTTGTAATTTCAACAAAATAATGATTTATTCTCAGTTCTTCTGGTTTATCAGATTCACAACCACTTTAACCATTACATCTTTTTCCTCTGGTTTGCTCTCTGCAATCATTAGAGTTAATGCTACAAGAGTGTTGTCGGCAAGACGTTTGGATCCATCTTCACGATAAAGAATACCATTGTTGTTGAGGAACCAAAGAAATGCGACCAACCATCTGAACAAGCTGACGTAATTCAGCTATTTGTTTACTATGTATTCGCTGATTGACAGCATATCCTTTCAATAAATAATCTTTTATGACATTTCTAGCCCAAATACGGAAAGCTGTGCCGCTTTTGCTCTTTATTCTGTAGCCAACAGATATTATCACATCAAGGTTATATATAGGAACAGGCTTTTTCACACCATTAACGTGTATTTTTTGCACGTTATTATCCCTCTCCAATTCTCCTTCTTTAAAAACATTAATTACATGACGTCTAATATTTGACTCTTCTCGGTCAAAAAGCAAAGACATTTGTGCAGTTTCAACCATACAGACTCTTTCTCCAAGCAAACATCTATCTGTGTTTGCCCGTCTTCAGTCTGATAAATAACAATCTTATCTTCTTTCATAAATCATGAATTTTTAGTGTTAGTTTATGGTGCAAAGATATAATTATTCAATAACAAAAAAGTAAAAACAAAATAAATTTATTTCATCACCACCACTTTTCGACAGAAATTATTGCCACTCTTTATGAGGTATAAACCTGTTTGCAGAACGCTTACGATCACTTCATCACCTCGAGCGGAAGCAATCAAACGACCAGTAATATCAAGCACAAACACCTCCTCGGTCGCACCACGGACGACGATTTGTCCGTCACGGGCAAAGACCTCCATGCTGTTGATATCATCATTTTCAACAACAGCGCCGCAATCCTCAACGATATTCGGGAAGTAATAATACCAAGGCCATGTCTCTCTGTAATATGACGACGCCCCACATGGAACTGTCAATTTCGAATTATATGGGATGCCCATAAAAACATACATCTCACACGCTGGAGGATAAACAGCTCTTATGATGACATCACTGAGCATTTGGCATTTATAAAAAGCCTCGTCTTCAATGGTAGTTATTGAGCTTCCAATTGTGACTGATTCCATTTTTTTGCAATTATAAAAAGCCCTCCAACCGATAAAAGTGATAGGATTGGGCGTGACCATCCCTGTAAGATTCCAACACTCTCCAAAAGCCTCATCATCAATGATTTCGACAGAATTTCCCATATTGACTGAAGCCAAATTATGACATTCAAAAAAAGCGCGCTGTCCGATTGTGACAACTGAATTTGGGATAGTGATTGCTGTCAAGCCTTCGCAGCCGTAAAACGCACCAGGACCGATGGTTTCAACCGAATTTCCAATGGTGACGGAAGTCAGACCAGAACAAACGATAAATGCTGAATCACCAATGGTGATTACAGAGTCAGGAATGATGACAGAAGTCAGGCCAGTGCAAACGCTGAATGCGGATTGACCGATTGTAATTAGCGAATTTCCAAGATTGAGTGATGAAATATTGATGCAACTGGCAAACGCCATCTTCCCGATAGAAGTGACATTGTCGTTGATAGTCACAGAAGTTAAGCCTCTGCAGCCATGAAAAGTAAAAGGTTTGATTTCCGTCACAGAGTCAGGAATCACCAACGAAGTGACTTCAGAATTATTGATAATCAGACGAAAACAATACGACAAAGGATTTGACTGATCGTCAACGAAAGTTATCCTGCACCAGTCCTCTAAAGTTCCTGTATAATTCATTGAAGTCAGACTCTGACAACCATAAAAAGCATGTCCGCCAATGTAATTAACTGCATTGCCAATTGTTACAGATGATATTCCCATGCAACTCCAAAAGGCATAATCGTCAATCGTAGTTACAGAATTGGATATATCAACGGAAGTCAATTCATAGCATAGATTGAAAGCGTTTTCGCCAATTGAAGTCACTGAATAGTTAGTATTGTTATGATTGACAACAGATGGAATAATGAGGGCTCCTGTGGGTGAAACGGTATAATAAGGTTCTTCATCAATTTCATTGGTCACTTGTGCATCACCATTCACTATATTGTAGTAGAGCATCTGCCCGCTTGGAGCCACTGCGCTAAAATCGTAAGCCCACGCTTTAGTAATGCCAATTAAAAAGCAGAATACTATAAAGCAACTTAAAAATGTATACTTTTTCATAGTTGATATTTTAAGAATTAAATAGTAGTGCAAAATTAATGATTATTTTTGATGACGCAATCATAAAGACAAAAAAAAACATCCACAGCTTATTAAAACCATGGATGTTTTTAAATTCGGACGGACGCGGTCAGTCCCTGCATTAATTCTTGAAAATCAATCCATTCCCGTCGTAATCAACGGTAATCGGCTTGTCTTTGTTGACCTTGTCGGCAATGATCATACGCGACAATTCATTCAGCATCTCACGCTGCATCATACGCTTCACAGGACGTGCGCCGTACTGCGGGTCGTAGCTGATCTTTGCCATGTATTTCATCGCGGCGTCGGTCATGGTGATGTCGATGCCGTTTGGCTTTAACATCTCTTTGACCTTGTTGAACTGCATTGCGACGACGCTAACGATCTGTTCCTCAGTGAGTTGCTTGAACACGATGATGTCATCGATACGGTTCAAAAACTCCGGACGGAAATGGTTGCGAAGCTCGCTTTCTGGCACGTTCGACGTCATGATGATGATGGTGTTTTTAAAGTCGACCAGACGGCCTTTGTTGTCGGTCAGACGACCATCGTCGAGCACCTGCAACAGGATGTTGAACACGTCAGGATGAGCCTTTTCGATCTCGTCGAGAAGCACCACAGAATATGGCTTACGACGCACTGCCTCTGTGAGTTGGCCGCTTTCTTCGTAGCCCACATATCCTGGAGGCGCACCTATCAAACGCGACACGGTGTGACGCTCCTGATACTCCGACATGTCGATACGCACCATGTTGTTCTCGTTGTCGAACAGAAACTCCGCCAATGCCTTTGCCAGCTCGGTCTTACCGACACCTGTGGTACCCAGGAATATGAACGAGCCGATAGGTCGTTTTGCGTCCTGCAAGCCTGCCCTACTCCTTCTGATGGCATCGGAGACAGCGGCGATGGCGTCGTCTTGTCCCACGACACGTTTATGCAGCTCCGACTCGAGGTTCAGCAGCTTCTCACGCTCGCTCTGCATCATCTTATGCACCGGGATGCCGGTCCAACGTGACACGATTTCAGCCACATCGTCGGCTTTCACCTCCTCATCGACGAGCGGGTGATCGCCTTGAACCTTAACGAGTTGCTCTTTAGCTTTGGCTATAGCAGCCTCTGACTCGGCAATCTTGCCATAACGCAGCTCTGCGACCTTGCCGTAGTTGCCTTCACGTTCAGCCACCGTAGCCTGATACTTATAGTTTTCGATGTTTTTCTTCTCTTTCTGAATCTTCTCCACAAAGCCTCGCTCGGTCTCCCAACGCATGCGGATATCCTGGCGTTGCTTGTCTAACTCATTGATACTGTTTGTCAATTCTTCGACTTTCTTCTTGTCATTCTCACGTTTGATGGCCTCGCGCTCAATCTCAAGCTGACGAATCTTACGCTGCACGTCTTCGAGCTCCTCAGGAACAGAGTTTATCTGCAATCTAAGCCTTGAAGCCGCCTCATCGATCAAGTCGATGGCCTTATCAGGTAAAAACCTGTCTGAGATATACCTTATTGACAAATCCACTGCGGCGATGATAGCCTCATCGAGGATTCGCACCTGGTGATGTGTCTCGTATTTCTCTTTCAGGCCACGCAAAATAGATATTGCCGACTGCTCGTCAGGTTCGTCTATCATCACGATTTGGAAACGACGTTCGAGAGCCTTATCCTGTTCAAAATATTTTTGATATTCGTTGAGTGTGGTCGCACCGATAGCACGCAGTTCGCCACGTGCCAGAGCCGGCTTGAGGATGTTAGCCGCATCCATAGCGCCCTGACCGCCGCCGGCGCCCACCAAGGTATGAATCTCATCGATGAAAAGTATCACCTCACCTTCGCTCTCGACCACCTCTTTGATGACCGATTTAAGACGTTCCTCGAACTCGCCCTTGTACATTGCGCCAGCGATAAGTGCGCCCATATCAAGGGAATACACCTTTTTCGACTTCAGGTTCTCGGGCACGTCGCCGCTCACTATACGCTGCGCCAAGCCTTCTGCTATTGCCGTCTTACCCACACCTGGCTCACCTATTAATATCGGGTTGTTTTTGGTGCGTCGCGACAAAATCTGAAGCACACGACGTATCTCCTCATCACGGCCTATCACAGGATCGAGCTTGCCTTTCTCGGCGAGCTCGTTGAGGTTTCGCGCAAAGCGGTCCAAAGCCCTCTCCTGTCCGTTCTGATTGTTGTTCATTTCGTTACTCATTGTTTTTTTTATCTCCTTTCGTTTTTTTCAACTTTTATTGTTTTTACTGAAATACATCAAAAAGCAATCCAAAAGATCAAATCTGCCATTTTGGCATGAATGCTGTCATTCCTGCCGCAGCGGAGAAATCTCCGGCAAATTGGATGAGATTTATTCACTTCGCCTTACGGCTTCGGTCGAAATGACGATCACAGACAATATTTTTACGATTTTCACATTAATTAAAAGAATTTTATTATTTTTGCAAGTTAATCATCATAAAATGAAAAAATTGGGAAAATCATATAAAATCATCTTATTAGCTATTGCTATATCATTCTCTTTCAATGAGATAAAGGCTCAATGCGAGATTCATCTCGAAGACGGGGTAACCATGCCTGTGTGCTGGAACGACGAGGTTTTGTTGAGCGTTGATATGAACATCAACTATTCGTATGCATGGATTCACAAGGGCGACACCATCAGTGACGGCCCGTCGGCATTGGCGACAATCACAGAAAACAACTCTGTTTACGACGTTTACATCTGGAATACAACTTCCGGCACGCCTGTTTGCAACAACAGCATCACGATAACTATGCGCCCGAAGTTTAACATCGCTTTCGAACAACTCTCGTTGACCTGTTCTGATAAGACTAACGACAACGGAAAGACGGCAAAGGCTAAGGCAACCGCTTCGGGAGGCGGATATTCGTCGTTCACATACCACTGGAACGCCCCCATCCAGCCTATCCAATATCTTGATAACCCTCAGATAGCCATGGGTTTGAGCGCCTACACGAACTACACGATGACGGTCACCAACGAGTACGGATGCTCGCAGACCGACACCGTGCGCCTAAGAGCCCATCTGAATCCAAATGTCGAGATTTTCTCCGACCCTGCCGACACCGTTTACCTTGACAAACCATTCGTCACATGGTGGTTTACCAACAACAGCACCGATTATTACGGACACGACACTCTCATTGATATTTCAAATTACTTCTGGGAGTTCGACGGATACGACATCACTTTCCCGAGCGAACGGCCGAAAGTCACAGTGACGACAGAAGGCCAATACAACGCTATGCTGACAGTGACAAACGATTACGGATGCGACACCACCTTCCACGGCAGCATACAGGCCCTTCCGGTAAAGCTTAAAATCCCGAACATCTTCACCCCCAACGGCGACGGTATCAACGATTATTTCGAAATCGGTTACGGTGAAGACGGCAAGCCTATCAACAACTTGAACGAGTATTTCCTCAGCCATAAGCTTGTGGTGTTTAACAGATGGGGCCGAACAGTTTATGAATCGGATGACTACAGAAACGACTGGGACGGAGGCAAACTGCCCGACGGGACATATTTCTACGTCTTGGAATGCAAAGGTGAAACACAGAATTACAAATATAAAGGAAGTGTGATGATTTGGAACTCGGGGCGGTAGTGTTTAATAGCTTAATAGTTTAATAGTTTAATAGTTTAGAAGTTTAAATGATGAGAAGATTTTTACCGATATTTATAGCGATTTTGATGTGGTCTTGTGGTGAGAATGGCAGCAAGATTAACACTGGTTTGGTTAACAATCCGGCGTCGGCCACTGAGAGCAAGAACAACAAGGAACCAAAAATTGAGTTTAAGGTTCTGGAGCATGATTTCGGCAGGATGATTCAAGGTGAACAGGTGTCGTTTACCTATAAATTCAAGAACACAGGCAATGCCCCGCTGATTATCAGCGCCGTCGAGAAGACATGCGGCTGCACCGACATCAAATTCCCTAAAGAGCCAATAAAACCCGGCGAAGAAGGCGGCATAAGCCTCACTTACGACAGCAAAGGCCATAAAGGATTTCAGAACAAACGAGTCATCGTAAAGGCAAACACAAACCCTTCGGAGACAATATTGAAATTCAAAGCCCAAGTCCAAACAGTCGACAATTTTTAAATCTTGATTTTTAAATGTTAAATTTTAAATGTTAAATCTTTAAATAAATAAATATGAACACATTAAGCATGTTTTTACTTCAGGCTGCACAGCCACAGCAAGGCGGCGGTTTTTCAGGCATCATCATGATTGTAGCGATTTTCGTGATTTTCTGGCTTTTCTTCATCCGTCCACAAAACAAGAAACAGAAAGAGGAACAGAAGTTCCGTGAAGCTCTCCAGAAGGGCGATGACATCGTCACAATCGGCGGCATCCACGGCAAAGTGATGGAAGTGAAAGAGACAACAGTGCTCGTTTCTATCGACAGCAACGTGAAAATCGAAATCGAGAAATCGGCTATCATGGCTACACCGGCTGCAGCAAGAAAATAATAGTTTTAGCTGAGCTTTCAGAAGAATGGCAAAAGAAGAACATAAGCAAAGAGTCAGCAGCATCAGCGGGATGTTGGTTTTCATGCTCGTCGCCGCTTTATTGTGGCTAATCATAAAACTGTCCGACACTTATACCGTGACTGTTCCTTTTGCCATTCATTATGTCGACATCCCCGCCTCGCAAATCGTTTCCGACAACGATCAGGAGGTGAGCGCGACTGTTACGACATCAGGATTCAAACTGCTGAATTACTATTTCCGAAAGAAAGAACAACGTAAAATCGACATCTCTCTGAAAGAGGTGAAATACAAGATAACAGAGGACTATGTCTTCTCTTACAGCAGCAGAGCCATCATAGAACAGATTGCTGTTTTTCTGGCATCAAACAGCAACGACATCCAGCTGACCGACGACACACAATATTTCCGAATGAGCCGTCTGGCCTCAAAAAAGGTGAAGATAGTGCCTGAAACCAGTTTCCTGTTCGAGCGTCAATACAATTATTACGGCGAGCCGACGTCAACACCTGATTCCATAATCATTTACGGCACAGTGGATGATGTGAACAGGACCAAATTCATCAAAACCGAAACCGTCACACGAAAAAATGTGAACCAAAACATCGTGGCAAAAGCCAAAATCGATTTGGATGAGATGTTGAAAACCGACATCACAGAGGTGGAAGTGTCAGTAAATGTTGAGAAATACACCGAATCGGAGGTGGTGATACCGATAACCGTTCCTGGCAACGTGAAAATGCATCTGTATCCCGACAAGGTGAGCGTCAGATACATCGTCGCCATGAAAGACTACCCCATCATCAACAGCATGTCGTTTAAGGCCATTGTCGACACGACGGACATATTTTTTAATGACATGTTGCCTGTAGAATTGGTGCTTTCACCAAACAACACCCAGATTATCGGCATCGATCCGAAAGAGGTGGAATACATAATCGTAAAATAATGAAAAGGGTTGGAATCACCGGCAACATCGGCAGCGGAAAAAGCTACGTTTGCAAGATGTTTGAAAAACTCGGCATCCCGGTGTTCTATTCCGATGATGAAACCAAAAAACTATACCTCATCCCTTCCGTTAAAGAACTGATTGTCAACAGATTCGGCGAAGAAGTGTATTTTGAAGACGGCACTTTAAACCGGAAGCTCCTCTCCTATCATCTTTTTAAGAATGAAGAGGCGATGAAGTTTATCGAATCGGTGCTCTATCCTGCTCTGAATCAACATTTTGACGAGTGGTGCGAACAGCAGACATCGCCTTATGTACTTTATGAGTCTGCGATTTTATTTGAGAAGAATTATGGCAAATATTTCGATAAGATAATATTTGTGTCGGCGCCAGAAGACATTCGTTTACAGCGAGTTATGAAGCGCGACGACTGCACCGAAGAGAATGTGCGCTCAAGAATGCGCCTGCAGATGAGCGAAGAAACCAAAATATCAAAAGCCGATTTCGTGATTTACAACGACGGCGACAAGGCTTTAGAGCCACAAGTTGAGACCATCAACAAGCAACTTTCCGTATAAAAATGTTGCAATTCTGATTTTTGCAACAACAATACACCCAGAATAAAATCTTTTACACCCAGAATAAAATCCTCAATGGATTTTCGGTATATTTTTGCAGCCGAAATTTCATGTTATGACGATAAAAGAGTTTTTTAACGACAGCCCGTTGATAAGTTCAGGGTTCATCTTACTTTATGCGGCGGAGTTATTTGCCGTCGTTATTCTCATTTGGAAAATTCTCAAAGCAAACAAAAATAACTAATACAGATGATTCGACACAATACTTTAAGACACATTCTTACAGCACTGCTGTTATTTATGGCAGTCATTTACGGGCAAACGGCGTTTGCAACAACGAAGACCGTGACCTACACCATCACGGAAGTCCAGCAGGTGTCCTCCTCCCTACAAGTCACCATCACCCGTAGCGGTGACACGCCTTTCGAAGGCGGAAGCACGACCTACACCATGAGTGTCAGCAACAGTTCCCTCGGTAATGGTTCAGGCCACTACTCGGTCATGCTGGCCGACGGCTTCCAGCTCAGCTTGCGTTGGAACGCAAACAATAACGTCATATTCCAAGGCAATTACATTAGACCTGCAGCTATAAATGGCGAAATCGCCTATACCGTCAGTTGCCAGAGCTACTATTACGTCACCAACCTCCAGATGACGGGATTTGAGGGCACATGGTACAACACCGACTACAACAGCCAGTGGAATTTCTACCAATCCCAAACGTCTGGCTATTCTTTGGGCGCGGTCACCATCACGTACACAGATACTCCAGATATCAGCATCTTCGAGTCCGACGGCGACAATGCATACAAAATCAAGAGTTATAGCGACTTGCGCCATCTGGCTAACTACGTGAACAACGGCAAGAACAGCTGCAGCGGCCTCACCTTCCGTCAGACGCAGAACATCACAGGCGACAACAACTATACGCCCATCGGCTATCATGTCGACAGTAATGACCGTGGCTACTTCGAGGGCACCTACGACGGCCAGGGTCACAGTGTCATCGGCATCATCGTCAACCGCACCGGCACCAATGACAGAGATGACTATTACATTGGTCTCTTCGGCTATATCTATCATGCCGTTGTCAAGGACGTCGTCATCACCAATTGCACTTTTACCGGCTATTATTATGTGGGCGGTGTTGTTGGCTACAACAAGCAAAGCACTGTACACAACTGTCTCGTGACAAGTTCTGTCACCATCAACGCAGGACACAATGGTGCCTTAGGACATGGTGGCATCGTAGGCGCGAACACGGGCAACTCTTCCATGATTATTGGCTGCTCCAGTGCTGCCGTCGTCAGCAGTAACGGCAAAACCGGCTGCACTCGCTTTGGCGGCATCACCGGCTATGTGAGTGCCAACACCACTGTACAAAGCTGTCTATACACAGGCACCACCGTCAGCGGCAGCAGCAACATCGGCGCTATCATCGGTTACAACGATGGTGGCTATAAGCATTTTTACAACAACTACTACACCAGTGGCAGCCAGGGAGGCATCAACGGCAAAGATGAAGACGGTGTCCGCCGTGCTCGCATTGTAACCTTAGGTGCACACGTCGCCATAGCCGACAACGAGACGGTCTACGCTGTCAGCGGTCTCACTGCCATCGGCATGAATAGTGCCCCCACCGCCTTGCGCACCAGCACCGGCACCCTGTACAGTGCCGTGGGACAGACGATAAACTTCACTAACGACTATGGCACCTTGTCGGCAGGCTACTTGGTGGTTTACACAGCCACAAACGGCGGCACCTTCTTCGACAAGCAGCTTACCATGCCTGACGCCGATGTCAGCATCAGCGCCACCGTCAACGATGTCTGGGGTGTCACCGCATCACCTGCCGCCGACGGCTCGCAGGACTATCCTTACACCATCACCGACACCGACGGCCTCATGCTGCTTGCCAAGTGCGTGAACGGCTCCGATGGCTACACCGCCGACAACGGCTTCAGCGGCAAGTTCTTCAAGTTGGGCAACGACATAGCCTACACCTATACCTCAGATTGGGACAACACCTCGAGCGATGAAATCAACTACATAGCCGTCGGCGATAAGAACCATTCCTTCAATGGCACCCTCGATGGCGATAGCAACACCATCAGCGGCATTCGTTACAGAGAAGCCTTCCCCAACGACTACAGAGGCCTCTTCGGCAACGTGGGAAACGGTGGCACCATCAAGAACCTCACTCTTGCCGACAGCCGTATCTCCGGCAAAGATTATACAGGCGGCATTGCTGGCATAACCAATGCCGGAGCCATCATCGACAACTGCACCGTCGCTGACAATGTCGACATCCACTACTGTCATACAAATACAAACTATCACGGGGGCATCGTGGGCGAAAACTGTGGCACTATCAAGGACTGCACCAGCAGGGCGACCCTCTCGACAGATAATAATCTGACTGTCAATTATTGTGGCGGCATCGCAGGCTTCAACTACTCAGGCGGCACCATACGCGACTGCATCGTCTGGGGAACTACCATGCCACAATTGACATATAGCGGTGCCATCGTCGGCAATAACAGCGGCAACCTCATCGACAACTACTACCGCAGCTGCACTGTGGGAAGCCTGACTTCCGATATAGGCTGCAACGGCAGCGACTGCAACGGCGCCCGCGGAGCATACACCGTCACCACACCAAACGACGTGACAGCTATCGGTAACAAAACAATAGAAATTGGCGGTGAAGATTACTTTATCGCCGGCATCACCATAGTCACCCTCACCAACGAGCCACTAGCGACAGGTTACAAATACCATTATGCATACAGCTACCCTGGATCATCCGTAATCGCTGTTGATGGCAACAGTTTCCTGATGCCTTCAGGTGACACAGAGGTGGCGACGATAATATGCCGCACCATCGAAGTGACAGGCTACGAAGACGGCAGCGACAAATGGGCATTTATCGCTTCGCCTTCATCTGACCCCCAGCCAGTTGTTGTTGTTGAAGGTCTTTTAGGAGAAACGATTAGTTACAACCCCTTAACATATAACTACGACCTCTATCGTTTGAATCCATTCAGCATGCTGTGGGAAAACTACCATCAGCATTCCGACTTCACCAGTTTAACAAACGGCAAAGGCTATCTTTACGCCACCAGGGAAACAAAAACCATCGCCTTCCCAGAACCGTTCAACACTGCATATTCACAAGAAGTGACACTTGAGCAAGGCTGGAATCTCGTTGGTAACCCGTTTGAGGTTGATGCATACGTCAACAGGGCTTTCTACAAGATGAATGCCGAAGGCACCGGCATTGAACCTGTGATTGCTAATTTCGATGAATATGTGCCTACTGCCATCCCAGCTTGCACCGGCATCGTGGTTCAAGCCGCCAATGCAAATGAGACAGTAACTTTCAGCAAAGTGGCTCCAACTAACGCAGCAGCCAATCAAGGCCATATCACAATTGCGTTAGTCCAAGCCAACACACGCGACAATTCAACTCTCGACAAGGCTATAGTGAACTTCAACGAAGGCAGCCAGCTCGGAAAATTCTACTTCGGTGAACAAAACGCCAACATTTACATCCCTCACAATAATGATGACTATGCTATCATAAACTCAGACCGTCGCAGTGATGTCGATGTGCATTTTAAGGCAAAAGAATTTGGCCGTTACACTATCAGCTTCGAATGTGAAAACACCGACATCAATGGTATGAAACTCATTGATTTATTCACAGACAACATCATCGATTTAAGTGAGAATTCTTCATATACCTTCACAGGATCGCCTGCCGACAGAGCTGCGAGATTCAAACTTGTATTCAACAACGTTTCCGAAGAAAACGACATCTTTGCATATCAGAACGGAGACGACATCATAGTTGACGGCGAAGGTGAGCTGCAGGTGTTCGATGCGATGGGACGTCTGGTTGCAAACCAACGCATTAACGGTGTCGAAACAATCGCCAAGCCAGAACAAGCTGGAATTTATATTTTAAAAATGAATGAGAAAACACAGAAAATAATTGTCAGATAATTAAATATAACAAATATGAAAAAAGTATTATTAACGATAGCATTGCTTATCACAATTGGTTCAACTGCCAACGCACAGACTGATTCATTCTTTAGCTGGAATCTGGCTAATGATGACATTTACAGAAGCAATATAAACGAATATCTTGTCTTGCCAAGCATACATGGCAGTTATACTGACGCTCCGGCACCTCTCGGCAGTGGGCTGCTCGTGCTAACAGCCCTTGGCGTCGGTTACGCCGCCACCGCTCGTAAAAAAGGCAAAAGCCGTCAATAGGCTTCTATGTTGCTGATACACAGAGGTCCTCGGCTTTCTTCAAAATATATGATAAGCTTGTCGACCTCAACAGGTTCGAATCGAACAATACGTTTATAACCGACGGTCGTTAGGGGCTCTTCAGGGTTAATCCTGAACCAACGACCGTTTTTTTCACCTTCAAGATAAAACGATTTCACACGCTGGCCGAGTTGGACATACTCCTGTATCATGACGCGACTCATTACGACAGGCTTATCCATTGAAAATGAAATGGTTCCGTAAGGATAGTCATCATCGGTGGCCCAATAGGTGTCAGGATTGTTATCGTTGACCTTTGAAGCTGAGAAACTTCGACCGCGTTCATTGTCAGCTTTCACTTTGGCATCAGACAACAAATTGTAATTCAATTCATTAGAAATCTTTTTGCAAAATTCCACAGCATTAGCAGAGTCGATGGGATGAATCTTGCCATCGAGGGCGACAGGGAAATTCAGCAAAAGGTTGGCGTTGCGACCGACGCTTTGATAATATATGTCGCACAGTTCGTCGACAGACTTCACTTTTGAATCCTCGTTTTGATGGTAGAACCAACCCGGACGAATCGAAACGTCGACTTCTGCCGGCAGCCATTCTGTGCCGTTTTCATCGCCGGAAGTGTTGATTTCCAAATCAGTTTGACTCGTTATCTGGGGTGCATTGCACCAGTTAGTGGTTCCAGCGAAGCCCTTCTCGTTTCCCACCCAGCGGACCGTTCCGTAAGGACCTCCGAATATCATCGCATTGGGATTGCGAGCCAGCACCGTATCCTTGGCACGTTGATAATCATAATAGTTGTCGGGGTCGATGGAACGAGTCTCGTTTGCACCTCCATAATAGCCGTCGCCACCGTTGGCGCCGTCGAACCAGAACTCAAACAACTGACCATAATTGCTTGTCAGTTCATCAATCTGTTGATGATAGGTATCGACATATTCAGGATAAGCGTAGCGGGCGTTGTTCCTATCCCAAGGTGAGCAGTATATTCCGAATTTCAGGCCATTTTTGCGGCAAGCGTCGGAGAGCTCACGGACGATATCCCCTGCCCCATTTTTATAAGGTGATTTAGAGATATTGTAATCTGTTGATTTTGTCGTCCAAAGGCAAAAACCGTCATGATGTTTGGCGGTGAGGATGACACCTTTCATGCCTGCATTTTTAAGCGTCGCAGCCCATTGGTGGCAGTCGAGGTCAGTTGGATTGAAAGTCGATGCAGGAGTGTCACCATAGCCCCATTCCATATCGTTAAAGGTGTTGAGACCGAAATGGATAAAGGCGTAAGTCTCCATTTTTTGCCATTCGAGCTGCTCGGCCGTCGGCACTGGATAAAGAGGTTCTGGCGCTTTCGTACATGAAAACAAGGCCAGTGTTATTGTTATTAAAATAATATTTTTCATGTTACAAAATTACAAACTTTTTTATATCTTTGCATGGTTAAAATATAAAATATATCTTGAAAAAGACTTTTATCCTAATAATTGCAGTGCTTTTGACGATTCCGGCATTGTCGCAACTCGAGGTGAAGCCGGGTTCGTTCAAGGAGGTTGTCGGCTTTGTGAACATCAACGAGGACCCTGATTATCAATATGATGACAACGACAAGCCATTCGCGGTTTTAAAGATAAAAACGGAAAACATCAACGAGCAGCAGCGAGCCAGACTGCTTTTTCAAGGTGACGCGCAGACGTATATCATAGTTGAGAATATGGTCGGTGAAGTGTGGCTGTATATCAGCTATTACGCCTCATATCTGAAGATTTCGCATCCTGATTTCAGTTCTACTGAGTTTTATTTCCCAATTACCATGAAAGGCAAAAAAGGATATGAGCTGACATTGACAAACAAATACGGTCAGGGCAACGCGAAAGATAAGCTGGGACTGACGGTCCGCGTTGCCAACAACTACGAAGAGTTGTATTATTACAATCAATATGTAGGCCTTTATCCGCTTAGCGAAGCCACTGCTATCGAATATCAAACCACGACTGATTTCGGCGAGTCGGTTGAGGTGTTTCAAGAGGCTGTAAAAGACGGCGACGCAGCGGCTCAAAACAACCTCGGAGCTTGTTATTATACAGGCAAAGGCGTCGAGCAAGACTATGAGAAAGCCGTCCAGTGGTTCAGAACATCGGCGGAACAAGGCAATTCCACAGGACAGATCAACCTTTCATATTGCTATTATTACGGTCAAGGTGTGCAAAAAGACTCCCTCGAAAGTCTTAGATGGTGCCAGTTGGCATTGGATCAAGGCTTGGCTGGGGCTCAAAACTTTTACGGAGCTCTTTTCTGCAAAGGCAATGAAAAACTGGAATGGTACCAGAGAGCCGCCGAGCAAAACAATGATGTCGCGATGTATAATTTAGCCAAGTCGTACAAAGGAACGGAAAAATGCGACGAGGCTCTCTTTTGGTTAACAAAAGCAGCCAACAATGGATTTCTGCCAGCGAAAAACACATTAGGCACTTGGTATTATTATGGACAATGTGTCAAAGAGGACAAAGAAGAGGCCGTAAAATTATACCGCTATGCCGCTGAAAGAGGATTTGCCGAATCACAACATCATCTGGGCTATTGTTATGCAAAAGGATTGGGAGTGGAAAAAGACGAAAAAGAGGCATTTAAATGGGAGAAAATGGCTGCGGATCAGGGCAATATGATTGCGTGTAACAATATTGGCCATTTTTATGAATATGGGATTGGCGTAGACAAAGACAATAAAAAAGCACTAACTTGGTACTTAAAGGCCTCTGAGATGGGCTATTCTGATGCTGATGCAAATATCGGAGATCTATATTATGGCTTTAATTATGGCATAGATCACAGTTATGAAGAAGCCGTTAAATGGTATGAAAAAGCTGCCAACCAAAATAATGCAAGAGGGTTACACATGTTGGGATATTGCTACGAGAATGGCTATGGAGTTACATCCGACTACAAAAAAGCTTATGAATTGTACACGGAGGCAGCGAAACAAGATCATGCACCATCTTACAACAACTTAGGATTGTTTTATGAGAAAGGCAAAGTTGTAAAGAAAGACAAGAAAAAGGCTTTTGAGTATTATATGAGAGCAGCTGAATTGGGCAGTGATTACGGTATAGCTAATGTTGGCAAATGCTACGACCATGGTATTGGAGTCAAGAGAAACAAGCAAGAGGCCATAAAATGGTATCAAAAAGCGGCTGAACAAGGCAACTTTTATGCGAAAAACAGACTTAAAGAACTTAAATAATAATGAAATAAATCTAAAATCTACAAAATATGAGAAAATTTTACTTGACATTTATTGCATTGTTCATCAGCGCGATGGCTTTCGCACAAGTCATTGTGGATGAAGGATTTGAGACGGGAAATACTGTCGACCAGACACCTGTCGGATGGATTTGCAACGACAACGGCTGGAAAGCAGGCATCACCATTCCCGACGACAATGTAGCCCGCGGACGCAAGCCTCATACAGGCGAATGGTATATGTACGCATCATATAACTCCGACGTGTGGACATACAAGGAAATCAACGTGACAGCAGGCAACTACTACCGCGTCTCGTTCTGGTATTCAACATGGCATGTCGACCATTTCAACCTTGAAGTCAAAGCCGGTGCGAGTGCCACCCCATCTGCGATGACGGTCAACGTGATACCTGATTTTATTGTTGACAACGAACAATTTGAGCAGGCATCGGGCGTGTTTCAGGCTCCAACATCAGGCAGCTTCTACGTGGGATTTCATAGTACAGCCACCAACTCACCTTGGTATCTTTCGATTGACGACGTCATCATCGAACAGACAGCGCAATATTATTTCAATGTGGAGCAGCTAACGGCTGATACTACAGCATTTTTCGGCGAGTCGGTTTATCTGCGTTTCCTGCTCAGCAACACCGGCGAGCAGAGCGACACATACCAGTTTGCAAACACATGCTCGCTGCCGATGGAGTTCTATCAGGGCGGCGCACAGGTCAACCAGGTCAGCTTAGACTACAACACCTCTGTCGAGTTGGTTGCAAAAGCCACCCTGCCGATGAACCTCAGCAACAACCAGGAGGTGCACGCAACATTCGACGTGACATCGTCGCACTCGGCACCTACACAGTCGGCTGACTACAAAATCACTGCTTTGGAGCCTGTCAGCACATTCCCAATTATGGAAGGTTTCGACGGCAGTGTTTTTCCACCTGCGGGATGGCAGAACTTCACCACAGACGGCAACTACATCTATGAACGCGTCACTTCCAACGACTGGCCGGCATGCACCCCACACAACGAAAGCACAGCCATGGCACGTTTTTACTGCTACACCAATCCTGAAGGCAAATCAGCATTATTGGTCACCCCTAAGATGCAGCTCAGCGCAACGGATAACACCATACGTTACTGGATTTTCCGTAATTTCAACAACAACATCAACAGACCTGACAGAATCAACGTGTACTACTCCCCGACCACCGATATAGCCGATGGCACCTTGCTTGGCACAGTGCACCGCAACACCATGATGGAGCCAGTGGTCGGTGACGTAAGCGACTGGTATGAATACAGCTACACTTTCGACAGCCCTGAAGGCTACGGTTTCGTCATATTCGAAGCCGTGAGCGGTTACGGATGGAACCTCTGCATCGACGACATCTATATCAACTCGACATCACAAGACAACGACCCGCCTGTTGTGGTGTCACTCAAAGGCACTCAGACATGGGCAGACACCCCAATGGACATCACATTGAGAGTTTATGACGAGTCGAATATGCCAAACCAGATGCTGGCTACATACACCATCGACGGTCAATCACACGATATCACATTGATAAAATCGGCAAAAGCCAACTACGACTTCACAGCAACATTGCCGGCACAGCCTAACCACACTACAGCAAGCATCGTCTTCCATATGACTGACGAGCTCGGACATGCCGCTGATTCCGACCCATACGACTTGCATTGGGACTGGCAGGCCCCTATCCTCCTCGAAGGCTTTGAAGACGAGCAGTTCCCGCCAGCAGGATGGAGTATCGAATCGCTCCAGATGAGCTGGTTCTCATGGTACAGATTCCGTGCAGAATATGCCACAAACTATTTCGGTGACGAATATTATGTGGTGCCTCCACAAGGCGAGCGCATGGCAGGCGTGGAATGGGACGAGTCGGAAGAATGGGGCCCGCAGGACGAGAGCCTCATAACACCTTTAATGGCAATCAACCGCCCGACAGCACTCACCTTTGAGACATTCTGCCAATACGGAATTTCAGTATACCAGGATCATTATAAAGTCGATGTTTTGAACACCAACACAGGATCATGGACAACACTCTGGGACGCCGTCGACCAACCTGAATGGGTCAACCAGTTCCAAGAACCTGTGCAACTCGACCTGTCGGCATATCAAGGACAGAATATCAGACTTAGATTCCGCGCACATAACAACGGCAGCGACATCCTGACATATTCGTGGTTCATCGACAACGTGAAAGTTGTGGCAACAGACACCATCACTTCGGTTGGCGAGACAACAGGTATTGAGACCAGAATGTATCCTAACCCTGTCGATAATATATTGACAATCAGTGCGGATTATGACATTCAGCATATCAGCATTTACAACATTCTTTCCGTCAAGGTGATGGAGATGACCATCAATAACAAGGAAGCCGTTCTCGACCTTTCTGACCTTGAATCAGGGATGTATCTGGTTGAGGTTTTAGGCAAAAACGATAAGAGCGTAAAGACATTTATAAAACGATGATGGATATTAAAGCTATAAAAGACAAGTTTAACTCATTGTTTGGCAACGAGTTAAGGATTTACACCTCACCAGGTCGTGTGAATCTCATCGGCGAGCACACCGATTATAACGGAGGCTTTGTGTTTCCGGGAGCTATTGATAAAGGCATTTATGCAGCTATAAATCCAAACGGACTCGGTAAAATCAGGGCTTACTCCATGGATTATAAGGCTATGGCGGAGTTTGGTATGCGCGAGGACGACGCTCCGAAAGAAGCATGGGCACGATATATCTTCGGAGTCATTCGAGAGATGCAGAAACGAGGCTTTGAGCCGAAAGGCTTCGACACAGTGTTTGCCGGCGACGTCCCGCTTGGAGCTGGAATGTCGTCGTCAGCGGCACTGGAAAGCACCTTCGCCTTCGCGTTGAACGACATCTATGACTTAGGTATCGACAAGTTTGAACTGGCACGCATCGGACAGTCGACAGAGCACAACTACTGCGGCGTGAAATGCGGCATTATGGACCAGTTCGCCTCCATCTTCGGCAAAAAAGGCCATCTGATACGCCTCAACTGCGCCACCATGAAATTCGAATATTTCCCTTTCGACCCGAAAGGATACAGGGTAGTTCTGCTCGACACCGTTGTGAAACATGAGTTGGCATCGTCGGCATACAACAAACGCAGGGAGTCATGTGAGAATGCCTGCGCTCACATAGCGAAACGCCATCCAGAAGTGAAATATCTCAGCGATGCCACGATGCAGATGCTTGATGAGGTGAAAAATGAGATTTCGCAAGAGGACTACATGCGTGCAAAGTATGTCATCGGCGAAAAGCAGCGTGTCCTCGATGTCTGCGACGCCCTCGAAAGAGGCGACTATGCCACAGTGGGCGACCGCATGTACGGCACACATCACGGCATGAGCAAGGAATATGAAGTGAGCTGCGACGAACTTGATTTCCTGAACGACATCGCCAAGGAATGCGGCGTCACCGGCTCTCGCGTGATGGGCGGCGGCTTCGGCGGATGCACGATAAACATCGTGAAAGCGGAACTCTACGACAAGTTCATCGCCACAGCAAAAGAGAGATTCAATAAAAAGTTTGGGCATTATCCTAAAATTTATGATGTAATCATATCGGATGGAGCCCGTAGGATACAATGAATCCCGTAGGCGCAACGCATGTGTTGTGCATACCGGATGATACGAAAATAATATTTAAAGCAATAAAAATGAAACCAACATTATTAGTTTTAGCAGCTGGAATGGGTTCACGATATGGAGCCCTGAAGCAGATGGACGGTGTAGGTCCAAACAATGAAGCGATTTTGGATTATTCCATTTACGACGCCAAGCGCGCCGGATTCGGAAAAGTCGTCTTCGTGATCCGTAAAGACTTCGCTGAGGCGTTCGAGAGAGTGAACAGCAGCGAGAAGTTCGGCATCCCGGTAGAATATGTATACCAAGGTCTCGAGTGCCTCCCGGAAGGCTACAAAGTGCCTGAAGGCCGTGTAAAACCTTGGGGAACAGGTCATGCCGTACTGATGGCAGCCAATGTGATTCACGAGCCGTTCGCAGTAATCAACGCCGACGATTTCTATGGTAAAGAGGCTTACGAAGTCTTGGCAAAATATCTGCAGGAATGCGAAGGCAAGACTGGCGCATACTCAATGGTAGCCTACAAACTGAAAAACACCTTGTCGGACTTCGGCACAGTGTCACGCGGCGTGTGCACATCAAACAGATGCAACTACCTGCAGACCATCGTCGAGCGCACATCTATCGCAAAAACAGCCGAAGGCGCAGCATATTCCGACGAAACAGGCGAGCACTCTCTCCCACTCGACACCCTCGTTTCCATGAATTTCTTTGGTTTCACACCTGATTTCCTGGGATACCTCGAGGCAGGCTTCAAAGAGTTCCTGGACGGCCCGGCCCAGACCAACATCAAAGCCGAGTTCTACATCCCGTTGATGGTCAACAACCTTATCAACGCCAAAAAGGCAAAACTCAAAGTGCTGTCAAGCGATGCCGTCTGGTTTGGCGTAACATACAAAGAAGACAAGCCGGATGTCGTGAAGAAGATACAGAATCTCATTGATAAAGGCGTTTATCCGAAGAATCTATGGTAGGGACAAGACATGTGTCCGTACGCATGCTTTGTCCGCACAGGATATATATCACATTTAAATAAAAAAAATATGGCAGAAAAAGTTGAAAACAAGCAGAATTACACTATTCCGATTATCGTTATGTTCTTGTTATTCGGAATGATTTCATTCGTGACAAATCTGGCGTCACCGATGGGTGATATCCTGAAGCACCAGTTCCACATCCCTAACTGGCAAGGGACTCTCGGCGTGTTCGCCAACTTCATCGCTTACGCTGTGATGGGTATCCCTTCGGGCAACCTGCTACAGAAGAGAGGTTACAAAAAGACAGCTCTCATTGCAGTGACAGTAGGTTTTATTGGCGTTGGCATTCAGACGCTTTCAGGTGTTTTTGAGAGTTTCTTCGTATATCTCATCGGTGCCTTCATCGCAGGTTTCAGCATGTGTTTGCTCAACACCGTGGTCAACCCTATGCTTAACAAGCTCGGAGGCGGCGGCAACAGAGGAAACCAGCTCATCCAGATTGGCGGCAGCTTCAATTCCTTGATGGGAACAGCTGTTATTGTCATTACAGGACTGCTCATTCCGAGCATAGTCGAAGCTAAGATCAGCGACGTGTTCCCGTTGATGTACACTGCCTTGGCAATCTTCGCCATCGCTTATATCGTCATCAAGAGAACCGACATTCCTGAGAACGAGCAGAATGCCGTGATTCAAAAAGCCCAAGATGGCAAAGGCCCGATGGCGTTCCGTCATTTCGTGCTCGGCGCAATAGGCATCTTCATCTATGTAGGTGTCGAAGTCGGCATCCCTAACATCTTGCACAAATGGCTGCAAAACCCTCATATGAACATCTTCGCAGATGGCGTCCAGGCTGACGATGTGGCTGCTTCAGTAGCCGCCACATATTGGTTCCTGATGCTTATCGGCCGTCTGATTGGCGGTATCGTTGGCAACAAAGTGTCGGCAAAAGCCATGTTGACAACAGTTTCCATTCTCGGCATCATCTTTACCTTGTTAGGAATGTTCGGACCTTCAACAATGGTACATATGCCGGCATTCAACGGTTCCAACGGCTTCGGCCTCGAGAGAATACCTCTCAATGCGGCATTCCTTATGTTGATTGGTCTCTGCACATCAGTGATGTGGGGCGGCATCTTCAACCTCGCTGTCGAAGGTTTGGGCAAATACACCGAGAAAGCTTCCGGTATCTTCATGACACTGGTGTGCGGCGGCGGTATCCTGCCACTGCTCATGAACGCCATCGTCGACGCAAACGGCGGCACAGGCTATCTCCAGAGCTACTGGGTGATTGTCGTTGGACTGGCTTACCTGCTCTTCTACGCCTTGTGGGGCTCGAAGAATGTGAACAAAGACATTCCGACAGAGTGAAGTTAAAGGATAACAGATAAAAGATAAGAGAGCGCAATGCGGCAGATATTACCGCTTCACGCTCTCTTTTAACTTTTAACTCTTAACTCTTAACTCTTATCTCTCCTCTTTTATCTAGTCATCTATGCCAACTAACTGGTAACGTTTGTTGAAAACAAGCTCGAGAGTGTTGTTTAACTCAGCTTTCCATCGTCCGTCATCTGATTTCCATTCTACGATGAATGCATTTGGATAAGAAGCCTGAACCTGCTGCAAAACCTCTGCCGGAATAAGTGCATCAGGGACACGTTCATACTGGCAGTCCACCTTCTTGAGATTACCGCTACCATCAAAACTAAGTTCCTTACCATCGTTGAATCTCACTTCATATTCTGTGCCGAAAAGCTCAGTGTCGACAGTGACAAACAGGATGTTCTCCTTGACAAAATTTTGAGTGATAATAGTTTGGGCATTTGCCGGAAGCTGTTCAAATGTAATCGGTCTCCCGTCTGCACAGGCGCTCAAACAGATTGTCAGCGCCATAAATAAAGCTAAAAAGAGTCTTTTCATAATAACTTATAAATTTAAATTTCTGCAAAAATAATAAAAAAAATCATAATGTCAAACATTTTTTCATATCCGGTTCTTTTTCCTCAGCTTTTTCAAACAATCGCCATTGCGCTTTTGTGCGAACGAGATTGTGCTCGGGATACTTTATTTTATAATAGGTGTCGCCGTTGATATAATCAGCCAAGAAACGGACGGTTTGCATGTATGGAAAAAGCATCGCGGCATACGGAAGATTTTCTTTTTCCACTGGAAGGAGGAAATCTTTCGTTCCTTCCAGATAACCATTTGTGAAAGCCTTAAAAATCTCCATATTGAAATCAACATTGCCGGGATTCGGGTCGTCTTCAAGACCGGTATTTGCCGCTGTACGCAAAAAATCGCCGAAATCTGAAAAAATGAAGCTTGGCATAACTGTATCCAAATCAATGATACACAATACATTACCATATTTATCAAAAAGCATGTTATTGACCTTGGTGTCGCAATGACAGATGCGTTTTGGCAGCTTACCTTCACGGAAAAGGCGCTCTCCAAGGGTCATTTTCTCTTCGCGTTTGAAGATTTCGTCAAGATAATACTGGACTTCTGCAACACGTCCCAACCTATCTTCAGAAACGGCATCACGAAGTTGTTTCAAGCGGAATTCGATGTTATGAAAATTGGGAATATTCTCGCCAAGAGGTTCTTTCATGTCGGACAAAGCAGCCTCAAACTCGCCGAACGATTTTCCGGCAAGATAAGAAAAATGCGAATTGACAGTCTGATAAGTCAAGGAATCCGGCACATAATCCATTAACCGCCAATATTTTGAGCCATCTTTTTTTCCGTCATTTCGACCGACCGCAGGGAGTGGAGAAATCTCATCCAAATAGTAATATTTTTTTGATTCTGTAGGATAAAACTTCAACGTCTTTTTTCCTTTCTTTCTCAAATGATCCGTCACCTTGCTAATATTATCCATCAGCATATCGACATCTTGGAAAATGGCGTTGTTGATGCGTTGCAGCACGTATTTCGGTTTGTCTGAGCCGTCAACAAACACCTTGTAAGTGTCGTTAATAAGACCTTCGCCCATCGGTTTCACATCTGTCACCTCTGCTGACACGTCAAATTTCGCAACTATTTCGAGTAAATTTTCCATGACAAAATTTTTTGTAAAAATAGAAATAAATATAATTTGTATGAAAAAATTTTGTATTTTTACACTTCAAATTCATCATTATGAAAAGTAAAAAATTAACTACTACTATTAATGCGATGCTTTTGCTACTTTGCATTGTAATGATTGGTTGCAAAAGCGACAGCAAAAACGGGAAAAATTATCAGATAAAAGATAACGTCATCGTCTTCGACGAGCCACAACGTGTTAACGGTCAGACGAGTATGCTTCAGTTTGCGGCTGAGCCCATTGACACCGTACGCATCGGCTTCATCGGTCTCGGGATGCGCGGTCCTGACGCAGTTTACCGCATGACATTCATCGATAATGTTGAAATTGTGGCTTTGTGCGACCTCCTTCCGGAAAATGTGGAGAAAGTTCAGAAAGAGATTTTAGAGCAAAAAGGACTGCCTAGCGCCGCAGAATATGTCGGCGAAACAGCATATCAGCAACTTTGCGAGCGCGACGACATCGACCTTGTGTACATCTGCACCAATTGGCAAACCCACGTCGAGATGGCAGTCTATGCCATGCAGCACGGCAAACACGTAGCAGTCGAGGTGCCGGCAGCCACATCAGTGGAGGATTGCTGGAAATTGGTCGACGTCTCTGAACAGACCCGCCGTCACTGCATGATGCTCGAAAACTGCACCTACGACTTCTTCGAGATGACAGCACTCAACATGGCAAAACAAGGCTTGTTCGGCGAGGTGATTCACGGCGAAGGCGCCTACATCCACAACCTCGAGCCTTATTGGCATGAATATCAAGGCAACTGGCGCCTCGACTATAATCAGAAACACAGCGGCGACGTATACGCCACACACGGTCTCGGACCAATATGCCAGGTTCTCGACATACACCGTGGCGACAAGATGGATTATCTCGTATCAATGAGCACTCCTTCATATAACGGCAAGAAAATCGCCAAAGAGATGATGGGCACCGACGACTTCGCAAACGGCGACATGACAACAACCATGATCGAGACTCACAACGGTAAAACCATATTGATAGAACACAACGTATACACCTACAGACCTTATAACAGGCTATACCAACTCACAGGTACAGAAGGTTTTGCAAACAAATATCCCATCGAGGGATTCACTCTTATGGATAAAAACCTTCCGGAAGGATTCCTTGCCGAAGGACAGCATCTCAACGTTCACGGCTTCGTGCCTAATGATGTACGCGAAAAAATCATGAAGGAATACACCCACCCTATCGCTAAAGACATCGAGGCGTTGGCTAAAAAAGTCGGCGGTCACGGCGGCATGGACTTCATCATGGACTACCGTCTGATTTACTGTCTGCAAAACGGTCTTCCGCTCGATGAAGATGTTTACGACGCCGCCGAATGGTCATGCATCGGCGAGTTGTCGGCAGCTTCGATAGAGAATCACGGCATGCCGGTGAAGATGCCTGACTTCACCCGCGGCGACTGGAACAAGGTGAAAGGATACAAACATGCAGTTAAATAAGCCATTAGCTATTAGCCATTAGAAAAAGATAAAAAACAAGCATTCTAAACTAAAAATATCATGAAAAAGAAATTCGTATGTCCAATTTGCGGCTTCGTTTATGAAGGAGAAGAAGCTCCTGAAAGATGCCCACAGTGCAAACAGATTGTTGAATGGAAGGTCCTTGATGAGAGCGCTGCTCTTAACTTTGTGACCGAACACGTCGTCGGTATCGCCAAAGGCACCGGTGATGAGATGATTAAAGACCTTAACGCCCAGTTTATGGGAGAGGCAACCGAGGTCGGCATGTATCTTGCTATGAGCCGTCAGGCCGACCGTGAAGGATATCCTGAGATTGCAGAGGCTTTCAAACGTTATGCCTTTGAAGAGGCCGACCACTGCGCACGTTTCGCCGAACTGCTCGGCGAGGTGGTTTGGGACACCAAGACCAACCTCTACAAACGTATGGTGGCTGAATGCGGCGCCTGTGAAGAGAAGATGCGCATCGCCCGCGTGGCAAAAGAACGCAACCTCGACGCCATCCACGACACCGTACACGAGATGGCAAAAGACGAAGCCCGACACGGCAAAGGCTTTGAAGGACTTTACAACCGCTACTTTAAATAGTTAGCAGTTAGAAGTTAGAAGTTTTTAAACTTCTAACTTCTAACTAATAATTATACCCCTTCCCCATTGTCATCTTCTCCGTCGGGTAATGACCTAAATAAACCAAGCCAAGATTTCCGTCTATGGCAATCTTATCTCCTGCCTTGAGATTGTTGCCATTCAGTTCGGCGCAATGTCTGTCGTCGTTGACCATCAGCTCGATGCAGCTCACCACGCAGACCTTTCCGAGACGTACCGCCGTGACTGCAGCATGCGAAGTGGCACCACCTCGTGCAGTAAGTAATCCGTCGGTGTCGAAAATCAAGCCGATGTCATCAGGAACGGTATCCGGACGGACAAGGATGACATTTTCGCCAGGATAGTTTTTACGCAATGTTTTGATATCCAGTTCGTTAAATGCGACGAGACCGTTCATCGCGCCGCCACCTATGCCCATGCCGCGTCCAATCTGATTCATCTCAGTAGGCGACTGCACGAAGGCGTTGACGGTGTCTTCAAGCTTCAGGTCTTGGTCGCGAATCTGCAAGATATGGAAGTCTTCAGGCTTATCAGATTCAAAGGTAAACTCCATCTCTTGAGGTGCGTATCCGAGGTCTTCTGTAAGAGTCTTCGCTATGGAATAAATCTTCTTATATATCTCCGGAAGCGCTGTCTGCATTGAAGGCCCATCGAGGTTCGCCGCCTTACGCTGCGTCTCGCCAATCGGCAACGGCTTCACGAGTCCGCCCACGATGTCCTCACCTTGGCTGCGCATGGTGAAGTCGCCATACAGGTGCACGCCCGGACGCTCGCGGTGCGGGTTCTGCGTGAACACCACCCCTGTGCCAGACACCTCACTGATGTTTCCGAAAATCATCTGCTGCACGATGACTGCAGTACCCCAGTTCTCCGAAATCCCAAGATGACGACGATATGCCAGCGCACGCTCCGAATTCCATGAGTCAAGCACCATATTCACACAGCCGACAATCTGCTTAAACGGGTCCTGTTCGAGCACAACACCATGATTTTCAAGTATTTTCTTGTATGAATAAGCCATCTCTCGCATCTGCTCAGCCTTGAAATCGACTTTCTGCTTGACATTATATTTCGATTTGAAGCTGTTTATCTCCTCATCGAAAAAGTCACGGTGTATGCCTTTCGCCATGCCCCAGCTCTGCAGGAAACGACGGTATGAATCCCAGATAGCCCAAGCTTTTGCAGGGTCTTCAGCGATTTTCTCGACAAGTTCGTCATTAAGACCCACGTTCAAGAAAGTATCCATGGCACCAGGCATCGAGATAGCCGTTCCCGAACGCACTGAGACGAGCAACGGCAATTCCGGGTTGTTGAATTTCCTTCCTGAGATGCGTTCCAACTCTTCCATGAAATGTTTCAACATGCTGTGAATCTCATTTCTCAGCTCAGGAATGGCGTTGATGGTCTCGTTACGACGGAACGCCTCCGTTGTGATAACGAAGCCAGGAGGCACCGGCATGCCCTTAAGATACAAGGTCTTCAGGTTGTTTGCCTTGTTGCCGATAAACACCTGGTTGTCCATCTTCGGCGTCGGCGTCCAGAAAGGACTTATCAGCATCTCGGAGTTGTACGTCATAATATCACCTATAAGCTTCGGATCAAGCGTAGCCTCCATCGTTCTCAAAGAAGTCAGAATACGTCCGATGAAATTGTCAAGCGGCTGCATCAGGAACGCATCCGAAAGCATATCACGGTGAAATTCCTCTGATTTCTTACTGATAAGAGCAGCCGTTTCGCGCTCGTTAAGCTTCCTTTCAGGGTCGAAAAGCTGCGGAATAACCACCTTCAGCGGATATTCGTAAGACTTCAGGAAATATTTGATAATAATACGTCTAACGTCTTCCGCTATGAACTGGAAGATGTTGATATACTGACCAAATGAGAAACTTCGCGAAGTCAAGCTGTAGCGCAGCATGTCGAGCTTTGAGTTGAAACTCTGGTTGGTGATGCCGTCGAGAGCCAGACCATCTCGGAAATACCTCAAAATGATGTATATCTGATTAAGCGTCCTTTCGGAGATGTATTCAAGGTTGATGCTCTGCACCACCTTCTCCATCTGTTGGGTAACGACACGTTCGAGCCTGAAAGTCAAGCCCATAGCCTCGAATTTGTTTTCACGGTATGTGCCGTACATCGACGGGATTCCGATGGCGATATGACGTTTGTGATAAATGTTTTCCCAACCTTCGCTCTGCTCCGGATTGAAAATGATGCCTTTCAACTTCTCCATGAAGGCGTAAATCATCGTTATCGACTTTTTAAAATCCTTAGATTTAAAAGCTTGTTCAAACTCGTCGATTTCCTTGTCGGAGATAAACGGATAGTTTCGCAGATATGCAAAAATATTGACACTTTCGAAGCTGTATTTTTCTCTCAAATAAGCATACAGATCGCGGATGTCCATGAGGCGCATATGTTCGCGGTCGTAAATCTCCCCCTTAAGGTTAATACGGTCGGCTGCTTTCTTGATAAGGCTCTCGTAGTCGTCACGCGAAAGCATCAGAACATCTTCCGGATTGAGGCTCGATATCTCGCACATCATTTGCACAAGGTTATGAATATGAACGAAATACTCGCTATTCATATCAATAGCCTCGAACACGTTATTTGGCAAAATCGGCTTCAATTCATCCAAATTACAGTCGCTCCAAAACTTGAAGACATCGAAAGTCAGGTCAATTAAGGTGTTGTTGCTTTCAGTATGCACCTGTTTTCTCAAGAAATGCACGAGTTTATCCTGTCTCAGCCCAATCTCGTCCATATTGGTGGTAACGTTACGAATCTCGCCCTCCGCCCCAATCTCATTGAAATACACCGGGAAGATTCGTGAGAGTTGCTTCACCTTTTTATAATATGGCGTAATGTTGGAGTTCAGAATCTTTGTGATTTCACGTTGGAAGAGGTCGGTGTCGCTCAGGAAGATGCCGCCTAATTTCAGATTCACAATCAACGAAGAAAGCAGCTTCTCCAAAGGCGTTTTCGAGTATTCGATAAGCTCCAGCCAAACTCTTATATTCTTGATGTGGTCTTTATTTACTGACAGTTGCCAATCCTCGTTGACAAAAACGTTGCCTGGCGTGATGAAGCCGAAATCAATGAGACTTTTCTCAAAATGGTTAACAATTTCCTTCATCTCAGTGGTGTCCACGTCGATGATTTTCTTGCCCAAAGTAAGTTGGAAGTCAAGCACTGCTGAGCTGTAGTTCTTGCGCAGTTCCTTGGCGAGACTAAAAATCGTGTCGATGAACGGAATCAACTCATTCTGCGGCATCTCATCGATGGCATCGCGCATCATACGGTCCATATTCCAAATCAAGCGCTCACGCTGGCTCTCCATGCCAGGAATATGCAGCAGATAAAACACGTAGTGAAACTTCGTCACAAACCTCGGAAACAGCTTCTCCGACTCTGTGAAACGTTTGGCGACCTGCTCAAAATGAGGCAACTCTGCCTGTGTATCCCATGTCTGGGCTGCTCTCAAAGCATCATTTAACCCTTTGAAATACGGCTCACCCACCTCGTTGATTATCGCGATTCTCTCCTCATCTGTAAGGATGTTGGCATTGTCAGAGACCCATTTCCCGACCTCGGAAGTCGACTGCCAATAACGGTAGTTTTCCTCCAGCATAAGGTGCAAAATATGGCAAGCCGAAGCGTTGAAATGCTCGTCTTTTGCCACATTGTCGAGGTAACGCTCAGCATGTTTCGTCGCCAAAACATAACAGTCCTTATTGGCTTCAAATTTGTCTTCCAGAATATTAAATGCCAATTCTATCAACACCGCTAATGGCTGTTGGCTAATGGCTATCTTGTCAACAAACTCCATCAGTGTGACCACGATGTTAAGCCTAAGTTTCAGTGCCACTTCCGGTTTCAGCAGGGTCCGCATCATCTCTAGAGGCAGTTTAAGTGTGTCGGCGGGCACCTCGTCGCGGGTATAGAACCAGAAATCGTCCATGAGAATCTTTCGCAGTTCCTCTGTCACGAAGGTGTGGTTCGACAGCGGATGATGGTACTCGGTGATGCACTCCGAAGCCCTTTTGTTGATGCCGAAGTAGTCTTTACTCAACGCGATAAACGCCTTATGCTCTTCCGGGATGAAGATATCCTTATATCGTGTCTGTGCCAGATTCGCCTCTAAGGCCTGTGATTTAAAAGTCTCGCTCATGATTTTTATTTTTCGAGTTGTTCTTCAAGAAATTCCGCCGCATCTGCCACGCAGTCGGAGCAGTCACGTAAGACCATTCCGGTTTCAACGCCCTTAAGCATCTTGCATTGCGTTGCGCCGTTGCGTAACTGAAACTTTGTCATTATCTGTTTCATTCCGCGAATGGCTTTCACACGATCGTCAGATGCCAATCCGAGCACCATTCCGGCACCAGTTATCGCGCCGCAAGTGCCCTCCATATTTCCCATTCCGAGACCAAACGCACTCCCGAGATTTCGTGCCGTCTCCTCGTCTAATCCTGCCAAATCGCAATAAGTGCAAATCAACGCCTGAGCGCAGTTATAACCGCAGCTTTTCTTCTCAACCGCCTTAGAAATTCTTGATTCCATTATAAAATATTTTTGCAAAGATATAGTAAAATTTGTATTTTTGCAATCCAAACAATAAAAACTTTAGCACCATGAAGATTTTAATGATTTTTTTGTTATTCATGTTAAATTCGATAAACTCAACGCCAAGCGGGCATCTTGACAAAGACCGCTGTGTTTGGGTGTATAATGAAGAAAATAACCCTCAGGAAATCAAGCTTTACGGAAGAGTCAAAATTGTTGATTTTGGCGAGACTTTCAAAGTGGCAAGGGTTCCTATCGGAGAAGACCTTAAGGTTAAAACCACTCAGTTTCCACAGCAATGCGGCGAGTGGCAGTTCGTCGAGATGGATGAGGATTTCTGTGTTAAATTCGTGGAAGTCGGCGAAGATTTCACTGTGAGGTTTGTTGATGTTATTGAATAATCAGCCTAATAACACTCCACATCCTTTTCTTCCATATAAACAGGCTTGCCATGTATAGATTGCTGAATCTTGAAATGTCATGTTTGGATAATACTGTTTAAAAGAGGTCACCTTCCCGTCCTCATTAAATTTTCTGATTCTTACAATTATAAGTTTTTTTTTAATATTGCAAATATATTAAAAAATATCTATTTTTGCAAAAATATTTAATCATATATCTACTATGAAAAATCGTTTCTTATTCTTAATCACAGCTTTAACAATATTATTAGGCTCGAACTGTTTTGCCCAGATCCAGACCATCGAGTGGCAAGGCAGGCAAAGACAATATCTGGTTAAAACTCCAGAAAACTACGAATCATTGCCGGTGTTGTTTTTCCTTCACGGTTTGGGCGACAACATCACGCACGTCAACAGCGAGCATAATTTCCAGCAGGTTGCCAACAGATACAACTGGATGGTGGTCATCCCGCAGGCTGTCGACGAAGGCGGTGGCAGCATGTGGAACGCAGCGCTCATGAACAGCACTATCGACGACTCCGGCTTCCTGATGGCTCTCCTCGACAGTCTGGCAGTGCAATATCCGATAAATCAAGACAGCGTGTTCTTCACAGGCTTCTCGATGGGAGGCTTCATGTCGCACCGTATGGCTATCGAGCACGGCGACCGCATCAACGCCGCAGCACCCGTCAGCGGTCTGATAACATACGCCATGGCTAACCAGACACCAGTGGCACCGGTGAGAATGCTGCACATCCACGGCACCAGCGACATAGTTGTCGGCTACGACGGCAATTCACAATATTTCGGCTCTAATCTCGGTCTCGGCGTCGAAGCCATCCTCGACTATTGGAGAAACGCTAACGGCTGCACCGACGAGCCAGTAATCGACACCCTGCCCGACACGCATAACGACGGTCTGAGGTTCGTGGAATACGTTTATTCAGGCACAAAAGAACTGCGTTTTTTGAAAGTCATCGGTGGCACACACAGCTGGTATCGCAATGCCAATCAACACGATATCGACTATATAACCTATATCCACGACTTCTTCACCGGCAAACTTTCATACGATAAAGTAAACAATACAACAACAGGAAGTCTTAACGTTTATCCGAACCCGACAAATGGTCAAATTAAGATTGAGTTGGACTACCCTACCACCATCGAAGTTATTGATATTAAAGGAAATACAATCCTTCACAAACATTTTGACGCCGGCATCGCAAATTTGGACTTGCAAGGCATCGACAATGGAGTCTATTTTGTGAAAGTAAACGGCTTTACAGAAAAAATTGTCTTGGAATAATTTCTATCTTTTTCCATCATGGACGCAACAGAATACCGCAATCAGGCTTTCGAGCTGTATGATACAGACAGGCAAACAGCTGTGAAATACTTCACCTTGGCTGCCAACCATAAAGACATCCCTTCGGCAGTAGCGCTGGCGACATATTATTATGAAGAAAAAGACGATGATAAGAAAGCCAAAGAATGGCTCGAAAAAGCTTTTGAATGGTATGAAAAATCCGGCGAGCCAGAGATATACACCAACTACATCGCCAGAGGATATTTTTTAAGAGGTATCATAAACGAATACGATGCGCCTTATCTTGCGACAATCGACTTCACATCGGCTTTTAACATGGGCGACATTGAATCTCTCTCCCATCTCGGAGAGCTGGCATACCAAGGCTATGAGTCAAGCACTGGCGAACCGGATGTCAATCAGGCTTTGGAATACTGGAAACATGGCATGGAACATGGCGATGAAGAATGTGCACGGCTCTATGAGGAACACAGAATGGAACTTATACCTGAAGATGCCATTGAAAAAGACTTTGAAGAAGGGAAATACACCGGAGCATTAAATGATGACGGGCTTCCTCACGGCAACGGCCACATGGAATACAAACTCAACGGCTACTGGGGTGACTATTACGGAGAATGGCGCGACGGCAAACGCTGCGGAAAAGGCAAATACTCAGAGTGCAGTAAAGGCGGCGGAGCACGCCACTCCTATGAATATGTCGGCGAATGGCTCGATAACAAAGAACATGGCCAAGGAAAGTCAACAAAAGTCAACGAGACTGGCATACACTTAAGTTCCATCACAGAAAAATATACAGGCGAGTTCCGCGAAGGCAATAGAAACGGCCACGGCGTGCTTCTCAAAAGCAGTTACGACGGCGAGTACAGCGGCGCGCCAAACCGTTTTGAAGGCGAGTTCAAAAACGGCGGACTGTGCGGACAAGGCACATGCCAATACGCCACCGGCGATTTCTACGAAGGAGAGTTTATCGGCAACAGAAAACACGGTCACGGCATCTATACCTACGCCGACGGACTCGTGATAGAAGGCAACTGGGACTACGACAATCTGGATTACGACAATTTCCGATGCAAGCCGGAGCCCAAAACTCCTGTCTGCGTCATCACCACATACGACCAGGGCTTCGACTACAGCCAGGGTGCCTCGTTCCTCGTGATGACAAGAGTCGGCGACATCAAAAACAGCGACGCCATACTCCTCAAACAAGGCTACCGTTTCAACCCAGATGAGACACTGATAAAAATCCTGGAAATCACCGGCGACAGCCTGACATACGAAATCGACAAGCTGTATTTCGACGACAATAAAAGCCATGTCGACACCATCCGTCGCGGCGAGAAGAAATCTTACAAAAGCGAAAGAGACACCTACGCCACCATTTACGACGAGAAGTACGACTACACCATAGTCCACGAAATCACTATCGTTTGCAGATAACATTCAAAAATATTTTCAAAACGCTTCTACATTTGAGAGAAATTTTATAACTTTGTGCCATAAATTTTAAATTTTGAATTTTAAATTTTGAATTATTAAATTTTAAATACAGGTTAATATGGAAAAGATTAAAGTAGGTATCAACGGTTTCGGTCGTATCGGCCGTAACGTTTTCCGCATCTGCTGCGAGCGTCCGAACCTCGAAGTGGTGGGCATCAACGACTTGACAAGTACAAAGGTGTTGGCACATCTTTTGAAATATGACTCTACACAAGGCAAATTCCATGGCACAGTAGACTTCGACGAGACAGCATTGATAGTCAATGGCGTACGCATCCCTGTCACAGCTGAACGCGCTCCTATCAACATCAAATGGAGCAAGACTCCTGACGTGGTGGTAGAGTCAACAGGTATCTTCCGTTCAAAAGAAAGCGCAAAAGGCGGCTACGGCGACCACCTCAAGAACGGCGCCAAGAAAGTCATCCTTTCAGCCCCTTCAAAAGATAAAATCGACGCTACAATCGTCGTCGGCGTCAATAACAACGAGCTTACGGATGAAATCGAATGCGTCAGCAACGCTTCTTGCACCACAAACTGCCTCGCTCCAGTGGCAAAGGTGTTGAACGACCGTTTCGGCATTGAGCAAGGTTATATCACAACCATCCACAGCTACACCAACGACCAGGTGATTTTGGACGGTCCGCACAGCGACCTGCGCCGTGCTCGTTCAGCCGCCTTGTCACAGATTCCGACAACGACAGGTGCTGCAAAGGCAGTGGGCATCGTCATCCCTGAGCTCAACGGCAAACTCGACGGCATCGCAGTGCGCGTCCCTACCCCGACGGGCTCATTGGTCGACCTCGTGTGCACTCTCAAGACAGAAGCCACAAAAGAACAGATCAACGCAGCAATGAAAGAAGCCGCTGAAGGACCTATGAAAGGCGTCCTCGAATACACAGAAGACGAAATCGTCAGCGTCGACATCATCCACAACCCGCACTCATCAATATTCGATGCACAAAGCACCATGGTGATGGGCAAGATGGTGAAAATAATGTCGTGGTACGATAACGAATGGGGCTATTCAAACAGAATGGTCGACCTCATCGAGATGATGAAGTACTAAACCAAATAAAAAAGCCGCTCAATCGAGCGGCTTTTCTTTTACTTTATCTTGCTGATAAGATCCGGCAGCATTCTCACGCACGCCATCTCTCTCCATTTCTTCTTGGCTTCCATGCCCGGCATACCGAAATATGTAACTCCAGGCTCTGTATCCTTATCAATTGCCGTATATGCCAGAATCGTTGTGCCTTCAGCGACGACAAGGTCTTTGTTGACTGCCGACATCGACCAGATAGAGACGTTGTCTTTCACTCTCGAGACACCACCGATAGCGCAGTGTGCTCCGAGGAAGCAGTTCTTTCCGACTTTCGCGTCGTGACCCACCTGGACGTGGTTGTCCATCTTAGTGCCTCTGCCGATGACGGTGTCGCTGGTGACTCCGATGTCGATGGCGCACAAAGCTCCGATTTCGACGTCGTCCTCAATCACCACTCTGCCGCATGACTCGAACTTCACCTGACGGTCTTTGCCGCGATGCTGGAAATAGCAAGCGTCTGCTGCAAGAACTGAACCGCTGTTGATGATGACGTTGTCGCCGATAACTGTCCAGTTGTTGATGGTCACATTAGCGTGAATGATGCAGTTTTTACCAATTTTCACGTGGTCTGCCACGAATGCTCCCGGCTCAATGATAGTGCCCTCACCGATTTCGGCCTTAGGACTTACCATACATGAGGCAGGCTCGAAACGACGGTACGACAAGATAACCTTGTTGAACGCGTCGAACGGACAGTCGTGGACGATGAGTGTCTTACCCTCCGGGCATTCCACATCAGCAGTGTTGATGATGATAGTAGTTGCCGCAGAGCTCAGCACTCTCTGGTAGTATTTCGGATGATCGACAAATGTGATGTCGCCCGCCTCCACCTCATGAAGCTCGTTGAGCCCCGTGATGACGCGGTTGGCATCGCCGATAATCTTGGTGGCACCAATAAAATCAGCTATACATTTGACGGTCGTTGCTGGTTCAATTCTCATAATTATTCTCTTACTCTTTCTGCGTACTCTCCGGTACGGGTGTCAACTCTAATCTTGTCGCCAGTGTTGATGAACAACGGCACTCTAACTGTTGCGCCAGTCTCAACTGTAGCGTCTTTCATTGCGTTTGTTGCTGTGTTGCCCTTCTCGCCTGGCTCTGTGTAAGTAACTTCGAGAACAGTCTTCACTGGCAATTCAGCAAACAAAACTGTATCTGTTGATGTGTCAAACACGACATCGCAAACATCACTTTCTTTCAAGAAATCAACACCGGTAATAAGATCTTTCATAAGAGGGATCTGCTCGTAGTCTTCCTGATTCATGAAAATGTAATCTTCACCTTCTTTGTAAAGATACTGATACTGACGATGCTCAACGCGAACGTCTTCAAGTTTTTCACCGATATCGAAACGACGCTCCAATGTACGGCCGTCGACTACGCTCTTCAGCTTGATACGCATGATAGTGTTACCTTTGCCTGGTTTCACATGCTGGAAATCAACGCAAAAATAAAGTTTACCATCCATTCTGATGCAGCTTCCGATCTTAATGTCTTGTGAGTTAATCATATTACGTATATTTTATAGTTACTAAAAAAACAAAAATCGCCGCAAAGATACAAAAAATTTTTAAATAATTACAATATCATGTAAAATTTCCTTTTCCGCCATGGAATTAAGCTTTTTCAACAGCATCGATTTTGCATAAAGAATCTCGTTTTTCAAAGAATCTGCGTCGAATTTTACGTATAGCACGCCGTTTTTTATGCTTTTTTCCAGGGTGTGCGCCGCGATAAAATCACCTACGACACCATTCCACGAGTCGAGGATTCGCTGCTCATCCAAGGCGTTATCCCTGTGATTGTCATGATAAAACGCCTTTATCATATCGCCCAATGTCGTCAGATTAGGATCACTCATCGCATTTCACCTTTCCTTTTTCAACTTCAAAAATCTTGTGATTTCCCTCTATGTTATCCAAAAGATATTGAACTCTTTGTCGTTGAGTATCAGTGATAAACACCTGTCCAAAATGGTCGTTGCCGACGAGTTTCACCAATTGCGCCACACGATTGTCGTCAAGCTTGTCGAAGATGTCATCAAGCAGCAAAATCGGCTTAAAGCCAATCTTTTTATAGTTGAAATCGAACTGGGCCAGCTTCACCGCCACCACGAACGACTTCTGTTGTCCTTGCGAGCCAAATCTCTTAACCGGGTGATTATCAATCATAAAGCCCAGGTCATCCTTGTGGATTCCGACATTGGTGTACGACGAATATCTGTCCTTTTCCTGACTATCCAGAAGCAGCTGTTCCATCGGCTTTTCATGCAACGCGCTTTCGTAAACGATATCCACCTTTTCCGACGTGCCCGATACGATGTCGTAATATTCTTGGAAAATCGGCATAAAATCCTTCAGAAACGCCTTTCTTTTCTCGTAAATAGGCGTTGCATACCTGACAAGCTGCTCATCCCAAAGCGTCAACAGATTCGCGTCGAAATAACGGTTCTCCCAAAACTGTTTCAGCTGTGTGTTACGCTGCGCCAAGACCTTGTTATACTGCAGCAAATCGCCAAGATAAACTGAATCAAACTGCGAAATCACGCCATCGATGAACTTTCTGCGCAACTCGCTGCCGTCGTTAATCAAATCGCGGTCGTAAGGCGATATCATCACCAACGGGATCTTCCCGATATGGTCGGCAAGACGCTCATATTCTTTTTTATTGCATTTAAACGATTTTTTGGAGCTTCCTTTCTGAACACACGAAATGGTCTCGGTCTCGTCGTTGTCGGTAATAAAATCGCCATGAATGGCAAAGAAATCCTCGCCATGACGGATGTTTTGCTTGTCGGTTGTCGTGAAATAGCTTTTGCAGAATGCGAGGTAGTAAATGGCATCGAGGATGTTGGTCTTGCCCGCCCCGTTGAGTCCCACGAAGCAGTTGAGTTTCTCCGAAAACTGCAAGTCGGCGGACTCGCAATTTTTGAAATTTGTCAACTTTAACTCCTTGAGAAACATTTATTTAGACTTTTTTACAAACTTATCCAAGTTGGTTGATATTGTTATATAATTCGGTGAGCCATAGATGTGCATTTCAGACCTTGAGTAGTTGATGCTGAAATGCCAGATGTTGACGCCAACGCCATACGAGAAGCCGCACATACCTTTCTTTGTCGGTGTCTGCAGGTTCTGCCTCATCCCATAGTTATAGGCAGCTCTGAGCACAAGGTTCTTTCCGATGTAAATCTCACCGCCAAACACTATGTGCCTCATCAGGTTATCAGCAAATTTGGCTCCTTTCGACTTGCTTTTTTTTGTACCCGAGATGGGATCATAATTGCCTTCCAAATCAAGCGGGTCATCATAGCTCAGATCCCATTTCTGTATGTTTTCGTATACAATGCTGAAGAGGAACGGCACATGCTCCAGTCTCTTTGAAACAGCAGCATCCAAATGGAACGGCAGCTTGTTTCTGTCGCCTGCGAAGTTGCTGTATAACTCATAGCCGATGTTTCGGGCAGTGGCCGAGAACATCCAACCGTTGTCGGTTCTGTAGCTTCCTGCCACATCGGCCGCCAGGGCAAATGTTTTATAGCGTTCAAACTGCACTCCCGCAAACTTGACGTTAGCACCAATGCTCCAATGTGGCGTGAGCTGACGTCCCCACCCTATCATGATGTTGTAATCCGACGGGGTGAACGTGCTTCCGTCGACATTCCCTTGTTCATCGGCATATTTCATGCTGCCATAGCTGTGAAACTGCACCGTGGCGGCAAATGAGCCTATTTTGTTGAAAGTGCGGCCATACTGCGCCATGCCATAATTGATGTCGGCATAATAATTCACATACGAAAGCACGATATCGTTGTGCATATCGCTGTTTATCAACGAAGGGTTGTAAATTCCAAGCTCGATGTCCGAGTCGTAAATCGACAAATCGGTGTTACCCAAAGCCGCCACCCTCGCTGAACTTGTCATGTCGAGAAAACTATATGCGCCTTTTGTTGTTTGTCCTTGAATCTCAACAACAAACATCATCAGCACAATAATCGGTAACAGCTTTTTGACGTTCATATTTACTCGGTCGCCTTACGGCTCAAAATCTTTCAAAATCTAATTAAAAATCTAAAAAAATGTTCTTCCCCAAAATATTCTTCTGAAAATTTTTACTATTTCAACTTCTAAACTATTAAGCTTCTAAACTATTAAGCTATTAAGCTTTACCCCCCAATAACCAATAAACTATTTCTCAAGTAGTCCCAGCCCTTTTTTCTCAATAGCGCCGCTGTCGGCAAGCTTTTTCGCCAGTTTGTCGAGTATTCCGTTGACGAAAATCTTGCTCTTAGGAGTGCTGAAATACTTTGAAATTTCAATATATTCGTTCATTGTCACCTTCACCGGGATGAACGGGAAGCACACAAATTCAGTGAGTGCCATCTTCAAAATAATCATATCCATCAGGCAGATACGCTCTTTCTCCCAGTTGTTGGTGTTGTCGGCGATAAGTTTTCCGAATTCCTCGTTGTGTTTCAACGTCTCTCGGAACAAATCCTGGATGAATTTCTCGTCGGCGTTTGCCTCAACGTTTTCGGTCTTGTAAATCTCAGGCAACTTCGAGCTGGCATCGAAATTCTTCATCTTGGTGAAGAAATCGATGAGCATTGAGCTAACCAAATGATAATCATCGCAGAAATAAATGCTCTTGTCTTCGTAGAAATCCTGAAGCACGTCGAGGTCGGCGAAATACTCAGAGACCATCGTGATGATAAATTTGCGGTCGTTGGCAAAGTTATCGGTCTTGTCGGCCATATATTTCTTGTATTCCGGCGTGTCTTTCATCATGTTGTAGTATTTTTTCACCACATCCTGATGGTCGTCGGCCCAGTTGATCTTCAACGCCGCCTCGTGTTTCTTGAAATCGACGTTGTCTTCAATCACATTCAACAGACGGTTGTTGACATACTTCAGATTAGGATGGAGATCCTCGTAAGTCGGAATGTATTTATGCTTGTTTTCTGTGATTTTGTTTTCCGCGAAGCGTTTGGTCTCAACGAGAAACGACAGCTGCCAGATGAAAAGCTCGTACAGCTTGTCGATGCTCTCAAGCAAATTCTTAATTCCATTGTTGACGTTAGTCTCGCCCGACTCAATATAAGCGTAGAGCGCCTGTAACACCTTGATTCTCAAAAACCTTCTGTTTAACATAACGATTGTTTAATAAAAAATTTCAGTTTGCAAAGATACAAAAATTATCGTTTGAGTAATACTCTGAATAAGATATTAAAATCTTTCAGTATGGTATAATCGCGGGCGTACATCACATTCAGCCTGTTGCGAGCCTCGTCGTCGAGCTCGCCAGCGACTATTGACGCCGGATTGTAGATACCTTTCTTAATCTTCGGAAGTCGTTGACTGTCAGAAATATCCGTCGGGCAATAACCCACCCAAGAATATCCTCCGAAAAGAACTCTGAAGCAGTCGCCCAAGAACTTCAGTGGCTTTTTGACGAACCAAGCCGCGAATATCCAGAAAACAATGCCAAAGAATGCCAACGAGAAGTCCAAAAGACGTTTTTTCCTGCGGTTAGGAACTGTGTTAATCGTACGAATATCAACGGTATACAGGTCGCCGCGAGTGTTGATGGAGTTGCTTCCAATAATTGAAAGCGTATCGACCGGTGCAATCTTGTAATCGAGGTCGTTGGCGTGCCATTCCACCATCTTGTCGATGATTTCCTGATGGGTGATGTCTTTGGAGCAGAAAATAATCTCCGTGATTTTATAAATACCAATTATATCAGGCACCTGCTCGAGGTTGCCGAGGTAATTCTCAGGGACATCCTTATCGTGATTCGGAGCCACCAGACCTATGAAATCCGGTTTGATGGAAGTGCTCTTCAAAAGCTGTTCAACACGCTTCGTCTCGTCAGAGTTTCCAATGACGATGAAACGTTTTTTGGCATTTCTGCCATATTGGAAATCAGAGAGTTTAAGAATATAGCCTAAAGTCCTGCTTAAAGTCATCTGGAGTGCCATCCAAACCGTTCCGAGAAGTATCAAAGCACGTGAAAAACGAAGGCCGGAAGGCAGTAAAGCGTAAAGTATCAATATCAGCAAGCTGCCCACCATTATTCCACCCACAGCCGGATAGATGCGGTATGGTTTGTCGTAACCACCTGTAAAATAAGATGTCATGAGCCATATCAGCATGTAGACCGGCAGGATTATGGTGAACAGAGGCGTTATCGGGTATGAGCCGACGCCGTCGTATATCATGTAATGTCCCCAGAAATAGCTGATTGTGGCGAGACCAGAATAGCCCAAGACCACATCTATCAGCGGCATATAAACTTTGCCCAAGAACTGGCTCATCAATGCCAGGAATGCCCTGAAATATATGGCGAAGTTGATGAAAAACGAAAACAGCCTCGCGCGTTTCTGTCCGAAGTGCTTTTTGGCGAAAATCTCCATCGCCTTATAAAATACCAGCACGTAGTTGACACTCGTTTTCTTGGTACTTTCACCTTTATAATGAATGATTCGTGTTTCCGGGAAATAATAGTTCTTGTATCCCGCCAGGGTGATTCTGTATGATAGGTCGATATCCTCGCCGTACATAAAGAATGTCTCGTCGAGAAGTCCGCATTTGTCGAGGGTTTCGCGGCGCATGAGCATATAGGCTCCCGCCAGGATATCTACAGCATTCACCTCGTCTTCAGGAAGGTATCCGAGATGATATTTTGAGAAACGTTTCGAGTGCGGGAACAGCTTGGAGAGTCCGAAAATCTTATAGAAAGCCGTCATCGGGGTCGGCAGTCCGCGCTTCGACTCCGGCAGGAACTGACCCTTGCCGTCGACCATTTTCACGCCGAGGCCGCCCGCATCGGGATGCGAATCCATGAAGGCGATGCATTTGCTGAAGGTGTCGTCTTCCACCACAGTGTCGGGGTTCAGAAGCAGCACATACTCCCCTGTCGAGATCCTTATCGCCTGATTGTTGGCTTTTGCGAAGCCCACATTGTCTTTGTTGGCGATGACCTTCACCTCGGGGAACTTTGCCGCGAGCATCTTCAGCGAGCCGTCGACAGAGTTGTTGTCGACCACAAACACCTCACCCTCAATACCTTGCATGGCACGGCGCACCGAATAGAGGCATTGCTCGAGGAAATGCTCAACGTTGTAATTCACTATGACGACTGAGAGCTTCATTACTTTGTTTGAACGGCAAAAATACACAAAATATTATTGCGACGATTTTTTATTTCATAAAATAATTTCTTTATCTTTGCGCTTTGATTTAAAGATTTATGATAAGGAATATCTTCGGCACTTTCGGCACCCGTCTGTTGAACGCCATCTGCAACTTCGTCACGCTGTGGTTCGCCACGCACTATCTCGGAGCTGAGGCATGGGGCATCGGCGGCATTGTGCTTATCGACGTTTCGTTGCTTCTCATCGGCGTGGAGTTTCTCGCCGGCAGCGGGCTCATCTATTTCACCCCGAGGAAGTCATATCGCACCTTGTTCAAAATATCATATATCTGGACTACGATGGTGGTGGCGTTATATGCCCTCATCATGTATCTATGCACACTGCTTCCTGAAGGTTTCAGCCTCCGTTTCGCAAAGTTTTTCGGCGAAAACGCGGAGTTCATACCACAGGGATATCACGGCATGGTGCTGCTGATGGTTTTCATCTACAGCCTGCACAACTTCAACCTTGCCACCCTTCTCGGCAAAGAACGCATCGCCACAAACAACATATTGTTTATCATACAGTTCATGACGCAGATGCTCTCGATGCTTGTGTATATCTTCGTGTTCGACATCCACAATGCCGACGCATTCGTATATTCGCTACTTACTGGTTATATCGTCGGTTATGTCAGCGGCTTGACGCAAATTTGGCCTTACCTCAAGGAAAGCAAAGGAGAGTCGGTTTTCAACACTGCCAAAGAGATGTTCAAGTTCGGAAGCATCATCCAGCTCACCAACATGGTCTCGACGCTCAACAAACGTCTCAGCTTCCTGATTATCAAGAGCTTTTGGGGCGATGCGCAGGTTGGTGTTTACAGCGCCGCCTCTCAGGTGGCCGAGTCACCTAAAGTGATTGGGCAGAGCATCGCGATGGTGCAGTTTTCGAAGATAAGCAACTTAAATGACAACGACTTGGCTGGCAAGATAACGGTTCAGCTGTTGAAGACTGCCACTGTCATTACCGCGATAAGCATTTTAATCATCTGCATCATCCCGACCAGCGTGTATTCCTGGATATTCACCCGCGATTTCGCCGACATGCGCGCTGTTATGATAGCGCTTGCTCCAGGCATTGTATTTCTTTCGGCTCACACCGTTTTCTGTCATTTCTTCTCCGGCGTCAACATGCCAAAATACAATCTTTATGCGGCTTTGGTCGGGTTTGCGGTCACCATGCCGGCCTTATACCTATTGATACCTCCGTTCGGCATGGTCGGTGCCGGTGTCTCAGTATCAATAACCAACTTTGCGATAATAGTCTATCAATGGATTATCTTCAAGAAAACCAATAAGGTTTCCGCGCGGGAGCTGTTGGTTACGAAAGAAGACATGAAATCCCTGATTGCAGCGATAAAATCGTTGGTTTTCAACAGATAGTTAAAAACAATTAAACCATAGAATGACCAATGACGGCGGCATTTCTCTGTTTTTTGACAAAAAATTGATAACATTTTCTCCGAGACTGCATGTTTGGTGGCTCTTTATCTCTAGACCGGCGTCAAGGTGCATAACCATTCCTGACGCATGATTGCGATGATTATTTTTTTTGAAAATTAGAAATTATTTTAATGTTTGATAATTTTTACTTTTTTTACCCATTTTTAGCTTATTCAGTTGATTATCACAGGAGACAAAATTCCGCATCCATAATGGAGAAATCATCAATAATGCTGGCACTGATTACGAGAATTTGACTTTGCATTGCAACAGATTATGACGAAATACCCTAAGTTGAAATATGACGATAAGATTAATTTCAGCCTATACCTATTAGTTTTAGATGACAAACATGTTGCTGCTGTAATTGAGAAGAATTATCAGCACTACAAACGAATTCAACGATACCGCGAAATGTTTGACAACACAGGTGATTTGAGACTCACACTTGTCGAGATGATGAACCAGATTATTTTTTCTTCGGCTGATAAGCAGTAATCACCACTGCACTTAAAATCAGCACGATACCGATGGCGAGACGCGTGCCAAAAGGCTCATTGAACACGAAGATTCCGATTAATACTGCTGTCAACGGCTCCAATGCCCCGAGAATTGCCGTCGGAGTGGCGCCCACATATTTCGAGGCGTAAACCATAAGGACAAGCGACAATGTGGCAGGAACAACCGCCAACCATGAGGCATAAAACCAACTCACAGCATTGTGTGGAAGCCGCAATGGCTGTCCGCTAAGCCAGGCAAACACCGCCATTCCGACAGCACAATAAAGCACCACGTAGAAGTTTATCTTAAACGACGACATCTCAAGCGGGCAGCGGTTTACAACAATAATGTAAATTGCATAAGTCAGGGCTGAAACAAGTACTAAAATCACGCCGAGAGTGTCCAAGGCGCCGCCTGCATCACTCCAATAAAGCAGCAAAACGCCAACCAATGACAAAACTATCGCTATTATCGTCTTAAAACCTGCTTTCTCCTTGAAAAACAAGCCCATTATCACCGCAGTCATGATGGGATAAGTGAACAGAAGCGTCGAAGCCACACCCGCCGCGATGTATTTGAAGCTGAAATAAAGCGTCATCGAAGAAGCCGTGAAAAGCAGTCCGAGAGCCGTCAAAGTGCCAAACTCCCTCTTCGTCACCTTCAGGTTTTCCTTCTTGATAATCAATATGATAGAGATGATAATCCACGCCATGCTGAAACGGCTGAAAAGCACTGAGTTGGTGTTCATGCCCTGCTCGTAGAGCTTCAACGCACCCAGAGGGTTAGTGCCATAAAACACCGCCGCAAGAATGCCGCAGATTGTGCCGAAAAACTTTTTGTTTGCAGTAATATCTGTCTTCATTTTTAATATCAAAAAAAACGTGCAAAAATACATCTTTTTCTCACGCAGATAACGCAGAAAAAGCAGAAATTTTAAATACAATAAAAGCTAACGGCTAATGGCTCAAAAATCTTTTATCTTTTAACTTTTATCTTTTAACTTTTTTTACTATTTTTGCAAAAACTTATATTGAGAACATGGCGGAAGATTTTATCGAAGATAACACATTGGAAGACAACGAGTTAGATTTTACCACGAACGTTAATCCGGTCGATTACACCGACGAGGCGATTCAGCATCTCTCGTGGAACGAGCACATCCGTAAACGTCTTGGCATGTACATCGGCAAGGCGGGCGACGGCTCGGCACACGACGACGGCATCTACATCCTGCTGAAGGAGATCGTCGACAACAGCATCGACGAGTTTAACATGGGCGCCGGAAAGGTCATTGAGATAGACATCAACGACGGCAAGGTGCACGTGCGCGACTACGGACGAGGCATTCCTCTCGCCTCTCTCAAAGACTGTATGGGCCAGATGAACACCGGCGGAAAATATAACACCGGCGCTTTCAAGAAAGCCGTGGGCTTGAACGGCGTGGGCGCAAAAGCCACCAACGCAGCGTCATCATACTTCCGCGCACAGGCATTCCGCGACGGAATGACGAAAATAGTGGAGTTCTCAAAAGGCGAGTTGTTGTCTGAGACCGACATCATCCCGACAGACCAGAAAAACGGCACCGACATCACCTTCGTGCCGGATGCCGAGCTGTTCGGAAACTACCATTTCCTTATGGAATACGTCGACGAGATGATATGGAACTACGCATTCCTCAACAGCGGACTGTCATTGATTCTCAACGGTCAGAAATACCAGGCTAAAAACGGCCTCCTCGACCTGCTGACACGCAAAATCGGAAAGCTCGACACCTGCGCCTACCCTATCATTCACATCAAAGAAGGTGACTTCGAATGCGCATTCACACATTCCAATGTGACATCCAACGAGGAGTATTTCTCGTTCGCCAACGGCCAGTATAACCCTCTCGGAGGCACACATCTCAACGTGTTCCGTGAGGCTATCGCCAAGACCATCAGAGAATTCTATAACAAAGAATACGAGACATCCGACATCCGCAGCTCGTTCATCGCGGCATTGTCAATAAAGGTCGACAATCCTGAGTTTGAAGGCCAAACCAAGACAAAGTTCTCGTCGAACTACATGGATAAAGACAGCGAGACGACCATCAGGGCTTACATCACTGATATCATCAAACGTCATTTCGACAAATTCTTGCACATGAATAGCGATGTGGCTGAAAACCTGATGCGCAAGATCATCCAGAACGAGAAGGAGCGCAAAGGCATGGCCAACATCAAGAAACTTGCCCGCGAGAGCGCCAAGAAGGTCAGCCTCAACAACCGCAAGCTCCGCGACTGCCGCATACACTACAACACCAACCAGGAGAAACGTCTCGAGTCGACGCTGTTCATCACTGAGGGCGACTCAGCATCGGGCAGCATCACCAAGAGCCGCGACGCTCAGACACAGGCCGTGTTCAGCCTTCGCGGAAAGCCTCTCAACTGCTATGGCTTGACAAAGAAAATCGTTTACGAAAACGAGGAGTTCAACCTCTTGCAGGCAGCTTTAAACATCGACGAATCAATTGAAAATCTGAGATACAACAACATCGTCATCGCCACCGATGCCGATGTCGACGGCATGCACATCCGTCTGCTGATGCTCACATTCTTCCTGCAGTTCTACCCAGACGTGGTACGCGGCGGACACCTCTACATCTTGCAGACCCCGTTGTTCCGTGTGAGAAACAAGAAAGAGACGAGATATTGCTACACCGACGAGGATCGTGTCGACGCCATCAAGTCACTCGGCGCTCATCCTGAAATAACACGATTCAAAGGTCTCGGCGAGATCTCGCCCGACGAGTTCAGCTATTTCATCGGACCTAACATGCGTCTCGAGCCTATCATCCTGCGCCACGACATGACGATTCCTGAGCTTCTGAAGTATTACATGGGCAAGAACACCGACCAGCGTCAGAAGTTCATCATCGACAATCTGAGGGTTGAGGATGACTCGAATATCGATAAGTTAGATTAAAAGCTAATGGCTATTTGTTAATATAAAAGCCTCATCGGCAATATCACAAACATATTTATTACGTGTCATAGCTGTCGCTCGCGATTGACGTGTGGCATTTGATATGGAAATTATTAGCAATTTGTTATTTTCGACAGCCTCTTTTAGCTCATCTGGCAAAACTTTATACATGCGACGCGCCAATACCATTATTATCGGTTGTTGGCCTTTTAACAGAAAGTGCAGCACATCTTTCTCCAATTTCGAACTAAAACCGCTGATGACACATTTGCCCTGATTGCGCATCTCCGTTGCCCAGTCATAGCAGCGTAACACAGTTTCCGACGAAATGGTATTCGATGCTAAAAAAGCCGTCTTTGGCAATTTCAGCAAGTCTTTGTTGCCAAGATATTCAAGTTCTTTCATATAGTTTTATTCCCTCATTTACTCCCTCACTTAATCCCTCAACAGTTTTTGGTTTGGTGTTCATTTTATCTTTCTATTTGTACCTTCTGAGTTGATGTGCTAGTTTGCTTTGTTGCCATACCGTTCATTAACTGTCCCATTTGTATTTGTATTCTAGTGTTTTGATAGGCTTCATAATTCCACATCAAATATGAATCCCACAATCCAAGTTCTATATCCCTAATTAAGGAATTTATCTTTTCTTGAATTGGTTGGCCATTCTTGTCAAAGTACATTTGATCACGAACCTGGTCTCTTAACACCTGTATTGCCTTGAATTCACCCAAACTAAAAACTTGACCCAAATCCACAGGTTCAATTAAAATGTTTTTTTCAACGTCCACTTTGCTTTTTGACAATATCTCCGACACATATCTTTTACCAGCATTTCTCATAGCAAAAAGAGTATAATTAGATGCAAAATAAGTATCTGGATCTAAGTAAAACAAATTGTCACAATATCCATTGTTTATTTGCATTATAATCCCATCAATTTCTTCTTTATCAATCTCTTTGTCAACAAAGTAAATCTTCTTAATATTAAACAGTTCATTGTATGGAACACCAAAGGGAATGCCTAATTTATGTAAAGCGACAATAACTGTCCGCTTTTCGGTAATTGAAAGTGTATTGTTAAATTCATTCTCAGCTTCTCTATAGGACTTTTTTGCGTATTTCGCGATAATGTCCAATGCTTTAATTGCAATTTCACGAATATTCTTTTTGTTTTTTTCTTCAGGGATTCGCATAAAACGAGCACCAAAGTATGTCCCTATTAAACCGCCAATGGCAGCTGTCAACACCGAAATAATAATAGTCAACATAATAGTATTCATTTTTTAGTATAAACTTTATCAAGCTCCTTGAAAACATTCGAACTATAAAACTGTTGTTTCACTGATTTTGGATTAGCGTCGTCAAGTTTTCTCGTATGGCACAGTTTCGAATCAGTTTTTATGGTTCTCATTACATCATTAAAACGTTTGTTCCTCTTAAAATCAGTATATCTAGTTGAACACTTTTCGCATAAAGCTGTATAGGATAAGGGGAAACGCTTTCTGAAATCTTCTTCTTTTATTTCAACAGGAATTCCTTCCGCATCATAAACAACACCTATTCCATCAAGAGAAGTACTTTTTGTAAAGTTAATATCAATAGAAATCGCAATATCATAATCATCATCATCTCTTTTACCTTCTATTTTCTTTTTTATCAATGACACATAATTCTTTTCTTCTTGCGTCAATACGGCATCTACATCAATTTTTGAATCTACATATGCCAACGGCATCAAATAAAAATTATACTGAGAAATATCAATTTCTATATTGTTTGACTTAATAAAATTCATATAGTTCTTTATTGTTGCAAATCCTAATTCTTGTATAGTTCGGCTAATTGGTTTCAAATTTGCGAAATGAATCGCATTGTCTCTCAATTCAATAATTGAATCTATATTATCCTCTAAAGGTTGGGGGATTAATCCACTTAATTTAAGCCGTCCAATCACCTCATAAATCGTAATTGTCTTAGGATTTCCTGTTCTATTTGTATCTGGCTCCATGTGTTTTGATCTACAGCCATCTTTTTTCTTTTTGGGAATCATTACATATAATGACGTCATTTTGTAACGATTCTTTTTAAGCAATACGGCTTTTAATAACAACTCCCATGCATTGACACATAGAATCGCAAAAGAGTCTTCTCTATAATAGAAATTCGGCTTATTATACACCTCTATGGCAGCAAGCATACTGGACACTGATTTATCCAATAAAGCTCTATATATCTTGTTCGTTTTCATCTATTATGTTATTATTACACAGTATGTAAAAGAATCAGTCAAATATAACTTATTCCTCCCCCAACTCATCCCCCATCCGATACTTGATGTCATAATTGATGATGAAGTCCAACTCCTCCTCCGTGAATCCATAGTGCTTCGCTAATACTTTGTCTATTATCATAACACTATGCTTTATTTGAGATTACACATTTCGCCAAATGGCTTTCAACTAATTCCCTTATTTCTTCTGGGTTGGTAGACAAATATTTATAGAAAATCATGTCACTTTCGTCTGTAATGTCCCATAGAGCAGATGTGTTGAATGTTCCAACATTTATGCCTGCATTCAATTTATATTGAACGGTATTAGGCATATTAGCCACTAATTGTTTATATAAATCATTCAATTTCAATCCATCTTTATCATTTATTGAATCAAATGGGAAAGTAAACGAAAGCAAATCTTTCTCTGTGATATGGAAATCATCGCCATAAGTTAACCATTTCGACAAATAGAACTTCCCACATAATAATAGTAACAAATAATGATGATAACGTTCATCAATTACCAAAGTGCCCAATCCGGTTTGAGAAACAGCTTTGTTTTTATTGTCATATGCAGGTGGCTCAATTGCAGAAACCGAAAGAAAATTGTATGCCACTTTCTTATAATACATCTTTTTTCCATGAGGACTTTGTGTCAAAACAACATGTTTACCTATTGTATTCTCATATGTCTTTTGAATAATCTCAGAGTTTAACATCGGAATTACTGATGTATACTTAAAAACATTGTATTCTATGGAAGTCGTAAATAGTACATCCCTTTGCTCTGCAAACCAGCGATGAAGCCTTGATGTATATTTGTTGTCGCCTAAAGAAGACATAATATATATACAATTTCTAACCCTAACATCTCCTGAAAACAAACCATCAGGAATTCTACTGTAGAAAGAATACCATTGGGAACCTTCCTTGTTTAGAAGCAAGTTTCTCACATGACTGAAATTACGACTAAATGCTAAATTATGCATTACTATAAAACCATGAAACCCAATTGGATTAAGTATTTGGGTAACTCGGCGAATAACGAAACCATACAAATCACTGCAATTATAAGTCTCATCGCCCTTGAGGTAATTTATCTCGCTCATCGAAACATACGGTGGATTTCCAATAATCACATCAAAGCCGCCGTTGCCGTTGATGATTTCGTAGAATTCGGCCAGCCAATGGAAAGGCTGGTGCGAGGCAAGCCAAGCCTCGTAGTCAGCCCCTGCCGAAGCCATAAACAAGCGGCGGTTGAGCAGATCGTTCAAGGCTTTCAAGCGTTCCTTCAGGTCGGCTTTGGCGCGTTTAAAAGTGGCCATATCGTCGCCTTGCGTGAGTTGGATGTGCTTAAACATATCATAAGTGTGCGCCACCTTGTCCATCTCGTCCTCCAACTTCTGTTTCAGTTCCTGGTTGGCCAACTCCTCCATAATGTCCTTGGCAAAACTCAAGTCGCGGTCCAGTTCTGCTTTCGTGGCATAGCCCACAAGGGTATTGCCGCATCGGATGTTGAAGTCGATGTCGGGCAAGGGGTCAAGGCCGAGGTTGGCTTCGCGCTTGTTCACCTCCACCACGGCCACCATCTTCAGGAAGAGGCGCAGTTTGGCAATCTCGGTGGCCTCCACCATAATGTCAACGCCATAAAGGTTGCGCAAAATGATGCTCTTGTAGATGAAATACTGGATGTTGCTGCGGTATTTGTGCTCAATCTCCTGCAACTCGTCCTTAAACAGGTTGGGGTTCTGCTCACGGAACTCCTGCATACGGCTGATGCAGACCTCATACAAAGGCTCAAGGATATTCAGCGCGGCAAACAGGAATGCGCCCGAGCCGCAAGTGGGGTCAAGAATGGTCACCTTCTGCAATTCGGCATAGAAATGCTTCACCAAAAGATGGTCGTTGGTGTGGTTCAACAGGTCGTAAACAAACTGGCGAATGTCAAGGTTGTAGGTGATGAAATCGTTGATACTCGTTATCTCGCCGTTTTCAATCTTCGCCTTGATGCTGTTGTAACGCTGCAAACGCTCGATGGTTTCGCGCCAAATCTCGGTGGGCAAAGCAAACGCCTCCGGGGTGCGGTCGTTCCAATGCTTGCGGCGTTCCAAGAGATTAGGCTGCTGGGTATCGAGGCCAATGGCAATCTCATCGGGAATCTCCAAGCCTTTGCCTTTCTTCACGGCGTCGAAGATGTAGCTGTCTCCGTTCTGTTTGAGAAAAGCCCACACCTCGCCATTGGGCTTGAAGGATTTTTCGTCGTGCTTGCGGGTGGCATCCATCAGATAGGGAACGATGGTATTGCGCCCGATGTATTCGGTGATGTCTTCCTTGGTGTAGTAGGCTCCCATTTGGGCGCGGTCGTTGATGTATTGCTCAAAGATATAGCCCAGCACATCGGGATTGATGTCCTTTCCCGTGGCGGTGAGGCGGTCGTCGAGGTGCCAATGCCACTTGTCGAAGAAGTCGAACAGACTGATGAAGGCATCGTCGGCAATGTCGAGTTCGGCATAATCCTGTTCAATTTGATGCACATCGAACATACCGCCGTTGAGGTAGGGAATGCGGCCATACACATTTTCGAAATCGCGGTCGTGTTTCGGCGCGTTCAGTCCGCCATGGAAAAGGGTGGTCAGAAAACCTTTGTAAAAACTGCTGAAAAAGCGGTTTTCGCCTCGCTCTTGTTGCGTCCATTCCAACTTGTGGCGCAGATAATCCACATCCCCGTCGAGGAAGCCTTTCTTTTGGATGAAATAGCAGAACATCAAGCGGTTGAGCATCACCGAGGTGTACCATTGCTTGTTGCGGTTGTCCTTGTCGGCAATCTGGTCGTCGATGCCCGAAATGAACTTGGCGAAGTTGGTGTGCTCTTTCTTGAATCCTGTATAGAAGTCCTTGGTGACCTTTTCGGAATTGACGATGAAAGCCGCCTGCACCCGTTCCACCACATCTGTGATAGTGCTTCTCTCGTCCAATTCGAACGACAGACCCTCGATTTTCTCGAACAGGAAACCTGCGGCTTCCGCGTTAAGATATTCGACCAAAACGATGTCGCGTTTCTCCACCTTTTTCACCGGCACAGCCCACAGATGATGGCTTGTACCTTTCTGTATGAAGATACAAATATAGTCGTTGGCCGAGCGGCGCAAGCGCGTGTCGAGTTTCTTGCACAGCGATGATGTTGGAATGGCATCCACAAGGCAAGTGAGCACTTGGAAGCCGCTGCGTTCGGCAATCAGTTGAAACTCAAAAGGCGTTTCGTCAATTATGATGTCGAAGAGCGTTTGTCCTTGCGGGTTGTTCCAGCCCATTTCGCTGATAAACAGTTCGCGGAAATTGCTTTCTGAAACGTATTGGTTAAAGGTCCGTCTGTTCATTGTCGGTGTCGTTGTTTGTAGAATCAGTTTGTTCCGGGAGCAAGTAGTCGCTGGCCTTTGCTGGCGAGATAACGCTATGCCCCAGTTGGTTTTCCAATTGCTTGCGTGCAACTTTGGCCACACTGCCGCCATCTTTTGCGACCTTTGCCTGCTGTTGGAAACCTTGCGGGTCGCGTTGTTTGGAAAGTTCCGTGGCCGATGCCTCTGCCAAAATGTTGAAGGCAATTTCGAGGTTGGTCATATTGTCGCGCAAGTTCTCTTTTTTCAAGCCTTTGAATTGCTTGTATTGCTTGGTCGTTAAGCCGCTCCATTCGCGAGTAATGATGTCGGTAAGCGAGGCATATTCCAAGCCTTCCTTTATGCCAGTGCGTTTCCATTCGTCGGTAAGCTCTTTCCTCACCTCGATTGACTTGATGCGCTGGTTGATCCAAGCATCACTGTAGCCCAATCGTTTGTAGTCGATGATGGCCTGGTCGATACTCCTTTCCGGGTCTTGCATTTGGTCGATGCGCTGGCTTGCCACTTGAGCCATCCATTGCTTGAAAGGCTCGGCCTTGGGCGAAGGGATGGATTGGATGAGGCGGAAAAGTTGCTCTGTATCAGCAACATCAGTCAAACGCTTTTTTCCATCTTCGGCTAGTAATTTCAACTGGTTACAATTTGTAACCGTTTCATTTCCTTCTTTTACAAGTCTGTGTTTCAATACTTTCCAGTAGTTCCGAGGATTAGGGCTGTCCGTAAGTACAGCACACACATCCACAATGGAAAAATACCATTTCTCTTCTTGGTCGTCCCAAACGGTACGGACCTTTCTTTGTTCAAACAGTTGTAATGCTTCTCGTTTAGTCATATCTTTGATTTGTTTTATTCGTGTTTCAGCCCCATGGAGCATATAATGACGGGGTCTTTGTGCTTGGTTTTGTCCTCATCAATGCGACAAAGATTGCCGTTCTTGTACATTTCGATGACTGTGTCCACAATGTCGTCTTGTGAGCTGCCTGTACGCATCATACGACCAAGGATGAACTTGGAATTCTCGAGCAAAGGATAGTTATAGATTTGGTCAATGGCAAACTTCAAAAACTCTTTCTTGTCTTGATTGAAGATGTCATCGGGTTGCTCATAGTAATGATTCAGCAATTCATAGATGCGGCGTTTGGTGCTGAAACGACTGCCAAGGATGCCGCCCACATTGGTATTCTCAGTTCTGATGTTTTGCACAGCCTTATCAACCAGTTCCAAATGGTTGTCTTGTGGCTCCAAACGAGGCTCGTCGATGGCGCAAGCCATAGCCTGCAAGATGCGTTTCTGCGATTGGCTCACCATCTCGCCCTTTGAGTTATACCAAGACAACACATCAAAGTCGTTGTAAGTTCTGGCGTAGGTAATCACGCCGTCCTCCAAACCGTTTGGTGCGGCTTTGGTGGAATAAACGATGTTGCTCAATTCGGGGATGATTTGCTTTAATTTGGGATTGGCATCAGTGGCGTTTTTCCAAATCTGCCAGGCCTGCGACCCAAGGTCAACATCGGTGTCGTCCTCATCTTCGTCCAGACTACCGCTCTTTTCGTTGTACATATCGCGCAAGTTTTGCTCGTTACCTTCGAAGAAGACCTCATCACTTCCAACGATGTTAGCATTCTCGTTGATACGGTCGTTCAACCTGCGGCGCAAGCGGATAATTTCTTCAACCTTGTCGGCAGGGAAAAATGAATAGCAGAAAATCTGTTCGGAGCTTTGGTCGATACGGTCCACACGGCCCGCCCGTTGAATCAATCGGATGATGGCCCAAGGCAGGTCGTAGTTGACGATGACATGGGCATCCTGCAAGTTTTGTCCTTCGCTGAGCACATCGGTTGCAATGAGCACCCTCAATTCGTTTTCCTTTGCCACATCAGCCTTGTTGCTGATGGGCGAGAAGCGGTCGACGATGGCTGTTGGGTTCTGTGAATTGCCTGTAGCTTTGTCAATTGGGGTCAAGCCACGCTTTTTCAACTGATGAAAGACGTAGTTTGCCGTGTCGGAATATTGGGTGAAAACGATTACTTTCTCGCCTTTGTGCGTCTTGTTAATCAAGTCTTCCAATTCGTCCAGCTTCTGGTCGGTCTTTGGATTCCAATCTCCGCACAAGTTAATCATCTTAATCAAAGTCTCGCAGTCTTTGTTGAGCTTTTGTTTCAGTGTCCGCTTGAAATATTTTGAATCAATCCATTGGACGTTGTTCTTCCCAACTAAGCTGTTGTAATATTCCTCCGCCTTTTTCATATACACTTTCATATCGTTGGGAATTTGGATAAGCTCGTCGCCAGATTTGCGTTCTTCTTCCTCGTTGTCATGTTCAAAGATGTCGTTGATGTCGGCATCGTCCAAATAATCTTCGGGGAAGGTGTTTTCATCGCCGATGGGTAACTTGAGCTTGTTCTCGATGGCATAGATGAATACAGCGTTGCGCAAGATATGGCGGAATATGGTGAGCAGGAAAGAGAAGCCGCTGCTGTCGATACGTTTGAAGAAAGTGCTTTTGCAAAAACCCATCATTCGCGCTCCGGCCCGAGATAAGTTTTCGATGATGTTCTGCTCGAACTTTGACGCCTCCTCAGCTTTTTTCTCGTCTAAGTATTGTATCAAACCATAACGAGGCAATTCCAGACTCTCCATCATGGCAATCATGCTTTCGGAATACAAGCGGCTATATTGATCGCCTGCCACCGTCTTGAACTTGATGGCCTTGGGAACACGATCTGGAAAATAGGATTTATGTCCGTCTTTAAACTCCAGATATTTGCGGCCATTACTTGGGTCGGTTTTGGCATAATTCTCCTTGATGAAGGTACGGGTACGGCGCACCAGAAACAACTTCATCAGTTCCTGCCAGTCCTCCTGACATTCGCTTCGCTCAAACGCCTTGATGCTGCGGATGAAGTCCTCGTGCTTTTCGTTGAATTTCCTCTCGCCGCCTAATTGTCGGATGTAGGCCTCTGGACGAATGCCCAAGTCGGCATCATCATCAAGGAATAATCGAAGCTGATTGCTCAAGTCCTGATAGTGTTTGTTGTAAGGCGTAGCCGTCAATAACAACACCTTGCAATCCTGCTTTTGGATAAGGTCTTTGATGTTCTTGTACCGAACGCCTTGATTGTTGCGCAGGTTATGGCTTTCGTCAACGATAATCAGGCGGTAATAACGTGCATTATCCACATCAATTGGCTTGGCCATTGACATGATGTCTGCCTTCAAATCATATTGGTTACGGTATTTCGCCCACATTTCTTGCAAATTGGCTGGACAAATAATCAATGTGTTGCTTCCAAAACTGTTTTCATACATCTTGGCAATGGCACAAGCCGTAATGGTCTTACCCAAGCCAACCACATCGCCAATCATCGCACCACCACGTTTTTCATTGTTCAGGTGTCGAGCGGCAATCTTGACAGCAGTTTGCTGGAAATCAAACAATGAGCTTTTGAACTCAGCAGGGATAGTAAACTCCTTGATACCCAAACGAGCTTCCTCGCTGAGATGGTAGGCTGTTTTCAGATAGATGTAATAGGGTGGGATTATCTTTTCTCCAGCCCAACTGTTATCGATGATTTCGATGAGTTCTTTGGTTATATCCAAGCAGAACTTGTCTTCCCAGCGGTCATCAAACCAACGGGATAGTTTCTCAGCGCTGTCGCTGTCGCCAAACTCAGCATTCAACTCACCTTGTTTGGTCAAGCCTGAGTAAGTCAAGTTACTACTGCCCATAATGGCTTGTATCTTGTTGAAGTTGTCATCAGGCCGATGCGCCAGATACAATTTTGCATGAAGCGGCTCACGAAGATACAACTTCACGCACACTTTTTCGTCTTTCATTTGGGCGGAAAGACGACGCAAGGTAAACTCATCCTGTTTGGTTGGCAGGCCCAATTGCAGTTGTCTCTTGAAGTCGCGGGCAATTTCCAACTTGCATTGGGCAACATAGTTGGCGTCAGGCAATGTCTTTCCAGAATACAATTCCCTAATCAATTCTTCAGCAGGTCGATGCATCCCAATCAGCAAACGGCACTTGCGAAACACTCGCTCATCGTTTTCATAAACATAATCACCCGAAAGTGCATCCACTTGGTCAACCACAAGATTCCATCCACGAAGGTTGAAATATCCCACACAGAAATCCACACGCTTCACTCCAACATTGGTAATGACACCTTGTAAACCTTCTGAAAACTTAATATCTATATTGTCATATATCCTTGCCATACCAGATTATTTTTATCACTCGCCATATCAATATTTACACTTGCAATAATAATATTTTTTTCATTAAAATTTAACGAAATTTTGAAAAAGTTTTCAACAAAAATAATCTTTCTAATTTAGCAAAATATTGTCAGCTATTTATTTCTTTTAGATATTTATTTCTTTTATAGTTATTTAAAACCCTATTTCCTTGATATCACCGACATTTTGCTCTTTGAACAATGTCCTCATCGACTCGCTTATCGTGTCGCGTTGCTGTCTTTCTTTTTTTGTCAGCAACGAATCGGGCTCATCCAACGGGAGCATTCGGTAGTTATGCTTGAAACCGTTGTCGTGAGGACGGCTCACCCAATATGGTATATAAGCGCAGTCGGAGAGCATCGTCAGAGAGTCGTTTTTAACGAAATCGAGGCGCACCATATAACCTCCGAATGTGTTTGGCATCGACTGGTTGCTGATGACGTTTCCAAGCGAATATGCTACAAAATTCTTTCCGTTGTTGAGCAGTTCCATCGGCTGTGCCACGTGCGGATGACCTCCTATGACATGGTCAACACCATTGTCAATCAGCCAGTCAGCCATCCGACGCTGTTCTTTCGAAGGCAAGGTCTGATATTCGATGCCCCAATGCGGGATGGCAATAATCACGTCAGGATTCACTTCTTTAGCTGTAACCAAATCCACTGCGATTATCGCGGTATCCATCATATTCACAATATTCGGTTCCTCAACTGCGAGGCCGTTGGTGCCGTATGTGAAATTGAGAATTGCCACACGTATCCCGTTCTGTTCCAAAATATAAGGATAATTCTCATCACGTTCAAACTCATCCACATATGTGCCAATATGCGGTATGCCGACCGAGTCCATCATCATAATCGTGCGTTCCAGACCATCCTTTCCAGTGTCGAGGCAGTGGTTGTTTGCCGTCAAGACTATGTCTATTCCAGCGTCGATTATCGCCTGCAGATACTCGTCGGGGGCGCTGAAACGTGGGTATCCCGCGTATGGTTTTCCGCCAAGGGTGACTTCAAAATTGCCAATGGCGACGTCGGCATCCTCAATAACAGGTCTCACACGAGCGAAACACTCGTCGTAGTTATATGAGCCGTCAGGGCGCAATGCTGCTTTAATCTGTGGCCCGTGCTGCATGAAATCGCCTGCAATCAGGATGCTCAGATGATATTCATGGGGCTCTGCGACAACCTCTGAAGCATTCTCCAGGATATCTTCAGCGACAGCCACCTGAACGGCTTCCGCGACGTGCTCATTCTTTTGCAGATTTGAATAATTCTCCCGGTTGCAAGATAATGACGCAACCAGCAACAATGTAATTATTACAACAATTCTTTTCATACAACCAACTATAAACTTAAAACTATCAACTATCTAAACTCTTAACTCTTAACTCTTAACTCTTAACTCTAAACTCTAAACTATTAATAATGTCACTCGCAATCATCGCTTCCATACCTTTTTCCGCTGCAGCCTTGTCCCCTGCCCTGCCATGCATGAAAACACCAATTATTGCTGCCTCTTCCGGAGTGTAACGCTGTGCTAAAAGCGATAATATGATGCCTGTCAGGACATCGCCGCTGCCAGCCGTCGCCATGCCGGGGTTTCCTGTAGAATTGAAGAAACAGCTTCCATTCGGGAAGGTAATCGACGTGTTGGCTCCTTTCAAAACAATGATGATATTGTATTGTTTCGACATCTCGCGTTGCAGTTCAAAGCGTTGCTGCGAGTTGTCGGTCTTGCCAAACAGACGTTCAAACTCCTTCGGATGCGGTGTGATGATGGTTCGTTCACGCAGAAACGAGAGCCATGTCTTGTTTTCGGAAATGATGTTCAACGCATCGGCATCCAAAACCATTGGCACTTTTGCTTCCTGGATTAGACGTTTCAAAGCGTTGGCAGTTTCTTCCGATTTGCCTAATCCCGGTCCTGCTCCTATCGCATTATATGGTTGTAAATCAGGCACTTGCGAGAAGCAATCGTCAGACTTGTCAGGACTTATCATTGCTTCAGGAAGATAAACCTGCAACGGCAGCATTGCCGCTTTGGGCAGATGCGTGGTGAGCAGGCCGACACCTGAGCGCAGGCAGGATTCCGATGCCAACAAAGCGGCACCTGTTTTTCCTGTTGAGCCGGCAATTAGCAGGGCGTGGCCGAATGTGCCTTTGTGAGAGTGTTTTCCGCGTTTGTGAATCAGAGGTTTGACGACATCCAAAGTGGTGTAGAAATTCGCTGTCTCCACATTTTCAATATAATCAGGATGAATTTTTATATCCATGACCTCCCATTTGCCGACAAACGGTTCGTTTTCAGGATACAGAAACGCCATCTTCGGAAATTGCATCGAAACGGTATAATCGGCGCGAACAATAGGATTTGTTGGTATGCCAATAGAGTCGCCGTTCAATCCCGAGGCGATGTCTATTGCTATCCTAATCGCGTGATTATCATTGATATGATTCACCATCTCAGCTGCCAATCCTTCCAGCGGGCGGTTCAAGCCAGAGCCAAACAAAGCATCGATAACGATATCATTATCATTGATTTTCGGAAAATCTTCTTCTGAAAAGATGCCGTACATCGGGACTTCCGGAATCTCTTTCAGGCGCTCGTAGTTCACCTCGCAGTCGTGGCTGAAATTGTCACTCACATGAACTATATAAACCTGCGCGAAAATATCATTTGTCGCCAGCAGTCGTGCCAGCACCAGTCCGTCGCCGCCGTTGTTGCCCATGCCGCAGAAGATTTTAATCGACACCTCTTTCGACTTGAGGTTACGCATCAGCCAGAAATAGATCTGTGTGGCGGCGCGCTCCATCAAATCGACAGAGCTAATAGGCTCGTGCTCCATGGTGTAGGCGTCGGCCAAGCGTGAGGTTTTTATATCAGGAATCTTCATGACGATAAAAATTATCAATGCAAAAATAAAGTTTACAGTTTACGGTTTATTGTTTATAGTTTCCAATAACCATTTTTATTGGCCCCCACCCTCTCAATAACGCCTTTTTTCTTCAATCCCGACAATATTTTCCTTACTCCACTATCCGAAAGGCCTGTCTTTTGCATCATTTCCGGTATGGTGATGCTTTTATTCTTTTTTATCAGATTAACCAGCTCCAGCTCACTATTTCCCAATGTTTTATCCACTACTTTATCCGTTACTTCATATTCCTTTATACTATCCAGCAAACACCGTAGCATGTTCGGATATTTCAGATACCATTGTTAATATTTCTGCTGTTATCTGAAATGGCGGTATATATCTTTTTTTGCATTTTCTCGTGTTATGTAATTGCAAATATACAAACTTTTTTCTATGTGCAGCCAGTTTTATTATTTTTTTAACACTTTTTCGCTTGACTGATATGGGTCTTTAGTATATTTTTGCAGCGAAGTTTCTAAAAATTTAAATTTATGAAAAAGAACAGTTTGACATCTTATCAACCGTCTGGTTGCATTTAAAAAACATCTATGACGAGCATGAAATAGATACGTTAACAGAACTATAAAACATTATAAAATCGATTTCTTTGTCAAGACCTCATCCACCACGGAGCCCTGCAAAGCCTCGTAAATCTGTGTGCCAATCTGCTTCTCCAAGTCAATAGTCGGGTTGATTTTTTTCATGTCATCAAATTTTATTGGCAAAATTACAATTAGGATTTCATTTTTCAAAATAAAAAAAACGTATTTTTGCACCATGAAAAAAATTCGTCAACCACAGTATATCGAAGACGTCGAAATCATCGACGCAGGCTCGGAAGGCATGAGCATTGCCAAACCCGATGAGAAAGTAGTGTTTATCCCGTTCGGAGCACCAGGCGATATCGTTGATATCCAAGTGTTTAAGAAAAAATCCAATTGCTTCGACGGCAAGATTCTCAACATTAAAAAAGAATCCGACAAGCGCGTGAAGCCCGTCTGCCAGCATTTCGGCCTCTGCGGCGGCTGCAAGTGGCAACACCTTGACTATCAATGGCAACTGTATTACAAACAGAAACAGATAAAAGACAACTTCGACCGCATCGGTAAGATAGAATACCCCGATATGATGCCTATTCTGGGCTGCGAGAAACAGTTTTACTATCGTAACAAGCTCGAATACAGCTTCTCAAACCGCAAATGGCTCACCGACGGCGCTCCAGCTGGCACCTACACCGAGGAAGACTGCAAAGGCTTCGGCTACCATCTGCCAGGCTTGTTCGACCGCGTCATCGACATCGAGAAATGTTATCTGCAAGCTGACCCGTCGAACGATATACGCTTGTTTATCAAGGACTTCACCATGAAACACAAGCTCTCTTATCATAACGTGAGAGCCCACCAAGGCACCATGCGCAACGTCATAATACGATGCAACGGAAAGGGCGAATTCATGGTCATCATAGTGATAAACGAGGAAAACGACATCGTAAGAAACGAGCTCATCCCTGCCCTTTCGGAACAGTTCCCGCAGATAATCTCGCTGATGCTCGTCATCAACAGCAAGTTCAACGACACCATCTCGGATTTGCCGTTTGAATGCCTCAAAGGCGAGCCTTATCTGGTGGAAACGATGAAGTCACCGCGCCCTGGTTTCGACGACTTGAAGTTCCGCGTAGGACCCGTCTCGTTCTTCCAAACCAATGTGTATCAGGCGGAAAGACTCTACAAGGCGGCTTTCGACCTCGCCAACGTGCAGGGCGACGAGCTGATGTATGACCTCTACACCGGCACAGGCACCATCGCCTTGTATTTCTCACGTTTCGTGAAACAGGTCGTCGGCATCGAATACGTCGAGGAAGCCATCGTCGACGCCAAGATAAACGAGCAGTTCAACAACATCACAAATACCAGTTTCTTCGCCGGCGACATGGCCAAGGTGCTCACCGACGAGTTCATCGCCGAGCACGGGAAGCCTGATTTCATCGTCACCGACCCGCCTCGCGCAGGAATGGCCGACAAAGTCATCGAACAGCTTAAGAAGATTAAGGCTAAAAAGATTGTCTACGTCAGCTGTAACCCAGCCACGCAAGCTCGTGATTTACAATTACTTGATGATTTGTATGCCGTGAAAGCCGTGCAGCCTGTCGATATGTTCCCGCACACCCAGCATGTGGAGAACGTGGTGCTTTTAGAGTTGAGATAGGTAGTTGATAACCTCATCAATGGCAAAGTTCTCGCCTTTTACAATAATATTCGCCTGTTCATACATCGGCAGACGCGAATTGTAGTGATTTTCAATGTATTGACGCAGCTCATCTTCAGATTTGCCATACACCAGAGGACGTTTGCGCTTCGCGTTCATGATTCTGTGAAAAGCCGTTTGCGGACTGACTTTCACAAAGACCGTTGTCCCATTTTCTTTCATCCACTGCATGTTATCAAAAAAACAAGGCGTTCCGCCGCCCGTGGAAATCACCACATGATGCATCTCGCCTGTCTTTTTCAAAATCTCCGATTCAAACTTCCGGAAATAATCCTCGCCGTATTTCTCGAAGAAATCCTGCACACTGATATGATACTTCTCTTCGAACAAGTCATCGGTGTCGTACGGCTCATAGCCTAATCGTGCCGCCAATTTCCGCGAAATCGACGACTTACCGGAACACATATAACCGATGATGTAAATCCTATCTGGTAACATACTATCCTTTCTCTCACAGATTACACAGATTTACACCGATATTTTCAATCTGTGAGAGTTCAATTATCTTCTTCTCTGTGCCTGCTGCTGCTGTTTCTGCATCTCCTCCAGTCTTTTCTGGAATCTCGACTTCTTCACAGGTCTCTGTTTCGCAAGCTCAATTTTCTTACGGAGCTTGTCTTCATCTGTGAAAACTCTGAACAAGTACATTTGGATGAACGTGATGACATTCACCAGCATGTAATAATAGCTCAAACCAGCTGAATAGCTGTTGAACAATCCGAGGAACATAATCGGCATGATATACAACATAACCTTCATTCCCTTCATACCCTGCTGGTTGGTAGCCGCCATCTGCTTGTTATTGATATAGGTGTAAAGAATTGTCGTAATTGTCATCAATAATGTGAACAAGCTGACGTGGTCACCGTAGAACGGGATGTTGAACCCAAGGTCGAGGATGCTGTCATATGTCGAGAGGTCGTCGGCCCAGAGGAACGGCTGCTGACGGAGCTCGATACTCGACGGGAAGAAACGGAACACGGCCCACAAGATTGGCAGCTGAAGTAACACCGGCAGGCAGCCTGATGTCGGGCTGGCACCGGCTCTCTTGTAGAGATCCATCACCGCCTGCTGTTTCTTCATATTGTCCCTTTCATCGGGATATTTTGCGTTGATTTCATCGATTTCAGGCTTCAAGACACGCATCTTGGCCGTCGACTGATACGATTTGTATGCAAACGGCATCAAAGCCAGCTTGATGATGACGGTCAGAACCAGAATCACGATACCGTAGTTCCAGCCGTAGCTGCCAAGCCAGTCGAACACATTGACAACGATATATCTGTTGATCCAGCCCACAAGCTTACCGCCAAGAGGTATCTGCTTGTCAAGGTCGAGACCATATTTATCCATGATTTTCAAGCTGTTAGGACCGAAGTAAAACTGCATTGCCATGGTGTTATTTTCCTGGAATGCGTCAAATGGCACATCAACAGCCGCATACATTGTCTTGAGATAACGTGGGTTTGAGCTTCTGACATCGGTTTTCAGTCCAATTATTGCTGAGCTGAAATAATCCTTGGCGATCAACGAATAGCTGAAGAAACGCTGTTTAAACGACAGCCATTTGAGGTTAGCGCGAAGGTCTTTCTCACCGTCTTTCTCGCCGCCACGATCACCGCTAAGCGATTCAACGTCATCGCTTAAAAACTTGTAATAGACATTGGAGCCATTGTAACGGTCAACGGCTTTCTCCTGCTTCAGAAGGTCGACATACCAGTCAATAGTGATAAAATTGGTGTTCGATGCGATGATGTTTTTCATATTGACAGTCTTCACATCGAAATCAACCATATATTCATCTTTTGTGATGGTATAGGTAAACTCGACATATTGGTTAGGGTTCAGCACATCTGTCAAATCATCCGAGTAGGCTCTGAAGCTGAAAACCAGAGGTTTTTCGCCCACCACGATTTTTTCGTCGCCATCGTAAGGGTAATTATTCAAATATGGAGTAAAGAACAGGTCAATAGTATTGACATTTCTATTTGATGCGAAGAACGAAAGATTAAACTTTGAGGTGTTTTCGTCGAAGCCAATCAGAGGCAGTGAATCCCATGTTTTATAGTCTTTCAGTTCAACTGTCTTGACATATGCGCCCTTCGTCGTCAAGGTCATCTTAAGGACGTCATTTTCAATAGTATAGAGTTTTTCCTCGCCTTTCGCCGTTGTGGTGAAAACGCCATATTTATCGCGCATTACAGCGTCAGATGCGACGTTGCTGTCAGATTTTGCCGACAGCTGTTGTTCTGATGTCTTTTGCGCCTCCACGAAACGTATCGAATCCTCGACATAACGGGCTCTATTTGCTTGATATATAGAGTCTTGAATCTCTCTTTGTCTTGCGATTTCCTCTTTAGATGGTGTTACCCAAATTGACCATCCAACCAAAACTCCTATAATAAGGATAATGCCAATAATTGAATTTTTGTTCATAAAAAATTTATTTCAAACAATGAGGCGCAAAATTACAAAATTTTAATCATCATTGTACACATGCAGCAAACTTTTTTTCGAACGTGCTCTCAGTTTTTTCAAAGCTTTGTCTTTCACCTGACGCACACGTTCACGTGTCATGTCAAGCATATAACCGATTTCCTCCAATGTGTAGGCATGACTTGTCTCCAGTCCGAAATAATATTTTATAACCATACGCTCTTTCTCGGTAAGCACTGATAATGAGCGTTTTATCTCTGCCGATTCAGTCTCAGAGACTATTTGTTTGTCGGCATCGTTATTATCTTCAGGCACGACGGTGTCGATGAATGTCAAATCGTCATCGCCGGTGACAGGTGCGTCCATCGAGATCTCTTTGGAGCTTATTTTCATTATTGATTCGACCTTTTCTTCTGGCATTTCAAGCTCTTCGGCAATTTCCTTTATTGTCGGCTTGCGCTGGTGAAGCTGCTCGAGATATGATGCTGTTTTCTTCACACGGCTCAAAAATCCGACCTGATTCAGAGGCAGTCGCACCATGCGTGACTGCTCGGCAACGGCCTGCAGGATAGCCTGTCGAATCCACCACACCGCATACGAAATGAATTTGAAACCTTTCGTCTCATCGAAACGCTGCGCCGCCTTGATGAGTCCGACATTACCTTCGTTAATCAAATCAGCAAGGCCAAGTCCTTGATTTTGATATTGTTTTGCAACAGAAACAACGAATCTGAGGTTTGCTCTCACCAGTTGGTCAAGGGCTATCTGATCGCCCAGCTTAATCTTCTGTGCGAGTTCAACTTCCTCTTCTGGGCTTATCATCGGCTCCTTCGCTATGTCGGATAGATATTTATCGAGTGAGCCTTGCTCACGGTTTGTTATTGATTTCGAAATCTTTAATTGTCTCATATCTTTATTGTTTTATTGAGGATAACTCGTCAGAGTCACCTTAATCATTTTTTCTTTTTCACCACGTTTGACTTTCACATCCACCACGTCATTCGGGCGGTATTGTCCCAGTGCTCCCATCAGCTGAGCTCTCGTGTCGACTGTCAAGCCGTTGACGCTCAAGATGATATCATCTTTCTTTATGCCCGCCTTCTGGGCAGCGCCACCTTGAAAAACATCGGCTACGTAAACTCCGGAAAGATAGTCAAGTCCTTTATAATCACCGAATTCCTCAGTTATTTCAATCATAGAAATGCCAAGATAAGCGCGTTGGAGCGAGCCGTAAATCAGGAAGTCCTCAACGACTTTTTTAGCGATATTGGAAGGAATGGCGAACGAATAGCCTTCGAAACCGCCTGTACGCGATGCTATTGCAGCATTGATGCCGATCAAGTCACCGTTAATGTTGACCAAAGCTCCGCCACTGTTGCCAGGATTCACCGCAGCATCAGTTTGAATGAACGACTCAATGGTGCCTTCGCCTAAAATATTGATATTCCTTGCCTTAGCGCTCACAATACCGGCAGTCACTGTTGACGTCAGGTTAAATGGGTTACCGACTGCAAGCACCCACTCGCCCACTCTGACCTTGTCGGAATCCCCAAAAGTGAGAAACTCAAGATTTTCAGCGTCAACCTTAATCAAAGCGATATCTGTGGTCGGGTCCGTGCCGATGATCGTAGCCTCTCTTTTGTGCTTGTCGTTGAACGTCACCACAATTTTCCTCGCATTTTCCACAACATGGTTGTTAGTTACGATATAACCGTCGGGTGAAATCACGACACCTGAGCCGAATCCAATCGACACATTGTCAGGCACCTGAATACGTCTGCCATAAATCTGCTCAAGCAGCGGTCCGAAAAAATCATAGTAGCTGTTTCCACGCGTCACAATCTCAGCTTGGATATGAACCACCGTATTCACAGTCTTTTCAGCCGCATCAGAAAAATTGACACCATCAGCCCTACTGACCAGAGCCACACACATCATTCCAATTAGAAAAAACAACTTCTTCATTTTATTGAGTTTTAAAGTTTCTTAGCTTACTAACGCTAAAATTTTAATATTCTTGTGCCTTTTTCAAAAATATTTACTATTTTTACAACAAATTTCTTGCCAAACTTTTTCTTTTGGTGAAATATTTTTAAACAATTATGCAAAACTCTGATTATCATAAAATTAAATTCAGCAAATATCATGGCGCGGGCAACGATTTTGTCATGATAAATGCCATAAATTCATCTGTCAAGTTGTCGGACGATGAGGTTAAAGAAATTTGCGACCGCAGAACAGGTGTCGGCGCAGACGGTTTGATCATCGTTTTACCTTCTGAAAAGTATGATTTCAAGATGAAATACTATAACTGCGACGGTCACGAAAGCACTTTCTGCGGAAATGGCGGCAGATGTATCTCGGCGTTCGCTGTAGAAGAAGGTTTGGTGCCACAACACATTGAATATGAAACAATTGACGGCGTTCACAAAGCATTGGTTTCAAAGAATTCCGACAACGAATACATGGTTTCCCTAACCATGCGCGACATTGAAAGCTATGATTTGAATGATGACCGGCTCCTTATCAATACCGGCTCGCCTCATTATGTGACTCGCGTCAAAGATTTAATGAATTACGACGTAAGAAAACACGGGGCAGAAATCAGAAATGACAAGAAAATTTCCAAAGACGGCGTGAATGTCGATTTTATGGAAATCATTGACAACCAGTATCATATCAGAACTTTTGAGCGTGGTGTCGAAGACGAGACCCTGGCTTGCGGCACTGGCGTGACAGCTTCAGCTATAGCTGCGGCATTGTGGTACGGAGGCGACAACATCAACATAAAAACAACCCTCGCCACTCTCAATGTGAGGTTCGAAAAAACTGAAAATTCTATCAAAAACATAATTTTATCAGGTCCGGCGACGCATGTTTTCGACGGATTTTATATCTTTGCAAAATGATGTTTATTAAAAACGATATTGTCTCATTGAGAATTGCGGAACCCAACGATGCCGAATTGATATATCGCTGGGAAAACGACATGCGTGTATGGCACGACAGCGAGACACGAGTCCCCTTCTCGATGCGTCAAATCGAGCAATTCCTATTTAACAACAACGACTTAATGAGCGAGAAACAGCTCCGTTTGATGATTGAAGACACAAAAAACGGCACCCAGGTCGGATGCATCGACATTTATGATTACGACGAGTTCAATTTGAGAGCGGGCTTCGGAGTTTTAATCGACGAGAAATATCGTGGCAAAGGTTATGCAAAAAACGCAATAGGATTATTGTCGAGTTATTGTTTTAACACATTGTTACTCAATCAGATATACGCATTGATGTTGGCATCTAACGTCGAAAGCATGTTCCTTTTCGAATCATTGGGATTTGAAAGATGCGGAGTGAAAAAACAATGGTATAGGACATCAGAAGGTTTTATCGATCAAGTTGAATATCAATTGATTAACACAAAATGAGAAGACGCAGGAAGTCATATGGCCCACTAATGATTATCTTCGTGGTAATCGGTATTGTTGTTGTATTTTTCGCAAGAAACTATCTTTACATTTCCAAACCGATAATCAAAACTGCCGACGGGAAAGATGTGTCGCTATACATCCCCACAAACGCTGATTATCAATATGTTAAAAACGAATTAGCGTCATTGAACGTCTTGAGAAGCAAGAACGCTTTCGACTGGCTGGCGAAACGGTCTCATTATTATGAAAACATTCATCCTGGCAGATACATATTGACTGATGGCATGACTAACCAACAGTTAGTCAATATGTTACGCATGGGACATCAAACTCCTGTGAAGGTGGTTTTCAACAATATGCGCACCGTTGAACAACTCGCCGGACGCATCAGCGACCAGATTGAAGCTGACTCCATCTCAATCATAAATGAAATTAATAACAACCCTGACGTCGATGCAACCACTTTTATACCAAACACTTACGAGTTTTATTGGAACACCGATGCTGACGATTTCGTGGATAAGATGATTATCGAGCATAAGCATTTTTGGAACGACGCCAGATTGCAGAAAGCCAAAAACATCCGACTCACGCCGAAACAAGTAAGCATATTGGCTTCCATTGTTGACAAGGAAACGACGAAGACATCCGAAATGCCTCGAATTGCAGGTGTTTATCTGAACCGCATCAACAAACACTGGCCACTTCAAGCTGACCCGACACTCGTTTATGCCTTGGGCGACTACAGTATCAGAAGAGTCCTTGATGTGCATAAAAAAATCGATTCGCCTTATAACACCTACAAATATGCCGGACTGCCCCCGGGACCTATCTGCATACCGTCGATAGCGGCAATTGATGCGGTTTTGAACGCCGAGAAACACAATTATTACTATTTCTGCGCGAAAGACGACCTTTCGGGATACCATGTTTTTGCCAGCAACATCACCGACCATAACCGCAACGCGGAGAAATACAGGAAAGCATTGAACAAAAACAAGATATATAAATGAAAGCATTCAAAGCATACGACATCAGAGGCGTTTGGGGTACCGACCTAAACGAGGAAACAGCCTACAGAATCGGGTATTTTCTGCCTGATGTGCTGCCTGCCAAGACATATCTGGTGGGAAGAGACATGCGTCTCTCCTCCGACACGGCATTTGCCCAGCTCACCAAAGGGCTTAACGACCGCGGCGTCAACGTCGACAGCGTCGGACTGTCCACCACCCCATTGATTTACTGGACAACGGCGAAATTCGGTTACGACGCTTCGGTGATGATCACGGCATCGCACAACCCGTCGAACCATAACGGATTCAAAATCAGTGCAAAAGACGCTAAGCCGGTAGGATACGACACAGGTTTGAACAAACTCGAGGCTTTGGTGGAGTCAGATACAAAAACCGTTGTCGCAGCACAAAAAGGCATAACAAAAGATATCGACGTTTATGTTCAATACATTGACTATCAGAAACAATACCTCGGTGACATCAGCAATTTGAAGGTCGCTGTAGACTGCAGCAACGGTGCATCGAACATCTTCATCAAGAAGTTGCTTGGTGACACACCTTATTATATTAATGACACTCTCGACGGCCGTTTCCCCGGTCACGAGCCCAATCCGCTGGAGGCTGAAAACCAAGAGCAAATCAAGGAATTGGTGCTGAAACAAAAATGCGACATCGGCCTGTTGTTTGATGGCGACGCTGACCGTATCACTTTCATCGACGAAAAAGGCCAGTTCATCTCCCCTGACCTGATTATTGCTTTCTTGGGCAACTATTTTCTTGGCGAGAAAAAGCAAAAAGGCATTGTGCTTCAGGACATCAGGTCGTCACGAGCCATTCAGGAATATCTTGGTAAGCTGTATAACGCCAAAGTCGAGACATGGCGCGTCGGTCGCGCCTACGCGGCCTTGAAGCTCCGCGAACTCGACGGATGTTTCGGCGGAGAGCTTGCCGGTCACTACTATTTCCGCGATTTCTACTATTCCGATTCAGGCATCATGGCAGCGTTGCTGGTGCTTCGTCTGCTGGCGGAATTCAAGGCGGAAGGCAAGTCAATGTCGGTGATTATCAAAGAGATATCAGGCTATCACAACTCTGGCGAAATCAACTTCACCATAGAGAAAAAGAAAGAAGCCATGGATGCTGTACGCGACTATTTTATGCATCTCGAAAAACCTGAGCGTTTTCTCGATTTCGATGGCTATCGCCTTGATTATCCAGACTGGTGGCTGAACATCAGACCTTCGAACACCGAGCCGTATCTAAGATTTTTGTGTGAAGCAAAAGATGAGAAAAAGCTGAAAGAGATAGTTGGAATTGTTTCCGAAATAATCCGAAAATACCGGTAAGAACAATGATAGGGTTAGGTATATAATATGAAAAAAGCATTATTAGCGATATTATTGATTCTCGGTGTATTATCAGCATCAGCGCAGGACACACTGGTTGACAAGGCGCGTGTCAGGAGGAACGTTGGAATAGTTCTTGGCACTGAAGCAGTGCTTTATGCGGGCTCAATGACAGGTCTGTATTTCGCTTGGTATGCCGACTATCCGCAATCTAATTTCCATTTCTACAACGACAATGCCGAGTGGCTGCAGATGGACAAGTTCGGGCACGGCGTGACGTCGTATCTTGTAGGCTCATTCGGCTATGAGATGCTTCGAGACGCAGGTCTCGATGAAACCCGTTCCATATGGTTAGGCGGGACTTTAGGGCTCGCATTCCTGACGACTGTTGAGGTTTTCGACGGTTTTTCATCAGAATGGGGCTTTTCTTGGGGCGACATGGCTGCCAACACCTTGGGAGCAGGACTGTTTATCGGACAGCAGTTTCTCTGGCATGAGCAACGCATAACATTGAAATATTCATTTCACACAACCGAATTCTCCGACTTTCGTCCCGACGTACTCGGTTCGAACTTTATACAGCAGACGATAAAAGACTACAACGGCCAGACATATTGGGCTTCGTGCAACTTTAAGTCATTGTTTCTCAATAAGGGAAGCAAGTTTCCCGCTTGGCTCAATTTCGCGTTTGGTTATGGCGCAACCGGCATGACAGGTGGCTTTGAGAATGCCTCTGAACACAACGGCAAGTCTATTCCCTATTACGACAGACAGCGACAGTTCTTTTTCTCGCTTGACGTTGATTTTACCAAGATTCCAACAAACAATAAATTTTTGAAATATACGTTTAAAGTATTGAACATTTTCAAGGTGCCGTTCCCGACATTAGAATATAACACAAATGGCCAATGGGTATGGCATTGGATTTACTTTTAGGTAATTGAGAATTGATAATTGAGAATTGATAATTGATAAAAAAATGAGAAGAGTTTTATTTTTTGCAAATTTTGCGGTTTTATTATTGATGATGAGTTGCGGACGTAATCCGGACAAATCAAGGGTATACCTTGACAAAGGCATTGATTATCTTTACACTTCAGAGATTGACGAGGCTATAGGATTTTTCAACAAAGCCATCAAATACGATGAAAACAACTACGAGGCATATTACTATCGCGGATGTGCCTACAGCAACAATTTCAACAACGAACAGGCTTTCCATGACTGGAACAAAGCCATCGAGTTGAAGCCGGATTATGCCGATCCTTATTTCAATATCGGATTGATTTACAGAAGACAGAACGACTATTCCATGGCGTGCTATTATTTCAAACTTGCTGAAAAATATGGTCGTCAGAACATGGAAGACTACGTGAAATTCTGTGATTATTACGAATAGTCTATGGCAGAATATTCGTCAATATTGTTGGAGAAAGCCGTAGATGAGCTGGCAAAACTGCCTGGCATTGGCAAGAAAACTGCTTTGAGGCTTGCATTGCATCTTCTTGGCGAAGAAAAAATGGTCACCGACTCGCTTTCACAGTCGTTGCTGAATATGCGAAACAATATTGTTTTATGCAAAAAATGCTATAACATCAGCGACAGCGAGCACTGCTCTATTTGTTCCAACCCAAAGAGAGACAATGAGTTGCTCTGTGTTGTCGCCGACATGCGCGATGTGATGGCTATAGAACGAACAGGCTCGTTCAATGGAGTATATCACGTCCTTGGCGGTGTCATAGACCCGATAAACGGCATCTCGCCCAACGATTTGAGAATCAAAGAGTTGGTTGACAGAAGCATAAACGAAGATATACGTGAAATCATTCTGGCGTTGCCTGCCACTATCGAGGGCGACACTACCAACTATTACATTTTCAAGATGTTACAGCATTTTCAAGGACAAATTACGGCAATAGCAAAAGGCATCGCCGTAGGCGATGCCTTAGAGTTTGCCGATGAAGTGACGTTGGGACGCTCAATTGCGAACCGAATGCCGTTTAATCGATAGAATCTTCAAAGAGATTCAATTGATTCTCACAGAGATACAATTCCTCAGGTACTCCGTATTCGTAGTGTGATATGAATCGCTCAATGTTTTTCTTAATCAGCTTTATCGGCGTGGTACGACGCGCCTTGCAGTAGTTTTTGAGCGAACGGTACTGCCCCTGCGACAACTTGAACGTTATCGCATGATACTTGTAGCTTCTGTGATGGTGTTTTTTCATATTACATCATTTTTTTAGCCTCATCAAGCATCATCTGTGCAAGTCTGTCGGCCTCAGCCTCTGATTTGCCTTCAGAATACACTCGGATGATAGGCTCAGTATTCGATTTGCGTAGATGCACCCATCCGTCAGCGAAGTCAATTTTCACGCCGTCGATGGTTGTCACCTGCTCGTTCTTGAACTTGTCAGCAAGCTTTGCGAGGATTCCGTCGACATCAGTCTGGGGCGTGAGTTGAATCTTGTTCTTCGACATATAATACAGAGGGAATTTTTTCTTCAGTTCCGACACGGTGCAATGATTCTCCACGAGATAAGTCAGGAACAGACCGACACCGACGAGGGCGTCGCGGCCGTAGTGAATCTCAGGATATATGACGCCGCCGTTGCCTTCACCGCCTATGACTGCGTTCACCTCTTTCATCTTGGCCACCACATTGACTTCGCCGACAGCTGCCGCTGAATATTTGCCGCCTGCTGCATTGGTCACATCACGTAAAGCACGTGTAGATGAGAGGTTTGACACCGTGTTGCCTTTCTTATGTTCCAAGATATATGATGCCACGGTCACGAGGGTGTATTCCTCGCCGTACATCTCCCCTTTTTCGTTGATGAAAGCGAGACGGTCGACATCAGGGTCAACGACGATGCCGAGGTCGGCGCCGCATTCTTTAACTTTTGCGCAGGTTTCGACAAGGTTCACCGCCAACGGCTCCGGATTGTGGGCGAATTTGCCTGTCACCTCGCAGTTGAGTTCAACGATATCTTTTACCCCTAACTTTCTGAGTAGCATCGGGATAGCCATGCCGCCAGTTGAATTGACGCCGTCGACAACGACTTTCAGGTTAGCTTTCTCGATGAGTTCTTTTTTCACGAGAGGCAGCTTGCACACCATGTCGGCATGGCGTTCGATCCAGCCTTCAGCCATGGTATATGTACCTATTTCATCTATTGGAGAAAACTCATATTCGTCTTTAGCAGCTTTCTCGAGCAGCCATTTTCCGTCGGCGGCATCGATGAATTCACCTTTATTATCAAGGAGTTTGAGAGCATTCCACTCTTTGGGGTTGTGTGAAGCCGTGAGGATGACGCCTCCATCGGCTTTCAGCTCTGTGACTGCGATTTCTGTTGTTGGCGTGGTGCTCAGTCCGATGTCGATGACATCAGCGCCCATAGCCTGCAAGTTGCCGCAAACCAATTGGTTAACCATAGTACCTGAAAGACGGCCGTCGCGACCTACAACAATACGAGGGCGATTCACGCCGCCACGTCTAATCAAACAAATAAAAGCCGAAGTCAGCTTAACGATATCAATCGGAGTTAATCCGTCGTCCGGTTTGCCGCCAATAGTGCCGCGAAATCCGGAAATTGATTTAATCAAAGGCATAATTCTAAAAAATTTCTGCAAAAATATGCTTTTTATTTGATTATTACAAATATTTCGCAACAATTCTGCAATGTGGGTGTTTATTCCACAACTATTATCTCCAAACGCGGCAAACTGCGCACATTGAATGAAACATCAAACATGGTGGTACGGTCTATGTAAAGCCTTTCAAGTGAACGGCATTCCTGCATGTCTGGCACCACCAGCATACGGCCGCTGCCTGCCACATTCAGCTCAACCAGGCTTGTCATTCTACCCAGGCTGACCGGCAATTCGAGCAAACGGTTACGCCCTATGTAGAAAAATCTCAGATTCTGAAGTTTATGGATATATCGTGGCAGATAAGCCAGATGATTGTCGTTAAGTGACAGATATTCAAGGTTTTCCAACAAACAAATGGATTCGGGCAGCGACTCCAGCTCGTTGTGGTCCAATTCCAGCCTGTTCAGTTTCTTAAGGTTGCCAATCTCCTCAGGCAAGCTCTTCAAATTGTTGTTCTTGAGTGAAATCTCCTCCAGATTGGTAAGTTCGCCAATTGTATTTGGAATATATACAAGACGATTGGAGCTAACCACCAGTTTTTTGAGTTTTTTAAGCTCACCGATCTCCTCAGGAAGTGAGTCAAGTCGGTTCCTGAACAGATATAGAGTTTCAGCGTTGGGATTCTCTTTGATTTTTTTTACCAGTTCCTTTGCATTGGAGTTAGAGATTTTGATTTTCTTTTTGCCCTGAGCATGAACGTTTATGCTTACAAGCATCAAAGCCATAACGAAGATGATTCCGATAAGTTTTTTCATGGTTATAGTATTAAATGTTCGGCAAAGATAAGCAATAATTTTAAACATGCAAATCTTTTAATTTTTAACTTTCATCTTTTCACTAAATTTTGTATCTTTGCAAAAAATTTAAAGATGTTCGACGACGACAATTTTTTGGATGACGACATGGATGTGAAAGAGTTGGTGAACCGCTTTGAGGAGACGGTTAAACAGCGTCAGTCATTCTATTTCGACGCCGATGAGTTGAACGTCATTTTGGAGCATTATCTGCAGCAAAACAACATCAAAAGGGCGAACCAAGCCGCTGACATGGCGGTCAAATACCATCCTAACGACCCGCTAATCAGCATTATAAGGGCGAAACAGCTTTTGGCCAACTCTCATGCCAAAGAAGCTTTATACACCTTGAAAAGTGCCAATTTGGACCATGATGACGCAGATTACCTGCTCACTTTGGCAGCCTGCCATTCTGATTTGGGCGAGCATCAGAAAGCCATCAACGCATACATGAAAGCCGCCAAAGAGTTTGATTTCAAGGATTGCGAAGATATTTATAACTTCATTGCTGTCGAATACGAGAACCTCGGTGACATGGAGAATGCGCTCAAATTCTTCAAATTAGGCATCGACAAAGCCGAAGATATTGAAAATCAATATTTTGAGATAAGAAACTGCTATTCCATACTTCATAAAATGGAGGAAGGATTGGAGTTTTTCCGCAAGGAAATAGACAAAAACCCATATAGCATCCCTGCATGGATGGCACTCGGCAACTGTTATGTGCGCATGGGACAGCTCGAAAATGCCATCGAACAGTTTGAATATGCCGTGGCTATCGACCCTCATTATAAAAAAGGTTATATCGACATAGCCACAGCCTACAATGAACTTGACAGATTCAATGAAACGATAGAAACCGTTGAAGAAGCTAAAAGATACAACGCCGAGACGGCTCTGCTGCTCTGTCTTTATGGCGAGGCTTTCGCAAAGACAGGCAACAACGAGGAAGCTCTTAAGATTTATCACAAAGCGATGAAGATGGACGACAAGTTGCCGGAAGCATACGCAGGCATCGGCTTTGTGCTCAGCGACGAGAACAACCCTGAATCAGCCATCAAATTTCTGAAACACGCTCATATCTTGTCGCCATATAACACCGATTATATGTACGTAATCGTCGAGGAATACAATAAACTTGAGCAATATGACAATGCTTTGAAGTTCGTCAATGAGATTCTGGATCTGAATCCTTACGACGAGAACGTGTATATCTCGATGATGGAGTGTTATGTCTTAAAAGACGACCCTGAAAAAGCCATGGAAGCCTTGGAACGCGGGCTTTTGATACTGCCTAACAATGCAGCGCTGCTCTATCGCAAGGCTTTTATTTATTTTGCACAAGACATGACAGAATCCGGATTGCTGACGCTGGAAATGGCTCTCGACAAAGACTATGACGGTCATATCGAGTTCCTGAATTTCGATGCGGAAAACCTCACAAGCAACCCTAACATTATGGATCTGATTGAAGAATACAGAAAAAAGAAAGCATGAAAAACTATATCTACATTTTCCTCATATCAATGGTGCCACTCATCGAGCTTCGTGGAGCAATACCGGTAGCTTACGCCATCCACACATCCGACCCGAGCTTCAGTCTGCTTTGGAGTTACGTCATTATCGCGGCAGGCAACATATTACCGGTACCATTCATCTATTTGTTTGCACGCAAAGTGCTTGAATGGGGCAAGGACAAACGCTTTATCGGCCGATTTTTCACGTGGTGCCTTGAGAAAGGCGAAAAAGGCGGTCAGAAACTGCAAGCCAAAGCAGGACGCGGACTATACTGGGCTCTGGTGCTTTTTGTAGGCATACCGCTACCTGGAACAGGCGCCTGGACCGGCACCCTGGCAGCAAGTTTCTTGGACATGGGCTTTAAAAAAAGCGTAATAGCAGTCATCGCTGGCGTCGTTTTGGCAAGCATCATCGTGGGACTTGTGTGCACATTGGGATTTGGAGCAATTTTTGGAATAAACTAACATTATGCAATATTACGGACTCATCGGACATCCCCTAAGTCATTCATTTTCAAAGGCTTATTTTGAAGATAAATTCAAAAATGAGGCTTTGGACTGTTTTTTTGTGAATTTTGATATAGAAAAACTTGAGAGCATCAAAGACATCATTTTACAATATCCTGATTTACAAGGATTTACGACTACACATCCTTATAAAAAAGCGATTTTCCAATACCTCAGCTTCATCGACCGCAACGCTAAGGAAATCGGCGCAGTGAATGTCGTAAAAATCGATGCAGATAAGAAATTGCATGGTTATAACACCGATTATATTGGTTTTCAAGAACTTTTAGAAGAAGCGATTGAAGGCAAAAATATAAACAAAGCCTACATCTGCGGTACAGGCGGCGCATCGGAAGCCGTGAAATTCGTCCTTAAAAAGAGAGACATCAGATTTGAGGTCTTATCAAGAAAAGATGACTCGTATCAAAGGCTAAACAACACAGGATTTCATGACAATGAATTGATTATCAATGCGACTCCTGTAGGAATGTACCCTAACTCGGATGACTTGCTGGAACTGCCTTACGCGACAGCCAATTCAAGCAATGTCTTTATCGATTTGATTTACAATCCGGAAGAGACAAGGTTTATGAAAGAAGCGAAAAAGTACGGGGCGAGTGCATTTAATGGGTTGAAGATGCTGCAGCTGCAGGCTGAAGCGGCATGGCGGATATGGAGTTTATAGTTTATTGTTTATAGTTTATTGTTTATTGAAGTTGATAGTATTAAGTTTAAGGTTGAAAGTGTATAGTTAAGTGGATTTTGTTAATAAAATAGTAAAAGAGTTTTCAGTGACGCCGAGAGTGGCGGAAAACGTTATAAAATTGCTCGGCGAGGGTGCCACAGTGCCTTTCATCGCCCGTTATCGCAAAGAGATGACCGACACGATGAACGAAGAGACCGTGGCTGACATCAAAAAACGCCTTGAACAGCTTGACGAACTCGAAAAACGCAAGGAGTTTGTACTGAAATCTATTGCGGAGCAGGAAAAACTGACCCCTGAGCTGGAGAAAAGCATCAATAACGCCGAGACATTGCAGGATGTCGAGGATTTATATCTCCCATACAAGCCGAAGCGCCGCACCAAGGCCGAGATCGCACGCCAGAAGGGTCTGGAACCGCTTGCGAAACTCATCATGGCGCAGAACAGCGACGACGTGAACGGGATGGCCAAACGCTTCATTAACAAGGAGAAAGACGTCAACAACGAGGACGAAGCGTTGCAAGGAGCACGCGACATCATGGCGGAATGGATTTCTGAAAACATCAACGGACGCAACAAAATTCGTAAGATTTATCACAGAGACGGCATCATTTCATCGACTTTGGTGAAAAGCAAGGAGGCTGAAGCCCAGACATACAAACAGTATTTCGACTTCAAGGAGCCTATTGCCAAGGCGCCGTCACACCGCATATTGGCGCTGTTCCGTGCCGAAGAGGAAGGGCTTCTGAAAGTGAAACTCAGCATTGAGGCGAACGATGCGCTCAACGTTCTTGACGGCATATTTTTAAAAAACGACAATGCCTCCACCGACTTGGTTCAGGATGCCATCGACGACGCTTGGAAACGTCTGTTGGAACCGTCGCTTGAGACCGAGATGCGGGCGTTATACAAAGAAAAAGCCGATGAAGTGGCTGTCAAGGTATTCGCTGAGAACCTCAGACAACTGCTATTGGCTGCTCCATTGGGCAAGAAACGTGTCTTAGCCCTCGACCCGGGCTTCCGCACCGGATGCAAAGTCGTCATTTTAAATGAGTTAGGCGCTTTGGTTCACAATGAGACCATCTACCCTCACCCGCCACAAAATGAGCATGGCAAGTCGACAGCGAAGATTGCGCATCTCGTGCAGGCATATAAGATTGATGTCATCGCCATCGGCAATGGCACCGCGGGAAGAGAGACCGAAGACTTCATCAAGAGCATCAGATTTGACCGCGACATTACGGCGGTGATGGTCAACGAAAGCGGAGCTTCGATTTATTCGGCGAGCAAGGTGGCGCGAGACGAATTTCCGGATTATGACATCACAGTGCGCGGTGCCGTGAGCATCGGACGACGTCTCATGGACCCGTTGGCAGAGCTTGTCAAAATCGACCCGAAATCCATTGGCGTGGGACAATATCAGCATGACGTCAATCAGAAGATGCTCGGTGATGAGCTGAATACCGTCGTGGAGAGCTGTGTGAATGCTGTGGGCGTTGAACTTAACTCCGCAAGCGAGCAACTGCTTTCATACGTGAGCGGCGTAGGCCCGCAACTGGCAAGCTCCATCGTGAGATACAGAAACGAGAACGGAGGCTTCACCAGCCGCAAACAGCTTCTGGAAGTGCCTCGTCTCGGCAACAAAGCCTTCGAACAGTGTGCGGGATTCCTCAGGATTCACGGTGCCAAGCAGCCGCTCGACGCCAGCGCAGTGCATCCTGAAAGCTATCATATAGTCGAGAAAATGGCAAAGAAACTCGGTGTCAAAGTTGGAGAACTCATCGGCAATGAAGAGCTTATCGCTAAGATAAATCCAAAGGAGTTCATTGAAAAAGACTTCGGAATCGAGACGATAAACGACATTATCGACGAGCTCAAGAAACCGGGACGCGACCCGAGACAAACGTTCGAGGTATTTGAATTCGACAAGAACATACGCACCATCAACGACCTGAGACAGGGCATGCAACTCGTCGGAATCGTCACAAACATCACTGCTTTCGGCTGTTTTGTGGACGTAGGGGTACACCAAGACGGACTAGTGCACATCAGCCAGATGTCGAACAGCTACATCACCGACCCTAACCAAGTGGTCAAACTAAACCAGAAAGTAAGAGTCACCGTGACAGATGTCGACATCACAAGGAAACGCATAAGTTTGAGTATGAAATAAAATATTATAACGACAACTACGTTATAGAACCATGAAAAAATACATTTTAATAGGATTGTTAATCATATTCGCGGCATTCACAAATACTGCGAAAGCCCAGATTTTCTTGGGTGAAGCCTTCGTTGGCCTTAACATATGCCAAGTCGACGGAGACCAAATCATGGGATACTTCAAAGAAGGCATCAACGCCGGCGTGGGTGTCATCGCCCCTGTCTGGAAAAAGAACAAATTCAGCCTTGATCTGTCGCTGGAAGTCCTTTACAACCAAAAAGGCGCAAAACAAGGCCGCAAATATTACGACCATAAAATCGACCCGGTCACAGGCATAGAAATCACTGGTGAATATGACTTGTCATTGAGTTACGGCGAGGTGCCTTTCATGGTTTATTTCACCGACAAAAATGTCGTCTCAGCCGGTGTCGGTGTCTCATACGCCCGTCTGATGGGACTTAAGGAATATGAACATGGAGTAAGGACTTCTGTCACTGCAACAAGCGGCGAATTCGACCAAAACGAGTTCAACATCCTCGCTGACGTTAAGATTCGCGTTTATAAGAGATGGAAAGCCGGATTCAGATATTCTTATTCATTAAACCCGATAAGAACCCGCGAATACCATGATATAACAGGTGAATCGCTTGGCACTTTCAAGCAGTATAACAACCTTTTCACTTTCCGTGTGACGTATGTTTTCAACGAAAAGGAAGAGAATCTGCAGCGCGAGGAATACTATTATACCGGCGACAATCCTAAATTCCACAATAAAAAAGTCGAGCGCCAGCTCAAGAAACAAAAACGCAAACAAGAACGGGAAGCAAAGAAAAACAACAAATAAAAAAAAGTTGGGGGTTTGAAGTTCACTTCAAACCCCCAACTTTTATCTACTATCTTTTAACTCTTAACTCTCAACTCTTAACTCTCAACTCTTAACTATTCAATGGTCGTCACCACTTTTCTCAGTTCCTTCATCGTCTCATCGTGGCCTTTTTTGTCGACGTAGCCGAGGCCGGGAACCAGAAGTTCGATGTTATGGCCGGCATTCAAGAACTCCATCAAGGTGTTTTTGACGCAATATTCTGTTGCGATACCGCTGATGACCAGGTCTTTACCGACACATTCCGAAAGCATTCTTCCGTCAGGACCTACTGACTCGAAGCCTGAATACTGCTCCTCGTCCACTTTCTGACCTTTGCGGAAGATGTTTCTATCCGGGTCAGGACGGTTTGCCGGGTTGATGACGTCGGTGTAGAAGGCCTCGTGGATGGCGCCGCCACGTGTTCCCTGCACGCAGTGAACAGGCCAGATGCCACCATAATCAGCAAACGAACTGTGATTTGCCGGATGGTAGTCGGTGATATAGATGACTTTCTCATCAGGATGTGCGTTGATGTATTTTACGACCTCATGCACAGCGTTTTCTGCGTTTCCGCATGCCAAAGTGCCATCTATGAAGTCATAAAGCATATCGACGACGAGATGCTCCGGAGCGTCGTGGTTTTCCTCAACGAAGCTGTAATTCTTGCCGTAATCGAGATGCTGTTTCAAGAAGTCGCAAGGATAGTTGACTTGATAATCAACAACTTTACCGTCTTTCATAACAGGGACGATGTCCGGGTTGATGAATCCGCCGTAAGGCTTGAGTCCGAGTGCGTTGTAACGTTCTTTCACTTCTTTGTGAAGTTCAGGATCGATGTTCACAGCATAAGTCTCGATGAGACGTTTGCCTTCTTCATAGTCGCCTTCAGACTTAACGCGTTGAATTTCAGCGAGCAAGTCGCCAAACAAGCCGCGAAGTTTCTCATAGTCGTTGATGACGAAATATGTCTTGCCGTCGCGCACTTTCTTCTCGATAACGTTGTCTTTCAAGCCTTTCTCATAGCACCACCAGCTGATGAGGGCGCGGTCCTGCATGTGGGCCTCAGTGATGGTCTTGCCGAGTTCGATACGGGCGAGCTGGCTCATAAGGCCATTACGGATAAAGTCGGCGTATTGTGCTTTGTAGCATTCCATATTTGGAAGAATGCCAAGTTCAACCATCTTAGGGTCAGCGCAGTAATAAAGACCGAACAAATCAGCGCGGGCTTCCTCAAGAGCCGAGCTATATTCTTTCAAAGCGCCAGGTTGTGTTGTAGGAAGCAACTGTCCTGAACCGTGACCGAGGCATTCGTGCAAGTCGGTGTGCAGAACGTCAGCCATGCTGCTGTATTTCTTGCAAAGGTCGATTTCTTCCTGCGAGTAAGCAAACTCAGCCAAAACGCTCTTTGGTGACTCATTGGCGGCCTTGTCGTAAGCATCCATCAAGTTGGTGATAGTCACCGACTTAGAACCATGTTCCTTGCGAATCCAGTCGGCATTAGGCAAATTGATTCCGATTGGAGGTGCCGGGAAGCAGTCGCCAGCCAATGTGGTGACGATGATGCCCTTAGCGCTCACACCCTTGCATTCTTTCTTCTTGAAACGCGGGTCAACAGGTGAGTTGTCCTCAAACCACTGTGCATTTGAACTGATGATTTCCGAACGTTTTGTCTCTTCCATATCTTTGAAATCAACAATAGCTTCCCAAGTAGCCTTCATGCCCATCGGGTCATTATAGTCCTCGATGAAGCCGTTCACGAAGTCGATATTTGAGATTGAATCCTCAACCCAAGCGATGTTGTATTCGTCCCATTTCTTGAGACAACCCGTTGTGTAATAATCAATTAACAGATTGGTATAGTTACGCTGGCTGTCATTTTCAGCGACTTCATTAGCTTTTTTGAGCCAATAAATGATTTGTTCGATTGCCTTTCCATAAAGACCGTCGACTTTGTAGACATCCTCATGAAGCTTACCGTTTTCCTTGACGAGTTTTGAATTCAAACCGTAAGAAATAGGCTGTGCGTCGTTTGGTTTGCGCTGTGCATCATAAAATGCCTCAACTTCACCTTTATTAATGTTGCCTTTGTAGAAATTGACACATGAGTTCTGAATGATATCCTCTTCCCCACTGCGACGCATCTTATACAGATCTTTGTCAAAAATAACAGGTGTGATGAATGTGATGAACCCATCAACAGTCTCGCCTTCTGCCAATGGCAGCTGTTTTGCATCAGATTGCTTCACGAGCTGCGCGAAATAATCCTGTGAAATCTCAGGGAACATCTTGTCTTCCGCATAATGATGATGGATGCCGTTGCTGAAGAACACGCGTTTTGCGTAGACCACAAAGTTCTGATAATCAGCGCAGTTCTTATCGCCTTGATAAGAGTTAAGGATGGCCTCGAGTGTCTTACGGACGGTGAGGTTGTACTTGAAATTCTGGTCAGCGAGGATATCGCGGCCGCATTTTGCAGCTTCACCCAGATAATAAATGTACTCTTTCTGTTGCAGCGTCAGCTCGTCCCATCCCGGAATCTGATAACGCATCACTTTCAAGTCGGCGAATTCGTCAACCAAATACTTGAATTCCCCATTTTGAGCTTCCTTGTCGTTTGATGTACAAGCAGTTAGAAGCCCTGCAATACCTAAAATCATGATAATTCTTTTCATTATTTTTATTTTAATTAATAATTCCTAAAATATGGGTGCAAAATTATCGTTTTTTTTTATACCTTTGCAGAAATTAACAAATTAAAAATTTTTGGACATGGAATATACGCAACAATCTGGCTATCAACAGAATAAGCCATCAAACAACAAAAAATACGGACCATTTATACTAATTGGTATTGTCGTATTATTGCTCATCATTTTCTGGAGCCGTATCACTGTGACCATTCCTGCAGGTCATGGCGGAGTGCTTTACCGTTTGTTTGGAGGCGGCATTGACACGTCAAAGACTTACGAGGAAGGGTTCCATTTTATCGCGCCTTGGAACAGCATGACGCTTTATGAGACACGTCAGCAGGTGGCAGACGAGGAAATGAGCGCTCTTTCATCTAACGGATTGGAAATCAAGATAGAATTCTCAACCTGGTATCAGCCAAAATGGGAAGAATTAGGGCAATTACATGCCACAATCGGCACGCAGTACCTTACAAGAGCCGTTTATCCAGCCATGCGTTCTGCGGCAAGAAGTGTGCTTGGAAGATACACTCCGGAGCAGATTTACTCAACAAAACGCGACGCCATCCAGGAGGAAATCTTCATCGAGACGAAAAACCTGCTCGAAGGCAAGCATATCCAGCTCAATCAGGTGCTCATCCGTTCAGTCACCCTGCCTCCTACCATCAAATCGGCTATTGAGAGCAAGCTGAAACAGGAACAAGAAGCTTTGGAATATGAATTCAAACTCGAGAAGGCATCGCAAGAGGCTGAGCGTCAACGTGTTGAAGCTGAAGGTAAGGCAAGAGCAAACAACATTGTCAGCGCCAGTATCAACGATAAGATTTTGCGCGAAAAAGGCATTGAGGCGACACTGAAACTTGCTGAATCACCGAATTCGAAAATCGTCATCGTGGGCAACAGCAAAGACGGCATGCCGCTGATTTTAGGAGACATCAAATAATGGCGAACAAAGTCAAACAGGTAAGAATAAGCATCAAAAACAAGCGGGCGTCGTTTGAGTATTTCCTCATCGACCGCTACACTGCCGGCATTGTCCTGACAGGCACTGAAATAAAGAGCATCCGCGAAGGCAAAGCCAGCATAGTGGAATCGTATTGCTCATTTATCGGCGACGAGTTGTGGGCAATCGGAATGCATATCGCAGAATACGCTTTCGGCACTTACAACAACCATGTGCCAAAACGCGACAGGAAACTCCTGCTCACCATGAAGGAACTGCGAAAACTCAAGGCAAAAAGCTCCGAGAAAGGCTTCACCATAATCCCCATCGAATTGTTTATCAATGAGAAAGGGCTGGCAAAACTCGAGATTGCATTGGCGAAAGGAAAGCATTTCTACGACAAGAGAGACAGTTTGAAAGAAAAGGATTCGAAAAAAGAAATATTAAACAGCTATTAGCCATCAGCCATTAGCCATTAGCAGAAATCGAACTAATGGCTAACAGCTAATACCTAAAAATAATAAAATGAAAAAAATATTTTTAACATTAGCAATTATAGTATCATTTGGTTTCTGTAACGCGCAGAAAATCAATTGGATGACGTTTGAGGAGGCGGTTAAATTAAACGAGACAGCGCCTAAGAAAATATTCATTGACGTCTACACCGACTGGTGCGGATGGTGCAAACGCATGGATCAGACAACTTTCACCGACAAAGAAGTGGTCGACTATATGAACGAGAACTATTATGCCGTGAAACTCGACGCGGAGATGGGCGACACCATAGTTTTCGGTGGCTACACCTACATCAATGAAGGTGGCACGAACGGGAGAAAAGGCACTCACCAACTTGCGGCAGCATTGTTGCAAGGCCGACTCTCTTATCCTTCATACGTCTTCATGAACGAGAAAAACCAGCTCCTGACCGTGGCTCCTGGCTACATGGAAGCGAAAGACTTTCTCCCTGTTCTGCAGTATATCGGTACCGATGCTTACTTAAATCAAACCTTCAATGATTACATTAAGTAACAATGCGTAAATATCTAACAATCATATTGTTATCACTTATTGTTTTTACGGTATCTTGCCGCAAAAAACAGGTCTTTTCCGACAGTCCCTCAAAGAACATACGGCTCTCGACAGACACCATCGCCTTCGACACGGTATTCACGGCAATAGGCTCATCAACACAGATTCTTATGGTCTACAACGACAATTCCGAGAGCCTTAAAATCAGTTCCATCAGACTTGAAGGCGGCAGTTCCTCACCATATAGCATCAACGTCGACGGACAGTCTGGAACGACATTCAGCGACAAGGAGATTTACGCCAAAGACAGTCTCTACGTGTTCATCAAGGTCACGATAAACCCAAATGACGAAGACAACCCTTATTTCGTCCAGGATCGCCTTATTTTCACCACAAACGGCAACGTAAGCGCCGTGAACCTGACCGCTTACGGCCAAAATGCGCATTATATCATCGGCAGAAATGGCATTTTCCCCGACCAGAACGGGCATTACAGCAATTATTACGTTGCTATCACCGACTCGGTAAACACCGACGTCCACTGGACGGCGGAAAAACCGTATGTCATTTATAATGTGGCACTTATCGATTCTGACGGCACTCTCACGATAGAGCCGGGAACACATGTCTACTTCCATGGCGGCTCCGGATTATGGGCTTGGAGCGAAGGCCAATTGATTGTCAACGGAACCGCCGAGAATCCTGTCGTGTTTCAAGGAGACAGACTCGAACATTACTATGACAACCAGCCGGGACAATGGGACAGAATCTGGCTCATGGAGGCGCGCGAAGGCCACGGACACAGAATCAGTCACGCCATCATCAGAAACGGCTTTATAGGCCTGCAAATCCAGCGAATGTTCAAAAACAACATGGAGCCGATTCACATCTCCAACACCATCATCGAAAACCATACCGGAATGGGACTTTATTCCAACTGCTACACAATAAACATGTCGAATTCGCTTATCAATAACTGCGGAAACTACTGCGTGGCACTCACCGGAGGCGGCGATTACCTGTTCCAGCACAATACCATAGCCAACTATTGGACAAACTCAGTAAGAAAGGCTGAGGCATTGTTTTTCAACAACTTATACACCGACCCGACTGATGGCAACACCTACGCCATCCCGTTTGAATGCAGCATCATCAACAGCATCGTGTACGGCAACCGAAGCAATGAGTTTAAAACCGACTTCTACCCTGTCAGCGACACGTTGTATAAGTTCAAAAGCAGCCTGATTTGCACGGAGAGACCGCAGTTACAGCAGTTGTACGAGTCATGCGTATTCAATAAAGACCCGAAATTCAAGAATACAGCGGCATTCGACTTCCACCTCGACACATTGTCAAGTGCCATGGGAATCGCCAATCCTTGCTATTCAATCGGTGATTTGAGATTCGATTTGGACGGCGTTGACAGAGGCGAAAGACCAGACGCAGGAGCATATCAATACGTTGCAGATCCTGAACGATAACGCTTCAGGAAACGTGTCTACTTTGGATTTTCACGAATAATATTATAAATCTTTCGTGTCTCGTTGCCAACTCCATCAGTAACAACGACTTCCATTTTGTTATTGCCAAAAATCATGTATTCGTCAACATCATAGAACAAAAGGTCGTTTTTCGGATCATAGGCACCGACGACCCACTTGTCGTTGAGGTAAATATCATACTTGCTTATTCCGGATTCATTATCATAAACGTTAATTTTCAATCGTTTAGTTTTGATAATTTTGGTATTGTCATCAAAATTATTTGGATAGATTTTAGGAGCTGTCTCATCCAAAGCAAGCGCATAAGTACCCATTTTTTTGACGTTTGCTGTCACCTTTCCGTCAACCAACTTTCCTCCGACAGCTTCAAACTCTCCTTTATCCGAAACGCAAACCATGTACAACTTGTCGGAATTGGCATATTGCTCAGCCGGGCGAATCTTGATTTCAATATTTTTTTGAACTGGAATATCCTGAGTACCAAGTACATAGGCATAATCAGAAGCTACATTCTCTATCGTGTCAAGTTGACGTGCCAACACATATTCGTATTTGTAAAAAGCTTTTTTTGGAATTTTTGCGGTAAAGCCATCGAGATTAACCTCAACTTCCGACTTGCCGTCAACGCGATAATAAGCTCTACCATATTGATTATCAGAGTATTCTTCTAAAGATTTGTCGCCAACCAAAGTGAATTTCGCAGTAGAAGTATTGCCAAAAAAGTCTTTAACCACATATTTCATATGCACTTCATCGCCTTCTTTCAAGGTAACACATCCACTCGTTTCCCCATACAAATCAAGGATATTGTACTCATCGACTTCAGACCTGACAAAACGGACTTTGTCCTTACAGTACCTTTTATAGTCAATCAGACTGTTGATGTAACGGGTCTCATCGTATGAATATTTATCAAATAATATGCTGAATATCAATCGGTTATCAGCGAAAAGTTCTATTGAATAGACTCCATTTTTATTGTATTGCTCATCTGATTGGTCGTAAGTGGAAATACCAAAGTAAATTGTTCCGTTGGCTTTAATATTTTGTTCTACAACATACTTACCTGACTTGCCGTCAACGCCGAAATAAACCGCATCTTGAAATTCCCCTACAGAAGATAACCATTTGGGATACAAGGCGATACCATATATAACAGGTTTGACATTGTCTATAGTTTCAAGTCCGAAGAACAACGGATTTACTGGGCATTGGTTGGCGTCGCGAATCTCGAAGTGAAGATGTGGTCCGCCAGAGCCGCCGGAATTACCGCTTAAACCCAAATAATTGCCTTTCGACACACGTATCTCGTCCTTTTCAAGGAAAATATTCTGTGCAAACGACATGCTTAGCATCTGCTTTTTCTTCACATACAATCCAATCTCGAAGTTAAACTTATCGAGATGAGCGTAAACCGACGTATATCCGTCATCATGTGTGACATAAACGACATTGCCATAACCCCAAGGCGACACGCCGATGCGACTGACATAGCCATCAGCTACCGCATATACCTTCTCGCCTATCTTACCACCCGTCTTGATATCCAAACCGGCATGAAAAGCGTTATTGCGCAACTCTCCAAACGTGGCAGAAAGGTTTATCGGAATCAGCATCGGACTAGGATATACGGGATAATCCGTTTTGTTCTGAGCACATAAAATATTGAAAATCAATAGGAAACAAATCAAAAATTTACATCTCATTATCAACAAATTTATTTCACAAAGATATAGATTTTTGATATTAATTTATTACTTTTGCAAAAAATAATTTTATGTGGTCAAATAGGGAAATCCCACTATGGAAAGTGTTCGTCATCCGCCTCGGCGTGATGTTGGGTCTGCTTGCCATAAGCCGTTGGCTGCTTTTCATTTTCAACGTCGGCAATTTCCCAAATCTAAGCATTGGCGAACAGTTCCGATTGTTCTTTATTGGGATGCGTTTCGATGTCTGGACACTCATAATCGCGAACCTTCCTTTCTTGATTTTTTATGGAATTCCATTTAGATTTAAGTATAACAAAGTCTATTGTAAAATTATTGATATTCTTTTTGTTATAACGAATACTTTAAGTATCACTTTAAATCTTATTGACGTCATTTATTATCGCTATATCGACAAGCGAATGACCTCCGAACTGTTCGGTTTTATGCAGCATACCGATGATAACCAGGGCGGTTTGGTGAAGCAGTTTGCTGTGGATTTCTGGTTCATGATTGGGATTTTCGCGGCCTTTTTATTTGCGATAATCATACTCACTAGGAAAACGAGGGTAAAGCCAGCTGTTATCATCAACAAAACTTATTGGTACACAACACGTTCGCTTGTATTTTTAGGTCTTGTCGCAGCTTCTGTCATTGGTCTTAGAGGAGGATTGCAAAACAAGCCTGTCAGCATCATCACTGCGGCTAATTACACCAAAACACAGAACATTCCGCTGGTTTTGAACACTCCGTTCACCATTGGGCGCGGCAATTCGGGAGATGTGCTGAAAAAACTCGACTTTTACGACGACGATGAGCTCGAGCAGCTCTACTCTCCTATCCGTAAAGACCTGACAATCAATCGTTTCATCGAAAAAAACATTCAGAATTACAATGTTTTTATAATCATTTTGGAGAGTCACGGGCAGGAGATGGTTAAGTTTTACAACCAGAATCGCGAAGAAACGCTGACTCCGTTTCTCGACTCCCTACTTGCCAACAGTCTGAGTTTCAATGGCATGGCAAACGGGAGACAGTCTATTGAGGCTGTAACATCCATACTTTCCGGACTGCCGTCATTGATGTCGAAGGACTATGTGGAGTCGCGATATGCGATGAACCGACTTGATGGAATAGGCAGTATTTTAAAGAAACATGGCTATTCGACGGCGTTTTTCCATGGCGGGAACAATGGCTCGATGAACTTTGACGCCTCTGCCCTTTCTGCGGGTTTCGACAAATACTACGGTCGCAATGAATATGGCGACGACGACGATTACGACGGCACATGGGGCATCTCAGACATGCCGTTCCTGCAATTCACCGCGCACAAGGTTGATGAGATGAAAAAGCCTTTCGCTGCAGGTGTTTTCACGCTTTCGTCACACCATCCGTTCAAATTACCTAAAGGTTATGAGCTTCCGGAGGGCGTTTATAAAACGGATTTTGAAAAAACGATGCGTTATACCGACGATTCCATGCGGCATTTCTTTGAAACCATGTGTGAATACAGCTGGTTCGACAGCACTGTCTTTGTTGTCGTTGGCGACCATGTGAACCCCGAGCACCGTTTCGACAACTATCTCAACGGCTACGGACAATATCAGATTGTGACGGCTTTTTATGCGCCAAATGTCTTTAAACCATTGAAAACCAATATAATGGCACAACAAACCGATATCGGAATAAGCATCTTGGCGGCACTCGGCTACAACGACACGATATTTACCTTCGGCAGAAATGTGTTCGACAGCCTGCAAGAGCCTTGTTTTGCAAGCTATCTCAACAATATCTACCAGTATTCCGACGGCAAGCACATGCTTCAGTCCGACGGTCAAAACATCACCTCGGTATTTGACATCGAAGAAGACCCTTGTCTGACGAGAAACCTATATAATGCAAGTAAAGCCGAAGATTGGAATGAGCTAAACAACAAGTTCAGGATGCGTCTCCAGCAGTATAATAACAGAATGATTAACAATAAGTTATATATACAATGAAAGAGAAGATTTTGTTTATTGTCAACCCTATTTCAGGACATCACGACAAGTCGAAGTTCCCTTCGATTGTTGATGAATTGATTGACAAGGACAAATACGACTACACCATCACGCTGACAGAATATGGCGGGCATGCTGCCGAGCTCACAAAGCGAGCCATTGAAAATCAATATGATATCATTGTTGCTGTGGGTGGTGACGGCACCATCAACGAGGTTGCGACCAACATGATTGGAGCGAGACAGACCTTTGCCATCGTGCCTTATGGCTCAGGAAACGGACTTTCGCGGCATCTGCATTTGCCATTAAAACCTCAAAAAGTCATCACTGAGGTCATCAATAAGGGCGTGAAAGCGAAAATCGACACGGCGACCATGAACGGAGTGCCCTTCATCAGCATCGCCGGGGTGGGTTTTGACGCCATCATAGCCGAGTTCTTCGCAAAAGACCCGAACAGAGGCTTCAAAACATATTTTAAACTCGTTACAGAGAAGTATTTCAAGTTCAAACCGGAGAAATATCATCTCATACTCAACGACAACGAGGAAATCGACTGTGAGCCGTTTTTCATCTCATTTGCCAACAGCAACCAGTTCGGTTTTAACGCTGCTGTCTCCCCTCACGCCTCACTCAACGATGGGCTCATTGACGTCTGTATCTTCAAAAAGCCGAGCATCATCCAGGTGCCTTACATAGCAGAACGTCTGCTGACACAACACATCGACAAGACGCATATCGTCGACATCCACCAAGCGAGCAAAATTAATGTGATCAGGGAAAAAGAAGATTACGCCAACATCGACGGTGAAGCTGTGATGATGCCTGAAAACCTCGAGATAATTGTCAACCCATTATCACTAAACATCTTATTACCTCACGAGAGTCATACTTAAAGTAAATTATAGATATAAATTATTAAAATTATGATTACTAAATACTTAGAAATTTTAACAAAACTGTTTCTTGGACTGCGTTTTAGCGAGGAAACGGCTTACGACTTAGCGCAGGGTGTCGGCATTATCTCTCTGTTTGTGGTGTCATTCATGCTGTTTTTCATCGTCAAATTTATTTTGAGAAGATACGTAGCAAATCTCATCAGGAAGACAAAATTCAAATACGACGATTATTTTCTCGGCAAGAAATTGGAAAGACGTATTGCTTTTCTGGTGCCGGTTTACATGATTAAATCGCTAATTTACGATGTAGCTCCCGATTTAAATGCCTTGAACGCTTTTATCTATGTGATAGTGCGAGTATGCGAAATAACCACATACACCGGCATTTTGCTGTCAATATTGAACTCATTGTCGGATATTTACAACTCGTTCGATGTGTCGAAAAACAAGCCGATGAAAGGTTTCATACAGGTCATCAAGATTTTTGCAGTGATGATTTGTGTGCTTTTGGTCATTGGAGTGTTGATTAACAAGGACTTAAGCAATCTCTTCATCGGACTTGGTACTCTTTCGGCGGTGTTGATGCTCGTCTTCAAAGACCCTATTTTAGGCTTTGTGGGCGGTATCTCATTGACTGCCAACGACATGGTGCGCATCGGCGACTGGATTGTTAAGGGCGATGCCGACGGTAATGTCATTGACATCGGTCTGACCACCGTGAAAGTCAAGAATTGGGACAACACTATTGCCACCATCCCAACCTATTCGCTCATTTCCGACCCGTTCATCAACTGGCGTGGAATGACGGAGTCAGGAGGCAGAAGGATTTCACGCTCAATCATCATCGACATTGACACCATCAAATTCTGCACACCTGAAATGCTTGAAAAATACAAGAAATTCCAGTTGGTTTCGCAATACATTACCGACAAGGAGGCAGAAATTACTGAGTATAACAAGCAGAACAACATCGACACATCCAACCTCGTCAACGGACGTCGTCAGACCAATCTCGGTGTTTTCAGGGCATATCTGCAGGCATACATCAAGCAGAATCCAAATCTGAACCACGAGCTCACGATGCTTGTGCGTCAGAAAGACCCTACAGAATTCGGCGTGCCGCTTCAGATTTACTGCTTCAGTGCAAAAACCGACTGGATTTCATACGAAGCGATACAAAACGACATCTTCGACCACATTTATGCGGTCATTAAGCAATTCGACCTTAAGGTCTACCAGAGACCTTCATCATATTCGTTAAGCTTGATGAACGACAAATAGTTCGGCTATATCCTTGACAGGAACCGGCGATTTGCGGGCGAAAGTCTTGAGGCACAGCGGACAAGCTGTCACAATCTCATCAGGATTATTGAACATCAGATCAGCGACGGAATTACTTGTAATTTCGTCGCGTTCTTTTTGCGTAAGATTGAAGCTTCCCAAGCTACCGCCACAGCAGATGCTGAGTTCTTTCTCGGATTTTGCTTTGAGCAGATTACCGACGTTTTCGATGGCTTCACGAGGCTCGTCGTACACTCCGTAAGCGCGACCGAGCTCACATGGGTCGTGATAGACATAGTTGACATCGGCCTTTTTGACCTTCAGCTTGCCATTTTTGACAAGTTCATTGATATACTGCGTATGATGTTGGATTTCAACACCTTCGAGATGATATTCATCTTTAAACACTTTGTAGCAGATCGGGCATGAAAGCACGAGTTTTGTAGCACCGGATTTCTTTATCAGCTCGGTGTTTTTGGCAATCATAGCCTGAGCTTCAGCAACTTTTCCGCTGAGCAGCATCGGGCGGCCGCAGCATATGCCACCGTCTTTGTCGAGAAAATCGTACTCCTCACCTGCCGATTCCATTATTTGTTGCATGGCACGCATGATTTTAGGGGTGAGCTGGGTCATACAGCCGGCGAAATAGAGAGTTTTTGGTTTAGTGGATGAGATTTCTCCACTACGCTCCGCTTCGGTCGAAATGACGTCTAAATATGAATGATCGCTATGGATTTCATAAGGCACGGCTGCTCTCTGGCTGAATTTGATGTCGCATGACTCAATGCTGACAGGGCATATCATCACGCATTTGCCGCACATAAGGCATGTCTCGGCGATGCGTTTTGCTTCTTCAGAATCTTTGTTTCTAAGCTTCTTCATGAAATATGCCGAGGTGTTGCCGCTCATCTTATCGTTGACGCTCATCGGGCACGCATCGATACAGAGACCGCATGACGGGCAGGAATAGAGCTGTGCCAGAGCATAACCTTTGCGAGGCTCACGAGCATTCAAACCAGCGTGACGCATCAGGATAAAGAGCGCCTCTGTCGGGATATGCATGTATCTCGTAAACGGCAGCATAAACATAAATATCAGCAAATCAAAGGAATAGAGCCACCAGAATGCCATGATATTAGTCTTTTCGGCTATCAGTCGGAACGGGAAAATTGTCCACAACGCGAAACGAATCATATTATCGGCGAAACCGAATTTCGTGACACGCTTCACCCCCACTATCTTTGAGTGGATTTTCTTCGCCACAGCGATAAGGATACCGCTGATAATCATCAGGAGGAAGAAATCCATCAGGAAGGCGAAAACCGGTGTTTCTTCAGCGAAATACTTGAAGAATATAGGATAATAGAAGTTGGTGAAAGTACGCGCAAAGCCTTCAACCTCAACGCCTTCGAGCGGTTTCAGGGTAAAGAGCATGACATGTCCTATCACGATAATCATAAACCAGCCAAACGCGATGGCGGAGTGCATGTAGCCCAAAAGAGGGTTACGTTTCCATATTTTCACGTGGAACAGGCAGTCGCCGAAGAGGTCGCGGATGTTAGCCCAGGCTGTCTTAGGTGTCACCAGCGAGCGCAGAAACTGCCTCCTGTCGTCTTTCGGCAGCTGCAATATAACTTTAAAAAGCCCCACAAAGCAGTATGTCAGCACGAAAGCCATGCCGAGCACAAACGGGAGCACAAAAGGATGGAATATCTGTGAGTTCATCGTGTAATGTCTAACAAAATCTTACGAATATTGATGCCGCGCGGGCAAACGAGGGTGCATTTGCCGCAGAGCATACATCTTTGAATCATTTTCTTTGCCTCTTCTTCTTTGCCGCGTTGCAGCATAAGAAGGATGCGGCGGAAACTCATCTCGGTGAAGTTTCCGGCAGTGCAAGTCGCAGTGCATGAGCCACATGCGATGCAAGTGTTGATGTCAGGATTGGCGTCCTTCAGACGGTTGAACGTCGTCAGGTCGATGTCGTCCATCTTGACATGTGAACTTGGTGACAAACAAAAACCGAAATCCATAACTACTTGTTGTTTATGTAGTTAAACACTTGTGTTGCCACTGAGCGTGCTTCGCCTATGGTGTCAGGCAGCGACTTCGGGGCGGTGCAGGCGCCGGCAACGAAAACGCCGTCCTGAGCGGTGCCGTTCATGCCAAGATACATATCCTTGTTTTGCATGAAACCATCACTGTTGTCGGCAATTCCGAGTTTCTGCTGTATCGTGTCGATGCTCTTGTTTTTCTCCATAGCGCACATCAAAATGAGCACATCGAGAGTCATCTTCAAAGGCTTGCCGAATAAGGTGTCTTCCGCCTTGATGACAAGCTTGCCATCCATGTTTTCGGAGACTTCGCAAACACGGCCGCGCACACATTTCACGTCGAAATCTTTCTGCGTCTTCAGATAAAGATCTTCATAACCTGGGCCAAACATACGCAAATCCATGTAGAATGTGTAAACCTCAGCATCCGGGAACACTTCCTTGATTTCGCAGGCTTGTTTTAAGGCCGTAGTGCAGCATACCTTTGAACAATATGTGTTGCATACTTTTACGTCGCGGGCGCCAACACAATGCACGAAACCGATTTTCTTAGGGTTGTTGATGCGCTCATCTTTGCCTGTCCTGAAAAACTTCTCCAGTTCGACGCTGGTCATCACATTATTATATATGCCGTAGCCGTATTCCTGTTTTCTCTCTGCTTTAAAAATGTCAAAACCTGTAGCAAGAATCACAGCCTTAGCGTCAATCTTTTCATTATTGCTTAAAACGGCGTGAAAACCATCATTATCTTTTTGAATATCAGCAACTTCCGTATTAAGATAAGTCTTAATGTCTTTCACCTGACTTAGCATCTGATCCACTACGTCTTTGGCGGGGTGGAACGCGGGGAACAGTCTGTCCCATTGTGCGATATGTCCGCCAAGGTTTTCGCTTTTTTCGACAATAATTGGTGTCAGCCCCATCTTTTGCAATTGTGTGGCTGCTTCCATTCCGGCGGCTCCACCGCCAATAATCAATATATTTTCTTTCATAACGTTGATTTTCAAACTGATTTAATACATGATGGGCACATTGGCTGACCGAGGTCTTTGCCGTTCACGCCCTGATATTTTTTCTTCGGGTCGTAAGGTATTCCCATCTTTTCAAGCAATGGTTCGATTGCGACTTGATGCACTTGAAGTCCGAGATCCCACGGATCGTAACCCATCACCAAGCCAGCCACCTCTTCGTATGTCAATGCGGGGATTCCGTATCCGTTCTTGCCATAAGTCTTGCCTGTCTGCTCGGCGATGACATATTGCCATCTGTCAAGGAAATAAGGGCATCCAGGGCAGTTGGTGATAATCAGATCCGGTTCGTATGGCTCCATCGACTCGAATTTTTTATGTGTGTTCGACACGGAATAGCCTCTGTTGCCTTGTATGAAGTACTGGCGGAATCCGAAACCGCAGCAATGACGGCGTTCAGGATAGTCGACGACCTCACCGCCCCATGCCTCAATCATTCCGACGAGCACATGCGGATATTCGGCGCCGCCGAAACCTTTTGAAGGGAACATCTTAGAATAGTGGCATCCGATATGCTCGACCACCTTCAAAGGCTTGCCAGTCTTGGCGTTCACGAGCGGGAACTTCATCTGTTTTGCGATGTCGAACCTGAATTTGTAAATCATGTCACTGGCGTGAGCGAGATATTTCGGTTTGGCGAACTCTTTCTTGCACGAATCCCAGAGATACTGGCGGATTTTTGCCTCCAACTCAGGAAATTCATGCCATGTCTCGAGTGTCTCGGTGTATAGTCCGAATGAAGTGATGCATGAGCAGACGTAGTTTTCGTAGCCGCTCTCCTTCATCAGCGCAAACTGGCGCGCTATGATTGTCATGGCAGTCTCCTGCGGGATGGTGTCACTGTGATAGGCAATGCCGCCACATGTTGTGTGATATGCGTTCTCGTAGAAGTCTTTCCCGAGCCTGTTTCTCACGATGTCCAGAAAGGTAACCTCCGAGGCCGGCCAAAAGCTCTGTCGGATGCAGCTTCTCACATAAAAATAATGGTCATCGGGAATATCTTTCTGATAATCAGCCCAGATCTTCTGTTTTCCTTCAACTATCATTGTATGATTTAAAATTTAAGATTTAAAATTTAAAATTCGATTTAAATACGTTATAAAACTAGTGGTTTAAGTGTTTTTCCCAATCGTTTTTGGTATAAACCTCCATGAAGTATTCCTCGTCGGTGAGGTTTTCCTTCACAGCTTCCTGATGTGCGTCGTTCAGCACCTGTTCAATCAGTTCTGTGGCACCTGTCACGTCGAAGATATTCTTCAGCTGGTCGAGACTTTCTTTCGGGATCTTACGCAATCCGCCGGGGCCGTCACCGTCGAGGTTCGAGCCCAGACGGGCATGGATATCGTCCAAATGCTCGCAGACCCACTGCCCGACCGGACCATATTCCGGGTGTGTCTCGTATGCAAAAGTGCGCGGATAGACACAATATCCGTAGTTTAACACATTGCTGCACAAGTCTTTAGCCACAACATACTGCTGACGCCCTTTCTCCGAAAGCATGTAAAGTCCGCTCCGCATGGCGAGTTTTCTCAAAGACATGATAACCAAACCAGGCGCATTGGCACGAGGACAACGTGTCACGCATGACATGCACTCGCCGCAATACCAAATAGTGTCACTTTTCAAGAGTTCCGCCAAATCATCCTCATTTTTACGCGCCACAATGTTCACAATGTTCTTCGGATTGTATTTGTAAAACTCCGCGGCCGGGCAAACAGCTGTGCACACACCACAGTTCATGCACGCCTTCATCCCCTCTTTTATCCTGTAATCCTTGTATAATTCCTCTACAAGATGTCCTTTGAATCTATATTCCATAAAAGTAAATTAGTATATAGTATATCATTTTACTAACAGTTTGCAAAAGTAATAAAAAAAATGAGACATGGAGGTAAAATAGTAAAAATTTTTACCATTTTTTTGAAATTAATTTCTAATCATATTTCAGAAAAAATTATCTTTGCAAATTGAATAATTTTTTTTGGACTTAAAAAAGTTTTAACATGTGTGGAATTGTAGCATATATTGGCAAAAGAGATGCCTATCCGATTTTGATTAACGGTTTGAAACGCCTCGAGTACCGTGGTTATGACAGCGCCGGTGTGGCGATGCTTAACGCGCAAAACGAGCTCAATGTTTATAAGACAAAAGGCAAAGTATCTGATTTAGTGTCGTTTGCATCTGGAAAAGACACGAGTGGACATATAGGGATTGCGCATACGCGTTGGGCGACCCACGGCGAGCCGAGTGACATCAATGCTCATCCACACTTATCGCGTTCAGGCAATTTAGCTTTGATTCACAATGGTATCATTGAGAATTATCTTACAATTAAGAAAGAACTGGGCAAACGTGGCTATAACTTCAAATCAAGCACCGACACTGAGGTTTTGGTGAATCTCATCGAAGATGTGCAGCTTACTCAGAAAGTCGATTTGTTTGAGGCGACACGCATCGCATTGAACCATGTCAACGGTGCATACGCCATTGCTTTGATAGAGAAAGGCCATCCTGACACCATAATTGCAGCGCGTAAAGGCAGTCCTATGGTAATAGGTATAGGCGACGGCGAGTTCTTCATCGCCTCTGACGCCACCCCTATTGTCGGAATGACATCACAGGTGGTTTATATTGAGAACGAAGAGGTCGTAAAGGTGAAACTTGGCGAAGAGCTTAAACTCAAGACCATCGACGATGTAGAGATGACACCTTATATACAAGAGCTCCAGCTGAACCTCGAGTCGATTGAGAAAGGCGGTTTTGAGCACTTCATGCTGAAGGAGATCTACGAGCAGCCCACCACGGTGCGCGACACTATGCGCGGACGTCTGCACGCTGATCTTGGAAAGATTACATTAGGCGGCATCTTCGACTATGAGAAGAAGCTTCTCAACGCACGCAATATCATCATTGTGGCTTGCGGCACCTCATGGCACGCCGCCCTCGTCGGGAGTTACCTCATCGAGGTGTACGCCGGCATCCGTGTCAAGGTCGAATACGCCTCAGAGTTCCGTTATCGTGAACCCGTCATCTTCCCTGACGATGTTGTGATTGCCATATCACAGTCGGGCGAGACAGCGGACACCCTTGCCGCTATAGAGATAGCGAAAAAGAAAGGCGCTACCGTGCTCGGTATTTGCAACGTTATTGGGTCGTCAATATCGCGTGCCACCGACGCCGGCGTATACACCCATGCAGGTCCGGAAATCGGTGTGGCGTCGACAAAGGCGTTCACAGCACAAGTCGCTGTTTTGACAATGCTCGCCATCCATCTCGCAGAACTCAACGGCCATCTGCCGAAGTCAAGAATCATGGAACTCATCCACGAGCTTGATATGATTCCTGAGAAGATTCAGACCACATTGGAGAGAAGCGCCATCGTGAAAGACATAGCTGAAGAGATGAAAGACTGCCTCAACGCGATTTATCTCGGTCGTCTACAGAACTTTCCCGTCGCCCTCGAAGGTGCTCTGAAGCTCAAGGAGATTTCTTATATCCATGCGGAAGGCTATCCTGCCGCTGAGATGAAACATGGCCCTATCGCTTTGATTGACAAGGACATGCCAGTCATATTCATCGCCACAAACAAGTCAACATACGAGAAAGTCGTTTCCAACGTTCAGGAAGTAAAGGCTCGTCACGGAAGGATTATCAGCGTGGTGACAGAAGGCGACGTGCTGGTGAAAGAGATGTCGGATTACGTCATCGAAATCCCTGACACAGAATGCACCTACGCTCCGTTGCTGGCCACCATCCCGCTGCAGCTACTCGCCTACTACATAGCAGTGAAGCGCGGCTGCAACGTCGACCAGCCCCGTAACCTGGCAAAATCAGTAACTGTTGAATAATGAATGAAAAAGTGTCTCCTGATAATATCAATATTACTTGCCTCCGTAGTGGCTCTTTCGCAACATACCGTTGTGAAAGGCACAATCATTGATATTGAGTCAGGAGAGACTTTACCATACGCGAACATTTCTTATACCATTGATGGTCAGACATATGGAACCATCAGCGACATCAATGGTTTTTATCGTCTCGAATCAGATAAGATATTCGATTATCTGACTTTTGAATATGCCGGATACAAGCCTTATATGGTGAAAATCAAGCGTTTCACCACGCAAACCATCAACGTGAAGATGGAATCGGTGTCGATAACATTACCAAAGGCGGAAATCAAGGCACAGAGGAAAATCAAGGAGAAATACAGGCGAAAGAACAACTCTGCAGTCGATCTGATAAGAAAGGTGCAGAAAAACGCGGAACGCAACAGCCTTTCCGGATTCGACTATTACCAATACGACGAATACAGCAAACTGGAGTTGGGTCCGTCAAATCTAAGCAACAACCTGGAGGACAGATGGTTCATGAGAAACATGAAGTTTGTATGCGAAAACATACGCCAATCTGAGCTGACAGGCAGAAATTATCTCTCTTTGTATTTTGTCGAGACATTATCCAAGACATATTACCGGAAGGAACCGCATTGCCTCACGACGGAAGTCACTGATTCCAAAGATGTTTTAATCAGCAAATTCTTTGATTTCACCTCAATGGAGCCGGTGATTGACAACTGGATCGGGTTTGTTGATGTGTATGATCGGAACATCAACCTTTTCAACAACGCATACACCTCCCCCATGTCGCCGATAGCTATCACATTCTATCATTTTTACATCGTCGACACGGTTCAATATGACAATGAGCGATGTATCGTTTTGTCGTTCACTCCTGCCAACCAGATGGATATGGGTCTTTGCGGAAGCCTCTGGATAACAGACGATTCCTCGTATATGGTCAAGAAGGTTCAGTTGCAGCTTCCGCGTCATTCGGGCACCAACTTCGTAGAAGCCATGATGTTTGAGCAGGAATACGAGAAGGTCGGTCCTGTTATGATACCGACGCATTACAACCTCGTCGCCGACATTTATTATATGGGAGTAGCGCTTCACGGCAAACGTTCGGGTGTCTTCTCAAATATCCAGATAAATCAGCCGTTGCCAAACAGTTTTTATGCAAACAAACCGGCAAAAACTCGAAGCAAGGCTTTTTACGACCATCGTGAAGATGAGGATTATTGGAACACAAAACGTACCGACAGCCTTTCCTATCACGAGAAACGTATAGCTGAAGACACTGAAAAGCTCAAGCAGGTGTTGGGTTTCAAACTCCTGACAGGAACAGCATTTGCCATTGGATACAATTACATCGACTGTGGTCCGATAGACATTGGCCCTATATTTAACATGCTGAGTTATAACGAATTGGAAGGATGGCGCCTAAGATTCGGAGCGAAAACAAACACCAAATTCCACGAGCATATTTTCCTTGAAGGCTTTCTGGCTTATGGCACGAGAGATCAGAAATTCAAATATCGTGGGCAGGTGATGTATTCGTTCAACAAAAAAGTCAACAACCAATGGGAATTTCCGATGAATCTGCTGACTCTTTCGTACGAACATAACACCAATGTGCCGCGCATGGGCTCTTTCGGCTACAGTTATAACGACGATTTGGACCGTCTTGGAAGGTCGCTCAGCCGTCAGGCCAACTACAAGATGATTTTCATCGATAAAGCCAAGATGATGTACGATTTTGAGACGGAAAACCAGATTGGGCTGAAGTTGTTTGCCGAATACGAAGAGCAACGCCCGCTTGGTGACCTCGTTTATGAAACCAACGGCGGCAAAATCTACAACCCGTTCATCACCAATTGTATAGGCTTTGAAATACGTTTTGCGTACAATGAGAAAGTGTTTCAGTACAATCAGTACCGCAAGCCCCTTTCAAGCTCTGTGGCGCCAGTTTTCACTATTGGTTACGCTTATGGCGGCAAATATCTCGGTTCGGATTATGAATACCATAAAATCCAGTCGATGTTCAGCAAACGTTGGTTCCTGAGCGTGCTCGGCATTGCTGATTTGAATGTCACCGGAGGCATTGTTGTGGGCGAGACACCGTACCCGCTCATGTTCGTCCACCGTGCCAACCAAGGTGTTTATTACGACGACAGGGGTTTTAACCTCATGAACTATTATGAGTTTGTCAGTCAGTATTATATACAGGGAATGTTCGAATACAACATGAACGGCTTCCTACTCAACAGGATTCCCCTTATTGGGAATTTTAAGTTGCGTGAAGTGTTTTCGCTCAAAGCTGTATGGGGCGGTATTTCCGCCGAATGTGATCCTATGAGCGGCAACGGAAATCTCTTCAAGTTTCCGACAACTCCCGACGGCAAAGTCGAGACATATTCTTTGGAAAAGGAGCCTTACATAGAAGGGGGCATTGGCATTGCCAACATATTCAGTATCTTAAGGATAGACTATGTTCGACGTTTCAACTACCTCGATCATCCTGAAGTTGACAAATGGGGAATTTTCTTCTCTGTGAAAATAAAATTCTAAATCAGGATATCGTCAATCTTTACTTTGGGCACGTAATGCACGCCGTCAACGCGGTAATATGCGCGGCTCTCATCAACGGAAATAGTCTTAAGTCTGATGTTTTCGGCACCCTTCCCCACTGCCAAAATCGCCAGCGGCTCATGTTTCAGCCCGAAGTGTTCAACCAGATTCACTTTGTTGAAAGCACATATCATCACACAGTTCAGCCCCATCTCTGTAGCTTTCAGTGACATGCTTTGCAAAGATATTCCAAGGTCGATATCGATGATTTTTGTTTCAGGCGCCGAGGTGCATACAATGACAAACGCCTCAGGCTCAGTGCCTTCATACGGCAGATGCAACTCCGGAAGCATACCTCCAAGCTTGATATTCTTCAACACGAAATCAGCGTCCTCGCCTTTCGTAACAAGCTTAAAACGAAGCACCTGCTGGTTCTTTCCCGATGCGATTTTTGTGTTCACATTCACAATGCGCCTCAGCATGTCGTTTGTCACAACATAATCCTTTTTGTAGCCGCGATAGCTGCGGTTTTTCTCGAACAGAGTGTCCAAAGAGACATGCTTAACAGTTTTTTTAGTGCCAGAAGCGAACTCTTCCATACGTTTTTCCAAATATCCGTCTGCCATTTTTTATAGTTTAATAGCTTAATAGCTTAATAGTTTGAGGTGCAAAGATACAAAATAGTTTTTTATATAATGATATTTTTAATGCCTTTCGCAGAAATGCGAATTATCACAGGGTACTGAGAGCATTTCAAAAATGGCATAAAAACATCAAAAACTGGTGGCTAATGGCTAATAGCTAATGGCTTTTTTGTATCTTTGCACCCAAATGGATAATAATGATTTTTAAAAAATACATATTTCTTATAATAACAATCATATCTGCAGTCAGTGCTAACGCTCAGATTTTCAGTGTTAATGGCACCGTTATGGACAGCGTTACAAAACAGAAATTGGCTTTTGTAAACATTATCATAAATGACGACGGTACGTTGGGGACAACGACAGATATAGACGGGAACTTCAGCATTTCAAGCAAAAAAGACATCAAGAGCCTCACTTTCTCTTATGTCGGATATCAGAAAAAGCATGTTTTGGCTGAAGATTTAAGCAAAAAGATATTGCTATCCCCCATCAGTTATCAGCTGCAGGAGGTTGTTTTCAAGGCGGGAGAGAATCCAGCGCACCGCATCATCGACAGTGTGGTGAAAAACCGCAAGCGCAACAATCCCGAAATGCTTGATTATTACTCATATACGATTTACGACCGCATGGTTTTCACAGTCGACACCACTGAGGTCACCGACTCCGTTTTCATGGATTTCGGCAAGCTCTGGCGCGAAAACGACCTCATGGTGATGGAGACCGTGTCCGAGATTTTTCATAAAAAATCACATAAAAACAAGCGTGAAATCAAGGCGAATAAAGTGTCGGGATTAAAGAACCCGCAGTATTTCTATGTTCTCGACGGCATGCAGAGCTTTCATTTTTACGATGATTTCATCACCGTTTACGAGAAAAACTACGTCAATCCCATCACGCCTGGCAGCAAGTCAAGATATTTTTTCGGTTTGGAATCGGTGATGCCGACAGCTGAAGGCGACACCTTATATATAATATCATTCAAGCCGCGCCGAAACGCCACTTTCGACGCTCTCAAAGGCGTGATGACCGTCACTTCCGACGGCTGGGCTGTCGTCAACGTGAAAGCCGAGGCTGCCGACAAGACCAACACCCTTGACGTTAAGATTCAACAGCTATACTCAAAAATCAATGATTCCGTGTGGTTTCCCGTGCAGCTCAACACCGACATCATATTCGTGAGGATGCTTGCCCAAGATCATGCCATCATGATTGGCACCGGCACGCCTGAAAACAACAACACCTCACTCAATGGCATCGGGAAAAGCTATATTTCAGACATAAACATCACTGAACCCATTGACAATAAGAAGTTTGGGTCCACCGACATCGATTTAGCCGAAGACTCGGGTATGAAGGATGAGAATTATTGGAAGTATTACCGCAACGACAGTATAAACGAAAGAATATCAAACACTTACAAGGTAATAGACACCATAGTCGAGGACATGGTAGAAGAAATCGGCATCGACTTTGACCAGATCTTGAACACCACCAACACCATCTTGAAAGACGGTGCCATCCCATGGGGAAAAGTCAACATCGGGCTGTCGGACATCTTGAAATACAATATCGGCAACAAATTATACCTCGGATTAGGCGTAAAAACAAACGAGAAACTTTCGAAACATATAAGATTTGGAGGATATATCGGCTATTGGTTCGGTCCGAAACACGGTAACACAGGTGCTGACATTGACCTCAAATTCAACCTTAAACAAGACTTCGGACTGAGACTAAGTATCGACCACAAATACGATGCCGTAGGCAATTACGGCTTCATCAACCAAAACAGCATGCTCAACGAGAGCAATTTCAAGTATTTCTACATAAAATGGACCACCCTAAACACCACGGCGGCAGCTGAGCTATCATCACGTTTTGCCAATGTCTGCAAAGGTTTTGTAAAATTCAGCCTCAGCGACAAGGAGATGTACGACTGGTATGTCTACAACCCTGGTGACACCACTTACAACAGCCGTTTCCGCGTCACGACATTAGATTTCAAGGTCAGGATTGCACCTGGCGAGCGTTACATGCTCACAAACAAGGGCTTGGCGACCGTAACGCCCGGCAGACCAGTGATCTGGCTCTCATACCAGAAAGGCTTGAAAGGCGTGCTCGACTGTCCGTTCAACTTCGACAAAATCCAGGCACAGTTAACATATTCATTTGTAACACGTTACATTGGAAAAACAACAATAACATTGCAGGCTGGATACGTCTTCGGCGACACGCCGATATTCGAGAATTTCAATATTTACGCCAACAACAACGGTTTTGCGCTCTACTCAACGGAAAGCTTTGCCACGATGCATATCAACGAATTCATATGCGACAAGTTTGCGTTGCTTTTCTTCACACATAACTTCGGTAAGTTTTTCAAAACCAAATACTTCAGTCCTGAATTCATCTTCGTCACCAATGTCGGTTGGGGTGACATCGGCAATATGCAGCAACATGGCGGCATGGAGCTCAAAAGCATGAAAGACGGCTTTTACGAGAGCGGCATGGTATTTGATAACTTATTGAAAATCAGCACTTCAAAATGGGGTGTCGGCGTTTTTTACCGCTACGGTGCCAACTCGTTCGACAACGTCGGAGACAATTTCTCGTTCAAACTCAAAATCGGATTGACTTTATAATGATTTGTAATACTCAATCAGTCCATCCATCGGGTTTTTGAGGATTTTCGAGCATTTAATATTGTGGTTTGCAAGATGTTTCAATAATATATCTTGAAAAATGAATGCTATGGAGCCCACAAAGGCCACGTCACTTCGACCGGAACCGTAAGGTATAGACGAACTTATAAACTGTTCAAAACAATCTCCAACTATCGTTTTAACATACTGATTATCAATATTTTCAGCTGCAAATTTAGTAAAGTCAGCGAGGAATCTTGATGGCTGTTCGCCTTGATAAACACGTTTCAGAAAAGTTTCTCTATCCAGATGATATTTCTCATCAAATTTCTTTCTCATATTTTCAGGCATGAGACCCAAGAAATAATCGTGCACTATGCGTTTTCCGATGTGGCATCCACTTCCCTCGTCTCCTATCATAAACCCAAGAGAAGCAACAGTTTCCGTGATTTTCCCGCCATCATAAACACAGGCATTTGATCCTGTTCCCAAGATACAAGCGATGCCAGGACTGTTTCCAAACAAAGCGCGACAAGCTCCCAGCGTATCAGGATAAACTTCTATGTCGTTGACACCCAACACCATAGCGAACAGCATCGACACCTTAATCTTATTAGCTTCGCTGCCACATCCTGAGCCATAAAAGAAAATCTTATTAACATCTTGATTATCAACAATATTCTTAACTTCGCTGATAATGCTTTTTATTGTTTCGCCATCGGTGAAATTCGGATTGAAACCATTGGTAATGAATTGTTTAGCGACGTTACCGTCATTAAAAACAGCCCATTCGGCTTTAGTTGAACCGCAATCACAAATCAGTGTCATCGTTGTATTTTTTGCAAAAATACAAAAGTTTGACAGTTTGGTGGTTTAAAAGTTCATTAAATTAAAAAAAAGTTGATACTAATTGATATTATTCATATTTTTGCACTCCAAAAATATTGCAACTATGGGAAGAAGTATGAGAAAATGGCGTGTTGAGGACTCTGCGGAGCTCTACAACATCAACAACTGGGGCATTAACTATTTCTCTATCAACGAGAAAGGCAATGTGGTGGTAACGCCGCGTGAAGGATGTGCTTCTGTTGACCTTCGTGAACTTGTCGACGAGCTTCAGTTGCGTGACGTGTCGGCTCCGATGCTGATTCGTTTTCCTGATATCATCGACACTCGCATTGAGAAAATAGATTCCTGCTTCAAGGAAGCTGCTAAAGAGTACGATTACAAAGGAAAGAATTTCATAGTTTTCCCCATAAAAGTCAACCAGATGCGTCCTGTGGTCGAGGAAATCGTGAGCCACGGAAAGAAGTTCAACATCGGTTTGGAGGCGGGCTCGAAGCCTGAGCTTCATGCGATTATTGCATCAAACACAGATAGTGAATCACTTATCATCTGCAACGGGTATAAAGACGAGAGTTTCATCGAGCTTGCTTTGCTCGCGCAGAAGATGGGACGAACCATCATTATCGTTGTAGAGAAGATGAATGAGTTGAGACTTATCGCGAAGTTGTCGAAGCAGTTGAAGGTGACTCCAAAGATTGGTATCCGCATTAAGTTGGCGAGCTCAGGAGCTGGCAAATGGGAAGACTCAGGTGGCGACGCCTCGAAATTCGGGCTTTCATCGTCAGAACTGCTTGAAGCTCTTGAATTTCTTGAGAAAAACAACATGATGGACTGTCTCAAGCTGGTGCATTATCACATCGGCAGCCAGGTGACGAAAATCAGAAGCATAAAGATAGCCTTGAAGGAGGCGGCACAGTTTTACGTACAGCTTCATAAGATGGGCTTCAACGTTGAGTTTGTTGACGTTGGCGGCGGTCTCGGTGTCGATTACGACGGCACACACTCAGCCAACAGCGCCAGCTCGGTCAACTATACAATTCAGGAATACGTCAACGACGCGATATTCTCCATCGTCGACGCATGCGACAAAAACGGGTTACAGCATCCTAACGTCATCAACGAATCGGGACGCGCACTGACAGCACACCATTCGGTCTTGATTATGGAAGTGCTTGAAACAGCGTCACTTCCGACATGGGATGATGACAACGAGAGAGTTGAAGAAACCGACCATGAGCTTATTCATGATCTTTACGAGACTTGGGAAAACCTTACAAGCAAACAATCGTCGATGCTCGAGACTTGGCACGATGCACAAGAAATCCGTGAGGAAGCCCTCGACCTCTTCAATATGGGACTTCTCGACCTCAAGACACGTGCCAAGATTGAACGTATCTTCTGGTCAGTTGCACTGGAAATCAACCAGCTGGCATCACATCAGAAACGTGTGCCTGACGAGTTGCTCGCGCTGCCTAAGTTATTGGCTGACAAGTATTTCTGCAACTTCTCGATGTTCCAGTCTCTTCCTGATGCATGGGCTATCGACCAGGTGTTCCCTACAATGCCTATCCATCGTTTGAACGAATACCCTGACCGTGAGGCCACTCTGCAAGATATCACTTGCGACTCAGACGGCAAGATGACCACTTATGTGACGGGACACAGTCTTTCGCACAATCTTCCGGTGCATACCCTCACCAAGAACGAGCCATATTATATAGGTGTATTCCTCGTGGGCGCTTACCAGGAGATTTTAGGTGATATGCACAACCTCTTCGGTGACACCAATGCCGTACACGTCTCCGTTGACGAGAAAGGCTATTACATCGACCAACTCATTGACGGTGAGACTGTTGCAGAAGTTTTGGAATATGTCCAATACAGTCCGAAAAAACTCGTCAGAACAGTGGAGTCGTGGGTTACAAGCTGTGTGAAGGCAGGAAAGATCACTGTTGAAGAAGGTAAAGAGTTCTTGTCGAATTACCGGTCGGGACTTTACGGATATACTTACTTAGAGTAATGAATAATATCTATAGTTTATTGCGATACACCGTGATGATGGCGGTGTTGATGTTTTGTATGCCCGCAATGGCTCAGCACCATGATTACTCACAGGATTATCTCACATTCAATGTGCTCACTGATGGAACAATTCCTTGGAAGTCCATTGGATCTGGCATGGAAAAAGAAATCTCTTACAGAAAAAATGGTGGTTCATGGACATCAATAACAGCTGGAGATAATGTTACAATAAGTGTAGTGGCTGGTGATGTTGTAGAATTTAAGGGAGATAATCAAACTTATGCATTAGACAGGAGCAACTATTCTGGATTTGATGGTGGTACAGCAATTTATGAAATCTCTGGTAATATAATGAGTCTTATCTATGGTGACAACTTTGTTGGTAAGACAACAATGTCAGGCACATATAACTTCTGTTCTTTATTCAAACAGTCAATGGCAGTGTCGGCAGAGAACTTGATTCTTCCTGCAACAACTTTGACCAATCACTGTTACCGCGCCATGTTCAGTAAGGCTCATAATTTGACAGCATCCCCTGCCCTTCCAGCAACCACATTGGGTGAATACTGCTATTATTATATGTTTGAGGAATGTGCAATAACATCTGCACCTGAACTTCGAGCACCGACATTGGTATCCAACTGTTATGGAAATATGTTCACAGGTTGTAGATCCCTAAATTACATCTTATGTCTTGCAGTAGATAAATCAGCAACAAATTGCTTGACAAACTGGGTAAGCCGCGTTTCATCAAACGGTACCTTTGTAAAGAAAGCAAGCTTAACCTGGACTAATGGCAATAGTGGTATTCCAACAGGATGGAATGTTGTAGATGAAGGGACTCCTGATTTTCCAACAATATCATGTGATGGATTTGAGATTGAATTATCTTGTACAACAACTGGGGCTGTCATATACTATCAGTTAGACCATAGTGGAAATTACACACAGTATACAGCTCCAATAACAATGACCGATGATACCTTCATTGAATGTTATTCAGAAAAGGAGGGAAAAACAAGTGCAACTATAAGTCAGATTTGTGAATATGATAATAGAACCATCTATGAGTATTCAAACCAATTCCTTGATTCATGGACATATAAAGGTAATATTATAACAACACCCTATTCTGTTAATGCAATTGACGGTCACTCATCAAGCTACGCAAAAGGTACGTTTAACTTTGAGACAGATGTTAATCTCCGTGGCACACAGCCAACATATCTTTGGTTCCAGCATGCAGACCAATCAGCAACAATATATGTTGACAACAATCTTGTAGAAAAACACTGGGGAGGCTACAATGCATTTTTTGTAGATATATCGGACCATGTTCATAAGGGTACAAACCATATTAAGGTAGCGTTGAAAAACAATGAAGGGAATGTACTTGCCCCATATGCTGGTGACTTTAACTTTAATGCAACATTGGGTAATGTAAAGTTGTTTACAAGCCCATACATGCCTTCAATGAGTTATGGCTATGACGGATTCCATATCACATCAACAGTGTCTTCCGCAGAAGCCACCATCAATGTGAAGACAACCATACCAACCGGTGCTACTGTCGTATGTACAATCATTGGTGATAACTGTAATTATACTGAGACAAAGGACAGTACTGGAGAGGAACTGGTGTTCACAACAACTATCCCTAATCCTCATCTTTGGAATGGTACAATCGACCCATATTTGTATAACGTGAAACTTGAGATTTACCATAATGATGAGCTGTATCACAGATATGAAAGGCCATACGGCTTGAGATACTATGAGTATGTATTTAACGAAATCGTAAATGAAAATCCATATACTGGTTTCTTACTTAACGGACAACCATACTTATTGAGAGGCGTGTGTGTGCACGATGACTTGGCCAATCATGCAAATGCACTCACTGATGCTGATTATACACAGGAGTTCAGTATTATTACTGAATTAGGATGTAATTTCTTGCGTCTCGCCCACTACCCACATCCAAAGGAGGTTTATGACAAGTGTGACCAATTAGGTATTATAGTTCAGACTGAAGTACCTTGGGTAAACAAATCAACAACTAATGAGACTGAAGCCTATTGGACTCACCTTGAAGGGCAATATGCTGATATGATAAATCAACATTACAATCATCCATGTATTATATTCTGGGGTGTGGGTAATGAGATTAACACAAATTATACTAATACAATAGAAGGAAAAGACTTCGTTAAAGGCAAGATTGAAGGCTTTAGAAACACTATAAGGTCATTGATGCCCAATGCATTGGTTGGATATACTGTAAGTCACGGGACACAAAATGGTTTGGGTTTATTTAACAATCCTACTGTTGATTGGATAGGTCAGAACATCTATGTCGGTTGGTACATAGACAAGACATCAAATAATCCAACAACCAGACTTACTAATGCTATAAACTATGCCACTGCTCAGAATACACCATGCGCATTCTCTGAATATGGTTGCGGTGGCACACAACATTGCCATTCTGATGACTTTAAGACAACAACCACAAGCGGTAACAACCCAAGACACGACATTGAGTATCAGATGTGGTTACACGAAGGACACATTGCAGCAATCAAGAACAAACCAGAGTTGTTGTTCACATCACAATGGCAACTCTTTGACATAGCAGTATCCAACAGACAGGAAGGTTATAAGGTCTGTATGGATGGAGAGACAACATCAGTATTTGACAATAATGAACTCAAAAGATTGAACAACAAAGGTCTTGTTGAGAGAGACCACAAAACAAAAAAGGATCCATTCTATCTTTACAAGGCTTGGTGGAATCAAGAAGACAAATTTGTACACATTTGTGGTAAGGATTATAAAAAGCTAACCAGCAGAGTAATAAAGTGTTACACCAACGATGGCAGTACATTGAAACTTTTTGTGAACGATGTAGAGATTGAAACTGTCACGGTTGTAAACAACATTGCAACATTCACAGCAAGGAGTTTCAATCCAGGCGACGTAGTCAGAGTAAATGGTGCATCAACAAATGATACATTCACTTTCACTAATTACAACAAAGACTATGTCTTCACAACCGTGGGCGACTGGGACGAGGCATCCAACTGGAGCGGTAATGCAGTACCTGATGATGGCAGTGACGTGGTCATCATGGCCAACACTACCATTCCAAGCGACTATACCGCCAATGCAGGCAACATCGATCTCTACGGCGGCACCCTAACTATTGCCGACGGCGGTCAGCTCATCAGCAACAGCGCGGTGAATGCCACGGTGGAAAAGAACATCACAGCCTGCACGGTAACCCAAAATCAAGGTGCGTCACTCAGCAACGGCTGGTATTTCATATCCTCTCCTATCACTGACGACTACACACCCACAGGCAGCATGGTTGAAAACACCTACGACTTGTATCGCCTTAACCCGACAACCGCGGTGTGGGAGAACTACAAGGAACATGAAGGCAATGTCGGGGCAGGCTTCAGCATCACTAATGGAAGAGGTTTCCTCTACGCCAACAGCGAGGAGACCACCCTCAGTTTCACAGGAGCCATCAAACCATACGTGGCAAGCGAGTCTGCGGACATTAGCACAGGCTGGAACCTCATCGGCAACCCATTCACCTACAACGTTTACGCCAACCGCTCATTTTATAAGATAAATGAAGCCCAAACAGGTGTTATGGCCGTGTCAGCATTCAGCACAAGTCCCATTGCCCCATGCACGGGCATCGTGGTTAAAGCCGATAATGATGGCGACGTAATCTTCAGCAAGGAAGCTCCAGCACAAAGCCAGGGCAACAACGTCAGTTTACAGATTACGTTGAGCCAAGCTAACACTAACACGCGCAATAATGCCATATTAGACAACGCCATCGTGAGCTTCAACGAAGGGTCACAACTCCAGAAGTTCTATTTCGGCGAGCCTGTAGCAAACATCTTCATCCCTCAAAACGGAGATGACTACGCTATCATATTCTCCGACCGCCATGGCGATGTGCCGGTATATTTCAATGCAAACGAGCTCGGAAAATACACAATCAGCTTCGCTAGCGAGAATATGAACCTCAAAGACATATATCTCATCGATCTCTTTGAGCAGCAGGAAATCGAGCTGATCATCAGCCCAAGTTACACTTTCATCGGCTCACCTGCCGACAAATCTGAGAGATTCAAAATTGTGTTCAAAAGCAATGACGACAATAAAACCTTTGCTTACACCAATAACGGCAACATCATCATAACGGCTGATGTGGAAGGTGCGACCTTAAAGGTGATTGATGTGATGGGGCGTGTGATTGTTTCACAGGAGGGAGACGTTTCAAGAAACGTCTCTACAAGTGGAATGGCACCTGGAGCGTATATCCTGCGTCTCATCAACGGTGAGAAGGTAATGACGCAGAAAATCATGATAAGATAATAATTTGACAAAAAAAAGATGCCAAATGGCATCTTTTTTTTTGTGTCGGGGTAGCAGGATTCGAACCTGCGACCCCCTGCTCCCAAAGCAGGTGCGCTAGCCGGACTGCGCTATGCCCCGAATCCACATTTTCTGTCGGGGTAGCAGGATTCGAACCTGCGACCCCCTGCTCCCAAAGCAGGTGCGCTAGCCGGACTGCGCTATGCCCCGATGAAGCGGAGAAGGGGGGATTCGAACCCCCGGTAGCCTTAGGGGCTACGACAGTTTAGCAAACTGTTGGTTTCAGCCACTCACCCACCTCTCCGTGTTCTGTGGTTTTGCGGGTGCAAAGATACAACATTTTTACACATCACCAAACATTTTTTGAAAAAAAATTTATTTCTTTATTTTATTATTGATAATCATAATTTTATTACTTTTGCGGAAAATAATTTCACCATGAAAATGCGCAGATTTTTATCAGTTTTACTTGTTGCAACCGCTTTATTTTCAAGCTCTTGTTGTTCAGACAGCGAAAAACAGGCTCCTAAAAAAGCCAAAAATGTCATAGTCCTCATCGGTGATGGCATGGGTCCTGCCCAGGTTTATTCACTCATACTCACCAGTCCGGAAAAGACAGCTTTCCAGCGTTTCCCGTATTCGGGATTCTCCGTCACCAAGTCGGCATCAAATGAGATAACCGACTCAGCAGCAGGCGGTTCGGCCATCGCAAACGGCAACAAGACCAACAACGGCGTCATTGGAATGAATCCCGACAGCATCCCTGTGCCAAGCATGCTCGAGATTTTCGCCGGGCAAGGCAAGAAAACAGGTGTAGTAGTGACTTGCGCTGTAACGCATGCCACTCCGGCAGCATTCATGGCACATAACATCAGCAGAAAAAACAACGAGGAGATTGCTCTTGAAATCTCTGAAAAAGATTGCCCTGACGTGTTGTTCGGAGGAGGCAAGAAATATTTCACCGAACGCAAAGACGGCCTCGACCTTGTCAGCAAGATGTGGGAAAAAGGCTGGAACATCTACGACTCGCTTCCACAGATTGAGGACAACAACGCCAGAACCATGGTGTTGGCTGATCGCAAACACCTCGCTGAAGCTCCCAAACGTGGTGACTTCTTGCCAAATGCAACGGCTAAAGCCATCGAGATGCTCGACAACGAAAAAGGCTTCTTCCTCATGATTGAAGGTTCGCAAATCGACTTCGCCTGTCACGACAACGACTCTGCCACACTCGTTGAAGAGATGCGTGACTTCAACAAAACACTTGACGTGGTGCTCGATTTCGCTGAAAAGGACGGCAACACATTGGTTGTTGTCACAGCCGACCACGAGACCGGAGGTCTCACCATCATCGACCCGGAAGGCAACTACACTCGCACCGACTTCCACTTCAGCACAGGAAGCCACTCGGCTGTTTTTGTCCCGGTATTTTCCTACGGACCAGGCGCCGAAAGATTTTCAGGTGTAATGGACAACACTGAAATCATCAGTAGAATAATGGAAAATGTAAAATAATATAAAAATTTTCATAATAGTAAAAAAATATTATATATCTTTGCAGTTGATATTTAACCAGTTAAGACATTATAATATTTAATATTTATGAAGATTTTTATTGCAAAGTTATCTCCAAAGACAACTGTTGACGATGTGAAACGTCTTTTCGAACGTTTCGGCACAGTTTCATCGTGCAAGGTCATCATGGACCATGATACGAAACGTTCAAAATGTTACGGATTCGTCGAGATGCCTGTCGACAGTGAGGCGTATGTTGCCGTAGTTGAGACTAACGAAATGGAGTTTATGGGCAACATTATTAACGTAAAAAAGTCGAAACCACAGCCTGCAGGCGGCAAGAAATAGACACAACTTATTGAGTTACAATTATTTATAAAATTCAAAGAATTTTTTGCATTTTTGTTTACATTTTATAAAAATTTTGTAATTTTGCAGTCGCTAAAAGCAATGGTCTGGTAGCTCAGCTGGATAGAGCAACAGCCTTCTAAGCTGTGGGTCTTGGGTTCGAATCCCAACCGGATCACGATATGTTTCTACAAGTACATCCAGAAAACCCTAATCCTCGACACATTAAGATGATTCTTGAATGTCTCGAGGATGATGGTGTTATAATCTTCCCTACCGACACCATTTACGGCATCGGCTGCAGTGTAAAAAGCAACAAAGCCTTCGAACGCATTGCGCAGATAAAAGGGATAAGAAAGGAAAAGGCCGTATTCTCATTTATTTTCAACGACCTGAGTCAGCTGTCGGAGTTCACCAAGCCTATCAGCAACGAGGTGTTCAAGATGATGAGACGCAACCTTCCCGGAGCTTTCACTTTCATTCTGGAGGCGAACAACAATATCCCGAAGATTTTCCAGAGCAAGCGCAAGACTATAGGTATCCGTATCCCAGACCAGCCAATCATCACCAATATCGTGAAGGAACTTGGCTGTCCGATCATGACGACATCAATACTTGACGAAGACGAGATTTCGGGGTTTTTGACCGATCCGGAGGAGATAAACGAGCGTTATAAAGACCGTGTTGACATCATCATTGATGGCGGTGTGGGCGACAATCAGGAGAGTACGATTGTGGATTGCACTGAAAATGAGATACTTATAACTCGTCAGGGCAAAGGAATTTTGGATTGAAATTTTTTGAAAATTTTTGTTGCAGGTATTTAAAAAAGTGCTATTTTTGCACTCGCAAATGAACGCAATAGTTCTATGACTTGGTAGCTCAGCAGGTAGAGCATCACACTTTTAATGTGGGGGTCCTGGGTTCGAGCCCCAGCCAGGTCACAAAAAAGCTCTGAGAGATTCTCAGAGCTTTTTTGTTTTCAGAACACATCTTGCTGATACAGCTTCTCGGGAGTCGTCTCACTCTTCTTGAACGGGCGCAGCCTGAAGGTGTATTCGTAGACATCGTTTTTTATCAGATACTTGTCGAGGGCGCCCGGGCCGCATGTGGCTGTGCCCAACGGGGCCTGCTTGTAGTCGATGTTCACTGTCCAATACATTGCCGGCACTATCTGGTTGATTCTCTCAGCCTTGGTGAGGTCGGCATCGGAATAGTTGTATATGCTGAAGTTGAGGTGTTCTTTGCCGCTCACGAAGAGTCCGTCGCCATTTGCATTTGTAATGGCGGCCCATCTCACCTCATCGCGGTTGCCGCTTTCCTGCGGTTCCTCGTGCATTTCGAAGAAACTTAAGGCGCTGCGGTCGTAAACCCCCACCCTTCCCGATGAATTTCTGTCGGGATAATTTTCTGTGTCTTTGCCGAAATATCTCACTTTATTGAAATCAAACGGCATCACCAGCTGAGTGCCGACTTTCGGGAATGTCACCACCTTGTCGGTAGGCATGACTTTCAGGGTCACGACGACATCACCGAAGCCGTTGACCTCATATTTCTGATTTGTTTTCAGCACCAATTCACCTCTGTTGTTCATAAACTCAAGACTTACAGTAACCACTGCGCGGCCTGCGTCGACACGATTGAAGTCGAACGTTTTCTTGCCAACAGTGAGGCTGTCCAGTCCTGCGGCTTTCCACAGGCGTTTGCCGTTCCAGTCGACATCGTCGTTAAGCGTGGGTGCGCGCCAGAAATTAGGACGTATAGGACCTTCAAGCAATTCCATGCCTTTATATACAAACGATGTAGGAACACCTTCATTCTTGTCAATTTTGAAGCTGAAGCTCTTGTTGCTCAATATGATGGCGTCGTTGCCGTTTTTTATTTCGAGCTTTGGAGAGTTTGTAACCTTCACCGGCTCTTTCTTTCTAACGTTCAGCGGAATCTGCTCGTAAGCCACCTCATAGCCTGCAGAGATAAGACTGTTGGTTTTCTTTGTCTTGAACGAGAAGTTGATGAAAAACTCCTGGTTAGGATTAACTCCAATGAAATCTTCTGCTTTGTAAGGATCAGGGATGCCGACGTTGACGATCTGCGACTCTCCCGGCTTGCAGTTCAGTTCGACCTTGCCGTTGGTGTAAACCCTATCGTTTGAGAATATCACATAATCGCAGGTGAATTCACTTAAGTCGGTGAATATGAATTTGTTGTCAATTTTAAACACGCCATTATCGACATCTACGGCAGAGACGGCTATGTTTTGGTAGCATTTCTTCACTTCATCCATATGGTGATGAGGGTTGCGGTCGCTTGTCACCAGTCCGTTGACGCAGAAGCTGTCGTCGTCGCCGCAGTCAGAGATTTTGCCGAGGTCGCCACCTGCGGCATACCATGTCGTCTTCATTTTCTCGTCGTATTTGATTATTGTCTGGTCGACGAAGTCCCAGATGCAGCCACCCTGGAGCTGTGGATATTGTTCGAACACATCAATATAATCCTGCAATCCGCCACAGCTGTTGCCCATGGCGTGGCAATATTCCACCATGATGAACGGGCGGTTTTTCTTGTCGAGATGCTCTTCGGCGAACTGTTTAAGATAATCGACGCTGGCATACATCAGTCCGATATAGTCGGTGTTGTCGTCATAGATGGCGCGTTCGCAGATTACCGGACGAGTGTCGCGTTTCTTCATCCATTCGTAGCAATATTTGGTGCAGACGCCGTTGCCGCATTCGTTTCCCACCGACCAGACTATAACCGAAGGATGGTTTTTGTCGCGCTCGACCATATTTTTACACCTATATAAAAATGCTTCTTTCCATTCTTCTTTCTTAGCGAGACTATTCTCCTCATAACCCTGCGGATGCGACTCGTTGTTAGCCTCATCGATGACGTAAATGCCATATTTGTCGCAAAGTTCATACCAATAAATGTCATCAGGATAATGGCTGGTACGGACGGTGTTGATATTGTTTTGAAGCATTATCTGAACATCCTGTTCCATGGTCTTGCGGTCGACGTATTGTCCAGTGGTTCCGCTATGTTCGTGACGGTTCACGCCTTTCACCATGATAGGTTTTCCGTTCACCTTCAGCAGCCCGTCTTTGATCTCCACCGTTCTGAATCCGATGTTTGAGCTGACGGTTTCGATGACATTGCCTTTAGTATCTTTAATGCTGATATTCATGGCATAAAGATTAGGGCTTTCGGCAGACCAGTGCAAAACATTAGGGATAACAGTCTTTTCAAAGTTCAGGGTGTAAACTTTCTTTTCTTTAAAAGGCTTAAGGTCTTTCTTTTTAACATTTTTTACAAATGTTTTCTTTAAACTATTGCCATTTTCATCCAAGCCTGAAATCTCCACTTCAACATCAAATTTGCTTGGGATTTTCTTAGGATCGAAGTTGATGTCGACCGACAAGGCGAAGGTGCCGTTGTCATATTTTGTGTCGAGTCCGGCTTTTACAAAGAAATCGTAGATATTGAGCTTAGGTTTTGAATACAAGACCACATCGCGCGTGATACCGCTCATACGCCAATAATCCTGAGCTTCGAGGTAAGAACCGTCGCAGAAACGGTAAACCTCCATTGCCAGCATGTTAGGCACACCGCAGACGACATAAGGAGTGATATCGAACTCCGCCGGAGTCTTTGAATCTTCCGAATAGCCGACAAAATTGCCGTTTACCCACAGATACATGGCCGATTTCACCGCGCCAATATTGATATAGATATTGCGTCCGTCCCATTCGGCCGGTACTTTAAACTCGGTGATATAACGACCCACAGGATTATATTCCGTCGGAGCATAAGGCGGATTTGACTTGAACTCATTGGCGACGTTCACATACACAGGCTCGCCATAACCATTCATCTCCCAGTTGCCCGGCACAGGTATCAATGCCCAGGAACGCGAGTCGAAATCGGTGTTGTAGAAACCCTCGATCTTATCGACTGGCGTTTTTGTATAATTGAATCTCCATTCGCTGTTCAAGCTGCGCGAAAACTCTTCGGCCGGAGCCGGGATGACGTTAGTTCGGGGAGGCATTTTGTTGACCTGGAAAACCGACAAGTCGTTCCACCATTCTTTAATCTCAACATCCTGAGCTTTTGCGACAAGCGATAACAATATGACACTCAACAATATAGAAAAACATTTTTTCATAAGATGATTTTTTAATATTTGTAAATATGATTATGCGAAATTAAACATAATTTTGAGAATCGCGACATATTTTTGTCAAATTAATTTAATTTTTTATGATTGAAGTTCCAAAAAATATTGTTATCTTTGCGAGTTAATCATTCCTAATTATGAAAAGGGTTTTGGGTATATTTTTGTTATTGTCAACTATTGCCATAGTGTTTTCATCATGTGAGCGTCAGTGCCACTGCAAGAATCTGGAAGACGGCACGGAAGGCATAATGAATGGTGCATATTCGAGGAAAGACTGTAGCGATATGGAGGATTATTACAACGCTTTGTATCAGAAAGACATTTACGAATGTACATATAAATAATTGATTATGAATGAGAAATTGTTTTTCTTCAGCATCAAGCACCCGCTGTTGTACATATTGTCGCTGGCGATTATTGTAAAAATTTTGGCGGCGGTTTTTACCGACGGATGGTTTCTTGCCATAATGTTCAATGGTTTCAACAACTACACAATACCGGAATCATGGATGACAAATCCTTGGATTGTCTATATTTCGCGGTTGGCTCTCGGAGCTTTCTCATTGTTAATCATCACGTTGTCATACAGAATCACGAAAATCATCGCTGACAAGACAACGGCGTTGGAGATAGCTGTTTTCGGAGCCTTGCTTTGGGCAGTCCCTTACGTGACGGTACATCCTTTCGCGTCGGTTGTCTCCCTTCCTTTTTTGCTTTACGGCACCCTGCTGATTTTAAAACAGAATGACTTATTGGATAACAATGAGATAGAGAAATTCCACCGCACATCATTTGTCATTGCAGGATTTTTTCTCGGACTCGGATTTGCAGTCTATTACCATAGTTTGATATATTATATAGGTATCCTGGTCACGCTTTTCCTTTTGAAAAATTGGAAAGGCGCCTTGATGACGCTGATTGGCTATGTTTTGGCTGTGGGCATCACTCAAACGATTATCGATTTAGTGATATACCACAAGCCATTTGTGGCAATGACGAGATTTTTCGGCGATTTCGGCAATTGTTTCAATTATGTATTCGGCTTGGAGTTCAATATAAAAATAGTAGGATTATTCTTGCTAGTTGCATTAGTTCCACCGATGTCGGTGATGCTGATTTTCGGCTTTTTCAGAGTGTTTCGCAAGTATATTTTACTGGTTTTGCCGACCTTGATAACACTGGTCTACTCAATCTTCATTTTAGATGATTGGAGTGTTTTACTGCTGACTGTGCCGACATACGTTATCGCAGGTTATGTGGGATGGAAAGAATTCCACAAAAACTCAGCATTTTGGACTAAAAACAAATGGTTGTTATTGACCTGCTACATGATTTTTGCAGTATTGAACATTGCCTTGATGATTTTTACTTTCGTTGTATAATATTATGACTAAAGACGAAGCGAGAAAACGGATTGCGGAACTGAGTGAAGTTATTGATAATCATAACTATAAGTATTATGTCTTGGCGCAGCCTAGCATCAGTGACTACGATTTTGACATGCTGATGAACGAGCTCATTGCGCTGGAGAAGGAGTTTCCGGAGTTGGCACTTCCGACCTCTCCCACTCAGCGTGTGGGCGGTGACATAACGAAAGAGTTTCCGCTTGTAAAGCACAGATATCCAATGCTTTCGCTCGCCAATTCGTATAACCGCGACGAGATTATCGAGTTCATAAAACGTATTGAGAAAGCCATCGAAGAGCCCGTGGAATTTGTATGCGAGCTGAAGTTCGACGGTGTTTCGATAAGCCTCACATATGAAAGAGGTGTTTTGGTGCGCGCTGTGACACGTGGTGACGGCACACAGGGCGACGAAGTGACGGCAAATATCAAGACAATACATTCGGTTCCGTTGAAGCTTCACGGCGATTATCCTGAGTTTCTGGAGATGCGAGGCGAAATCATCATGCCACACGACAGTTTCAACAAAATCAACGCTGAACGCGATGAGTTGGGACTGCCTCTGTTTGCGAACCCACGTAACGCCACCGCAGGCACCATAAAACTCCAAGACTCGAAAGAAGCCGCGAGCCGTCGTCTCGACAATTATTGCTATTACATGATGATGGACAACCTGCCGTATCAGACTCATTATCAAAGCCTTATGACAGCAAAAGAATGGGGGTTCAATATTTCGCAACACATGAAAGTGTGCAAAAACATCGACGAGATTGAGGATTTCATCAACTATTGGGACGTCAAAAGGAAAAACCTGCCGTTCGACATCGACGGAATAGTTATAAAAGTCAACAGTTTCGCACAACGTGAGATGCTCGGAATGACAGCAAAATCACCACGTTGGGCCATTGCATATAAGTTTAAAGCTGAGCAAGTGAGCACAAAGCTCCTGAGCATTGATTTTCAAGTGGGACGACATGGGACGATAACGCCTGTCGCGAACCTTGAGCCAGTGCTTCTTGCAGGAACCACAGTGAAACGCGCCACTTTGAACAATGCCGATTTCATCCGTCAGCTCGACCTGCATTACGACGACGTCGTGAAAGTGGAAAAAGGCGGCGAAATCATCCCGAAAATTGTAGGAATCGACCTCGAGAAACGCAAAAACGACAGCAAACCTGTTGAATTCATAAAAAAATGCCCAGAATGTGGTGCCATTTTGACACAAAAAGAAGGCGAATCGGCATGGTACTGCCCTAACAGCATCGGGTGTCCGCCTCAAATCAAAGGACGAATCGAGCATTTCATCAGCCGAAAGGCAATGAACATCGAGAGCCTTGGCGAAGGCAAGGTCGAGGTGATTTTCGACAACCACCTGATTAATAACTACGCCGACCTTTATGACCTCACCTACGACCAGCTTTACGGTCTTGAAAAAACAGAGACTTTCGTCGATGAAACGAGCCTGTTCCCGGAAACGGTGACGAGGAAGGTGTCGTTTAAGGAAAAGACCGTCAACAACATTCTCAACTCGCTCATCAAATCACGAGAGGTGCCGTTTGCAAGGGTGCTTTATGCATTGGGAATCAGAGAGGTTGGCGAAACAACAGCCAAGGTCATAGCCAACAAAATGGGCAGCATCGACAACATCATCAATGCATCGTTGGAGGAGCTGCAAGAGATTAACACCGTTGGCGAGACTATCGCACAAAGCATAAGAAACTTCTTCGACGACGAGCGTAACATTGAGATTATCAACCGTTTGAAGGCTTTCGGACTGCAGTTATCGCAAGAGAAGAAAGTCGCTACTGAAAACCAAGTGCTGGCTGGAAAGACCATTGTGGTTAGCGGTGTTTTTACAAATTTCTCGCGCGACGGCATCAAACAGAAGATTGAGGATCTGGGAGGGAAGAACTCGAGTTCCATCTCGTCGAAAACCGATTTCGTGGTCGCCGGAGAAAAGATGGGACCGGAGAAGCTTAAGAAGGCTGAAGCGTTGGGGATAAAGATTATTGATGAAACAGAGTTTTTGAATATGATTAAATAGCTTATTAGCTTAATAGCTTAATAGGTTATTGGTTATTGGTTATTGGTTATTGGTTATTGAAATTTGAGAGGTTAAAGTGTAGAGTTTGAAGTTTAAAGTGTATATTTTGAAGATAATTTTGAATAAATAGATTATGTTAAGAAAATTACGAGTTACTTTGGCAATTATTTGCTTCACGTTGATAACGTTGCTGTTTTTGGACTTTTCAGGAGCGCTTCACGCGTATTTCGGTTGGATGGCAAAGTTGCAGTTTATTCCTGCTTTGCTGGCATCGAGCTCAATCATTGTCCTTGCAATCATCATTGTGACGCTGACTTTCGGCAGGGTTTACTGTTCCATCATCTGCCCTCTCGGCGTATTTCAGGATGGAGTTTCACGAATAGCTGAGAAGCGTAAAAAGAACCGTTATAGATTCAAACAGAGCCGCAAGTGGCTGAGATACGGCATACTGCTGGTGTTTGCGGTGCTACTCTTCGTCGGGCTTAATTCGATAGCGATATTGATTGCTCCGTACAGCATCTACGGCCGCATCGCATCCAATCTTTTTGCGCCGGTTTATCAGTTGATTAACAACGGATTAGCCTACCTGGCAGAACGTTGGGACAGCTATGCATTCTACCACGTTGATGTTTATATCAAGAGCTTGCCGATATTCATTGTATCAGCAGCTTACTTCATGATAATCATCATATTATCACTGACTTCAGGACGCTGGTACTGCAACACAATTTGCCCAGTAGGGACCATCCTCGGTTTCTTCGCAAAATACTCCATCTTCAAGCCAGTTATCAACAGCGAGAAATGTAACAGCTGCGGGTTTTGCGAGAAAAACTGCCGTTGTTCGGCCATAGATGCGAAAAACAAGAAAATCGACTACACGAAATGCGTGACATGCTTCAACTGCGTATATAAATGCCATCGCGATGCAATGAAATACAGACTGGCAGGAAACATCGACAATGTAGGCAAAGTCGATAAGATAGCCGATGTTTCGAAAGAAGGGAAGACTTCGCGCAAAACGTTTATTGCAGCTATAGCTACAGTTGCAGCAGCATCGGCATTGCAGGCACAGGAGAAGGTCGTCGACGGCGGCTTGGCCACCATCGAGAAAAAGAAGGCTCCGAAACGTGAAACACCATTGAAACCTGCCGGTTCGATGAGCTTAGACAACTTTACATCGCGTTGCACAGGCTGTCAGCTATGCGTACAGAATTGTCCGAATGACGTGTTGCGTGCATCATCGAAACTTGACACTTTCATGCAGCCTGAGATGTCGTACGAACGTGGCTACTGCCGTCCGGAATGTACAGCCTGTTCTGAGGTTTGTCCTGCTGACGCCATCCGCAAGGTGACACGTGAGCAGAAGACAGCTATACAGATTGGCCATGCCGTTTGGATTGGACAGAACTGCGTGCCGTTGAGAGACGGGGTGGCATGCGGCAACTGCGCAAAACATTGTCCTTCTGGTGCCATCACCATGATGCCGTACGACCCGGAAGACGCTGCATCACCAAAGATACCTGTTGTCAACGAGGCACGCTGTATAGGTTGCGGAGCCTGCGAACATGTGTGTCCGGCCCGCCCGTTCAGTGCGATTTATATTGAGGGCAATTTAATTCATAAGGAGGTATAACATGGAAAACAATATATCAAGAAAAGACTTTCTGAAGGTTGTAGGAGCTACTACAGCGGTGTCAGCCATTGCGTTAAGCGGCTGCAAATCAGAGAATTATGAAAAAGAAACGAAATATTCATTAGGCGACATCCCGAAGGATAAGATGACCTATCGCATCAACCACAACACCGGCGACATAGTGTCGATTCTCGGATACGGCATGATGCGACTTCCTTTTAAAGACAACGTCATAGACCAGGAGATGGTCAACAAGCTGGTGGACTACGCTATGGACCATGGTGTCAATTATTATGACACTTCGCCTGTGTATTGCCGCGGAAACTCTGAGGTTTCCACAGGAATAGCGTTGAGCCGTTATCCTCGCGAGAAGTATTATCTCGCCACCAAGCTGTCGAATTTCGCACCACAATTCTGGAGCCGTGAAGCGTCGATAAAGATGTACCGCGACTCATTCGAGAAGCTGCAGACCAACTATTTCGACTATTATCTTCTGCATTCCGTCGGCAACGGCAGCAAAGGCTTAGATGGCTGGGAAACCTTTCAGAAACGTTATATCGAAAACGGCATGATTGACTTTGTGCAGGAGGAACGCAAAGCCGGACGCATCCGCAACCTCGGATTCTCATTCCATGGCGATCAGCGAGTAATAGAGTGGCTCTTGGACAATCACGACAAATACCACTGGGATTTCGTGCAGATAGAAATGAACTACATCGACTGGGAGCACGCACATGACGTTGATGCAGATAACGTAAACGCCGATTATCTCTACAAACGCCTCACCGACTTGAACATTCCGGCAGTTATCATGGAGCCTTTGCTCGGCGGACGACTGGCTAATTTACCAGATGTGCTTGCCAACACTTTGAAACAACGCACTCCACAGAATAGCGTGGCATCGTGGGCTTTCCGTTTTGTCGGCACCTACCCTAACGTCCTCACGGTGTTAAGCGGCATGACGTATATGGAGCATCTGCAGGACAATTTGAGGACTTATTGCCCGCTTCAGCCGTGTTCGGAAGAGGAACTCAGTTTATTGATGGATATAGCAAACCAGTATCTGAAATATCCTATCATTCCTTGCACTTCATGCCAGTACTGCATGCCTTGTCCATACGGCATTGATATCCCTACGAACTTCGGTTTCTACAACAAATGCGTCAATGAAGGCAGCATTGTCGATAACCCGCAGTCGAAAGATTTCAGACAAGCGCGTCGTCGTTTTCTCATCGAATACAACCGTACTTTGGAGGCCGACCGTCAGGTGGAACACTGCATAGGGTGTAACCAATGCGTGTCGCATTGTCCTCAACATATCAACATTCCTGAACAATTAACACGAATTAACGATATCGTAGAGAAATTGAGAGTTTTATGAAAAGGAAGCCTACAATACTGATAATAATAGCAGCTATTATCGTATTCTTTGCCGTGCTTTATTTTTGCAGTCCTTTTGAAGGTCCGATGCCACTGTGGCTGTCGATTTTACCGCCACTCATCGCCATAGCCGTGGCTCTTATATTAAAAGAGGTGATATCGGCGCTGTTTCTCGGAGTGTTATCAGGCACTTTCATCATGGCACTGTTTGACGGCAAGGAACCCGGGACGGCGTTAGGCAGCGGGTTGTTGCGTGTTATGGACACCTACATCGTTGGCTCGATATACGATTTAGACCACGTCATGATTATCGTTTTCACTCTGACGATAGGCGGAATGGTCAAGATTATCTCGGCAAACGGAGGCATGCAAGGCATTGTGCATTGGCTTTTGCGTCGAGCTCATGGCCCGCGTTCCGGACAGTTCATGACGTTTATCATGGACCTCTGCATCTTCTTCGACGATTATTCAAACACTTTGATGGTGGGCAACACCATGAGGCCTGTCGCCGACAAACTCAAGGTTTCGCGCGCTAAGCTCGCATATATCGTAGACTCCACGTCAGCGCCAGTGGTTGCTATAGCTTTCGTCACCACATGGATTGGTGCAGAGCTCAGCTATATCCAGGAAGGCCTCGACGTGATAGGTCTCAACGCTTCAGCATATTCGGTGTTCGTCAACTCGTTGAAATACAGCTTCTACCCTATTCTCACGCTTTGTTTCGTGCTGATGATAATACACAGCGGCCGCGACTACGGTCCAATGCTCAAAGCGGAAAGAGAAGCCCGTACGAAGGTGGTGTCAGATTCTAACAGTCAGGACAATTCCAACAAGCCTGCACACGGCATCGACGCATTGCTTCCATTATTAACATTGATTTTCGGAACAATTATAGGGCTTTTCATCACAGGTTACGATTCTGCCATTTGGCAGGATACAAGTCACGGCTTCTTTACGAAACTGTCAGAGACCATTGGTGAAGCCAACTCATATCTCGCGTTAATATGGTCGTCGATAGTCTCATTGATAATTTCCGTTATCATGACATTGTACAGAGGCACGCTAACGTTCGGGAAAATAATGGATGAGATGGTTGACGGTTTCAAGGTGATGTTCAACGCTGTCTTGATTCTCACGATGGCGTGGTCTATCGCTCTGGTCACCAAACACATGCACACAGCGGAGTTCGTCTCCGCGATTTTGCTTAAGCTGTCGCTGTCGCCATATATCATCCCAGCGTTGACGTTCCTTTTGGCGGCTTTGATAGGCTTTTCTACAGGCACTTCATGGGGCACCATGGCGATTCTTTATCCTTTGATTTTACCAGCTTCTTGGATGCTTTGTCAGAATCAGGGATTGGGTGTTGATGCAACCATGCCTTTGTTTTACAGTGTAGTAGCCTCGGTTATGGCGGGCTCTGTGATGGGCGACCACTGCTCACCTATCTCCGACACCACCATCATGAGCTCGATGGCATCGGGATGCAACCACCTGCAACATGTGAAGACACAGATGCCTTATGCGCTCACGGTGGGTGCAGTGGCGTTGTTTATAGGAGTTTTGCCAACATCATTAGGATTGCCATCATGGTTAGCATTCCTGATGGCACTTGCAATACTTGGAATAATCGTGAAATTCGTCGGCAAGAAAGTCGAATGAGTAATTCTAACGATTAACGACTAGCGACTTTAATGCCTTAACAAAATTCTCGACATCCTCTTCGGTGGTGTCAAACGAGCACATCCAGCGTACCACGTCGTTGTCGAGATCCCAGTCGTAGAAGAAATACTGCTTCTGAAGCTCTGTCCACACCTTGCGTGGAAGCTGCACGAAGACTCCATTGACCTGAACCGGATACATCACTTTCACCTGAGGGATATCTTTCACTGCATTGTAAAGCATCTGTGCCATACGGTTGGAATGCTCGGCGTTGCGGCGCCAGAGGTCATCTTTGAAATAAGCCTCAAACTGAACCGCTAAGAAGCGCATCTTCGAGCAAAGCTGCAGCCCTTGTTTACGACGATATTTGTAATCTTTAGCCAGTTCAGGATTCAGAAACACCACCGACTCACCTATCATCAGGCCGTTTTTGGTGCCTCCGAAGGATACCACATCGATACCAGCATCGGTAGTCATGGCCTTAAAGTTGCAATTCAGGGCGACGGCAGCGTTTGCGAGACGGGCGCCATCCATGTGAAGATACATGTTATGCTTGTGGGCCAAATCAGCTAAAGCCTTGATTTCATTGATAGTATAGAGCGTTCCAAGCTCTGTCGATTGTGTTATCGTGATAGCCTTCGGCTGTGAATGATGCTCAAAACCAAAGCCATGCATGCGAGTCATCACCAGTTCAGGAGTTAGTTTCCCGTCAGGAGTGTCGACGGTGAGCAGGCGGCAACCGACGATACGCTGGGGCGCGCCGCATTCATCAACGTTGACGTGCGCGGTCTCGGCACAAATCACTGCTTCATGCGAACGCACCATAGCGTCGATAGCCATGGTGTTGGCGCCAGTGCCGTTAAAAACAAACGACACGACGGCCTGTTCGCCGAAATGCTTTTTAAACAACTGCTCTACGCGAGCGCAATATTCATCATCGCCATATGCCAATGCATGTTCAACATTAGCGTCAGCTATAGCTTTCAAAACCTCAGGACAGATGCCCGAATGGTTGTCACTTCCGAATCCTCTTTTCATATGGATTTAAAGATTTAAAGATTCAAAATTTAAAGATTTAAAATTTAAAGATTTAAAATTTAATCTTTTTGTATCCTATCATACAACAAATTATCGAGCCGAGCAATCCAAAGTAGATTGAATCGACTGGCAAAGATACAAATTCTGCAAATATCAGGCAAGCTGTTCCAAAAATAATTGATAAAAACACCCATTTCGGTTTGAAACGACCGGGATAAAACAGCGCCAACGTCAGCGGAACGAAGGTCGCAGTGGTACGCAGACCCATCGAAAGGAAACCCAAATCGTTGATGTAACGTCCCGAGAATGAGGCTGCAACGACAACGGCGACCAGCTGAATTCCGACGATTGTGAAACGTGAAATCAGGAGTTTGTTATTGGGTTTGAAGACGTCTTTCACCAATATTGTCGAGGCGCCGAGAGTGAGTCCGGAGCCGCCGATGATGATAGTTATCAATAAGGTGCCGAGCACTATGCCGCCCAAGAATTTCGGCAGATGGTTGGTGACGAACATTGGGAAAGCCTGAGCCGAGTTTGTCATCACGCCGAGACCCGACGGGATGTCCTTGCCGATGGCCATCAACGCGTCAAGCTCGTAGGCGGTGATATAATTGGCGCGCATATACATGCCCACCATCACGCAGGCGAAACCTATTGGTATCGAAATCAATGCTGAGATCATGGCACCTTTACGTGCCACGCTGTCGCTCCTTCCTGACCATATCGCCTGCGCATAGGTCTGGGTGGAAAGCACACCGAGAATCACTGAAAGACACGAGCCCACGTCTTTTGAGACGCCTCGAGCGAAGATATTCTGGTATTTATGATTCACGTCTTGAATGGTGTTCATGCCGTCAACCGATTGAACATCAGTATTGAGCAGTACATGATTTATCGCATCCATGAGGCCTGAATAGCCTTTTGAGAGGGCGAGCACCACCGCTCCTGCCGCCAACGCGGAGAGGCACAGGAGAATGATCTTCACCACGCCACCAATGCCCGCGCTCCAGAGTCCGCCGAAGACCACATACAACGTCATAATTATTGCGGAAAGGATTGCGCACGCCCAGAATGGGATATTGAACAGCGTCATCAGCAGTGCCGAAGCCGACAAAACCTGCGCTATAATGCTGATAAACATACCCAAGGAGCACAAAACCGAGCCTGTCATCTCAGCTTTACGGCCGTATTCCTTACGGACTATCTCGAGCAATGTGGTGCTGCCGCTACGCCTCAGAGGAATCACATACCCTATTGCCAACACCACGCATCCGAGAGCCATTCCCAAGGTGAACCACCAAGCAGATATGCCGAAGCTGAAAGCCAGCTGCGCAGTGCCGACAGTCGACTGCCCGCCCACCAAGGTGCCGATGATTGTCCCGGTAACCACCCAAGTGCCGGCTCTTCCTCCTCCCGTGTTGAAGTCGTTTTCGTTCTTCACGCGCCTAACCGACATAATTCCAACGACTTCGATAAGAAGAATTGATAAAACGAGGCCCAAAATATGGTAAAAAGAAATCGCCATTTTCAATATTAAAAACGGTGCAAAATTACAGTTTTTTCTCTCGCAGATTACGCAGATTGCACAGATTTTTTATTATTCTTCCACATTTTCATTCCATAGATGACTCGCTAAAGCGAGCTGCAGATTTCGCAGAGTCCAACATCTGCGAAGCTGATTTATCAGCTCTCTGCTAAAATTTGTGGAAGAAAAATTGTAAGAAAAATCTGCTAAATCAGCGGTATCTGCGAGAAAAATTATATCTTTGCAAAAATTATCAATCATGAAAAAGCTATTATTAACCATTGTCGCAGCGACACTTGTTTTCAGCAGCTGCTGCAAAAAAGAAAACACAAACGTAACTATGAATACTACAATGGAAGACCTGCTGACGCGCCGCAGCGTGCGCAGCTACACCGACGAAGTGCCTCCGATGGAGGTCATCGAAGAAATCTGCAAGGCGGGAACATACGCCCCGACAGGAATGAACAAACAGGCACCTATCATCATCGCAGTGACTAACAAAGAGGTGCGCGACAAGCTGAGCAAACTCAACGCCGCCGTGTTCGGGCCTGGCAACGACATGGACCCGTTCTATGGAGCTCCGGTGGTGCTGGTAGTCTTGGCTGACACCACAGTGGCATACACATGGAAGGAAGACGGCTCACTGGTGATGGGCAACCTCTTGAATGCCGCCCACGCCAAAGGACTCGGCTCATGCTGGATCCACCGCGCCAAAGAGGTGTTTGAGACTCCGGAAGGCAAAGCTATTTTGCGTAACCTCGGCATCGACGACACGAAATATGTCGGAATCGGAAATTGCATCCTTGGATACGTAAAAGGCGACTACCCAGTGGCAAGACCTCGCAAAGATAATTACGTTTATTGGATCAAGTAATGATAGACAAGTAATAGTCAAAGACATTTTTATTATATTGATTATCAATAATTTTAAATTTTCAATGATAGACAAACGATAGGCAAAGCGTGTTTTTGACTTGACAATTTGTTTTTCATAAAAATTTTTGCTATATCTTTGCATTGTCAAAACAAAAAATGACGATGCAACCATTTAAAAGATATATCACAATTGCGCTCCTCGTTATGGCGACGGTATTTGTCTCGTGCAGACAAGCATCGCGTTATGACGAGGCGCTTGCTATATATAATAAAGGTGTGGAGTTGCGCGAGGCTAAGCAAAACGAAGATGCCGCCAAATGTTTCAGCGACGCTTTGGTAACTTTAAACCTTTGCGATGCCGAAAATTACGATGTCAAGGCGTTGAAAGCCGAAACCGAAGACCGACTTGGAGAGATTTACTGGCTGCAGGGACTTTTCGAGGAGGCGCTGGAGCTTCATCTCGATGCCTCTACCCTTTCCCGTGAACTTGACCGTCCTGTTTCTTTGATGAAATCGTTGAGAAATGCAGGTCGCGCCGCCGCTTCGCTGAAAAACCTTGAAGAAGCCGAGGATTATTTCAACGAAGCTATTTCCATTGCCAAATCATTGAACGACAACAACTTCGCAAACGACGTTTGTTTGGACTTGGCTCGCGACATTTACATGGAAAAAGAAGATTTTGGAAAGATGGTTTCCGTTGTCAGCCAAGCATTTGATAACGATGCTGAGCCCTATCAATGCCATCTGCTTCTCGGTTTGGCAAATTACTATTTGGAAAATGACGACGAGGCTATTTCACACCTCAACGAGGCGGCAAAGAGCGATAAGGCTGGCTTTAAGATGTCGGCCTACCAGACGTTATATTATATTTATCAGATGCGAGGCGATTACAGCAAAGCCCTTGAATATCATGAGCTTTATAATGAAAACATGATTGAGGCTGACCATCAGCACCGCAGCGAGGAGATGCAGCGCATCAAGAGTGAAAACGACCTCAAGATGCAGGAAAATGCATTGAAGGAGAAGCAGAAAACAAGGACTTTGTTCTTTTGTGGAGTTCTCGGAATACTCGCAATTGCGTTGATCATTATGATTCTTCTGTTCCGCCAGAGATCTTTGAGAGCTCAGATAGAAGCTGAGAAGACCAAGAACCAGTTTGAGGCTGCGTTGAAGAAAAACAAGGTCTACGTTACCGCCCTCGCCTTGACGGAACAGATCACTGCGAGCACCTTGGATTTTAACCTCGATGACGACTCGTGGGACGATTTTATGAATCTTATCAATCTGATTTACAACGATTTAAACAATAAACTCATAGCGAAATACCCATCATTAACGCAAGAGGATCTGAAGATTTGCAGCTTGACGCGTTTGGGAATGAGCAACCAGGTCATTGCTATATTGATGAACACACAGACGGCATCCTACGCTCGCCGCAAATCGCGCATCAAGCAGGAGAAAATGAACGGAAGCGAGGATACGCGGAGTTTTGAAGAAATAATTGAAGACATTTAACCACGAATTGACACAAATTAAAACGAATTATCAAAAAATATAATATGAAAAACGTAACAAAATTATTAACCGTTATTCTATCGTTATTATTAGTAATTGTTGCTGGGTGTAAGAAAAAAGACATCAGCAATGATTCAGGTGGTATTTTTGCTAATAGCGAACCTCTTTGCTTTACTGCCGAAGAAGACAGTGCGACCATTAGCATGAAAAGAATTGGATATGTAGAACTTAATCCTATTCCAAATATTGAATACAGTTACGACAAAGTTGTATGGAGGACATTCACAGCCGAAAGCACCGTTATAACGTTGAAAAACACTGGTGATAAGGTTTATTTCAGAGGAAACAACCCTCATGGTCTAAATGTCAATCTGGAAGAAAACAATTCTTTTATTAGATTTGAGACAAACGACAAGAAAACTGCAGTAAGCGGAAATCTCATGTCGCTAATTGACCCGACATGCAGGTTAACAAAAGTTCCGGATTATTGTTTCTGTGATTTGTTTAATGGCGCCAAAATAACGACACCGCCCGAACTGCCAGCCACAACGTTGGGAAAACGCTGTTATGGAGGTTTGTTCAGCTGTTGTACCGAGCTTAAAACCGCGCCGGAGTTGCCTGCGACAAAACTGGCGAAAGAATGTTATGTTAGCATGTTTTTGTATTGCACCAGTTTAAAAGTAGCGCCTAAATTACCTGCAACAACTCTGGCAGCTGATTGTTATGCTGACATGTTTGATAGTAGCGGCATTTTAGAAGCTCCGGAACTACCAGCCACTACCCTGGCGGATGGTTGTTATGCCTGTATGTTTTACTATTGTAAAAATATCACGACTGCTCCGGAACTACCAGCGACAACATTAGCGCCTGCGTGTTATAGTAGCATGTTTCATAATTGTGATAATCTCACAGCAGTTCCCGAATTGCCGGCAACGACATTGGCTAATTACTGTTATACATTTATGTTTGAGGAATGTGATGGTATTACTCTAACACCGAGACTGCCAGCGACAACTTTAGCTGATTATTGTTATAGTGAAATGTTTAGTGGATGTCATAATCTTACAACAGTTTTGGAACTTCCTGCAACCACTTTGGCAAATAATTGCTATGAAAAAATGTTTAATGATTGTATCAATCTGAGAAATGCCCCTGAAATACTGCCAGCTACCACATTGGCTGAACACTGTTATGAACGCATGTTTTATCATTGTATAAAACTTGAATCGGCACCAGAATTACCTGCAACAACTTTAGTGAACCGTTGTTATTTGTCGATGTTTTTATATTGCTCAAGTCTAAAAAGCATAAAAGTTCATTTTACCGAATGGGGAGATGATTACGACACGGCTTTCTGGGTAGCAGAAGTGTCTTCAAACGGAATATTTTACTGTCCAAATTCATTACCCCAAGAGTATGGTGTTGAAAGAATCCCATATTGGTGGAATGTTGTGACATTTTAAACCATAAAAAACCTTAAAATGAAGAGTTTAATAGCAATAACATTTGTAATTTTAACACTAATCACAAGATTAGCCGCCCAGGATTTCACCGTTGGAGATTTGAATTATTCAATAAATGAAGATGGTGTTTCGGTAACCGTAACAGGCCATGTTGATGGCACGAATGCTACAGGAGTGCTTATTATTCCGGAAGTTGTAACATATGAGGGCAATGATTATGCTGTGACAAGAATTGGCAATGCGGCATTTTACAATCACATCCATCTGACTGGTGATTTGGTCATTCCTAATTCAGTCAAATACATTGGAGAACAAGCTTTCTTTTTTTGTTGCGGTTTTACAGGCTCATTGACCCTACCCGACTCATTAACAACGATTGAAGCAAGCGTTTTTGATTATTGTTACGGTTTGACCGGACAGTTAATAATTCCTGAATCTGTTACGTCGATTGGCTCCTTGGCTTTTTACAATTGTAAAGATTTCACTGGTTCTCTGATAATTCCGAATTCAGTAACCAACATAGAATCCAGCGCATTTGCAGGATGTACAGGTTTGTGCGACACTTTAGTTATTGGCAACTCCGTCGTCGATATTTCATATCGCGTGTTTAAGAGTTGTAGTTTCAGCAAAACAATATCCTTGGCTGAAACTCCGCCTATGATTGATGAACTAACATTTGAAAACTTCACATGCCCTACCCTGACAGTTCCTTGCGGATGCAGACTGGCATACGGGAATTATGGCTACACTAACTCTTTTTCAGCAATTATCGAAGACTGTGTATATTGTTGGGACGGCACCATTGCCGAATCATTCGACGGCGGCGACGGCTCGGAGGAAAATCCTTATCAGATTGCGACACCGCAGCAGTTGGCATTGCTTGCCCATATTACAAACGACAGCGTCGTAGAACCCGCTTATTATATCCTTACTGATGACATTTGTCTTTATAATGACACGATTCAATGGACGCCCATAGGTTATGAAATATACTATCAGGCTTATTTGAAACCGTTCGGCGGTGTTTTCGATGGCAACGGTCATTGTGTTTATGACATGATAATCGACAATCCTGAAAGAAATCTTCCATCGGGTTTATTCGGATATGCCGAAAATGCCACTATCAAAAACCTTCAAATTGATTGTTCAAGCATTAAAAACAATAATTATATAGCAGGTCTTATTGTCGCAAGAGCCAGAAACAGCAAAATTGAGAATTGCAAGACTATCTACAGTAACATTGAATATTGTCAGATTGCCGGCGGCATTGTCGGAGGAATAGAAAATTTTAACGACGACAGTACTTATATTAAAAATTGCGTCAATGAAGCCAATTTGGACAGCATCTATTATGGCGGCGGAATAGTTGGAGACATTTATGTCGATATTGACACTTGCGTTGTGATGATAGAATCATGTATAAACAAAGGAAATATTATTGCCAAAAGTTATTCAGGCGGCATATCGGGCGCGGCGAGATTGTCAATTATCGAAAATTGTCAGAATTTCGGCACGATTTACGGAAGTGATGCCGGAGGTATTTTAGGTAGTGGAAGAGATTGCGTGTTTAAAAATTGCGTAAACAACAGATCTGGTGTTTTTGACGGCGGCGAGAATGTGGCTGGCGGCATTGTGGCTGTGCTTATACATGGCAAGTTGCTGAATTGCAGAAACTTTGCGGATGGTTCTGGCGCAACAATAGGCGGTATCGTCGGAGTTTGCAACGGTACGGAAATCCGTCAATGCGCAAACCAAGGAAGAATTTGGTGTATAGGTCAATCGTGCGGCGGCATTATGGGCGAAAGAGGCTATCAAGAGGATATGGTTTATATTTACGATTGTTACAATCGTGGCGATATCATTACTGATATTGTTTTAACTAAAGACACGTTGGAATACGTTTGCGAAGGCGGAATACTTGGCTCAGGGTATGTGTCAATCAACAACGTTTACAACACTGGTGATTTTAGAATAATTGCTGGTATGTCAAATGTGCCGGCTTATATCGGCAATATCGTTGGCTATATGCACGATCCATTATTAGATTTGAACTGCTACTGGCTCTACGATGATGAGTATCCGGCTTGCGGCGACCCAAATTGGCCCGATTTGCCTGGCTCTTCGGCTTTTCGGCAGTGGGTATCACAATCGAACTGCGTTCTTTACGTGCCTCAATATGGCACCGACGATTTGGTGGAGGCATTGAACTATGGCTCAAACGGAGGATGTGTATGGGTTAGAGACACAGAACTCACCAACGGCGGCTTCCCGATTTGGGGAGTCAAAGAATTTAATTATCCAAAAACCGGCGACGAATGGTATTATGAAATCATCAACGAAAACGGAAGCGTCACCTATCAGTATCTGGAATGTGCTGCCGACACCACCATCGGGACATCCAGACCGAAAGTCATAGTAAAGAGCAACACATTGTATGACAAAGGATTAAACGTTGTAAAGACTCACGAATACGTTTACAGCGACAACGGCATCGTCTATTGGTGGGACAAGCTCACAGGAAGCTACACCACGCTTTACAATTTCAATGCCAATGTCGGTGACGAATGGAGTATTAGCGTTGGTAATCAAAGTATTACGATGTATGTAGATGCGGTTAGCTACACCGAATACAGTGGCAACGTTTATCGAATAATGACCGTAAGCGATGAACAAGACATCTTCAGTGGACAAATAATTTGCGGCATCGGGCACACCAGAAGTTTCTTCCCCGAGAGATTGCTTCAGAAAGACAGAAATTATCGCGTTGACGGCATGCGCTGCTATTGGGTTGACGGCGAGCCGATTATCCAGTTTGGCGATGTCGATTGCGATGAGATTTACGAGGAGTATCATAAAGAGATTCCGCCAATCGATACAGAAATCACGGTTTATCCTAATCCAGCCGATGATTTCATAATGATTAACGTCAAACAGCCAACACATTACACAATATCCGACATCTTTGGAAAAACAATTTTAAAAGGAATTATTTCATCTGATAATCAGCAGATTAACATAGAAAACTTGCCGGATGGAATGTATTTTGTAAATATCAATAATCAAATTGTAAAGATTATTAAAAATTGAGAATAAAATTACGGCGCTGCTTTAAAGGCATTAACGCCATTAATGGCATTAACGCCCTTAAAGCAGCGCCGCATTAATTACTTTTACAGTATTAATGTGTCTTATCCGGCCACTCCGGCACTGCCGGCGCCTCCGGCCAGTCTTTCATCTGTTCCAGAATCACCTCAATGGCCTTGTCTAACTGGGCATCGACGCCATTGAACTCGTCGTATGGGTTGTTGTCGATGACGATGTCAGGGTCAACACCGTGTCCCTCGATAATCCAATTGCCGTTCTGGTCGAATGGAGCGAACTCAGGACGATTCAACGTGCCACCGTCAATGAACGGCAAGCTGCCACGGATGCCCACAACGCCACCCCATGAACGTGTGCCGATGGTGGTACCGAGTTTATAATGTTTGAACTGCCATGGGAACAGGTCGCCGTCGGATGCTGAGTATTTGTTAAATAACAACACCTTTGGTCCGTTTATCATCTGGTTAGGCTTGATTTCGGCTGCGTTACCGTTACGTGTCACGGTCCACATGGATGCCTCACGGCGCAGACGCTCGATAATCATCGGAGAGACGTTGCCGCCGCCATTGCCACGATCGTCGATGATGAGAGCCTTCTTGGTGAGCTGCGGATAGAAATATTTCACAAACTCATTCAAGCCCTCAGGGCCCATATCGGGGATGTGGATGTAACCCACCTGACCGTTGGTCGCCTTGCTGACCTTCTCGATGTTGTTTTGCACCATATTGTAGTAATAAAGCGAGTTTTCGCTTGCAATCGGTGTCACCACCACGTCACGGGCGCCGCTTTCTGATGCTTTGGTGTTCAGACTCAGAACCACAGCCTTGCCAGCCTTGTCAACCAAAGCCTCATATATATTGTTCATGTCTTTTGTGGAGACGCCGTCGACAGCCACGATGAAGTCGCCTTCATTAGCATTTACTCCTATTTCAGTCAAAGGTGAGATTGTTGCATCGTTCCAGCTCTCCCCTTTCAAAATCTTGTTGATCTTGTAATAACCGCTGCCATCGCGCTCGAGTTCCGCGCCAAGCAGACCGAGTTTGAGACGTGGTGTCTCGACGCGGTCGCCGCCGCCGGTGTAGGCGTGACCGATGTTCAACTCGCCAATCATCTCGCCTATAAGGTAGTTGACATCGTTACGGTCGCCACAATACGGAATCAAAACGGCATATTTGTCGTGAATTGCCGGCCAGTCGTTGCCATGCATGTTTGGCGCATAGAAGAAGTCACGCATCTGGCGCCATGCCTCGGTGTAAATCTGAGCCCATTCCTCATGCAGGTTGACCCATTTCTTCATGTTGGAGAGGTCTATAGGCTCGTCGATGCCTTTCACCTCACGTTTCGGAGCGTTGATCACCGCGATGTTCCAACGTTTTCTGACAACCATCTTCTTTCCGTCAGGAGTCAGATAATAATCATTGAAGTCACCGATTTTTGTAGCTTCTTTTTCCTCCAAATCGTAGTAATACAAGCCGCCGCCGCGGTTGCCCCAAGACATGTAATAAAGCCCGTTTTCAACCGCATTAAGGTCGTAATAATAGGCAGTATTCAAATCTGGCAATGGGATGACACGACTCATAATGCCTTCAAAATCAATCTTTATCGTCTTGTCGTCTTCTTTCTTGGAATCTTTTTTCTTGTCTTTGCCTTTGTCTGACTTGCCTGACTTCTCCTCTTTTGCATCGCCTTTATCGACAGTCACTTCGTCATTTTTTGTAAGGAAAGGCGAAGGAGTGTCTTTCTGCAAGGTAATCATGTAGATGCGGCTCATCTCGCGATAGGCGTAGTTCCATTCCACGCTGCTGTATGTCGGGTTGAAATCACGTTCTGAAGTGAAATACAGATACTTTCCGTTCTTGTCGAATGTAGGATTCGATGAGTTGAACCAGGTGTCGGTGACAGGCTCAGCCTTCTGAGTATCAACGTTATAGATGAATATTCTGCTGAACTCTGACATATTATTGTCGGCATACGCAATCCATTTGCTGTCGGGTGACCAAGTGAAATCTCTCATCTCGCCATCCTGGCTCTTCGCTACCTCAGTCACCTTCTTAGAGGCGACGTCAACCATCATAAGGCGGTTCATCTTGTCGTACCAGGTGATTTTCTTGCTGTCAGGCGACCATGAAGGCTGGTATTTGTAAGTCTCCGAAACCGATTTAGGATCTGTGAGTTGGATTGCCTCTTCTTTGCCGTCTTGTTTCTGAATGTAAAGCTCGTCGTTGCCAGTTCTATCTGAGATGTATGCGATATATTCGCCGTCAGGTGACCAAGCCACATTACGGTCGTGAACGCCGTCTGATTTTGTGAGATTACGGGTAATTCCTGACTCTACAGGCAATGTCCAGACATCACCGCGAGCGCCCAAAACAATACGTTTGCCATCTGGAGACACATCGCCGGAGGTGATAAACTTCGAGGCATCGACATATTTTGTTCTCGATGAGATGCCGTCGCCTATGATTTGCACTGGAATCGGGTGAATTGAGTTGTCTTTCAGACTCAAGCGGAACAGCTCGCCACCGTTTTCATAAACGATGTCGTTGTCGCCCAACGAAGGATATTTCACATCGTAATATGTATAGTTTGTAACCTTCGTAATCACCTTTGTTTTCAGGTCATAGCAGAAGATATTCATCGTTCTGTCGCGGTCTGAGCAGAAATAAATCTTATCGCCTGCCCACATCGGGAAGATATCCTGAGCCACGTTGTTGGTGATGTTTGTCAACTCTTTTGTGTTGAAATCGAAGATCCAGACATCGTCGGCCATACCGCCGCGGTAGTATTTCCAGGTACGGAACTCACGCATCACGCGGTTGAACGCAATCTTTTGTCCGTCAGGGGAATAGGTTATCCAGCCGCCTTCTTCAAATGGGAGCTGTTCGCCAAGTCCACCGTTGATGTTAGCCACGAAAAGATGTCCGATAAAATCGTCCCAAGTGATTCTGCGTGAACGATATACGATATTCTCGTTGTCTTTCCACGTCATCACGATGTTGTTTGGTCCCATACGGTCTGAGAGGTCATCGCGGTCGAGGGTGGCAGTGTAGGTAACACGTTGAGGCTCACCACCTTCTGATGGCATCACATAAACCTCGGTATTGCCGTCGTATTGGCCTGTAAATGCAATGTTTTTCCCATCGGGTGAGAATCTTGCGAAAATCTCGAATCCGTCAGGGTCGTTGGTCAATTGGCGAGCCACTCCGCCGTTGATGTCGACGGTGTAAAGGTCACCGGCATGGCTGAAGACGACCTGGTTTCCGTGGATTGCCGGGAAACGCAGCATCTTAGCCTCGTTCTGTGCCTGCATCGACAATGTGCCAAAAGCAAGCAACATGCTGAAAATCAATAAGTTTTTCTTCATAGATTAAATATTTATGGTTATAATTCTAGTGACAATTGTTTATTTTTGTTGGAGATTTCGCCATTACCATCTCTCTGCGTTCGATGTTCGGTCGAAATGACGGATGGGATTTCAACAGCTTTAACCTCATTTCCTATATAAACGAGAAATGCCTTGATTTGCTGCATGGAATTCATTTGAATTATCGCATTCATATAATCTCTCAGCTGGTTGTAATATTCCTCATGCGCCTTACCCGTCTTATAATCAATGAGGATCGTGCCTTGAGGTGTCTCGGCATACCTGTCGGGACGGATGATTCTGCCGTCATAAGTATGGATGTCCATCTCGTTTTTCACCACGGCATCTTCAGCAAACGCTGGCTTAAGCTCAGGAATATCAGTCACTTTGCGGAATGTATTGAGCAACTTGGCTGCCTGTTCCTCATCGATAGTGCCATCGTTGACGTAAGGTCGCAGTGCCCTCTCAGCATCGTCAATAGTCTTGATTTTCGAGAGTATCTGATGCACCAGCGAGCCCCATTCTTCAGGCATAAACGAGCCTTTCTCTGCCCAAATCATGGTAGGATCAGGGGTAAAATCAAGTTTTTCAGCCCAATTCAGCGTTCTCGGAGCCTCCTCGTCTGCTTTCAATTCCAAAACCTTGACATCTGTCTTTGCCCCATCTTTCTCCTTGATTTTCAATATGGTAGAATCGAAATCACCATAATTATACGATGTCATCTCCTCGCCTTCCTGAACTTCAAACTCATCGTTTTTCACGAAATAATCGTCAAAGTCGGAATCGTCGTTTTCTGTCTTAACATGCTGAATATCAATATTATCCGCAAAGAAATCAGTAAAAAGATTGTATCCGTCGACCGGTCGTTTATCGTTGGTATAAACGAAAAGCATGTTTTTGGCACGCGTCATCGCGACATACATGATGTCGAGAATGTCGAGCATCGTTTTCTCGTTCTCTTTTTCAACAAGCGGCTCGTAGGAGGTGCCTGCAAGCTTGTCTTTAGACAATTTCAGCAGGAATGCGTCAAGATGTGGAATATCATTAGTATCTTGATTATCAGCACATTGCAACCATATCTCGCTTTGTGTAAAACCTCTCGACGGAATCAGACTTGTGTCGGCGTAAGGATATAAAACAACCTTGAATTCCAGTCCTTTTGCCTTATGAATTGTCATAATCTGCACGCAATCGAGGTCACCGGTGATTTGCACCGCGAGCTTGACTTTTTTCTTTTCCCAGAACTCAATAAAATCGCCGATTCCTGCACTATGATGGCACTGCCAGTCGTAGACTGTATTCATGAAATATTGCAGGAACACGTCTTCCAACAAGTTGAAGTTGTATTGTTTACAGATTTGAATGCACAAATCGTAGATTCCACCAGATTGTTCTTTTATTGAGACGCTCTTTCGAACGTCTTTACAGCCTATCTTCGCAGAATAGAATTCCACCGCCTTTTGTGTCACCGGATTGTCGTCATCAAGCATTAATTTTAATGTGTTCACAATAAGTTGGACCTTGTCGGATGTTTGCAACAAGACCGATTCCGCGGATAGGACTTCAATGCCATTTTCGACAAGGAAATTAGCGATATCCGTGCCATCGCTGTTAGAACGCACTAATATTGTAATATCTTTATAATCAATTCCTTGTCTATGCAAATCTATAATTTGCTTTAACATTGAAGATTTGACTTTATCCTTGAATTCCGCTGTCTTCATCTCGCCATGAAACACTTCGACAGAGACGAAACCATCAGGCTTTTTCGGGTCATAAATCTGTTCAGCATCGTCGTAAACATCGTTGTTAATTATGGTGCCAGCATACCTGAAAAACGTGTTGTTGAACTTGATTACATTTTTCGAGGAGCGGTAATTTGTGCCAAGCGACATCTTTTGTGCGGAATTGACGAACTGCTGCTCACAACGCGAGCCAAACTCACCGTCAGGACGTTTGTAAATCTTAGGCAATTGGATGATTTGCTCAACTTCGCCACTGCGGAAACGGTAAATCGACTGCTTCGCATCGCCCACAATCATGTTCATTTTGCCAAAAGAGAGGCTGTTTTCCATCAACGGCAGGAAATTCTGCCATTGCAGCACCGAAGTGTCCTGAAACTCATCGATGAAATAATGTCTGTACTTCTCGCCTATTCTCTCGTAGATGAACGGCACCGAGCAATCGCCCAGAATGTCGGAAATACGTTTGTTGAACTCGGAAATATGCACCTGCGAGGTCTCTGCGATATATTGTCTGATAAGCTCGAAAATATGACTTCTCAAAACATACAAATACAGGTCCTTCTCTATTATTCCAAACACTAACTTTTTGGAATACAACGACTTATATCTCACAATAGCATTGGCATAAACCTCGACAATAGAATAGTCGGAAACATGACTTTTAGCATCGTTCCAGCGTTTTTCGCCATTCAAAATCTTCTCTGTTGTGGCTGTGGTGACAACACTTTTGCCTTCCTGCATCTTCCTTTTCACCGACGGCAAACCCGTTTTAGCCTTTCCATTGTAATCCAAATCAGTGATGCCAAGCCGGTTCTCTTCTGCTTCTATATCTTTGATAATCAGCGACAAAGCCTCAGCCATCGTTTCGTTTTCCGAATGGACGTAATTCTTTATCTCTTTATATTTTGCCTCGTCTAAACCTTTGAAATTCTTATAGTTACCTTTACGATAAGCATCTTCGGACAACAGTTTCTCGATATATTCGCCTATGAGCTTCTTCACGTTCCACGAGGTCTCTTCCGAAAGGTTAAACTCGACAAATTCCGACAAGATTTTTGTTATGAAATCATCCTTGCCAATCTCGTCGGAAAGGCGTTGGATTATCTCGTCAATCAAATCATCGTTGTCGAGAATGACGCTATATTGTCCGGGTAGTTCAAGCTCTTTTGCGAAGCTCCTCGATAGTCTCTGGACGAAGCTGTCAATGGTGCAAACAGCCATATCGCTGTAATTATGCAAAATATTGACATACAATTTCTTAGACCTATTTATTAAATCTATCACTTTAAGTCCTGTCGCAGCTACAAGATAGTCGCGCATTTGAACGATATCGGTCTTATTTGACTCCTCGATGATGCCTTGAAGGTAGCGCAGAATCTTATCCTTCATCTCGTTGGCGGCCTTGTTGGTGAACGTCACAGCCAGTATCTCTTTGTAGGCGTCGGCATGGTCGCCAAGGCACAACGTCAGGTATTCCCTCACGATGGTGAAGGTCTTTCCAGAGCCGGCAGAGGCTTTGTATATCTTGAAAGGCTTATCTTGGCGTTGGCTCATCGGTTTGTTTTTTCTTCTTGTTTTTCCTGTGGATATTGAACACTTCCCTCAGACTGTCAAAGCTTTGCGAATATGATATACCAACGCCTTGAGTGAAGTCGGAATAGTTTTCTATCGAATAATAATAGTAGTTGTTTTTAATGTTTGTATGGTTATAAGCCTTGAGGCTCAATCGTTTGGTGAGTCGGAAGGTCAAGTCGACATCACCCACAATGTTATTTGCGTTGTTGACATCATTCCTATTGCCTCGTATCACGCCGAAGTTGCCTTCAACTATAAGACGGTCGTCGAAGAGCTGGGTTGATAGCGCCACTTCAAGTTCCTCATTGGTGAGTTTGTCGTTAGGCGTGTAGTTTATACCGATATCGAAATCCTTTGAAATCTGCGACAACCAGTTGCTTAGCTGGTTTGTTATCATGCTATAGCCTGCTGTAGTGCCGAATCGAGATATGTTGTTGCCGGCGGTGTAAGAGAACGAGCCGAGAACCATGAGCGAGAACACCTGCTGTGCCATCACTGCCTGATTTGTGGTATCAATGACCGAATAAACGAGATTTCTCGTGTCTTCCAAGGCATTAGGGAGCTCTATGCCGAATGTTATCGTAGGGTTCATCAGCTTGTCGGAAAGCCTGATAATACAGTCGACATTGATGTTGTTTGTCAAGGCAGATGAGTCCACGATGGATGTTCCGAGGGAAGTCAGCGATGATTTGGTCCTGTAAACGCCCACGATGTCGATGTCAGCGTCTGTCGGGTCGCCGTTCCAACGGAGTGTGCCGCCCCTGCGCAGGGTAAACACGCGTCTCACCATCTCAAGTCTGAAATTGAACGCTCCGCTTGTGATATAATAGTCACCACGCAGCGTGAAATCTTTGGAATCAAGACCGATATTGATATCTCCAATGCCTCGAGCGTTGATGCTTCCCATGTTTTGTGGCAGGTAAATATTCAGCAAAGCATCAGGATTGACTGTCGCATCAAGATTCATGGTGAATTCAGCCTCATCTTTCAAGAGTTTTTGCACAAGTCTCTCCTCGACCGTGTCAGCCACATTGTCTTTTTGGACAAAAACGACGAAATTATTCTCCACTGAAGATGATCCCGACAGCGGCACGTCAATCACGGTGCCTTTCTTCGTCACAGCTTCAATATCCATCACGATATTGTTGGCAGGGCCGCTTATCTTAACGGTGCCATCGGTAATGGCTGTGCCATAAAAACCTTGCGCCTTCTCGGCAGGGATGTTAAAGGCAAGAAAATCATTGCATTGCAATCTCAAATCAAACCTGATGTCTTTCAGATGATTGTGGTTTATACAGCCATACAAGGTCGCCTTATTCCCAATAGTATCGTGAACGATAATATTATCAAAGAAAATCCTGTTCTTTTCGAGTTTGATATTATCGTTGAAAGTGTAATAAGTGTTCAGATAATTAACATTACATGCGGCATCTCTAAACTTGACTTTTCCGATGAGGACAGGGTCATTGACGGTTCCTCTGATATTCATATTTCCGCTTGCGTAACCGCTCATCCTTGTAACGATACTGGTGAGGAACGGCGACACCGTCTCAAGCTTGAAATCGTCAAAAAACATGTCAAATTTCAGATTATCAGCCTTCTTCATCGGGTAATAAAAGCCGACAAGACCGACTGATTCGTGATTTTCATTGCCCAAATGGTTGTTATAGACCTCCATATTAATGAAAATCGATTCGCTTGGCTCATACCATTTTGCACTTGCCAAAACGTCGCCCACTTCCTGTTTGTTGATGTAAAAACGCCTCAAATCGATATCTGATGAAAATGAAAAGTCATCGTTTAAGCCTGAAATTCCAATATATCCGTTAAGCACGCCATCGAAATCGAGATTATTTCCTTTCGTAATAAAGTCAATAATAGAAATGTCAACGTCTTTGAATTCGGCGAACAAGGTGTCGGCATCGTGTTTCGGATACACGCCGTGGACTGAAATCTTCTGGCTCTTGGTATAAAGGTCGAAATTTTTAAGATATGTGTTGTTTTTCTGGAAATCGAGGCTGCAATTAGGATTCAGGTGCCACATTGTGTCGTTCACTCTGATAAGATTGGAGCTGAACACAAATTTACCGCCCGACTGTTCATGAGGAGTGAAAACCGACCGGATATGAGCCTTGTTGTTGTCGTCGGGAGCATCGTCGTCCCAAAGCAGGTCGATATCAATCTTATCGTCACCGAATCTGCTCACAAGCACAATATTTTCGAGGCTTATCCTGTCCGGATTGCTGCTCGTGGAATCTCTAAAAATCAGGTCTTCAACGGATATACGAGACACAAATTCATTGAATTTGGCAGTATTTCTGACTTCCAAGTTCTTGAAAATCATGCCATTATATTGAATTTCAGGAGCATCTATTGTCGAACCGTGATAAGAATAGCCGTCGGTGTACGATGCGTTGATGGTAGCGCCGCTGCTAACATATAGCGAAGGCACGAACAGCTTTGTCAGTGTACGTGTATCCTTGAAATCCATAAGTAGCGAGAACTCCTGCTTGTTCTCGTCAGGCACAACGTCGCTGAACCACTTTGGCATGTTCACATAGTGTTTCGCAGTGTTTTTCATGGCGTTGACAAACGTTTTGGCATACACAATACCAGTGCCGTAGAAATCAAAGAAATCGCAGTTTATCGTCACATCCTTGATGCCGCTCAGCTCCGTGACATTTGCATACAGGCTGTCCATCAGATACTCTTCCCCATTGAAATATCTCGTTTTTCTGATTTCCAAACTGCCGGTGATATTGTCGATATCGTCGCCGCTAAATTCAGCGTTGATATTTGACGACAACAGCATTATCGAGTCATTGTCAAGGAGATTGAGGTTAAGGAGGTCGGCTTCATTAATCTTTGCGATGACATTGTAACTCGGAAGGCTGCCATGGAAATCAATAATTGAGGAAAAATCGAGGTCGAGATATGGGTGCTTAATATCTGTCAGTGCAATAAACCGTTGATTTTCAAAGTCTCCATGAATATTGATATCGTTAAACGTATTGCCTTTAAGTTCCAAAGTGCTGATACACAAATCTGTTTCAAAATCAGCATCCTTCGCCGTAAGACCTTGGCCGCCCATTTCGAGGCTAAACGTGGTCTCACCAAGATCATCCGATGCAAATAAAGTATTGAGCTGCAAGCCTTTAGCATCGATATCAAATGAATAAGCAGGTTCTTCTGTAGTGTTAAGATAAACCGCTGCATCGACATCGCCAATCTCTGTTACGAGGCTGAACTGCGTCTTGAAATTATCCGGATAACCTTGATAACTGCCTGACAATGAATACATTCCGACAGATTCCAGCATCTCAGGAATTGGCACTGTCTGTGCCTCTATCGGGATATAGAAATTTTTGCTGTCATTGTACGATGACACGAGTTTATCTATTGTAACATCCATGTAAGTGGTGAAGAAATCAGGAAGTCCTGAAAATGACACATCGGCTTCCATGTGCGATTCGTTGCCAAAGTCGGTAACAAAATCGCTGACTGTGAAATCTCTGACTGTTCCTTCGAAATATGCAGTAAAGTCAAATTTGTCGGGCATCTTGTCCATAACCCTTGCGAAATACCTCAGATCGCTGAGTTTCAAGGTAGAAGGTCTGATTTTGCTGATCATTCTAACAGAGTCGACGAATTCAAAATAGGCGCTTGACCTCTCGTATTCAAAGCGTAGGTCGAGGTCGGCGCGCGATTCGCCGGTCTCAAGAATCAGGTTGTTGACATTGAGGCTTTTCTCGCAGAACACCACATCGCCCTTTGCATTGTTGAGCACCAGTCCGCATCTTTCCACGCCTTTTAGTGAATGGACGAGTCCGAGAACGGTGTCGTTTTTAATCTCGAGATTGCTGAAAACGCCGTAAATGCTGTCGACGTCGATGTGAGCATAGTCCATAGTCAGCTTCTCCGGACGGTCTTTGTTCTGATTCCAGAACACTACATGTCCGTTGTCGAGTCTCATTTTCTCCACCCTCATGTGGAAATTCGAATTATTGTCGTCATTATCTTTTCCGGCGCCCAGCCTTTCCATGATTTCCTTGACATTAAGCTTATCATCCCCTTCGTATTTTACGATGCGGCCGAGCACGTCTTTGAAATATATATCTTTGATAATGATATTGTTAAACATGATCATCGGACTGAATTTGGCATCCAGCTGCCCGATTCTGAACATAGGATATCCGTCAAGGTCGTTAAACACCACATCTTCAACGCGCACTCCTAAGTTGTCTGTGATATAGAACGTGCGTATTTTCACGTCAGTGTTGAGTTTTCTCGAGAGCTCGCCGGCGAGGGAACGCGCTATCATACTCTGCATTGTGATATCACGGAAAGCCGCCACAAGGCTTGCCATGAAAGCAAAAATTATCACAATGATAATTAAAATGCCGTGTATAATATTCTTTTTTGTACCTTTGCGCATTCTTTTATTGCTATGAACGAATACATTTTAGCCATCGAATCATCGTGTGACGACACGTCTGCAGCTGTCCTCAAAGGCACGACAGTCTTATCGAATGTCATTGCTAATCAAGAGGTTCACCGTCAGTACGGAGGTGTCATACCTGAACTTGCCTCACGCGCGCATCAGCAGAACATTATCCCTGTCGTTGACGCTGCAATCAAGCAAGCAAATATACAAAAAAATCAAATAAGTGCAATATCTTTTACACGTGGTCCGGGATTATTAGGCTCACTGCTTGTAGGCACTTCATTTTCAAAGGCTTTCGCGCTCGCCATGGACATCCCGATGATAGAAATTAATCATACCAACGGACATGTCTTGGCACTTTTCGCACAAGAGCCCGACAATCCTACGCCAGTTCCACAGTTTCCTTTCCTATGCCTCACAGTATCAGGAGGTCACACACAAATCATGAAGGTGAACGACTATTTCGACCTTGAGATTTTGGGCAAGACCATTGATGACGCTGCCGGCGAGGCATTCGACAAGACGGCCAAAATCATGGGACTCGGCTACCCTGGAGGCCCGATTATCAACAAGTTGGCCAAAGAAGGCAACCCCGACGCATTCCAGTTCAGCAAGCCGCATATCCCAGGCTACGACTACAGCTTCAGCGGGTTGAAAACGAGTTTCTTGTATTTCTTGAGAGACAAACTCAAAGAAAACGAGAACTTCATTGAGGAAAACAAAGCCGATTTGTGCGCCTCGATTCAGAAAGACATCATCGACACTTTGATGAAGAAACTCATCAAGGCGGCAAAAGACACAGGAATAAAACAGGTGGCGATAGCTGGCGGAGTGTCAGCAAACACTGGGCTTCAAGATGCTATGATTGCCGCCGGGAAGAAATATCATTGGGATGTGTTCATACCTAAGTTCAAATTCAGCACCGACAACGCCGCAATGATTGGCGTGGCGGGATATCTCAAATATCAGAGAGGAGAATTTGGAACGCAGGATATGACACCATATGCCCGTACCGCTGCGCAGTGATTTTTCGGGTCGTCTGCTGTTCAAAATCTTAACAAAATCTAATAAAAATCTAACAAAATGGATTAAGAAAAGATTTGGAAGAAGATTTTGAAGGATTTTGAGTGGTAAGGCAACCGCTTATGTTAAGAGTTAAGAGTTAAGAGTTAAAAGATAAAAGAGAGATTTTAGGATTATTTAGGAAGGACATTTTGAAAGATTTTGAAAAAGATTTTGAAGGATTTTGAGCCGTAAGGCGACCAAATATATTAACTATGAATTGGGAACAACTACTTTCAGCAAAGCGTGAGGCTCGCGCACAGAGCGTCGCCGACATCAGAAACGAGTTTCAGAGAGATTACGACCGTATAATCTTCTCTAACATCTTCCATCGTTTGCAGAACAAGACGCAGGTCTTTGCGCTGCCAGGTGCCAAGCTCGTGCATAACCGACTGACGCACAGCCTCGAAGTGGCAAGCGTGGGTCGCTCGATAGCACGCAAAGTGTCGAAGTTCCTCATCGAGAAGTACGGTTCCGATTTCCATGATGTTATTTACGACATCGACACCATAGTGTCGACAGCATGTCTCGCCCACGACCTTGGCAATCCTCCTTTCGGGCACTCAGGCGAGGAGACCATGAGCAGCTATTTCAAGTTCGGCGAAGGCAAGGCATTACAGAGCCAAATCCCTGAGAACCAATGGTCTGACCTCATCTCGTTTGAAGGCAATGCCAACGCGTTCCGCCAGCTCACACATCAGTTTGCAGGCCGTCGTGAAGGCGGTCTCTCCCTGACCTATGCATCGTTGGCAACCTTGATAAAATACCCTTACCCTTCGTTTGACAAAGGTGACAGAAAGAAATACAACGTCTTCAACAGTGAAATCGAGCAGTTCGAGAAGGTCATGGAAGGCTGCGGCATTCCACGCATCGACAGCAAAAGACCCATCTATGCCCGTCATCCATTGTCATATATGATGGAGGCCGCCGACGACATCTGCTACCTCATTCTGGACATGGAAGACGCACACAAACGCGGCATCATACAAACCGTCGACATCGACAAGCATTTCACGGCATTTTTCAGCCCGGAGAGACCTGAAGAGGCATGGTTCTTCGAGCGCCGCGAGCATATCTTCAAGACCGTCACCGATGCCAATGAGAGAATGGCGTTTTTGCGCGCCACCGTCATCAACAAACTCGTCGACTGCGTGTCGAAGGTGTTCATCGAAAATTATGACGAAATCATGGCAGGGACGTTCAAAAACAGCCTTATCGCACATCTGCCAAAGCTCGAGCAAGACGCATTGGAAGGCTGCAGAAGCTTCTCAGTGCCAAACATTTACAAGCATCCTTCGGTCGTGAAGATTGAAGTCACAGGCTATAACATCATCGGCAGCCTGATGAACGAGTTTATGGACGCGATTCTGCATCCCGACAGCGGCTATCACAAACGACTCGTGTCAATAATCCCCGACCAGTTCAAGACAGAGAAAAACGACCTGTACTCGAAAATACAAGTCGTTTTGGATTACATCTCAAACATGACCGACCTTTACGCTGTGCAGCTGTATAAAGACCTTAGAGGCATTGAGTGATGCTATTCCCTAAGGCCTGTTTTTTTTATTTTCCGGTCAAATCATGATATCTGCGTCGTGCCGACACATACGAAATCTCGCGGTCGGTGATGGCGTTTTGTGCCTGCAGCAGCAACGCGTTTGCCTCAAGGACGTCGGTAACGGTGTTAACTCCGGCCTGATAGTTGAGTGAGGCGACACGATAGTTTTCTTGTGCCATCTCGAGTGCCGCGTTGTCAGAGTCGAGCAGCGCCTGGGCCTCAATCATCTGATTATAAGCCTGTTTTTCCTGCAGGGACATCTTCTCGGTAAGGTCTTTCTGCATGACTTCATACTGTTCAATCTTCAGGTTATGCTGTTTGATTTTGTATGATGTCTCCCACCATTGCGTTATAGGAATTTGCACTCTTGCGAAGAATATGGCGTTGCCTTTGTAAAACTTCTGAATCATGTTGCCATAACTGATAGCAGCGCCGACGCCAATTTCCGGCAGGGCCTCTCCCCTTGCCATACGTTTATAGAACATCTCTGCATCTATCTGAAGCTGAAGCAGTTGTATCTCAGGGCGCACAAACTCGTCGTTTTCAACGAACATATTCTTGCTGTTTGCGAGGTCATCTTGAAGAGTCAATCCGCCTTCAGGATAACCGATGCCGATCTGTTGGCAGAGCAGCTGTGATGCCAGTGATATGCCGTTGTTGAGCTGCAGTTGCGTTGCTTTCAGCTCATTGCGTTTCATTGCCACACGCAGTTTGTCGTTCTTTGTGATGATGCCGGCTTTCAGGGCCACATCAACTTTACGGTCGAGCGAGTCTATCAACGCGAGGGCGGACTCAAGTGTCTCGACCTTCGCCTGAAGTCCGAGCACGAGATAATACGTCGACTCAATGTTCTCGAGCACGTCGCGTTCGGTGACCTCGGCGTTCAGTTCAGCCGCCTGGATACCCAGTTTAGCAAGTTTGTTGCCGTTGGCGATACGACCTCCAGTATAAATAGGCTGTATGGCCGTAGCGCTGATGCTTTGGCCTTGATGCATGAAGCCGACCTCTGTCGGGATGCCCGCGCCCATCTCATTCAGCGTCTCTATTATAGCCTTCAAAATCTGGCCGAACTCGTCACTGCCGAACTGGTCGACACCATACTGGATAAGCGGGTTCACAGCGTAATAGCCTATATAATTCGCCGAAACCTGCGGGAAATATTTGGTAAAAACCTGTTTCTTGACCTGCTGTGCCTGCTCAATCTGCAACTTGTTTGTCTTAAACTGTGCATTGTTCGCCTTGGCAAGCGCAAAACACGAATCAAGGGTCAGAACGTCGGCGTTTTGCGCATTCATACCAAATGCCAAAACCGCCAATATCACTATCAAAACATATCTTTTCATAACTTCAATTTCTAAAGACTAACGACTAATTCCCAGATTTCTCTTCTCATTGCGTTTGTCGCGTTTATCAAGATTTCTCAAGAATCTCAAATTGAATCTCTTCCAAATCTTTTTGTCGCGTTCGCCTGCATCAAAAGCGAGGCAGTATGCCACTGGCAGCACTGTCACCACCAACGGGAAGGTGAATATTGTGCCGAAGCATATCACCACGCCCATCGGTTCCCAGAGCAAGGTCTTCGCCAGAATCATCGGGATGACGCCGAGAGCTGTCGTCGCTGATGTGAGGAAGATTGGTCTCATACGGCGCAGACCAGCCTCGTATGCCGCCTGATGCACCGGAATATGCTCCTTCACCCTCAACTCTGCCGCATAGTCATACATGATGATGGCATTGCGCACAATGATGCCGATAAGTGAGATGATACCCAACATGGCCGTCACCGACAAATCGAGGCCGAACATCCAGAGACCGAGCATAGAGCCGAACACGCAAAGCACTGATACTGACAGCGACAGGAATGATATTCCAATCTTTGCATAGTGGATAATCAGCACTATGAACATCACCACAACAGCCGCCAATATGGAGATCAGCAGTGAAGGCATAGTCTCCTTCGTCACCGCCATAGAGCCACCTTGTTCTATGATAACATCTTCCGGGATGTCAAGTGTTTCAATATATTTGTCAATTCTAGTAAACTCATTAAGCTGACCGGCACCTGGTATGACGTCGGCAGCCACTGTTATACATCTCATCCCATTACGGTGAGGCATCCGGTTATGCTTGTACATAGGGACCAGCTTCGCCACTTGGCGCAACGGCACCCATGAACCCGGATGCGAGGTGGGCACGAGGAGATCGCCAAGACTTTCATAATCAAGATCATGAACGCCCTCGGTATAAACCGTGGTGTTAAGATTGTAGCTCCCCTCCCACAATGAGACGATGCTGCTACCCGACAAAGATCCCGCGAGATATAATGACAACACCGATTGTGTCACGCCGAGACGTGTCGCCTCATCGATATCAAGTTGGATATCGACAACCTCTTCTGTCTCATCAAAATCGGAATGGACATAGAAGAGATTAGGGCTTCTCTTCATAAAGGCTTTGATGGAATCGTTGATAACGCTAAGTTGATTATAATCGTCGCCCATGATGTAATATTCAATAGGCGCGTTAACTATCTGATAATCCATCTGTTTGAAACGAATCTGCGCTATCGGGAAGTAATTCTCATATTTTTGAGGATATTCATTCATCATCTCCTTTGTCGCGTTTTCCGATGTCGTTATCACGATGAACTGTGCGTAGGCATTTGTCGGCAACGCTTCAGGAGCATAAGTCATGTGGAAACGAGGCGATGCCATTCCAAGGAATGCTGTCACCGATTTCACACGTTTGTCGGCTTTCAATATTTTTGTTAAGGAATCAGCTATTGCAGCAGTCTCTTCCAACGAGCTGCCATCGGCGAGATGTATCTCCACCGCAAAGCTGTCACGCTCAGCTTTAGGCAGCATCTGGATATTGATTTTAGTAAGTAAAAACAATCCTATCACGACAGATAGCAACGCCACTACGACAGTCGACACTTTATGGCGGAAACAAATATCAAGAAGCTTTTTGTAGCTGTTTTGCAAAAAATCGAAAAACTTGGCCTGAATCTTCTCGAAACGCGAGCGTTTGTTAGGATTTGAGGGTCCTATAACCCTCGCCGACATAAACGGGATTACCCAGATGGCATATAAGAAACTGCATGCCAAAGTGATGAAGATAGCCCAAGGGAACAGTTTGATGAAATCGCCCATATTGGTACCATTCATGAGAGCCAGCATCGGGAAGAACATACACGATATCGAGAGTGTCGCGATAAGCATGGATGTCATAAGCTGTTTGGTTGACACTGCTGCCGAATACCAGCGCGAGTGCCCTTCCGCGAGCATGTCGGTATAACCGTCAATAACCACGACGGAGTCGTCGACGATCATACCCAAAACCACAATGAGAGCCGCCAGAGTCACGGTGTTAAGCTCCATCCCAAGGAGGTACATGATTGCCCATGCCGCAGCGATACACACCGGCACTGATGTCGACGACACCAATGCGGTTCTCAATGGGAACAGCATGAGCATCACTATGATAACGATGATGATAGCTTCGATGAGGTCTTTCAAGAATGACATAACAGATTTGTTGACAACCACAGGCTGGTCGGTGATGCGGTGCACCTTGATGTCTGGTGGGGCTGTAGCCAAAAACGCGTCAATCTTCTTGTTGACCTCTTTGCCGAAAGCCACAACGTTATAGCCTGGACGCATCTCCATAGAGAATATCAGGCAATGGTTGTTGTCAACGATACTATCGGAATATTGGATATACTGAGATGCTTCTTTATAGCGGCGTTCGAGACGTGCCACGTCGCGGAGTTTCACAGCCTGACCGGTGATCTGGTCGGAGTAGACAACAAGCTCTGAGAGTTCATAGAGGTCGTCGATAGGCACTTCGACATGTATCAACGCCTGTCCGTCGGCGTTTTTTACCGTTCCCGAAACGGTGCGGAGACTGTGAGCTGCAAGCTGGGCCGTCACCATACTCGGCGAGACTGCATATTGCGTCATACGTGCCGGCTCCATATATACGGCTATTTCCTCTTTCTGTTCGCCAACAATCTTGATGTTACCCATTGTCGGGATGGTACGGAGTTTTTCTGACAGTTTGTCTGCGAACTCGCGTAATTCTCGCGATGAGCGTTGGTCGCTCTCGATGGCGAGCAGAAGCGACGAGGCGTTTCCGAAGTCATCGATGACAGCAGTGCCAAGTACACCCTTCGGCAGTTCGGTCTGTTTGAACAGCTGCAGCCCCTGACGGATGCGCGACCATGTCATCTTGGCATCTTTCACATCGTTAACCAGGTTGACTATGATAACCAGCATTCCGTCTTTGGAAGTGGAATATGTCTTGGTTTTATCGACATCGCTGAAGGTGAACAGGTACTGTTCTGTAACTCCCGCCACCCTCTGTTCTATCTCTTCAGCAGTGGCGCCAGGATAAACCACGGCGACCACGCCGGTGCGTATGGTCACATCAGGAAACTCGTTCTTTTTCAAACGAGGAAGCGCAAAGAAGCCGAAAATGACGATGACCATCATGAAGAAGAACACAAGATTGCTGTTCCTCATCGCAGCTTCAACAATATTTCTTTTCTGAGCCATAATTTCTGATTTATTGAGTAAAGATTACTTAAAAGAAATCTTGGCTCCGTTGTACAATTTCTGATAACCCACTGTGACCACGGTATCGCCGTCTTCAAGGCCTTTGCCTACCAGCACACCGTTTTTCACGAAGTCGTTCACTTCTATGATGCGGCGGTACGCCCTTCCGTTTTTAACAGCCCACACCGCCAGTCCGTCGGAGACTGTCTGCACACATGATGCCGGCACCACAATGCCCGAAACCGTCGTTGTTTTGAGATTAATCTTAACGACCATGCCAGGCAGTGCGTTTTTATCGTCAAGGTTAATCTTTGCCTTCACATTGTATGTATGGCCGAAAGGATTCGACACGACAGACTTGTCGGTAATCACGATCTCATGCTTAAGGTCATTCAAAGCGTGAATCTCGGCGATAGCCTTGTCTCCGATATTTACCTGTCCTATTTCCTTTTCAGAAATTGAGAACTCAACCACAAGTTTGTTCATATCGATAAGATGGCAGAAAGACTCTGCCGGGGCCAGACTCTCTCCCACCACGCGGTCTCCCATGCTGATAACACCGTCTTGCGGAGCATAAATGGTACAATCTTCGAGATGTTTGCGTGTCGATATCTCAGTCTGGCGGGCCTTCTCCAGGTCTGTCTCCATCTGAACCCAGCGCACGTCGCTGATGCCACCTTCCTCGTGTACCGGTTTCAGACGATCGTAACCGTCTTGTGCCTGATTCAACGTTGCCAGCGCCGCATCGTGCAAACTCCTGGCTGTAGTCTCGTCAACTTTAGCGATGATATCGCCCTTTTTCACTTTTTGCCCGTTACTTACATAAATATCCGTGAGAGTGCCGCCCAAGGGGAAAGAGAGGGCCATCTTCACCTCACTTTTCAACGTTCCTACATAATGACGGAAATCATTGCCATCAGCGTAACCAACTACCGAAACTCCAACAGGAATCACAGGGGAATAATTCTGATTTTTTTGTTTTTTTTCTCCACATCCTATTAAAACTAAAGACATAGGAATGACAAATAGTAAATGTTTTAACCGCATAAATAATAGTATTATATTACACGCAAAAATAAAAAAAAGTCTACAAAAGCTGTAGACTTTTTATAAACAAAATATCAACATTAATTATTTTGAGTAGCCGATATTATAAAGGATAAATGCATATATGTCAGCTTGTTCCTCTATGACTTTCGCCATCGGTTTGCCTCCGCCGTGACCTGCCTTGCTGTCGATGCGGATAATCTTAGGTTCGTCGCCAGTCTGAGCATGTTGCAGCTCTGCCGCATATTTGAATGAGTGTGCAGGGACGACACGGTCGTCGTGGTCTGCAGTCGTCACCATGATGGCGGGATAATGAACGTCAGGACCGCTTTGTATTGTGTGCAGTGGTGAATATGCATACAACGCCTCGAACATCTCCTTGCTGTCCTCGCTGGTGCCGTAATCCGATGCCCAGTTCCAGCCGATGGTGAACATGTGGTAACGCAGCATGTCCATCACACCGACCTGCGGCACTGCCACACGGAACAAGTCAGGACGCTGGTTGACGACGGCACCGACCAACAAACCGCCATTTGAGCCACCGTTGATGGCGAGATAATCTGGCGAAGTGTATTTGTTATCGATGAGATATTCTGCTGCAGCAATGAAGTCGTCGAACACGTTCTGTTTCTGCAACTTGGTGCCGGCGAGATGCCATTCCTCACCATATTCGTTGCCGCCACGGAGGTTTGCCATGACGTAGATGCCACCCATCTCAAGGAATGGGATGCGCATAGTCGAGAAACCGGGATTCAAAGTGATGTTGAAGCCGCCGTATCCGTAAAGCAAGGTTGGGTTCTTACCGTCTTTTTCCAAGTCTTTCCTGTATGTCAGGAACATAGGAACGCGAGTGCCGTCCTTGCTGGTGTAGAACACCTGCTCTGTCACATAATCTTCAGGATTGAAAGCGACATTCGGAGCGCGGAACACCTCCGATTTGTTAGTCTCGATATCATATCTGTAAATCGTCGTCGGGAAGGTGAACGAAGTGAAAGCGTAGAAGATCTCTGGCTCATCGTAACGACTCACTATGCCTGTAGAGCCGAATGTCGGGAACTGGATTTCGTGTTTCATCGTACCGTCGAGTTCGTAGACATAAGCGTGGTTTGCAGCGTCTTTGTCGTAGGTGACAATCATCTTGCCCGCGCCCATCTGTGCGCCAACCATCACGTTGTCATTTTCAGGAATCAGAACCTCCCAGTTTTCAATAGATGCCTTGTTCACATCGTTGACATCCACCACGCAAACCATGCCTTTCGGGGCGTCGTAGTTCGTCATGATGTACATCTTTCCGTCGATGATATCGATAGGGCTGTACTGATAATCCATGTCGAATGCGATTTGCACGAACTTGCCTTTCTTATCGTTCATATCGCGAATCCACAAGGTGTGTCCTGCACCCTGACCGCTTTCGTACAAGAACATGTAACGTTCATCTTCAGTCAGACCGACGCTGTGGAAATAACGAGGCTGCTTAGGATTCTCATAAAAGAGCTCGTCTTTCTCCTGAGGGTCACCGAGCTTATGATAGTAAATCTTATGGTTTTCGTTGACATTTGAGAACTCCTTGCCTTCCATCGGTTTGTCGTAAGCAGCATAGAAGAAGCCGTACTTATACCAGCTGGCGCCAGTGAACTTAGCCCATTCGATATGGTCTGGAAGCAGTTCTTTCGTTGCTATGTCTTTCACATAAATCTCAACCCAGTCGGAACCGCTGCGCTGGATAGTATAAGCGAGATATTTGCCGTCGTGCGACATGCTCATTCCGCCAAGGGAAACAGTACCGTCATCCGACAAAGTGTTCGGGTCGAGAAGCACCTCAGGCTCGCCGCCGTTGGCATCCTGCATGTAATAAACACTCTGGTTCTGCAGACCGTCGTTCTTGCTGTAGAAATATTTTCCGAAACGTTTCGACGGAACGCCATATTTCTCATAATCAGCGATTTGCGTGAGACGTTCCTTGAGAGTCTCTCTCATCGGGATATGGCTCAGATAATCGTTTGTAAGGGCGCGCTCAGCCTCCACCCATGCCATAGTAGCGGCTGAAGTGTCGTTTTCGAGCCAGCGATAAGGGTCAGCGACCTCAGTTCCAAAATAATTGTCGACGACAGTCTCGTCGCGTTCAGCTTTAGGATACTCCTTAATCTTATAACGAGTATCGCATGCGGATAACATTACCATGCCTCCCATGATCATTAAGGTTGTTTTTAAGATTTTCATAGATTTAACTTTTTATCATGATACCATAACTGTATGCTGTTAAACAGATTCTGCCATACCGAATACAACGCGGGGAATATCGCCGCCAGTGGGTTGAGATAGGTGTTTGCCATCCATATTCCCATTGCCGAGTTCCTTTGTCCCAGCAGCTGTCCACCTGCGATGATGTCGCCGTATTTGTGTCCTATGTACTTGCCCAGCGCAAACTGCACGATGCAGAAGGCTATCGAAAACACACCAAGCCATATTATTGCCTGCAGATTCTCCTTTCCTTCCATAAACATAAAATCTATGGTCTGGCCAAGAGTTATCGTCAAAGCCACAGCCCATAAATAAAACGATATGCCTTTTATCTTACAAAGGGAATCATGCACCTTAGGCATAACCACCTGCGTTGTCAGAGCCACAAAGAACGGCAGTGCTATTATCGTCCCAATCTTGCCGAGAATCATCCAGAAAGAGGTCCAGAAAGGGATCTCCTGATGGTTTCCGATGAACGAGAAATATACCGGTGCCACTATCGCCACCATCAGATTGCCGATGATAGTGTAACTCGTCACCGTTTCGCGGTTAGCGCCTAGCATACATGATATCACCACCACCGAGGCGGCCACAGGACACAGCACACCCAACATCACACCTTGCGCCAACATCTCGCTGGCATTGAAGGTCATCAGCAGATAATACATCCCAATGCTGACGCCAATCTGGTAAAGCATAAGCCAGAGATACATCTTCGAGAAGCGCATCTTCTTGACGTCGACAGCCGCAAAATTCAACAGCAATATGCTGAAGATAAGATACGGTACCGCTACCTTCAAAATACCACACCAAGAGTGAAACAGAAGTCCCAGCACTATGGCAATCGGCAGAACGTAAGGACGAATTTTATGCATATATAATAATCGTCATTTCGGGCGAAACGAAGTGGAGTCAAGAAATCTCCGCTCCGCTTCAGTCGAAATGACGAGTTGCTTATCTTTTTCCTTTCATTATCTCCACAAACGGGTTGTAGTAGTTTTCACCTTTCTGGGTGACGCCTTCGAGACCTTTACCGCCGTTCTTCGGACGTTTCACATCACCAAAGATACCTTTTTCAAGAGCGGTGAACAAGCCTTCCTTCACGATTTCCTCAAGAAGAGCTATAGTGTTGTTTAACACTAACTTGGCACGCTCACGGCAGATACCGCCTTCACGGAATTCCATCTCCTCACCGATGCTGTGCATGTTGTTGAAGATGTATTTGGCATTCTCGATTGAGAGGTAACGGTCGCTCATGAACGGGGTGTGGATAGCCTCGGTAGGCATACCGAGCAGCTGTATTCCCTGGTGTGTCCAGATGCCAATCATGTTGAACAAGGCATCCTGGATATGGCCGCGGAAGATGTTACCTGTCATAAACTTGGTCGGAGGCATGTATTTCAAAGTGGCCTTCGGGAAGATCTCACGTGTCATCTGAGCCTGTGCGAGCTCGAGGAGGAAGCCGTTTTCAAGCATCGGGTCCATTTCGAAAGCGTGACCCAAGCCCATCTGCTCTTCCTTCAAACCTGCTGAGAATGCGAGCTGTTCGTTGATAAGGTCTGATGCCAACACAGTGTGAGCTGCCTCGACAGCGTCAGCGGTGGTAAGGTAGTTATCCTCACCCGTGTTGATGATGACGCCGGCAAATCCGTTGATGATACGGCTCATGTATTGGTCGATCAGTGTACGCTGCATGTTGATATCGCGGAACAAGATGCCGTAGAGAGCGTCGTTCAGCATCACGTCGAGGCCTTCGAAAGCACCCATGACGGCGATTTCAGGCATACAGAGACCTGAACAGTAGTTACACAGACGTATGTAACGGCCGAGCTCCTCGCCCACTTCGTCCAATGCCTTACGCATGATGCGGAAGTTCTCCTGTGTGGCGAAAGTGCCGCCGAAACCTTCTGTTGTGGCGCCGTATGGCACATAGTCGAGCAACGACTGACCGGTAGTACGGATCACAGCGATGACATCAGCCCCCTGACGTGCACCGGCCTGAGCCTGCACCACGTCTTCGTAGATGTTACCTGTTGCCACAATGATATAAAGGTATGGCTTCGGCCCCTCGCCGATGGTATTCAGATAATGGTCGCGGCGGTCGTGACGGGCGCGAATCTTGTTCACGTTCTCATCGATGACAGGCTGCAGTGTCTCTGCGATCTTCTTCTGGTCGCGTGTCACCACCTTGGTGATGTCAAGCTTGCCGGCAGCCACCTGCTCAGCGATCTGCTGTGGCTTCAAGCCAGTCTGTATCATAGCGTTAGCGATGAAGAAAAGGACACCTTCATTCAGCACGCCTTTCTCCTTCAGAGTGTCAACCACCACGTTTGGCAGCGGCACCTGGTTCTCATCCACGCCGTCGATACCCATCAAACGGCTCAAAGTACGCTCCACAGCGACGGTGGTGTACTGTTCAACGAATTCCTGTACCTGGTCGGCAATCTTCTTTGCCAGACCTCTTGCATACTCAACTTTCGTAAAATCAAGTCCTAATTTGCTTGTCATATTGTTCGTTTATGTTTTTTAAATAATTGATATATAATTTATTATTCTTTTATTTATTATCAACTCACAATCCCAATAGCATCTTCAAATCGTCCTCCAATTCTTCTTCCATGTCTTTGCTATAGCCCCTATGTATCTTCGCTATCTTGCCCTCGCGGTCGAGGAAATACAAAGTCGGGTAGCCCGCAATGCGGTAAGTACCAGACAGTTCACGCTCGGCGAAAAGGATGGTGTAAGTAATACCGCGTTTGGCCAAAAAATCGGCCATCTCGTCCTTTTCGGGGTCGTCAATCGGGTCGATGCCAATCATCACGAAGCCCTTGTCCTTGTATTTCTCATGGAGACTTTGCAAGATGGGCATGGCGACGCAGCACGGAGCGCACGATTTGTAGAAGAAATCGAGCAACACGACTTTGCCCTTCAGGTCGGCAATGCGGATGGTGTCGCCCGCCAGCGTGGGCAGCGACCATTCCGGCGCGGGTGAGCCTTCTGGAAGCGGTTCGGGAGCCTTGTAAGGTTCGTAATCCTTCAAAATAATATTCTCAGGAATGGATTCCAAAGTCAGTTTCGACTCGTCCACATTCGGGTCGAAGGCAAGCAACTTGAACTCATCATATTGATACATAGTGTCCTGTTGCTCCACGATGTCGAAAGCGATGGAGTATTGAAGTGGCATATAGTCCTCCTTGTCAATCCACAAGTTGATTTCGTAACGGATGGTCTGCATACCATAAATGCTGTCAGGTTCCTCGTCTTCAGGTCCAAGAATATCGACCAAGTAGCATGATTTCCCGTCCAATTGGGTTTCTGAAAGCGAGTAAGAATAGTCTTTATTGAATATGTTTTCGTCATCCAAATCCTCATTGGTGCGCAAGGGATAACTGCTTTTGTTGGCCAAAGGCGTATAAAACTCGCGGTTGTGCCTTCCCCTGATGATGTCTTTAGCCCAAAGGTCGCACGACTGGATGATGCCCGTGCTGTCGCCGTATGAAACATACTCGTTCCCCGTATATAGATGATGATATGACGAAATCCATTTCGAATTGAGGTATTCCTCAAACGAGCTGAAGGCTTTCCCGAAAATCGTGTCGTCGGGCAGTTTCTTGAAATCGCAAGTATAGCGGTTGAAGGAGGTGTCGTTGTCCGACATGTACTTCTTTTTCCAATCCATCACATAATGCCCTTCTTGTATGGACTGGCATTTCTGGTAGGATTTCCAAAGGACTGCTTCGGCGGTAGGCATGCTGTTGCAGCCAGCCAGCACTATCACGACACTTAAAAACCCTATTTTATTCAACAACTTTATCATTTCAGCATTCTCCTTTCTTCCACTCCCTCCAGTACCTTCATCTGCTGAATGGCGATTTTGTTCAGTTCAATCAATCTTTCCTGCTGCGTCATACCTTTATTAATAAAGACTGCATTCAAGTTTTCCATGTTCGAGAGGCAAATCAACTGGTTGATATTGGCATAATCACGAATATTACCTTTCATCTCAGGATTTGCATCGCGCCATTCCTTTGCCGTCACACCAAACAACGCCACATTCAAAACATCGGCTTCATTGGCGTAAATCAACGAACGATGGTATGCGTCAATCTCTTCAGGAACAAGGTTTTCCTTAATGGCATCAGTATGGATATGATAGTTTATCTTCGCCAACTCTCGCTTCACCGACCAACCAAGTTGCTTTTGCTCTTCTTCTTTTAGGCGTTGGTATTCCTTTACCAATAACAATTGGAATTTTGGGCTTATCCACATTCCAAAATGGTATGCAATATCTCTGTGTGCATAGGTACCACCATATCTACCTGTTTTTGCCAATATTCCAACCGCATTTGTTTTTTCAATCCATTGTTTTACAGACAACACAAAGCTATTACTACCAGCCATATTTTTAATTATACCGAATTCGGTATAATTAAAATTCGGATTATAAAGCATCTCCCATTCTCCAAGATACTCAATAGTACTTTTTAGGCTCATCCATTTGTATATAATCTGTTCCTGCATTTGACTTTGAGCCATATCTGTAAGGGATATATAATCAGTTTCTTGAACCGATATAATACTAATCTCTGAATCTTGTACTACTATTTTCTTCATGCTTTTCCACCTTTCTCTTTTCCTAAAGTGGTCGTATTTGACCACTTTAAATCTAAACCTATCGAATTCGATATGTTTAATTGTGTCGAATTCGACATAATTAAAATCCCTCTCGCCTTCTCAATCCACTCCTTATCAATCCCCAAACTTTCAGCAATATTCAAAGCCTCATGCGGTACTTCGCCGTCTTTGACCTCAACAAGCTCGTAGTTCATTGAGCCGTTTTCAAAACCTTTGACCTTCAAACGCCTTGAATCATTTGGCTCTATATCGTAATGCGTTGTCATGACGAGGCTCACGTTCTCAACCTCAAGAACCTTCACCAATGCCGAGACCAACGCCGTTCCCTCTTTAGGGTTGGTGGTCCTCGCCGGCTCGTCAATCAACGCCAATAATTTTCGTTTTCCACGCGATGCTTTAATCACAGCATCGATATTTTTCATCTCTGCTGCGAACGACGACAAGCCTTTTTCAATAGACTGCTCATCGCCAATGCAGAAATAGACTTCATCCTTGACGGCGATGTCGGCGTTCTTTGCCGGAATGCCAAACCCGTATTGGAACAGATACTGGCACAACGTCAAGGTCTTCAAAACCACGGTCTTGCCTCCCATGTTGGCTCCCGTTATCAATGTCGGCTTGTTCCACAATGTGATGTCAACCGGCTGGAACGTGCGGTTACGCTGCTCCAACGCGTCTTTCACCTCGGGATTGAACAGCCCCTCGTATTCCGTCGTCCCATTTTCTGAAACGGTCGGGAAACAGAGGTCGTATTTTATCATCTGATAGGCCTTAGCGAGGTTTAAGTCAATGAATGCCAAGGCTTTCTGCGCTGCCTCAAGCTCGTCGGCAAACTTCGAGAGCTGCATCGACAGCTTGGCGCGCACTTCGTCTTCAATGGATGTCATCTCGCTGAACAGCGCCTCATCGAAGTCGTCCTTCGCCTTCATGATGCGCCTAAGCTCCATCAAGCGCGGTGAATACGAGTCATAGATATAAAAACTCGCAATCTTCATCCCGTCAGGGTCGAGGATGCTCACCACCTCTTCCAAATTCGGGATAAAAATGCTCTCGCCCAGCTGTAAGCTGTTCATCACCACCTGTACCTCACCAGCGAGCATCGCCAGATGCTTCACCTCGAAGAGCTCGATGTCATCCAAGACATACTTGTTTCTCAAGTGTGTGATAGTGCCTCCAATCTCCTTCAGATTGCAGAGCTTAAACTGCAGGTTGTTGATCTGGTTTTGGTTCTCCTGATTGTTTACAACATCATAAAACTCTTTCAGTATCTGATAGTTAGTGTTTATTATCCTGGCATCCGTCGGCATCTCGGTATCCAAAATCATCCTCCTCGCAAAACCCGAATGGGTGTCGAGGTTGTCTATCATATATTTCAGGCCACAAGGTTGCTCTATGAGTTGTTTCAGTCGCATTGCTTTAAATCATAAACCGGAAGGTTAATAGCTTCCGACATTGTTTTACATAGTCTGTCCGAGTCGAGCACCATGCCGTTGGGTGCCGTCGGGTTCACCGTCACTGCGATGAGCTTGCTTTTTTGCATCACACTGATCTTGCCGCCTCCTCTCACAAACGCCTTATATAATATAGGTGTAAGGAAAATCTTCGTAAAATCAGTCACCACTATCTCCGTCTCCTTGAAAATCTTCTTGGTGCGGATGTGTTCCATAAAGCCGTCTGTCAGCGCGCCGCTCATAAACAGCGTCTTGCAGTGCTCTATGCCATCGGTGCAGATTTTCGTCGATAACGAGGACGTCACTTTCAAGTCATGAAGCTCATCGTTGTCGTCGACAGCCCAAACGCCTGTGTGTATGTCGTTGAATCTCAATCTGTTTTCTTCAGATGTCAGATCCAGATTCACCATATCCACCACGAATGCTGTCTTCTGCACGAGGTTTGTGATGTTGGCCGAATACGCCGCTCCCGTTGCCAGAATCATCGACTCGCTCGTTGCCGGCGACGCCAGACTCATTCGCGAAAGCGCCCCGTCGATGATTATCAGGTCGATGTTATATTTCTCCATCGAGGTCTTCCAACGTCTCAATCCGAGGTTCGACGAGGGTCCCGACAGCAGAATCTTGCCTTTGGTCAGCGCCCTGGCCGTAACAATCCTTCCCAATGAGGTGTTCTCATCGCTCACATCGACAAGCTCCGAAACCAGTCTTCTCTGAAGATAATGTTTCTCGCTTGTCCCGAAATATGTGCCTTCTTGTAATGTTATCTCAGGCTTCGCCGTTTTGGTTACCTGGTCGGTCGTCTCGCCGTCGATACCAATGGAACTTAGTGCTATACGCATTCTGTCGAGGGGCAAGCGGCCTAAAACATAGTTCAGACTCACCGTTTTGCCGGTGTTTTTCGCCAGCCCCACGATAGAACAGCTTCTGTATTTAATAAGTTCCTCAATGAAAGGCATAACTTATTGAGCGTCATTATCTCCTGTTTCGTTATCTCTATTCTTTTTTCTAAAGAACAAAAGATAAAAAACATAGCATATTATTGCTATAAGTATTGTTTCAATAAAACACAGGAATATGTTTGTCAGCCAAGTGAACATAAAGAAATTCGGCTGTGTCTTATAGACGAATGACATCAGTACATTTATCATCCAAACAATAAGTATCAAAACCATGATAAGTTTCCAGCTTGATACTTTATGATAATTATTCTCGCTCATACAGTTAATTATTATTTATTATGTTTTTGTCTTTCATGACGATAGAGATGAGCCGGTTCGATGTTCATCTTCTCGCCTTCGAGCAATGTGATGACGCCGTCAACAGGTTTGTTTCTGTCGACATCTTCCACTCTCTCAGCCTCGAGTCTCTTCTTAAGTGCCTGGCACTCAGGGCAGTTGCATTCGCTATGGTATTCTGCCGGCTCGGTGTAGGTTGTGATGACGCCTTCGAAGTTACGCAGCACCACTCTGCCTGGTGACTGTGAGATGACGTATTGTGGCATGACCGGGGTCTTGCCGCCACCGCCTGGAGCATCGACGACGAATGTCGGGACGCAGAATCCTGATGTGTGGCCACGCAAGCCTTCAATGATCTCGATACCTTTCGAAACCGGTGTTCTGAAGTGTTCAAGACCCATTGAGAGGTCGCACTGATAGATATAGTATGGACGCACGCGCATCTTCACGAGGTCGTGGACGAGCTGACGCATCACAAACACACAGTCGTTGACTCCACGGAGCAACACGCTCTGGTTACCTAACGGGATACCTGCGTTGGCAAGACGTTCGCAAGCTGCGAATGACTCTGGTGTCACCTCGTTCGGGTGGTTGAAGTGTGTGTTGATCCAGATTGGATGATACTTCTTCAGCATGTCGCAGAGCTCAGGAGTGATACGTTGTGGACATACCACAGGCGTACGTGTTCCCAAACGCACTATCTCGACATGTTTGATCTGACGGAGACGACCGATGATGTATTCCAGCTTCTTGTCGCTCACCATCAAGGCGTCGCCGCCTGACAGCAACACGTCGCGGACACATTCTGTCTTCTCGATGTATTCCAATGCTTTCTCAATTCTGTCGGCTGGAGACTCGTCGTCCTTCTGACCTGCAAAACGGCGGCGTGTGCAGTGACGGCAGTACATTGAGCACATATCTGTGATGAGGAACAACACTCTGTCAGGATAACGGTGTGTCAATCCCGGAACCGGTGAATCCTCGTCCTCATGCAGCGGGTCGAGCAAGTCGGCGCGTGCGATGTGTGTCTCGGCAGCCGTAGGAATAGCCTGGCGACGCACCGGATCAGCTGGGTCGTCGGGGTTGATGAGGCTTAAATAATAAGGTGTGATAGCCATACGCAGAGTCGAAAGGGTCTTCTTCACACCCTCTTCCTCGGCTTCGGTCAGCTTCACATATTTCTTCAAGTCCTCAAGGGTCTCGATGCGGTTCTTGACCTGCCATTTCCAATCGTTCCACTGTTCGTCAGTAACGTCCGGAAACATTATTTTTCTTCTTGATTCTCCCATATTTTTTAGAATTTAGAAGCCCAAAGACAGAAGCCAGAATTTTGACAACCATTCTGTCTTCTGACTTCTGTATTCTGTCTTCTGATTAGGCATAAAGTTCTTCAAAAATCTTTCTGAGTTTCGGGCTCTCACGGAGTTCCTGAAGTGTGAATTCAGCGTGACCTTTGGTGTAGCCGTTACCCATAATCATGTTGACGTCTGAGCCGATACCTTCAGCACCCAATGAAGCCTTTGTGAAGCTTGTTGCCATTGAGAAGAAGTAAACGATACCGTCGTCTTTTGTGCAGAGGACTGCTGTCATCTCCTGATCCGGAACGTTGACGCAGTTGATTGTCACGTCGGCCATCTTGCCGTTTGTGAGTTTCTCTACGAGTTCATAAACCTGAACTGGTGTCATGCCTGCAGCGCTCTCGACGATGTCGCAGAAGCCGAGGTCTTTGATACGCTGTGTTGACTTAGGGCTGTTGGCGATGCCGATGACCTTACCTGTCACGCCGACGCGTTTCTTAGCCTCGTAAGCGCAGAGCATACCTGACTTACCACCGGCGCCTAGGATGACGACTGTCTGACCGTACTGGCAGAGTTTTGCTGTCTGTGCTGGAGCACCAGCGACGTCCAATGCTGACAATGCGAGTTTCTCTGGCATGTCTGTTGGAATCTTAGCGTAGATACCGCTTTCGAAGAGGATAGCCTTACCTTTGATGTCGACCTGGTCAACGTCTGGACGGATGGCGATGATCTCATCGATGCGGAGAGGTGTCAGTGACAATGAAACCAATGTGGCGATGCGGTCGCCTTCTTTGAGGTCGATCTTGCCTTTCAAAGCGTCACCGATCTTCTCGACTTTACCGAGGAGCATACCGCCTGAACCTGTACGACGGTTGCGGTGTTTGCCCTGCAACTCGACGTTGAGGAACATCTCTTTCTTCACCTCTTCCATGATCTTATCCTCTGATGCGCCAGGACCTGCCTGCTGTTTTGCATAGTTGTGGATATCAGTGAATGATGCTGAGTCGATATTCAAAGTCTGGACGTCAATCAAAATCTCGTTGTCCCAGATTTCGTCCATGTTGTTGTCGAGTTTGTTAGCTGGTTGTGGAAGAACGCCTTTTGGTTCAATCACGCGGTGTGTACCGTATTTGTTACCGTGTTTCTGCATATTATTTAAATTTTAATTTGTTATTTAATTACTTTTATTTTTTTCTTTTTTTTAATAATTCCCGTCATTTCGACCGACCGAAGGGAGTGGAGAAATCTCCCTCAATTAAACGAGATTTCTCCATTCCGCTCCGCTTCAGTCGAAATGACACAAAGAGAATTATCTCTTCTTCAATCCGAGGATTTCGCGGGCTTCGTCTGATGTCGCGATCGGGCGGCCGAGTTCCTTTGCCAGTCTCACGACTTTCTCGACGAGTTCGCCGTTTGACTTAGCGAGGACGCCTTTTGACAGATAGAGGTTGTCTTCGAATCCGACGCGTACGTTGCCGCCCATGGCGATAGCTGCTGCTGCCATCGGGAATGCGTTACGTCCGACGCCTGTCACTGTCCATGTCGAGCCTGCAGGGATGCCGTTGACGAGCCAGCAGAGGTTAGCCACTGTTGCCGGTGTGCATCCAGGGACGCCGAGCACGAAGTTGAACTGCATCGGGTTGCCAGGCACTTCGCCCTTGCGTGCCATGGTGAGGATGGTGTCAAGGTGACCCATCTCGAAGCATTCGTATTCAGGCTTGATGCCGCGCTCGATCATGCGTTTGCCGAAGGCACGCATCGTCGGCATGGTGTTGTCGAAAATCTCATCGCCGAAGTTGCATGTTCCACAATCCAATGTTGCCATCTCAGGACGTGGGTTTGTGTCTGTCGACTGAAGACGCTCGTCAGGTGTCATACCGACGGCACCGCCTGTCGATGGAATCAAAATCACGTTAGGGCAAACTTTGAGGATAGCCTCTTCGCACTCCTGGAAACGGCCACGGTCCTGTGTAGGTGTGCCGTCGTCCCAGCGGACGTGAAGGTGTACGATGGCGGCACCGGCATCGACTGCCGACTTAGCCTCGCGCACTATCTCCTCAACGGTGTAAGGAACGTTAGGATTCTGTTCTTTTGTTACTTCTGCGCCGCAGATAGCAGCTGTGATTATCAGTTTATCCATACTTTTTTACTTTTTTCTTTGGCAATCTTTTGGTGTAACGCATGTGCCTGAAGCGCGGCAAACCAGGATAGGCTCATCGAGCTCGTCAGCAGCTGATGGAGAGATGTCTGGACGGGCGACAGCAACCTTGCGGGCCTCAAACAACATGTGGCGCGATGTGTTGCCTTCACGGTCGATCCAACCTTCAGCTTCGATAAAGTCGCCTGCATAGACAGGGGCTTTGAATTCAATCATGTCGTATGCGCAGAACAGACCTTCGTCGCCGTCACGCATAATCAAAAGCTCGGTAGCCACATCACCGAAGAGGTGAACCATGTGAGCGCCGTCAACCAAATTGCCACCGTAGTGAGCATCCTTCGCACTCATGCGAAGTCTAATCTTTGTTCTATATTCTTTTTCCATTTTCAAAATTTTTAACTTAAAACTTCAAACTCTAAACTTTAAACTCTAAACTTTAAAACTACTCTAAACTCTACACTCTAAACTCTACACTACTTCTCAACGTAAATTCCATCAACATAAATTCCCGAAGCGTGCACGCATTCAGGCTTGATTTCTCCAACCTTCACGAGTTTCTCAGCCTCAACGACCACATAGTCGGCTGCTGTAGCCATGAGTGGGTTGAAGTTGTTGGTTGTTCCGAGGAACACCATGTTACCGAACTCGTCAACGATGTTGGCGCGCAAGAATGCGATGTCAGCCTTGAGAGGTTTCTCGAGGATGTAGTCCTTACCGTCGACTTTCACAATCTGCTTGCCGTCCTGCATGATGGTGCCGAGACCTGTTGGGGTAAGCACTCCGCCGAGACCTGCGCCGTAGGCTCTGATGCGTTCTGCCAAGGTACCCTGTGGCACGTATTCAACTTCAAGGGTGCCGGCGTTCTTCTGTGCCGCTGTCTCTTTGTTGGTACCGGTGTGCGACACGATAGCTTTCTTCACCTGATGGTTGGCGACGAGCTTACCGTGGGCGATGTTGTCGTAAGCGGTATCGTTAGCGATGATTGTTAAATCTTTCACGCCTTTCTCAACGATAGCGTCGATGATCTGCACTGCGCTTCCCACTCCGAGGAATCCGCCGAACATAATTGTCATGCCGTCGTGAACTTTCTCAACGGCCTGCTCCAATGTAATCTGCTTATTCATAGCCATTTATGTTTGATTTGTTTAATTTTTATCTCTAAAGTAATTTAACAAAAATTTGCCTGCAAATTTACGGATTATTTTCGAATGGCGCAAGACATTATTAATAATTATTTTTTAAATTATAATTCCTTATTCTTCAACTTTTTTACATATCTTTGCAAATTGGACTAAATAAGTAAAAATCATGAAAATTAAAAACATCTTAATCATTTTTGCAATGAGTATTTTAGGTTTAAGCTCCTGCAACACAGACAGTTGCAAGGACAATCCTTTCTTCTCTGATTACGGGACATATCTCGAAGCGCCCGCGTTCGACAAAATTAAGAACGAGCATTACATGCCCGCATTTCTTGAAGGAATGAAGCAAAACAAGGCGGAAATCGAGGCGATTTGCAACAATACCGAGACTCCGACTTTCGAGAACACCATCTGGGCTTTTGACAAGTCAGGCGAGCTGCTCGGCAAGGTCAGCGGCGTGTTTTTCAACATGATGGAATGCATGAGCGACGACGAGCTTCTGCAGATTGCAGAAGAAGTGACGCCACTCCTCACAGCACACGGCGACGACATCGCAATGAATCCCGTGCTTTTCGAGAAAATTAAATATGTTTATGACCACCGCGCCGAGATGAACCTCGACGACCAACAAAACCGCGTGGTTGAGAAATATTACAACGACTTCATCCGCAGCGGCGCAGGTCTGAACGCTGACAACCAGGCCAAACTCCGTGAGATCAACGAGAAACTTTCGATGTTGAGCCTGCAGTTCGGCAACAACCTTCTGAAAGAAAACAGCAACTTCAAACTTGTCATCGACAACGAAGCCGATCTCGCAGGCCTGCCACAATCAAGCATCGACGCGGCAGCAGAACAGGCCAAGAAAGACGGCATGGAAGGCAAATGGGTGTTCACGCTGAGCAAACCGAGCCTCATCCCATTCCTGACTTATTCCGACAATGCAGTTTTGCGCAAACAGATGTACGACGCATACTACAACCGTTGCGACAACAACAACGAGTATGACAACAAGGCAATCATCAAGGAGATGTTGGCGCTGAGACTGCAAAAGGCACAACTTTTCGGCTTCGACGACTACGCCAACTATGTGCTTGATGTCAATATGGCTAAAGATGACAAGACGGTCGACAATTTCCTCGACGACATCTTCCATTCTGCAAATAAGCTTGCAAAGGAAGAGCTTAATGACATGCAAAAATTAGCTCCAGCTAAGATTCAACGCAGCGACTGGTGGTATTATGCCGAGAAGCTCCGCAAAGCTAAATATGACTTCGACGCGAACCAGATTCGTCCCTACCTCTCATTGGACAACGTCCGCAACGGCATGTTCATGGCCGCCAACAAGTTGTACGGCGTGACATTTGAAAAGAGAAACGACATCCCTGTCTATTTCGAAGGCGTTGAGACCTACGAGGTGAAAGATTTCGACGGCTCCATCCTCGGCCTGCTGTATTTGGATTTCTATCCGCGCGAGTCGAAGAGCAGCGGCGCATGGTGCACCTCGTTCCGCGAAGGCGGCTACGACATCAACGGGGTATGGCATCCAGCTCTCATTCAACTGGTCATGAACTTCACACCTGCATCGGGCGACACCCCTGCCCTGCTCGACTGGGACGAGACAGAGACCATGTGGCACGAATTCGGGCACTCACTGCACGCCTTCTTCTCAAAAGGCAAATACAGCAGGACATGCGGCAACGTGCCTCACGACTATGTTGAGCTGCCTTCACAGATAATGGAAAACTGGGCCGGCGAGCCTGAGGTCATCAGAATATATGCAAAACATTACAAAACCGGCGAAGTCATGCCCGACAGCCTCATCGAGAAAATTGAAAACAGCGCGTTGTTCAACCAAGGGTTCATGACAACAGAGCTCATCGCAGCATCAATTCTTGACATGAGATACCATGAGCTCACCGACATCGACGAAATCAACGCTCTTGACGTCGATGTGTTTGAGACACAGCAGATGCGCTCCATCGGCTTGATTCACGAGATTCAGCCTCGCTACCGCAGCACCAACTTCTCTCATGTGTTCAGCGGCGGCTACAGCGCTGGCTATTATGCCTACACTTGGGCAGAAGTGCTCGACAAAGACGCTTTCAACTTCTTCAAAGAATCAGGCGACCTGTTTAATCCGGAACTTGCCAAATCATTCAGAATCAACTGCTTGCAGGAATGCGGCAACGACGAAGGAATGGTACAGTACAAGAAGTTCCGCGGCCAGGAACCGAGTATTGAGCCATATTTGAAAGCACGTGGTTTGAAATAATTTAAATCATTGACAATCATGACAGTAGACCTCTTTGTATCTTGCACAATCGACCAGATTTATCCGGAAACGGCCATGAACGCCGTCAAGCTTCTAAAAGCAGCCGGTGTCGAGATAGAATATAATCCCGAGCAGACTTGCTGCGGCAAATTCGCGTTTAACAGCGGCTACGTTGAGGAGTCGAAGACCCTCGGTGAGAAGTTTTTACGCGACTTCTCCAACAACCGTCCCATCGTGGGCATCAGCGCGTCGTGCGTGGGATTCATCAAGACAAGATACAAAGAGCTCTTCTACAACACCAGTCTGCATCTGGAATACAAACGCCTCGTGGCTAACATATACGAAATCACCGATTTCCTTGTAAACACAGTGCATAAGGATTATTTCGAGGCTGTCTTCCGTCACAAATGCGCATACCTTGATTCATGCTCGGCTTTGCGCGAACTCGGACTGAAAAACGAGGCACGACAGCTGCTTTCGAAGGTCAACGGACTCGAATTGGTTGACTTGAAACATCCTGAGATCTGCTGCGGCATGGGTAAAGGGCTTTTTGCTGTGCAGCATGAGGCCATCTCGTCATCGATGGCTGGCCAAAAACTCAAAGATGCCATTGAATCTGGCGCTGAATACCTGATCACAAACGACATCTCATGCCTGCTGCATCTCAATGCCTATGCGAAAAAACAGGGACTGCCAATCGAGGTCATTCACATCGTTGATGTGCTGACATCAGGATGGGAATAGTTTATCTCCTTCCAGAAATTAGGGTACGATTTAGAAACAACTTCGGCGTTATTGATTTCAATGGCGCCGATTTTCATTGCGAGAGGCGCCAACGCCATAGCGATGCGGTGGTCGTTGTGGGAATCAAAAACGACATTAGAAATCTCAGAAAGCATTTTCACAGATTTTGAATTGATTATCAATTCGTTATCTGAAAACTTTTCAGATAAAGTGCCGATTTTTGACAATTCCGTGGCCATCGCTGCCCCCCGATCCGATTCCTTGTGAACGAGATTGCGCAATCCGGTAAAACTGCCTTCCACCCCGAGCCCGGCACAGGTGGCGGCGATGGTCGGGTACAAATCAGGGTTGTCGACAAAATCAAATGACAATTGTTTTTTAATAATTGAGCTATTTTTCTCAATAATAATATCATTGCCATCTTGAATGGTCGTTACGCCAAAACCCTCAAACCATTTGGCGACGACAGCGTCACCTTGTTTCGAAGCAAGACTCAAATTACGCAATCTGGCGCGTCCGTTTTCACTGAAAGCGACAATTTCATACCAATACGAAGCACAGGTCCAATCCGATTCAACAACATATTCAACATCTTGATAATCAGATGGTTTTACTATAATATCCCGACCATCACGATGCACATCAACGCCAAATTTCCGCATCACGCCGACGGTCATGTCGATGTAAGGAACGGATGACATATCGCCATCCAAGTGTATAGACATGCGGCGACTCTCTACAAAAGGCATCGCCAACAATATCGACGATGCATATTGCGAACTGCGTGTGATATCAATAGAAACAGACGTTGTAGGAGACATCTCTACAGAGGTTTTGCCATTGATTTTTAATGGTGGGAATCCCTCCTGCCTCATGTATTCGATGTCAGCGCCGATGTTGCGTAACGCATTCACCAGGTCGCCGACAGGACGCTGCAGCATTCGGTCTGAGCCTGTGAGAATCCAGTCGCCAGGGCGAAACGACAAGGCAGTGGCAAGAAAACGCAAAACAGTGCCGGCATTAGCACAATCAAGCATGTGAGACGGGTTTTCATCAGTCTTTACACATATCTTCTCAAGAAGTTTTCTCAATAATTGAGTGTCGTCAGATTCGGAGATGTTTTTTACCCGCGGCATGAAACCGCCATAATAACCAATCATCAGAACGCGGTTGGATTCGCTCTTGCTGCCGACAAGATTCACATCAGCATCAAACGTCCTATTTAGCCCAATAATGCGCATCGTTCAGATAATCAACGAGATAGTTAAAGGATTCTACGATATCTTCAGACTTCACAACGACATCATAAACTGGCTTGCCAAAATCTTCAATCAACACAAATCTGACATCTCCGCCTTGATTTTTCTTGTCGTGACGCATAATTTCAACCAGATTTTCAACTGGAATATCATCCAAATCAAATCTATTGAAATTTTTAACGTATAAATCTTTATAATATAAAGTTATATCATGATTTAAACCGCAATATTTCTCAGAAAGATATAAAGCAGAAAGCATGCCGAGTGCCACCCCTTCTCCATGACGAATTTCTTTCTGATTATCAATAAGATAAGTCTCCAGAGCATGACCGATGGTGTGACCAAAATTCAAAATCTTTCGTCTACCCTGTTCTGTCGAATCATGACAAGTAATCTCATCTTTGACTTCGATTGCTTTTTTTATAATGGCAGGATCAACGGGATTAGCTTGATTTTTTAAAAGTTTCGCTTCCAAAAAAACTTTATCGACAATGAAGCCGTACTTTATTATCTCAGCCAAGCCTGAAAGCAGCTCTCGTTTTGGCAATGTTGCAAGAAACTCAAACAAAATCACGACTGCCAATGGCTGTGAAAACACTCCGATTTGGTTTTTAAGTCCTTGAAAATCAACGCCAGTCTTACCTCCGACGGCTGCATCTATCATTCCCAAAAGGGTCGTAGGGATATTTATAAAATCGATGCCACGCTGATAACACGAAGCTGCAAAACCTCCGATATCTGTCACCATGCCGCCACCGATATTTATCAGAAGAGCCTTTCTGTCTGCGTGATTTTCAACAAGTTTCGACCAGATATATTGAACGGTGTCAATATTTTTGTGCTGCTCGCCTGCCGGAATGACTATTTTTATAACATTATGAAAATCAATACCTTTCAAAACATTTAGGCAACAATTTTCAGTATTCTCATCCAAAAGAAGAAACGTTTTGGTGTGAGAATCAATGAGATTTTTTAATTGTTCTATGTCCTTTTTATAGAGTATCACGGCCCTGATTATATGACTGTGCATTTTATTTTTCGAGCGTTATCGCTGTCTCCTAATGCAATTTCAACTTTTATGAAATGTTCCGGCATCAGCGGGGCGATGAGTTCCGGCCATTCCAACAGGCATAATCTGCCGCTGTAGAAATAATCCTCGTAGCCGATGTCGTAGACCTCCTCAAGCTTCTTGATTCTATAGAAATCGAAGTGGAAAATCGAGCCTTCGACTGGCGTAGGATATTCATTTACGAGGGCAAAGGTCGGGCTGTTGACCTCATCTGTCACGCCAAGCTTATGGCACAGATTCTTGATCAGAGTGGTCTTCCCAGCCCCCATCGGACCGTAAAATGCGATGATATTCGATTTATCTCGCCAGGAAATCAGAAGGTCTGACACCTGGAAGAGCTCGTCGACGCTGTTGATATTAAAAACTTTTTCTAACATTGTTGATTCATTATTGTATGAGATTCCTCGACTCCACTTCGTTCCGCTCGAAATGAGGGGAAGATCTATTTTGCTTTAAGATATGCGACAGGAATCATCATCTCGTTCATGGAGATGCCGCCATGCTGGAAGGTGTTCCTGTAATAATTCACGTAATAATTATAATTATTCGGATAAGCGAAGAAATCACTGGAACGTGCGAAGACATACGAGGTCGACACATTGATCCGTGGCAGGAAAATCTTCTCCGGGTCTTTCACTTCAAACACTTCTTTCGCATTGTAATTCAATGACTTGCCATACTTATATCTCAAATTTGTGTTCACAGCCTTATCGCCCAAGATTTTCACCGGATTTTTCACCCAGACCGAGCCATGGTCGGTTGTCACTACTGCGTTGCAGCCTTTGTTTGCTATGAATTTCATCATGTCGAACAGCGACGAATGTTCAAACCACGACAGCATCAGTGAGCGATATGCCACCTCGTCGTCGGCGAGTTCACGGATAATTTCCATTTCTGTGCGGGCGTGCGAAAGCATATCGACGAAGTTATACACTATGACGTTTAACTTATTCTGCATCAGGTTGTTCATCTGGTCGTAAAGTTTCCTTCCCGCCGCCAGATTCAACACCTTATTGTAAGAATATTTGATGTTTCTGCCATAACGTCGCAGCTGCTCGCCCAAAAGGTCGCCCTCGAACTGGTTCTTTGTGCCTTCATCTTCTTCGTCGACCCAGTATTTCGGGTAATGGCGGCGAATCTCAAGCGGCATCAGACCGGCAAAGATGGCGTTACGCGCATACTGAGTGGTTGTTGGCAAGATGCTGTAATAAATGTCATCGTCGGCAACGCGGAAATAGTTCTCAAGCAACGGCTGAATCGCCTTCCACTGGTCGTAGCGAAGATTGTCTATCAGTATGAAAAACAACGGTTTGTCGTTACTTTCAAGACGATTAAACACCTTGTCTTTCATCACTGTATGCGACATTGTCGGCTTGTTGACAGGCTTGCCCGACACCCAGTCGCAGTAGTTTTTCTCCACATAACGTGAAAACTGCATGTTTGCCTCGTTTTTCTGCATGAAAAGCACCTCTTTGATGCCCTCGTCCGTCGACTTCTGCAGCTCTATCTCCCAACGTGTGATGTTTTTATAGACGCTAATCCACTCATTGTAGTCGAGGTTGTTGTTCAGGTCCATTCCGATTTTGCGGAACTCCTGCTGATACATCGACGTTGATTTCTCGTCGACGAGTTTTTTATTCTCGAGATTACGTTTCAGCGAAAGCAGTATCTGGTTCGGATTGACCGGTTTTATCAGGTAATCTGCGATATTGCTGCCGATGGCGTCCTCCATGATGCGCTCCTCCTCGCTCTTTGTTATCATCACCACAGGAAGGTTCGGGAAATTAGCCTTTATCTTCTCAAGTGCCTCAACGCCGGATATTCCAGGCATCTGTTCATCAAGGAAAACAATATCAAAATGCCCGTTACGCACCATCTCCACAGCGTCGCTGCCATTGTTGGCGGTCTCGACATCGTAACCCTTCTGTTCCAGAAACATTATATGCGGCCTGAGAAGTTCAATCTCATCGTCAGCCCAAAGAATTCTTGTATTTGCCATAATATTCGTTTTTTTAATAGAACGTGAAAGGTCGCAGTTTGTTTTATATTTTTTTAAAATAATTTCAACTGAATCGACATATTGAATGTTTTGCGGTGATATGGCGACATTCCGTGTTCAGCCACGGCGTTTTTATGTTCGATTGTCGGATAGCCTTTATTCTGTTTCCAATTATACGCAGGATATTGATTATCAAGCTCTTCCATAATATGGTCACGAGTGGTTTTTGCCAAAATGGAAGCCGCCGCAATAGACTGGTATTTTGCATCGCCGCCCACGATGCACTGATGTTTTATGTCGTGATACTTGTTAAAACGGTTGCCGTCTATCAGAAGCAGTTCCGGACGAATCTCGAGCTGGTCGACAGCCCGATGCATCGCAAGAAACGAGGCGTTGAGTATATTAATCTCATCGATTTCTTCGGCAGAAACAATGCCGACGCCATACGCTGCCGCATTTTCCAACACCTTGGCTCTCAATTTCTCACGTTGTTTCTCAGTAAGTTTTTTAGAATCGTCAAATTCAGGAAAATCCATGCCACGAGGCAATATCACTGCGGCAGCCACCACCGGGCCTGCGATACAACCTCTACCAGCCTCGTCACAGCCGGCTTCAATAAGATTATCGGTGAAAAACGGCTTCAGATTCATATTTTTATCCCAAATAACGGTAAATATTGGTTCACAATGACGGCTATCATCAGCACAACCATAACAATATCAACAAGTTTAGTCTTTTTCACATAGCATAAAGCCATAGAAACGAGTATCGACACAATCATGAAAAAGTAGCCATTGCTCATCACCGGATTTTGAGTAAAAAGCATCAAGACACTTAGACAGAACAACACCATTGTGACCTTTTTTCTATGTCTTGTACTAATGAGATTATTAACATTACTTGACCAAATCTTAAGGATTGAAAGCACCGAAAGTATTATCATAACCAACAGAACCACTTTCTCCATCGTCGTGATTTCAAGTTTCGTAAGACCGATACTGGTGAACGCGTTGGCATAATCATTGATGAATTCCATCGAATTACCTGAGATATAGATGATTGTGGCCATTAGAATATAAGGGGTCGCCAGTCCAACAATTGGAATCAAATACAGCCTCATTTCTCTGATGCCATGCACTATCAAAGCAAATAAAACCCAGAATATCATCAAGATAGCAGGAATATAAAACATCGAGCCGACAGCGATAAAAATACCTGTATTCATCAAGTATCTCTCAGGTTTTTCAACATTATAGATAAGAAAAACGGTCTGCTGGGCCATCACCATCAACGGCAACGCTATCAAAAACGGATAATAATTGTTGTTTATAGGCACACAGCACATGCATAGCACCATCACAAAGGAGAAAATGCTGCTGTATCGCGGGACCAGGTTGTCGACGGTCATCATGGAATTGAAGACGAACACACACGAGCCGAACAACAACATAACAAAGATGGTCATTGCTATATTGGAGTTACCCATAATGCCCAACACAAAATCGTACATCGGTGTTGTCGGGTACTCATAGGCTTGGTCGTTCGACTGGGTCAGGAACGCAGGAATCCACAGCACCGCAATCAGCAGCACTATCACAACGGCTTGTGCTATGTAACTGTGTTTGAAGAACTTAAGCATGATAATTCATCAAATCCTCGCCAATATCATGACGGTAGTTTTTGCCTTCAAACACAATCTGTTTTGCGTTATGATAAGCTTTAGCCCTTGCCTCTTCGATATTTTTGCCGTGAGCTGTCACTGCGATGACGCGGCCGCCAGAGGTAACTATGTCATTACCATCGAGTTTGGTGCCGGCATGAGCCACGATGCAGCATGGGCAAACGTTTTCGAGGCCGGTTATCTTCATGCCTTTCTTGTAAGACTCAGGATATCCGCCTGAAACGAGCATCACCGTGACCGAAGTCTCAGGACTTGCCTGATAATGAGCCTCGTTGAGTCGGCCTTGTGCACATTTGTCAAGCAGATCGGCGAAGTCAGAGTCGATGCGTGTCATCACGCCTTCAGTCTCTGGGTCGCCCATACGGACGTTGTATTCGATGACGTAAGGGTCGCCGCTGCAGTTCATCAAGCCCAGGAAAATGAAGCCTTTGTAGTCGATTTTCTCTTTTTTCAGACCTGAAATGGTAGGTTTTATGATGCGATTTTCGACTTTTCCGATGAAATCAGGGGTGACGAAAGGCACTGGGGATACCGCGCCCATGCCGCCGGTGTTGAGACCGGTGTCGCCATCGCCGATGCGCTTGTAATCCTTGGCTTCCGGCAGGATGACGTAGTTTTCGCCATCTGTAAGGACGAACATCGACACTTCGATACCTTTGAGGAACTGCTCGATTACCACCTTTGCCGATGCTGAGCCGAACTTGCCAGAAAGCATCTCTTTCAACTCAGATTTCGCCTCGGCTAAGTCATTGAGTATCAACACGCCTTTACCTGCAGCGAGACCGTCAGCCTTGAGGACGTACGGTGCTTCGAGCGTGTCGAGATATTTCAAGCCGTCGTCGAGGTTTTCGGCTGTCACGGTGAAGCATTTCGCTGTCGGGATGCCGTTTTTCTCCATGAAATTCTTGGCGAAAGCCTTGGAGCCTTCAAGCTGTGCGCCTTTCTTATCAGGTCCGATGATTTTTACACCTTTTAAGTCGTTGTCATTCTTGAAGAAATCGACAATGCCGTCGACCAATGGCTGTTCCGGGCCGACAACAACGAGGTCGATTCTGTTTTTCAGCACGACATCTTTAACCGCTTGGAAATCAGCGATATTTATTGAAATATTGACACCTACTGATGCCGTCCCGGCGTTGCCTGGGGTGATATAAACCTTTGACACGCTCTCGCTTTGTGCGATTTTCCATGCCAAGGCGTGTTCACGGCCGCCAGAGCCGAGCACCAAAACATTACGCTCAACAGCTGTGATATATTGAGCTTGAATATCCTTAAAATTCACAGCATCTTTTCTATTTTCACCTGGATACATTATGATCTTTTCCATATTTTTTAGTTTTTAATTGTTAGCATTGTTTGAGGGAGATTTCTCCACTTCGGTCGAAATGACAGATGAACTGGTCGAAATGACAGATGTACCTGTCGAAATGACCTTATACCACTGCTCAGCTGCTTTGTCCCATGAAAAATCGTTTCGGCGGATGCGTCCTTTCTCTATCAGTGAGTTACGGACGTTTTCATCCATCACCAGTTCCAAGGCGCCTGCTATCGATTCGGTGTCGAACGGGTCGACGAGAAGTGCGGCATCGCCAGCCACTTCAGGCATTGAGGTGACGTTCGACGTGATGACTGGCACGTCGCATTTGTACGCCTCCACTATCGGGATGCCGAAGCCTTCAAAATACGAGACATACACCGATGCCAGCGCCGCCGCCGTCACACGATGCAGCTCTTCCATCTGCAGATGACCCACAAACACCACGTCATCCTTATGTCCCATAGCCTCATAAGCCTTCTGGATAGGCTCCGTCCACCAGCGTTTCTCCCCCACTATCAGCAACTTAACGTCCGAGCCTGTGCGTTCCTTGAACATATCGAATGCAGGGAACAGCCTTGCCAGATTTTTGCGCGGATGCAGCGAGCCAACAAACATAAAGTATTGACAGCCAGAGGTATATTTATTTCTTATCTTAATTTTCTCTTCTTCAGAAAGCGGTTTAAAGCCTTCGTTTGCGCCGTTGTAAACGACATCAATTTTTTCAGGTTCAACCTTATAATTGTCAATGATATCCTTCTTTGAGAACTCCGAAACCGTTATGATTTTCTTGGCTTTATGAGCAAATTTCGGGAAGAACTTCTTATAATGCCATAGTGCCAGTTTGGGGAAGTCCTGCGGAAAATGTTCGAAGTTAATGTCATGAAACACAGCGATTTGCGGTGTCTTAGACCTTAAGCTAAGGTATGCATCCGTCGACAGATAGACATCCGGTTTTATTCTGCGCAGAGCGCGACACACTGAGATTTCGAAGTAGATGATATACAAAAACGGGTGTCTTGCCTGTGGGAAAAGCACGACAGGCTTGACATTTTCGGCAAAAATGAACCTCGGGTCGGGTTTGCGGTCGAAGAGGAAGTAAAACTCGTCGTCGGGATGTGCCTTGACGATACGGCTCAGCGTCTCGTAGGCGACCCAACCGATTCCTTCGAGTTTGTCTTTCAACAGCAATCGAGTATTTACAGCGATTTTCAAAGCAAATTCTTTTTTGCAAAGATACAAAAAATGTTATAAATGCAAGCAATCAATAATAAAAAATTTAAGGACTACAGATACCGTAATATGGATGTTCTGAAATATCTTTCAGTGATTCAGTTATCTTTTCCGTTATGGTCTTTTGGACACATTTCTTCCATTTGAAAATATCTTCGTTTGCGGTTTCATAAAAATTGATTTTGCAGCTCATCTCATTCCCCAATTTTTCCAAGTCAACCTTGTGTTTATTACTTTTCTACGCCCTTCGGACCTTTTTCACATTCATTTATTTCCCGTAAGGTTGTTGTTTTTCGGCGGCGGAAGGCAATGGAGAGTCTTCTGTTGTCGGATAATCGCCGATTTCGTAAAGGAATTCGGGGGCGAAATCCACTCCGCACGCCCATTCGATGGTCCAGTGATTCAATCCGTATTGTTTGAATTGGGACAAATCTTTCAGTTGCTCGAAAACACCGTCATTCAGATACGGCTGCAAATCAACGACTTTCGTCACGCCGTCGCTGAAAGTTATTGACAACGTGTAATCTTTAATGTAATCGACATCTACAACTCGTATCATCATTCTAAAGGTTTTATTCTGTTTAATTCACCGCCATTTTGAGCTTTATCCCATAAATCCAGAAGCTCATTTTCGTGCAAATCAATCCATTCAACAACTTTTGAGATTATTTTCGCTGGCACCTCCCCTTTTACGACCTTGTCTTTAATGCTGATATTGCAATCATAATCTCCATAACTTACATGAATATGCGGCGGATTATGGTCTTTCCACCACATATAGATAATGATTCCATAGAATCTTGAAATTTCTGGCATGTTTTTAAAATTTAAAACATGCAAAGTTACGATTAATTTTCAGATGTGCAGCCGGAGGAGGGAAAAATAAATTTAAAACGGGGCACAAAAAAAACGTGTCATTCTGATTTGGGGGCAGGGTTATGATACTTTTTTTCTTGATAAAAAAGAATCCAAAAAATCAAGGCCAGCGTACCGCGGAGCGACGTGGGGGCGAAGCTCTTAAAAAAGCATTTTTATTTACATAAGTTTTTTGTATTCTTTATAACTCATTGTGCGATTGCATCCCTTCTTGTCATCAGTATAATTAGTACATCCCAAAAATGCAACGTTTTTCTCGGTATTCACATCTTTACCCACTTTAACTATCAGATAACCATCACGGCATTGGTCGCATTTTATAATTGACATATCATCACCGTTAAGATCATTTGTCATAAAATCACAAATCTCAGGCTCATTTGAACATATCCAGAGTTTTAGTCCATAAGCTTTTTATAGCGTTGCTGCAATGGATAACCACATACAGGACAATGCTTGATATTTGTGGTGTTATCTTGTTGTTTGTCTAATTGACCTCTCAATATCACGTTAGGATAGTCAGCTATTAATTCGCGTACAAATTCAGAAGGACGTTGCTGAGGTGTAACTATATAAACACGATTCTTGGTACGAGTCAATGCAACATAAAACAAACGACGCTCCTCAGCATATTCTATTGAATGATCGGTTTTAACGACATATTTTAAAACAGGATCATCCTGGATTTTTGAAGGAAAACCATACATTGAATCCATCGCATTGATAATGATTACGTTATCATATCCCAACCCTTTGGCTCTATGTACAGTCATAAACTCCATTTCTATGTCTGCAAATGTCTTTGATGTAACATTGCCTGTCTTTTCCCAGTATTCAAAATCGGCCGATTTAGTAAGATTATATCCGTCAAATCCATACCTGCCGAGTAGTAATATCGATGATTGGGGATTTTCTGACAGTATTTCTTTCATGATTCTTTCCACAGTTTCACCGACAAGATAATACTTGCCGCCTTTACCTTCTGTCTTTGTTCTATCAACTTCCTCTGTATATGTCTGAATAATAACTGGATTCGTTATATGCTTCGGAGAAATCAGTGCTTTTCGAATTTGACCTGTGTTTTTCTGAATAAACCCACCAGCAATGTCTATTATTTCTTGCGCGTTACGATATGTTTTGGTAATTCTCAGCTCTTGACCATATCCAAATGTTTCCTTAAAATGAGTAAACAACGTTATATCAGAACCTGCATAAGCGTAAATGGATTGCCAATCATCGCCGACTGCAATTATTTTAGCATCGCACAATTTGCTAAGTTCTTTTGTTAAATTAAAACGCTGTTGAGATATATCTTGATACTCATCAACTATGATGTATTTGAAATCTAATTTTTCACCTTTTTGCCCCTCTTCTTGTAAAATTCGTGCAGAGTCATTTATCATATCCTCAAAATCAATTGCTTGTTTCTCTTTGAGGCATTTCGTATATTCATGATAACATTGTTCGCAAATTGTAAGGAATAGCTTTGTACGTTCGTTATTAGATGATGCTCTGAAACGGGAAAAGTCATCTGCTGTATAGCCGTTTGTCTTAAAATTCTGTATAAAGGTGCAGATTAGATTTACCAAACGTGAAATATATCTATTTTCTTCAGTGTTGATTATTTTTTGAAACACTTCTTGTGATGGACGCCGATTGAGAGTCAGACCATGTTTTACAAGCTCTTCTTTCAAATGCTCCAACAAATCACGATTATCGTTATATCCAGAAAAAGTATAAATCAAATCAGTTCCATGGTCTTTGTGTAGTTTAACTTTATCATTAACTTCCTGTTTATACTTATTAAGCTGATCTTTTTTGTAACGATTGTTTTTCCCATCTTGGGTAATGCCAAAATGCTCCAAATAAACTACTTTATCACCTTGTGTAATTGTAAAATCAGGAGTGTATGGTTTGTGGCAACGTAAAATATTAAAAGGATAGGGCTTCTCGTATGAATAATCGATACCATTAAGATATAAGAAATTCGCAATGCGAACTTCTTGTGCAGAACGCAATGTTTCTCGAGTTATTGTTATACATTTACCTGTTCGTTCGTTGATAATCTTTTCAGTATATTCATCAATATTGCCACGTAGTGTAGAGAAATCAGCCTTACTAATATAATTGAAGAAATCATTCAAATCATCACCCTCATAGGGCGCATCAAAATAACTGCCAAAAAACAGAATTAGTTTATCGACCAATTCCGGATTTTCAAGAATATTGTTTTTGAGGTAATTGTTGATTACATAAAACATAAAACCTTGGTCAACAATAGTTTTAAGGCTGGCATCTTGGCGGCGTAGGATAGCATATCCTGTTTTATGGAATGTTGTTACAGGACAATTAATGCCCAAATCTTTGTTGATTTTATCACGCAATTCGCCAACAGCTTTATTTGTATAAGAGATAACCAAGATTTGCTCAGGAGCTATGCCTTTTTTCTCTACGAGATACCTAACTTTTGCCGAAACAGTTGTGGTTTTACCCGCACCAGCACCTGCAATAACTAATGTATAATCCTCATCTGACAGAACAACACGCCGCTGTTCTTCATCCAACCTAATCCTTGAATCAACAGGTATAAGAATCTTGTCTAAATAGTCTTTGTCTACCTTTAAATGATGTGATATATACGCCTCGTTATGTTGTGAAATAACTATAGATTCTTTATTCAAACATAAATCTCTATATTCTGAAAGGAAAATCTTTACTTCGCGTTTAGTGATATCGTTGTTTTTACAATAATAATCAAGAGTGTTACCACGCAATGCATTATCAAAAAAGGTGTAAGTTGCGGCATATTTATTACGCATTTCAGCGTAATCAGATTTCGCAATATAACAGTCTGTGTCATCCAACGAAGACAAATGTTTTCTGAAATCCAAAAGAGATGTTATTTCAGGTGTAGCTATCTTGGGTTCTTCGTTTTGAGATTTAAAAGCACTTAATATTTTTTTAAAAAACATGCTCAAACTGTTATTGGTAACGATGCGGATGCAAAGTTACAAAAAATATGATTCAAAAAAATAATAATTGAAAAAAAGACAAAGATTTCTCCACTTCGCTATCGCTCCGGTCGAAATGACGTAAGGGCTTCGCCCCCACCGGGTTCACAGCACGGGGCCGCGCCATATAGCGGTTCGAGCTTTATATGGCGCTTGATCTTTTAGTTTCACTGATTTTGCTTTGTCTCAGCATAGCTCAAGCAAACTTGGCTCTGCATTCGACTTGAGCAAAATTCGGTTCATTTTCCATCAAGGGAAAAGGAATAAAACACCGCCCGAGAAGGGCTATCATTAAAAAAGGATAGTTGTTGCCGCGGGCGTTAAGGTCACTAAAGCCATTAAGGCATGCGGCAAAAATCCCGTAAATCTTGTTAATCCTGTCTAAAAAATAATTCCTGTCAGAAAAATCATTATCTTTGCAATCGTATTTCCTACCATATAACAAATAGCATCGTAAAATTTATTAACCGAAGATGAGATCGCAAGGTGGCGACAGGGAATGGTATTGTTTAATAAATTTTGAAACGATGGAAAAGAAAAACTTTAAGAAACAACAAACAGAAATTGAAATTGGCGAATTTGGCCCGATTTACAGACAGTTTGAAAAGAAACCGAAAGAAGCAATTAAGCATCTTCGCAAAATGAAAACAGGGGAATGTCCCAAGGCACTTTATCGTGATGACATAGGCTTTATTGATATCGTTTGGGGTAAAGTTACTGATCCTGCTAAACACAAAGGATATGGATTGGCTCATATCATCGACAAACACGAGAATGAAATCAAGGAACTTGGTTTTAAATTGGAAGATTTTATTCCAATTATTGTGCAATTTGGTTCAATTAAGGAATCCGACACTAAAGAGGAATTTTTATTTGAATCAAATTATTATCGCATTGTCGTAGAGAAGAAATATAGAGGTAAGGAAAAACAGTGGATTTTAACTGCGTTTGATTTAAGAAGAAAGCCACGGAAATAATCCATGGCTCTTAGTACGAATTTGTCAAAACCGTTATCGCTGACAAAATTACTCGCCTACACTGTATGGCGAAACGCTATATCTTTAATCAGTTTTACTGACAGACCTGTTCCCTGTCAAACCGATATGCGATGCAAAGATACAACAATTATTTTAATTGTCAAGTAGTTTTTGAAAAAATGTTTAAGTATCCTCCGCTTCACTTCGGTCGAAATGACAGATTGTTGTTTCCACCGGCATTAGGGACTTTAAGGCCATTAAGGCCACTAAAGCCATCAAGGCATGCGGCAAAAATCCCGTAAATCTTGTTAATCCTGTCTAAAAAATAATTCCTGTCAGAAAATTCATTATCTTTGCAACGTCAAACAAGCCATTAGCCATTAGCCATTAGCATTTTTACAACTTAAACAGCTAACGGCTAACGGCTGTCAGCTAATGGCTAAAAAGAAAGAAAATGGCAAAGGATTTAAAACCTCATATCGGGATCTTCGGGCGCATGAATAACGGCAAAAGCTCGATAATCAACAAGTTAACGGGACAAAAGATGGCTATCGTGTCGGAACAGGCAGGAACAACCACCGACCCAGTGAAGAAATCAATAGAGATTTTCGGCATCGGCCCGGTGATTCTCATCGACACCGCCGGCATCGACGATATGAGCGAACTCGGCAAACAACGCGTGGAGAAGACCTATCAGACACTGAAAGAAATCGACTGCGCGATTCTGGTGATTGCCGGCGAGAAATTCGCAGAGCCGGAAAAGGCAATAATCAACGAGTTTAAAAAGCATGAAATACCTTTTATTATAGTCCACAACAAATCGGATATCTCAAAGCTCCCGGAAAACCACAAAAAAGCCATAGAAAGAGAATATTCCACCAAAATACTGGAGTTCAGCGCCTTAAACGATGATGCGAAAATGCTTCAAGAGGCTCTGAAAAATGCCATCCCCGAAAGCGCCTACAAAAAAACATCGCTGCTCGGAGGCATAATAAAACCCGGACAAACCATCGTCCTGGTGACCCCAATCGACGACGAGGCCCCCGAAGGCCGAATGATACTGCCTCAGGTGATGGCAATACGCGACGTGCTTGACAACGACTGCATCTGCGTGGTGCTGAAAGAGACAGCTCTCAAACAATATTTCGACAACAACCCGAAGCCGGCACTGGTTGTCACCGATTCTCAAGTGTTTGCACTTGTGAACAAAATCGTGCCTCAAGACGTGCAACTCACAAGCTTCAGCATCATTCTGGCCCGACTGAGAGGCGATTTCGAGAATTATCTGAAAGGCACCCCTCACCTGTCGAACCTCAAAGACGGCGACAAAATCCTAATGCTCGAATCGTGCACTCACGAGATAAGCTGCGGCGACATCGGACGTGTGAAACTTCCGAATCTCATAAGGAAATTCACCGGAAAAAACATCGAATTCACTTATCTTTCCGGCCTCACTCCCATCGAAAACATCCGTCAATACGCAATGGCAATACAATGCGGCGGTTGCATGGCAACACGCAAACAGCTCATCAACCGCACAAACATGGCAGTCGAAAACGGCATCCCTATCAGCAACTACGGAATGGCGATTGCTTATATGAACGGCATCTTCGAAAGAGTTACTTCTGTCTTTAGCCGTTAGCCGTTAGCCATTAGACTTTTTTATTAAAGATATTTTTTTAATTAAAAAAAAGAGTATATTTGCAAGACCAACCAACAATAGTTTGTAGATGACCTAAGGTTGAGATATGTTATTGAGACTGAGGGCTTTACGAATAAAAAGTCAGAGCCGAAAGAGCTAAGAATCCGACGGCAAGGGAATTGAAACACTTCTTTTCTCAGCTGGATTTTGTTGTTTTTAAAAGGAAAATAACAAATAAAAAGCTAAAAATATGCAATTTCATCCTGAAAAATGCCGCATCCCTGACGAGCCTAACCGCCCGTTTATCTCATCGGAAGAGATTTGGGACTACATCAACAACACCAAGAGCACACCTGAACGCGTGCGCGAAATCATAGAGAAATCATTGGCAAAGAACCGCCTGACGATGGAAGAGACAGCTGTTTTGGTCAACACCACCGACCCTAAGCTCGTCGAAGAAATCAAAGAGGGCGCACGCGAGTTGAAACGCCGCATCTACGGCAACCGTATCGTGCTGTTCGCCCCTCTCTACGTGGGCAACTACTGCGTGAACAACTGCAGCTACTGCGGCTTCCGCTCATCGAACAAAGAGCAGATCCGCACCACCCTCACCGACGAAGAACTCGTGCGCAACGTGGAGGCTCTGGAAGACGACGGACAGAAACGACTCATCTTGGTCTACGGCGAGAGCCCGAAATACTCACCAGAGTATATCGCCCACACCGTGAAAGTGACATACGCCACCAAGAAAGGCAAAGGCTCGATCCGCCGCGTGAACATCAACGCAGCTCCATTGGATGTTGAAGGCTTCCGCACAGTGAAAGAGGCGGGCATCGGAACATATCAGATCTTCCAGGAGACATACTGCCCTGAGATTTACAACGAATATCACCCGATTAACACCAAGAAAGGCGATTACAACTACCGTCTGACCGCCATGGACCGCGCCCAGCAGGCTGGCATCGACGACAACGGCCTCGGCATCCTCTTCGGCTTGTACGACTGGCGTTATGAGGTGTTGGCAATGATTCGTCACACCAACCACCTCGAGGCTTGCTTCAACGTGGGGCCTCACACCATCTCGTTCCCTCGTATCAAAGACGCATCAGGATTGAGCATCGACAAGAAATATTTCGTCGACGACGACACCTTTGAGAAGATTATCGCCATCTTCCGTCTGGCAGTGCCTTACACCGGCATGATTCTGACAGCACGTGAGGACGCCGATTTCCGTGCAAAAGCCATTGAATACGGCATCTCACAGATCGACGGCGGCACCAACCTGCAGATAGGCGACTACAAATATCATCACGAGGAAGAAGAGAAAAACAGCGACAAGCAGGAAGACCAGAACCTGCACCGTGAGCAGTTCAAGATCGGCGACGACCGCTCCTTGGGCGAGATCATCGACAAGCTCCTCGACCACGACTTCATCCCGAGCTTCTGCACCGCATGCTATCGTTTGGGCAGAACCGGCGAGCATTTCATGGAATTCAGCGTGCCGGGCTTCATCAAACGTTACTGCACACCAAACGCCATCCTCACCTTATCCGAGTACCTGGTGGACTATGCTACACCTGAAGTCGCTGCAAAAGGCTGGAAGACCATCGAAAACAACTTCAAGAACGTCGACCCACAGTTCCTCGATGAACTCAAAAAACGCATTGAGCGCATCAAACAAGGGGAAAGGGACCTGTATTTCTAGCCATTAGCTATTAGCATTGGGGGCTAATATAAAGTGATTTTACTTCAATTTGAATTATATAATGAATGATGTTGGGGTGACTGTGATGAGCAGTCACCCTTTTATTTACAAGCTCAGTTTCAATCCAGCGAAGAATGTGCGAGGGAACGTCGGGCCATAAACATATCCTGCGTCACGCATAGCACCTTGGTCAAAGTCGTCCTGATAGCTGTCGAAGATGTTCTGCACTCCACCGTTGAGTTGCAGCGTGGCACCTAAAGACAACGGGATATCGTACGTCAGTTTCACGCCCATATCGAAGAACGAGGGGGTGATTTTCTCACAGTCTTTCTCGACATAACCTGCATAATGCTGCACCAGCATCGGTCCGGTGTAGACTGCCGAGAGCGAGGTCTTTAAACGTTCGGTGACCGGGAACATTCCGGTGATGTAGCCATAGTTGTCGGGTGTGCGGAACATGCGGCGCTGCGGCTCCACATCCGGGTCATCGCTCCATTGTTCCGGTTCGTTATAGCGGCTCTGCTGCCATGTGTAGCCAAGCTGCAGTATAAATTCACCATAATCGAGCTGCGTCTCGATATTCACGCCGCCCACATGAGCACCCGAGCCGTTGCAGCGTTCGAGAAGCATATTGCCTTGATTGTCATAGCCGTTAGGACGAAGTACGAAGACGTCGTTCAACACGGTGTAGAATCCTTCAACCATAATATCAAAACAGAACGGTCCGAAATAATGCTGCCATCCTACCGAGCCGCTGAAGCTGTGGCTGTATTCAGGCTTCAAATCAGGACTTAAGGTGATGAGCGACACCTCGCCTCCCACTGCCATAATATGCAAGTCCTCGTCAAAGACCTGAGGTGCGCGGAATCCCGAGGAATAGCTCAGTCTTGTGGTGACCGAAGGCACTATAGCCCATCTCACATTGGCTCTCGGGCTGAAAACAGGATCATTCATCATGCTGTGCTTGTCGACACGGAGTCCAAGAAGGAAGCCGAAAATCTTGTTTTTCCATTCATTTTGCAAAAAAGCGCTTGCCACATTAGCCTGCTGGTCGACCTCACGATTGTAAGCCGGCTGCTCATCGACGAGATGATTCGTGGTCCATTCGACACCAGCCATCAGCGTTGAAGGCATGAAAATAACACGGTCAAAATTATACGATGCCTGCGTGCCCAACACCGAGCTGAAGTCAGTGGAGTTTCCGTATGCATTCAAATCGTATTGGGTGCCGTAATAAGTGTCGCGGTGGATATCCTGCAACGAGCCATACGCCGACAGATGGAAACGCGTGTCTTTACTAAGGAAATCGTAAGTCAAGCCGCCACCGTTGATATGATGCTCAGCCTGTTCCGCCACCTGACACTGATGTGGCGGGCGGTCGATGCTGTCGCCACCACGACGGAACTCGTAAATGCTGTGATACTCTGCTGTAATCTTTGAATTTGCATTGAATTTATAGAACGCACGTGTGCCTATATTCATTGCCTTCTGCTTGCCCAGTTCGGTAAACCCGTCACCATCACGGTCATAGCCCTGGCGGTTGTGCGATGTCCCGAAAATATAAGCTCCTGTCTTGAAATCGTTTGAGACCAACGAGGCGTTGAATGAGCTGGTGTTATCCCACGATTTTCCCCCGATAAGCCTTGTGGTGTTTGCCACATCCAGACTGTTTTTTATCGGTTCGCGTGTGATGATGTTCACCACGCCGCCGACGGCATTGGCGCCGAATAATGCCGACCCGCCGCCACGTATCACCTCGATGCGGTCAATCATAGATACGGGTATCTGCTCGAGACCGTAAACTCCCGCCAACGCACTGAACACCGGACGGCTGTCAATCAATATCTGCGAATATTTTCCTTCCAAACCGTTGATTCTCACCTGGTTAGCGCCACAGTTCTGACAAGTATTCTCCACCCTCAATCCCGGCTGGAAATTCAATCCTTCAGCAAGATTGACGGCATTAACCCTATCTAAAGTCTTGGGGTTCAGCACATTAACCACCACAGCCGCCTCCTTGCGGTTCACCTCCACGCGGCTCGCTGAAACCACAACATCCTTCATAACCTTGGCGTCGACTTCAATCACTATGTTAAGCTCATGACTCTGACCTTTGACAATCACCACCTCAATTGACGCTGTCTTGTAACCCACGCAGGATGCTTCAATAACCTGATTGCCTTCAGGCAAATTCGTTATGTAATAGTGTCCGCTTTCATCAGTCGATGCGCCAAGTTTGGTCCCTTTCACCACCACATTGACGAACGGCATGTGCTCACCGGTGTTTTTATCAATAACGTGACCGAAAATGTTTGCGTCGGTATTTTGCGCCACAGCAGCAATGCCAACAATCAACAATACAAATAATAATTTAATTTTTAAAAATTTCATACAATAATAATTTCTTGATTAAACAATAATAAACCTTTGCAAAAGTACATCCGCCATTTCACACAAATCATCACTACTAATGGTGATTTTTCAACAACAAATACCTTTTAATGGTTAATTGAAATTTGCAAATGCCATTATTTACGCTTGTTTGCAAACGCCTTCGAGTCTCCCCAGGCGTTGTAGAGGACCTTATGCCCTATCGATTCCATCCTTAAATCCAGGCATGTCTGACATTGGTCGGGTTTGTCTTTGACGCAAGCTTTATCAGGATAAATGAGATAATTCTCGCGGAACTCATTAGGTGTGAGGTTTGGCATGATGACGTTGGCTCCCACCATGATTGCTTTCTCGCGGCCGAGCGGGTCGACAGTCTGGTTGGCTGTTGCCGCCACCATGTTGATTTCAGGCATCATCAGGCGCAAGACGGCTATCATCTTCAGAGTGAGACTCATGCGGTCTTTCGCCGATGGAATCTGGTCTTTATATTCATATAGAGGCGTGTCGGGATGCGGGATAAATGGTCCCATTCCCACCATTGCCACGTCTTTTTTCTTGAAGAAAAGAAGGTCATCGGCCAGGTTGTCCAAGGTTTGGAACGGGAGTCCGACCATGACGCCGGTACCTGTCTGATAGCCGAGGCGCAACAGCGAATCTATGCATCCCATACGTTTATGGAAATCGTGTTTTTTATCCTTCGGATGAATCTTATAATAAAGCTCTTCTGTCGAAGATTCGATTCGCAACAGATAACGGTGTGCGCCGGCTTCAAACCAGCGGCGGTATGTCTCTTCTGTCTGTTCGCCCAACGACAGCGTGATTCCGAGGCTACCGTTGTCTATCTTCTTTATTTCCTTGACGAGATATTCTATTTTATCGACAAATTCCTTATCGTCGCGTTCGCCGCTTTGGATAGCGATAGAGCCATAGCCCAAATCATGAGCCAGGCGGGCGCATTCGAGCACTTCGTCGTCGCTCAAGGTGTAACGCTCCACCTTGGTGTTCTTGCTTCTCACGCCGCAGTAGAGGCAATATTTAGCGCAACGGTTGCTATATTCAATCAGTCCGCGCAGATGGACATAGTTGTCGAGATATTTAAGTTTGGTTTTCAGTGCCTTGTCGAAAAGGCGGGACATCTCCTCGCCTTCTGCGGCAAGGAGAATTTTCAGCTCGTCTTTTGTAAAATCGTGTTTATTAAGAATTTCGTCGAATGTTGGCATCTTAACTTAAATTTTCAGAATTATACTTGTCCCAGTAAACCGCCTCTTTGACACCGATCTCCTCGGGATTGAAAACAGGTTCTTTGCCCTCTTTTTTCTGGCGTTCGTATGATTTCAGGGCTTTGAATGCCTTTGGTGAGAGCAGCAGTATCGCGATGACGTTGATCCAAGCCATTGCTCCGACGCCTGTATCGCCGATGGCCCATATCACTGATGCCTCATAAAGCGACCCCACAAACACCATTGTCACCAATCCGACACGCAGCAGCCATATCAGGACCCGTTCCATCTTGCCTTTTCCGAAGAGATAGACGAGGTTGGTTTCTGCGTAGTAATAATAAGCCATAAGCGTCGTGAAGGCAAAGAAGAACATGGCAATAGAAATTATGATGCCACCCCATTCCATTCCTAATAATGTTCCTATGGCGGCAGTGGTATATTCCACTTCCGGTTCACCCAGTTGCACGCCTTGGGCAGCGATGAGGATATTGCCCGACGCGTCGAAAACGTTATATGTCTTGCATGCCAATATCATCACAGCGGTGGCAGTGCACACCAGCAGGGTATCGACATACACCGAGAACGCCTGCACCAGGCCCTGTTTCACCGGGTGTGACACTTCAGCGGCACCTGCCACGATTGCGCCAGTGCCTTGCCCAGCCTCATTGGAATAGATGCCACGTTTCACGCCCCATGCTATCGTCGCGCCAAGGATGCCGCCGAGAGCCTGATTCATGCCGAAGGCGCTGCGTATCATATCCATAAACACTGAAGGAACCTCTTGAATATGTACAGCAAGCACTACAAGCGAAAGCAACACATACAAGATGGCCATAAACGGTGCCACGATCTCAGCCACTTTAGCGATACGTTTCACGCCGCCGACAATCACGAGTCCGATGAGCACTGCAACGACTATACCTATCCAAGCAGGGTTGATATGGAATGTCTCGGCAAACGATTCGGCGATGCTGTTCGACTGTACCGAAGGCAGGAACCATCCGCATGCCATCACTGCTATAACTGCGAACAATACTGCCAACCACTTGCATTTCAAGCCTTTTTCGATATAATATGACGGACCGCCGCGTAGCTCTCCTTCGTTTTCCTCCTTATAAATCTGCGACAAAGTGGATTCGGAGAACGCCGAGCCTGCGCCTAAAAAAGCTATTATCCACATCCATACGATGGCTCCAGGTCCTCCAAAGCCTATAGCTGTAGCCACACCCACGATGTTTCCGGTGCCGACACGGCCCGAAAGAGCCATGGAGAACGCCTGAAACGAGGTGACACCAGTGTTTCGGCTCTTATCGTTCGCGAACAACAGGCGTGCCATCTCGCGAAAACGGCGCACCTGCACAAAGCGTGTGCCTATTGAGAAATACAGCCCTGCCATCAGGCAAATTACCACAAGCGCAGGGCTCCACACCCAATCGCTTATCGTTTTAATAACATGTTCCATAATGTATATTTGCCTGCAAATATACTAATATTTTTTCACCAATCGCACCGACAAGCCATATTTTTGGTCAAAAACATTGGTCGATGTGCTCAACATCGCGTTATTGAAGCGTAAATACGGCGTGTCTTCCGGGTCACTCGACCAGTAATAGCCGTCAGTGCCGACAGATTTTTCCCAGTTGTTGAAACGATATCCGGCAGCTGGCAGAAAAACAGCGCCATTGGCCTCCAATTTGTCCGTCCAATCGGATTTTGATATGACGGTACCGTCTTTTATACCATAACATGTGGTTTTCCAGTCATCAGGCAATAAAACAAGTCCAAATACACCGTTAACCGTAGCCTTTGCACAGCGAATGCCGGAATCAGTTCTACGTTTGGTCAGTAGATATTTCCACTCATCAGATGAAAGCACAAACCAAACACTGTCGACCACCGACTGCATCTCTTCAAAGGCAATCAAGTCACCTCTATCCCATTGATTATCAGCAAATTTACATTTATCAGAAGACTTAAGCCTTACATTACCTTTTGAGAAAACGACCTCTTTTCTCGGGCTTACTGAGAATATGCCTTCTTTTTTCTTAACAACTACCGGTTCCGAATTTTGATTTATAACTTCATCATTTTCATCGGTTTTACTTTCGCTCACAAGCGCAAATTCCAATGCTATCTCCTCTCCTTTCTTAATATCAAGTCGTTGAGCAGCAGGTTCGTAGCCTTCCAAACTTACTGATATCTTATGATTGCCGACACTAACGCTTTCCGAAAGATAAGGTGTCATGCCGACGATTTTATTGTCGACAAGCACATATGCGCCTTTGGGCGTGGTTTTTACGGTAATATATCCGACATCTGTTTTCGGCTTCTCAACTTCTTTCACGGGCGGGCCAACAGGTGCGGCAACGGGGGCGACATTACTGGCGTTTTCAAGCTTTTCCAAACGCTTCACCAGGTCTTCGTCTACGGCAGGCTTGTTGACGAGAGTCAGTTCATAGCCTTTTTTGGGTTCCAAGTCGAATGGCAACGTAAATTCAATGGAACTGAAATCGGGATGCGAGATCTTCAGATAATCGGCATATTTTGCAGTGAGATACACCCACACCTCGCCAGTCTTGTATTCGAGCACTATGAAAGTGCCGCCGTTGCCTTCAAAGCGCAGCTCACGGCGTTGTTTGTCGGTGATGTTTTCGGTTCGCACCTTAATCACTGCAAAAGGCAAGTCATTGTCATCGGTCTGATAATTCTGGTCAGGATTGATGTTGACAAAGCCCGGAACCTCCTTGAAAGAACCTTCTTTTACCAAAAGCTGTGCGAAGGAAAATACAGTTGACATCAGTAAAACTGCAAATAACACTATTCTTTTCATGTCAATGATGATTATGTCTGCAAAATTACACATAATTCAGTTATTAACCAAAAATTGTCAAAGATTTCTCCGCTTTGTTTCGCTTCGGTTGAGATGACGGAAAGAGATAATAAAAATAGAGACGCCACGATGTGACGTCTCTACTAAAGTCTAATGTCTAAAGACTAAGGTCTAAAGACTAGATGATACCCTGAGCTAACATAGCTTTTGCAACGCGCATGAAGCCGGCGATGTTGGCGCCCTTCACGTAGTTGATAGTACCGTCAGCCTGTTTACCATACTCAACGCACATGTCATAAATGTCGTTCATGATCTTGTGGAGTTTCTGGTCAACTTCTGGAGCTGTCCAGTTGATGTGAGCTGCGTTCTGGCAGATCTCGAGACCTGATGTAGCAACACCACCTGCGTTGACAGCTTTACCTGGAGCGAATGGGATACCTGCCTTCTGGAATGCCTCGATAGCGCCTGGTTGGCAACCCATGTTAGAAACTTCAGCGACATACTGTACGCCGTTCTTGAGCAATTCCTTAGCATCTTCTTCTGCCATTTCATTCTGGAATGCGCATGGGCATGCGATATCGCATTTCACTGTCCAAGCTTTCTTACCAGCGGTGAATTTAGCTTTGCCTGGGAATTTGTCGGCCATATCCTGAACCTTGTTACGGTTTGAAGCACGCATATCGAGCATGTAGTCGATCATTTCGCTTGTGATACCGTCAGCGATTTCGCAAACGCCGTCTGGGCCAGAGATAGCGACGACCTTAGCGCCGAGTTCTGTAGCTTTGATAGCTGCACCCCATGCCACGTTACCGAAGCCTGAGAGAGCGACTTTCTTGCCCTGCATTGTCTCACCTTTCTGGTGAACCATGCGGTCGACGTAGTACATAGCACCAAAACCTGTAGCTTCTGGACGAATCAAAGAACCACCCCAGCCATAGCTCTTGCCTGTAAGAGCGCCTGTGCTGTGCTCGCGAGCGAGTTTCTTGTAAGCGCCATAGAGGTAACCGATTTCACGGCCGCCGACACCGACGTCACCAGCTGGTGAATCCTGGTCTGCACCGATGTTTCTCCAAAGCTCATACATGAAAGCCTGGCAGAAACGCATGATTTCAGCGTCTGATTTTCCTGTTGGATCGAAATCAGCACCACCTTTACCACCACCGAGTGGAAGGTTTGTCAATGAGTTCTTGAAAATCTGCTCGAAGCCCAAGAACTTAAGCATTGAAACGTTAACTGCTGGGTGGAAGCGGAGACCGCCTTTGTATGCGCCGAGAGCAGCATTGTACTGTACACGGTAACCTAAGTTAACCTGCACCTGACCTTTGTCGTCAACCCATGTCACACGGAATGTGAAGATACGATCTGGTTCAACTAAACGCTCAACGATCTTAGCTGCTTCAAATTCTGGATGTTTGTTGTAAACTTCTTCAATTGATTCGAGCACTTCGCGAACTGCCTGCAAATACTCTTTTTCGCCTGGATGTTTCTTTTCCAGGTTTTCCATGATAGTTTGTACTTTCATTACTTTTGTATTTAAAGTGTTAATACGATTATTAATTATCTATGAATTTTCCTTTAAAATTTTCCGCAAAATTATAACTTATTTTGATATTAAACAATTATTTTCAAAAATATTTTTATCTCCTTGTCCCAACGTAATTTCCATTATCCCAAACCAATATTTTGCTGACACTTCCATCCATATTGAAGTGAATCTCCTCCCCGTCTTTCACGTTGTCTTTGTAATGAATCTCGACATTTTGATACACTCCGCCTTCCGAATAACCCTTCTGAACGCCAGTACCCCTAATGTATACCGCATTGCTCCCAATGCTTCCGTCCTGGTAATACATCAACCAGCTGCCATGCATCATGCCGTCAAGATATTCCCCCTCCATGAACTGCTTGCCATTGTCATACCATTCGTAATACAAACCGTTCAAAACACCATCCTGGTATGTCGATAATTTAACCAAAGTGCCAAAGACATTGTACTCCTGCACAACTCCGTCATATTGATTGTCTTTGTAATACGATTTCTCTTCGAGATTTCCGTTCTCATACCAACGAGTAGCCTCGCCGTTCAACATGTTCATCGAATATGTCGCCTCCATCTCCGGATTCCCATTACGATAATACCATTTGCACACGCCATCAAGCTTGCCGTCCTTATACCTTAGTTCAGACTTCAAAACTCCATCGTCCCAATACGAAACAACAGGCGCGTCTTTTTCTTTACAGGAAAATAAAACATTGATTATCAATAATATATAAATAATCTTATTTCTCATAACCCGTTTTCAACAAAACTTTATTGTAACCTTTAAATTGATAAACGTTCCAAAACATGTTTTCGTATCCGGATTCTTCAGATTTTTTTTGGAAATGGAACCTCGTTTGGAGCAATGGGATTTCATAATCATCCAAATATTTGACCATATGATCGCCAAACAAATCCAACGCGTTAAGGAAATACCATCCGATATCAAATCCAAGATAGGCATAGTCATTAGGCTCTGTTTCATATCTGTTTCTAAATTTGCAGATAAAACTCTGGACTCTAATGTTTTGATAATCAATGTGTTTATCATCAAAATAGATGGCGTGCATCTTCATCAGGTTGTCGTTGAAGAGACCAGTAAACTTGCTCCATTCCGGCAGCATGACAACCGTAATCGGATAATGCTCAATGAGTTTGGTCACCTTATTGACAATCTCATTTGCAAAAACCTTGTCATTACCATAAACGATGATGAGGTTGTTTCGCATCGACGAAGCGTAATCCTTCACTGGATTGAGGCTGTCGCTCTTGTAATTGATATTTACAACCATGTTGCGCAACGCGGTGCTGTCGTCGATAACACGTTTCAGCGAATCAGCGTTGAGACTGATATTATCCGTCAGATACTCAGAGGCATTGTAGTTGATTTTCAGATATTTCCACCTCTTCTGATGAGATTTGATGGTATTGACTATATGTTTGTTGCCGACATACGAGCAACTGTCGATGTTGCGTGACGCAATCTCATTGATTTTGTTGACTATTGCGGTATCGCTGTAGGTGTCTTGCCTGATAATGAATACGCTATTTGAGTGATAATGGTTTTTAATGAGGCTGTCCAACTGCATCATTTGAGATTCTATCGACGGCTTCACTTTTATCACATTCGGATGATTCTCAACGACATCGGTACGCGGAGTGACAGGATTCACTATCGGGATATTGTGCAATGCAGCGAACTCGCTCACGATTTTGAAGGGTTTGATGTAAAAAGGTCCGACAATCATATCGGCATCGGCAAGCCACGGGTCGGCAATGGCATCTGTAGCTTTCTGCGTATCATTGTCAACATCATAAACCTTCAGGTCGAGAATCATGTCACGCATGCTCACCACCGAGTCGGCAGCAATCATGAAACCTTCATAGAAATGCAGGAACGAGAATGGCTTTGTCAGAAGCATCTTGTTTGACGGTTCCGACTCAAAAAACTCATCATCGACCTGTTCGAGGTACAGTGGCACCATCAGAGCCACATGGCATGTGTCCTGTGCCTTGACCTCCGTAGAAGCCAAGAAACACAGGCAAAGCGCTATATTTAACAGTTTTTTTATCATCATTTGTCATTATGCGGGAGCGGCACAAAGCCGTTGCCCATAACCTCTGCGCTATCAATCACATTGACGAATGCGTTCGGGTCGATGCTGCGCAAGTTCAGCTTCAGCTTCACCAAGTCGGTACGGTTAAGGTTGGTGTAAATCATCTTACGTTCCTGGCCTTTGAACAAACCCTTTCCGACGAAGCATGTTCCGCCTCTGTCCAAGTCTTTGATAATAAAATCTCTGACTTCATCAATGTGTTCAGTGATGATGAACGCTGTCTTGTAGCTCTTCACGCCGTCAACCACGAGGTCGATGATCTTGCTTTCCACCACAATCAGGAGGATTGAGTAGATTGGCAGACGGATTTCGCCCAAAGCGAGTGACGTCAAAGTGATAATAGAGTCAACTATCATTACTAACGTTCCGAGGGATATTTTAGTATATTTGTGCAGAATCATTGAGATGATATCGCTGCCGCCTGATGTGGCTCCCGACTTGAACACGAAGCCAATGGCGAGACCGTAGATACCGCCTGAGACGAGGGTGTTCAGGAAGTAGTCCGGCTTGAAGTACATATTTGTTCCGAGGATTTCGAGCATCGACTTGTCGACTGACTGACCTTCCACGACTTCGTGCATGAATTCGAAAATCACCGGTTTGTAGCCCCATGTCGACTCCAGGATGAACGTGCATCCGAATATAAGAATTGTCGACAGGATAGTCTTGAATCCGAATTTCGGGCCGAGAATCCATGTTCCGATGATGAGCAGCGGAATATCCATGCATATTGCGTACAATGACACTTTCCATGGATACAATGCGTTGAGCACGTTGGAGAGACCGTATGTGCCGCCAGGCGCGAGGTGGTAAGGGTTAACGAACATCACGTCGCCCACTGCGAACAATGCGCTTCCGAAAATAAGGAAGGCATAGGAGATTATTTCCTGTTTCCAGTTGATTTTTTTAGTCATATATTTAATTTTTTCTCACAGATTTCACAGATTAACACGGAATTATTCCCATTCTATTGTCGCTGGTGGTTTTGACGAGATGTCGTAGCATACTCTGTTCACGCCTTTGACTTTATTTATGATATCATTTGACACTTTAGCCATGAACTCATACGGCAGGTGCACCCAGTCGGCGGTCATTCCGTCGGTTGAGATGACGGCACGCAGAGCGATGGTGTATTCGTAGCTGCGCTCATCCCCCATCACGCCGACGCTCTTCACTGGGAGTAGCATTGTGCCGGCTTGCCAGATGCTGTCGTAGAGGTTGTCGGCCATCTCGTTAGGATACGAGGCGCTCGGCAGTTCACATTTCCACTCTCTCAAGCCGCGGATGAAGATATCGTCGGCATCGCGGAGGATGCGGAGTTTCTCTTCTGTGACCTCGCCGAGGATACGGATTCCGAGGCTCGGTCCAGGAAAAGGATGACGGCCAACGAGCTCGCGTTTGATGCCCAATGCACGGCCCACACGACGTACCTCGTCTTTGAACAATGTGCGCAACGGCTCCACAATCTTGAGGTTCATCTTCTCAGGGAGTCCGCCCACGTTATGATGCGACTTGATTTTGCAGCTCGGCCCGTTGACGCTCACGCTCTCGATGACATCAGGATAGATGGTGCCTTGAGCGAGCCATTTCGCGCCTTCAATCTTCTTGGCCTCTGCCTCAAACACGTCGATAAACGTCGAGCCGATAGCCTTGCGTTTTGCCTCAGGGTCTGTGACGCCTGCCAGCTTGCTTAAAAACAGATTGCCGGCATGAACGCCTATCACATTGAGACCGAGGTCTTTATATGAATCGAGGACGTCTTCAAACTCATTTTTGCGGAGAAGACCGTTGTCGACGAAGATACATGTGAGGTTTTTACCAATAGCCTTGTTGAGCAACACAGCAGCCACTGTGCTGTCGACGCCGCCCGAGAGTCCCAAAATCACTTTGTCGTCTCCTAGTTTGGCGCGCATCGCCTCGACGGTGGTGTCGATAAACGAGTCAGGAGTCCAGTTGCCGTGGCAGCCGCAGATGTTCATCGCGAAGTTCTCAAGCATCTTCGGACCTTCCTTGCTGTGGAACACCTCCGGATGGAACTGCACCGCCCAAGTGTCCTCGCCGTCAATCTTGTATGCGGCATTCTCCACGTCGTCAGTCTTGGCGATGATATGAGCATTTGTCGGCAGTTTGGCGATAGTGTCACCGTGCGACATCCACACCTGCGAGGTCTTTGACACGCCACGGAAAAGGATGTTGTCCTCCTCCACCACTGTCAGCATGGCACGACCATATTCCCTTGCCAGTGAAGAGTTCACTTCACCTCCGAAATGATGAGCCATAAACTGCGCCCCGTAGCAAATTCCAAGCAACGGAAGCTTGCCTTTGATATTCGACAAATCGGCGAAAGGTGCCTTCTCGTCACGTACCGACGACGGGCTTCCGCTCAAAATCACACCTTTGATATCCTCAGTAATAACTGGGATTTTGTTGTATGGATGAATCTCGCAATAAACGTTTAACTCGCGCAAACGGCGACCGATGAGCTGTGTCACCTGCGAGCCGAAGTCTAAAATTAGAATTGTTTCCTGCATATTGGTAAAATTTCGGTGCAAAATTACAAAATTTATAGTGATATTTTACGTTATTAATAAAAAAATGTTATCTTTGCAACGTTAAAGGTATTAGCCGTGAGCCGTGAGCCGTGAGCTATTAGCGTGGGGTGTCGTTGGATGGTGCTGATGGGTGACTGATTACAGACAGAGAGTAACTAAAAAAAGAAAAAAATGGCAAAAAAAGTAAAGAAACCGATAAGCAAGCCTAAGAGAAAAGGCAGTTCGAAAAGCAAAAAATCGAATAACTTCATCACACGCCTGATTGTGATAATTTTTGTATTAATATTAGCTTTCTTCCTGATTTTCAGTGTATTCAGACCAATAAGACAGGCTCAGAAAGTCGAGAAGCCCGCCTCTCAAATCGTTGAAAAACAGGATAAGAGTGATGTGAATCCTATAGGAAAACCTAAAACTGAGGAAAAAACAGCCGCTCAGGTCAAAAAAGAAGAAAAAGCCGAAAAGAAGGCCGCCGAGACAAAGGCTGTCGAGCAAAGCATCAAAGGCACCTGGCAGAGCACTACAGGCGGTGCATTTCTCACCATGGACGGCAAAGAATACCGCCTCGACTTCATGGGCGTCGACAGCGACCTGCCAATCATTGGAACATACAGCGTTGACGGCGATTTGATTACTTTTATAAATAAAAAAGACCCTTGCAAAAATGTCAAAGGTCTTTATGAGGTGAAGTTCAACAAGAACGAGATTAGATTCAAGTGCAAGTCCGACGACTGCACCAAGCGCCGTGCCACCCTCCCCACCGAATGGGAATGGCTCGACACCGAGGAATAACTACTCCTCAAACCACTGTTTCTTCTTGACAAACGTGGTGTAAACAAACATCACGACAGCAATAACCACGAGTCCAAGTCGCGAGGCTTTGTAGTCGCCTGCAAGGTCGTAGATGATGAAGTCACGAACGACGAAGCATACCAATCCTAGCAATATAAGCAGGTATACTACATTCAACTTGTTAATGACTGAGCGTCTGCGATCAGGATCACTAATACTTTTTGCAACGGCTGGCATGCCGAAATAAAACGCCACATAGAGGGTGACCAATGCCAATTCGATGATTCTTTCAATATCCATAATTACATTCTTTTATTTTTCTTAAGTGCTTCAGTTATAATCCATTGCAGCTGTCCGTTGACGGAACGGAACTCATCCGCCGCCCACTTCTCGACAGCCTCCATTGTCTTGGCATCAAGACGCAGGACAAAATTTTTGGTATTTTCTTTGTCTTTAGCCATAATTTGTATTATAACTCAATATTTTTTGACATTATCTTATCTTCAGAAACAAACCTGTCGTAAACGAATAAAACCAGCGTCACCACTGCCATAGTGATGACTCCTGAAAGACCAGCCACACCGTTAATCAAATCGCTTCCACTGCTGATCAGAAGCATTGTGGCACCAGCCAAAGCGTTGACAGTTCCGTGAAATATGGCTGCCGGATAAACCGACTTCGCCTTGAGCACGAGATAAAGCTCGATTGGAGTCATCACGAGGCACATTGCGACCATCATGAAGACGCCTGCCGTGCGGTGAACGAAGTAGTTATGTCCCATGAGAATCAGCGGGAAATGCCAGAATCCCCATACCACGCCGATGAAGAGGCATGCCACCCAGAAGTTCCTGCCTTTCAATGCGCTGACGAGATAATTACGCCAGCCGTACTCCTCCCCGAACGCCGCAAGAGCGTTGATGGTGATGCCAGCAATAAGTCCGGAAACAAGTGTGGTGACAATCATTATCTTAGGATTCTGCATTGCCATGAATTTTGCCTGATCTTCAGGAGAAAGATTCTCTATTCCCGGAATTGCCGGCATGTGGAAACCAAGCGTGCAGCCTTCGAACAACGAGTTCACGATGATGGTTGCAGCGACAATCACCACTGGCAGCAGCCATGCGACGAGCCACGACCATTTTATTTTGAACTTCAACAAGCCTGTGCTGCCGAGTTTCTCTTTTTTGATGATTTGAATCACTAATGCACAAACCAGCGGGAAAAACATGTAAATCGTAGCACAGAGCGAATAAAGCTTAATGTTGTCGGTAGTGTTGTGTATTCCCATGCCGAACCACATGAAGGCGGCGAAAATCCAGCTTGCGAGGCAAACTATTATTGAGAAATTTATTGCTTTTTTCATGATAATAATAACGGTATAATTACTGATGGTATTAAAAGAATTGCGATAAAAGCCACAACAATCACAATACTTCTTTTTTGTGACGCCGTTTTCATATCGATTAATCTCGATTCATCAACGAGTTTCACTGTTGAGTTCATCTCATCGAAAAGCTGTGTTGTTTGCTCAGGTCTTTTACAGTTAATGAAATAAACATCTTGCGTAGTCTGAACCTCGACAAACGGGCCCTTATAATGGTTTTCAAGATACAAAACAGCGCGTTTGCGGTAATCTTTGATTCTGAAAAAGCCTTTCCACATGAATGCGCCGCCGTAGCCGTTGCTTCTCATGGTAACTTTCGGCATGACGTAAACCAACTTTATCGACTTTATCGAATCATTGGGAATCATTGACGGATACATGAAATCCTTGATGTAAATTCCGTCGGGGAAAAGTTGAATTATTGGCTTTCTACAAACGAGAATTGTAAACACAATGATACACGCCACCGTCAAAGCCATACTAAACCAAATTCCAAAACCGGCACCAACTGCAATCTCAAGCATATTTGATATCATCTGTAAAATTTTAAATTTTAAATCTTAAATGTTAAATCTTAAATTTTAAATAAAGAATTATTGATACAAAGTGCCAGTATTTACTACAGGTTGTGCAGCATCGTCGGCGCAGAGCACTACCATGAGGTTGGAGACCATTGCAGCCTTCTTGTCGTCGTCGAGTTCAACCACATCCTCGTCTTTGAGTTTGTCGAGAGCCATTTTTACCATCGAGACGGCGCCTTCGACAATCTTCTCACGTGCCGCAATGATAGCTGCAGCCTGCTGACGACGCAGCATAACTGCCGCAATCTCAGGCGAATAAGCCAAATAGTTGATACGAGCCTCAATGACTTCAAGACCCGACATTGCGAGACGGTCGTTGAGCTTGCCGAGAAGTATGTCGTTGATTTCCGAGCCGCCGGCACGCAGTGTCAGATCGCCTTTTGTGATGTCACCGTTTTCGTCGTATGCAAACATGCCTGCAACCTCACGCAAGGCAGCGTCGCTCTGCACTCTCACGAAGCTCTCGAAAGCGCGCATACGGCTTGTGACCTGAACGCCTGTGCCCGACACACTACCTGCAGCCGCCAGAGTCTGCGAGTCGATTTCAAACATTGCCTTGTATGTGTCTTTCAGCTTCCAAACCAAAATCTGACCAATCATAATCGGGTTGCCGGTCTTATCGTTCACCTTAATCGGGTCGACGTTGAGATTACGGGCACGGAGAGAGACTTTCTTTGACGAATAGAACGGATTTGCCCAGTGGAAGCCGACTTTCGTCAAGGTGCCCTGGTATTTTCCGAAGAAAACCATCACCATCGCCTCGTTAGGCTCAATTTTGATGAAGCCGATGCATAAGATGAAATCGACGAACATCATTGCGATTCCGCCGATGAGCAGCCACAGCGGCTCACCTTCTTTCAATGTTGTAAATCCGTAGATTATCAAAGCAAAAATTGCAATGACCACAAACAGCATCAAGAATCCATTGATTCTCAATCCTTTAAATTCAAATTCTTTGTTTTCCATAGTTGTAGTTTTAATATGATTATTTAATTTTTTGTAATATCATTTTGATATCATTTTCACATCGCAAAAATACAACATATTTTTCAATATGCAAGAAATTTTTAAAATATTTTTACAATTTAAAAATGTGCCGCTGCGCGGGATGTGATGACTGCGACAAATGTGCTGCTTCGCAGAATGTGTGCGCTTCGCGCAATGGCCGAAGGCCACACATTGCGACCGCAGGAAGCACACATTGGAGCACAGCGACCATATTGCCCCAAAGGCACCACATTAAAAACGATGTTCTACGAGTTTTTGGAATGCAATCTTAAACCAAGCGGTATAATTCTCTGGATTTTTTTCAATATCTTTAGTGATATTTTCTATTGTCTCGTATTTATACGACTCCACTTCTGCCCTATTAATAATAGGTGTCGCGTCGGTGGTGCCGATGAAGACGTGGTCGAACTCGTGCTCGATGAGGCCTTGCATCACGTCGGCTTTGTAGATGAAGCTAAACACCTCTTTGAGGTCGCATTCTATCCCCATCTCCTCCATCAGGCGGCGTTTTGTGGCTTGTTCGAGCGTCTCGCCGTCACGCGGATGGCTGCAGCAGGTGTTGGTCCACAATCCCGGAGTGTGGTACTTCGTGAGCGCACGTTGCTGTAGCAGCATCTCCCCTTTGCTGTTGAAGACGAAAATCGAGAAGGCACGGTGCAACGTCGGGTTGACGTGGGCGGCCTGCTTCTCCATCAAACCGATTTGATTGTCCTGGGTATCAACTAATACTACGAATTCGGGCATAATTAAACATTGAATCTGATATTGATAATGTCACCGTCTTTGACGATGTAATTCTTTCCTTCGACAGCGAATTTCCCCGCTTCTTTGACGGCCTGTTCGGAGCCGTAGTGCAGGAAGTCGTCGCAGCTCATCACCTCGGCGCGGATGAAGCCACGCTGGAGGTCGCTGTGAATCACGCCGGCGGCCTCAGGAGCGGTGTCGCCCACATGGATGGTCCATGCACGAGTCTCGTCGGGACCGGTGGTGAAGAACGACTGCAGCTTCAGGGTGCTGTATGCGAGGCGAACAAGTTTGTTGACACCAGGCTCAGTGAGACCTGCATCTTCCATAAACAATGCGCGGTCAGCCTCGTCGAGTTCGGCAATCTCCGACTCGAGTTTTCCGGCAAGGATAATCATGTCTTCGCCATGGAGAGCGGCTTTCACAGCCTCAGTGTATTTGTTTCCGGTGAGAGCCGAAGCGTCGTCGACGTTGCAGACGTACATTATCGGCTTGACCGTAAGCAGTTGAATATCTTGGATATACTTTTTGTCTTCCTCAGGCACGTTGGCGGTGCGGGCGTTTTGCATGTTTTCGAGACATTCTTTATAAATTGTGAGCACTTCGAAGGCGCGTTTGTTGTCCTTGTCGCCGTTTTTGAGCAGTTTCTCGACGCGTTGCAGCTTACGTGTCACAAGGTCGAGGTCGCGCACCTGAAGCTCAAGGTCGACGAGTTCCATATCGCGCACCGGGTCGATGCTGCCTTCGCTATGCGGAATGTTAGGATCGTCGAAACAGCGCAAAACGTGTATCAATGCATCGACAGTCTGCACCTCGGCAAGGAGTTTGTTGCCGACACCCTGACCGCCCTTGCTCAGCCCCGGAAGGTCCACAATCTCAACGGTGGCAGGCACGATACGCTTTGAATGTGAGATATTGTCGATGAGTTTGAGGCGTTCGTCGCGCACCTCGCACATTCCGATGTTCGATTTCGTGGCGAAGCCAATCTCCGCCTTAGTGTTTGATATACAATTAAATATGGTTGTTTTTCCAGTGTTGGAAAGTCCGATAATTCCGCAATTCAGTGCCATGATTTAAAATTTTTGGCAAAGATACATATTTTAGTTAAAAGTTGAAAGAGAAAAGTTAAAAGATTTTAGCCATTAGCCGTTAGCTATTAGCCATTAGCCATTGGCTTTTCACCATCAAGTTCTAATAGCTAAATTCTTTTTTCAAAATTGAGAAATTTTTATTATCTTTGCACACATATTTTTATGAAAAACAAGTCATGTCCGTTTTACTATTGATATCCGCTATTATCTTGATATTCAGTATCTTAATCACCAAGATTGGATATAAGATGGGTGTACCGACCTTGTTGGTTTTCCTCGTCGTGGGCATGATTTTCGGCGAAGACGGCTTCGGAATACACTTCGACAACTACAATTTCGTTCAGATTATCGGCATGATTGCGCTGAGCATCATATTGTTTACTGGTGGCATGGACACGCGTTTTGAAAAAATCCGCCCGGTAATTGCGCCAGGAATTGCGCTTGCAACAATGGGTGTTCTGCTAACTACAGTGTTTACAGGACTTTTCATTTATTACATAGGTTTTGCCTTCGAAAAAGCGCTTTCTGTACCACTTGCGATGTCGATTCTGCTCGCCGCCACAATGTCGTCAACCGATTCGGCGTCGGTGTTCAGCATTCTGAAATCGCAAAAGATGACATTGCACAACAACTTAAGACCTCTTTTGGAACTTGAAAGCGGCTCCAACGACCCGATGGCCTACATGCTCACGATAGTGATGATACAAATTGTGAGAAACGACGGTGGAGCACATATCAGCGCAGCGCAAATTGTGTTTACTTTTATCCTACAATTCGCAATCGGTTTATTAGCCGGCTACCTCATCGGCAGGATTTACGTCTGGATTCACAACAAATTGAGTCTCGACAACAAAGCATTGTATCAGATCCTGATTATCGGTTTCATTTTCATGACCTTTGCGATAACCGATATGCTTGGAGGCAATGGCTACCTCGCGGTGTATATTGCCGGCATAATCGTTGGCAATGCAGGGTGTGCCGATAGCAAAATCAGGATTTTTGGACAGATTCACTCGTTATTTGGGAACAAAAAAGTCATTGAGAGGCGCAGTATCGACAAACTTCTCGATGGCTTGGTTTGGCTGGTGCAAATCGTAATGTTCCTTTTATTAGGATTGCTCGTGACACCGCATAACATGGTGAAAATGGCAGTGCCGGCAATAGTCATAGGCGTTTTTGTCATCTTAATGGGACGGCCATTGGCAGTGTTTATCAGCCTGTTACCTTTCAGGGAAATAGGTGTCAAAGACAAGCTTTTCATTTCATGGGTCGGACTGCGTGGAGCCGCACCTATCATCTTCGCCACTTATCCTCTGATGCAAGACATCCATGGTGGTGAAGCCATCTTTAACGTGGTGTTTTTCATCACGTTACTGTCACTGATCGTACAAGGAACGAGCATCCCGTTTATGGCGAAATGGCTCAAACTTGGCAAAAAAGACACAAGCGAGCCCAAACATTTCGGCGTAGAGATTCCCGAAGAGCTGAACACCGTTCTGGACCAGCAAATCGTTGAAAATGAGGTGTTTCTGAAAGACTATCCGCTCCCGAAAGGCACATTGGTGATGATTGTCAAAAGAAACCACAAATATATCGTGCCAAACGGCAAGCTTTTATTGCAAAAAGGTGACAAATTATTGTTGATTTCAGAAAACAACGAGGAAATTTCGTAGGAACGACGCATGCGTTGTCCTACTACTAGATACGATGGTATATGCGTAAAATATTGTTTTACATTATATTAGCCCTTGCACTGCATCTTGGTTTCAGGATGACGAAGTCGCATTTGCCACAAGAAACGCCTGCAAACGACCGTATTGAAACGGTTTTGTCGGCAAAATCGGGCGACATGATGGTTCCGCATCTCGTGAATCATATCACCGTTCCCCCGATTCATTTCACATCTGCGAGAAAGATTCAGAAAAACGCCAATAACACATTGACAATCAAACGATTATCAAGTTATTTAAAGACATTTAGCGTTAAAAACCAATTACAAATCATAAGTTGTTTTGTCTCAAAAAACGACCGAGTTGAGGTGATTTTGAGGCATCTGATTATTTGATTATGTCATTTCGAGCGTAGTCGAGAAATCCTTTTTGTTTGTTATTATAAGGAAAGGATTTCTCCATTTCGCTTCACTTCTATTCACTTCAATCGGAATGACAAACAATAAAATTATAATAATCATGAAAACAACAACATATTCAGGAAATATCAACGATTTCCAGTTACCGGAATTGGTAAAGAAAACAAACAAAACTTCAATAATAATCAGTATCATATTGATAATCTTTGCATTAGCGATGTTCCACCTGTTTTATTTCACCGAAAACGACTTGGTGGAAGGCTCCGAAGTCTTTGCGGGAGTCATCGCGCTCAGCGTGGCATTATTCATGCTGATTTGGCAGCGGACCAAGTTCATCGACAAAGAGACAGGCTCTGTCGTCTCAAAAGACCGTATCTATTACAATCCCAATGACTTACCGACAATTTTGCTGGCTTTTGATAACGATAATTTCGCCGTTTTGCAAAACGTAAAACGTCAGCAGGAGGGCAACGTCCAGATTGTGTTTCGCTTTGCCGAAAACCACCGTTACATTGCTGTTCAAGTCCAAAGATACGAGCCTTTCGACTACAAGCCACAGACCGACATCCTGGTTTACCGTGACGCCAACGCAATGAAGCTGATGGAGAATTTGAAGTAGGAATTATTTGCCGCCGACATTAATGGCGTTAGGGCCGTTAAGGGCATTAAAGTCTTTAATGTTGGCGGCAATGATTAACTATTCCAATTCTTTTAAAAATGCATTGCACCCTTCAATGAGGTCATCATAAGTCTTCTCGAAATTGCCGGTGTACCAGGGGTCGGCGACATCGCGGTGATAGCCGGCGTGCGACATCATGAGGGAGATTTTATGGTCGACATCGTCACCGAGAAGCTTTTTCAGATTTCTCAAATTATTCTCATCCATGGCGATGATGTAATCGTAGTATTCATAGTCGTGGCGCGTGATCTGGCGGGCCTTGCGGTAATCGTATTTTATACCTTTCTTGAAAAGTATTCGTTGCGCCGGAGGATAGATGTCGTTGCCGATTTCCTCAGTGGAGGTGGCTGCTGATGCAATTTCAAACTCCTCTGCCCTGCCGGCTTTTTCTACCATGTCCTTAAAAATATATTCCGCCATCGGGCTGCGGCAGATGTTGCCGTGGCACACAAAAAGCACCTTAATTTTATTCATACGAATTCTTTTTTGCAAAAGTACAATATTTTCTCACGCAGATCTCGCAGATTTCGCGGAAATTTTATTCTTCCTCACATTTAATCTGCGCGAATCGCTCACGTCGCGAGCTGCAGATCTCGCAGACCGGACTGTGGTAGATTAAATCTGTTATATCTGCGGTATCTGCGTGAGGCAAAAAAATAATTATTAAAAATTTGATTGAGAATCAAAAAGTTTTGTATCTTTGCAGTCCATTTCGAGCCTTATTCCGAAATTGATTTTTATAATTGAAAATCAATGACTTGAAGTGGAAAAATAAAGTTTAACAATCCTCGATTGCCCAATTCGGAAGAGCCGTCGGGTACAATTTTAAGTAAAAATTATAATGAGCGAATTAGAAAACACCGAAAAAATCCAGAAAGTGAAACCGGTTCCATCAGAAGACTTCGACTGGAGCAGCGACGCTAAGAAACACGACAGCTACAAAGCTGAAGACCGCGCACGCATGGAAGCCATGTACGAGAAGACAATGAGCCAGATCGGCGATCACGAAGTTATCGAAGGAACAGTTGTCGCAAAGACTTCACGCGAAGTCGTCGTCAACATCGGATTCAAATCAGATGGTGTTATTCCGATTTCAGAATTCCGTCACAACCCAGACCTTAAGGTGGGTGACAAAATCGAAGTCTACGTGGAGAACCAGGAAGGCATCAACGGCCAGCTCGTCCTTTCACACAAGAAGGCACGCCTTCTCAAGTCATGGGACCGTGTCAACGAGGCTTACGACAGCCAGGAGATCGTCCGCGGCTTCGTCAAGAGCCGTACAAAAGGCGGCTTGATCGTCGACGTGTTCGGCATCGAGGCATTCTTGCCAGGTTCACAGATCGATGTCAAACCTATCCGCGACTACGACGTATTTGTCAACAGCACAATGGAATTCAAGGTTGTGAAGATCAACCAGGAGTACAAGAACGTGGTCGTTTCACACAAAGCCCTCATCGAAGACGAAATCGAGCAGCAGAAGAGCGAAATCATCAGCAAGCTTGAAAAAGGACAGGTTCTCGAAGGCGTTGTCAAGAACATCACCAACTACGGCGTGTTCATCGACCTCGGCGGTGTTGACGGTCTTATCCACATCACCGACCTCTCATGGGGCCGTATCAACGATCCTAAGGAAATCGTCCAACTCGACCAGCAGATCAAGGTCGTTATCCTCGACTTCGACGACAGCAAGAAACGCATCGCCCTCGGTCTCAAGCAGCTCACCCCACATCCATGGGATGCTCTCGACCCGAACCTCAAAGTCGGTGACGTCGTTAAGGGTAAAGTCGTTGTCCTCGCCGACTACGGCGCGTTCATCGAGATTGCTCCAGGCGTTGAAGGTCTCATCCATGTCTCAGAAATGTCATGGTCACAGCACCTCCGCACAGCTCAGGACTTCCTGAAGATTGGCGACGAAGTGGAAGCCAAGGTCCTCACCCTCGACCGCGAAGAGCGCAAGATGAGCCTCGGTATGAAACAGCTCGTCCCAGATCCATGGGAGAACATCCAGGAGCGTTATCCAAAGGGTTCAAAACACACCGCCACAGTGCGCAACTTCACTAACTTCGGCATCTTCGTCGAACTTGAAGAAGGCGTTGACGGTATGATCCACATCTCAGACCTCAGCTGGTCGAAGAAGATCAAACATCCGGCAGAGTTCACCAAGATTGGTGACAAGATCGATGTCGTGGTCCTCGACGTTGACCAGGAGATCCGCCGCTTGAGCCTCGGCCACAAGCAGCTCGAAGAGAACCCATGGGATGTCTTCGAAAGCATCTTCACAGTCGGTTCAATCCAGCAGGGAACAATCATCAGCACAAGCGACAAGGGCGTTATCGTCTCATTGCCATACGGTGTTGAAGGCTTCTGCCCGAACCGCCACCTGAAGAAAGAAGACGGCACAACCGCTAAGGTTGACGAGACTTTGGATTTCAAGGTCATCGAGTTCTCAAAGGAAAACAAGAAGATCATCCTCTCACACTCACGCATCTGGGAAGACAAGCAGAACGCTGCAACAGAAGCTGAAACAGCTGAGAAGGAGAAAGCCGCAAAGAACACCAAGCGCGCTGTGAAGCAGATCAACGACAACGTTGAGCGCACAACTCTCGGCGACCTCGATGTTCTCGCAACATTGAAAGAAAACCTCGAGAAAGAGGAAAAAGGCGGAAAGGCTGAATAGTTTTTAGTCTTTAGTCGTTAGACTTTAGACCTTAGAAAGGCTGTCTTGCGACAGCCTTTCTTTTTTTGTCAAAAACTAAAGACTAACGACTAAAGACTAGCGACTTTTATTTATATTTGCAAAAAATTTCATCATGGAAATCACCAACCTGCTTAACGTCCATTCTCGGGAGGAACTTTATCAGTGGTACGTTGAAAACCACGATAAAGTCGGCGATTTCTGGCTGCGCATCAACCGCGCGGAGGCTGACTGCCCGGGCGTGATACGCTATGTCGACGCCGTCGAGGTGGCGCTATGCTTCGGCTGGATCGACAGCACCATGAAACGCATCGACGACGGCAAGCCGATTCAACATTTCACTCCTCGTCGAAAAAGAAGCAACTGGTGCGAGCATAACCTCGTGCGCTGCCGTCGACTCATCGAAACCGGCGAGATGACTCCCGCAGGCCTCGCAGTAATCCCCGACATCGACCCTTCTCATTTTGTTTATGAAGACTGGGTTATAAAGGCAATCAAAGCCGACAAACAGGCTTGGAATAACTATATTTCGTTCCCTGACAACTACCGCCGCATCAAAGTCGACCGCATCCAGCATTATTACAACACGAAACGTCAAGAATACGCCTTCAAGATGCTGAAAAAGTTCATTGAAGACTGCCACAACGGCAAGATGCAATCAGGCTGGAGCGATTTCGGGCGATTGGAAGACGATATTTAAGATATTAAAAACATAATCAACTTGATATGAACGCACAGACTTACATAAAAAGCCTCGGCCTCGAGCCGCATCCCGAAGGAGGCTACTTCCGCCAGCTTTTCGGCAACGACGAATCCGGCAAAAAGGACATCTCAACCATATATTACATGCTGACCGCCAACGACATATCAGCGTTTCACCGACTGCACGACGTTGTAGAGATTTGGTATCATCATGCAGGCGAGCCGCTCAACATCTATGTCATCGACACTGATGGGAAGCTCCACGTCCACAATCTTTCACCCGAAAGCGAGATGCAAGTCATTATTCAGCCCGAGCAATGGTTTTCCGCCGAAATCCCATCAAAACAGGGCTTCACGCTCGTCGGATGCGCCGTCGCCCCCGCTTTCTCTTTCGAGAACTTCGAATTGGCTGATAAGAAAGAGTTGTCAAAGCAATACCCCCAGCATTCCGAGCTGATTGAAAGAATGTGCAAATAAAAAAATAGAGCCGCACGACAGTGCGGCTCTACTAATGGCTAATAGCTAACAGCTAATGGCTTACTTCAGCGCCGATGCCTGATGATATTCACGGGCACCCAATTCCTTGTCGAACATAAACAGTCCGAGAGGATTGTCGCCAATCATTTTCACTGCATCGAGGTTCTTACCGGCCTCTTCCTCCTCCTCCACCTGCTCGTCAATGAACCAAACCATACGGTTCTGTGTGGCATAGTCATTGGCCTCGATGGCGAGTTTGTTGATGTTGTGAATCATAGCTGTCACCTTCTGCTCGTGAGCGAGAGTGTCCTCAAAGGCCTCAACTGGTGATTTCCATTCCGTCTCAACCTTCGCAATAGGCTTCAAAACCACGCGGGCGCCACGGCTCTGCATGTATTTGTATAGAATCATGGCGTGGTCCTGCTCCTCCTTGAACTGGACCTCAAACCAGTTGGCGATGCCGTCCAAACCCTTCGCACGAAAGTTGGTTCCCATCGACAAATAAAGGTATGCCGACCAAAGTTCAGCATTAATCTGCGCATTGATTGCGTCTTCAATCTTCTTGTTCATAGTTGTAATTTTTAATGTTTTTTAGTTAATTTTGAATTTTTAAATCTTAAATTTTAAATTAATTCATGCAAAATTACACCTATTTTTGAACTTTGTCAATATTTTTCAAAAAAAATTCTTTTTTCTAAAAAAATGATTTAACTTTGTAAGGATAAAATTTTCGTATTATGACAACACTCTCATCTGCCGACAAACAGCAACTCGAAGCTTTAGGAATTTCAATGCAACAAGTTGAAAATCAAATAGTTCAGTTTAAAAACGGATTTGCTTTCAGCGACCTTATCGCGCCTGCGACAATAGGGAAAGGCATCGTCCGTTTCAACGAAAATGAGGTAAAAGAGCTTGTCAGGCAGTTCGATGAGGACAAAAAATACTATGACATCATCAAGTTTGTGCCTGCCTCGGGCGCGGCAAGCCGTATGTTCAAGAACCTCTACGCCTTCGTCGAAGAGTATAAAAACAAGGAGATTCCGGCTGATTTCCTCAAAAAAGAGAAAATCAAACCAGATTCTGTCGAGAATTTCTTCATGGGAATCCATGATTTCGCTTTCTTCCATAACCTGAAATGCCAGCTTCAAGCCAAAGGCAAAGACATCGAGAAGATGTTGAATGACAACGAGTTAGTAGAGATTGCCGAGACTCTTCTCAACGCCGACGGCATGAACTACGGCAACCTCCCGAAGGCATTGTTGAAGTTCCACAAATACGGCGATTCGGCTCGTCTCGCAATGGAAGAACATCTCGTGGAAGCCGCTGAATACAGCAACAACGGCGAGGTGGCACAGCTGCATTTCACCGTGTCGCAGGAGCATCTCGACATCTTCAAGAAGATTGTTGATTATGTCGTCCCGAAATACGAAAAACAGTTCGGCATAAAATACGAAATCAGCTTTTCGGTGCAGAAGCCTTCCACCGACACCATCGCTGTCGACATGAACAACGAGCCGTTCCGCGACAAAGACGGCAAGCTGGTGTTCCGTCCGGGCGGACACGGCGCTTTGATACAGAACCTCAACGACTTACACAAGGAAATCATCTTCATAAAGAACATCGACAACGTGGTTCCCGACCGATTCAAGGCAACCACTTATGAGTATAAAAAGGTGCTTGGCGGCTACCTCTTCCGCCTGCAGCAGCAACAGTTCGAATATCTCGAGCTGCTCGACGACGGCGACGTCACCAACGAGGAACTTGCCGAAATCACCGCTTTCGCGAAAGACCAGCTGATGATCGACATCCCTGATTTCTTCAGCACATACAACGAAATCGAGAAAATAGACTTCCTATACGGCAAGCTCAACCGCCCGATGCGCGTGTGCGGTATGGTGAAGAACGAGGGCGAGCCAGGCGGTGGTCCATATTTTACTCGCAACAGCAGCGATGAGATCTCGCTTCAGATTGTCGAGTCGTCGCAGATAGACCATAAAAACGGGAAGCAGGAGGCGATGTTCCGCTCCTCCACCCACTTCAACCCGGTAGATCTGGTCTGCGCCACCCAGGATTTCAAGGGCAACTCGTTCAATTTGCCGGATTATGTCGACCCTGAGACAGGCTTCATCTCGTTGAAGTCGAAAGACGGCAAAGACCTGAAAGCCTTAGAGCTCCCCGGCCTCTGGAACGGTGCCATGGCCGACTGGATCACCATTTTCGTCGAAGTCCCGATTCTGACATTCAACCCGGTGAAGACTGTCAATGACTTGCTGAGGGAGACGCATCAGGGATAAGCTATTAGCCATTAGCTATTAGCCGTTAGACAGAATTAACGTTTTCGTGCTAAGTATGAATCATTTACAGTTTTATAATCAATATTGACTATGACTCTTATAATCATCCTATCCATCATTTCCTTCATACTTGGCATCGTTCTCGCCACCATATTCCTCAAAGCCAGTAATCGCTCATTGCTGGAAGCCAAAGACAAAGCCAACGAAGAGGCCATGAAAGCGATTAAGGAGCATTACAACGATGCCGTTAAAGAGCAACAAGAGCGTTTTGACATGGCCATGTCGCGGATGGTTAATGAAAACAAAGCGGCTACAGAAGATCTTTTGAAAGCACGACAGAAAGAATTTGCCGAAACCAGCAGCACTAATATTGGACAAATTGTCAATCCATTGAAAGAGACAATCACCAAAATGGAGGAAGCAATGAAAAATTCCACCAAAGAGACTCTTTCGTTCAGTACTGCCATGAAAGAAAACATTCAGCAAATGATTGCACAAAGTAAGTCAGCTCAGCTAACCACAGAAGAGCTGACTCGCGCTTTCAAACATCAGAGCAAAGTCCAGGGCGATTGGGGAGAAACTGTGCTAACGGAATTGCTTGAATCGCAAGGTCTTACGGAAGGCGTGCATTACGATGCACAATCCACATTAAAAACCGGCGACGGCAACATCTTGCGTCCCGACGTTATTCTTCACTTGGATCAAAAACGCGAAGTTATCATTGACTCAAAAGTGTCATTGACAGCATTCTTTGATTATGTCAATGCTGAAAATGAAGCCGGACGTCAGCAGTATTTGAAAGCTCACATTGAAAGTCTGCAAAAACACGTTAAAGAGTTGGCCAAGAAAGATTATTCGTCATATATCCAAGCCCCCAAGGTCAAGATGGATTATGTCATCATGTTTGTGCCTCATACCGGTGCCTTGTGGACAGCTCTTAACGCTCAGCCAGACCTGTGGCGCAAGGCCATGGAGCAAAACGTGTATATCGCTGACGAGCAATCGCTTTATGCCGCTTTGAAGATTATCCAAATGACATGGACGCAAATCAGACAGGCTCAAAACCATGAGGAAGTTTACAAATTGGCCAATGAGATGGTTGACCGCGTCGGACAATTCGTGAAGAAATACGATGAAGTTGGCAATGCTCTAACAAAAGCGCAGAAAGCCTTTGATGACGGCAAAAAAAAGCTTGAAGACAAAGGGCAGAGCATAGTTTTGTCAGCCAACAAGATGATAAAACTCGGGGCCAAACAAAGTCAGACAAATCCTATTCCCGAGCTGCTTGATATCGAAGATACTGAAACTGCGGCACAGGCGGCGATTAAGGATGACAGAAAATAGTCGTTAGTCTTTAGACGTTAGATATTAGTAGAGACGCCACGATGTGATGTCTCTACGCTTTTTTTGACAGGATTAACAAGATTTACAGAATTTGATTGTACATTAAAATATAAAAGCAACTAAAGCTTCCACCTCCGATGGCTCCACATCCAGTAGTATGGGTGGTTCCTTATCGTCTGTTCCAGTAATTCCACGTATTTCCGCATAATGGTACCTTCGGGCAATTCTTTTGAAACCTGCCAAGGCAAAAAAACACTTTTACAAAAATCTCTTGCCAAAACCAAAATCTTTCGTACCTTTGCATCAGTTATTGAACCATAACTAAAAAGCATCGTAAAACAAATGAAAAATGGGACGGAGTGTTCGCATGATTGCGAAAGGATATTTTATTGTTTAATTTTAAAAATGAATTATGGCAAAGATTGAGTTTTACGAGCAAAATGGCAAAACTATTACAACTTATCCAGTTGTTAAAAACACAGTTTCAAAAGATTTAATAGATTCTATCCCGGAATCGGTTGCGGAAAGAAGGGATTTCCTCAAAAAGCATCTTAAAAATCTTGATGGAAAAACAATTTATTGTCCTTCACTTGGAGTGAATGTTTCAATTATTCTTAAAAGCATTGTAGAAACATCGGAAAATGCAGCAATTACAAAGGAATCGACAATTGCCGCATTGAATGTGGTTGAATTGATTGAAAACTCAATTTATGACGGCATGGATATTCCTGTTAGCAGAACGCAAACGTCAAAATTCCATTTTATTTTTGTTTACAGATTAAAAGCTATGCTTGAAAACTATGGAGTCGCAAAAACGCTAATAGGAGTGCGGCTTAATCCTTCAATGATGTTTCTTCAGTATTCAGTGACACTTCCACAATTGGAATAAAAAAAGCCGCTGCTTTGTGGGATCATAAACCTTCCCGAAATAATCGCAACGGCGCCAGCATCACGCTTGACACTGCAAAGATACAACTAATTTTCAAATTGTCAATAGGTTTGATATATTTTTTGAAAACTACTCAAACTTATGCTTCCATCTTCTGTGACTCCAGAGCCAGTAGTATGGGTGGTTCTTTATCGTCTGTTCCAGTAATTCCACGTATTTCTGCATGATTGTGCCTTCAGGGAGGTCGTTTGGATGCTCGCAGATTTCATGGACATCGAGACGGTATTTGCCGATACGCTCCTTTATCACTTCATAATAGAGGACCGGGAGGTTGTATTTGCGCGCAAAGCCTTCTGAGCCACGGATGAAACCTGTCTTACGATGCAGAAAATCAGTGACATAACAGCGCTCAGGGTTACTCGGGTTCTGGTCTGAAAGAATCATGTAAGCGGCCGGGATGTGGTTGTCTTCGTGATATGCCATCACCTCGCGGACGTTGTCATGAAACACGACTTGGTCGCCATAACGTGTTCTGGCTCTGTTGATTAGCTTCTCAAAGACCTTGTTGGTGTTGTGCGCCCCCACCCCTATTCCGTGATGCTTGAACTGCATGTCGACACTCAAAACCATCCATTCCCAGTTGTTGTGATGGCTAGACATCAAAACGACGCTCTTGCCCTGATCGAAATACTTGTTCACCACCTCAGGATTCGAGCAATGATAGCGGCGCATCACGTTTTTGCGACTCATAGTCAACATCTTGAGCATCTCGGCGGCAAGCTGCATGAAATGCCAATAATATCTGTTTCTCGCCCTCCTCACCTCTCGCCTGCTCCATTCCGGAAACGATTTCGAGAAATTATCGTCGATAATCCTCCGTCTATACCTTATCACAAATGCCATTAATATATAAAAAGGTATAAAAATCACGTAAAGAAGCGCCAAAGGCAGAATCGACAGCGGATATAATATGAAATAGAATAAAAAATATGTCATCTCTAAAATTTTGAGCCGTAAAATTACACATTTTATCTGTTTTAAACGTCAAAAAAAATTATTTTTTCAAATTGTTGCTTTTCTCAATTTTTATTTGGAACTTTGCAAAATATTTGGGAGAATTATCAATATATAAAAAATATGGCAAAAAACATCAATGAATTAAGAGAGGCTCTGACCTCTTACGGCATCAAGGATGTCAAGGAAATTTATTATAATCCTTCATACGAGGACCTTTACAAGGCTGAGATGAACCCGGCTTTGACAGGTTTTGAGAAAGGTGTTGAGACAGAGCTCAAGGCTGTGAACGTGATGACAGGTATTTATACAGGCCGCTCGCCTAAGGACAAATACATCGTCATGGACAAGAACTCGAAGGACACCGTGTGGTGGAACACTCCTGTTTATCCTAACGACAACCACGAGATGAGCGAAAAAGTGTGGGACGAAGTGAGAGACCTCGCGAAGAAACAGCTTTCCGGCAAGAACCTTTACGTCGTCGACGCTTTCTGCGGAGCCAACAAAGACACCCGCATGGCTGTGCGTTTCATCATGGAGGTGGCATGGCAGGCACATTTCGTGCTCAACATGTTCATCAAACCTTCTGAGGAAGAGCTGAAAGAGTTCAAACCGAACTTCACCGTTTACACAGCTTCGAAGGCTAAGGTAGAGAATTACAAAGAGTTAGGTCTGAACAGCGACACCTGCGTGGCATTCAACGTGACATCGCGCGAGCAGGTCATTTTGAACACCTGGTACGGCGGCGAGATGAAGAAAGGTATGTTCTCGATGATGAACTACTACCTGCCGTTGAAGGGCATCGCATCGATGCACTGTTCAGCAAACACTGACATGAAGGGCGAAAACACCGCTATCTTCTTCGGTCTGTCAGGCACAGGCAAGACGACCCTTTCGACCGACCCGAAACGTCTCCTCATAGGTGACGACGAGCACGGCTGGGACGACGAAGGCGTGTTCAACTTCGAAGGCGGCTGCTATGCCAAGGTCATCAACCTCGACAAAGAGAGCGAGCCGGATATCTACAACGCCATCAAACGCAACGCATTGCTCGAAAACGTCACTGTCGACGCCAACGGCAAGATCGACTTCAAGGACAAGAGCGTGACCGAAAACACACGTGTCAGCTATCCTATCGAGCACATCGAGAAGATTGTGAAGAACGTGCATCCAGTGTCATCAGGTCCTGCAGCAAAGAACGTGATCTTCCTCTCAGCAGATGCTTTCGGAGTGTTGCCTCCAGTGTCAATCCTGACACCAGACCAGTGCAAATACTACTTCTTGAGCGGTTTCACCGCTAAACTGGCAGGTACAGAACGCGGTATCACCGAGCCTACCCCAACCTTCAGCGCATGCTTCGGCCAGGCATTCCTCGAGCTGCATCCTACAAAATATGCTGAGGAGCTCGTGAAACGCATGGAACAGAGCCACGCCAAGGCTTATCTGGTCAACACAGGATGGAACGGCACTGGCAAGCGTATCTCGATCCGCGACACACGTGGCATCATCGACGCTATCTTGGACGGTTCAATCGAGAAGGCTCCAACCAAGAAAATCCCGTACTTCGATTTCGAGGTTCCTACAGCATTGCCAGGCGTCGATCCTAAGATTTTGGACCCACGCGACACCTACGCAAATGTTGAGGATTGGAACAAGAAAGCTGAAGACCTCTCCGGCAGATTCATCAAGAACTTCGCAAAGTTCACCACAAATGACGCTGGCAAGGCTTTGGTGAAGGCCGGTCCACAACTTTAAACGATTCAAATCAGTAGAGACGCCATAATATGACGTCTCTACAATTTTTTATAAAAACAAACTAATCCTAATAAAATGAAAAAAACAATAGTTCCGATAGTATTGATGATTGTTGCGTTGACCGCATTGTCATTCACAGCAGGCAAAGGAATCACACTGAGACTTAGTCCTACAAAAGGCAAAACTTATGTTATAGATACCAAGACAAATCAAACGACGACCATGAAGATTCAAGGTCATTCGATGAATTCTATTCAAAGAGTTGAAATGAAACAGACTTTTAGCGCTAAAGAGGTTTCGAATAATAGCATCACTCTTAACACTCAGATCGACGCTATAAAAATGGCCGTTACAACCATGGGCATGACTCTCAATTATGACTCTGAAAATCCTCAAAGCATCAGCCCGATGATAGCAGACCAGGCACAAGAGTTTGACGCCATCATCAAAAAGCCTACCGATGTGACTTATGATGTATTGGGCCATCTTACAGAGGCTGATGACAATGATATGAGTCATCAGCTTAGCAATGCCATTATTGAGCTCCCTGAAGAAGAATTAAGCGTCGGAAGCCAGTGGACTTTTGTTAAGAGTCAGAATATAAGCGATTACGACGTAAACGTTAACATGATTTACACCGTCACTGCCATATCAAAGAAAAGTGTCGATGTCAGTTTCACCGGTACCATTGACGCCAAAGAGATTTCCGGCACATACAACGGCACAGCGTCAATCAATGCACATACAGGCATCGTAATGACATGCACACTCGAGAATAGCATGTCGGCGACGGTATCAGAGCAAGGCATGGAAATACCGATTACGATTACTGGAACGGCGACGATTTCTGTTAAAGAGCAATAAAAAAAAGACCGAGTTAAACTCGGTCTTTTTTTTTAGTTAAGCATCACTGGCATCAGTAGCATGAGGATGTCCTCGTCGGCGTTTTGGTTATCGACCGGGGTGATGATTCCGGCGCGGTTTGGTGCCGACATCTCAAGTTGAATCTCATTCTGGCTGAGGTTTGCGAGCATCTCCTGGAAGAACTTCGAGCTGAAGCCGATTTCCATGTCTTCGCCAGTATAGTTACAAGTGAGGCGTTCCTTAGCTTCGTTCGAGTAGTCGAGGTCTTCAGCTGTAAGCACGAGTTCCTGGCCGTTGATCTTGAAACGGATCTGGTGTGTCGCTTTGCTTGAGAAGATGGCCACACGCTTGATTGCAGCGTTAAGCAGCTGACGGTCGACGATAAGCTTGTTAGGATTTGTCGTCGGGATGACTGCTTCGTAGTTAGGATAACGGCCTTCGATGAGGCGGCATATCAGCTTGTATTCGCCGAAAGTGAATGATGCGTTGGTGTTGTTGAACTCGACATGCACCGGCTCGTCAGCGCGGCCAGCGAGGATGTTCTTCAGCTGGTTGATAGGCTTCTTAGGCACGATGAACGATGCTGCTGTATCCGACTTCACGTCCATCCTTCTGTAACGCACGAGCTTGTGGGCATCTGTTGCCACAAAAGTGAGGCAGGTGTCGCTCATCGCCATATATACGCCTGTCATGATTGGGCGAATCTCGTCGTTGCCTGTCGCGAAGATCGTCTTCTCAAAGCCGCAAGCGAGCACGTCGGCTGGAATCTCCCACACTGAAGGCTCAGTAATCACTGGCACCTGCGGGAATTCGTCGCTCTTATGTCCAACCATCTTATAACGTCCCTCACCTGTTGTGATTTCGATGGCGAGAGTTGCTTCGTCGATATTAAATGACACCGGGATGTCCGGGAAACTCTTCATCACGTCGATAAGCAGACGTGCCGGTATGGTGACCTGTCCCTTGCCTTCCACCATGTCAGGCTTGATGGATACAGTCATCGTGGTCTCAAGGTCAGATGCCGTGATTTTGAGCTCGTCATCGTTGATATCGAAGAGGAAATCATCCAAAATCGGCAATGTGTTGCTTGAATTTATGACGCCACTGAGGGCTTGAATTGCTTTTAAAAGCTTTAAACTCGAGAGAATAAACTTCATAACTCCAATAATTTTTTCGGACTGCTAAATTACAACTTTTTCTTGAATTGCAGCCTATTTTTTCAATAATTTTTTACTTATTAATAAAAACAGCCGCTGTCCACTCGTTCTTCTTGATATGATTCAAATAAGTCAAGCCGAGACGCTCCGCCTCGTTTCTAATCAGCTGCAAATCAGCCTCATAGAAGCCGCTGAAGAAGATTTTGCCTCCTTTTTTCAGACATTTGACATATTCGCGCATATCGCGCAAGAGGATATTACGGTTAATATTCGCTATTATGATATCAAATTGTCTGTTATTCAATGAGTTAGCATCACCAAGTTCAACAACGATTTCATTCTCATCGTTGAGTTTCACGTTGTCGAGAGCGTTGCGGTAAGCCCATTCGTCGTTGTCGATGGCAACGGTTTTCGCTGAACCGAGTTTCTTTGCCAGGATAGCCAATACGCCAGTTCCCGAGCCCATGTCGAGCACGTCTTTGCCTTTGAAATCCTCGGTAAGCATGAGCTTTATGATTTGCGCCGTCGTCTCGTGATGTGCGGTACCGAACGACATCTTCGGCTCGATACAGAGGTCGTATTTATAGCTGCTGTCGGCTTCGTGGAAAGGTGCGCGGATGCGGCATGTCTCATCAATGACGACTGGCTCGTACGACGATTCCCATGTGGCGTTCCAGTCCTGGTCGGGAATAATTTCCTTTTTAAGTATCTGAACGTCAGACAGTTGTTCTAGAGAAAGCAGGCCATCGAGTGCTTCTTTGTTGAATGCGTTTTCAGCGCAATAGGCGGTGAAGCCGTCGTCGACATCCATGAAGCTGTCGAAGCCGATATTGCCGAGCAACTCGGTGAACATATCCTTCAGAGCCTCATTCTGAGGATGCGAAAAAGTATAAGCGATATAATTCATTTTCAATTACTTAGAAGCCTGTTCGCAGATACTTGCAAAATCTTCAGCCTTGAGTGATGCGCCACCGATGAGGCCGCCGTCGACGTCAGGCTGGGCAAAGAGTTCGGAGGCGTTTTTTGCGTTGCAGCTGCCACCGTAGAGGATATGGATCTGGCTTGCGATGTCGTCGCCATATTTCTCTTGCACGAGTTTGCGGATGAAGGCGTGCACTTCCTGAGCCTGTGCCGGAGTCGCTGTCTTGCCCGTTCCGATAGCCCAGACTGGTTCGTAGGCGATGATAACGTTCTCAATATCAGCGATGTCGAGATGGAACAGCCCCTCCTCCACTTGTTTGCGAATCACGTCGAAATGTTTGTTGGCTTCGCGTTCTTCGAGGACTTCGCCCACGCATAAAATCGGGACGATTTCATATTTGAGAGCCTGGTTGACCTTCGCGGCAAGCGTTTTGTTGTCTTCGCCGAAGTATTTTCTGCGCTCGCTGTGGCCGATGATGCAGCAGCTCACCCCTATCGAGTCGAGCATCTTAGCCGACACCTCACCAGTGTAAGCCCCTGAGTCCCAAGCCGATAAGTTCTGTGCACCCACTTCAAACAGCTCATGCTCCGAAGCTTCGTCGGTAGCGAGCTCGAGGTATGGGAACGGAGGGCATATTATCACTTCGCATGACGGTTGTTTCTCGTTGAGAAGTTTTTCAAGGTCTTCAATAAGGCATTGGGCTTCCTCGAAATCGAGGTTCATTTTCCAATTGCCGGCAACGATTTTATTTCTTTTCATGATATGATGATTTTAATTATTTGCTTGAAAGTGCAAAGATATGAAAAAGTTTAATAGCTTACAAATAATTCATTTTCAAATGAAAAATAGTCGTATATTTGCGAGAGATTTATCATAAGACATCATCGAATAATGAGAAATAACATATTTTTGGCGTTTGCCGTCATTATTACATTCGGCTTCACAACCGTCTTCACCTCCTGCAGTAAGGAAAACCGGGTGGAGCCAAGTAAACATGAGTACACGGGTGTGCCGCTCGTCATCTTCGACACCGACCTCGGCTCGTCGACCGACGACCTCTTTGCCTTGGAGATGCTGCACCGCTACGCGCAGGAAGGACGCTGCCAGTTGCTTGGTGTGGTGGTGAACCGCATGGGCGAGGCTTACGCTGCCGTTGCCGACGTGATGAACACCTACTTCGGACATCCTGACATTCCCATCGGACTCGTCAGACAGGGCATCCTCGACCCGCAGGTGTGGATAGACTACAGAGAGCTGCCAACCTATACCGATGAAGACGGTGACTTGATGTTCAGCCGCACCATCAGCGACTACTCAACGCTGCCCGACGGCTACAAACTCTACCGCCAGCTGCTATCCGCACAGCGCGACCATTCAGTAAGCATCTGCTCCGTAGGCTTCGTCACGGCGCTGGCCGCACTGTTGCACTCAGAGGGCGACGAATACTCCCCGCTCAGTGGCGTGGAACTCGTCCGGCAGAAAGTGAAGTGCATCTACATGATGGGCGGCGTATTCGGTCTGTCAGTGGAACCCGACTTCAATTTCTCTCAAGGCATAATCTTCGCTTTAGACTTCTTCCGTCTCTGGCCCTCGGAGGTGGATATAGTGTTCTCGCCTCAGGAAGTGGGAGAAAACATCGAGTATGTGCCCGAGCAAGTCATCGACGATATTTCATGGACCGATGTGCATCCTATCAAGCAAGTCTACCTTAGGTGCAACTGCCACACGGGCCAGATGATGTGGGACCCGATGACCATTATCCAGGCTGTGGAAGGCGATGACCTATTCACACTCTCCGAACGCGGCACCGTCACATTGACGCCAGATGCCGAAACCATCTTCACGTCGTCGGCCTCGGGCAACTGCCGCTACCAACTGTCCGGCACTGCCGAATGGAACGCCGCAATGCTGGAGAAAATCAGGCGATATAACAAAATGATATAAAAAGTCAAAGCCTCATCCTATCCTGAACTTTTTGAAAAAGTTCCCCACATCTTAAACTTTTCAATCAATAAACGGTAAACTGTAAATGGTAAACAGCAATTGTTTTTCTATTTTTCTTGACAATCTGAAAATAATGATATATTTTTGCAAAGGAAAATTTAAAACTTAAAAATATGCTTAAAATCTTATCATTTATAGCTTTATGGGCTATGCCACTTTTAGGCGGCAACGACCTTGACATCGGTGACAAATTCGCATTTGCAGGACTTGAGAGCAACAAGCTCGTGCCTTCGTTTGCTATTGAAATAAGTGAACAAAAGACCAATACGCGTTCTGAAGAACGTCCTATGAAAGACGAAGTGATCTTCTATACGGGTACCACAACGAAAGTTGTGTCTCCTGAGACGTTAACGGCATATCTGCAACAGATTTATGAAGCAGCCAAAAATGCTGCCACCGATGGTCATGTCTACAAATCCGGATCATTAGGCGACACTCGTATCGGAGAGGAAATACTGGAAGCCCCGACGACAGATAAATCGTATGCCTATTTCGCTTGCCTTTATAAATACAACGACAAATGGTTCCGCCTGAGCGTTTCGCACAAATTACAAGACAGAAAATTTGTGAAAGAATATCCTGAAAAATATATAGGAGTCTGCGTTTCGGTACAGGAATGGAACGTGGATGAGTAGCGCCCCCTACTCTATCGCCACCTCAAACAGTCTGTTGTTTCTTGTATTGTCATTTTTATACAAGAAATACGCTTTCCCGTTGTAAATCCTGAGGTTTTCGACGAAAGCGAAGCCGCTGATTGTGTATACATTTTCGGCGGTACCGGTTTCAAGATTGATGCGTTTGATGGTTGTCACGCCGCCATCAGTGAAGGTGGTGTAGAATTTGCCCGTTGCCCAATCCATAATCACTTTCTTGTCCCATTTCTTGATGACGCGCATGTCGCCACGCCAATGACGATATTTGTGAAAGGTGAGAGGATATTCTGCGACAATTTCTCCTAAGTTATTGTATACTAATGTCTTATCATCATCAAAAGAGAAAAGATAAACCTTATTGTCGTAGGCAAAAACCGGGTCGTAAGTAGGTTTAGGATCCAAAAATCCGGCCGAGCGGTAAAACGTGCCAAATCGAGGGTTGAGCAGGTTTATCATCAGATCACGGTTCTCTTCGTTGACACAATGATGCAGCTCGTGAGCTTGCTGGTCGCCGCCGATATTAAAGTAATAATAATAAATCTCTTGTCCGAAGAAAACATATCGTCCGCCGATGAGGAGACTGTCGGTGGCACACGCTATATTCTTGAAAATATTAACAAAACGGCTGGTCGGAGTGCGATACATCAGTTCCATTTCGAAGACATGGTCTCTGATGATCTTATGTCCAATCTGCCAAACATCCACGTCAGAAACGAGCTGCATCTCGCCATAAACGTCTTTGTAGATATTGTAATAATCCGGACTGACTTTCAGCTCTGTGAGGGTGTCGCAGGCGAAGTTAAGATGCAGCAAAGAGTTGTTACGGCGGCGGCGCGCAAGAAGATAAATACCCTTCTCGTTGATTTCGAAATCCATCACGCTGACCACCTTATTATTATAAGCGACATGAGGCGCGCTACCGTAAATCTCCACCTCGGGCAATGACTTCTCGTCGAATTTCACTTTCAAGACAATTCTCTTATTAAGATCAAGAGAATCAATGATATAAGTGGCACTCGTAAACGAAAGATGGCGGGTATATATAGTATCGCCGGGTTGCGATTTGGTCAGCGTAAACTGTCCGTCGCCATTGGTGAGGGTTAAAAAAGTCGAGTCGACAGAGTAAATACCCACATCGCGGACTGGCTTGTTGCGTTCATCAATCACAAGGCCTTTAATTACATTGTTTTGCGCGGAAGCGCTATAATGCGATAGGATTAATATGACTAAATAAACCAAAAAAAGTATAAGTCTTTTCATGAGATTAAGTTTGGTTCCGCAAAATTATAACAATAATAGTTTTATGTCAATACCTAAAACCCTAAAATGAATAATAAAATTCCTAAAATGTTTGGTGTGGCTTTCAGAATATGCCTTCCCATTATATATTTTTAGATTATCTTTCCCGCCTACACACTCACAATTGGAACGGGAACACGGTGTTGATGCAGGAACCAAAAGACGAAACATTGTTTTGAGCAGATACCATCAAGCCGCGGTTTTAATAATGATTTCCCCACTGGAGGAATTGGGGGATTATGGGAAAATTGGGGAAATAAAAAATGAGAGTTATGTTATAGGTTGTTAATTTTTCAAAATTAAAGCTATTCTATCACAACTTCGTATAGTCTTTTGTTTCGCGAAACGTCATTGGCGTAAAGAAAATATGCTTTGCCATCATATATTTTGAGTTTGTCGTCGATAAATGGGAACCCTCCGAAAACAGCAGTGGTTTCAGCTGTTCCGTTTTCGATGTTGATTTTCTTCAAAGTGGTAATGCCGTCGTCGATAAAAATTGTGTAAAACTTGCCGGTTGCAGCATCCATAATCACCTTTTTTCCCCATTTCTTGATGACTTGCATTTCGCCGCTCCAATGGCGGTATTTATGAAAAGTGAGCGGATATTCACAGACAAATTCACATACATTATTGTAAATGAATGTTTTATCTTCATCAAAAGAGAAGAGATAAAGGTTATTGTCGTAAGAAAAAATCGGGTCATAAGTGGGTTTGCAGAACAAATTACCGCTGCGTCGAGGAAGTCCCCATTTATATTTGATTGCAAAATAAATATAGTCGCGACCCTCCTCGTTTACGCAATGGTGAAACTCGTGCGGTTGTTTGTCGCCATCCATATTAAAATAATAGTAAAATATCTCCTGATCGTAATAAAAATACCGACCTCCAACGATTATGCTGTCGGTGGCACAGGCAATATTTGAAAATGCAGAATAAAACTCCATCAGAGGGTAATGATACAATAGCTCCATATCTAACATCTTACCCATAAATGTCTTATGCCCGATTTGCCATACATCATCATTGGAAATGATATGCATCTCTCCGAAAACATCTTTGAAGATGTTGTAATATGCCGGACTGATTTTCAATTCTTTAAGTGTATCACAAGCGAAATTCAGGTGCAGTATCGCGTTGTTACGACGACGTTGCGCGATAAGATAAATGCCTTTCTCATTGATTTCGAAATCCTTAATACTGACAACCTTATTATTATAGGCAATGTGTGGTATGTTTTGAGCAGTTATTGTTGCTTCTGGGAGTTCGACTTTAAACGCGATGTTTTCTTGAGCGGAAGCACTAATAGCGGATAGGACGAATAAGACAAATAGGAGTAATATGAGCGATGACTTTTTCATAAGATTTTAATAAAGTTTTGTTTTTTCGATAAATGATATTTCGGTATTGCCAGAATCTCTGCGCTTTTTCAGAGAATAAAGATTTCCTTTATAGATGATCATCTTTTGGCTTAGATAGTTGTTGGCGTTGATTCTGGGGATTGTTTTGCCGATTTTGATGTCGATTTCGTTCAAAGTGGTGCCGAAGATGGTGTAGAAAGTGCCCCAGGCGCGATCTTGATAGATAGTGTGACGCCAATAGTTTTGTTTTTCAGGATAAGATATTTCGCAACTATTAAGCAGATTCATAGTCTCATCATAAGCCTCAATTCTGCAGTTAAGATGATCGAAATAGTAAAGAGTATCAGCCACTTTCGCAAGATAACAGTTTTTTGTGTGATACCACGCATTTTTTATAAAAACTTCCCAATCCTCGACAGACGGGCTGTGACAAATATTATCAACAACATGCATATGTGCTTCATGCCACTTAAGTTCTCGCTGAACTTCACGAAACGATTTTGAGTCGTCACTAAAAAACAAATCCTCCTTTTTCTTGGTTGACAAATTGATTCTGTAAAATCTCGAAACATATCCATCAAGTTTTAATTCATTGAGATACAAATATTTATCGGTAATGAAAAGGACATTGTCCATGACTGTTTTGTAATATTGTTTTTCATTTGGAAAGTCGATAATAAAATCATTTTCAATTTCAACGATCTGATAAACCGAGTCCTGGCCCATTATCTGGCAGTGATTCATGCAATCGAGGATAATATGCTCTGGCTCAATATGTTTCGGTAAAAATATAGTGTCAATTGGCTCATAAAACAAATCGGTAATTAGAACGCGATAATCAGTGTTTATGCCAAATTTCTTTTGCAGGATGAAGAATTTGTTGTCATTAACCTCGAAATCGAGCATCACGAAATTTGGTTTGCTACGGAAATAGGTTACTTTTTCGGCGGTGACATAAACAGCGTCGAGCGTTATAGCTTTTGCACATGTATCCTGCTGCGCGGACATTGTTATGCCGCACAGCAGGGAAAAAATGAGAGTTATAATTGAATTTTTCATTGTTCAATTACTTGTGTCGCCCGATGTTGCTCTCTGATGTAAAATATCGCATCGAACGACTTCGCCCATTTGCCGATTTTATTGTGATAGCCGAGAAGAATGCTGTGGAACGGAACATCTTCAAACTCGGGATGACTACCAAAATCAAGATAACCATACTTGATGTCGCGATGCAGCAAAGCGAATTCAACCGAAGTGCCACTTCACCGCCACCGGATGTGAAAGCAATGGAATAAACCTGATTTGGGAACATGTTCGCAAGATGCTCGCCCAACAAAGTGTATCTGTCATACAAGTCTGTGTTAGGCTCCTTGCCGTATTTTATCTGTGAAATAGCCTTTGCCCCATGGAAATTAGCTGCCCAGATGATGATTTTCTTTTCAGGATGATGATTGATGTACCATGCCACATTTTCAGCCATTTGTCGGTCGCGAATCGTATTGCTACACTCGATACATGAATCGCAAGTAACAGAAAATCCGCATTTTGCCAGATTTGAAAACGACAATATATTGTCAATCAATAGCAAAACGGCATCTTTGTTGAATGAGACATTTTCATTGTTCAGCTTATCTTTCATTGCCAGCAACGAACTGTCATAATATTGATAATCAAGATCTTGAATGACAGGATCGTTGTATTGATGCATTTCCCTATCAATATCAAGCAATTTGTTCCAGTTATAATCAAAAAGATTCTGTTTCATTGTCGAATCTGAATAAAACAGATTTTTCAGATATGCTATCTGGAAATAATTGCAGTATGATGGATTGACATCCATGCCGTAAAAATCGATTTGGTGTTTGTTCATCGCATCGGCCAGTTCGGCTGCTTCTTTGGTCTGACTCCACAGCCCATACCAACAGTTTTGGATGTTTAACCCGGATTTATTGATGATCAGCACAGGCAGTTCTTCATTCAGAATTGCGCCGTCAAAGGGATTCATTCCTTCAAGAATCAATGTGTAATCGCCTACGGAATCCAAATATTTGACAATTTCCGATTTTATTTCAAAAGTACGGCCGTCGCCATGACCGCATTCACCGAGGATGATGATTTGTTTGTCTTTGACAAGATTTGCCAATGATTCAAAGCTTTCAGATGGCTTATTGTAGGCGGTGAATTTGTCAGCAAGGCGAGATTCGATGGGGGTTTTGTCGCAACACGATGATAGGGCTAATAAGGCCAATAAGACGAATAGGATTGATAATCTTGTTTTCATGGGATAGTGTTTTACCACTTCAAAATTATAACAAAAAATTGCCAGAAAAACAAGAGGCAAGATGAAATACAGATTTTTGTTGGCGGCAAATTACATCAACTTAATGATAATCAATATTTTAACAAAATAAGATATACAGATTTTTTATCTGATTTGGGACGAAATCTGGTTGAAATCGACTTTCTTTTTGAGGTTGGAGCGGTACTTCATCACTGTGTTTTCGCTCAAGTTCAGAATAACGGCTTCTTCTTTTATGCGGAAGTTTAACAAAGTCAAAATCAAGATATTCTTTTCGGTTTCGGAAAGATTCGGATAAGCTAAATAGATCTTATTCAGAAAATCTATATAAACTAACTTAAACTCATTGATAATCAATGGTAATGAATTATTACTCTTTTCTTTGAAGATTGATTTCACCCGTTTCTGCAAAGTTTCAAACTGCTGATGTTTGCTGTCTTCAAAACCTTTTAGCAAACGTTCTTTTTCCTCTTGAAGCTTTTGATTTTCAATGGCTTTCTTCTTGTTTCTCAATTTTACAATTACAAAAACCATCAATAAAACTATTACAAAAGCTATTGAAACATAGATAATTGCCATTTTCCTGTTTTGATGTTGCAGTCTTTCCTGATGACGAGTCTGATAATCCTGAAACATAGAATTTAGCGTTGAGACGCGAGCCATGCTGACACGTTCGTTTGAGGGTTTTTCGATGAGATATTTGGCAAATTCAGTCATTTTGAGCGTGTCGCCTTGATTCTCATAAATCTCATAAATAAACTCAGCCACAAAGGATTTCATAGCATCATTAATGCCAGTGTCAAATGCTTTTTGAAAATACACCAAAGCAGAATCGACAGGTCCGGCTTCCTGATAAATCAACCCAATGTTGACATATCGCCAATCGCGATTCGACTCCGAACATTGCGAAGCCAGTCGTTTCAATTCAACTATTCCGTGTTCAAAGTCAGAGCCTGATGTGCAGTCAAGCATCGCAAGATAAAATAGTACTTTGGGGTATAACACATCTGTCGTGTCAGGCAAAAAACGTAGGGCTTCATTATAATAATATCGGGCGGTGTCATACTTTTGCAGTTTGTCGTATTGAAAACCAATATCCTGAAGCAAATAAGAACGAGTCAATGGGTTGGTTTCGCCATAATCATTGTATCTTAATGCATTTTCATAACAAACGATAGCTGGTTCCTGCATATACTGGTCAGAAAACAAGTCACCCAAACGGTAATGAATCAGCATCATGAAACGGGGATGTGGCGGTGTTGGAATATGCTCGTCCACGATATCCAAAACGTGCAGATATTCATACAAAGCCTCTACAACACTGTCTTCTGCTTTAAACCCCACACCGTTCATGTAATGGGCGCGAGCCGAAAGCCAAGAATCGGTAGTGTCGAAATAATTGACCGCCTTTAACAGACGCTCTCTGTTTTGTGGGATTCCGTTCTTATAGCGTATTTCCGAAACGAGTAAATTGAAATAATGTTTATTAAATGTATCGGTGCTGTCAATGTTGTAGTTCGCCCAAAATCTTGACAATTCACGGGTTGCGCTGTCGGGTTGCAGCCACATGAGGCTGTCGATGTGAAGGAGCTCCGGAGAAATGTTATAAGGTTTGTCGGCATGCCACGGTTTGGGGGTGCTTGTGCAGTGAGCGAGGACAAGCAATAAAACCGAAATTGATAATATGGAATAGAGCTTTTTCACAATGCAAAGATAACTATTATTTTTTTATGTTACTTTTTCTTGATAAAAAGTAACCAAAAATCAAGCGCCATACGAAGCTCGGACCGCCGTATGGCGCAGGCCACCGCACCCGAGACAGTCTGGGGCATAGCCACGACAGCTTTGTTTTATTTCAATTGCATTTTGTATAAACTACGGCAGTCGCGACCGTTGACTTGGCGCACATCGATGAATTTATAATAAACTGTGCCGTTGTAGATTTGAATATTTTCCGGGAATACGTGAGAATCAAGGGTATATGAAGCATCGATATTTCCATTTTTCAGATTTATCTTTTTCAAAGTCACAATTCCGTCTTTTGTAAATTGGGCATAACATTCGTTTTGGGCTGCATCAAAAATGATTTTGTTGTCCCAGTTTTTGTTTATCGAATTGCGAAAACCTCTGTAAAAAGCAATTTCCACCCTATCGACATAATCGCCAAGATTGTTGTATTTGTATATTGCATCCTTTTGAAAATCAAAGATATAGATATGATTATTGACATTAAAGACCGGGACATAAAGCTCTTTCAACATCAACTTTTTGTAAATGTTATCAACAACTTCTGAGCGATATTCGGGAGTCTCCACCTGGTTATAGAACAAACTCGGATCAATACTTTGTAACCTGAGCATGCGATTATTGTCGCGATCCCAGTTCTTTGCCATCTCTAGCGACTCGCCGTATATGTCGCATAAAAACTCTGTTTTCAGTGTGTTTCGATTCACTTTGAAAAACGCCCATTCCTGTCCGTAGTAAAAAGCTTGTTTTGTGACGAGAATACTGTCGGTTAACGCAGCGATAGGCGCAAAAGTCTTATCAAATTTCTCACGCATCACACCATATAAAAGATGCATTTTCTCTCCGTCAGAATAGACTTGATATGTGGAATCCGGGCCAACCAGATGGATATTTCCGAACACATCGCGGAACAGGCTTTCGTATTTAGTGTCAATCTGCCTGATCGACAAAGTATCTTGTTCAAAACTAAGATGCAAGAGATGCGAATTTTTTCCTGTTGTGGTAATTGCGGTGATACCTTCATTACCGACGATGTAGTCAACAATCCAGACTTCTTTGTTTTTGTAGGCCAGATGCGGCGCGTTTTCAACGATTTCGGCTTCTGGAAGCATGTTGGTTTTCGCCTGTAGGACAACAATCATGTTCTCGTCGGAAATCTTCACAGTTTTCTGCTCGTAGCTAATGTGAGAAAACATGACAGCATCGCCTAAATGCGCTGTTATTGTTGTAGTCCCGAAATTATCGGTTATTCCAATCAGTTTTTGTTTAGAGTTGTAGATAGCAACATCTTTTAAAGTTTTACCTGTAGTATCAGAGACAATAACATTGACATTCAAAACTTTATCGTTTTGAGCGAAAATTGTTATCGGTGATAGGGCGAACAGGATCGATATGACTAATAATACATATATGAATGAGAGTTTTTTCATAGAATGAAGTTTTTGCAAAAATATTATTAAAAGCCATTCATGTCAATACCTAAAACCCTAAAAGATTGTAGGTAAAACCCTACTTTGCCGCTTGGAAAATCTCCCAATAGCTGTAATGGCAATACTTTTCATTGGTATCGCAGTTCAGCACATAACCGTTTTTGTCGACAAGTATCGGGATTGGGAAGCCGTTGAACTTCTTGTAGTCTTTCAAGATGCTCTTCATGGTTTTGTTGGCATTCATTTTATTCAATGGAACAGGCAAATCAGCACTGATAATCAGCCTGTTATCCGCTTTCAAATCGGCAACAGCCTCTTCTTTTCCATAATAAATGATGACAATTCCAACTTCATTCTTCTCAAGACCTTCAAGATAAGGTTTGATATTTGTTTCGAGCATGTTTTTGCTCGCACCACAGCTTTCGCTCCAGATGTAAATCAGAGTTTTGTCGTGATTTCCAATAACTTCCTGAATCTGAGTCTTTTCATCTTCTGAAATTCCGTTCTGTCCGGAACACGAAAAACATATTGTTGCTAATATAAATAGCAATAATAATGGAATAAATACTTTTGTTTTCATCGATTAAGTTTTGATGGTGCAAAAATAAAAATTTTTCTTAAACTGACTGCACAAAACAAAACATTTTGTATCTTTGCAGATGTATTTAAAACAATTGTTATGAGAGCTTTACGAATAATTGACAACAAAATGACGAAACCTGTCAACACCAAAACCAAAGTTTATCCACAGGCTCCGGAAGGCTGCATCTCTTTGGATGAATTCAGTGACCGACTGGAGGAAACCATTTTAAAGAAAATATGAAGTATTACAACGTATCAGTATCAAAAACCATATTAGCTGAAATCGAAGAAATATCTGATTTTATTATTTCAATCAGCACACCAGAACACGCCATTCGCTATAAAAATCAATTGATTAGCGAAATTGAGACATTAAGTTATTTAGCTGGTATTATCAATTATTCGCAATGGAAAACTGCAAAAAAGTATCATCCAAAAGCGAAACGTTATATCACTAAAAATAAAAAATGGAACGTCATCTTCCATATTGATGGCGATGACGTTATTGTTGATAAATTGATTCCTTCAAAAATGGTTAAAGGATAATTCTTTTTAATTCTTTATCAATCTCTTGCAGAAATCTTCAACTTCTTTTCTACTCCAATCAGGATCGGTGTTGAGGTAGAAATGACCGTTGTCGATAGCATTCTGTATGGAATATTTCTGAATTAGCTCGCCATCCAGGAAAAGGCCTATATTATGACCTTTAGCCTTTGTAGTAAACTGATACCATTCCTGACTGGCTTCCGGAGTCAGCTGCACAATGATCGGCGTTGATTCGCCCTGATTGCGATAGTTGACATGCAGTGTATGAATTATGTGCTTACCTTCATTATTAAAAACCAATGAGTCGGCATCCAACACCCTGAACTCCAGCTTTCCTTCGGTATAAACATCATTTTCAAGATGCGTATAGACGGTTGATTTATGTATTTGATACATGATTATTAAACCTCCTGCAATTAACACTGCCAATGACCCCATGAAGTACCAGAATGTCATGTTTTTCTTGGTTGTAGGGCGTCTTTCGATGGCATCAATCTGTCGGATGATATTGTTGCAATGACCTAAGAAAGTATGGTAAGCCACGATACCGATAACCAACAGCAGTATCCCCATAAAGCCTAGCACCCACATCGCATTCTCAAGACTAATACCCTTAATGGTCGCATTTTTTAATGTGATTACAGCCCCAAGCACAAAGCATACTAACAGCCAGATAACAATATAGATTGAGTAGCCGATCTTCAGTTTCTGCATGTTTTGTGAAAGCGTAAGCAAGTCGGAGTTGTCGACCACATGCTGGCGGGTGTTGCGGGTAAGCCAGAGTTCTACAAATGTAGCTATCGCCATCAATATGACCAAGATAATTGCGAAAGTGCGGAATCCCATAACTTCAAGATAAATGTACATCAGCACAGTAATGATAGGATAGACAAACATCGCCACTTTTCTGTTTCTTGTGAAGTAGTCGACGTTGCTTTGAATTGCCGACTTCATCAGTCGTTGGTTGACGATTTCCTGCTGGTCGAATTGCTGTTTCAGCGTCGCATATTGGGCTTTCAGTTGTTCAATCTCATTTAAATTGTTGTTTTCCATGATTAATCTCCTTTTTCATTTTTGTTAGACATTTTCACCAATTTGTCTTTGATGCGGAGGAGCCTCACTCCCACGTTGCTCGGTGTGATGCCGATGATTGCCCCGATTTCCTCGTAGGTGACGCCTTCGAGCCATAGCAGAATCAGGCTTCGGTCGATAAGATCGAGCTTGTTGATACGGTCGTAGAGCTGTCGTATCTGATGCGTCGATGGGTCGTCGGCCTCGTAAGGGTCGATGTCGATTGTCAGCGGCACGGTGCTGATGCGGCGGCGCTCCTTGCGGTCGTTGTTAATGGCTGCATTGAGTGCCACGCGGTAAATCCATGTGCGTGCGCTGCTGCGCTTCTCGAAGCTGTCGAAGCCTTTCCACATCCTGATGAGGATTTCCTGGAAGAGGTCGTCGACCTCAGCGGAGTTTTTCGAGAACATGTAACACACAGTGTAGATCGTGCGCTTGTGCTCCCTCACCAAATTTTCAAATTGTCGTTCTTTTTCAATCATAATTCGATCAAATTACAACCGTTTAGACATCGGAATTGGGAGTTTATTACAAAAAATGAAAAAATTATTCCTCCAAATCTTTCAAAATACCTTCCAACACTATTTCAACATCAGGTCTGACAAAAACTTTGTCGATTACATAATAAAGACAGACGACAATAATATCAATATAAAGGCACATTGAAAATGTCGACACACCTTTCATTGATGCATTTGTCACGATAAGGACAAACAATCCAACAATTATCAAAGATAAACAGAAGAATATCATTAAAAGCCGTCTCGTTCTCTTATATACTTTCATCATTTTGTGGATTCTTCTCGAATTATCAGCCACATTCAACGATTCAATATTCCACTTCCTGGTTTTCAGATAGATATATAGATTCAATGAGATAACACCCAAGCACCAAGGCAAAAAATACCAACCTATCCACAAACAAATAAAAGGTGTCAGGACAGCCACGACTATCATTCTGATGAGCAGTTTACGCTGCATTTCCGAGATATGTTTCTTTGTGGCTTCGCTAATATGCTTATCGCTGACGATGCTTTCTTTTTCCAGCTTCTCGTTCAAGGTGGCAAGCTGCGCCCGCATTTTTTCCAATTCGTTGTTTTCCATAGCTTTGCGTTTTAATCGTTCGACATTTTCTTCAGTTGTTCTTTGATTCTGACCAGTTTTACGGAGACGTTTTTGGTGGAGATGCCGATGATTTCACCGATTTCCTCGTAGCTCATGTTCTCCAGCCAAAGCAGGACGATTGCCCTATCGAGCACCCCGAGTTTGTTGATGCGGCGGTAAAGCATCTGCACTTGCCGGGTGTCATCGTCGGTGTCGGTGAACAGGTTGATGTCCATTGTCAGCGGCAACGTATCCACGCGGCGTTTCTTTTTACGTTCGAATGTGAGGCAGGTGTTCAGGCTGACGCGCCAGATCCATGTCTTCACGTCGCATTTTCCCTGAAAGCCGTCGAATCCGCGCCACAGGTTGATGAGCGTCTCCTGAAACAGGTCGTTCACCTCATCCTGGTCCTTTGAAAAAAGGTAGCACACGGTGAAAATGGCGGCTTTATTGGCCTTCACGATACGGTTAAACTCCAATTCTTTCTCCTTCATGGTCTAAAACCTTTTGCCTATTAGACGCTATAGTGATGGAAAAACTACAATAAATGATTAATTTTTTGCAAATATACTATTTTATCCTAACCCTCGGATCAAGTATTCCGTAAATAATGTCAACAATAATATTTATGATAATGAGCATCACCCCTATCAGCAATACCGCACCCATAACGACGGGGAAGTCGAATTTGTCGAGCGCATCAACGATGACCACGCCTATTCCTTTCCAGTCGAAGACATATTCCACGAAGACGGCACCTGCCAGCAAGGATGCGAACCATCCGGAAACGGCAGTAACCACTGGTGTCATAGCGTTTCTGAGTGCATGAACGCCGATGACACGCCATTTCTTCAAGCCTTTGGCCTTGGCTGTGCGGATGTAATCCATCGACATCACCTCAAGCAAGGTGGTTCTGGTGAGCTCGGTGATGACCGCCAACGGCCTCAAGCCGAGTGTCAATGCAGGCAAAATGAGGTTTTTCAGGTCGAGATAGGCTCCATTGCCGTAATCGTCAACGGAGAATAGGCTTCCTGTCATGCTCAGGCCCGTCACCGACTCCAAGACGAAGCCAAACAGCCACGCGATGAGGATTGCGGCGAAAAACGACGGTAGCGACATGCCTATCGTGGTGATAAACAAGGTGAAACGGTTTAAAAAGTTGGAGTTCACGACAGCTGTGAGCACCCCGAGAAGCACGCCTATCACAAAAGCGAAGAGTATCGAGACGAAAGCGAGTATCAGAGTGTTCGGGAAAGCCTCGGAAAGTATTGTCCCCACTGGTCTTTTGCTCTGATATGAATAGCGCAGATACGGCGTTTTGAAGATGATTTTAGTGTTGCCGACAGTCGCGATTCGGGCATACGGCTCGTATTTCGCCAAATCTTTGTTTTCGTTGTAAAACGAGATAAACGAGAGGTCGTTAAGGTAGTCAACGTATTGTTTTCCAATGCTTTGGTCGAGCCCGAGCTCATGACGGATAGCCTGCACGTCGTTCTCGTCGGCACGTTGGCCGAGCATCATGCGCACAGGGTCGCCAGGAACGATTGTGAAGAGGAAAAACACCAGCGTCGCCACGCCCCATAGGACGAGGATGCCATAAAGTATCTTTCTCACAATGTACGCAAACATACTATTTCACCAACGGAAAATCGATTTTCGACCACTTGTCTTTAATAACTCCGTTATCAATAAGCATCAAGCCCGGATTGGAACGTACCATGGTTTTCAGTTCAAGCTCGTCGCCGTAATAAACATCGTTGAAAATCGGATATTTTTCGTTCAGTTTCTCAACATCTTCAGGCAATGCCGACGTAAGCCAGATATATTCATATCCTTGATTATAAACGACTTCGGTCATTTTAGTGCAGTTTTCGAAATCTTTTTCCGTCATCTCTTCGAGATAAGGTGCCACGAAGACGTACAGATTCTCTGTCTCGAACAAGATATGTGTAAAATCCTCGCCTTCCGCGTCCAATATGGCGAATCCGAGGGTATTGGAGCCGCCTTCGGAGCGTTGCGACACGAAGGTCCACTGGCTCATCCACACGCTGTCGTTCCACGGGTAGTTTGGCGACTCAAACTCTTGAGTTTCACCGGTTTCATTGTTCTGATACGTCACAAAAATCTTGCCTGCGTCGTAGCTTTGAGGCGTCATGTCCTTCCCCACTTTCCAGTCCATGAAGTCGACAACCGGCAGATGGCGGATGTTGTAAACCTCAAACCAGACAAAAGCGCTCATGAAAGCGATGGCCAGAACCCACTGTACTGACAGCGACAATCGCTTGTTTTTCAGCGACTTATTGTTGACAATCACTGGCAACAGGACCAGATCTATCACGATATTTTTGCCAAACGTCTGCCAGTTTGTGAGTTTTATCGCCGTTCCGAAGCATCCGCAGTCGGGGACGAGGTCGTAAATGGCATCGAAGAAGGTGGTGGCGGTGAAGAACAGCATGAGGAGGGTCGCGCCGAGCGTAGCGAGGCGCGGCAAGACGTTGGTTAGCAAGCAGATGCCAACGATAAACTCCGCCAAAATCATCACCACGGCAAGCACCAAAGCGGCGTCGTTCATCCACTCAATACCGTAAGCGGCGAAGTATTCAAGCATCTTGTACTTCGTCCCAAGCGGGTCGACACCCTTCGTGAAACTGCTGAAAATAAACAGCAATCCGACGAGTATCCTGCATACCGCGACAACCGTTTTCTTTGCTGAAGCTCCCATTATTCTTGCTTACCTTCATTAATCAATATCATGCAGAAGACAGCGTAGTTTATCATGTCGAAATAGTTGGCATCGAGACCTTCAGAAATCAAGGTCTTTCCGTTGTTGTCCTCTATCTCCTTAACTCTCAATATCTTCATCAGAATCAAATCAGTCATCGAGCTGATTCTCATGCTACGCCAAGCCTCGTCGTAATCGTGGTTTTTCTTCATCATGAGGTCAAAGGCGTCGTCAAGAACCTTTTTATGGAGACTTGATGCCTGCTCAAAATCCAAATCGGGTTTCTCAACCACTCCGAGCTGCAGCTGAATTATCGCCATGGCCGAATAGTTGATGATGCCGATAAACTCAGGCTCAACGCCTTCATTTACAAGGTGTTCCTTCTTCCTTTGAAGGCTTCTGATGCGGTTTGCCTTGATATAAATCTGGTCGGTAAGCGATTCTGTACGTAAAATACGCCATGCTGCACCGTAATCCCGCATCTTTTTATCGAAAATATCGCGGCACTGTGCAACAACTTGCTGATATTCTGCTGTCGTATCCTTTTTCATTGAAAATTTTTTATAATTTTGCGTTTGTAAAAATACATATTTTTATGTTACGAATAGCGAGTAGAGGACAAATTTTTTCGTGGGACCGTCCCGTTGTGATGGGAATCATGAACGTGACGCCCGATTCTTTCTTCGATGGCGGTAAGTATCAAGGACTTACGGCAGTTTTGGAACATTGTCAGAAGATGGTCGCCGAGGGTGCCGACATCCTCGACCTGGGTGCTTTTTCCACCCGACCTGGCAGCGAACGCATCTCCGACAAGGAAGAAATTGAGCGAATCATACCAGCTTTGAAGGCTATCAGGGAAGAGTTCCCAGACATCCCTGTTTCCATCGACACATTCCGTCAAAGCGTTGCCGCTCAATGCATTGCAGAAGGCGCCGACATCATCAACGACATCTCGGGCGGACTTTTTGACGAGACGATGATTCCGTATGTCGGCAAAAACCACATTCCATATGTTCTGATGCATATCACTGGCACGCTCCAAGGCATGCATCACGAAGAAATAATAAGCGAAGATGTTCATGAAAAAGTTCGCCAATACCTTGAAAATCAAGTGAATAAACTTTTAGAATACGGCGAACAGCAAATCATATTGGACCCGGGAATAGGATTCAACAAGACCATTGAATGCAACTTCGCTTTGCTTCGAGACCTCGACAAATATCGCGTCAACGGACTGCCAATTTTAATTGGAATTTCACGTAAATCTCTGATTTACAAAACATTAGGATTTACTCCACAAGACGCGCTGAATGGGACAACAGTATTGAACACTATCGCTTTAATGAACGGTGCCGATATTTTGCGAGTTCATGACGTAAAAGAGGCGGTAGAGGCAGTGAAACTCACACACTCCGTCATTTCGAGCGAACATCGAACACAGTGAGATGGTAGTCGAGAAATCCTTTATTTACGTAAACAATTGAATGATTTAGTTAAACAAGGATTTCTCCATTCCGTTCCACTGCGTTACACTCCAGTCGAAATGACGAAATAAAAAAATGTTGCCGTTTTAAAAAAAATAGTATTTTTGTGAGTTAATTCTAACGTTATGGTTGATTTGATGATAAGCTCTTTTATTCAGATTCGTTATTTGGACATTCTGGATATATTTCTGGTGGGATTGTTGTTGTATTTTCTTTACACGCTGGTGAAAGGAAGCACGGCAATCAACATCTTCATCGGCATCGTGGCGGTGATTATCGGCCTCAAAATCGTGACATTGCTGCACATGGAGCTCCTCACCTACATCCTCGGAGCCTTCGTCAACGTCGGTTTCATAGCATTAATCATCATTTTCCAACCAGAAATCCGCAGGTTTTTGCTAAGCATCGGAACATCCAAGTTTGCCATCGGTTTTAGAAGGTTCTTCGCACATTTTGGCGTAACATACAAAGAGTCTGATGAGACAGACCTCGACCCGATATGCGAGGCATGTATCTCGATGGGTGAAGGAAAGGTTGGCGCATTGATTCTACTCACGCAAGAGAATGATTTACAAGACATTATCGACACAGGGGTGGTTATCGACGCTGTCATAAGCAAGCCATTGCTTGAGAATATCTTCTTCAAAAACAGTCCGCTCCACGATGGTGCGATGGTCATCTCGAAAAATAAAATAGTGGCTGCACGTTGCATCCTTCCTATCACGCAACAGACAAGATTGCCTGGCAGTTACGGCCTGCGTCACCGTTCAGGTATAGGCGTCTCAGAGACCCACGACTGCATCGTTTTGGTTGTCTCCGAAGAAACCGGCAGCATCCGCATCGTTTTCGACGGCAAAGTCACCGACGTGAAACCTAACGAGATGAAGGCGAAAATCAAAGAGATTCAGGGAAGGAAGAGACTTTAGCTGTTAGCCGTTAGCTATTAGCCGTTAGCCATTAGTTATTAACATGCTTTCGAGCGAAGTGTTTTTCTTCACCGTCATTTTATCTCGATAAGATAATCACGTTGAGTCTGATAGAAATATCTTTCGTATGGGTCGTAACGGTAACGATTTATTGTATCTATCGCGCCAACCTCATGACTATCAATGTATTTATTCATCATAAAGTCGTAACAATAGCCGGCGTAGAGGCGTCCTAAAACCGAGGCGAACTTATAAAAACCGTCGATGTTTATAGTATCGCAATAAGTCTTTGCATAAACCTTATTTGTTTGATAGTCAATATCAAAATCCACATCGGTATCGTTGAAATAGTTCTGCTCGGTAAACGCCATCATATAGGTGGTGTCATTGGCGAGACCGAACCAAGTTGCCACATTAACCATATCGACAGGCACATCCATGCAATAGCGGTTCTCATATACCCATTTGCAAAACTGCTGATTTTCCCATGCCTCCGTCACCTCAATTCGAGGTATCTCAATCACCCAATGTGTCGAGTCGGGTTGCGAGATACTATCCTCCCAATACTCCACTTCCAGTCCATAATCATTTAAAGTCTTCTTCATATTTAAATAAATGATATCCAAAAACTTATCATCATCTATTTTATCTATTACTTTAACTTGATTTTCGAGGTATTCGATATGCGCCTGAAGCGATGAATCAGCAAGATGTTCCGGTATCGAATCGTTTCGCATGTTCCGTTTCACCAACATATGAGGGACGTATAAAGCCACGACAGTTTTGCGGTTGTTTTTCACAAAACGACGTGCGATGCCGTGCTGCTCGGAACAAGAAATCAGGAGCAGAATCGCACATATAACCAGTAAAATTACATTTCTTTTCATATCATTCTTTTTATCTCTCACAGATTTCACAGATATTATCGTGTCAGAATAACGTTAGTTGGCCGTCTTTATTGTCAGTTTCGTCAAGCTCTTCATTATCAACAGTTTCTGCATTAGGATTCTCGGTATTCTCTGATGTTTCTTCACCCTCGACATTATCCGGGGTCTCTGCAGTAGGCTCAGCCTCTTCTTCCGCTGGAGGCTCCGGCACCTCGAACGGCTCCAGAAACTCGTAATAGTTCACGTCGTGAACTGAGAGTCGCTTGCCTTTTGCCTTGTAACTCTTCACTCCGATGTATTCGTCGACGTTAACTTCCTCATCCTCAAAGTGTTTGCCGCTTACGCCATCGTTGAATTTCAGCAACAGTCTTGGCAAAACATCCATATTGACGGCAATAAACTTGGCATCTTCGCCTTCACCGATGAATGAGATTCGTTTGTTGAGAGGAGTGTCTTCCTCAACAGTGAACCTCTTGATATACATCAACTTAGTCTCAGCTTCGATATACAAAACGGTGAATATCGTCTCTGGTTCGAACTTGAAAATCATCGTCATGTCGTCGTCGAAATGCGTCGAGAGGTCGAAGTTAGTGAGGCGGAACTCGCCGTTGGCGTGAATCTGCATGATTCTGTCGTTGCCTGAATATCTTCCGATCGAAACACCGCGTCCATCGGCGTTCAGACGCTTTACAGTGTCGTCGTACCATATTTCCCTTGCCGAGAGGGTCGAAACGCCTTCCTCGCGCTTAAAAATGCGGTTTACGCTGTGATTTGTGAGCTTATTACCTCTACTTCCGCGTCCTTTGATGTCCAAAGTGGCGAAATCATAGTCGAACGACAGCTTTTTGAGCTTCGGAGCCGGGCGCAGCAGCACCTTGATGACTTCCGCCTCTCCGTTAGGATTTGCTGAGAAATAAGCCACTTTTGAGCCTGGTTCGCCCATTGTGAGGTCATAAATCTTGTCATGAGTTATGCCGTCGACGTAGAAACGCTTGACATAGTACGGATTTCCTGGCTTTCCATTGCGATAAGCCATGTTGTATATCGTGCGTTTGTCGCCTTTATGGTAAATATTAGCGTAGATAATCTTCTCAGGTCCGACGAACAGCTTTGGCTGCAGCTTAACCACCGAGAACGTGCCGTTTTCACGGAACACTATGACATCGTCGATGTCGGAACAGTCGCAAACATATCCGTAAGCGTCTTTGTTTTGTTCCTTCTTGATTCCCAATGAGTTACAGATAAAACCTTCCTCTTTGTTGACGTACAGCTTCTCGTTGTTAGCCGCCACAGCCACCGCCGAGATGTTGTCGAAGTTGCGTATCTCGGTCTTACGCTCGCGTCCTTTGCCGTATTTACGCTTCATCTCCTCGAAATAATGGATTGTGTAATCCACTATATGGTCGAGGTCGTATTTCACCTGTTCGATCTGTTTCTCGATATCAAGTAATTGATCCTCAGCTTTTTTTATATCAAATTTAGAGATTTTACGAACCGGTTTCTCACAAAGCTTGAGCACGTCGTCACGAGTGATATCCTTCTTCAACTGCGGACGATATGGGTCGAATGCCTTTTCGATGGCATCAATCTGAGCGTCATAGCTTGGCGCGTCTTTTTCCAAGATCTTATAGATTCGTTTCTCAAAGAAAATCTTCTCGAGTGAAATCCAATGCCATTGACCCTCAAGCTCTTCGAGAGTATTTTGAAGCTCCCAGCTCAACAAATCGAGAGTATGGTCAGTGTTATGCCTTAAAATCGCTGAAATGGTAGTAAATTCAGGCTTATCATTATGGATAACGCATGTGCAGAGGCTGTTCAGCTTGACCTGGCACTTCGTGAAAGCATAAAGTGCGTCGATAGTCTGGTCTGGCGAGACACCTGGAGCGAGATGAATGACTATTTCAGCGTTTTTCGAAGTATTGTCATCAACACGGCGGATTTTAATCTTACCTTTTTCGCCAGCTTGAGTGATTGACTGAATCAGTGTCTCTGTCGTCGTTCCGTATGGTATCTCAGTGATTACCAATGTCTTTTTGTCGAGTTGTGAGATTTTAGCTCTCACCTGCACTCTTGAACCGCGGCCACCGTCGTTGTAGCCTCTGACATCGATCAAACCACCTGTCTGGAAGTCAGGATAGAGCTCAAAAGGCTCGTCTTTGAGGTAAGAGATGGAAGCGTCGATGAGTTCATTGAAGTTATGCGGCAGAATCTCCGATTTCAAACCCACCGCGATACCCATAGCGCCTTGGAAAAGCAGCAACGGGAACTTCACAGGAAGCGAGATAGGCTCTTTATTACGACCGTCGTAAGAGAAGGTCCAATCCGTCGTTTTCGGGTTGAAAACCACGTCAAGAGCGAATTTTGACAGACGTGCCTCGATGTAACGTGGAGCCGCTGCACCGTCGCCGGTAAGGATATTGCCCCAGTTACCCTGACAGTCGATGAGAAGGTCTTTCTGGCCCAGATTCACAAGTGCGTCGCCGATGGAAGCGTCACCGTGAGGGTGGTATTTCATGGTGTTACCCACGATATTAGCCACTTTGTTGTAGCGTCCGTCGTCGATTTCCTTCATGGAATGCAGGATACGGCGCTGCACAGGCTTCAAGCCGTCGTCAATCTCTGGCACAGCACGGTCAAGGATGACATACGATGAGTAGTCGAGGAACCAGTTCTCGAACATGCCCTTCAGAGGCACAATACGGTAGCCATCGCCCGACTGCACAAGCATTCCCGACTCCTCTTCCGCCGTCGGATCGAAGCCGTCAAGCACTTGCGTGACATCGTCACCAATCTCATTTATCTCTTCAAGTTCCTGATTATCAACATTTTCGTCATCAAAATCTGCCATCTGTCAAATATTTTATTGGGACGGATTTCCTTCCGTCTCTACACAAGTTTTCAATAATAATTCAATGCACAAAGATAAGAAAAAATTTTATTTCCAGAACCGCAAAACCAAAATTTCTATCAACAAAGATATCAACGCCAAGATAATGAATGACTTCCACAGCATCGAACGGCGTACCATCATTTCCATCATATCGTTAGAATGAATCTCATCGGCTTTCATCACGGCAAGAAGATTTAATCCATTGTCTTTCAACAATTTATAAACTTCTTCCCTATCCAAAAACTTCATTCTCGACTCTTTGCGGTTATCGTTCCAAGCTGTCGTTTCAATAACTTCATCTCCTTTACTGATTGTGTAGAATCCGGCACCCGGCAATTCATCGTAAAGCTCTATCAGCGCTCGGTTGTTGCGCATCTCAACCATCGGAATCATCTCGAAATTGCCTTGAGTGTCACGAATGCGGACATCGCCATCAGAAAAAGCTGTCAAATCATTGATCGTGATGTCTTTGTCTACGCCCAAAGTATATGACAAACGGTTCATCTGCCCACCTATCATTGCAATTTTGTACATGATTGGAACAAACAGCGCATTATCTGCAAAATTGGTCCAATCTTTACCCAATTGTGATGCAAAACAAAAGACGTTTCCGCTTCCAATTTTACTTAAAGTAACAAATGAAGCACCATTCTGTAAAGAAATGAGTGTCAGAGTGTTAGAAAAACGACTTTTATCTATCTGAATATGTTTGTAAACCTTTGGAAGATCGGCATTGTTGGGGATGTTGACGAAGATGTCATCAAAGAACGGATGTTGTGATGCGATAGTACTTATTGCCAAAGTATCATTAGAGAACTCAGAAATTTTAGAGTTATCTGCGACCTCTGAAGGGAACACCACCACGCTGCCGCCATCATTGGCGAAATCGATAACAGCCTGCCACATTGTTTCGTTGATATTTGCGTCGCCATCAACGATAACCATCTGACAATCAGAGAGAAATTGTTGGTCGAGGCGATAAGGATTCATCACATGATAATCGAACAAAGAATCGTTTGAAAACAACGTTTTTATCGATAAATCGCCAACGCCTGCAGATAATTCCACGATTTTTATGATTGGGCGCACGTTCAAAACGAAATTGTAGGTATCATCAAATGTTATCGGGTAGTCGTTGATGGAAACGGTAGCGTTGTTTTCTGCGGACTCGTACAGTACGAATTGCATTGCGACCTCGTTTTTACCGTTTGCAGGTATATCTATCGTATTGAACGCCAAAGATTTACCGTCTATCTCGAAATTTACGGGGAGACCGTTTATGTCTTTCGCGCTCTCGTTGACAACGCGCACATTGATTTCGTTTGCAAGACCTTTTTGCAAAATAGGCGACGCCAGCCACACTGTGTCGATATATATATTCTGTTGATAATCAGACTTTAACGGCATTGCGACGAGCTGAATTGAGGAGTCTGCGACGAGGTCGTCCATGTTCATCATGTTGTCTTGAAAGTCGGAATACATGAACAAAGAGGCAGATTTGAAGCCGTTACGCTTCATTATCATCTGCAGGTTTTCATATAAGTTATTGAAACTCATAGGAGAAGCCTCTGTCTGCATCGCATCGATGCTCATCAGCATCTCGTCCTGGTTCATCGGGTATTCATTGTCGGGCTGACGGCTGTTAGTGAGCAGCACAAACCTTTGTGACGGGCTGATATTACCGACGATTTTGCGTGCTGCAGCTCTCGCGTCTTCTATCAACGAGATTTCTGACGACTGGCTGTGCATCGACATTGAATTGTCGATATAAACAGCTACAAGATTGTCAGCATCGTCGGTTTTCAGTTTCTGTTCAGGATTGTATGGATACGCGAAAGCAAAAACAAGACCGGCGATGAATAACATTCTCATTATCAATGAGATAATGTATTTAAGTTTTTTTGTTTTGGCATTCTCCTGCTCTATTGTCTTCAGCGTTGCTGTGTTGCTGAAATACACGACTTTATGCCGTCTGAAGTTAAACAGATGGATGACTATCGGTATCGCGAGTGCGAAAAGGCCGAAGAGCATTTGAGGATAGAGAAAGGCCATGTCTCTATAGCGGTTCTGTTATCTTTGCGGCCAAAAACTGGCGATTCATGCGGGCTATATTGGTAACGGAGATGCCTTTGGGGCATTCAGCCTGGCAAGCGTATGTGTTTGAGCAGCCGCCGAAGCCGAGTTCATCCATGCGCGCCACCATTTTCTGCACGCGGTCAGCCGACTCTATCTGACCTTGAGGGAGAAGCGCGAACTGCGACACCTTGGCGCCGACGAAGAGCATGGCGCTGCCGTTTTTGCATGCTGCCACGCAGGCTCCGCAGCCTATGCAAGATGCGGCATCCATAGCCAAATCCGCGTCATGTTTGTTGACAGGTATAGTGTTTGCGTCAGGCACACCGCCAGTATGCACTGAAATATAACCACCAGCCTGAATAATCTTATCGAGAGCTGTTCGGTCGACCATCAGATCTTTGATAATAGGGAAAGCTTCAGAGCGCCATGGCTCGACGGTGATAGTGTCGCCGTCTTTGAACTTACGCATGTGCAGCTGGCATGTTGTAGTGTTCCTAAAACGTCCGTGAGGATGTCCATTGATGTATAATCCGCAGGCACCACAAATGCCCTCGCGACAGTCGTGGTCGAAGGTGACAGGGTCCTCGCCTTTCAAGACGAGCTGCTCGTTGAGGATATCCAACATTTCCAAGAATGAGGCTTCTGCAGGAACATCATTTAATTGATATTCAACAAATTGACCTTCAGATGATGCATTGCGCTGGCGCCAAATTTTTAATTTTATATTCATAATTTGTATCTTTCTTTTTGCAGAAGATTTCTCCACTCCGCTTCGCTTCGGTCGAAATGACGGGAGAAAACTATTTATAATTTCTTTGTTTCAGTTCAACATTCTCAAATTTAAGCTCTTCTTTATGCAGAATAGGCTCATTATCAACACCTTGGAACTCGTATGCGGCGACGAAGGCATAATGTTCGTCATCACGTTTTGCTTCGCCGTCAGGAGTCTGGTATTCGGCTCGGAAGTGGCCGCCGCATGACTCGTTACGCATCAAGGCATCACGTGCAACAAGCTCACCCATCTCGAGGAAATCGGCGACACGCAAGGCTTTTTCGAGCTCGGTATTCATGCCATCGACGTTCGGCACCTTGACTCTTTGCCAGAATTCGGCTCTCAGAGCTTTGATTTCCTCGATGGCTTCCTTGAGGCTCTGTTCGGTGCGCGACATGCCGATTTTCTCCCACATGATATGTCCCAAACGGCGGTGAATCATGTCGACAGTGGTATCGCCATTTATGGACAAAATCTTTGTAATCTTTTGACGCACAGCGTTTTCCGCTTCGTCGAATTCTTTCAAATCAGTACTGATATGAGGCACGTTGATTTGGTCGGCGAGATAGTTTTGCATGGTATATGGAAGCACGAAATATCCGTCAGAGAGGCCCTGCATCAATGCTGAAGCGCCGAGACGGTTGGCTCCGTGGTCGGAGAAGTTTGCTTCGCCGGCAGCGAACAGGCCTTTGACTGTCGTTTGAAGTTCGTAGTCGACCCAGAGGCCGCCCATGGTATAGTGGACGGCAGGATAAATCATCATCGGAGTGACGTAAGGGTTTTCGTCGACGATGCGTTCGTACATCTCGAAAAGGTTGCCATATTTCTCCTCAACTGCTTGACGGCCAAGACGTTGTATTGCTTCTTTGAAGTCAAGATAGACTGCGCGGCCAGTGTTGTTGACACCATATCCGGCATCGCAGCGTTCCTTGGCAGCGCGTGATGCCACATCACGAGGGACGAGGTTTCCGAACGACGGATAGCGACGTTCGAGGTAGTAGTCGCGTTCCTCTTCGGGGATGTCGGTGGCTTTGATCTTGCCTTCACGGAGAAGGCGGGCTTTTTCGGCGTCTTCAGGCACCCAGATACGGCCGTCGTTACGCAGCGACTCGCTCATCAGCGTCAGTTTTGACTGGTAGTCGCCGTGAATTGGGATGCATGTAGGGTGAATCTGTGTAAAACAAGGGTTTGCCATGCAGGCGCCTTTCTTATAGCACTGCCATATTGCAGAGCCGTTTGATGACATTGCATTTGTCGAGAGGAAGAACACGCGTCCGTACCCGCCAGAAGCGATGACCACTGCATGAGCGGCATATCTTTCGAGCTCGCCTGTGACGAGGTTGCGCACTATAACACCGCGTGCGCGGCCGTCAACGACGACTACATCCAACATCTCGCGGCGGGCATACATCTTCACCGTCCCCTTCTCCACTTCCTTGCTGAGAGCCCCGTAAGCGCCCAAAAGCAGCTGTTGTCCGGTCTGACCCTTGGCATAGAACGTTCTCGACACCTGGGCGCCGCCGAATGAACGGTTAGCAAGCAGTCCGCTGTAATCGCGTGCAAACGGCACACCTTGTGCGACGCATTGGTCGATAATGCTGTTGCTGACCTCGGCCAGACGATAGACATTAGCCTCACGCGCACGGTAGTCGCCACCCTTGATAGTGTCGTTAAACAGACGCTGCACGCTGTCGCCGTCGTTAGGATAGTTCTTAGCGGCGTTGATTCCGCCTTGTGCCGCGATACTGTGCGCACGTCGCGGGCTGTCCTGAATGCAGAACGCCTTGACGTTAAAACCCATCTCGCCGAAAGAGGCGGCAGCCGACGCTCCAGCCAAGCCAGTACCGATCACTATGATGTCGAGTTTGCGTTTGTTGGCTGGGTTCACGAGCTTCTGCTCAGTCTTATACTTTGTCCATTTTTCTGATAAAGGGCCAGCCGGTATCTTTGAGTTCAGTTCCATCTTTTTCAAAATTAGTTACAAATTTGGAGTTCGAAGTTGCAAATTTTAAACTTAAAGTTATACTTTATATTTTATATTTTAAACAATTAACCAATAATATATTACAACAGAAACAAACATCGCCACTATTAAGAAGGCGAAGAGTTTCCCGAGGAATTCGATGCGGCGTTGCCACACGTGGTTGCTCCATCCTATCGACTGCATCACGCTGGCGATTCCGTGTGAGAGATGGAACCATATCGCGAAGAGCCAGAGCAGGTACATGATGCTGAGATAGTTGTTCGAGAAGATGAATTTTATCTGGTCGATGCCGTCGACAGGGGTGTCGCCTTTTAATTCGGCAAGCTGCATCTTCGACCAGAAGTCATAAAGGTGGAAAGCAAGCCCGAACAAGATGAAAGCACCTAAAGCGAGCATGTTTTTCGATGCCCACGACACGCCCTCAGGTCGTTCGTTGACGGCATAATGCTGACGTCCACGTGCCTTGAAGTTCTGAAATGACAGAATAAAGGCATAAATGATATGTAAAGCCGTCAAAACAGCCAAACCTATTGTTCCTACTATAGCATACCAATTAGCGCCCAGAAACTCGCAAATCCATCGATATGCGTCTTCTGAAAAGATTGAGACGACATTCATTGCGCCATGAAACAGCAGAAATAGCACCAGGCCGGCACCGGTGACAGCCATGATAAGCTTTTTAGTGATTGATGATGTAGCAAATCTTCGCATAAAGATAGTTTTAAAAACAATTTACAAAAATACAAAAAAATCTTCTTCATCACATGAAGAAAATAGGATTTTTTAAATCTCTGAATTGTTTGGATGAGATACCTCCACTTCGGTCGGAATGACAAAAAAAAAGAGAACCACCCCTTTTGAGGATGGTTCTCGAGCAAATTAGGATTATATTAATTGAAAAGCATATAGCTCGGAATAAGGCCCATTTCGTATGTCCCGAGAAGTGTGCCGTTGGAAGAATAACGTAGCAAATCGCCGTTTACAACGTAGTTTTTGGCATCAGTAACGTAAATATCACCGTTTTGCGGGTTGACTTTCAGATTGTAAAACACCCTGCTATCAGTTGTAATGAATGGAGTCTCAGGGATTTCTGTGGCATCAACAGACATTTTATAGACATTCAAAGTGCCGTAGCCGCCATTCATAAAGAAGATGTTCTCCCCTGCTCCGTCGATTGCCAATCCGCTCGGATAGCTGCCTTCTGCAAGGTCAAAACGACGGATAACCTGATGTGTGGCGGCGTCGATACAGATGATTGAAGGCTCGTATGGCTGCACATAATCGCCACTGCATGACACCCAGATATGATTGTTTTTATCAACAACCATTGCACTTGGCTCTTTCGCCACTTCTATTTCATCTACAAGCTCATCGTTCACACAGTCAATAACTTGAATTGTTCTATTCGAAGACACACCACCAGTATAGTAGTTTGACCAATTTGACATAAACACCTCATTACCGACCTTCACCATAGCCTCTGTAGTATTGCCTGTCTCAACGAAACTCTTACTCAAGTTATTTAGATTCAGCACCCAGAAACCTGTGCTTACAAGGTCAGAGACGTAAGCCTTGTCATTATTGACTTGCAACATATATCTTGGTGAGGTAAAACCTTCGATTTTAGCTTTATAGATAATAGTTTTAGCATCTACCTTATAAATATATTTGCTGTTGTTAACAACGATGTAAAGGTCATCGGCAATAAGTGCAAGTGATTGGCCCACATCGCCTATCGGGGCGTTATTCGCTCTGAAAAACAGATTGTTTTCTGCCTCGTTTTTTTCAAAATCATAAAACGACAGCGATGCATTAGCGTATGTGAAAGTGCCTTCATTCAGGACAAAAAGGCCTTTTGTGGCAGGTTGTGGCGCCGGCTGTGGCGAATCATTCCTTTTGTTGCACGACACGAGTGCCATTGCGATAACAAAACTCAAAAACAGGACTTTTCTTTTCATATTTAATGTATTAAAATTTGTAGCTCAAACCGATTTCATAGTTTCTGCCTGGCATAGGGCGCCAAAGAACCGCCATATAATCGACATCGGTGATATTGTTTATCTTAAAATCAGCATAAAACTTCCCGAGTCGTTTGCCAAATGAAACATGATGCAAAGTATAAGGATTCAGCTGGAAGCCATAGAATTCGTTGGCATTCATGGAGGTTTTGCGTTCACCGGTATATTCCATCGTATACGTCATGTTCCACGTACGCCATTTCACTTCCGCGAAAGCGTTTGCATGATGCAAAGGTATGTAAATCAGCTGTTGGCCGCTTTCATCGGTAGTGTGGCTGTAGACATAATTCCCGGAAATGGAGAAATTCCAGTCATTAACAAAACAATTCAGTTTCAGATGCGCTTCTGCGCCGTAAGCTATCACCGTATTGACATTTTCAGGCACCCAATATCTGTATGTCGTCGGCACCCATTGAATCCAATCTTTCACTTGTGAATAATATGAGCCGAGGGTGCTTTCCACTGAGAATCTTCCGAAACTCCTTGAAAACATGATGTTTCCGTCGAGTGTACGACCGTTTTCAGGTTTCAAATCAGGATTGCCTCCAGGGTTCCAATAAAGGTCGTTCAAGCTCGGACTTCTGAAGTTATGGCTATATCCCGCATTGAATTTCAGGCCTTTAAGATAAATAGAGCTATAAGAAAGTGTCGCTGTCGGGAAGAATCCTGCCGATTCCCAATCTATCCAATCGTTACGCAAAGTAAGACGCAAATCCAAGGGTTTCAACAACTTACCAGTCACAGCGGCGTAAAACGACATAATGTCGCGGTCTTTGAGGCCATTATAGTTGTTTGACGTCACCTGTTCGTGGTCATATTGCACCTTTGCGTTGAGTTTCCACGACTTATACAAATCCTGATTCAAATCAACGATCTGATGGAAGATATTGGCATCATTTTTCGAGTTAATCTGAGTCACTGGAGTACCAATATCGGTATATGACTCGAGGAAATAATGCTGTTTCTCGTAGAAATACGCCGATTTCACCTCTATTTTACCTGTCTGCCAATATGTTTTATATGAGACAAAGTTTCTTGAATAGCCGTTTTCGGTGTATTCCTTAGTGTCGCTGTTGACATTCGGCATGATTTGCGGGCAGTTATGGTCGCCCCACTGGTTCCACGACACGATGGTTATCAACGAGTTACGGTGTCGCCATTGATATTCCGGCATGAGACCGTAGTCGACAAACTCGCCGTTTTTTTGCTTCATCACCTGATGCGGGATTACGCCTATGTTGTAGTACTCGAAGTCGTTGTCGCTCGAGAAACGATAAGCTTTCACCCGCAACAGGTGATTCGCCCATGAATAACCGGCAGTGATGTAAGAGCCGAAGGAATTGAAACTGCCGTATGTCTGTTTCATATCGAGGAGCAGTCCCTCCCCGAAGTGCTGAGTGTTCTCAATGTTGACCACTCCACCGAGGCCGCCGCTGTTTGCCGACGTGCCGCTGCCCCACTTCAATGCCACCTGTTCGGTCATAAACACCGGGATGGTGCTGAAATCGACCTGTCCGAGTGTGGGAGCGTTGAGTTGGAAGCCGTTCCACAGCACGAGTGTGTGGCTCGCTGTAGTGCCTCTGAACGATGCCGTCGCCACGCCGCCAGGGCCGTATGTCTTGATGAAGACGGGGCTGTGCTGGATGAGAAGCTGCGACATCGTGATGGTGTTGAGACGTTTGAGCAGAGCGGTGTCCATCTTACGTTCCATGGCAGTCTCCGCCTGGTTACGCCTGACAGCATCAGCGTTGACCTCGACAGCCTGCAGCATTATCGTATCCTGAGCCTTGGCGGCGAAGGAAACAACAAGAAACAGTAATACAAACAATTTCTTCATTTTACCCTGAATTTCTGACCGACTCTTATCCCGAAAGTCTCAAATGTCTTCGATTTCAGGCAGGTCTTCTGACTCACTCCTTACGCCGGCGTCTTCCCGTTTATATGGGATAAACAGTGACATCTGCGGGCGCTGTAAGAGTTCACAGCAGCGGGAACTGTCCGGGGTTCTCACCCGATTCCCTGTTGGGCCTTCGTCAGGCACCTGAAATCGGTTGCAAAAATACATTTTTTTTTGATATAATAACATTTTTAATAAAAAAGTCTTTAGTCGCTAGTCTTTAGTCTTTAGAAATTACCAAAGACCCCATACTAACGACTAAAGACTAACGTCTAATAGCTAATGGCTAAAACTACATCATCTCGCCTCGGAGATAATCATCAATAGCCTTAGCTGCCTTCTTACCGGCTCCCATGGCGAGGATTACTGTTGCTGCGCCACTCACGGCGTCACCACCGGCGTAGACACCGTTACGTGTGGTACGGCCATTGTCATTGGCGATGATACAACCGTGTTTGTCGGCATTCAAGCCTGGTGTCGTTCTGAAAATCAACGGGTTAGGTGACGTGCCGAGTGCCATAATAACCATGTCGACATCGAGGACGAACTCAGAGCCTTTGATCTCGACAGGACGGCGACGGCCAGAAGCGTCAGGCTCGCCGAGACCCATTCTGACACATTTCATGCCGTTGACCCAGCCTTCCTCGTTGCCGATTATCTCGACAGGGTTGCAGAGAAGGTCGAACAGGATGCCTTCTTCCTTGGCGTGATGCACCTCTTCGGCACGTGCCGGAAGCTCAGCCTCTGAACGACGGTATACGATATGCACGTCGGCACCGAGACGCAAGGCGGTACGTGCAGCGTCCATAGCGACATTGCCGCCACCGACGACAGCCACTTTCTTACCGACATAGTTAGGTGTCTCGTAGCCTTCCTTATATGCAAATAACAGGTTGTTTCTTGTGAGGAACTCGTTTGCCGAGACGACACCGCAGAGGTTCTCTCCAGGGATGTTCATGAACTTCGGCAGACCGGCGCCAGAGCCGATGAAAACTGCGTCGAAATGCTCGTCTTTCATGAGCGATTCGATTGATGCTGTACGGCCGATGACCACGTCTTTGAAGAAATGGCCGCCGAGACGCATCACGTTCTCCACCTCATGACGCACGACGGTTTCTTTTGGAAGACGGAACGAAGGGATACCGTAAGCCAACACGCCGCCGAACTCATGCAATGCCTCGAACACTGTGACGTCGTAGCCTTTCACGAGCAATTCTTTTGCGCATGTCAAGCCTGAAGGGCCCGAGCCGATGACAGCTACGCGTTTACCGTTTTTCTTGACAGGTTTTACAAGGTTGATATTATTCTCGCGTGACCAGTCGCCCACGAAACGTTCGAGTTTTCCGATGGCGATAGGTTCGAACTTCACTCCCATCACGCACTTGCCTTCGCACTGTGTCTCCTGCGGGCACACACGGCCGCAAACTGCCGGCAAAGCCGAGTCTTCGTCGATGATCTGAGCGGCGCCGAGGAAGTCACCTTCCGCCACTTTCTTGACGAAACCAGGGATATTGATATTGACCGGGCAGCCTGTGACGCACTGTGGGCGGCCGCAATTCAAGCAGCGCTGTGCTTCCACGACGGCTTCTTCAGCAGTGTAACCGAGGCACACCTCATCGAAGTTATGAGCGCGCACAAGCGGGTCTTGTTCCGTTATCTTCACACGATGCTTCTTGTCACGAGGCTCGTCGAGGATGCCGCCGATGTGGCATTTATGACCTTCGGCTTTTTCTTCATTTTCAAGCTGTTTGTGCTCTACCACGTTGTTATACATCGACTGGCGTTTCATTGCCTCCGCGAAATCGACTTTTGCGCCATCGAACTCAGGGCCGTCGACGCAGGTGAACTTAGTCTGTCCGCCAACGCTGATACGGCAAGCGCCGCACATACCGGTGCCGTCGACCATCAAGGCGTTCATTGATACGGTGCATTTGATGTTGAGTTTCTGCGCGAGCTGGCACACAAATTTCATCATAATCATCGGGCCGATAGCGATACATTCGTCGTAGTGATTGCCTTGGTCTACAAGACGTTGCAGCATATCGGTGACGAGACCTTTATATTCTGAAGTGCCGTCATCTGTGGTGACGTAGAGATTCGACATTGAAGAGAGCTCATCTTCATACACGAGGAGGCTGTGAGTACGTGCGCCGATGATGACATCAGCCTTGACGCCGTTATGATACAACCATTTCACCTGCGGGAAGATTGGTGCGATACCCACGCCGCCGCCGATGAATACATAACGTTTGGTCTTGCGCTCCTCATACGACATGTGAATAAACTCCGAAGGACGTCCGAGAGGGCCCACAACATCGAGGAAAGTGTCGCCGACTTTGTATTTTGCCATCTCTTGTGTCGATTTTCCGATAGCCTTGAAAACAATCGTCACAGTGCCGTTCCAAGGGTCGTTGTCACTGATTGTGAGCGGGATACGCTCAGCTTTTTCTGTCATTTTAATGATAAGGAACTGACCCGGAAGAGCCGCTCTCGAGAGACGCGGAGCCTCGATTTCCATCATAAAGGTGTCCTGTGCTAATTCTTTCTTGTTGACTATCAGATACATAATATAAATATTTTTAATTAAATCCCTAAAAATGTGCTCTAAATGAACTACAAAATTAAGGATTTTTTGATTTAAAACAAAAATTTTTAAAAAAATTCAGGTTAATAGTTTTTTGTCGCTATTATATATTTTTGGAATACACTCTTGCGCGTTTGTGCAAATAGTGTTCGAATCGTCCCCAAAGATTCTGGACTGTTGTGTTGTCTTCCAGTTCTCGCGTCGATTCTATGTATTTGACGCCGTTTTTCTTGATGCCTTGCGCAAATTTGTCGAAAATCATGGCGTTGACGCCTTTGTTCTGATATTCGTCGTCGATAGCGATGAGCAGCAGGTCGAGGGTGTCATTTTTCTTCAAAGCCCTTAAGATATGGATAAATCCGAATGGGAGCAGGCTGCCATTTGCCTTCTGCATCGCGAGTGAGAGTGACGGGAGTCCCACGCCAAAAGCCACCACTTTCTCGTTTTTGTCGAGCACTATTGAGACGAAATCCACGTTGACATTGCCAAGAAACTGTTTTTTCAGGTCTTCACACTGACCCGGCGTCAACTCAGAAAAGCCGTGAAGCTTTGAATATGCCGCGTTCATGCAGGTGAACACGCCATCAAGATATGGATTGAGGTCGGAGCGTTTGTGCAGCACTGCCTGATGTAGCTCGTTTTTCTCTGCCACCACCTCAGCGAAACAGGCGTAACGCTCGGGTATGACATCTGGCACAAGGATACGGTACTCCACAAAATCGACTTCTTTCCTGTAGCCGAGATCGAGAATATGCTGTTCGTAATATGGTGCGTTGTATTTGCCGTAAGCCGTTGGTAATTTGTCGAAGCCCTCGACGAGGATGCCGGCGGCGTCGAACTCAAGGAAGCCTGTAGGACCGCTCACCATGGTCATGCCTTTATCTTTCGCATATTGCTCCACAGCGCGCATCAGAGCCTTGGAGACCTCGTGATTGTCAACGAAATCGATGAAGCCGAAACGGCATATCTTCTCCCCTACCTTCTCGTTGTAACGATGATTGATGATGCCTGCCACACGCCCCACTATCCTGCCGTTTTCGTCATATGCAAGCCAGTACTTGCCTTCACACACCTCAAAAGCGTGGTTTTTCTTAGGGTTGAGCGTGTCACGGTCCATCGACTCTATTTGCGGCACGTAGCAAGGGTTATCTTTATATAACTCATTGGGGAAATGAACGAATGCCTTCAGCTCATTTTTTGTCGCGACTTCTTTCAATGTGATATTCATGCCGCAAAAATATCACATTTTTTTTTAGGTTTTACATTATTTTTCAATAATGATCTTTGTCGATTTATCCCCTATTTTTATAAAATAAATGCCGTTAGGCAGGTTTGAGACGTCGATACGATTGTTTTTAACATTAATATCGATCAACTGACCATGAATATTCATCAAAGATATATTAGAGGTTTCGGTGAGATTCTCTACAATTTTGATATAGTCGTTTGCCGGATTAGGATAAACCATTAAGCTATTGTCATTATTTTCATCAACAGCATCAAATGGTTCCACGGCATTGACGGCGGCGAGGGCGTCGACACGGCCGACACCGGTGATGTTGCTTTTAGTTGGGGTCAGTTTTAATGATGTCTCTTCCAAAATGCGGCAGATGTCTGCAGGCATAAGGTTAGGGTTCTTTTGCAGCATCAATGCGATGATGCCGCCGACACACGGTGTCGCCTGTGAGGTTCCGTCCATATTGGTATAGCCGTTTGTTGTGAGATAGTCAAGGCTTTTTATTGCCACACCGGGGGCGCACACATCTGGGCGGATTAGTCCGATACCAGGTTCGTAAGCGTAGTCACCGAACTCGGTATCCTGCCAAGTGACGGGGCCTCTTGAGGTGAAATATGCTGCATTGTCGTTGCTGTCGACGGCGCCCACAGCAATCACACAGCTCAGCTCGCCCGGATTTGCCATTTGGTCGGGATCAAGATATGGAGGCGGGCAGCTTGCAGGCACGCGGACATTGTTTGGGACAGGGGCAACAATTTGGATATGGCCTTCATTGCCGGCACAAACTGCAGCCACGACACCGGCATCGTTGATGGCGACACATGTTCTGCGAAGCACTTCCTTGTCGGTGATTGAAGCATTCACCATGCCCAACGACATGCTGATGACGTCACAGCCATGTTCGACAGCCCATTCCATGCCTCCTGCGATATTGACAGAACCGCCGAAGCCTTCTGCATTGATGCTTTTCACACACATTAAAACAGCATCTGGCGCGATGCCAGTCTGCGAGCCGGCGGTGCCATCACCTAAAACGGTGCCTGCGCAATGCGTCCCATGGCCTTTGTCATCCATCGGGTCATTATCATTGTTGACTATATCGTATCCATGATGCGGGAAAGCATCTCCACCATCCCACAGATGGTCGGCCAAATCCTCATGGTTATAGTTGACACCAGAATCAACGACAGCAACCACTACACCGGCACCAGTGTAACCCTGCGCCCAGACTTCTTCAGCGTGCACCTGTGTGATATTCGGCGTGACTTCACGTGATTCCGAAGAGATTTCGGGGACGAGACGACTTTGTTTATTGAGCCCCATAATCTTTATATCATCTCGCCTCGAAATCATCATGATAACATCTTTCGTAGCCGAAAAACATAATGCATTTGCAAAAAACAGAGACATGCCATCATGCATATCCACACCATAAATATTTAATAACCTAACTAAACTTTCCTGAGATTTTTCCGCAAATGCCTTCATCTCTTTCACAACAAAATCACGCCGCTCAGCACGCATCGCGAAAGTGCCCGCCTTCTGATTAAGAACGTCCCGGTCATATTGCGCCTTCATAACAACCACCACTTCGATTTTTTCGTCATCCGCACAACGATTCAGCTCCTCAAGCAACAGCGGATCGATTATTTGCGTTTTTGCAAATAATGTACACAAAAGAAAGATTACTGTACAAATATACTTCATAACATTTTTACCACTTAGGTGCAAATTTAACAAAAAAACTAACATCGAAGTTATTATTTTCTGTTTTTTGCACCTAAAATATTGAAAAACGCTATCTTTGCACGATTAAAAAAACAAAGATTAAAAAACAAATAACAAATTAATTCAAATAATATGAAGAAGAATTTATTACTTATTGCCATTTTTGTTTTGACAATGGGCAAGATTTTTGCTGGTCCTGTCGATGCACAGCGCGCTCAGCACATCGGACAGAGTTTTTTGAGTACCGCCAAGGGTGCACAAAAGCTTGACATTCAACTGGTCCATACATCGGCCACTCGCGGCGATGTGGATTACTACGTTTTTAATGTCAGCGGTGACAACGGTTTCGTCATCATTGCCGGCGACGACCGAGTGAAGCCTATTTTGGCTTATTCCACAACAGGACGCTTCAACCCAAACGATATCGCTGAGGGTTTTGAGTTTACACTTAACAGTTTCTGTGAAGAGATTCAGTATGTCAGAGACAACAATCTCGCTGTCACTCCCGACATCAAGGCTGAATGGACATCTGTTGCAGAGACAGGGAAAATCAGCCAGGAAAGAGCGGCACGCGCTGTGGTTGGACCTCTCTGCCAGACTATCTGGAACCAGAATTTCCCATGGAACAGCCAGTGCCCTGAAGACGCAGAAGGCAGCGGAGGTCACGTATATGCAGGCTGTGTCGCCACAGCAATGGCTCAGGTGATGAAATTCTACAACTGGCCACCAATGGGAACAGGCTCATACACCTACAATCCTAGCGGCTATCCGCAGCAGACAGCCAACTTTGGTGAGACAGAATATCACTTCGAGCTGATGCCTAACGAGTTGGATTCCTTGAGCACCGAAGAAGACTATTTCTATATCGCACAGTTACAGCATCATTGCGGCATCGCCGTTGACATGCAATACGGCGGCAATGGCAGCGGTGCTTATTCTGAGTCTGTTCCGCCAGCGTTACGCGACTATTTCAGATACACCTGCGACGACCATGTCACCAACGACAACTGGTGGGGTTCGGGCTACACCAACGAAGAATGGGCTCAAATGCTGAAAGAAGGCGGTCTTGATGAAAATATACCTTTATATTATAGCGGTCAGGACGACAACTGGCAGGGAGGTCACGCCTTCGTATGCGACGGCTATGATGAGAACGACTACTTCCACTTCAACTGGGGCTGGAGCGGCAAAGACGACGCCTGGTGCCCTATCGGAGCACTCAACACCACAAAATACGCATTCAACATGGTGAATGGCTTCACCGGACACATCATCCCTAACTCACCGGAATATCTCAACCGTCCTCAAGCCATAAATGACTTCGAAGTGGTTGAAAACGAGGACATGACAAGCGTCAGCATCAGCTGGACAAACCCTGCGAACAACCTCAACGGCGAGCCTCTGACAAGCTGCACCGTCATGGTCTACCGCGACAGAGAGCTTATCTATACAACAGAAAGCAACAAAGGCCAAAGGATGGATTTCGTTGACGAGAACCTCCAAGCCGGACTTTATCAGTATTCAATCATCGCTGAAAATGAATACGGCTTCAGCAAGAGAACCTACGCTCAGATTCTCGTCGGCGACAAATGCGACATCATCTTCGAACTCTCCGACGAA